>NZ_NKFJ01000004.1:0-1993215 GCF_002223095.1 Burkholderia sp. AU33803
TCCCATCCCGAACAGGACCGTGAAACGACTCTACGCCGATGATAGTGCGGATTCCCGTGTGAAAGTAGGTAATCGTCAGGCTCCCTAAGCCAAGAACCCCCGCCCGAAAGGCGGGGGTTTTTGCATTTAAGCGGCGGAAATGCACGGTGCGCGTAGTGGCCAGCCTGGCCATATCCACGCGCCGAATGCGTCGATTCAGACACCTGCCGTTCCCGAGAACTCGCCGCTCCCGGCACGCCAATCGGCCAGTATCATCCGCGATCCCTTAGCCTATTGCTGCTATCTCCGATCAAAGCTGCAATTTCTCTCTCCCGCACCTGGGGCAGCACACTCGTACGTGATCAGCTTGCCATCGTCGACAACAAGTGTTGGGTCGCCACGCAAATCCCCCGCGGACAACGCACCGAACCACCGAAACTGAACCGATTCCCCCATCGCGTTTCGGCCAAATACCTCAGACACCGTACGAAATGAACGCTTTATTCGGCGTGTCCACGTAAAATTTGCGAATCCCCATCTCTGCACACAAAACGATGAACGCCGCCATTCAGGTAGCTAGGGCCGTTTGCCCGCATGATTGTCCGGACACGTGCGCAATGCGTGTGACCGTCGAAAACGGCAAGGCGATCAAGGTCACGGGCGATCCCGACCATCCGCCGACACAAGGCGTGTTGTGTACGAAAGTCAGTCGATACGCCGATCGCGTTCATCACCCCGATCGCCTCACCGTCCCGCTCAAGCGCGTCGGTGCCAAGGGGGAGGGGCATTTCGTACCCATCAGCTGGGACGAGGCGTTCGATGAGATCGGTCGTCGTCTCGGTGAAATCGCGGCGCGCGCGCCGGAAGCGATCATGCCGTACAGCTACGCAGGGACGATGGGGCTCGTGCAGGGGGAGGGCATCGCTCAGCGATTCTTCCACAAGCTCGGCGCCTCGCGCCTCGAGCGCACGATTTGCGCGGCGGCCGGTGCAGCGGGGTTGCGTTACACCTATGGCGGCAGTCTCGGCATGCACCTCGAGCATTTCGAGGAAAGCGAGCTGATTCTGATTTGGGGAGCAAACCCGATCGCGTCGAGCCTGCACTTCTGGACGCGTGCGCAGGAAGCGAAGCGCCGAGGCGCACGTCTTGTCGCCATCGATCCGTATCGTTCGCTGACAGCCGAGAAGTGTCAACAGCACATCGCGTTGAAGCCTGGTACCGACGGCGCGTTCGCACTCGGCATGATGTACGTGCTGATAACCGAAGACCTGCTCGACCACGATTACATCGCCAGCCATACGCTCGGCTTCGATGCGCTCAAGGAGCGGGCGATGTCCTATCCGCCGGAACGCGTTGCGCAGATCTGCGGGATCGACGCGTCGGAACTGATCGACCTTGCACGTTGTTACGGTGCCACCCGCAAGGCATCGATCCGACTCAACTACGGCATGCAGCGCGTTCGCGGCGGTGGCAACGCCGTACGCGCGATCGCAAGCCTGCCAGCACTCACGGGCGCCTGGCGGGACCGGGCCGGCGGGCTGTTGCTCTCGTCGTCGGAATCCGCGCCGGTCAACCAGGCTGCGCTGCTTCGTCCGGATTTGATGCCGGGCTGGCCGCACAAACTCCCGCGCATCATCAACATGAACGCAATCGGCGACGCGTTGCTGCACCCGGGCGACGCTACCTTCGGGCCGAAGGTCGAAGCGGTGATCGTATACAACTCGAACCCGGTGGCGGTCGCGCCGGATTCATCGAAGGTCGCGGCAGGGTTCGCGCGTGAGGATCTGTTCACGGTCGTTCTCGAGCATTTCAAGACAGATACCGTCGATTTCGCCGACATTGTGTTGCCGGCCACCACCCAGCTCGAGCATCTGGACATCCACAAATCGTACGGTCACACCTACGTGATGGCGAACCTGCCGTCGATTCCTCCGGTGGGACAGGCTCGGCCGAATACGGAGATCTTCCGCGGCATCGCGCGAAGCATGGGGCTCGATGAACCGGCGCTTTATCACAACGACGAAGAGGTCGCGCGCGCGGCGCTCCGCTGGGACGATCCAGTGCTCGACAGCGATTGGGATACGCTCAAGCGCGATGGCTGGTTGAAGCTCAAGCTGCCGGAGGCGCCGTTCGCAAACGGTGGTTTCCGCACGCCGTCCGGCAAGTGTGAGTTCTACAGCCCCCGACTCGAGCAGATGGGCGTGGATCCCGTGCCCGACTACCTGCCGCCGTTCGAGTCGGCAGAGGCCGCGCCGGAGCTCGCCGCACGCTATCCGCTCGCGATGATCTCGCCGCCGGCTCGCCACTTCCTGAACAGTACGTTCGTGAACGTCGACAGCCTGCGTCATACCGAAGGCGAGCCGCATCTCGACATCCACCCGTCTGACGCCGATGCGCGCGGGATCGTGGAAGGTGACGTCGTTCGCATCTTCAACGACCGCGGATCGATGCAGGCGCTCGCGAGAGTTACCGATCGCGCGCGCGCAGGGCTCGTCGTCGGGCTGTCGATCTGGTGGAAGAAACTGTCGCCGGACGGCAGAAACGCGAACGAAGTGACGAGCCAGGCACTCACCGATCTCGGGAATTCGGCGACGTTCTACGACTGCCTCGTGGAAGTTGAGCGCGTTTGATCGGATATCCCCGTATGATCAGACGAATTTCCACGGAAGTTCGAAGTGGACATCTAACCCTGTTGTCTCGGAACGAGCGAGCCGTTACGATGCGTTTTAGCACGACCATTCGAAAATCAGTGAGGAGACGCGCGGTATGGACAAAATTTGGCTGAAATCGTACCCACCCGGCGTTCCAGCCGAAATTGACGCGTCTCCTTATCCCTCTGTTCCCGACCTGCTCGACGAAAGCTTCCGGCAGTATCGCGACCGCACGGCATTCGTCTGCATGGGCAAGGGCATCACGTACGGCGAACTCGACAAGCTGTCGCGCCAGTTCGGCGCGTGGCTGCAATCGCGCGGGCTTGCGCGCGGCGCGCGCGTCGCGATCATGATGCCGAACGTGCTGCAGTACCCTGTGGCGATCGCTGCGGTGCTGCGCGCGGGCTACACCGTCGTCAACGTCAATCCGCTCTATACGCCGCGCGAGCTCGAGCATCAGCTGAAGGACAGCGGTGCGGAGGCGATCGTCATCCTCGAGAATTTTGCGTCGACGCTGCAGGCCGTCATCGCGAATACGGGCGTCAAGCACGTCGTCGTCGCATCGATGGGCGATCTGCTGGGCATCAAGGGATGGCTCGTCAACTACGTCGTGCGCAACGTCAAGAAGATGGTGCCTGCCTGGCAACTGCCGTCGTTCACGCGCTTCAAGGCCGCACTGTCGGAAGGGGCGCGCCAGGCATTCAAGGCGCAGAAGATCGGCCCCGATGACGTCGCGTTCCTGCAATACACGGGCGGTACGACCGGCGTGGCGAAGGGGGCGACGCTGCTGCACCGGAACATCGTGTCGAACGTGTTGCAGGCGGGCGCCTGGCATCATCCGGCGCATGAGAAATTCCCCGACGTGAAACAGTTCGTGACTGTTGTCGCGCTGCCGCTGTATCACGTGTTCGCGCTGACCGTCTGCGGTTTCCTGACGATGCGCACCGGCGGCATGGGCATCCTGATCCCGAACCCGCGCGACATCGCCGGGATGATCAAGGAGCTGAAGGGCTACCAGATCTCGACGATCCCGGCAGTCAATACGCTGTACAACGCACTGCTGAACCACCCGGAATTCAATCAGCTAGACCTGTCGAAGCTCGTGATCGCCAACGGCGGCGGCATGGCGATCCAGGAAGGCGTCGCGAAACGCTGGTATGAAAAGACCCATACGGCAATCATCGAAGGTTACGGGTTGTCCGAAACGTCGCCGGTGGCGACCTGCAACCCCGTGACGGCGACCGAGTACAGCGGGACGATCGGCTTGCCGCTGCCGTCGACCGAAGTGGCGATTCGCGACGACGCCGGCAACGACGTCGCGCTCGGCGAACCCGGCGAGATCTGCATTCGCGGGCCGCAGGTGATGGCCGGCTACTGGAACCGGCCGGACGAAACCGCGAAGGTCATGTTCGCGGACGGCTTCTTCAAGACGGGCGACGTCGGCGTGATGGATGCGCGAGGTTACGTGAAGATCGTCGACCGGAAGAAGGACATGATCCTCGTGTCGGGCTTCAACGTGTACCCGAACGAAGTCGAGGACGTGGTGGCGTCGCATCCGGGCGTGTTCGAGGTGGCGGCGGTCGGCGTGCCCGACGAGCATTCCGGCGAAGCCGTGAAGTTGTTCGTCGTGAAGAAGGACCCGGCGCTCACCGACAAGGACATCCTTGCCTACTGCAAGGAGCGGCTCACCGGCTACAAGCGGCCGAAGCTGGTCGAGTTCCGTACGGAGCTGCCGAAAACGAACGTCGGCAAGATCCTGCGGCGCGAACTGCGCGACGGACGCGCGTAACGGCGTGGTCGAACGAAAGGGAAGCCCGGCTTGTGCCGGGCTTTTTGGTTTGTGGCGTGGCTCCGGCGAGGCTGTTTTCGAGCGACGCGGCCGCCGGAGTGGGCTTGCGGTGGCGGCAGCACGTTTCGATGCCGCAGGGGCGGCACGGCACCCCCAAAACCGGTTTGTCGGAGGCGGGACGATTCGCCACGCTCAGGCTTCGCGGCTGCACCGACCGGAAAAGAAAAAGGCGCCCGAAGGCGCCTTCAATATGCTGCGGCTTGCCAGGCAAGCTGATTAGAACTTGTGGCGGATGCCGACGCGTGCTGCGACCTGGTTGGCCGAGCTCGAACCTGCGAGACCGTTGATCGCTGCCGTCGCCTTCAGGACATTGCCGTTCGAGTCGAGCACGTTGCCCGATGCGTGTTGGTACACGCCGATTGCGTACACGTCCGTACGCTTCGACAGGAAGTAGTCGACGCCCAGCGAGCCTTGGTGGTACTTGGCTGCCGAGTTGCCGTCGATCTTGCTGCCTTGCGTGTAATCGTACGCAGCGCCGAGAATCAGCGCCGGGGTCAGCTGATACTTGAAGTTGATTTCGCCGTTGTTGAACGTCGCGGTCTGGTTCACGAACGGGCCTGCCGAGAAGCCCTTGAACTTCGTGTTCGAGTACGTCGCGCCGATCGTCGCTGCGCCGAACGTGTAGGCGCCGCCTGCACCGATGACCTGGTACGTGTTCGCGTTGTTCGCGTACGCGCCGTAGATCGGCGACGAGACCGACGACGATGCCGAGCCGTTGTTGAACATGCCGCCGAACTGGTTCGGCGTACGTGCGTTCAAGTAACCGACGCCCAAGACCAGCGGGCCGTTGTTGTAGCCTGCGCCGAGCGACCAGACCTGGTTCTTCGAGAACTGGCCTGCCTGACCGCCGAAGCTGTACAAGCCGCCGAACGAGAAGCCGCCGTACGTGTTGCTCGTGAACTTGACCGCGTTGTTCACGCGATACGCGTTGTTGAAGTTGTCGAGGTCGCCCGGGTGAGCAGCGATGTAGCCGCCCCACTGGTCGCCTGCCTCGAGCGGGCCGACGAAGTCGACGACGGAGTCGTATTGACGACCCAGCGTGACCGTACCGTACTGGCTCGACAGGCCCACGTAAGCCTGACGACCGAACATCAGGCCGCCCTGACCGAGCTTGCCGCTGTTCACGTCGAAACCGTTTTCGAGGGTGAAGATCGCCTTCAGGCCGCCACCGAGGTCTTCGGTGCCGCGCAGGCCGAAGCGGCTGCCTTGCATCACGCCGCTGGCCATGCTGTACAGGTGCTTGCCGCCCGCGTTGTTGTTGAAGAGCAGGCCTTCATCGATGATGCCGTAAAGCGTCACGCTGCTTTGCGCGTGGGCAGCGCCAGCGAACGCGCCCAGCGCGACGAGCGCGAGAAGCGACTTTTTCATTAACGGATCTCCAAAATTCACTGAATTTTTCTGGCGGGGCGGATAGTTATGTTCTGTTGACGGGCCCCATCAACTTCGCAAGAAGTCGCACGTAATGTAGCAAAACCGCTTTTTGCCACAAAGCGAAATGCCGCAGCTCAAGGTCGCCATGTTTCCTTTATGCAACAATGGTTAAAATCACGGGTTAACCGCAATTTCCGCTGAATAATCAAGTCGGTTACGCAGCGGACTCGTGCCCTTGCCGCTCGCGGCAGCACCTGCAGCCAGGAGAACAGGATGGTGTTGGATGAACTGATCAGCGAATTCGATCGCGGCCTGCGATCGCTGACCGGCATTAGCCGGATGAGCCGGCCGGTGCCCGCGCCGGCGGAGGCGCCGGCCGTCGAACTGACGCCTGCGGAGCGTACGCATGCCGCCGGGCTGATGCGCGTGAACCACGTCGGGGAGGTCTGCGCACAGGCGCTGTACCAGGCGCAGAAACTCACCGCGCGCACGGCGTCGGCGAAGGCGATGTTCGAGGAGGCCGCACGCGAGGAGGAGGATCACCTTGCGTGGACCGCGCATCGCCTGAAAGAGCTCGACTCTCGCCCGAGCCTGCTGAACCCGCTCTGGTATGCGGGTTCGCTCGCAATCGGCGTGGCGGCCGGCGCGCTCGGCGACAAGGTCAGCCTCGGCTTCATGGCCGAGACCGAACGGCAGGTCGAGAGCCATCTCGAAGGCCACATGTCCGAGTTGCCGGCGGCCGATACCGCGTCGCGCGCAATCGTCGACCAGATGCGTATCGACGAGGTGAAGCACGGCAAGGCCGCGGCCGACGCAGGCGGGATCGAGCTGCCGCTGCCCGCACGGATGCTGATGCGCGCCGCGTCGAAAGTCATGACGAGCACTGCGTACTATCTGTGAGATTCCCACCGGGGCGATGCATGACGTCGTCCCGGTTCCCCACCGCTGATACCGCCCGTTTATTCCGCGTTTTCCCGCCCCCGAAAGCCCCGTGCGCACACCCGTCTGGCCCGTCTTTCTCACGTATCACCTTCACAAGTTGCACTAGCTCATTCATTTATAACGGTTTTTAGAATGAGGGGCCGCATGAGCATGTGCGCGTAAGTCCTTGTTCTAACTAACAAAATTCGTCAAAAAAGCGGGCCGCTCCCTTGACCGTGCCACACCCTTCCTCTAAAGTGGGAGACAGTGTGAAAAAGTGTATTTTTGTGTGATTTGGCGGGCTATTCCGGCTAAATTCTCAGCATGTAGCGGGTGCTTCGGTGCCCTGAACGGGAGAGCGGAAAGTGTTCCAAGGGGCGTCGGCGCTGACGCTCGATGCGAAAGGGCGGATGTCGGTGCCGGCTCGCTATCGCGAAGCGCTGCAAGGACAGGCAGAAGGACGGGTGACTGTGACCAAGCACCCGGACGGCTGCCTGTTGCTGTTTCCGCGCCCCGAATGGGAAGTATTCCGCGCCAAGATCGCCGCGCTGCCGATGGACGCGCACTGGTGGCGGCGCATTTTTCTCGGCAATGCGATGGATGTCGATCTCGACAGCGCGGGCCGGATTCTCGTATCGCCCGAGCTGCGCATGGCAGCCGGACTGGAAAAGGAAGTCATGTTGTTGGGAATGGGTAGTCACTTCGAGCTGTGGGATTCGCAGACCTACAACGCGAAGGAGCAGGCAGCGATGGCGCAGGGCATGCCCGACGCGCTGAAGAATTTCACGTTCTGATTGCGGTGACGGAGACGCCCGCGATGGGAAACGAATTGCAGCATCGGACCGTGTTGTTGGACGAAGCGGTCGAATCGCTCGTGACGCGACCGGACGGCATTTATGTCGACGGTACGTTCGGGCGCGGCGGCCATAGCCGTGCGGTGCTCGCGCGGCTGGCGCCGGGCGGGCGGCTGATCGCGTTCGACAAGGATCCGAGGGCGATCGAGACGGCGCAGGGCATTGAGGATGCGCGCTTCTCGATCGTGCATGACAGCTTTGCATCGATGCGCGACGCGCTTGCGGCGCGCGGCGTCGAGAAGGTGTCGGGGGTGTTGCTCGACCTGGGCGTGTCCTCGCCGCAGGTGGACGATCCGGCGCGCGGCTTCAGCTTCCGCGCCGATGGTCCGCTGGACATGCGGATGGATCCGACGCGCGGCGAGTCGGCGGCGGAATGGCTCGCACGGGCTTCGGTGCAGGAATTGACGGAGGTGATACGGGATTATGGGGAAGAACGGTTTGCTTTTCAGATTGCAAAGGCGCTTGTTGCTCGCCGGGCAGAGTCCGACCGTCTTGGGCCTCTCGACACCACGGGCGAGCTTGCCCAAATCGTGGGTCACGTCGTCAAAACCCGTGAGAAGGGCAAGGATCCGGCAACCCGCACCTTTCAGGCTATACGGATTCACGTCAATCAAGAGCTTGCGGACCTGCAAGTCGTACTAGACGCGGCATTGTCGTTGCTGGAGCAAGGGGGGCGGCTGGTGGTCATCAGCTTTCATTCACTCGAGGACCGGATCGTCAAGCGATTCATGCAGGCGCACGCGAGTGCGCCTGCGGTCGATCGTCGCCTGCCGATCCGCGCCGTCGACCTCCCGAGCCCGCCGCTCAAGATCGTCAGCCGCCAGTTTCCGAGTGAAGCGGAAGTCGCAGCGAACCCGCGCGCCCGCTCCGCCGTGATGCGCATTGCGGAGCGCGTCACGCCATGAGCCGCTTCAACATCTTCCTGCTGATCATCGTGATGGGTTGCGCGCTGTCGGTCGTCAATTCGACGAACCAGCAGCGCCAGATCTTCATCCAGCTGCAGCGTGCGCAGTCGCAGGAGCGTCAGCTCCAGCAGGACTACGCGCAGCTTCAATATCAGCAGAGCGCGCTGTCGAAGACCTCGCGCATCGAGCAGCTCGCGAACGATTCGCTGAAGATGCAGCCGATCACGACCGGCCGCACGCAATACCTGACGCTGCCGCCGGGCGCCGCGAAGGCGATCGATGCGCCGATCCCGGCTTCGGCGGACACGGCCGGCAAGGGCAAGGGAGGCGCGCGATGAAGCCGTCTCCGCAGCGCCATAACGTGAAGTTCTCGTCGAGCCCCGTGCTCGGCGTGCATCTGCCGATGTGGCGCTCGAAGCTCGTCGTGTTCCTGCTGTTCATGGCGTTCGTCGCGCTGGCCGCACGCGCGTTCTGGATCCAGGGGCCCGGCAACGCGTTCTATCGGAAGCAGGGCGAAAGCCGCTATCAGCGCACGATCGATCTGCCGGCGACGCGCGGCAAGATTCTCGATCGTAACGGGCTCGTGCTCGCGACGAGCCTGCCCGTGCGCGCGATCTGGGCGATTCCCGACGCGGTGCCGGACGATCTCGATGCCGACAAGGTCAATCAGCTCGGCAAGCTCCTCGGCATGACGTCGAAGGAACTGCGCGTGAAGCTGTCGGAAGACAAGGGTTTCGTCTATGTCAAGCGCCAGGTGCCGATCGACGTCGCGGACAAGGTCGCCGCGCTCGACATTCCCGGTATCTATCAGCGCAACGAATACAAGCGCTTCTATCCGGAAGGCGAGATCACCGCTCACCTGATCGGCTTCACGAACGTCGAGGACGAAGGGCAGGAAGGCGTCGAGCTGGGCGACCAGAAGATGCTGTCCGGTACGTCGGGCATGCGTCGCGTGATCAAGGACCGGATGGGGCACATCGTCGAGGACGTCGCCGAGCAGATCCCGCCGCACAACGGCACCGACGTCGACCTGTCGATCGACAGCAAGATCCAGTACATCGCGTACGCGAACCTGAAGTCCGCCGTCGAGAAGTTCAAGGCGAAGGCCGGCGCGGCGATGGTCGTCGACGTGCGCACCGGCGAGGTGCTCGCACTCGTCAACTACCCGACGTACAACCCGAACGACCGCTCGCGCATGACGGGCGAGCAGTTGCGCAACCGGATCATGACCGACGTGTTCGAGCCGGGCTCGATCATGAAGCCGTTTACGGTGTCGCTCGCGCTCGACCTGCACCGCGTGACGCCGAACACGCTCGTCGAGACGGGCAACGGGCATTTCGTGCTCGATGGCGCACCGATCACCGACGACGCGGGGTTCGGCACGCTGACGGTCGGCGGCGTGATCCAGAAGTCGAGCAACATCGGCGCGACGAAGATCGCGATGACGATGCGGCCCGAGGAAATGTGGAATATGTATACGAGCATCGGCCTCGGCCAGGCGCCGAAGGTCGGGTTCCCGGGCGCGGTGGCCGGCCGCCTGCGTCCGTGGAAGAGCTGGCGCCGCATCGAGCAGGCGACGATGTCGTACGGCTACGGCCTGTCGGTGTCGCTGTTCCAGCTCGCGCGCGCCTACACGGCGATCGCGCATGACGGCGAGCTGATGCCCGTGACCATTTTCAAGACCGACCCCAACCAGCCGGTCGTCGGCACGCAGGTGTTCAACCCGACCACCGCGCGCGAAGTGCGCGCGATGCTCGAGACGGTGGTGGCGCCGGGCGGCACGTCGCCGGATGCGGCCGTGCCGGGCTATCGCGTCGGCGGCAAGAGCGGTACCGCGTACAAGCATGAAGGCCACGGCTACACGCGCAAGTACCGCGCCTCGTTCGTCGGGATGGCGCCGATGCCGAATCCGCGCATCGTCGTCGCGGTGTCGGTCGACGAGCCGACCGCCGGCAGCCACTTCGGCGGCCAGGTGTCCGGCCCCGTATTCTCGGCGATCGCCGGCGACACGATGCGTGCGCTGAACGTGCCGCCGAACATGCCGATCAAGCAGCTCGTCGTGTCTGACGATTCGCCGGCAGCACCTTCCGCGACGGGGCCGCAAAAGCTGCCCGCGGGTGGCGGTGCGAAGCATATGATCGTGTCCAGCACGACGCGTAATTCACCAGGAGTTGTTCGATGAGCGCCGCTCGCAGTTCCCATCCGGCGCATCAGCAGATCGCAGCCGCGCTTGCGTGGCTGCGTCAGCATGTGGCCCCCGCAGCGCAACTGCATGCCGACACGCGCAGCCTCGAGGCGGGCGACGTGTTTTTTGCGTATGCAGTCGACGGGGCCGACAACCGCGCATTCATTGCCGAAGCCGTCGCGCGCGGTGCGGCCGCCGTGCTGTATCAGCCGGAAGGGCTGGCCGCTGCGCCGGCGGTGCCTGTCGCACTGGCCGTGCCGGCGCTCGACCAGCTCGCCGGCGAGATCGCCAGCGGCTGGTACGGCGATCCGAGCGACAACCTGCTCGCGGTGGGGGTGACCGGCACGAACGGCAAGACCTCGTGCACGCAGTGGATCGCCACGGCGCTGACGGCGTTGCACCAGCCGTGCGCGGTGATCGGCACGCTCGGCACCGGGATGCCCGGCCAGCTCGTGCCGACCGGTTTCACGACCCCCGACGCGCCGCAACTGCAGCGCAGCCTCGCGCAATTGCGCGACGCGGGCGCGAAGGCCGTGGCGATGGAGGTGTCGTCGCACGCGCTGCACCAGGGGCGCGTGAACGGGACGGCTTTCGACATCGCGGTGTTTACGAACCTCACGCAGGATCACCTCGACTATCACGGCACGTTCGACGCGTACGAAGCCGCGAAGGCGAAGCTGTTCGCATGGCGCGGCCTGCGCGCGGCAGTCGTCAACCGCGACGACGCAGCAGGTCGGCGCCTGCTCGAGAAACTGGCCGGTCGCGTGCGTACGATCGCGTACGGGATCGGTGATGCACCGGTGCCGGACGCCGATCGCGAACTGGTCGCGCTCGACGTGCGCGCCACCGCGACCGGCACGGCGTTCCGCCTGCGTTCGTCGTGGGGCGACGCGGACGTCGAGGTCGGCACGCTCGGCACGTTCAACGTCAGCAACCTGCTGGCCGTGCTCGGCTCGCTGCTTGCGGCCGACGTGCCGTTCGACGCGGCGCTCGCCGAGATCGCACGGCTCGAGTCCGTCAACGGCCGGATGCAGCGGCTCGGCGGCCGGCTGCAGAACGACGAACCGCTGGTCGTGATCGACTACGCACACACGCCCGACGCGCTCGAAAAGACGCTCGACGCGCTGCGCCCGATCGCCACGGCGCGCGGCGGCCGGCTCGTCTGCATGTTCGGCTGCGGCGGCGATCGCGATGCGACGAAGCGCCCGCTGATGGGCGCGATCGCGGAGCGGCTCGCCGATGAAACCGTCGTCACGAGCGACAACCCGCGCAGCGAGGATCCGCAGCGCATCATCGACCAGATCGTCGCGGGTATGACCGCGCCCGATCACGCACGCCGTATCGAGGATCGCGCGAGCGCGATCCTGCAGGCCGTGCGCGGCGCGGCACGCGAGGATGTCGTTGTGCTGGCCGGCAAGGGCCACGAGGCCACGCAGGAAATCATGGGCAAGAAGCGTACGTTCTCCGACCAGGATCACGCGCGGCTCGCGCTCGCAGCGCGCGCGACGCACGGCAAGGGAGGCGCCGAATGACGATGCTCAGTCTCGGCGAAGCCGCTCGGCTGATCCCCGGCGCGACCGTCCACGGCGACGCGAGCGTCACGTTCGACCGGGTGTCGACTGACAGCCGCACGGCCGGCCCCGGCGACCTGTTCGTCGCACTGAAAGGCGAGCGCTTCGATGCGCACGACTTCCTCGGCGATGTCGCCGCGCGCGGCGCTGCCGCGGCGCTGGTCGCGCACGTGCCGGCGGGCGTCACGATGCCGGTGATCGAAGGCGGTGAAACGCGTGCTGCGCTCGGCGCGCTGGCGCATGGCTGGCGCCAACGATTCGCGCTGCCGCTCGTCGCGGTGACGGGCAGCAACGGCAAGACGACCGTCAAGGAAATGATCGCGTCGATCTTCGCGGCGGCGGTCGGCGCCGACGCGCGGCTCGCGACGGCCGGCAACCTGAACAACGATGTCGGCCTGCCGCTGACGCTGCTGCGCCTGTCGGCCGCGCATCGTCTCGCGGTGATCGAGATCGGGATGAATCACCCGGGCGAGACGGAAGTCCTTGCGCGCCTCACGGCGCCGACGGTCGCGCTCGTCAACAACGCGCAGCGCGAGCACCAGGAGTTCATGGCGACGGTCGAAGCCGTCGCGCTCGAGCACGCGGCCGTGATTCACGCGTTGCCGCCGGACGGCGTCGCGGTGTTTCCGGCCGATGACGCATACGCGGGCATCTGGCGCGTTGCGGCAACCGGCAACCGGATCCTCGATTTCGCGCTGCACGATGCCGAACGGCAAAGCGACGCGCAGGTCACGGGCCGCCTGCACGGCGGCGAACTCGCGATCGACACGCCCGCGGGCGCCGTCACGGTGCGGCTGCGTGCGCTCGGCGAGCACAACGCGCGCAACGCGCTGGCCGCCACGGCGGCGGCGCTGGGCGCCGGCGTCGCGCTGTCGGCGATCAAGCAGGGTCTCGAATCGTTCGAACCGGTCAAGGGCCGGCTGCAGGTGAAACAGGCGATCGCAGGCAGCCTCGCGGGCGCAACGGTCGTCGACGATACGTACAACGCGAATCCCGATTCGATGCGTGCCGCGATCGACGTGCTCGCCGCGCAACCGGCGCCGCGCGTGCTGGTGATTGGCGACATGGGCGAGGTCGGCGACGAAGGCCCGGCCTTCCATCGCGAGGTCGGTGCCTACGCGCGCGAGCGCGGGATCGACGCGCTGTTCGCGCTCGGCGACGCGTCGCGCGATGCCTGCACCGCGTACGGCGACACGGCCCGCCATTTCGACGACGTCGACGCGCTGGTCGGCGCATTGCTCGCGGCGGGTTACGGCGCGCAGGCGACGCTGCTCGTGAAGGGCTCGCGGTACATGAAGATGGAGCGCGTGGTCGACGCGCTGACGAACCAACCCGCAGCGGGCACGACGTCCGCTGCACACTGAGTAGAAGGAAGGAAGCATGCTGCTGGCGCTGGCGCAATGGCTGCAAGGAGACGCAAGCTTTTTGCGCTTGTTCACGTACCTCACGTTCCGTGCGGTGATGGCCACCATCACCGCGCTCGGGATCGGGCTCGTGTGCGGACCGTGGGTGATCCGCAAGCTGACGCAAATGAAGGTCGGTCAGGCCGTGCGCAAGGACGGCCCGCAGACGCATCTGGTCAAGTCCGGCACGCCGACGATGGGCGGCGTGCTGATCCTGATCGGCATCGCGGTCGCGACGCTGCTGTGGGGCGACCTGACCAACCGTTTCATCTGGATCGTGATGCTCGTCACGTTCGGTTTCGGCGTGATCGGCTGGGTCGACGATTACCGCAAGGTCGTCCACAAGGATCCGCGCGGGATGTCGTCGCGCGAGAAGTATTTCTGGCAATCGGTGATCGGGCTGTTCGCGGCCGTCTACCTCGCCTTCAGCGTATCCGAGGCGAACAACGTGCGCGTGTTCGACCTGTTCATGGCATGGGTGAGGAGCGGCCTGTCGATGGGGCTGCCGGCACGCGCCGACCTGATGCTGCCGTTCCTGAAGTCGATCAGCTACCCGCTCGGCGTGTGGGGCTTCATCGTGCTGACGTACTTCGTGATCGTCGGCGCGAGCAACGCGGTGAACCTGACCGACGGCCTCGACGGCCTCGTGATCATGCCGGTCGTGCTGGTCGGTGCGTCGCTGGGTGTGTTCGCGTACGTGATGGGCAGCGCCGTCTATTCAAAATACCTGCTGTTCCCGCACATTCCGGGCGCGGGCGAACTGCTGATCTTCTGTTCCGCGATGGGTGGGGCAGGGCTCGCGTTCCTCTGGTACAACACGCACCCCGCGCAGGTGTTCATGGGTGACGTCGGCGCGCTGGCGCTCGGCGGCGCGCTCGGCACTGTCGCGGTGATCGTGCGCCAGGAAATCGTGCTGTTCATCATGGGCGGCATCTTCGTCGCGGAAACGCTGTCGGTGATGCTGCAGGTTTCGTGGTTCAAGTACACGAAAAAGCGCTACGGCGAAGGGCGGCGCCTGCTGAAGATGGCGCCGCTGCATCACCATTTCGAATTGTCCGGCTGGAAGGAAACGCAGGTGGTCGTGCGTTTCTGGATCATCACGCTGATGCTGTGCCTGTTCGGTCTGACCACCCTCAAGCTGCGGTAAAGGAAAGGTAACAAGGATGTCTGGCGAGATGTTTGGAGATCGGCAACGGCCGATGGTGCTCGTACTGGGGCTCGGGGAATCGGGTCTCGCGATCGCGCGATGGTGCGCGAGGCACGGGTGCCGGCTGCGTATTGCCGATACCCGCGAGGCGCCGCCGAACCTTGCCGCGCTGCAGGCCGAAGGCATCGATGCGGAATTCGTCGGCGGGGCGTT
Source organism: Burkholderia sp. AU33803 (assembly GCF_002223095.1). Taxonomy (NCBI): domain Bacteria; kingdom Pseudomonadati; phylum Pseudomonadota; class Betaproteobacteria; order Burkholderiales; family Burkholderiaceae; genus Burkholderia; species Burkholderia sp. AU33803. The sequence goes on from NZ_NKFJ01000004.1 coordinate 15,050, forward strand.
CACGCCTGCGCTGCTCGACGGCGGTGTCGAGCTCGTCGGGCTGAGCCCCGGGCTGTCGCCGCTCGAACCGGCACTCGCGTCACTGGTCGCGGCCGCGAACGAACAGGGCGTCGCGGTGTGGGGCGAGCTGGAATTCTTCGCGCAGGCGCTGCGCGCGCTCGGCACGAGCGGCTACCAGCCGAAGGTGCTCGCGATCACCGGCACCAACGGCAAGACCACGACGACGAGCCTCACCGGCCTGCTGTGCCAGCGCTCGGGCAAGAAGGTCGCCGTCGCGGGCAATATCAGCCCGGCGATGCTCGACCGGCTCGCCAGCGCGATCGACGAAACCGCGCTGCCCGACGTGTGGGTGCTCGAACTGTCGAGCTTCCAGCTCGAGACCGCGCGCACGTTCGCGCCCGATGCGGCCGCGATCCTCAACATCACGCAGGACCACCTCGACTGGCACGGCAGCTTCGACGCGTACGCGCAGGCAAAGGGCCGGATCTTCGGCGCAACGACGACGCGCGTGCTGAACCGCGACGATGCGGCCGTGATGAAGTTCGCCCCGGCAGCCGGCGCGGCCGACGCGCCGCGCACGATCACGTTCGGCCTGAACGAACCGGTGCAGGACGGCGACTACGGGCTGTCGCGCGATAACGGCATCGCGTGGCTGGTCGAAGCGGTCGATCGCGACGCCCCGGACGAAACCGCGACGACGACCCGTCGGCGCAAGCGCGATGCCGCGCATACGCCCGACATCGCGCAGAAGCGCCTGATGCCGGCCGACGCGCTGCGCATCCGCGGGCTGCACAACGCGGCGAACGCGCTGGCCGCGTTCGCGCTCGCCCGCGCGATCGACCTGCCGGCCGCACCGCTGCTGCACGCGCTGCGCGAGTACCGCGGCGAAGCGCATCGCGTCGAAGTCATCGCGACGATCGACGACGTGGACTACGTCGACGACAGCAAGGGCACGAACGTCGGCGCGACGGTTGCCGCGCTCGACGGGCTGGCGCAGAAGATCGTGCTGATCGCGGGCGGCGACGGCAAGGGGCAGGATTTCGCACCGCTGGTCGCGCCGGTCGCGCGCTGGTGCCGCGCGGTGATGCTGATCGGCCGCGACGCGCCGGCGCTCCGCGACACGCTCGCCGAAACGGGCGTGCCGCTCGCCGACCACACGACGCTCGAAGGGGCGGTGCACGCGGCGGCCGACCTCGCGGAGCCGGGCGATGCGGTGCTGCTGTCGCCTGCCTGCGCGAGCCTCGACATGTTCAGGAACTACGCCCATCGCGCGGATGTGTTCCGCGCGGCGGTCGACGAAATCGCCATCGACAAAGGAGCGACGCCATGAGCTGGTCCGATCGCATCGTCTCCCGTTTCAACGATCGTCGCGACACCGGCGGCAATGCCGCGGGCGGCCGCGTCGCGTCGGCCACGCGCGCCGCGACGGGCGGCCTCGCGAGCGTCGTCAACGGCGTGCGCCCGAGCCGTTCGCGGATGCTCGACTTCGACTACTCGCTGCTGTGGGTCGCGATCGCGCTGCTCGGGCTCGGCGTCGTGATGGTGTATTCGGCGTCGATCGCGATGCCCGATTCGCCGAAATACGCGTCGTATCACGATTACGCGTTCCTGATGCGCCACTGCATCTCGCTCGCCGTCGCGTTCGTCGCGGCGGTGGTCGCGTTCCGCGTGCCGGTGTCGACGTGGGACAAATACGCGCCGCAACTCTTCCTGATCGCGCTCGTGGGCCTCGTGATCGTGCTGATCCCGCACGTCGGCAAGGGCGTGAACGGTGCGCGCCGCTGGATTCCGCTCGGCATCACGAACATGCAGCCGTCGGAAATCATGAAGCTCGCGGTGACGATCTACGCGGCGAACTACACGGTGCGCAAGCAGGAATACATGCAGAGCTTCGCCAAGGGCTTCCTGCCGATGGCGTTCGCGGTCGGCCTGGTCGGTGCGCTGCTGCTGCTCGAGCCGGACATGGGCGCGTTCATGGTGGTCGCGGCGATCGCGATGGGCGTGCTGTTCCTCGGCGGCGTGAACGGCAAGCTGTTCGGCGGCCTGGTCGCCACCGCGATCGGCACCTTTACGATGCTGGTGTGGCTGTCGCCGTGGCGTCGCGAGCGGATTTTCGCGTACCTCGATCCGTGGGACGAGCGTTACGCGCAGGGCAAGGCGTACCAGCTCACGCACTCGCTGATCGCGTTCGGCCGCGGCGAATGGTTCGGCGTCGGCCTCGGCGGCAGCGTCGAGAAGCTGAACTACCTGCCGGAAGCGCATACCGACTTCATCCTCGCGGTGATTGGCGAGGAGCTCGGTTTCGTCGGCGTGCTGGTCGTGATCCTGCTGTTCTACTGGATCGTGCGCCGCGCGTTCGAGATCGGCCGCCAGGCGCTCGCACTCGATCGCACGTTCGCGGGCCTGATGGCGAAGGGGATCGGCATCTGGTTCGGCGCGCAGACCTTCATCAACATGGGCGTGAACCTCGGGCTGCTGCCGACCAAGGGCCTGACGCTGCCGCTCGTGAGCTACGGCGGCTCGGGCATTTTGCTGAACTGCGTCGCGCTCGCGGTGCTGCTGCGGGTGGACTACGAAAATCGCGTACTGATGCGGGGAGGGAAGGTATGACCTCCCCGCGTCAGTACGCGATTTCGGTGAAGGCTAACTTCGTGCGCGAAGCGCGCGAAGTTAAGCGAAGCGGCCGTAGCCAAAACATTCGTTCATTCTTGCTGATGCGCGGAGGGAAGGTATGACCGCGTCGCAACGCACGCTGATGGTGATGGCAGGCGGCACCGGGGGCCACGTGTTCCCGGGGCTCGCGGTCGCGCACCGGATGGAAGCGGCGGGCTGGCGAGTCGTGTGGCTCGGCAATCCGGCCGGGATGGAAGCGACGCTCGTGCCGAAGCACGGCATTCCGATGGAATACGTGCGGTTCGGCGGGCTGCGCGGCAAGGGCCTGAAGACCAAGCTGACGCTGCCGTTCAACCTGCTGCGCGCATGCGGGCAGAGCCTCGCCGCGCTGCGCCGCGTACGGCCCGACGTCGTGCTCGGGATGGGCGGCTACATCACGTTCCCGGCGGGCGTGATGACCGCGCTGTCGGGCCGTCCGCTCGTGCTGCATGAACAGAATTCGATCGCGGGCCTGACGAACAAGGTGCTCGCGAAATTCGCGAAACGCGTGCTCGTCGCGTTCCCCGGCGCGCTGCCGCACGCGGAATGGACGGGTAACCCGATTCGCGCGGAACTTGCCGGCACGCAAGCGCCCAAAGCACGCTATGCATCGCGCAGCGGCCCGTTGAACGTGCTGGTCGTCGGCGGCAGCCTCGGGGCGGCCGCGCTGAACGAGGTCGTGCCGCGCGCGCTGGCGATGCTGGCGCCGGGCGAACGCCCGCGCATCGTGCACCAGGCCGGCGCGAAGCACATCGAAGCATTGAAGGCGAATTACGAAGCGGCCGGTTTCGCGGCCGGCGAGGACGTGCGGCTCGTGCCGTTCATCGACGACATGGCGGCCGCGTATGCGGCGGCGGATCTCGTGATCTGCCGGTCGGGGGCGATGACGGTGTCGGAGATCGCGGCGGTGGGCGTGGCGGCGCTGTTCGTGCCGTTCCCGTACGCGGTCGACGATCACCAGACGAGCAACGCCGCGTTCCTCGCCGATGCGGGCGCGGCCGTGCTGGTGCAACAACGCGACCTGTCGGCGGAACTGCTTGCCGACTGGCTGCGCGGCCAGTCGCGTGCATCGCTCGCGGACATGGCGGAGCGTTCGCGCTCGCTGGCGAAGCCCGAGGCCACCGACGAAGTCGCGCGCGTGTGCGCGAAGGCGGCCGGCGCGAACTTGGAAACACTGCAATGAAACACATCGTCAAACACATTCATTTCGTCGGGATCGGCGGCGCGGGCATGAGCGGCATCGCTGAAGTGCTCGTCAACCTCGGTTACGAGGTCAGCGGCTCGGACCTGTCGCGCAACGCGGTGACCGATCGTCTCCAGGCGCTCGGCGCGCGGATCGCGATCGGCCACGACGCGGCGAACATCGAGGGCGCGAACGCGGTCGTCGTGTCGACGGCCGTGCGTTCGGACAACCCGGAAGTGCTGGCCGCGCGCGCGAAGCGCGTGCCGATCGTGCAGCGTGCGGTGATGCTGGCGGAGCTGATGCGCCTGAAGCAGGGCATCGCGATCGCCGGCACCCACGGCAAGACCACGACGACGAGCCTCGTCGCGAGCGTGCTGGCGGCGGGCGGGCTCGATCCGACCTTCGTGATCGGCGGGCGCCTGATCAGCGCCGGCGCGAACGCACGGCTCGGCACCGGCGACTTCATCGTCGCCGAGGCCGACGAGTCGGACGCGTCGTTCCTGAACCTGTATCCGGTGATCGAGGTCATCACGAACATCGACGCCGACCACATGGACACCTACGGCCACGATTTCGCGCGGCTCAAGCAGGCGTTCATCGAATTCACGCAGCGCCTGCCGTTCTACGGCAGCGCGGTCGTGTGCGTCGACGATCCGAACGTGCGGCAGATCATCCCGTTCATTTCGAAGCCGGTCGTGCGCTACGGGCTGTCGCCGGACGCGCAGGTGCGCGCGGAAGACATCGACGCACGCGACGGCCGCATGCATTTCACGGTGATCCGCGAAGGGCGCGCGCCGCTGGCGGTCGTGCTGAACATGCCGGGCCTGCACAACGTGCAGAACGCGCTCGCGGCGATTGCGATCGCGACCGATCTCGGCGTGTCGGACGATGCGATCCAGCTGGCGCTCGCGGAATTCAACGGCGTCGGCCGGCGCTTCCAGCGCTACGGCGACGTGCCGACCGCGGACGGCGGCCAGTACACGCTGATCGACGACTACGGCCATCACCCGGTCGAGATGGCCGCGACGATCGCGGCCGCGCGCGGCGCGTTCCCGGGCCGCCGCCTCGTGCTGGCGTTCCAGCCGCACCGTTACACGCGCACCCGCGACTGCTTCGACGATTTCGTCAACGTGCTGTCGACGGTCGACGCGCTGGTGCTGACGGAAGTCTACGCGGCGGGCGAGGCGGCGATCTCGACCGCCAGCGGCGACGCGCTGTCGCGCGCGCTGCGCGCGGTGGGGAAGGTTGACCCGGTGTTCGTCGCGACGGTCGACGACGTGCCGGACGCATTGGCGAAGGTCGCGCAGAACGGCGACGTGGTGATCACGATGGGCGCGGGTTCGATCGGCGGCGTGCCGGCGAAGGTTGCGCAGCACACTCAACAGAAGGCATGACATGAGCGGGATTGATCCGAAACGTTTCGGCAAGGTGGCGGTGTTGTTCGGCGGCGAGTCCTCGGAGCGCGAGGTGTCGCTCACGTCGGGCAAGCTCGTGCTGCAGGGCCTGCGCGACGCGGGCATCGACGCGCACCCGTTCGACCCGGCCGAGCGTCCGCTGGCGGCGCTGAAGGATGAAGGCTTCGTGCGCGCGTTCAACGCCCTGCACGGCGGCTACGGAGAGAACGGCCAGATCCAGGGCGCGCTCGATTTCTACGGCATTCGCTACACGGGCAGCGGCGTGCTCGGGTCGGCGCTCGGCCTCGACAAGTTCCGCACGAAGCTCGTGTGGCAGCAGACGGGCGTGCCGACGCCGCCGTTCGAGACGGTGCTGCGCGGCGACGACCTCGCGGCGCGCGCGACGGACATCGTCGCGAAGCTCGGCCTGCCGCTGTTCGTGAAGCCGGCGAGCGAGGGCTCGAGCGTGGCGGTGCTGAAGGTGAAGACGGCCGACGCGCTGCCGGCCGCGCTTGCGGAAGCCGCCAAGCATGACCCGATCGTGATCGTCGAGAAGAGCATCGAAGGCGGCGGCGAGTACACCGCCTGCATCGCCGGCGATCTCGACCTGCCGGTGATCAAGATCGTGCCGGCCGGCGAGTTCTACGACTATCACGCGAAGTACGTCGCCGACGACACGCAATACCTGATTCCGTGCGGGCTGCCCGCCGACAAGGAAACGGAGCTCAAGCGCGTCGCGCGCCGGGCGTTCGACGTGCTCGGCTGCACCGACTGGGGCCGCGCGGATTTCATGCTCGACGCCGACGGCAACGCGTACTTCCTGGAAGTGAACACCGCGCCGGGCATGACCGACCACTCGCTGCCGCCGAAGGCCGCGCGCGCGGTCGGCATCAGCTATTCGGAGCTGGTCGTGAAGGTGCTGTCGCTCACGCTCAACGACTGACGCAGGAACGGAACGACGTATGTGGAACAACGTTCGCCAACTCAACCTTGCCGCCAGCGCGCTGTACGCGCTGCTGCTGCTCGTGTTGGCGGCGGCCGGTTGCTACTGGCTGATCCAGCGCCCGACGTTCGCGCTGCGGGAAATCCGGATCGACGGCGACACCGAGCACATCAATTCACCGACGGTGCGCGCGGGCGTGGTCGGCCGGCTGAAGGGCAATTTCTTCACGGTCGATCTCGACGCCGCGCGCGCCGCGTTCGAGCAGATGCCCTGGGTGCGCCATGCGAGCGTGCGCCGGGTGTGGCCGAATGCGCTGGCTGTCACGCTCGAGGAGTACAAACCGCTCGGGACCTGGGGCAGCGACCAGCTCGTGAGCGTCGATGGCGAGCTGTTCACCGCGAACCAGGGCGAGCTGGAGCAGGAACTGCCGGCGTTCGACGGCCCGGAGGGCAGTGCGAAGGAAGTCGTCACGCGGTATCGCGACTTCGGGAAATGGTTTGCGCCGCTGAAGGCGGCGCCGGAAGAAGTGACGCTGTCGGCGCGGTACGCGTGGACGGTGAAGCTGTCGAACGGCATGCAGGTCGAGCTGGGCAAGGAACGCAACAGCGAGTCGCTGCATGACCGGAGCCAGCGCCTGGTCGCCGCATGGCCGGCTGTCACGGAGCGCTGGGGCAACGACATCGAGTACGCGGACCTGCGCTATCCGAACGGATTCGCGATTCGCGCGGCAGGCATGCGGTTCCTGACCGATACCGACAAGCGCAAGAAGTAACGAGAGATCACACGCAAGAGCACTTTATGAGCAAAGACTACAAGGATCTGCTGGTTTCCCTCGACATCGGCACGTCGAAGGTGGTGGCCATCGTCGCCGAGCTGAAGGGCGAAGGCCACTACGAGGTGATCGGCCTCGGCCAGAGCGAGTCGAAGGGTCTGAAGAAAGGTGTGGTGGTCAACATCGAGGCCACCGTGCAGTCGATCCAGCGCGCGCTCGAGGAAGCCGAGCTGATGGCCGACTGCAAGATCACCAACGTGTTCACGGGGATCGCGGGCAGCCACATCCGCAGCTTCAACTCGAGCGGGATGGTCGCGATCAAGGACAAGGAAGTCACGCAGACCGACGTCGCGCGCGTGATCGAGACCGCGAAGGCGATCAACATCCCGACCGACCAGCAGGTGCTGCACATCCTCACGCAGGAATTCATCATCGACGGCCAGGAAGACGTGCGCGAGCCGATCGGCATGAGCGGCATCCGGCTGGAAGTGAAGGTGCACATCGTGACGGGCGCGGTGAGTGCCGCGCAGAACATCGTCAAGTGCGTGCGCCGCTGCGGGCTCGAAGTGAACGACCTGATCCTGCAGCCGCTCGCGTCGTCGCTGGCCGTGCTGACGGAAGACGAGAAGGATCTCGGCGTGGTGCTGGTCGACATCGGCGGCGGCACGACGGACATCGCGATCTTCGCCGAAGGCGCGATCCGCCACACCGCGGTGATTCCGATCGCCGGCGACCAGATCACGAGCGACATCGCGATGGCGCTGCGCACGCCGACGCCGGATGCGGAAGACATCAAGGTCGGCTACGGGATCGCGAAGCAGGCGCTCGCCGATCCGGACGAAATGGTCGAAGTGCCGGGCCTCGGCGAACGCGGTCCGCGCACGCTGTCGCGCCAGGCGCTGGCCGCGGTGATCGAGCCGCGCGTCGAGGAACTGTTCTCGCTCGTGCAGCAGGTCGTGCGCGAATCCGGTTACGAAGAACTGCTGAGCTCCGGGGTGGTCATTACCGGCGGTGCATCGATGATGCCCGGCATGGTCGAGCTCGGCGAAGACATTTTCCTGAAACCGGTGCGCATCGGCGCGCCGGAATATGCAGGTGGCCTCTCCGACGTCGTGCGCAATCCGCGCTACTCGACGGCGATGGGGCTGCTCGTCGAAGGCAGTGCCCAGCGCATGCGCGGCCGCAAGGTCGCCGTGCAGTCCGGCAACGCGGGGCAAGTGTTCTCGCGGATGAAGGAATGGTTCCTGAGCAACTTCTGACGAATCGAACCGAATCGAAATTCGCGCTGGTGCCGGCGGCTGGCGCGCGACAGGGGGTTGCCCGATCTCCTGCCGAATAACGGCCGAGTAGCAGTCATTCTCTTGACGGAGGCAACAATGGAATTCGAAATGCTGGAAACCGAGACCAACGGCACCATCATCAAGGTGGTCGGCGTTGGCGGCGCTGGCGGCAATGCCGTCCAGCACATGATCAACCGCGGCGTGCAGGGCGTCGACTTCATCGTGATGAACACGGATGCGCAGGCGCTGTCGCGTTCGCGCGCATCGTCGGTGATCCAGCTCGGCAACACGGGCCTGGGCGCCGGTGCGAAGCCGGAAATGGGTCGTGCGGCAGCGGAAGAAGCGCGTGAGCGCATCGCCGACGCACTGCGCGGCGCGCACATGGTGTTCATCACGGCCGGCATGGGCGGTGGCACGGGCACGGGCGCGGCACCGGTGGTCGCGCAGATCGCGAAGGAGATGGGCATCCTGACGGTAGGTGTCGTCAGCAAGCCGTTCGAGTTCGAAGGCGGCAAGCGCATGCGCGTCGCTGAAGCCGGTTCGCAGCAACTGGAGGATCACGTCGACTCGCTGATCGTCGTTCTGAACGACAAGCTGTTCGACGTGATGGGCGACGACGCCGAGATGGACAAGTGCTTCCAGTGCGCGGACGACGTGTTGAACAACGCGGTCGCAGGCATCGCTGAAATCATCAATGTCGATGGCCTCGTGAACGTCGACTTCGAAGACGTGAAGACGGTGATGGGCGAGCAGGGCAAGGCGATGATGGGCACGGCGACGGTCGCCGGCGTCGATCGCGCACGCCTCGCGGCGGAACAGGCCGTGGCGAGCCCGCTGCTCGAAGGCGTCGATCTGTCGGGCGCGCGCGGCGTGCTGGTCAACATCACGTCGAGCCGTTCGCTGCGTCTGTCGGAAACGCGCGAAGTGATGAACACGATCAAGAGCTACGCGGCGGAAGATGCGACGGTGATCTTCGGTGCGGTGTACGACGACGCAATGGGCGATGCGCTGCGCGTGACGGTCGTGGCAACGGGTCTGGGTCGTGCGGCGAAGAAGCAGCAATCGGCACCGATGACGCTGCTGCGCACGGGTACGGACAACCAGCCGGTCAGCGCGGTGTCGCACGGTTATGCGCCGACGCATCACGTCAGCACGGCAGACTACGGCGCGCTCGACACGCCGGCGGTGTGGCGCAATTCGCGCGAAACCGCGGCATCGCACGTGCAGGCGCTGCAGGAGAAGGGTGTCGACACGTACGACATCCCGGCTTTCCTGCGCAAGCAGGCTGACTGACGCACACACAGGCGAAGCCGCGGCGAATCTGCCGCGGTAACGCCGGCGTGACGGATGCTACGGACCACGACAGGCCGCGTCGGCTGCGACGCCGGGCCGGGAAACGTGCCCTCTCCGCTCAAGCGGGGCGGGATGGACCGTGCTGTCCGCGACACGCTGAAAAACCGTATCGCTATGAGGGACCAGCCATGATTCAAGTGGGCGACGCGCTGCCCGACGCGCAATTGTTCGAGTACATCGACGACGCGCGCGAAGGGTGCACGCTGGGGCCGAACGCCTACAGCGTGCGCGACCAGGTTGCGGGAAAGCGGGTGGTGATCTTCGGATTGCCGGGCGCTTTCACGCCGACCTGCTCGGCGCAGCATGTGCCGGGCTACGTCGAACACGCCGAGCAGTTGCGCGCGGCGGGCATCGACGAGATCTGGTGCGTGTCCGTCAACGACGCATTCGTGATGGGCGCATGGGGACGTGATCTGCACACCGCGGGCAAGGTGCGCATGATGGCGGACGGCAGCGCTGCTTTCACTCATGCGCTGGGGCTGACGCAGGATTTGTCGGCGCGTGGCATGGGAATTCGTTCCCTGCGCTACGCGATGGTGATTGACGGCGGTGTGGTCAAGACGCTGGCCGTCGAGGCGCCGGGCAAATTCGAAGTGAGCGATGCGGCGAGTGTTCTCGCGACGTTGACGTCCTGATCGTGCGGTGCGCCGTTGCCTTCCGGCAACGCTGCTCACCGGCCTCAGGGCAGTTGTAACACGGGCCGATGACCGGAAACGCCTCCGTTCCGGGCATCGGCCCGTCCCGTATCGGCGCGGGTAAACGGTCGAAACAGATTGATACGCAGTTTCAAACGACGCTGAATAGGGAATTACGCTATAATCTCCCCTATTGAATATAACTCCTGATTGATATCTTCAATCACGACGAAGAACATCATGCTGAAGCAGCGCACCATCAAATCCACCGTGAAGACCGTGGGTATCGGTGTCCACTCGGGCCGCAAGATCGAGCTGACGCTCCGTCCTGCCGCACCCGGCACGGGCATCGTCTTCTCGCGCGTCGACCTTCCCACGCCCGTCGACATTCCCGCCGCGGCGACGTCGATCGGCGATACGCGGCTCGCGTCGGTGTTGCAGAAGGATGGCGTGCGCGTGTCGACCGTCGAGCACCTGATGTCGGCATGTGCCGGCCTCGGTATCGACAACCTCTATGTCGACGTGACGGCCGAGGAAATCCCGATCATGGACGGCAGCGCGGCGACCTTCGTGTTCCTGATCCAGTCCGCCGGGATCGAGGAGCAGAACGCACCGAAGCGCTTCGTCAAGGTGAAGAAGACGGTCGAAATCCGTGATGGCGACAAGTTCGCGCGTCTCGATCCGTACTTCGGTTTCAAGCTGAAATTCTCGATCGACTTCCGTCACCCGGCCGTCGACAAGACCGGCCAGGAGCTCGAGGTCGATTTCGCGAATACGTCGTACGTGCGCGAGATTGCGCGGGCACGCACGTTCGGTTTCGCCCATGAAGCCGAGATGTTGCGCGAGATGGGTCTCGCCCGTGGCGGCAGCATGGAAAACGCGATCGTGCTCGACGAGTACCGCATCCTGAACAACGACGGGCTGCGCTATGACGACGAGTTCGTGAAGCACAAGATGCTCGACGCGATCGGCGACCTGTACGTGATCGGCCATCCGCTGCTGGCGTCGTACACGGCGTACAAGTCGGGCCACGGGCTGAACAACGCGCTGCTGCGCGAACTGCTCGCGAACGAAGATGCGTACGAGATCGTCACGTTCGACGATCCGCAAGCCGCACCGAAGGGCTTCGCGTTCGACATGCAGACGGCCTTCGCGTGACCTGCGTTTGGCGCAAGCAATAAAAAAGCAGCCTTCGGGCTGCTTTTTTATTGGCCAGGCCACCTGGCGCTGCCGGCGGCGCGCGCCGTCAGCGCGGCTTCGCGCCATGCCGGGCCGCCATCCGCGCGAGCGCGTCCTGCAGCGGTGACGGTTCGAGATGATCTGCCAGGTCGCGCAACGCGGCCGCGCCGACCGACGTCATCCGCGCCTGCTTCACGTGGGGCGGCTCCGGCGCATCCTTCGGGCGCACGCGTACGCGTAGCGTCGAGACCGGCCAGCCGCGTTTTTGCAGATCGCCGAGCAACCGCGGCTCGACCTGTCGCAGGCGAGCGGCCAATGCGTTGTGCGCAGCAAAGAGGGTCAGGGTGCCATCCTTGATGAAGCCCGGTTCGACGTGATTCGCCAGATAGTCGGGCAGGAGCGCGGCAAGGTCGCGCTGCAGCGACGCGATCTGTTCGACGCCGGCGCGCAGCGCCGCGAATGCGTCGGTGCGGCCGAGCACTTCGGACACGGGTTGCGGGCGATAAGGGGCCAGCGGGCCGAAACGCTTGGAAAATCGGTTCATCGAGACATTCTTCGGGCGCGCACGCGGGCGGACGTTGACGCCGATTGTACCCGCGCGGGCTCGTGCACGGGCGGCTTTCGCCCCGATGGCCCGGCGGTCGGCGCGCAGTGCCCGTCCGGCCGAGACACGGGCGCACGCGTCCCCGCGTGCTAAAATTCATCGTTTGAGTCCACTAATTCGCTAAGCCGCCGAGGCTCGGGCGCCGGGGCGCGCAACACGCGCCGGGCGCCGGTGCTGCGACGCAGGATCCGATCCGATGACAACCGGTTTTCTCCAGAAAATTTTTGGCAGCCGCAACCAGCGGCTCGTCAAGCAATACCAAAAGACCGTCACGACGATCAATGCGCTCGAAACGCAGATCGAGAAGCTGACGGACGACCAGTTGCGCGGCAAGACGGACGAATTCCGCCAGCGGGTCGCGGCCGGCGAGTCGCTCGACAAGCTGCTGCCCGAGGCCTTCGCGGTCTGCCGCGAGGCCAGCCGTCGCGTGCTGAAGATGCGGCACTTCGACGTGCAGATGATCGGCGGCATGGTGCTCCACTACGGCAAGATCGCGGAAATGCGCACCGGCGAGGGCAAGACGCTCGTCGCGACGCTGCCCGTGTACCTGAACGCGCTGGCAGGCCGCGGCGTGCACGTGGTGACCGTCAACGATTACCTCGCGCAGCGCGACGCCGAATGGATGGCGCGCCTCTACAACTTCCTCGGTCTGTCGGTCGGCATCAACCTGTCCGGCATGGAGCATGACCAGAAGCAGCAGGCGTACGCGGCGGACATCACGTACGGCACGAACAACGAATTCGGCTTCGACTACCTGCGCGACAACATGGTCTACGAGACCGACGCGCGCGTGCAGCGGGCCCTGAATTTCGCGGTCGTCGACGAAGTGGACTCGATCCTGATCGACGAGGCGCGTACGCCGCTGATCATTTCGGGCCAGGCCGAGGATCACACCGAGCTGTACGTGCGGATGAACGCACTGCCGCCGCTGCTCGAGCGCCAGATCGGCGAAGAGAAGGCCGACGGCACGGGCGTCGAGAAGCCGGGCGACTATACGCTCGACGAGAAGGCGCGCCAGGTGTTCCTGACGGAATCGGGTCACGAGAAGGCCGAGCGCCTGCTCGCCGAATGGGGCCTGATCGGCGAGGGCGAGAGCCTGTACGCGCCGCAGAACATCACGCTGATGCACCACGTGTACGCGGCGCTGCGCGCGCACACGCTGTTCCACAAGGATCAGCACTACGTCGTGCAGAACGGCGAAGTGGTCATCGTCGACGAATTCACGGGCCGCCTGATGGCCGGCCGCCGCTGGTCCGACGGCCTGCACCAGGCGGTCGAGGCGAAGGAACACGTGAAGATCCAGAGCGAGAACCAGACGCTCGCGTCGATCACGTTCCAGAACTACTTCCGGATGTACGCGAAGCTGGCCGGCATGACCGGTACCGCCGACACCGAAGCGTACGAATTCAACGAGATCTACGGCCTCGAAACGGTCGTGATCCCGACCAACCGCCCGCCGAAGCGGATCGACAAGCAGGACCAGATCTACAAGACGGCCAAGGAGCGCTATGACGCGGTGATCCGCGACATCCGCGAATGCTACGAACGCGGTCAGCCGGTGCTGGTCGGCACGACGTCGATCGAGAACTCGGAGCTGCTGTCGCACCTGCTGAAGCAGGCCGGGTTGCCGCACGAGGTGCTGAACGCGAAGCAGCACGAGCGTGAAGCCGCGATCGTCGCGGAAGCCGGCCGGCCGAAGCGCATCACGATCGCGACCAACATGGCCGGCCGCGGTACCGACATCGTGCTCGGCGGCAATGCGGAGAAGCAGGCGGCGTTCATCGAGGCCGACGAAGCGATCCCGGCCGACGAAAAGGCGCGCCGCATCCAGCAGCTGCACGACGAGTGGGAAACGCTGCACGAGGAAGTGAAGGCCGCGGGCGGCCTGCACATCATCGGCACCGAGCGCCACGAATCGCGCCGGATCGACAACCAGCTGCGCGGCCGTGCGGGCCGCCAGGGCGATCCGGGCTCGTCGCGCTTCTACCTGTCGCTCGACGATCCGCTGCTGCGCATCTTCGCGGGCGACCGCGTGCGTTCGATCATGGATCGCCTGAAGATGCCGGAAGGCGAGGCGATCGAGGCCGGCATCGTCACGCGCTCGATCGAGTCCGCGCAGCGCAAGGTCGAAGCGCGCAACTTCGACATCCGCAAGCAGCTGCTCGAATACGACGACGTGTCGAACGATCAGCGCAAGGTGATCTACCAGCAGCGTAACGAGTTGCTCGAAGCGCACGACATCACCGAGACGATCACCGCGATGCGTCACGGCGTGATTACCGAAGTCGTCCGCCAGTTCGTGCCGGAAGGCAGCATCGAAGAGCAGTGGGACGTGCCCGAGCTCGAGGAAGTGCTGCGCAACGAATGGCAGCTCGACCTCGCGATCCAGGAAATGGTGAACGAGTCCTCGTCGATCACGGCCGAGGAGATCCTCGACGCGGTGACGACGGCCGCCGACGAGCAGTACGAGGCGAAGGTCGCGATGGTCGGCCGCGAATCGTTCAGCGCGTTCGAGCGCTCGGTGATGCTGCAGACGGTCGACCGTCTGTGGCGCGAGCACCTCGCGGCGCTCGACCACCTGCGCCAGGGTATCCACCTGCGCGGCTATGCGCAGAAGAATCCGAAGCAGGAATACAAGCGCGAAGCGTTCGAACTGTTCGCCGCGATGCTCGAGGCGATCAAGCAGGAAGTCACGCGCGTCGTGATGAACGTGCAGATCCAGTCGCCGGAACAGCTCGAGCAGGCCGCCGAGCAGATCGAGGAGCGTGGCGGTCATCTCGAGAACGTCGAGTACCAGCACGCCGATTACGCGGAATCCGGTGCGCCGGTGGCCAACGTCACGGCTGCCGTGGCGGCCACGGCGACGGCCGACATGGTCGGCAGCGCGATGACGCACAGCGGCCCCGGCGGCGAAATGCCGAAGGTCGGCCGCAACGACCCGTGCCCGTGCGGCAGCGGCAAGAAGTACAAGCAATGTCACGGGAAGCTGTCATGATCGACGGCGGCGCGCATCGCGCGTGCCGCTTCATTCGCAGCTTCGCGTGAGTGATGTGAGTTGCGGCGGCCCGCGCGTGCGGCCGCTGGTTCTTCCAATCGATGCCGGCGCATGCCGGCATTTTCCATCCGGCAGGTGTGCCCCATGGCTGTCAATTTTCCGTCGATCGATCCCGCCCAACTGCATCCCGTCGCCGGCGTCACGCTCGGCTGGGCGGAAGCGAACATCCGCAAGCCGAATCGCAAGGACGTGCTGGTCATCTCCGTCGACGAAAGCGCGACGGTCGCGGGCGTGTTCACTGAAAACCGTTTCTGCGCAGCGCCGGTCACCGTCTGCCGCGAGCACCTGGCGAAGGTGCGCGCGGGCGGCGCGGGCATTCGCGCGCTCGTCGTGAATACGGGCAATGCGAACGCGGGCACCGGCGAGCCGGGCCTCGTGAACGCACGCGAAACCTGCACGGAACTCGCGCGCCTTGCGGGCATCGAGCCGGCGCAGGTGCTGCCGTTCTCGACCGGCGTGATCCTCGAGCCGCTGCCGATCGATCGCCTGAAGGCCGGCCTGCCGGCCGCGCTCGCGAACCGCAAGGCCGCGAACTGGTTCGACGCCGCGCAGGCGATCATGACGACGGACACGCTGCCGAAGGCCACGTCGCGCCAGGTGACGATCGACGGCCATACGGTCACGCTGACGGGCATCAGCAAGGGCGCGGGCATGATCAAGCCGAACATGGCGACGATGCTCGGCTTCCTCGCGTTCGACGCGAACGTCGCGCAGCCGGTGCTCGACACGCTCGTAAAGGAAGTCGCGGATCGCTCGTTCAACTGCATCACGATCGACGGCGACACGTCGACGAACGACTCGTTCATCCTGATCGCGTCGGGCAAGAGCACGCTGCCCGCGATCACGTCGACCGATTCGCCGGCCTACGCGGCGCTGCGCGATGCGGTGACGGAAGTCGCGCAGGTGCTGTCGCAACTGATCGTGCGCGATGGCGAAGGCGCGACGAAATTCATGACGGTGCAGGTCGAAGGCGGCAAGAACGTCGCGGAATGCCGCCAGATCGCTTACGCGATCGGCCATTCGCCGCTCGTGAAAACGGCCTTCTACGCATCCGACCCCAACCTTGGCCGGATTCTCGCGGCGATCGGCTATGCGGGCGTCGCGGATCTGGACGTCGACAAGATCGACCTCTATCTCGACGACGTTCTCGTCGCGAAGGCGGGCGGCCGCAATCCGGCTTACCAGGAAGAAGACGGCCAGCGCGTGATGAAGCAGAGCGAAATCACGATTCGCGTGCTGCTCGGCCGCGGCGACGCGCAGGCCACCATCTGGACGTGCGACCTGTCGCACGACTACGTGAGCATCAACGCGGATTACCGCTCCTGATCGGGAGCGTTCGAACGCCATGGACAAGCTTGAACAGTTTCTGACGCGTGCCGAAGCGCTGCTCGGCCGTCTCGAGGGGATGCTGCCGCCCGCGCCGGCCGCGGTCGACTGGAATGCCGCGCACGCGTTCCGCTGGCGCAAGCGCCAGGGGCGCGGCTATCTGCAGCCGGTGCCGGCCGTGTCGTCGATCACGCTCGGTGACCTCCACAACATCGATCGCCAGAAAGGGCTGATCGAACAGAACACGCGGCAGTTCGTGCAGCAGAAGCCGGCCAACAACGTGCTGCTGACCGGCGCGCGCGGTACCGGCAAATCGTCGCTGATCAAGGCGTGCCTGAACGCGTATGCGAACGACGGCCTGCGCCTGATCGAAGTCGACAAGGACGACCTGCACGATCTCGGCGACATCGTCGACCTGATCTCGCAGCGTCCCGAGCGCTTCATCGTGTTTTGCGACGACCTGTCGTTCGAGGAAGGCGAGTCGGGCTACAAGGCGCTGAAGGTCGCGCTCGACGGCTCGATCGCCGCCCAGTCGGACAACGTGCTGATCTACGCGACGTCGAACCGCCGCCATCTGCTGCCCGAGTACATGAGTGACAACGAGTCGTACAAGCATCTTCCGGATGGCGAGATTCACCCCGGCGAAGTCGTCGAGGAAAAGATCTCGCTGTCGGAGCGCTTCGGCCTGTGGGTCAGCTTCTATCCGTTCAAGCAGGACGACTACCTCGACATCGTCGGGCACTGGCTGCGTCATTTCGGCTGCCCGGACGCGGAGATCGAATCCGCACGCGGCGATGCGCTCGTGTGGGCGCTCGAGCGCGGTTCGCGCTCGGGGCGCGTCGCGTGGCAGTTTGCGCGTGACTGGTCGGGCCGCAAGGAGCAGGCATGAGCCCGGATCTCGCACAAGGCGCGGTGCGCGCGCCCGATGGCCGCAAGGTGACGGAAGTCGCGGTCGGCGTGATGGTGCAGCCGGACGGAAGCTATCTGCTCGCACAGCGGCTGCAAGGCAAGCCGTATGAAGGCTACTGGGAGTTTCCGGGCGGCAAGCTGGAGGCCGGCGAAAGCGTCGAGGATGCGCTTGCGCGCGAACTGCACGAGGAGCTCGGCATCGAAGTCACGGCCAGTCACCGCTGGCACACGCTCGAGCACGATTATCCGCATGCGTACGTGCGGCTGTATTTCTGCAAGGTGACGGGCTGGACGGGCGAGCCGCACAGCAAGGAAGGGCAGGCGTTCGTGTGGCAGCAACTGCCGGTCGCCGTCGCGCCGCTGTTGCCGGCCGCGCTGCCGGTGCTCGAACTGCTCGAGAAGGAAGCCGCGTCGAACTGACGCCATGATGGCCTGCCGGAAAGGCGGGCCATATCACTAGCAGGCGGTGCCGCGCGCCGCTCAGCTGTCGCGGCGGCCGTCCGTGCCGTCTTCTTCCGACGAGGGGCCCTCGTCGGAGGATCCACCGATCCGGTACTTTTCCGCGGCCCATGCGCCGAGGTCGAGCTGCTTGCAGCGGGCCGAGCAGAACGGGCGGAATTGATTTTCGGGCGTCCAGCGCACTTCGGCGCCGCACGACGGGCATTTCACAACGGTAGTCATACGAAAGCGATCCGGCGCGCGGCCGTTACAGATTGCACAGTGTCAGATGGAACGGCACGTCGATATCCACCGCGCGCGGACGCACATCGCCGTCCTGCATGGTGAACCGTACCCACAGCATGTATTTGTTCGCGCTCGCTTCGGGAATGACGCGCAACTCCGGCGGCACGCGCACCTGCATCAGCTGGTAGGTGCGGCCGGACAGCATCTGCTGGTAGCTGCCCTGCATCGCCATGACCTTCGACGCCTGGCCCGATTCGCGCGCGAGCCGCAGCACGATCGTCACCGCGTCGCGCAGCGGCAGCATCGGCAGGATCCACTTCGCGATGTCCTGGCGCCGCTGCTCGGCGGGCCACTGCTGCCATGCGTAGTACGACGGCAGGTCGAACTTGCACGTGCCGCCGGGAATCACCGCACGGCTGCGGATGCTGGCGAGCCACTCGTTGTCGACGAGGTGCTGCCCGGTCTTGCCCTGCATCTGCGCGAGGTTCGCGAGCGTCTGCTCGATTTCGCCGAGCACGGCTTCGAGCGCGTTCTGCTCGATGCCCGGATTGCCGCGAAAGGGGGCGAGCGTCTGGCGCTGACGTTCGAGCTCCTTCATCAGATCCGATTTCAGGTCCGCGCGGCCCGTTACCTCGGCGATTTCGAACAGCGTCGTCAGCGCGACGTGGTGTTCACGCGGGTCCTCCTGAGCCAAAAAGAACGCGAAGCGCTCGAAGAGATCTTCGAGGCGCAACAGCGTGCGAATTCGCTCGTTGAACGGATACTCGTAAAGAATCAAGCGCGCTCGCCTCTTGGGTAGGGATTGAAACAATGCAGGACATTCTAATGCTCACTCTCTACCCTAGCAACGCGCCAATTTCGTACACCATCACGATTGGGCACGAGGTTCAGCGTGCGGCGGCCGCAAATCCGAGATAGCGTTGGTGCAGTGCATCGACCTGTGCGGCGAGCGTGTCGGGTGTCGTCGCGTCGTTGACGATCACGTCGTCGGCCGCCGCGAGGCGCGCTTCGCGCGTGGCCTGTTTCGCGATGATCGCCTCGACCTGCTCGCGCGTGAAGCCGTTGCGCCGCATCACGCGTGCGATCTGCGTTTCGACCGGGCAATCGACGACGAGCACGCGGTCGCAGCGCGCCTTCCAGTTGCCGGACTCGACGAGCAGCGGCACGACGAACATCACGTACGGGCCTTGCGCTTCGCGTGCTTCGCGATCGGTCTCGGCGCGGATCAGCGGATGCGTGATCGCTTCGAGGCGTCGGAGCGCGGCGTCGTCGCTGAAGATCAGTGCGCGCATCTTCGCACGGTCGAGCGAGCCGTCGGCGGCAACGAAGCCGCGGCCGAATGCCTGTTCGATCGCCGGCATCGCGAGACCGCCCGGTGCGGTGATGCGATGGGCGATCAGATCGGTATCGACCAGTGACGCGCCGCGGGCGCCGAACAGGTCGGCGACGGTCGTCTTGCCGCTGCCGATGCCGCCGGTGAGTCCAATTGCGAACATGTCAGCCTCCGAGCGCCGAATAGAACGGGGTGCCGAAAAACAGCGTCGCGGCGCCGCCTGCCGCGAGGAACGGACCGAACGGAATCGGCTCCTCGAAGCGCATGCGGCCGCGCCAGGTCGCGATGAGCCCGACGATCGCGCCCGTCACCGCGGCGAACAGCACGACCTGCGGCAATGCGGCCCAGCCCATCCATGCGCCGAGCGCGGCGAGCAGCTTGAGGTCGCCAAAACCGATGCCCTCGATGCCGCGCAGCCATTTGAACAGCCAGTAGATCGCCCACAGGAACAGGTAGCCGGCCATGGCCCCGATCACGGCCGAGCGCAGCGACGTGAACGTGCCGCCGAGGTTCAGCGCGAGCCCGGCCCAGAGGAGTGGCAGCGTCATCGAGTCGGGCAGGTAGCCAGTCCGGATATCGATCGCGCTCATCGCGAGCAGCGCGGCGCACAGCGCGAACGCGGCAAGCGCGGCGACGGTCGGGCCGAATACCGCGAGCGAGCCGGCGGCGAGCACCGCGCACGCGAGCTCGACGAGTGGATATACGATGCCGATCCCGCGGCCGCAGCGCCGGCAGCGCCCGCGCAGCATCAGAAAGCTGACGAGCGGGATGTTTTCCCATGCACGCAGCACGTGGCCGCAATGCGGGCAGGCGCTGCGCGGACGCCACAAATCGTAGCGCGGCGGGTAGCCGTCGTCGGGCGGCGCGCTCGCGTTGCCGGTCGCTTCATCGATCTCGGCCTGCCACGCACGCTGCATCATCACGGGTAGCCGGTGAACGACCACGTTCAGGAAGCTGCCGACGCAAAGGCCGACGATGACCGCGAACGCATACTGCAGCGCGGGCGGCAGCATCGCCAGCGCGAGCAGCGTGCTCTCGGGCGAATCGGTAACGGAGTACAGGGGCGCTGGCGTCATGAGGCTCAAGGTTCGGACTAAAAGGCGACAGAATCGGTTGCGATGCTACACCACGTTGCCGAGCTGAAGGATGGGCAGGTACATCGCGATCACGAGGCCGCCGACGAGTGCGCCCAGTACGATCACGATCAGCGGTTCGCCGAGCGCGGCGAGTGCATCGAGACGCGCGTCGAGCTGGCGTTCGCACAGCGCCGCGATGTCGGCGAGCATCGTGTCGAGCGCACCGGTTTCCTCAGCGACGGCGATCGGCTGCACGACGTCGTCCGGAAAGCAGCCCGCGTGCTGCATGGCGTCCGCGAGGCGTGCGCCGTGCAGCACGCGGGCTGCGATGTGCGCAGTGGCGTGCTCGAACACCGGATGGCCGGCGGTGCGCTCGAGGGTGGCGAAGGCGTCGGCGAGCGGCACGCCGGCGCCGAGCAGCGTCGCCAGCGAGCGGCACCAGCGTGCGGCCCCGTACCGGCTGAGTGCGCTACCCGCGAGCGGTGCGTGCAGCAGCCGCCGCGCGACAGCGTGGCGCAGCGGTGCCGAGCGCCGCAGCGCGTGATGCGCGGCCAGCCCGGCTGCTGCGCCAATGGCAAGGAGCCCACCGCCCCATGCCGACAGTGCGGAGGACAGCGCGAGCAGCGCGCGGGTTGGCGCCGGCAGTGCGGCGCCGAACCCGTCGAAAATCTGGCGGAACGTCGGTACCACCCACACCATCAGCGCGGCCGAGATCGCGAGCCCGAACAGGATGACGGCCGCCGGGTACGCGAGCGCGGCCCGCAACTTGCGCCACTGCGCGTCGGTGCGCTCGCGGTGTTCCGCGACCCGCGTCAGCACGATGCCGAGCGAGCCGGACGCTTCGCCGACCTCGATCAGCTGGCGATACAGCGTGCCGAACTGGGAGGGATAGCGTGCGAGTGCATCGGCGAAGCGCCGGCCGCCGACGATCTCGCGGGCGAGCCCGGCTGCGATGCGCGGCAGGCCGTCGTGTGGCCGCGTACGCGCGAGCATCTCGAGCGACGGCGCGAGCGGCAACCCGGCCTGCAGCAGGCTCGCGAGCTGGCGCGTGAAGCGCGTGACGTCCCGCGCGCTGGCCGTGGGCGGCCGGGCCGCCCCGCGGACATCGAGCGACAGTACGGCGATGCCGTCGCGTGCGAGCGCGGCACGTGCGTTCGCGGCATCGAATGCGATGACGGTCCCGCGGCGCGACGTGCCGTCGCGACGGCGGCCGCGCCACGCGAAGCGGGTTTCGCGCGGCGGCGTGTGCATGCTCATGCGGCAGGCGTCGCGGCGAGGGCTTCCGCGATGCTCGTCGTGCCGTCACGGACGCGCGCGAGCGCCGCGTCGCGCAGACTGCGCACGCCTTCGGCCGCCACGCATTGTGCGAGTTCGCCGACACTTGCCCGTGCGACGATGCGTTCCGCCAGCCCGGACGACACCGGCATCGTCTGATGCAGGCCGACACGGCCGCGATAGCCGATGCCGTGACAGGCCGGACAGCCTCGCGCGACGAACGGCCGCCATCCGGTTGCGAGGGCGGCCGGGTCGCAGCCGGCTTCGCGCAGGACGGGCACCGGTGCGTCCGAGTGCACGCGGCAGGCGGTGCACAGCCGCCGGACGAGGCGCTGCGCGGTGACGAGGTGCAGCGCGGCCGCGAGGTTGTACGGTGCGACGCCGATGTCGAGCAGCCGCGCGACGGCGGCCGGTGCGTCGTTCGTATGCAGCGTCGACAGCACGAGATGGCCGGTCTGCGCGGCCTTGATCGCGACGTCGGCCGTCTCCGCATCGCGAATCTCGCCGACCATGATGATGTCCGGATCCTGCCGCAAGAGCGCGCGCAGTGCCGTCGCGAACGTGAGCCCGGCCTTTTCGGCGACACCGACCTGGCTGATGCCGTCGAGCTGGATCTCGGCGGGATCCTCGACCGTGCAGACGTTGTGCGCGTCGCGATCGAGCATCTGCAGCGCGCAGTAGAGCGACAGCGTCTTGCCGCTGCCGGTCGGACCCGTGACGAGTACGAGGCCATGCGGGGCGCGTATCGCGGCCTCCATCGCGGCCGCCTGCTGCGCGTCGAAGCCGAGGCGGGCGAGCGTGAGGTCGGTCGGCATGGTTTCGAGCCGCCGCAGCACCAGCTTTTCACCGAACAACGTGGGTAGCGAGCTGACCCGGTAGTCGCCGCGCGTACCGCCGTCGATCACGATGCGCAGCCTGCCGTCCTGCGGGAGCCGCCGCTCGGCGATGTCCATGCGCGCGAGCACCTTGATCCGTGTGACGAGCGCGTCGCGCAGATGAAGGGGCGGCCGCGCATGTTCGTGCAGCACGCCGTCGATGCGCAGGCGAATGCGCCAGCCGGCTTCGAATGGTTCGACGTGGATGTCGGATGCGTCGCGCACGCGAGCCGCGTGAAGCGTGTCCGTCAGCAGCCGCACGGCCGGTGCATCGTCGAGCTGGGCCGCGTCGAGCGCGCGCGGTGCGGCAGCGGGCGACGCATCGGAATGGGCGGCCGGCTGCGTGCGCAGCGGCGCCCCGGAAGGAGGGAAGTGCATGTGAGCCGGCACGCTGGCCGCCTGTTGACCGTGACCCGCAGATGGTCGCGCGTCGCGGGCGGCGCCGGCAGTCAGCCGTTCGGCTAGCGCGACGTGACGCGTGCGGTGCGCGAGCTGCGCGGCTTGAAGAGCTTGACGGTGCGCACGGCCTGATCGTCGCTGCGCATCACCTCGAGCATGACATCGCCGATTTTCAGGCACACGTCGTCTTCCGGAATTTCCTCGAGGATTTCGAGCACCAGGCCGTTCAGCGTCTTCGGCCCGTCGGTCGGCAGCTTCAGGTGCAGCCAGCGATTCAGTTCGCGCAGCGGCATGCTCGCCGAGACGATGCATTCGCCGTTCTCGTCCCAGCCGCCCTTGCGCTCGCTGCGCGGCAGCGACGTCGTGAATTCGCCGATCAGTTCCTCGATGATGTCTTCGGGCGTCACGAGCCCTTCGAGCTCGCCGTATTCGTTGACGACGAGCGCGGTCCGCTGCCGGGTTTCCTGGAAAAACTGGAGCTGCTGGACCACCGGCGTGCCGGACGGCACGTAGTACGGCTCGGCGAGCAGCGCGCGCAGCGTCTCGCGGTCGAATTCCTGGTTGTGCAGGGCGGTCAGCGTCTTGCGGACGTGCAACACGCCGAGCACCTTGTCGATGTCGCCTTCGTAGACGACGAGCCGGTTGTGATAGCAGGTTTCGAGCTGATGCAGGACGTCGTCGAGCGGCGCGTAGAAATTGAGCGACTCGATCTGGCGGCGCGGCACCATCACGTCGTCGACCGTGATGTTCTCGAGGTCGAACAGGTTGAGCAGGATACTGCGGTGCTTGGTCGGCATGAAACTGCTCGACTCGAGCACGATGGCCCGCAGCTCGTCGGCCGACATTCGCTGGTCGCGACCCTTCTTCGTGTTGATGCGCAGCACCCACAGCACGCCGTTCGCGAGGGCGTTGACGAACCAGACGACGGGCTTGAACACGCGCATCAGCGGCGCGATCACGAGGCTCGCGGGCAGCGCGATGCGTTCGGGGAACGTCGCACCGACGATCTTCGGCGCGATTTCGGCGAACACGATGATCAGGAACGCGACGATGCCGGTCGCGATCGACAGCGCGAGGTTGTTGCGGCCGAACGTATGCAGCGCGAGCGACGTCGTCAGGACCGGGATGATCGTGTTGAACAGGTTGTTGCCGATCAGGATCACGCTGAGCAGCAGGTCAGTGCGCGTGAGCAGCCCTTGCGTGGTTTTCGCGCCGAGTGCGCCCTGGCTGGCGAGATGCTTCAGCCGATGGCGGTTGAGCGCCATCATCGCGGTCTCGGAAATCGAAAAGAAGCTGGAACAGAGGAGAAGCAGGAAGACGGCGCCGATTTGCGCCCATAAGGGAATTTGGTCCACGCGTTGGAAGGGCAGTGAAGGACTGGGATGGGAGAAATATAGCAGAGGCCGGCGACCGCGATGTGTCGTGCGCGACACGAGGAGCTAGCGGCGGCCGGGTAAAAAAAAACCGTGCACGAAGTGCACGGTTTTTTAAAAATCTGGTCGGGGTGAGAGGATTCGAACCTCCGGCCTCTACGTCCCGAACGTAGCGCTCTACCAGGCTAAGCTACACCCCGATTTTTTGCTCTTCGGACTTCGCTGCTTTCGTTAAGAATCGCTGCGTCGTCACAAGCAAGAACGTAACTATAACGATGTTTTTTCTAAAAGGGAATACTTTGATGAAGAAAATTTTCGGGACAAGGCATCGCGTCGCGTTCGCGGCGTGTTTACGATTGCCGCGACGTCGAGTATGAGCACAACCCGAGCAGGCTTTCCTTATAGATCGAGTCCGGGAACGCAGCAATCGCCGCGGCTGCCGCCTGCGCTTCCTGGCGTGCGCATTCGAGCGTGTGATCCAGTGCGCCCGAGCGCGTGATCGCTTCGAAGATCGTGTCGAAGCGATCGGTGCCGCCCTGTTCGATCGCTTCGCGTGCCAGCGCCGACTGTTCGGGCGTGCCGCGTTCGATCAGATAGATGAGCGGCAGCGTCGGCTTGCCTTCGCGAAGATCGTCGCCGGCATTCTTGCCCATTGCCTCGGCGGTGCCCGCGTAGTCGAGCCAGTCATCCATGATCTGGAATGCGGTGCCGATCCGGCGGCCGTATTCGGCGGCGGCCGCCTCGGTCGGCGCATCGGCGCCCGCGAGTACCGCGCCCAGACGTGCCGAGGCCTCGAACAGCTTGGCCGTCTTGTAACGGATCACCTGCATGTAGCGCGTTTCGTCGACGTCTGCATCGTGCATGTTGAGGAGCTGCAGCACCTCGCCTTCGGAAATGATCGTCGTCGCTTCCGACAGGATCTCCATCACGCGCATCTTGCCGACGCCGACCATCATCTCGAACGAGCGCGAATAGAGGTAGTCGCCTACCAGCACGCTCGCCGCGTTGCCGAACAGCGCATTGGCGGTCTGGCGGCCGCGGCGCAACTCGGATTCGTCGACGACGTCGTCATGCAGCAGCGTGGCCGTGTGGATGAACTCGACGACGGCGGCCAGCACGTGCCGCTGGTGCGACGTCTCGCCGAGCGCGCCGGCGACGAGCAGCAGCAATGCCGGACGCAGCCGCTTGCCGCCCGCGCCGATGATGTACTCGGCGATCTGGTTGATCAGCAGCACATCGGACGCGAGGCTTTGCCGGATAACGCGATTCACCTGCTCCATGTCAGTGGTGATCGGAGCGAGCAGATGGGCGGCGCTGAGGGTGGGGGAGGCGGTGGACGACGACATGATGATGGAATTGGGTGATGCCGCGGATTATAAGTCGAATCCGCGATATGCCGGTCTGTCAGACGTAGCAGCGGCGCGATTTTGGCCGTCCGGTAGAGGCCCGCGCGCGGCAATCGTCGATCGGCTTTGACTTGGGTGCTAACCCCATGTATAATCACGTGTTTTCCGCGCGTGGTGTGCGGAAAAATTGGATCCAGAGTGAGGTTCTCAATGTACGCGGTCATAAAAACCGGCGGCAAGCAGTACAAGGTTGCCGTTGGCGAAAAACTCAAAGTAGAACAGATACCGGCTGACATTGACGCTGAAATCACGCTCGACCAGGTTCTCGCAGTGGGCGAAGGCGAATCGATTAAGTTCGGTACGCCGCTGGTCAGTGGGGCTTCCGTCAAGGCCACCGTTGTGTCGCACGGTCGTCATGCCAAGGTCACCATCTTCAAGATGCGTCGCCGGAAGCACTACCAAAAGCACGGCGGCCACCGCCAGAACTACACTGAGCTGCGCATCGACGCGATCAACGCGTAAGCGCCTCGGTAAAGGAGCAATCAGATGGCACACAAAAAGGCAGGCGGCTCTTCCCGGAACGGCCGCGACTCCGAGTCGAAACGTCTCGGCGTGAAAGTGTACGGCGGCCAGGCAATCAATGCCGGCGGCATCATCGTGCGTCAGCGCGGTACGCGCATGCACGCAGGCGAGAACGTCGGCATGGGCAAGGATCACACCCTGTTCGCGCTGGTCGACGGTCACGTCAAGTTCGCGACGAAGGGCGCGGACAAGAAGCATCTGGTCATCGTTGTCCCGGCGGCTGCCTAAGTTCAGGCACCCACGGGCTTCGTAGCCGAAAGGCCCCGCAGTCTTCGCGGGGCCTTTTTTTATTTGGCCGCCGGGCGCGTGTGTGTCCGGGCGGCCATCGCGCAACCGGCGTACGATCGGCCGAACGGCAGATTGTTCAAGCGCGCCGGCGCGCGGCACAATAGCGGAAATACTGGGCGGAGTGACGAATGAAGTTCATTGACGAAGCACGAATCGAAGTCATCGCCGGAGACGGAGGCGATGGCAGTGCGTCGATGCGCCGCGAGAAATTCGTCCCGTTCGGCGGGCCGGACGGCGGCGACGGCGGCCGGGGCGGTAGCGTATACGCGATCGCCGACCGCAACATCAACACGCTGATCGACTACCGTTACGCGAAGAAGCACCTGGCGCGCAACGGCGAAAACGGGCGCGGATCGGATTGCTACGGCAAGGGCGGCGACGATGTCACGCTGCGCATGCCGGTCGGCACGATGATCAGCGACATGGATACCGGCGAGCTGATCGCCGACCTGACCGAACACGACCAGCAGGTGATGCTTGCGCAGGGCGGTGCCGGCGGGCTCGGCAACCTGCATTTCAAGTCGAGCACGAACCGCGCGCCGCGCCAGAAGACGGACGGCAAGCCCGGCGAGCGTCGCATGCTGAAGCTCGAGCTGAAGGTGCTCGCCGATGTCGGCCTGCTCGGCATGCCGAACGCAGGTAAGTCGACGTTCATCTCGTCGGTGTCGAATGCGCGGCCGAAGATTGCCGACTACCCGTTCACGACGCTTGCGCCGAATCTCGGCGTGGTGCGCGTCGGTCCGAGCAAGAGCTTCGTGATCGCCGACATCCCGGGGCTGATCGAGGGCGCCGCCGAAGGCGCGGGCCTCGGCCATCAGTTCCTGCGCCACCTGCAGCGCACCGGCGTGCTGCTGCATCTGGTCGATCTCGCGCCGTTCGACGAAAGCGTCGATCCGGTGGCGGAAGCGACGGCGATCGTCGGCGAGCTGCGCAAGTACGACGAGGCGCTCTACGAGAAGCCGCGCTGGCTCGTGCTCAACAAGCTCGACATGGTGCCGGAAGACGAGCGCAAGGCACGGGTCGCGGATTTCCTCGAGCGCTTCGAGTGGGACGGCCCCGTGTTCGAGATCTCGGCACTGACGGGCCAGGGTTGTGAAGCGCTGTGCTACGCGATCTACGACTACCTCTCCGAACATTCGGACGCGCATCGCGCCGCGGAGGCGGAAGATCTCGCGGCAGACGTGCGTTTCCGCGATGCGCCGCCTGCCAAGGGCGATGCAGCGCCGGGCGACGACGCCTGAGCGATTCCGGAACGCGCCGGGCGTGCCGCCCGGCGCCGGCGTTCAATCGCGCCCGGTCGGAAAGGCAGCAGATACAGGAGACAGTGCAGGATGCGTTCGATCATCGCGGATTCGAAGCGATTGGTGGTGAAGGTGGGCTCCAGCCTCGTGACCAACGACGGCAAGGGGCTCGATCATGCGGCGATCGGCCGTTGGGCGGCTCAGATCGCCGCACTGCGCGCGCAGGGCAAGGAAGTCGTGCTCGTCAGCTCGGGCGCGATTGCGGAAGGGATGCAGCGGCTCGGTTGGAGCAAGCGACCGCGAGAAATCGACGAGTTGCAGGCTGCCGCCGCAGTCGGCCAGATGGGGCTCGCGCAGGTCTATGAAAGCCGCTTCACCGAGCACGACATCCGCACCGCGCAGATCCTGCTGACGCATGCCGACCTGGCGGACCGCGAGCGTTACCTGAATGCGCGCTCGACGATGCTGACGCTGTTGCGGCTTGGCGTCGTGCCGATCATCAACGAGAACGACACGGTCGTCACCGACGAAATCAAGTTCGGCGACAACGACACGCTCGGCGCGCTCGTTGCAAACCTGATCGAAGGCGATGCGCTGATCATCCTGACCGACCAGTCGGGGCTGTTCACGGCCGATCCGCGCAAGGACCCGAACGCGACGCTCGTTGCAGAAGCCAGTGCAGGTGCGCCGGAACTCGAGGCGATGGCCGGCGGCGCGGGCTCCAGCCTCGGCCGCGGCGGGATGCTAACGAAGATCCTCGCGGCGAAGCGCGCCGCGCACAGCGGCGCGAACACCGTGATCGCGAGCGGCCGGGAGGCCGACGTACTCGTGCGTCTGGCGGCCGGTGAGGCG
This sequence comes from Burkholderia sp. AU33803, assembly GCF_002223095.1. Taxonomy (NCBI): domain Bacteria; kingdom Pseudomonadati; phylum Pseudomonadota; class Betaproteobacteria; order Burkholderiales; family Burkholderiaceae; genus Burkholderia; species Burkholderia sp. AU33803. Next base: position 43,659 of record NZ_NKFJ01000004.1, read on the forward strand.
ATCGGCACGCAACTGATCGCACGTACCGCGCGGATGGCGGCACGCAAGCAGTGGATGGCCGACCATCTTCAGGTGCGCGGCCATGTCGTGATCGACGCAGGCGCGGTCGAGAAGCTGACGGCCGGCGGCAAGAGCCTGCTGCCGATCGGCGTGATCGACGTGCAGGGCGCGTTCGCGCGCGGCGAAGTCATCGCGTGTGTCGGCCCCGACGGGCGCGAAGTGGCGCGCGGGCTCACGAACTACAGCAGTGCAGAGACTAAACTGATTCACCGCAAGCCGAGCGGCGAGATCGAATCCGTGCTCGGCTACATGCTGGAGCCCGAATTGATCCACCGCGACAACCTGGTGCTGGTGTGACCATTCGTGCCGGTTCCTGCCGTAAAACGAAAAAGCCCGCGTGAAGCGGGCTTTTTCATGCGACGAACGAAGGCGCGGTGGGCGCCGCGCGCCGTCAGCGCAACTGGCTCATCGCGGTGCGGTGAAACCGGATGTTCTCCAGGATCTGCTGGGTCGAGCCCTGCGGCATCTTGTTCGCGCAGAAGTAGTCCTGATAGAGCGCCGAATGGTAGGCATTCAGTTCGCCGTTCTCGATGCGCCGCCAGTCGTTCTCGACCGTGCGATCCCAGCCGTCGTGTTCCGAATTCAGGCCGGCATACTGGCGCCATTCGTAGGTGTCGCAGCGGATGCCTTCGTAGTTCACGTTGCGCGCACCGGCCGGGCTCGTGATGACGACCGCATAGCGCACGACGCCATCGGTGCCGACCGCCAGCGACTTCGCATCGACGAAGAACTTGAGCGGCGTGTTCTGCGATACGTTGAACGGCAGCAGGTCGCCCGTCTGCGGCAGCGGCGGCAGCGAGTCGACCGTGTTTTCCTTCCACGTGCCCTGGCGGTCCAGCAGATACACGAACTCGCTGTCATCCTTGTTGGTGGGCGTCTTCGAATTCGCGCAACCTGCCAGTGTGGCTACCGCGGCAATCGATGCGAGCGCGAGAGCAATCGCTTCCAATATGCATTCCTCGTAAAAAAAGGGCGCGACACCAAGGTCGCGCCCGGTCATGCAGTTCGATTCGTCATTTGCCGACGATCACGTGGGGCGGCATCTCGTCGAGCGTGCCCGCTTCCACTTCGATCTCCGAACAGACTACCGATGTGTCGACAATCGTCAGCGTCTGCTGGGCCTGTACGCCAATGACGCGCGGATAGCGCGACAGACGCGGCCCACGCGGCGGCTTCTCGGCTCGCTGCGCCGGGCGGCGCAGGAAGCGCGACAGTTCCGTCAGCGCCAACTGATAGACATCCCGCTTGAACTCGATCACCGCATCGAGCGGCACCCAGTACTCGTTCCAGCGCCACGCATCGAACTCCGGGTGGTCGGTCGCGCGCAAGCAAATGTCGCAATCGCGTCCAACCATCCGCAGCAGGAACCAGATCTGCTTCTGGCCGCGGTAATGACCGCGTACTTCGCGTTTAATGAACTTGTCAGGCACCTCATAACGCAACCAGTCGCGTGTGCGGCCGATTATCTTGACGTGTTCCGGGTGCAGGCCCGTTTCCTCGTGCAGTTCCCGGTACATCGCCTGCATGGGGGTCTCGCCGTACTTGATCCCACCTTGAGGAAACTGCCAGGAATGCTCGCGGAGCCGCTTGCCCCAAAACACCTCGTTGCGCGCGTTCAAGAGGATGATGCCGACGTTCGGGCGAAAGCCTTCACGATCCAGCATACAACCACCTTCGAATCCTTTAAAATTGCTTTGATTATAAACAGATAACGGGCGCTGCGCACCGTGACGGAGCGAATCCGCGCGGGGGGCACCGGCTGAATTGTCCCTGATTAGTCTGCTACGTCATCTGCGCCATCGTCGTTCGTCGCGCGCAGCTTTTTCACCTTGAAACTTTTTCGGGCGCCCCGCCTGGGGGCGCCGTTTTTGGAACCGTCCGCATGAAAGCTTCCCGTTTCTTTATCGGCACCCTGAAAGAAGCACCCGCCGACGCAGAGATCGTCAGCCACAAGCTGATGGTGCGCGCCGGCATGATCCGTCGCGTCGCCGGCGGCATCTATAACTACCTGCCGGTCGGCCTGCGTTCGATTCGCAAGGTCGAGGCGATCGTGCGCGAGGAAATGAACCGGGCGGGCGCCATCGAGCTGCTGATGCCGGCCGTGCAACCCGCCGAACTGTGGCAGGAATCGGGCCGCTGGGAGCAGTACGGCCCCGAGCTGCTGCGCTTCAAGGACCGCAAGGACAACGACTTCGTGATCGGGCCGACGCACGAGGAAGTCATCACCGACATCGCGCGCAACCAGATCAAGAGCTACCGGCAGATGCCGGTGAACTTCTACCAGATCCAGACGAAGTTCCGCGACGAGATCCGTCCGCGCTTCGGCGTGATGCGCGGCCGCGAATTCATCATGAAGGACGCGTACTCGTTCGACAAGGATGCGGCCGGCCTGAACGAGTCGTATCGCAAGATGTACGACGCGTACGTGCGCATCTTCACGCGCCTCGGCCTCGAGTTCCGTGCGGTCGCGGCCGACAGCGGCTCGATCGGCGGCAACTTCTCGCACGAATTCCACGTGATCGCCGACACCGGTGAAGACGCGATCGCGTACTGCCCGACGTCCGAATTCGCGGCGAACATCGAGGCGGCCGAAGCGCTGCCGCTGACGCCCGAGCGCGCGGCGCCGGCCGAAGCGATGGAGAAGGTCGCGACGCCCGGCAAGGCGAAGTGCGAAGCCGTCGCCGAGCTGCTGGCCATACCGCTCGAGCGCACGATCAAGTCGATCGTGCTCGCGACCGACAACGAAGGCGCCGAGCCGACCATCTGGCTCGTGATGCTGCGCGGCGATCACGACCTGAACGAGATCAAGGTGTCGAAGCTGCCGGGCCTGAAGAACCACCGCTTCGCGACCGAGCAGGAAATCGTCGAGTGGTTCGGCACGCCGCCGGGCTATCTCGGCCCGGTCGGCACGAAGAAGCCCGTGAAGGTGATCGCGGACCGCACGGTCGCGAACATGAGCGACTTCGTCGTCGGCGCGAACGAGGTCGACTACCACATCGCTGGCGTGAACTGGGGCCGCGACCTGCCCGAGCCGGACGTCGCCGACGTGCGCAACGTGAAGAAGGGCGACCCGTCGCCGGACGGCAAGGGTGTGATCGACATCTGCCGCGGCATCGAAGTCGGCCACGTGTTCCAGCTCGGCACCAAGTATTCGGAAGCGATGGGTGCGACGTTCCTCGACGAGTCGGGCAAGCCGCAGCCGATGCTGATGGGCTGCTACGGCGTCGGCGTCACGCGCATTCTCGGCGCGGCGATCGAGCAGAACTTCGACGACCGCGGCATCATCTGGCCCGAGTCGATTGCGCCGTTCGAAGTCGTGCTGTGCCCGATGGGCTATGACCGCAGCGACATGGTGCGCGAGACCGCCGACAAGCTGTACGCGGAACTCGTCGCCGCCGGCATCGACGTGATCCTCGACGATCGCGGCGAGCGCCCGGGCGTGATGTTCGCCGACTGGGAACTGATCGGCGTGCCGCATCGCCTGGTGATCGGCGAGCGCGGCCTGAAGGAAGGCAAGATCGAGTATCAGGGCCGCCGCGACGCCGAAGCGACGCTGCTGCCGGCCGACGCGGCTGCGGCGACGGTCGCGGAGAAGATCCGCGCCGCGCTCGCGCGCTAAGCGCACCGACCGGGGAACGCGGTGGAATACACCTTCCTGTCGGCCACCGTGCTCCTGGTGCTGATCACCGATCCGCTCGGCAATATCCCGCTGTTCATTGCGGCGATGCGGGATGTGCCGCGCGAGCGGCGCGTGAAGCTGATCCTGCGTGAAGTGGGGATCGCGTTCGTGATCCTGCTGTTCTTCATGCTGGTCGGCGACCGTTTCCTGCGGATGATGAGCCTCACCGACCTGTCGCTGCGGCTCGGCGGCGGGATCGTGCTGTTCCTGATCGCGCTGCGGATGATCTTCCCGCATCCGGACGGCGCGCTCGGCAACGACCCGCGTGCGGGCGGCGAGCCGTTCATCGTGCCGCTCGCGATTCCGGCGCTCGCCGGGCCGTCCGCGCTCGCGACGGTGATGCTGCTGACGTCGCAGGGGCCCGGCAAGATGCTCGAGTGGGTCGGCGCGCTGACGGTCACGATGATCGTCTGCGCGGTGACGCTGGTGCTGGCCGAGCGGATCCAGCAATGGATCGGCGAGCGGACCGTCGCGGCGTTCGAGCGGCTGATGGGCCTCGTGCTCGTCGCGATTTCGGTCGAGATGATGCTGGGCGGCGTCCGCGCGTTCGTGCACCAGCTGTAGGGCGGGGCGGCGCACACCCAACACGCCCAAAAAAAGCGGCGCTCCGGGAAACCGGAGCGCCGCTTTCTATTTATATAGTGCGGAGCGGGGCGCTCAGACGTTCGTGGTCAGCGCACGGATCGTCGGCAGGTTGCGCCAGTAGCCCTTCGCATCCATCCCGCAGCCGAACACGTAGCGGTCCGGCACCGCGAAGCCGCAGAAGTCGGGGTGCAGCGGCTTGGCCTTCGCGAGCGTCTTCTCGCACAGCACGGCCGACATGAAGCGCTTGGCGCCCATGTCGAGAATGCGGTCGCGGATCGCGGCCATCGTCTCGCCTTCGTCGAGGATGTCGTCGAGGACGAGCACGATCCGGTCCTTCACCGATTCGCGCGGCGCGACGCGCCAGTGCATCTCCGGGCTGCCCTGCGTCGTGTTGCGGTAGCGGGTCAGGTGGATGTAGTCGAATTCCAGCGGGAAATCGAGATGCGGCAGCAGCATCCCGGTAAACACCGCGGCGCCGCCCATCACCGAGAGAACGAGCGGGAACGCGTCGCCGATCTCGGCGCGGATCGCGTCGGCCATCTTGGAGATCGATGCGTTGACGGCGTCCGCCGAGACGATCTCTTCGGAGTGGTTGAAAATGTGGAGGGCTTCTTCGCGGTTCATGTGTTCTGGCGGGCAGTCGGTATACAAATAAGAATGAAGCAGAACGGCCGCCGCGCGCTACAGCAAAAACCCGCGCGCCGGCCGATGGGCGGAATCAGCGCATGCCGGGCATCATGCCCTTCAGGCCACGCATCATCTTCTGCATGTTGCCGCCCTTCAGCTTCTTCATCATCGTACGCATCTGGTCGTACTGGTTCAGCATCCGGTTGACTTCCTGCACCGGCACGCCCGCGCCGGCCGCAATGCGGCGCTTGCGCGTCGCCTTGATGATCTCGGGTTTCGCGCGCTCGGCCGGCGTCATCGAGCTGATGATGCCTTCCATCCGGCGGATCGACTTCTCGGCCTGGCCCATGTCGGCGCCGGCCGCCGCCTGCTGGAACTGCGCAGGGAGCTTATCCATCAGCGACGACAGGCCGCCCATGTTCTTCATCTGCGAGATCTGCGCGCGGAAATCGTTCAGGTCGAAGTCGCCGCCTTTCTTGACCTTGTCGGCGAGCTTCTGCGCGGCCTGCACGTCGACGCCGCGCTGCGCCTCCTCGACGAGCGCGAGGATGTCGCCCATGCCGAGGATCCGGTTCGCCATCCGGTCGGGGTGGAACACCTCGAGGCCGTCGAGCTTCTCGGCGACACCGACGAACTTGATCGGCTTGCCCGTGACGTGACGCACCGACAGCGCGGCGCCGCCGCGCGAGTCGCCGTCGAGCTTGGTCAGCACGACGCCGGTGAGCGGCAGCGTGTCGTTGAACGCCTTCGCGGTGTTGACCGCGTCCTGGCCGAGCATCGCGTCGACGACGAACAGCGTTTCGGCCGGCTTCAGCGTGCCGTGCAGCGCGGCGATTTCCTGCATCATCGCCTCGTCGATGCCGAGGCGGCCGGCCGTATCGACGATCAGCACGTCATGGTAGTGGCGCTTCGCCCAGTCGACGGCCGCAATCGCGATGTCGACGGGCTTCTGGTCCGGCGTGGACGGGAAGAAGTCGGCGCCAACCTGTTCGCTCACCGTTTTCAGCTGCATGATCGCGGCCGGGCGATACACGTCGCACGACACGGTCAGCACCTTCTTCTTGTACTTCTCGCGCAACAGCTTCGCGAGCTTGCCGGCGGTCGTGGTCTTGCCCGCGCCCTGCAGGCCGGCCATCAGGATCACGGCGGGCGGCGTGACCGCGAGGCTCAGCTCGGCGGCCTTGCCTTCGTAGTCGCCGCCGATCACGGCGGTCAGTTCCTTCTGGACCACGCCGACCAGCGCCTGACCCGGCGACAGGCTGCTGATCACTTCTTCGCCGAGCGCCTTTTCCTTGACCTTGGCGATGAATTCGCGGACGACCGGCAGCGAAACGTCGGCCTCCAGCAGGGCGAGACGCACCTCGCGGAGCATCTCCTGGGTGTTCGCCTCGGTAAGCCGGGCCTCGCCGCGCAGCGTCTTGACGACGCGCGCCATCCGTTGAGTGAGATTGTCGAGCATGGGGAGCGATGGACAGTGGGGCCCGAAGGCGCGGCGGAACCGAACAAAGGGAGCCGTCGCGGGAAGGGGGCCTAGTGTAAACTTCGAACATGGATATTGTACTGTATGCCCTCACCGCATTCCTGTACGGCGGCCTCGCCGTCGCAGGCTGGCGCACGCACCGCCAGGGCGCGACGCCGCTCGTCGCGAGCGTGCCGGCCGTGCCGGTCCCCGCGTCCGCCGCGTCCGGGATGAGCGGGGCCGGCCGCGCGCTGCTGTTCGCCGCGCTGGTCGCGCACGGCGTGCTGCTCCACATGACGATCTTTCCGAACGACGCGATGGTGTTCGGCTTCGCGTTCGCGCTGTCCGCGATGTTCTGGCTCGGCGCCGGCATCTACTGGATCGAGAGCTTCTTCTTCCCGCTCGACAGCCTGCGCCTGCTGGTATTGCCGCTCGCGTGCGGCGCGTCGCTGCTGCCGCTCCTGTTCGGCGGCGTGCGGGTGCTTCCTTATGCCGCAGCACCGCTGTTCAAGCTGCATTTCCTGATCGCGAACATCGCCTACGGCCTGTTCGCGATCGCGGCGCTGCACGCGGTCCTGATGCTGATGGTCGAGCGGCGCCTGCAGTCGCTGAGGAGCGGCGGGCGCGACGGCTCGACGGGCTGGATCGCGAGCTGGCTCGAGACGCTGCCGCCGCTGCTCACGCTCGAGAAGCTGCTGTTCCGCCTGATCGGTGCCGGCTTCGTGCTGCTCACGCTGACGCTCGCGTCGGGCATCCTGTTCAGCGAGCAGGTCGACGCGCGCGCGCTGCGCCTCGACCACAAGACGGTATTCGCGATCCTGTCGTGGCTGATGTTCGGCGGCCTGCTGGTCGCCCGCAAGACGTCGGGCTGGCGTGGCCGCGGTGCCGCGCGCTGGGTGCTCGTGTCGTTCGCCGCGCTGCTGCTCGCGTATGTCGGCAGCCGGTTCGTTTTCGAGGTGCTGCTGCACCGTTCCGTGGTTTGAACGCAGGTTTCCGATGCGACAGATTCTTCTCCTGATTCTTCTTTTCTTCGCGGGTTCGTGGATCGCGCGCAAGCTGCGCCAGGCCCAGGAGCACGCGCAGGCGCGCACCGGCCGCGGCGCCGGTTACGACGGCACGCCCGGCGCCGGCGGTGCGGGTGCGGGGCGCCCGAACGGCGACGCGCGGGCGCTGCCCGAGCCGATGGTGCGCTGTGCCGAATGCGGCGTGCATGCGCCGAAGGGCGACGCCGTCGCCGCGGGCGGCGAATACTTCTGCAGTACCGAGCACGCGCAGCGCCACGCCGCGCGGTCGAGCGGTCGCGACGCACGATGAGCGACGCGCGGGTGCTGTCGGTCGACGCGCACGGCTGGGTGCGCGAAGCGCGCCACGCGCCGTCGCCGAACTTCGAGGTGCGGCCCGCGGGCGTGGTGCCGACGCTCGTGGTCGTCCACAACATCAGCCTGCCGCCCGGCGAATTCGGCGGTGACGCGATCGAGGCGCTGTTCCTGAATCGTCTCGACTGCGATGCGCACCCCTATTACCAGAGCCACCTGCGCGGCGTGCGCGTGTCCGCGCACTTCCTGATCCGCCGCAACGGCGAACTCGTGCAGTTCGTGTCGTGCGACGAGCGTGCGTGGCATGCGGGCTCGTCCGAGTTCTTCGGCCGGGCGCGCTGCAACGACTTTTCGATCGGCATCGAGCTCGAGGGAGCGGACGACGTGCCGTTCGACGACGCGCAGTACGCGATGCTCGCCGCGCTCTCCCGCGCGCTCGCCGCACGCTACCCGGTCGACGCATTCGCGGGGCACTCGGACGTCGCGCCGGGCCGCAAGACCGACCCGGGCCCGCATTTCGATTGGCAACGCTTCGCGAGCGATGCCGGTTTTTCCGCCGAATACTTTCCTTTCCGTCAGCACTGATCGCAGGGTTTTTGAGGGCGCGAAATTTTTTTTTCCGACCAATGCCTTGTCGCGTCTGAGCCTGCGCGGGGTGGGGGTGATGTCAATACCTCCATCGCAAATTATCCATTTTGATGTGCTCCGAATGTCCACTATACTTGGTGCCAGTTGAGCAGTTCTGCACTAGATATAGTGTGTGTCGCAGGGGAAACCCGAGCGGCACCGGCCGGCGGGCAACGCCGGCGGACAGGGTTCTCAGGGCGGCGCGTCAGGCCGGGCGGTCCGGGCGTCGCGATCAGCGCAGCGAACATCGACGGGGCAGGGTACACATGACGAAGCACACGACCGGACCGGTTGTCGCGCATCGACCGAACCGGCTTCCCCGGCGCATCGCTCGCCTCTTACCGCTCGCGCACCGCGTTGCGCAGCGTTCGTTTTAATCCGCGGTTCTCTCCGCACCATCCAACACCAGGAGCTTTGCACATGCAAACCACCGACAACGCGACGTCCCAGTACGAGAGCGCCTCGAGCCGTCCGCTCGGCGGGACCGAACAGGGCGCGAAGGCGCTCGCGCCGCAGGCCACGTTCGCCGACTACAAGGTGATCCGCCGCAACGGCAGCGTCGTCTCGTTCGAACCTTCGAAGATCGCGATTGCGGTGACCAAGGCTTTCCTGGCCGTCAATGGCGGGCAGGGTGCGGCATCGGCGCGCGTGCGCGAGCAGGTCGAGCAACTGACGCACAACGTCGTGCGCGCGCTCGTGCGCAGCCGCCCGAACGGCGGTACGTTCCATATCGAAGACATCCAGGACCAGGTCGAACTCGCGCTGATGCGCGGCGGCGAGCACAACGTCGCGCGTGCGTACGTGCTGTATCGCGAGAAGCGTCACCTCGAGCGCCAGCACGCGGGCGAGGACGCAGCGGCAGCCGGCGGCGAGGCGAGCACCGGCATCAACGTCGTCGACAACGGCGTCACGCGCCCGCTCGACCTGAACGCGCTGCGCGCGCTGATCGTGTCGGCATGCGACGGCCTCGGCGCTGCGGTTAACCCTGACCCGATCGTCGCCGAAACGGTGAAGAACCTGTACGACGGCGTGCCGATGAGCCAGGTCTACGACTCGGCGATCCTGGCTGCGCGCACGATGATCGAGAAGGATCCGGCATACAGCCAGGTCACGTCGCGCATCCTGCTGCATACGATCCGTCGCGAGATCCTCGGTGAGGAAGTGGTCCAGGCCGAGATGTCGACCCGTTACGCGGAATACTTCCCGCAGTTCCTGAAGCGCGGCGTCGACGCCGGCCTGCTCGACGACAAGCTGCTGCAGTTCGACCTGAAGCGCCTCGGCGAAGCGCTCGACGCGAACCGCGACCTGCAGTTCGGCTACCTCGGCCTGCAGACGCTGTACGACCGCTACTTCCTGCACGTCGAAGGCACCCGCATCGAAATGCCGCAGGCCTTCTTCATGCGCGTCGCGATGGGCCTGTCGCTGAACGAGATCGACCGCGAAACGCGCGCGATCGAGTTCTACAACGTGCTGTCCAGCTTCGACTTCATGAGCTCGACGCCGACGCTGTTCAACTCCGGCACGCACCGCTCGCAGCTGTCGTCGTGCTACCTGACGACCGTCGCGGACGATCTCGACGGCATCTATGAAGCGCTGAAGGAAAACGCGCTGCTGTCGAAGTTCGCCGGCGGCCTGGGCAACGACTGGACGCGCGTGCGTGCACTCGGCTCGCATATCAAGGGCACGAACGGCAAGTCGCAAGGCGTGGTTCCGTTCCTGAAGGTCGTCAACGACACGGCCGTCGCGGTCAACCAGGGCGGCAAGCGCAAGGGCGCGGTCTGCGCGTACCTCGAATCGTGGCACCTCGACATCGAGGAGTTCCTGGAGCTGCGCAAGAACACGGGCGACGATCGCCGCCGGACGCACGACATGAACACGGCGAACTGGATTCCCGACCTGTTCATGAAGCGCGTGATGGAAGGTGCGGACTGGACGCTGTTCTCGCCGTCGACCTGCCCGGACCTGCACGACAAGTTCGGCGCGGAATTCGAGAAGGCTTACACGGCTTACGAAGACAAGGTCGCGCGCGGCGAGATCAAGCTGTTCAAGAAGATCCCGGCGCAGCAACTCTGGCGCAAGATGCTCGGCATGCTGTTCGAGACGGGCCACCCGTGGATCACGTTCAAGGATCCGTGCAACGTGCGCTCGCCGCAGCAGCACGTCGGCGTCGTCCACTCGTCGAACCTGTGCACGGAAATCACGCTGAACACGAGCGACACTGAAATCGCGGTGTGCAACCTCGGCTCGGTGAACCTCGTCGCCCACCTGGTGAAGCAGGCCGACGGCAGCTACGCGCTCGACCACGACAAGCTGAAGCGTACGATCAGCGTCGCGATGCGCATGCTCGACAACGTGATCGACATCAACTACTACGCGGTGCCGAAGGCGCGAAACTCGAACCTGAAGCACCGCCCGGTCGGCATGGGCATCATGGGCTTCCAGGACTGCCTGCACCTGCTGCGCACGCCGTACGCGTCGGAAGCGGCGGTCGAGTTCGCCGATCGTTCGATGGAAGCGGTCTGCTACTACGCGTACTACGCGTCGACCGAGCTGGCCGAAGAGCGCGGCCGCTACTCGAGCTACCGCGGCTCGCTGTGGGATCGCGGCATCCTCCCGCAGGACACGCTGAAGCTGCTGACGGAAGCACGCGGCGGCTACGTCGAAGTCGACACCTCCGAATCGCTCGACTGGACGTCGCTGCGTTCGCGGATCGCCGCGCACGGCATGCGCAACTCGAACTGCGTCGCGATCGCGCCGACGGCGACGATCTCGAACATCATCGGCGTGTCGGCCTGTATCGAGCCGACCTTCCAGAACCTGTACGTGAAGTCGAACCTGTCGGGCGAATTCACGGTGGTGAACGAGTACCTGGTGCGCGACCTGAAGGAACGCGGCCTGTGGGACGAAGTGATGGTCGCCGACCTGAAGTACTTCGACGGCATGCTGTCGCGCATCGACCGCATCCCGGCCGACCTGCGCGCGATCTACGCGACCGCGTTCGAAGTCGACCCGACGTGGCTGGTCGAAGCGGCATCGCGTCGCCAGAAGTGGATCGACCAGGCGCAGTCGCTGAACATCTACATGGGCGGCGCGTCGGGCAAGAAGCTCGACGAGGTCTACAAGCTCGCATGGCTGCGTGGCCTGAAGACGACCTACTACCTCCGCACGATGGCGGCGACGCACGTCGAGAAGTCGACGGTCGCACACGGCGCGCTGAACGCCGTGCCGACGGGCGGCGGCTCGAGCAGCGGCGGCGCGCAAGGCGCAGCCGGCGGCTTCGGTGCGGCAGGCGGCGATGCGTCGTCGGGCGCGGTCAACGCGGCACCGGCACTCGCACCGGTCGAGGCAGATGGTCCGGTGTGCACGATGCGTCCCGGAGATCCTGGCTTCGACGAATGCGAAGCGTGCCAGTAACGCAGTGCGCCTGACCTGGGAAGCAGGTCAGCGCGGCGCACACGACGACCGATCGAGGTTGAAGTGTGCGCCGCTCTCAACTAAAAAAATGATAAGGAATCTGTAACGCGGCACCTGCGTTGCAGGCAGTGACAAGCGATCGAAACATCCCCGACGACGTCGCGTTTCGATCAGCGTTCGATGCGTCGAGCGCACCTCGCGATACACGCGCGACGCACATCGCGCGCTGCATGAACGACGATGCGTTGCTCAAAGTGTTGTATCGAGGTCGCAACGCGAATCGAAAAAAGGATTTTTCGTGAGCGAACCCTTTTATCGCTCAGGAAAAGATGGTACAAACCGTTCTAAATTGATGGTGAGAATTTATGCTCAACTGGGATGAAGAGAAGACTGCCGTAACTCCCGCGAGCGGAGCGCAGCAAAACGCAATGCGCACCTCCGCAGGAACGGCTGTCGGACTGCAGGCTGCAACGCCTGCCGCCCATCAGGTCCGCGACATTTTCGAAGGCGATCTTGCGGTGCCCCCGCAAGCATCGGCTGTTCCCGCCGGCGGTTCGGAAGCGCGGGTCAATGTCGCCGACAAGCGCATCATCAACGGCCAGACTGACGTCAATCAGCTGGTGCCGTTCAAGTACAAGTGGGCGTGGGAAAAGTATCTGGCCGGTTGCGCGAACCACTGGATGCCGCAGGAAATCAACATGTCCCGCGACATCGCTCTGTGGAAGGACCCGAACGGTCTGACCGAGGACGAGCGCCGCATCGTGAAGCGCAACCTCGGCTTCTTCGTGACGGCCGATTCGCTCGCGGCGAACAACATCGTGCTCGGCACGTACCGCCACATCACGGCGCCCGAGTGCCGGCAGTTCCTGCTGCGCCAGGCGTTCGAAGAGGCGATCCACACGCACGCGTACCAATACATTGTCGAATCGCTCGGTCTCGACGAAGGCGAGATCTTCAACGCGTACCACGAGGTCACGTCGATCCGCGCGAAGGACGAATTCCTGATCCCGTTCATCCACACGCTGACGGATCCGGCCTTCAAGACCGGCACGCTCGAAGCGGATCAGAAGCTGCTGAAGTCGCTGATCGTGTTCGCCTGCATCATGGAAGGCCTGTTCTTCTATGTCGGGTTTACGCAGATCCTCGCGCTCGGCCGCCAGAACAAGATGACGGGTGCTGCAGAGCAATATCAGTACATCCTGCGCGACGAGTCGATGCACTGCAACTTCGGCATCGACCTGATCAACCAGATCAAGCTCGAGAATCCGCATCTCTGGACCGCCGAATTCCGCGCCGAGATCCGCGAGCTGTTTAAGCAGGCCGTCGAACTCGAATACCGCTACGCCGAGGACACGATGCCGCGCGGCGTGCTGGGTCTGAATGCGTCGATGTTCAAGAGCTATCTGCGCTTCATCAGCAACCGTCGTTGCCAGCAGATCGGCCTCGATCCGCTGTACCCGAACGAGGAAAACCCGTTCCCGTGGATGAGCGAGATGATCGACCTGAAGAAGGAACGCAACTTCTTCGAGACGCGTGTGATCGAGTATCAGACGGGCGGCGCGCTGTCCTGGGAATAACCCGCAGCAGCGAACCCGTCACATGATGGAACAGCCGGCGGCCTCTCGGCCCCGGCTCAAGGTTTAGGAGCAAGAACGCCTGATGCAAAGCATGCCCGGTGCCTTAACGGCACGACGACACGACAGGCACTTTGCGAACCCTTCAGTGGGATGGGCAAACTTCCCTCCGGAAAAAGCGGACGGCCGTGTGGCGGTCCGCTTGATCAAGCGATTAGGGGTAGCGGCGCGAGGTGCGCCGGCTACCGACTTGATTTGGCGCGCGAGGCCGAGTGGCCACGCGCGCCATACCGTATTCATTAGCGTAAGCGCGTGGTATCCGCGTACGCCGATGAATAGCCCGCTTCGAAGCGCACGTCCTGAACAGCGTCCGCGGGAAGCGGGTTTTGACGAAGGGTGTAGTTTGAACTGACTCTCATCTGAACCTGAAGGAGAACAACATGGCACTTGCCAAGAAGAAACCGGCTGCAAAGAAGGCCGCAGTGAAGAAGGTCGCTGCGAAGAAGGCTGCTGCTCCGGCGAAGAAGGCCGCTGCAGTGAAGAAGGTTGCTGCGAAGAAGGTCGCGGTGAAGAAGGTTGCCGCGAAGAAGGCAGCACCGGCGAAGAAGGCAGCAGTGAAGAAGGTTGCTGCGAAGAAGGTCGCAACGAAGAAGGTTGCAGCCAAGAAGGTCGCAGTGAAGAAGGTTGCCGCGAAGAAGGCAGCACCGGCGAAGAAGGCCGCAGCGAAGAAGGTTGCCGCCAAGAAAGTCGCAGTGAAGAAGGTTGCTGCGAAGAAGGCCGCACCGGCTAAGAAGGCTGCTGCGAAGAAGGCCGCGCCGGCGAAGAAGGCTGCTGCGAAGAAGGCTGCGCCTGCGAAGAAGGCTGCCGCGAAGAAGGCTGCGCCTGCTGCGAAGAAGGCTGCCCCTGCGAAGAAGGCCGCTGCTCCGGCGAAGAAGGCTGCCGCTGCTGCTCCGGCTGCCGCTCCGGCTCCGGCGAAGAAGGCCGCGGCTCCGAAGAAGGCTGCTGCTCCGAAGAAGGCCGTCGTGAAGAAGGCTGCGCCGGCAACGACCGCGTCGACCGCATCGGTTGCGCCGGCATCGGGCGTGAAGACCGCGCTCAACCCGGCAGCGGCATGGCCGTTCCCGACCGGCAGCCGTCCGTAATCGAGGCTGACCTGCACCACCCGGACACTCACGTGGTGTCCGTGGGTTGAGTAGCGCTACTCAATCAGTCCCGCCATCTGGCTCAGGTGGCGGGATTTTTTTCGTCCGTCGCTGCCGATGTGCCCGCATCCCGGACACCCACAAGCCGGCTGCGGCGAGCACGGACGAAAAAAAACGCATGTGCAGCTTCGCACATGCGTTCGACCGCGGCTTGCGCCGCGTGCTGAGGTACCTGTTAGTGCGTGACGCGCGTGACGCCGCCGCTCGACAGCAGTCGCACGCGTTCGCCGGCGCGGAACGCTTCGCCGCTTGCAGCCTGCGTGATCGAGCGCAGATCGCCGTTGTCGAGGCGCACGGTGATTTCGACACCGTTCGCCGTGCTGAGGTTTTCGCCGACCGCGTTGCCCGCGACCGCGCCGACGAGGCCGCCGGCGATCGCGGTCAGGATCGACCCCTTGCCGCCGCCGATCGCGCTGCCTGCCACTGCGCCGAGCGCGCCGCCGCCGAGCGTGCCGATCGCGCTGCCGCCGCCGTCGGACTGGATGCGCACCGCGCGGACGCTTTCGACGGTGCCCATGCGGACCGTCTGTTCGCGCTGCGCCTGGCCGACGCTATAGACATCCGCCGAACCGGGTGCGGTGAAGCAACCGGTGAGCGTCAGCGAGGCCGTCAGCATGGCCGCGAGCGTGAGGGTCTTTTTCGTCAACATCTTTGCTCTCCCACAAAATTCATTTGAGACTGTAACCGAATGCAGTCTCGAAGCGTGCGTCGATTTCGGCGCGCGTCAGTACGTAAGTCTGGGGCCCCTGGTGGGCGATCTTGATCGAGCCCATCAGGCTCGCGAGGCGGCCCGTGGTTGCCCAGTCGAGGCCATGCTCGATGCCGTACAGCAAGCCACCCCGGAAGGCGTCGCCGCAGCCGGTCGGATCGGAGATCTGCTCGGCCGGCACGACAGGAATCTGCTCCGTGCCCTGTTTGTGGCGGATGGTCGCGCCGTGCTCGCCGCGCGTAATGACGAGGGCATCGACCCGGCTGGCGATTTCATCTTCGGACCATCCCGTCTTGTCGCTCACCAGCTTGGCCTCGTAGTCGTTGACCGCTACAAAGGTCGCAAGTTCAATGCTGCGGCGCAGCGTCGCACCGTCGAACAGCGGCAGGCCCTGGCCCGGATCGAACACGAACGGCACGCCGGCCTTGGCGAGTTCTTCCACGTGCTGCACCATCCCGTCGAAGCCGTCGGGGCCGACGATCGCGAGCTTGATGCCCGGCGCGTCGCCCGCGTGGTTCAGGTGCGACTGCATCATCGCGCCCGGGTGGAACGCCGTGATCTGGTTGTTGTCGAGATCGGTCGTGATCATCGCCTGCGCGGTATACGTGTCGGGCAGCACGCGAACGTGGTCGCGGCGCAGGCCGAGCTGGTCGAGCCGGTCGAGATACGGCTGCGCGTCGAGCGCGCCGATCGTCCCCATGATGCGCGCATCGCCGCCGAGCAGGTGCAGCGCGTACGCGATGTTGCCCGCGCAGCCGCCGAATTCGCGGCGCATCGTCGGCACCAGGAAGCTCAGGTTGATGAGGTGCACCTGGTCGGGCAGGATGTGCTCGCGGAACCGCCCCTCGAAGGTCATGATGGAATCGTAGGCGATCGAGCCGCAAATCAACGTAGCCAAGGTGTGCGTTCCTGTAGAAATGAGGAACCCTGCGCGACAACGCCGCGCGAAAGGCGCGGCGCGGCAGGGGAAAGCGAAAGAAAGCTTACTTCAGTGCGGCGAGCGCGGCATCGTAGTTCGGCTCGTCCTTGATTTCGCCGACGAGTTCCGCGTGGATCACCTTGTCCTGCGCGTCGAGCACGACGACCGCACGTGCGGTCAGGCCGTTCAGCGGGCCGCTCGTCACGTCGACGCCGTACGCGTTCGCGAACGCGCGGCCGGTGCGGAACGTCGAAGCCGTCACGACATTCTCGAGGCCTTCGGTCGTGCAGAAGCGCGTCGCAGCGAACGGCAGGTCGGCGGACACGACGACGACGACCGTGTTGTCGAGCGACGATGCGGCTTCGTTGAACTTGCGGGTCGACGTCGCGCAGGTCGGCGTGTCGAGGCTCGGGACGATGTTCAGCACCTTGCGCTTGCCCGCGAAGCTGGCGAGCGACAGGTCGGCGAGGTCCTTGCCGACCAGCTTGAAATCGGCGGCTTGTGCGCCGACGGCCGGGAACGTGCCGGCGAGATCGATCGGGTTGCCACCCAGCGTAACTTTGCTCATGTTCGTGCTCCGAAATAGCGCGCCGCTCGGGCGCGCGGGTTGAGACGGGCGCGCAGGCGCGCGCCGCGGCGCGTCACGGATAGAAAATCTGGACGCGGAAATTCGAGGCGGGCGCACCGTTCGTTTCGACGCGGACGACCATCGTCTGCGTCGTGCCGGGCGGCAGCCCGGCGTCGATCGGCGTGCCCGGGCGCACGTAGTCGCGCGGCGCGAGTACGCGGCGCACGGTCACGTGGTTGGTGTCGTCGAGCAGCGTCAGCTCGAGCGACGGGTAGGCGAGTGCGACGCGGTAGCGGTTCGTCAGCGGCACCTTCAGCTCGAGCTCGCGCGGGCCGTCGAGCTGGCGCAGGTCGGTCGCGTCGAGCCGCAGGCCGTCGATCGCGCGCGGCGGCGCAACCGTGCAGCCGAGCGGCGCGCAGGCCTGCCGGAACCAGCCCTGCGTGACGGGCCAGTAGATCATCAGCGTTTCGCGCTGCCACCATGCGAGTTGCCCGACGAGCAGCACGGCGAGCACGGCAGCGACGAGGCCGCCGAAAAAGCCGCCGAGCATGCCGCGCCGCTGCGGCGCGCGGGTTTCCCGCGTGACGGCGAAATGCGGACGATCGTCGTCGGTCAGCGCAGCGGGGAAGGGGGCGGCCGGCGCGTGGGTCGTGGCGGCGGGCGTCTCGTCGTGCCGCGTGGTGCCGGAGTCGGGCTCGGGCGCGGCTTCGGTGACGGCTGGCGCAGGCGCGAACGCAAAGCGCGGTTCGCGCGGCGCGCGCTCGTCGTCCTGCACGGCGAAATGCGTGGTACCGACGGGCTCGGCGGCGTTGTGAGCGGTCTCTGCGTCCGACGGAAGGTGCGCGACGAAGCGGGGCTCACGCGGGTCGCGTTCGACGGGCGCGGCCGATGGTTCGACATCCTGCGGCGATTGCGATTGCGTTTGCGTCTGCAGCGATTCGGCCGGCTGTTCGACGGCAGCGGAGGCGGGCAGCTCGGCCGGGGAGGGCGCGAACGGTGCGGGCGTACCCGACAGGTGCACGACGCCGGCTTCGATGGACGGAAGGGCAAGCGGGATCAGCGGCTCGGTGCGCACGGTCCGCACGTTGTGCTGCAGCGACGGGTCGACGCCGGCATCGAGCCACGGCGCCCACATGTCCCAGCCTTCGGGCTTGTAATCGGTGTCGGAAGGTGACCCGGCCGGCGCTTCGGCGGCGAACAGCCGAGGCGGGGCCGGATGACGCGCATCACCGTCATCCTGCGCGGCAGCCGGTTCGGTCAGGACCGGCTCGGGCTGCTGCGCGTGCTCGGGAACGAGCGACTCGGACGCGTTGAAGACTTCGTGGCAATGCCCGCAGCGCACGAGCCCTTGATGCAGCGAGAGCTGTTCCTGCTGCAGCCGGAAGACGGTTTCGCAATGAGGGCAGCGCGTCGCAAGAAGCATGTCGAGCCGGGCGGCCTGCTGGCCAGAGTGAAGGACAGCGCTATTCTAATGGCTTTCGCGTCGGGTTCCGGCGAGGCATACCCAACCTTCGTGCTCACGCCAGACCGAGATGTCGACATAGCGTGCGTAGACGGCCGCCACTTCGTCCGCCTGGCGCGCGAGCACGCCCGACAGCGCGATGCGCCCGCCCGGCTTGACCTTCGATGCGAGCATCGACGCCATCAGCTTCAGCGGATTCGACAGGATGTTCGCGACGACGATGTCGAATTCACCGTCCGGGCACGCATCGGGCAGCCCGTACGTGACTTCCGCATGGTTGCGTTCGCTGTTCTGCCGCGCCGATTCGACCGCTTGCGGATCGATGTCGATGCCGATGACGGGGTTCGCCCCGCATTTCTTCGCGAGGATCGCGAGAATGCCCGAGCCGCAGCCGTAGTCGAGCACCGACTGGCCGGGCTGCACCGACTGCTCGAGCCATTCCATGCACAGGCGCGTGGTCGGGTGGCTGCCGGTGCCGAAGGCGAGGCCCGGATCGAGTTCGAGGATGAGCGCGTCGGGATCGGGCGCATCGTGCCACGACGGCACGACCCAGATCCGCTCGCCGATCGGGATCGGCTCGAACTGCGATTGCGTGAGACGCACCCAGTCCTGCTCTTCGACTTCGCGGACGGTGAATGCCGGCGTCTCGGCGACGCCGATCTCGTTCGCGGCCGCCGCGAGCAGCACGGCCGGCTCATGGTCGGCCGCGAGCAGCGCGACCACGCGCGAGTGCTGCCACGCGGTGCGGTCGGGCACGAGGCCCGGCTCGCCGAAGAGCGGCTGTTCGTCGGGCGTGTCGGCGTCGGCATCTTCGACCGACACCGACAGCGCGCCGAGTTCGAGCAGCGCGTCGGACAGCGCCTCCGCATGCTCACGGGCCAGTTCGACGACGAGTTCGCGATAGCTCATGCTTACGCTTCTTCCGGTGCGACCTGCTGCTTCTGGGCGAGCCGGTTTTCGAGGTAATGGATGCTGGTGCCGCCTTCGACGAACTTCGAATCGATCATCAGCTCGCGGTGCAGCGGGATGTTGGTCTGGATGCCTTCGACGACCATTTCCGACAGCGCGATGCGCATCCGGCTGATCGCCTGCTCGCGCGTCGCGCCGTAGGTGATCAGCTTGCCGATCATCGAATCATAGTTCGGCGGCACGAAATAGCCATTGTAGGCGTGCGAATCGACGCGCACGCCGGGGCCGCCCGGCGTATGCCACGACGTGATCCGGCCCGGCGACGGCGTGAACTTGAACGGATCCTCCGCGTTGATCCGGCATTCGATCGCGTGCCCGCGGAACTGGATGTCGCGCTGGCGCAGCGTGAGCTTCTCGCCGGCCGCGATGCGGATCTGTTCCTGCACGATGTCGACGCCCGTGATCAGCTCCGATACCGGGTGCTCGACCTGCACGCGCGTGTTCATCTCGATGAAGTAGAACTCGCCGTTTTCGTACAGGAATTCGAACGTGCCCGCACCGAGGTAGCCCATCTTCTTGCAGGCGTCCGCGCAGCGGTCGCCGATGCGGTCGATCAGGCGGCGCGGAATGCCGGGTGCCGGCGCTTCCTCGATCACCTTCTGGTGGCGGCGCTGCATCGAGCAATCGCGCTCGCCGAGCCAGATCGCGTTCTTGTACGCGTCGGACAGCACCTGGATTTCGATGTGGCGCGGGTTCTCGAGGAACTTCTCCATGTACACCTGCGGGTTGCCGAACGCACGGCCGGCTTCCTCGCGGGTCATGTTGACCGCGTTGACGAGCGCGGCCTCGGTGTGCACGACGCGCATCCCGCGCCCGCCGCCGCCGCCTGCCGCCTTGATGATGACCGGATAGCCGATCGCGCGCGCAATCTTGACGATCTCCTTCGGATCGTCCGGCAACGCGCCCTCCGAGCCCGGCACGCACGGCACGCCGGTCTTGATCATCGTCTGCTTCGCGGTGACCTTGTCACCCATCATGCGGATCGTTTCGGGGCGCGGGCCGATGAACGTGAAGCCCGACTGCTCGACACGTTCCGCGAAATCGGCGTTCTCCGACAGGAAGCCGTAGCCGGGGTGGATCGCCTCGGCATCGGTGACTTCCGCGGCGCTGATCAGCGCCGGCATGTTCAGGTAGCTCAGGTTCGACGGGGCCGGGCCGATACAGACGGCTTCGTCCGCGAGGCGCACGTACTTGGCTTCCTTGTCGGCTTCCGAGTAGACGACCACCGTCTTGACGCCGAGCTCACGGCACGCACGCTGGATGCGCAGCGCGATTTCACCGCGGTTGGCAATGAGGATTTTTTCAAACATAGCGAGTATTCGTCTCTTCGAGGGGCGCGCGAACGGCGCCTGGCGGGCATCGGCGGCGCGCGGCCCGCAGGCCGCGCGGCGGACTTAGCCGATCACGAAAAGCGGCTGGCCGTATTCGACGGCCTGGCCGTTCTCGACGAGGATTTCCTTGATCACGCCGGCTTTGTCCGACTCGATCTCGTTGAGCAGCTTCATCGCTTCGATGATGCAGATGGTCTGGCCTTCCTTGACCGTATCGCCCACCTGGACGAACGGGTCCGCGCCCGGCGACGGTGCGCGATAGAACGTGCCGACCATCGGCGACGTCACGACGTGGCCCTGCGGGACAGCCGGAGCGGCTGCGCCGCCCGCGGCCGGCGCGGCAGCGCCTTCGGTCGGCAGCGCGGCCGACGGGGCGGGCGCGCTGACTTGCGGGGCATACCCAGCCGTCGGCTGCACGTAGACCGGGGGCGCGTTCTTGACGATGCGCACCTTGCCTTCGCCTTCCGTCACTTCCAGCTCGGAGATGCCGGATTCGGAAACGAGGTCGATCAGAGTTTTCAGCTTACGAAGATCCATCGGGAATTCCCCTTTCAATACGTGAAAGCGCCGGTTAGGGGCCGGCGCTGAATCTAGATCGCGAAATCAGCCGCGCGACGTGCCTTGCAGCTTGTCCAGCGCGTACTCGAGCGCGTACAGATAACCTTTCCAGCCGAGCCCGCAGATCACGCCTTCGGCCTGGTCGGAAAAGTAGGAGTGGTGCCTGAACGCTTCGCGGCGATGCACGTTCGACAAGTGAACCTCGACGAACGGGATGCCAACGCCGGCGATCGCGTCCCGGATCGCGACACTCGTGTGCGTGTACGCGGCCGGATTGATCAGGATGAAATCGGTCTGTTCCTCCCGCGCGGCCTGGATGCGGTCGACCAGCGCGCCTTCATGGTTGCTCTGGAACGACGACAGTTCGGCGCCGGCTTCCCGGGCACGCGCGGCAAGCGCCTGATCGATCTGTGCGAGCGTGACGCGGCCGTACACCTCCGGTTCCCGGGTGCCGAGAAGGTTCAGGTTAGGGCCGTGCAGCACCAGCAATCGTGTCATGGTCGCTTCTATTTCTGCGGAATTGCGCGAACTTTAGCGCTATTTAGAGAAATTTGTCTAGTTTTGCCGAACGGCCGAGCGCGCGCGACCTGCAAGAATTACCGGCGCGCATCCAAAGTGTCGGCGAATTCACGCGAAATTGCGGCGATCGACGGGCAAATTGCCGCCAACGTGCGGGCCGCCGTTCGGGCAGGTTACAGCGCGTCGAGCGTCTTTTTGAGCTCCGCCGGCTGGATTTGCCCCAATTTTGTCTCGCGGATCTTGCCGGTTTCGTCGATGACGACCGTAAACGGCAGTGCGCCGGCCGTATTTCCAAAATTGCGGGCCAGATCGGCGCCCGCATATCCGCTGACGAATACCGGGTAATCGACCTTCACCTTCTGCAGAAAGTTCTTCACGTTCTGTTCGGAATCGACGCCGATTCCGATGAAACGGATGCCCTTCTGCTTGTATTGGTGCGACAGCGCGACGAGCTCCGGCATCTCCTCGACGCACGGGCCGCACCATGACGCCCAGAAATTGACGACGACCTTCTGCCCCTTGAACGCGGACAACGTGGCCGGCTTGCCGTCGGTGCCCGTCAGCGACGCCGCCCACAACTGTTCGACGGGGCTGCCGTGCGCGGCGGGCGCGGCGACGGCGACACCGTCGTCGGCGGGGCCGCGGAACCAATGGCCGGCGGCGAGCCCGCCGGCAACGGCGGCGGCCGCGACCACCGCGAGCGCCAACATGCGTTTCATCATCATCGTTGAATCATTCCGGTTCGGAAGGGGTCTTGCCTGCTTCGACGAGCGCGCGCAGCGCAGCGGCATCGGCACGGGCGACCCGGCCGCGCGCGTCGGCCTTGACCGCGCCGCGCAGGTCGTCGCTCGCATAGAGCGCGAGATGGATGCCGATTGCATCGACGTCGCGCCGCGGGCGCCACAGGAAACTGAGCGTCTCGACGTCGGCGCGGCCCGCGAAGTGCCGCGTCTCGGAGACGTCGTACTGGACGTTCTGGTTCAGCAGGTAGATCGCGACGTCCTTCGGGTTGTCGGTGAATGCCTGCAAATGGATATCCGAATGCGCGTTCGCGGTGCCGTTCAGCACGGCGCCCGTCACATAAGGATGGAATTCGGCGAGCCGGCGCATCCAGTCGAGCGCGATTTCGCGCAGGCGGCGCAGTTCGTCCGGCTGCGTGTCGCTCTGGAACAGGGCCAGGTACTCGCGCAGTTCTTCCTCGATCTGGTCGTTATCCGGCAGCCATTCGCCGGCAACGCGCGTATCGCCCAGCAACTGGCGCGCGGCCTTGCGCTTTGCACCGGCATAGTCCAAGCCGTCCTCCGCGATCAGGCGCGCGGCGGACTGGGCGATTTCCTCGCGGACGCGCCGCGGGTCGAGAAGGGTTTTACGAGACATGATCCGGCAATCATACTCGATCGCCGCAGGGCCCGAGCGCGGGTGCGGCGGCCTGCCGCCCGGCGTGCCGGCGACGTTCGCGCGCAGCGTTCGGGCCGCCGGGCACGGCAGGCCGTCAGTTACAATACTGTTCTTTGTGTCGCGGCAAAAGCCGTTGGCCGGTCGCCGGCCGCACGGCCTGTCCGCCGCGCCGCACACGCATCCTTTCCGAATCGACGGCGCCCGGCGGCGCGAAAGCATTCATCTATGCACATCCACATTCTTGGCATCTGCGGCACCTTCATGGGCGGTCTCGCCGTACTCGCGCGCGAGGCGGGCCACACGGTGACGGGTTGCGACGCGGGCGTCTATCCGCCGATGAGCACGCAGCTCGAGGCGCAGGGCATCACGCTGATCGAGGGCTACGGCGCCGAGCAGATCGACCTGAAACCGGACCTGTTCGTGATCGGCAACGTCGTCACGCGCGGCAATCCGTTGATGGAGGCGATCCTGGATCGCGGCCTGCCGTACGTGTCGGGCCCGCAGTGGCTCGGCGAGCACGTGCTGGCCGGTAAATGGGTGCTCGCGGTGGCGGGCACGCACGGCAAGACGACCACGTCGTCGATGCTCGCGTGGCTGCTGGAAGACGCGGGCCTGAATCCGGGCTTCCTGATCGGCGGCGTGCCGCTGAACTTCGGCGTGTCGGCGCGGCTCACCGATTCGAGCTTCTTCGTGATCGAGGCCGACGAATACGACACGGCGTTCTTCGACAAGCGCTCGAAGTTCGTCCACTACCGGCCGCGCACCGCGGTGCTGAACAATCTCGAATTCGATCACGCCGACATCTTCCCGGATCTCGCCGCGATCGAGACGCAATTCCACCATCTCGTGCGTACCGTGCCCGGTGTCGGCCGGATCGTCACGAACGGCCGCTCGGACGCGCTCGAGCGCGTGCTGGCGCGCGGCTGCTGGAGCGAGGTCGAGCGCTTCGGCGTCGACGGCGGCTGGCAGGCGCTGCCGGCCGAGGACGGCGTGCCGGTCGACGAGCGCTTCGCGGTGTATTCGCACGCGGAACGCGTCGGCGAAGTCGCGTGGCAGGTGCAGGGCGACCACAACCGGATGAACGCGCTCGCGGCGATCGCGGCCGCGCGCCACGTCGGCGTGCCGCCCGCGCAGGCGGCCGAATCCCTCGCGTCGTTTCGCAACGTGAAGCGCCGGATGGAAGTGCGCGGCAGCGTGGACGGCGTGACCGTCTACGACGACTTCGCGCACCATCCGACCGCGATCGACACCACGATCGCCGGCCTTCGTGCCCGCATCGGCCGTCAGAATGCCCGCATCCTCGCGGTGCTCGAGCCGCGCTCGAACACGATGAAGCTCGGCGTGATGAAGTCGCAATTGCCGGCGAGCCTGGCCGACGCCGATCTGGTGTTCGGCTACGGCGCGCCGACCGGGCGCGACGCGCTCGGCTGGAACCTGGCCGAAGCGCTGGCGCCGCTCGGCGAGAAGGCGCACGCATTCGACGATCTGCACCTGCTGGTGAAGTCCGTCGTCGCAGCCGCCCGCCCGGGCGACCACGTGCTCGTGATGAGCAACGGCGGCTTCGGCGGCGTGCACCAGAAGTTGCTCGATGCGCTCGGGAGCCGCACGTGATCCTGTACCTGCACGGCTTCCGGTCGTCGCCGGAATCGCAGAAGTCGCGCCAGCTCGCCGCGCGCATGGCCGACCTCGGCCGGATTGACGAGTGGCGGTGCCCGTCACTGTCGGTGTCCCCGCTCGAAGCGATCGCAGTCGCGGAAGCCGAGGTGGCTGGTGCGCGCGACGTGACCGTCATCGGCAGCTCGCTCGGCGGCTATTACGCGACGTGGCTGGCCGAAAAGCACGGCTGGAAGGCCGTGCTGCTGAATCCGGCGATCGTGCCGCAGCGCGATCTCGAGCAGCATCTGGGCGAACAGCCGCTGTATCACGGCGGCGGCACGATCGTCGTCGAGCGCCGTCACCTGCATGAGCTCGATGCGCTGCGCGTGCCGGCGATCACGCGTGCCGAACGCTACTATCTGTTCGCGGCGACCGGCGACGAAGTGCTCGATTACCGCGAGATGCTCGCGCATTACCCGGGCGCGAAGACGCGCGTGATCGAAGGCAGCGATCACGGGATCAGCGAATTTGCCGACTATGTCGACGACGTTCTCGCGTTTTGCGACGGAAAGACGTCTTAAACCGGCCATGTGCCGATCGAATTCCCATCATCATGCGGCGCCGCCGATGCGGCGCCCGGCAGTCTGAACGAGAGTACTGAGTGAACGTTTTCTTCGAGGAATCGGGCAGTTTCAAGGCGGGCAGCGTGCTGTCGCGCCAGGGCGACGCGTTTCAGGTCGAGTTGCCCGGCGGGCGGCGGGCGAAGGTGCGCGCGAAAGACGTGCTGATCGAATTCGACAAGCCGGCCGCAAGCGAACTGATGCAGGAGGCCGACACGGCCGCGCAGCAGATCGATCTGGATTTCCTGTGGGAATGCGCGCCGGCCGACGAGTTTGCCTATACGGCGCTGGCCGCGGAATATTTCGGCGCGTCGTACGGCCCGGTCGAGCGCGCGGCGCTCGTGTTGCGCCTGCACGGTTCGCCCGTCTACTTCCGCCGCAAGGGGCGCGGCCAGTACCAGCGCGCGCCGGAAGAGCAGCTCAAGATGGCGCTCGCATCGCTCGAGCGCAAGCGCCAGCAGGCGCTCGTCCAGGTGCAGTACGAAGAGGAACTGAAGGCCGGCAAGCTGCCGGAGGCGTTCGCGGGCAAGGTGCTCGGGCTGCTGACGCGGCCGGACAAGAACTCGATCGAATACAAGGCGATGGAAGCGGCGGCCGGTGCGCGCGGCGTGTCGCCGGCGCGGTTGATGCTCGACTGCGGCGGTATCGCGTCGCCGCGTGCGCTGCACGAGGCGCGCTTCCTCGCGGAATTCTTCCCGCACGGCACGGGCTT
The DNA here is from genome assembly GCF_002223095.1 of Burkholderia sp. AU33803. Taxonomy (NCBI): domain Bacteria; kingdom Pseudomonadati; phylum Pseudomonadota; class Betaproteobacteria; order Burkholderiales; family Burkholderiaceae; genus Burkholderia; species Burkholderia sp. AU33803. The sequence continues at coordinate 69,563 of NZ_NKFJ01000004.1, forward strand.
CCCGGCCGTCACGGTCGGCCCGCTGCCGGACGACCTGCCGCGTGCGGACGTCCAGGCGTTCTCGATCGACGACATCACGACGACCGAAATCGACGACGCGTTCTCGGTCGAGCACCTCGCCGACGGCCGCGTGCGAATCGGCGTGCACATCGCGGCGCCGGCGCTCGGCATCGTGCGCGGCGACCCGGTCGACGCGATCGCGCGCACGCGCCTGTCGACCGTCTACATGCCGGGCGACAAGATCACGATGCTGCCGGACGACGTCGTCGACGTGTTCACGCTGAAGGAAGGCGATTATCGTCCGGCGCTGTCGCTGTACATCATCGTCAATCGCGAAACCCAGGAGATCGTCGCGAACGAGACGCGCGCCGAGCTCGTGTTCGTGAAGAGCAACCTGCGGCACAACCACCTCGACGAGCTCGTCAACGAAGAGACGCTCGCGGCCGGCACCGGCGAGTATCCGCACAAGGACGACATCGCCGTGCTGTGGCCGCTCGCACAGGCGCTGTTCGAGAAGCGCCAGGTCGCGCGCGCGGGCTACGGCCTGAAGCGCGAGGTGCAGCGCAACACCGATTACAACTTCTACGTCGACGGCGAGCACGTGTCGATCACGCCGCGCCGTCGCGGGTCGCCGCTCGACCTGATCGTGTCGGAGCTTGCGATCCTCGCGAACTCGACCTGGGGCGCCTTCCTGCACGACCACACGGTGCCGGGCATCTACCGCTCGCAGCGCGGCTTCGGCGCGCCGGGCCCGAAGCGCACGCGGATGCAGACGACGGCCGCGCCGCACGAAGGCCTCGGCGTGGCGCAGTACGCGTGGAGCACGTCGCCGCTGCGCCGCTACGTCGACCTCGTGAACCAGTGGCAACTGCTCGCATGCGTGCAGCATGGCGTCACCGCGAAGCTCGCCGCGCCGTTCAAGCCGAAGGACGCCGACCTGTACGCGGTCGTGCAGGGCTTCGACGACACCTACACGGCCTACGCCGACTACCAGCGCCGGATGGAGTATTTCTGGTGCCTGCGCTGGCTCGCGCAAGAACAGAAGAAGCAGGTCGTCGCGAGCGTCGTGAAGGGCGACCTCGTGCGCCTCGAGGAAATTCCGCTGCTGCTGCACGTGCCGGGGCTCGGCGTGCACGCGCGCGGCACGCGCGTGTTGCTCGACGTGATGGCGCTCGATGAGCTGACGATCGAGGCGTCGGTACGTTTGCTGAACGTGCTCGACGCGCCGACCGTGACGAGCGGCGACGCTGCCGAGGAAGAGGATGACGCCGAAGGCGGCGACGACACGCTGATCGACACCGAAGACGCAACCGCCGAAACCGAAGCCGAAGCACTGGCGGAAGCGGATGGCGCGGCGGCCGGTGAAGGCGGCGAAGCCGCGAACGGTAACGCCGGCGAAGAGGGGCGCGCATCATGACCGCGACTGCGTCGACGAGCGGCGCCGACCGCTATGTGGTGTTCGGCAACCCGGTGGCGCACAGCAAGTCACCGTTCATCCACGCGCAATTCGCCGTGCAAACGGGCGAGCCGGTCGAATACACGCACCGGCTCGCGCCGCTCGACGGTTTCGACGCGGCCGTGCGCGCCTTCGTCGCCGAAGGCGGTCGCGGCGCGAACGTGACGGTGCCGTTCAAGCTCGAAGCGCATGCGCTTGCCAACACGCTGTCGCCGCGCGCGGCGGCGGCAGGTGCCGTGAATACGTTGCGCATCGACGCCGACGGCCGCATCCACGGCGACAACACCGACGGTGTCGGCCTCGTGCGCGACATCGAAGCGAATCTCGGCGTGTCGCTGGCGGGCGCACGCATCCTGCTGCTCGGCGCCGGTGGCGCGGCGCGCGGTGTCGTGCTGCCGCTGCTCGACCGCGCACCGCTGTCGATCGGAATCGTGAACCGCACCGCGAGCAAGGCCGAAGCGCTCGTGGGCCAGTTCATGCAGGCCGCGCACGATGCGGGCTGCACGCTCGCGGGCGGCGGCCCCGACGTCGTGCGCGCGGAGCCGTACGACGTGGTGATCAACGCGACGGCCGGCAGCCTCGATGCCGCGCTGCCCGAGTGCGATGCGGCCGCGTTCGGCGCGGGCACGCTCGCGTACGACATGATGTACGGCGCGCAGCCGACGGTGTTCATGCAGCATGCGGCGTCGCTCGGCGCGCGCACGGCCGACGGCCTCGGCATGCTCGTCGAGCAGGCGGCCGAATCGTTCTTCATCTGGCGCGGTGTGCGGCCGGACGGCGCGCCGGTGCTGGCCGCGCTGCGCCAGGCGCTCGCGGCGAGCTGAGCGGAGCGCGGCACGTGGTGGCGGTGAGCGGCACGCAGCCCACGCGGATGGTGAGCCCGACGCGCTGGTTCATCTATGCGGGATCGGTGTTCGCGGGGGCGTGGCTCGCGACGCAACTGTTCTATCTCGCGCAAATCGCGCTGTGGTCGTTCGTGAACCCCGGGTCGACCGCGTTCATGCGTACCGACGCGTGGTGGCTGTCGCGCGACAAGCCGCCTGCGCAGATCCAGCATCAATGGGTGCCGTACGACCAGATCTCGCGCAACCTGAAGCGCGCGCTGATCGCATCGGAAGACTCGACCTTCGCGACCAACAACGGCTACGACGTCGACGCGATCCTGCAGGCGTGGGAGAAGAACAAGGCGCGCGGCCGGATCGTCGCGGGCGGCTCGACGATCACGCAGCAGCTCGCACGCAACCTGTTCCTGTCGCGCGAGAAGAGCTACATCCGCAAGGGGCAGGAGCTCATCATCACGTGGATGCTCGAAACGGTGCTCGACAAGGAGCGGATCTTCGAGATCTACCTGAATTCCGTCGAGTGGGGGCGCGGCGTGTACGGCGCCGAAGCAGCCGCCCGCTATTACTACAAGATTCCCGCAAGCCGGCTCGGCGCGTGGCAATCGGCGCGTCTCGCGGTGATGCTGCCGAAGCCGCGCTGGTTCGACGCACATCGCGGCTCGGCGTACCAGGCGCAGCGCGCGGCGATCATCGCGCGCCGGATGGGGGCGGCCGCGCTGCCGCAATCGGAGTGAACGGCGCGCTCGCGCCGTCGCATTGACCGTTTCGTCGCCCGTGCGCCCGCCACGGGCCGGTTGTGCGCTGCAGCGCATTCATGTCGCGATCATTTCGGGCCACATCCTTTAGACGAATCCGTCTATTTCGTTTTGCTGAGCAATACCGGGCGTCGTGTGATTTTGTTGCCCGATATGGCGCGAAATTCGGAGATTTTTAGTCTCCCCGGATAAACACGAAAGTCCGTGAAAGGTGTGTGAAATGTAATGTTTCGCAAACCGAAGCATTCCTGAAAGGTGTGCGCCGCACCGGCTGCGCGCCAAATATTTCAAAATTTTTCAAAGCTGACGGCCTCGCGTATATTGGCCAGCGCCTCGGCCTATCGGCCCCAATCGAGGCGGGGGGTGGCTTACCCGGCTGCTCGACACAAAAAACATCCGAGAGAAGGAAAGCAACGATGCCAGCAAGCAAAGCGAAGCTGTTGTTGGGAGTGGTGTTTTCTTCGCTGATCCTGACGGCCTGCAACGACGACGTGACATCGTCTTCTGCTGCCAGCGCCGACAATTCAGCCGATCCCGCCAGTCAGGTGGACAGGGCGTACAACGATCCGAACAGTTATTCGTCGAGCGCGAACGCGTCGCTCGACGCCTCCGCCGCGGTCGAAAAGGCCGCCGTCACGCATCACCAGATCACCCTCAACGGCAAGACGATCCGCTACACGGCCACGGCCGGCCACCTCGTCGCGCGCAATCCGCAGACCGGCGCGCCCGAAGCATCGTTCTTCTATGTCGCCTATACGGCCGACAACCAGCCCGCGGCGAAGCGGCCCGTCACGTTCCTGTACAACGGCGGCCCCGGCTCGGCATCGGTGTGGCTGCACCTCGGCTCGTTCGGCCCGCGCCGGATCCAGACGGGCGACCCGAACGCGAACACGTCGACGTTCCCGTTCGTCGACAACCAGGAAAGCCTGCTCGACACGACCGACCTCGTGTTCGTCGATGCGATCGGCACCGGCTTCTCGGAAGCGATCGCGCCGAATACGAACCAGACGTTCTGGGGCGTCGACCAGGACGGCGGCGCGTTCCGCGATTTCGTGACGCGCTACCTCACCGTGAACCAGCGCAACGATTCGCCGAAATACCTGTTCGGCGAGTCGTACGGCACGCCGCGCACCGACGTGCTCGCGAACCTGCTCGAGACGGCCGGCGTGAAGCTCGACGGCATCGTGCTGCAGTCGTCGATCCTGAACTACAACGTGAACTGCGACATGGCGAGCGACTACATCGGCAACTCGAACAACGGGTCGAGCCCGGTGAGTTGCGCGGGTTTCGTGCCGTCGTACGGCACGGTCGGCGCGTACTACCAGCTCGACAACCCGAACCCGTCGAGCCTGCCGCAGTATGCGGACCAGATGCGCCTGCTGACGGCCGGCAGCTACGCGCCGGCCGTGAACGCGTACCTGGCGAGCCATACGCCGCCGCCGCCGACCCTCGTCACGACGATGGTGAATTCGACCGGCGTGAAGCAGTCGCTGTGGAATGCGGACTTCAACGTGATCCCGACTTTCTTCGACAACAGCTTCCAGCTGTCGCTGATCCCGGGCACGCTGATCGGCCGCTACGACGCGCGCGTGAACGTGCCGGTGTCGAGCCCGCTGGCATCCGGCGGCGACCCGTCGAGCACGTTCATCACGAAGCCGTTCACCGACACGATCGGCAGCTACCTGCCGAACGAGCTGAAGTACACCGCGCAGTCGGCCTACTCGGTGAGCAGCAATGCGATCAACACGTGGGACTGGACGCACGACGGCCTCGCGATGCCGGACACGATTCCCGATCTCGCCGCGGCGCTGTCGCTGAATCCGCAATTGAAGGTGCTGTCGCTGAACGGGTATCACGACATCGCGACGCCGTTCTACCAGACCGAGCTCGACCTCGCGCGGCTCGGGACGCAACCGAACCTGACGATCAAGGACTATCAGGGCGGACACATGGTCTATCTCGACGATACGTCGCGTCCGCAGGAGAAAGCCGACCTCGTGACCTTCTACAACGCGGCCGCGCACTGATGCTGCGCCAGGCAGGCGACGCGCGCCCGCGGTGGCGCCGCGCCTGCCGTCGACGACCTCATTCCAGACTGGAGCCTGATATGAAGAATCGTTTCATCGTCGTTGCCGCGGCGCTCGCCTGTGTCGGCGCCGCAGCATCCGTATCCGCGTTCGCGCAGGCGAGCGACGCCGCCGCGCCGGTGCGTGCGCGCCAGGCGCAGCTCGGCGATCCGTACGTACCGCCGGCCGCGCGCAAGCCGACCGCCGGCACGCAGACGACGGGCGCCGCGCTGCATGCGCAGGTGGTGCGCAAGCTCGCGCGGCAGTTCAGCGCGGCCGACGCGCAGAACACGGGTTCGATCACCGAGTCGCAGGCACGCGCGGCCGGCCTCGGCTATGTCGCGAACCACTTCCGGCAGATCGACTCGGGCGGCAACGGCCGCGTGTCGTTCGCGGACGTCCAGCGCTACATGCAGGCACGCAGCACGAGCAGCCAGCAGTAAGCGCGGCGCGCGGTGAACAAACGGGGGCGGAACCTGCTGCGCGGCGGGTTCCGCCCCCGTGCACATGAAGCCGCCATGACGTCGAAGACGGGCGGATTCGCGCCGAATTCTCATTATCTGGGCAACGCACTCAAATATTGGAGACGAGTGCGTGCGCTCCTACAATCCGAAGCACATCACAGCTTCGGACCCACGCATCGCGCGGCGCCCGACGCACACGGAGACACCTTCCATGAAGTTCGCCGGGCGCTTTATTCGGTGCATCGACCGCCGCCTCGTCGCGACGCCGGACGCCATGCCGGCATCGTGCGAACGGCTTCACCGGTTCCGTTGAAGAAGCCTGCCCCATGACCAAGATGCCCGACACCCTTGCACTCGACGCCCGGCGTGCGACGCCGGACGATGCGTCGCTCACCGACAGCATCGGCGCGACCAGCACGCCGCTCGATCTCGCCGCGCAGCAGGCCGGTACGCAGACGCTACTGCGCGGCCTTGCGATCCTCGAGGCGATCGCGAACGGCGCGCGCGACATGCGCGCGATCGGCGCCGCGCTCGGCACGACGCGCAGCACCACGCACCGCCTCGTCAGCAGCCTCGTGCAGGCGCGCTACCTGCGCCAGGTGCAGGGCGGCTACCTGCTCGGCCCGAAGCTGATCGAGCTCGGCACGATCGCGCTCGAGCAGATGCCGCTCACCGCGGTGGCGCGCCCGCACCTCGAAGCGCTCGCGGAAGCGACGCTCGACACGATCCATCTCGGCGTGCGCGACGGCGACGACGTGCTGTACATCGACAAGATTCCCGGCACGCGCGGCCTCGAGATGCGCTCGCGCGTCGGCCACCGGATGCCGCTCGCGTCGACCGGCATCGGCAAGGCGATGATGCTCGACACCGATCCCGACACGTGGCGCGCGCTGTTCGAGGCCGCCCGGCGGGCGCTCGCCGGCGTCAATTTCAAGCCGGACAACCGGCCCGAGACGAGCGCGTTCCTGCAGCGCATGGCGCATTACGCGGCCGGCGGCTATACGTTCGATCTCGAGGAGAACGAGGCGTCGATCCGCTGCGTGGCCGCGCCGATCCGCGACGCATCGGGCGCGATCGTCGCGGCCGTGTCGGTCGCGAGCACGATTCCGTACATGCCGCACGACCGGATGGACGAACTGATTCCGCTCGTGCAGCGCGAAGCGCGAGCCATTTCCGCGGAACTGGGCTGGAGCCCGCCGCAGGGTACCCGCAGGATCAAACGATGACGACTTCGACCCGGCCCGTTCCGGATGCCAGCTCCGCCACCCCGTCGCTGATCGCGCTCGACTGGGGCACGACGTCGCTGCGCGCTTACCTGTACGACGCGCACGGCGCGCTCATCGACACGCGCAGCCGTGCGGCGGGCGTGATGCATGTGCCGGGCGGCGGCGCGCGCGCGTTCGACGCTGTGTTCGAGGAAGCGTGCGGCGACTGGCTCGACCGCTCGCCGGGCCTGCCGGTGCTTGCCGCCGGGATGGTCGGCAGCGCGCAGGGCTGGCGCGAGGCGCCGTACGTCGCGGTGCCGGCCGGCGCCGACGCGCTCGTCGCGGGCCTCACCACGGTGACGACGGCGCGCGGCACGACGATCTCGATCGTGCCGGGCGTCATCGCCACGGGCGAACTGCCCGACGTGATGCGCGGTGAAGAAACGCAGATATTCGGTGCACTCGCGAGCGATCCCACGCTTGGCACCGATCGTTCAGGGGTACTGATCGGCTTGCCGGGCACCCATGCGAAATGGGCGTGGGTGAGGGACGGGCTGATCGAGCGCTTCCAGACCTTCATGACGGGCGAGCTGTTCGCGGTGCTGCGCGACCACACGATCCTCGGCCGCACGATGCGCGCCGGCGCGTCGCCCGATCGCGCGGCGTTCGTGCGCGGCGTCTTGGTCGCGCGCGGCGCGCAGCATACGGGGCTGCTCGCGACGATCTTCAGCACGCGTACGCTCGGCCTGACCGACCGGCTCGCGCCCGATGCGCAGGGCGACTACCTGTCCGGGCTGCTGATCGGCCATGAGCTCAACGCGCTCGACGCGATGCTCGCGGAGCGCGGCATCGCGCTCGCGGACCAGCCGCTGCTGCTGATCGGCGACGACAGCTTGTGTGCGCGCTACGCCGATGCGCTCCAGGAATTCGGCCACCCGCCCGCCCGCGTGGTCGCACACGCGACCGACCGCGGCCTGTGGCGGATCGCGTCGCGCGCCGGGCTCGTGCGCGCGGATGGCGAGCCCGTCTGCGCCGACCAATGAACCGTTTGCCGAGGAACCTTCGATGCCGTCCGACCTGACCTTGCCCGCACCCTACGCGCCCCACGCCGCGCTGATGCGTGCGTTCGACGCGTGCCCGCTGATCGCGATCATGCGCGGGATCACGCCCGTCGAAGCGGCCGACCACGGCCGTGCGCTCTATGAAGCCGGCTTCCGGATCGTCGAGGTGCCGCTCAACTCGCCCGATCCGTTCGACAGCATCGCCGCGCTGCGGCGTGCGCTGCCCGACGACGCGATCGTCGGCGCGGGCACCGTGCTGCGCGCCGAGTACGTCGACCGCGTGCAGGACGCGGGCGGCGCGCTGATCGTGATGCCGCACAGCGACGCGGCCGTGATCCGCCGCGCCCGCGAGCGCGGCCTCGCGAGTGCGCCGGGCGTCGCGACGCCGACCGAAGCGTTCGCCGCGCTCGCGAACGGCGCCGACGTGCTGAAGATGTTCCCGGCCGAGCAGCTCGGCGTACCGGTCGTGAAGGCGTGGCGCGCGGTGATCGACCGCGCGGTGCCGCTGATCCCGGTCGGCGGCATCTCGCCCGACAACATGGCGCCGTTCCTCAATGCCGGCGCGAACGGTTTCGGGCTCGGCTCGGCGCTGTACCGCCCCGGCCAGTCGGCCGACGCGACCGCGGCGAACGCGCGTGCGTTCCAGGCCGGCTTGCGCGTGGCGCGCGGCGGAGCCGCATGATGGGCCGCCTCGCGGACAAGGTCGCGATGGTGACGGGCGCGGGCCGGGGCATCGGCGCCGCGATCGCCCGCGCGTTCGTTCGCGAGGGGGCGGCGGTCGCGCTCGTCGATCTCGACTTTCCGCAGGCGCAGCGCACGGCCGCCGCGATTGCGCACGAGATCGCCGGCGCGCGCGTGCTGCCGCTGCAGGCGGACGTCGCACGGCAGGACGCGGTGCGCGACGCACTGGCGCAGACCGAGGCGGCGTTCGGCCCGCTCGACGTGCTGGTGAACAACGCGGGCATCAACGTGTTCGCCGATCCGCTGGCGATGACCGACGACGACTGGCGACGCTGCTTCGCGGTCGACCTCGACGGCGTGTGGCACGGCTGCCGCGCGGCGCTGGAAGGAATGGTCGAACGCGGCCGCGGCAGCATCGTGAACATCGCGTCGACGCACGCGTTCAGGATCATCCCGGGCTGCTTTCCGTACCCGGTCGCGAAGCACGGCGTGCTGGGCCTCACGCGTGCGCTCGGCATCGAATACGCGGCGCGCAACGTGCGCGTGAACGCGATCGCGCCGGGCTACATCGAGACGCAGCTCACGCGCGACTGGTGGGACGCACAACCCGACCCGGCTGCCGCGCGCGCCGACACGCTCGCGCTGCAGCCGATGAAGCGGATCGGCCGGCCGGAGGAGGTCGCGATGACGGCCGTGTTCCTGGCGTCCGACGAGGCGCCGTTCATCAATGCCGCGTGCATCACCGTCGATGGCGGGCGCGCGGCGCTGTATCACGACTGACGCGATTGACGTAACGATTCGAAAGACCGCACGTGCGACGGCCGCGCGCACGCTGCGTCGAAACCAACAAGCGGCTGCATCCTGTTCGATGAAAACAAGGAGACACTGGAGATGAAACGCAGAACGTTCGTAACGCTGGCGGCCGCGGCCGCGGTGGTGATGGGCAGCCCGGTCGCGCATGCGGCCGACCCGGTCAAGATCGGCTTCCTCGTGAAGCAGCCGGAAGAGCCGTGGTTCCAGGACGAGTGGAAGTTCGCCGAAATCGCGGCGAAGCAGAAGGGCTTCACGCTCGTGAAGATCGGCGCGCCGTCCGGCGAAAAGGTGATGAGCGCGATCGACAACCTGTCCGCGCAGAAGGCGCAGGGCTTCATCATCTGCACGCCCGACGTGAAGCTCGGGCCGGGCATCGTCGCGAAGGCGAAGTCGCACAACCTGAAGATGATGACGGTGGACGACCGCCTCGTCGACGGCGCGGGCAAGCCGATCGAGGCGGTCCCGCACATGGGGATCTCCGCGTACAACATCGGCAAGCAGGTCGGCGACGGCATCGCGGCCGAGATCAAGAAGCGCGGCTGGGACATGAAGGACGTCGGCGCGATCGACATCACCTACGAGCAGCTGCCGACCGCGCATGACCGCACCAGCGGCGCGACCGACGCGCTGGTGGCCGCCGGCTTCCCGAAGGCGAACGTGATCGCGGCGCCGCAGGCGAAGACCGACACCGAGAACGCCTTCAACGCGGCGAACATCGCGCTCACGAAGAATCCGCAGTTCAAGCATTGGGTGGCGTACGGCCTGAACGACGAAGCCGTGCTCGGCGCGGTGCGTGCGGCGGAAGGGCGCGGCTTCAAGGCGGACAACATGATCGGCATCGGGATCGGCGGTTCCGATTCTGCGCTGAACGAGTTCAAGAAGCCGCAGCCGACGGGCTTCTACGGCACCGTGATCATCAGCCCGAAGCGCCACGGCGAGGAAACCTCGGACCTGATGTACACGTGGATCACGCAGGGCAAGGCACCGCCGGCGCTGACGCTGACGACCGGCATGCTCGCGACGCGCGACAACGTGTCGAAGGTGCGTGACGAGATGGGGCTCGCGTCGAAGTAAGCGGCTTGCCGGCTGCGGCGGCCACGCGGCAGCCGGCGATCGATGGATCTGCAAGAGTAGGGAGACGACGTGTCAGCGGCACTGCGTTTTGACAATATCGGCAAGGTCTTTCCCGGCGTGCGCGCACTCGACGGCATCTCGTTCGACGTGCACGCGGGCGAGGTGCATGGCCTGATGGGCGAGAACGGCGCGGGCAAGTCGACGCTGCTGAAGATTCTCGGCGGCGAATACCAGCCCGATGCGGGCAGCGTGCTGGTCGACGGCCAGCCCGTGCAGTTCGCGAGTGCGGCCGCGTCGATCGCGGCCGGCATCGCGGTGATTCACCAGGAGCTGCAGTACGTGCCCGACCTGACGGTCGCGGAAAACCTGCTGCTCGGCCGCCTGCCGAATGCGTTCGGCTGGGTGAGGAAGCGCGAGGCGAAGCGTTTCGTGCGCGAGCGGCTCGCCGCGATGGGCGTCGATCTCGATCCCGATGCGAAGCTCGGGCGGCTGTCGATCGCGCAGCGGCAGATGGTCGAGATCTGCAAGGCGCTGATGCGCAATGCGCGCGTGATCGCGCTCGACGAACCGACCAGCTCGCTGTCGCATCGCGAGACCGAAGTGCTGTTCAAGCTCGTCGACGACCTGCGTGCGCAGGGCCGCGCGCTGATCTACATCTCGCACCGGATGGACGAGATCTACCGGCTGTGCGACGCCTGCACGATCTTCCGCGACGGGCGCAAGATCGCGTCGCACGAATCGCTCGCCGACGTGCCGCGCGAACGGCTCGTCGCCGAGATGGTCGGGCGCGAGATTTCGGATATCTACCATTACGCGCCGCGCACGCTCGGCGACGTGCGGTTCGCGGCCGAAGGCATCGACGGCCCGGCGTTGCGCGAACCCGCGAGCTTCTCGGTGCGCGCGGGCGAGATCGTCGGTTTCTTCGGGTTGGTCGGCGCGGGCCGCAGCGAACTGATGCGGCTCGTGTACGGCGCGGATCACCGGCGTGCGGGCGTGCTGACGCTCGACGGCGCGCGCATCGACGTGAAGCGCACCGGCGACGCGATCCGCCACGGCATCGTGCTGTGCCCCGAGGACCGCAAGGAAGAGGGGATCATCGCGATCGCGTCGGTCGCGGAGAACATCAACATCAGCTGCCGCCGCCATTCGCTGCGCGCGGGGCTCTTCATCAACCGCAAGGCCGAAAGCGAAACGGCCGACCGTTTCATCCAGCGGCTCAAGATCAAGACGCCGAACCGGCGCCAGAAGATCCGCTTCCTGTCGGGCGGCAACCAGCAGAAGGCGATCCTGTCGCGCTGGCTCGCGGAGCCCGACCTGAAGGTCGTGATCCTCGACGAGCCGACGCGCGGGATCGACGTCGGCGCGAAGCACGAGATCTACGACGTGATCTACCGGCTCGCGGAACGCGGCTGCGCGATCGTGATGGTGTCGTCGGAGCTGCCGGAAGTGCTCGGCGTGTCCGACCGCATCGTCGTGATGCGCGAAGGCCGGATCGCGGGCGAGCTGCCGCGCGAACAGGCGAACGAGCACGCGGTGCTGAGCCTGGCGCTGCCGCAGACGAGCGCCGTCGAGGCAGCCTGACGCAGCACACGACAATCGAATCGGACATGCACGGCGCGGGCCGTGCGATGCAGGAGCAGGAGACTCAATCATGCAAGTCAACGAAAACCTTGGCAGCGCCGCCGTGAAGCCGTCGGCCGACGCGCTGGTGCCGCAGCAGAGCGACCGCCAGAAATGGTGGCAGCATCTGACCGAATACAGCCTGATCGCGATCTTCGCGGTGATGTTCATCACGATGTCGCTGACCGTCGATCACTTCTTCTCGATCGACAACATGCTCGGCCTCGCGCTGTCGATCTCGCAGATCGGCATGGTCGCGTGCACGATGATGTTCTGCCTCGCGTCGCGCGACTTCGACCTGTCGATCGGCTCGACCGTCGCGTTCTCCGGCGTGCTGTGCGCGATGGTGCTGAACGCGACCGACAACACGTTCGTCGCGATCATCGCGGCTGTCGCGGCCGGCGCCGCGATCGGCTTCGTGAACGGCGCGGTGATCGCGTACCTGCGCATCAACGCGCTGATCACGACGCTCGCGACGATGGAGATCGTGCGCGGGCTCGGCTTCATCGTGTCGAAAGGGCAGGCGGTCGGCGTGTCGTCGGATACGTTCATCGCGCTCGGCGGGCTCACGCTCTTCGGCGTGTCGCTGCCGATCTGGGTCACGCTGCTGTGCTTCATCGCGTTCGGCGTGCTGCTGAACCAGACCATCTATGGCCGCAACACGCTCGCGATCGGCGGCAACCCGGAAGCCTCGCGGCTCGCGGGGATCAACGTCGAGCGCACGCGCGTGTACATCTTCCTGATCCAGGGCGCGGTGACGGCGCTCGCGGGCGTGATCCTCGCCTCGCGCATCACGTCGGGCCAGCCGAACGCCGCGCAGGGCTTCGAGCTGAACGTGATCTCCGCGTGCGTGCTCGGCGGCGTGTCGCTGATGGGCGGCCGCGCGACGATCTCGGGCGTCGTGATCGGCGTGCTGATCATGGGCACCGTCGAGAACGTGATGAACCTGCTGAACATCGACGCGTTCTACCAGTACCTCGTGCGCGGCGCGATCCTGCTCGCGGCCGTGCTGCTCGACCAGCTGAAGAACCGCGGCGTCCGCGACTGACCCGATCCGCTCTCACGGAGACGAACCGCATGACCATCGACACTTCCGCGCACGACCCGCACTCGGCGAGCCACGCGCGCTATGCACGGTATCCGAGCCTCGAGGATCGCGCGGTGCTGATCACGGGCGGCGCGACCGGCATCGGCGCGGCGTTCGTCGAGCACTTCGCCGAACAGGGCGCGCGCGTCGCGTTCGTCGACCTCGACGCGGCGGCCGGCGCCGCGCTCGCGGAACGCCTCGCGCACGTACGCCATGCGCCGCTGTTTCTCCCGTGCGACCTGACCGACATCGACGCGCTGCGCCATGCGATCGACGCGATCCGCGCGCGCATCGGCGCGATCGCGGTGCTCGTGAACAACGCGGCGAACGACACGCGCCACGCGATCGGCGACGTGACGCCTGCATCGTTCGACGCGGGCATCGCGGTGAACCTGCGCCACCAGTTCTTCGCCGCGCAGGCGGTGATCGACGACATGAAGCGGCAGGGCGGCGGCGCGATCATCAATCTCGGCTCGATCAGCTGGATGCTGAAGAACGGCGGCTATCCCGTCTACGTGATGGCGAAGGCGGCCGTGCAGGGGCTGACGCGCGGCCTCGCGCGCGACCTCGGCCCGTTCGGCATCCGCGTGAATTCGCTGGTGCCCGGCTGGGTGATGACCGACAAGCAGCGCCGGCTGTGGCTCGACGACGCGGGCCGCGCGGCGATCAAGGCCGGCCAGTGCCTCGATGCCGAACTGCTGCCCGCCGATCTCGCGCGGATGGCGCTGTTCCTCGCGGCGGACGACAGCCGGATGATCACCGCGCAGGACGTGATCGTCGACGGCGGCTGGGCCTGACCGTTCGCACGACCCGCATCGTTTCTTCGACGAAGGAAAGGAGTTCACCATGACCGCCACGTCCTCGAGCGCATCGTCGTCCACCAGCCAGTCGCGCCGCGCGCGCCTGGCCGCCGCCGCGCAGCCGGTCAGCCCCGGCCCGCAGACGGCAGCCTTCGCGCAGGGCGTCGGCGCCGCGCATGCGGCGGCCGTCACGCTGTCGAACGCATCGCTGCGGCTCGATGTGCTGCCGCATCTGGGCGGCGGCATCGCGCGCTTCGACTGGCGCGGCGACAATGGCGCGCTGATGCCGGTGTTCCGCCGCTGCGAGCACCCGGAGACGGCGACGGACCCGAACGAGCTCGCGTGCTATCCGCTGCTGCCTTACTCGAACCGGATCGGCGACGGGCGCTTCGAGTGCGACGGGCGCAAGGTCGCGGTGCCGCGCAACCGCCGCGACGAGCCGCTGCCGATCCACGGCGACGGCTGGCTCGCGGCGTGGCAGGTGGACGATGCGACCGGCACGTCGCTGCAACTGTCGCTCGACCGCACCGCCGGCGCGCCGTATGCGTTCCGCGCGATCCAGTCGTACGAGCTCGACGACGCGACGCTGTCGATCGCGCTGACGATCGAGAACGCGGGGCGTGCGCGGCTGCCGTTCGGGCTCGGCGTGCATCCGTTCCTCGTTCGCGATGCCGCGACCGAACTGGCGGCGGCTGCCGGCGGGTTGTGGCTGTCGGGCGCGGATTTCCTGCCGGTGCGGCACGTGAGCGTGCCGCCGGCGTGGCAGTTCGGCGTCGCGTATCCGCTGCCGGCCACGCTCGTCAATCATGCGTTCACCGGCTGGGGCGGCCACGCGACGGTGAGCTGGCCGCGCCGCGGGTTGTCGCTGACGGTGGCGGCCGACGCCGACGCGTACGTGCTCTACACGCCGCCCGGCGAGGATTTCTTCTGCTTCGAGCCGGTCGATCATCCGATCAATGCGGTGAACCTGCCGGGCGGCGCGACCGCGCACGGGATGACGCTGCTCGCGCCCGGCGAGCGGCTCACGCGGCGTTTCGCGTTCACCGTCGAGCGCGCCGATGCGCGCGGCAATGCGGCTTCGCGCGAGGCACGCCGGCGACGCGGGTAAAATACGCGGTCTACCAACGGTTTGCCGCGAGTACCCGCCATGTCTTCCCCGCTTACTTTCATCGAATCGCTGCGCGCCGCGTGGCAGCGCACGAATTCGCTGCTGTGCGTCGGCCTCGATCCCGAGCCGTCGCGCTTTCCCGTGCAGTTCGACGGCCAGCCCGATGCGATCTTCGAATTCTGCCGGCAGATCGTCGACGCGACCGCGCAATACGCGAGCGCGTTCAAGCCGCAGATCGCCTACTTCGCCGCGCATCGCGCGGAAGACCAGCTCGAACGGCTGATCGCGCACATCCACCTCCAGCATCCGGGCCTCCCGGTGATCCTCGACGCGAAGCGCGGCGACATCGGCAGCACGGCCGAGCAGTACGCGCGCGAAGCGTTCGAGCGCTACCGCGCGGATGCCGTCACCGTGAACCCGTACATGGGCTACGACTCGGTCGAGCCGTACTTCGAGCACGAAGGCAAGGGCGTGATCGTGCTGTGCCGCACGTCGAACCCGGGTGGCTCCGACCTGCAGTTCCTCGACACGAACGGTCGGCCGCTGTACCAGGTCGTCGCCGATCTCGCGGCGAACAAGTGGAACGCGAAGAACGGCCAGCTCGGCCTCGTCGTCGGCGCGACGTTCCCGAAGGAAATCGAGATCGTGCGCGGGATCGTCGGCGACATGCCGCTGCTGATCCCCGGCATCGGCGCGCAGGGCGGCGACGTGCAGGCGACCGTCAACGCGGGCCGCACGGCCGACGGCACCGGCATGATGATCAACTCGTCGCGCGCGATCCTGTACGCGAGCAAGGGCGAGGATTTCGCCGAAGCTGCGGCGCTCGCCGCGCAGAAGACGCGCGACACGATCAACGCGCATCGTTGACCGGTTGCACCGGTTGCCCGTCCGGGCAGCCGGTTCCGGCGGGCTCCCACGCGCGAGCCCGGCGCTTTCCTCCCGTTTTTCCGCTCCTCCGCCCGCCCGGCCCGCACTGGCGCACGCGGACAACTTCCCGTCGCTTCCGCACCGCATCCCCGCGCGCCAATCGCGCGATGCTGCCGCTTGTCATCGATCCGTAACGAAAATGTCAAGAAAGGAGCGACGCCATGCCCAAGCTGTCCCGACGTCTTCTGAGCGCGCTTGCCGCATCGTTGTGCATGAGCTTCGCCCATGCGGCGGACCTCTCGCACTGGCCGGCCGATAGCGCGAAGGCGCTGAACGAGATGATCGCCGCGCACGCGCACCGTGGCGACTACGCGGTGTTCGACGCCGACAACACGACCTACCGCTACGACCTCGAGGAGTCGCTGCTGCCGTACCTCGAGCGTCGCGGCGTGCTGACGCGCGACACGCTCGACCCGTCGCTGAAGCTGATCCCGTTCAAGGACTCCGCCGACTACCGGGAATCGCTGACGAGCTATTACTACCGGCTGTGCGAAATCGACGACCTGGTCTGCTACCCGTGGATCGCGCAGGCGTTCGCCGGGCAGTCGCTGGCCGACCTGAAGCGTCACGTCGACGCGATGCTCGCCGACGGCCAGCCGATCCCGATCCGCTACTGGCAGGGCGACAAGGTGGTCGACGGCACGGTGAACCCGCCGCGTTTCTTCCGCGGGATGCAGGAGCTGTACAACGCGCTGCGCGAGAACGGGATCGAGGTCTACGTGATGACGGCCGCGCACGAGGAGCTCGCGCGGCTCGTGCTGTCCGACCCGAAGTACGGCTACAACGTGAAGCCGCAGAACGTGATCGGCGTGACGACGCTGCTGCGCAACCCGGCGACCGGTGCGCTGACCACCTCGCGGTTGCAGATCAAGGCCGGCCAGTACGACGAAGCCGCGAACCGCAGCCTGGTGATCACGCCGTTCCTGATGAACCCGATGACGTGGTACGAAGGCAAGCTCGGCTCGATCGTCGGCTGGATCGACCAGTGGAAGAAGCCGGTGCTCGTCGCGGGCGACACGCCGACGTCCGACGGCTACATGCTGCTGAACGCGACCGACGTCGCGCGCGGCGGCGTGCGCGTGTGGGTGAACAAGAAGGACAAGCAGATGGCGCAGATCCGCGCGTGGTCGGACGAATCGGCCGCGCGGCAGAAGTCGCTCGGCCTGCCGGTGACGGCGGACAAGAACTGGATCGTCGTGAAGCCCGACGCGATCCAGTAAGCGGGCAGGCGGGGGCGCGGCGCGCGCCTCCGGCCCGATCAGCCCTCGCGCTCGTCGAGCAGCTTCAGCAGCCCGCGCAGCGCATGCGCGGCGGCCTGCGTGCGGATCTGTTCGCGGTCGCCCTTGAACACGAGCGTTTCGACGTCGGTATGCAGCCGGTTGCTCCAGCCGAACGACACGGTGCCGACCGGCTTCTTCTCGCTGCCGCCTGCGGGGCCCGCGATGCCGGTGACGGACAGCGCGACCTGCGCGCGGCTGTTGCGCAGCGCGCCTTCGGCCATCGCGCGCGCGACCGGCTCGCTGACGGCGCCGTGCTTGTCGATCAGGTCGGGCGGCACGCCGATCATCTCGATCTTGGCCTGGTTCGAGTACGTGACAAAGCCGCGCTCGAACCACTGGCTGCTGCCGGAGATATCGGTGATCGCCGCGGCGATCATGCCGCCGGTGCAGGATTCGGCGGTGGCGAGCGTCAGGTGCTCGTCACGCAGCTTGTTGCCTGCGCGGATCGCAAGCTGGTGGACGACGGAATCGGTTGGCATGCGCGTCGGGAAACGGAAGTCGGAAAATCGGTCAGCCGACGACGGAGCGCCACAGGGCGATCACGAGCAGCGTCATGAACGCGGCGACCAGGTCGTCGACCATGATGCCGAGCCCGCCTTTCAGGCGGCGGTCGAAATAGCGGATCGGCGGCGGCTTGAGCATGTCGAAGAAGCGGAACGCGACGAACGCCCACAACTGGCCGACGAAGGTCGCGGGCGTGACGAACAGCATCACGAGCCAGATCGCGACGATCTCGTCCCAGACGACGGCGCCCGGATCGGCCGAGCCCATCTTCCTCGCGGTGAAACCGGTCAGCCACGTGCCGGCCACGAAGCCGGCCGCGATCAGCGCCCACCATTCGGGCACCGTCAGGTAGCGGTTGAGCACGACGAACGTCAGCCAGCCGAACAGCGAGCCGAACGTGCCGGGCATGATCGGCGCGAGCCCGCTGCCGAAGCCGAGCGACACGATGTGCGCCGGGTGCGACAGCATGAAACGCGCGGTCGCGCGCCGCGGCGCGTTGCCGCCGGATGCGGCGCCGGGCTCGGCCGCGGTGTGCGCGGGCGTCGGGTCAGTCTGCATGGAAGTGGTCGAAGCCGTGCAACGTGAGAGCGAGGGGCGCGCCGGCCGCGTCGCGCCACGTGATCGCGGGCTGCTCCGACGGCGCGGACAACGCGCGTATTGTACCGATTCGGGTAACCGCCACGCCGGCCGTCACGCCCGCCGCCTCGACCGCCGCGCGGGCCGCCGCCGGCGCGGTGAAGCACAGTTCGTAATCGTCGCCGCCGGCCAGCGTGCAGCGGCGCTGCACGTCGGGCGCCAGCGTCGCGAGCGCGGCCGAGCGCGGCACCGCGTCGGCATCGATCTCGGCGCGCACGTTCGAGCGGGCCAGGATGTGCTGCAGGTCGCCGGCGAGGCCGTCCGAGAGGTCGAGCGCCGCGTGCGCGACGCCCGCGAGCGCGAGGCCGAGCGCGATGCGCGGCTCGGGGTACTCGAGCGCGCGCCGGAACGCGGCTGCTTCGTTTGCACCGGCCGTCCATTCGCCGCGCGCGACGCCGAGACCGGCGCGCGCATCGCCGAGCGTGCCGGACACCCAGACGTCGTCGCCGTCGCGCGCGGCGTCACGCCGCAGTACCGCGTCGGGCGCGACTTCGCCGAACACGGTCACGCACAGGTTCAGCGGGCCGCTCGTCGTGTCGCCGCCGATCAGCTCGCAGCGGTAGCGCTCGGCGAGCGCGAACAGCCCGTTGCTGAACGCTTCCAGCCATGCAGCGTCGGCCCGCGGCAGCGCGCACGCGAGCGTGAACGCGCGGGGCTCGGCGCCCATCGCCGCGAGGTCGGACAGGTTGACCGCGAGCGTCTTGTGGCCGAGCGCGTCGGGTGCGACGTCGGGGAAGAAGTGGCGGCCTTCCACCAGCATGTCCGTCGAAATGGCCAGCAATTTCCCGGATCGGGGCGCGATCAACGCGCAGTCGTCGCCGATGCCGAGCGTCGACGCGCGGGCGCCCTGCGCGGCGCGGCGCGTGAAGAAGCGTTCGATCAGCGAAAACTCGGAGAGGGCGGCTGGCACGGCGGATGGATCCGAAACGGTGGAAGGAACGGCATTGTACGAGGCGAGCGGCCGCGTTCCTGCACCGTTCAGTACAATTTTGTCGCGGCTGTTGCACCCCAATCGCCGGTCTGGCGGCCGATGATTGGCGCTACAATGCCGTCGAAGAGTTATTCTAATCCGCCCGCCAAGAGACACATGTCTACTCAAGCCTCCTCCAAAGCCAAACTTCGCGAAGCCGCGCTCGACTATCACGAATTCCCGACCCCCGGGAAAATCGCGATCGCCCCGACCAAGCAGATGATCAACCAGCGCGACCTCGCGCTCGCGTACTCGCCGGGTGTGGCGTACGCGTGCGAGGAGATCGTCGAGAATCCGCTCAACGCGGCACGCTTCACCGCGCGCAGCAACTTGGTCGGCGTCGTCACGAACGGCACGGCGGTGCTCGGTCTCGGCAACATCGGCCCGCTCGCGTCGAAGCCGGTGATGGAAGGCAAGGCGGTGCTGTTCAAGAAGTTCGCGGGCATCGACGTGTTCGACATCGAGCTGAACGAGTCGGACCCGCACAAGCTGGTGGACGTGATCGCCGCGCTGGAGCCGACCTTCGGCGGGATCAACCTGGAAGACATCAAGGCGCCGGACTGCTTCATCGTCGAGCGCGAAGCGCGCAAGCGGATGAAGATTCCGGTGTTCCACGACGACCAACACGGCACCGCGATCGTGGTGGCCGCGGCCGTCACGAACGGGCTGAAGGTCGTCAACAAGGACATCAAGAAGGTCAAGCTCGTTGCGTCCGGCGCAGGTGCGGCCGCGCTCGCGTGTCTCGACCTGCTGGTCGACATCGGCCTGCCGCTCGAGAACATCATCGTGACCGACCTGGCGGGCGTGGTCTACAAGGGCCGCACCGAGCTGATGGACCCGGACAAGGAGCGTTTCGCCCGCGAAACGGAAGCCCGGACGCTGGCCGAAGTGATCGACGGCGCGGACATCTTCCTCGGCCTGTCGGCTGCCGGCGTGCTGAAGCAGGAGATGGTGAAGGGCATGGCCGAGCGCCCGCTGATCCTCGCGCTCGCGAACCCCACGCCGGAAATCCTGCCGGAACTCGCACTCGAAGTGCGGCCGGACGCCGTGCTGGCCACGGGCCGCACCGATTACCCGAACCAGGTCAACAACGTCCTGTGCTTCCCGTTCATCTTCCGCGGCGCGCTCGACGTCGGCGCGACGACGATCACGCGTGAAATGGAGATCGCGGCCGTCAATGCGATCGCCGAGCTCGCGCAGCACGAGCAGAGCGACATCGTCGCGACCGCGTACGGCATCCAGGACCTGTCGTTCGGGCCCGAATACCTGATTCCGAAGCCGTTCGATCCGCGCCTGATCGTGAAGATCGCGCCGGCCGTCGCGCAGGCCGCGATGGACGGCGGCGTCGCGACGCGCCCGATCGAGGACATGGACGCGTACAAGCAGCACCTGCAGCAGTTCGTGTACCACAGCGGCACGACGATGAAGCCGATCTTCCAGATTGCGCGCGCCGCGCCGGAAGAGAAGAAGCGCGTCGTGTTCGCGGAAGGCGAAGAAGAGCGCGTGTTGCGCGCCGTTCAGATCATCGTCGACGAAAAACTCGCGAAGCCGATCCTGATCGGCCGCCCGTCGGTGATCGAGCACCGTATCCATCGCTACGGCCTGCGCCTGACGCCGGGTACCGATTTCACGGTCGTCAACACCGAGCACGACGAGCGCTACCGCGATTTCTGGCAGACGTACTACAAGATGATGGCGCGCAAGGGCATCAGCGAGCAGCTCGCGCGCGTCGAGATGCGCCGCCGCACGACGCTGATCGGCTCGATGCTGGTGAAGAAGGGCGAAGCGGACGGGATGATCTGCGGCACGATCAGCACCACGCACCGCCACCTGCACTTCATCGACCAGGTGATCGGCAAGCGCCCGGGCTGCAGCGTGTACGCCGCAATGAACGGCCTCGTGCTGCCGGGCCGCCAGATTTTCCTCGTCGACACGCACGTGAACGTCGATCCGACCCCGGAAGAGCTGGCCGAGATCACGATCATGGCCGCGGAAGAAGTGCGCCGCTTCGGCATCGAGCCGAAGGTCGCGCTGCTGTCGCACTCGAATTTCGGCACGAGCAACGCGCCTTCGGCGAAGAAGATGCGCGATACGCTCACGATCCTGCAGGAACGTGCGCCGGAGCTGAAGGTGGACGGCGAGATGCACGGCGACGTCGCGCTCGACGCGGCGCTGCGCAAGGAGATCCTGCCGGAATCGACGCTGGAAGGCGAAGCGAACCTGCTGATCCTGCCGAACATCGACGCCGCGAACATCGCGTACAACCTGCTGAAGACGGCCGCGGGCAACAACATCGCGATCGGGCCGATCCTGCTGGGTGCGGCGCAGCCGGTGCACGTGCTGACCGAATCGGCGACCGTTCGCCGCATCGTCAACATGGCGGCGCTGCTGGTCGCCGACGTGAACGCCACGCGCTGAGCCAGAACGAACGCGCCAGGCCGGTCGAACCGGCGTGGCGCGTCGGGCGAAATTGTAAACAAAAGCAAAAAGAGGCGTGCCCGCAATGGGCACGCCGCGGGCAGGGCGCAAACGCGCTTCCCTCAAGCAACATCAGCATCTCTCTCCACTCAGCGTAGCCGGCATGGCAAGGAGGCAGAGTCTTGCCATGCCAGAGATGCTGCCCGCATTTTAGCTCATGTAAGATAAATGTAGTGTGATTTCGGTAAAAAATGCGCAATTCCGGGTATCACTGGCCTTTCGATTCCCAAACGGACATTGATTCGCGCGGCCAATAACGCTACGCTAACGCCTTTGTTGGTCGTCAACTACTTGATTTAACAGCGGGAACCCTGGTTCATGGCACGCAAGTGGCTCCGCAACGGCGCGCTCGCGTCCGTCTTCGCGATGTTCGCGATGGGTATCGTCGGCACGCCGACGGGCAGTCTGGTTTCCGCCGCTTACGCACGGGAGGCCGTTCCGGCCGACGTGGCGGCGAGCGGGCTCGATACGATTCCGACCGCTCGTCTTCCGCGCGAGGCCGTGACCACGCTGGGCCTGATCGGCGCCGGCGGTCCCTATCCGTACGAGAAAGACGGCGTCGTGTTTGGCAACCGCGAGCGGATCCTGCCGAAAGCGAAGCGCGGCTACTACCATGAGTACACGGTGCCGACGCCGCGTGCCCGCAATCGCGGGGCGCGCCGGATCGTCTGCGGCGGGCCATTGCGCCGGATCGACAACTGTTATTACACGGGCGACCACTACAACAGTTTTAAACGTATTGTTGAATGACTTCGGGACGAATGGCATGAGCGACTCCATCTACGCGCACGAAACGGCGGCGGCGGAACTGTTCGCGGCCGGCGACGGCAATCTGTTTCAGCGCGTGATCCAACTGCACGCGGCGGCGCAGGCCGGCGGCACGCCGGAGCAACAGGAAGCCGAGCCCGGGCTTTCATCGAACGAGGAGCCTATGAGCCTTTTCACGACCGTGCGACCCAATCTCGTGCAGTCGATCCGCGCGTTCCGCGTGCAGGATCTTGCCGACGAAGCCGGCCGGCTCGGCCAGCATTTCCTGTATGCGTTTTGCGGCGCCGCGCAATCGAAGCAGGAAGTGATGGAAACGATCGCGACGTCGTTCCTGTTCCCGAAGCATTTCGGGAAGAACTACGACGCGCTGTACGACTCCCTGACCGACCTCGTCGCGAAGGCCGGCGCGCAGCCCGGTTTCGTGATCGTCCTCGAAGGGCTGCCGATCGCGCAGAAGTTCGACAAGGAAGGGCGCGAGACGCTACTCGACGTGTTCCGCGAGGCGGCCGAATTCTGGGCCGAGCGCAAGGTCGCGTTTCGCGTGTTCTATTCGTTCGCGTAAGCGCACGTCGGCCCGCGGCCGGTTCGGCGAATCACCCTTCGGAAGCCCGCTTCGAGCGGGCTTTTTTGCACCTGCGTGATGCGGACGGGCTGGAACGGCGCGTGGCCCGCTGACATTGTCCTTTCATCCGGCACCTTTTTTCGAGACAATCTCGATCGGCCCGGTCGCGGCAGCGGCCGCATCGGGCGCATACAACAAACCATCGAGAGAGGGCTGTCTTCCCATGAATATTTCCCGTTCCGCACGCGCCGTCGTGCTGCCCCTGCTGGTCGTGGCGGGCGCCGCGCATGCGGCGCCGCTCACGCCCGAGCAGACCGTCGACCTTTACATCGGCGCATTCGTCAACGGCGATGTGTCGAAAGCCCGCGAATTCAACGATGCGGTGCGCACGAGTTACGGCGGCAAGGACGCGCTCAACGTCGACGTTCTGTCGAAGATGGGCGATTCGATGCGCAAGGACATGGCCGAAGACTTGCTGGCGCCGATGCCGCCGAAGGCGAGTGCCGCATTGCGTCCGTCGGTGCAGAGCATGGCCGCAGCCTATCAGCGTGCGATCAATCGCTCGGAGTGCAAGCCAACCGGGTCGTCGCAGCAACCGAACTCGGCTCGCGAGGGCGAGACGATCGCGACGGTTGAATTTGCGTGCCGCGTCCCGGATGTGAGGCCCGGCGCGAAGGCGCTGGAGGCGAAGCTCGGCAACGGCCGTCTGAAGAATGATGCAGCCCGGATTGCCGCGTTCAATGCGATCTTCTCCGGCATGGCGAAGGTGCTGGACGCAGCGCCGGTCACGTACCCCGTGACGGGCAAGATCGATGTCTACAGCCTCGGCGGCGGCTGGACGACCGGCAGCCCGCAAGACGTGCTGACGCCGGTGCTCGATGCGTTGTCAGAAGCGATGCCGCATGGCTCGTCGAGCGACAAGTAAGTCGCGATAGACCGCTGCATCGCAACGGGCCGCATTCCCGCGGCGATGCCGGCCGCGTATCGCGCAGCGGCCGGGTGGCGTGCGGTCAGGGCGTGTTGCGCCGTCTTGCGCAGGCACGACTACTCATCACCACCCGCCCCAGCGCGCCGCGAGCGCGGCGAGCACGGCCGCGCCGGCCGTCTCGGTACGCAGCACGCGGGGGCCGAGCGACAGCGCGGTGAACCCGCGCGCGCGGGCCGCATTTTCCTCGTCGGGCGACAGCCCGCCTTCCGGCCCGATCAGCAGCGTGACGGTTGCAGCGGGCGGCGTGCCGGGCAGCGACGCGAACGGGATGCTCGCGCGCGGCGACAGCAGCAGCCGCAGTTCGCCGTCGGCCGGTGCCGCCGGCAGCGTATCGAGCCACGCGTTGAAGCCGGCGACCGGCGCGACGTCGGGCACGCGGTTGCGCCCGCATTGCTCGCACGATGCGCGCACGACGCCGCGCCAGTGCGCGACGCGCTTGTCCGCGCGCTCGCCGGCGAGCTTCACGACGCCGCGCGCGGTCGACAGCGGCACGACCGCCGTCACGCCGAGCTCGACGGCCTTCTCGATCACCCAGTCCATCTTGTCGCCGCCGGCGATGCCTTGCGCGAGCGTCACGCGATAGGGCGGCTCGGCCTCGGCCGGTTCGAACGTGTCGATCTGCGCGAGTGCGCTGCGCTTGTCGATCTCGACGAGCCGTGCGCGGTACTGGCCGCCGGTGCCGTCGAACAGCGCGAGCACGTCGCCGGGCTGCAGGCGCAGCACCTGTGCGTGGCGCGCGACCTCGGCCGGCAACGCGAGCGTGGCGTCGGCGCGCAGGGCTGCGTCGACGAAAAAGCGCGGCACGGCCGCGGTGGTGGTGGCTTCGTTCATGCGTGTAACGGTTGGGGTCATGCGTCGAGACGGCGCCCGAGCGCCCATCGGTAGCCGTCGAGATCCTCGATCTGTGCGAACCGGTCGCCCCAGAACTGATCCTGCGGCGCGCTCAGCGACTTCGCGCCCGCGTCGAGCGCGCGCTGCCAGGTGGCGTCGACGTCGTCGACATACAGGTAGAACGATTGCGGCGCGGTGGCGTTCGCACTTTTCGGTGTGCGCGCGGTCGAGCCGAATGCGCCTTCGGGCGCGAACATCACGATCAGCTGGCCGCGATAGGCCATCTCGACGTGCATGATCGCGCCGTCTTCGTCGTGCACGTCGCGCAGCTCGAAGCCGAATGCGGCCTTGAAGAAATCGATGGCCGCGCGCGCGTTGCGTACGGCCAGGTAGGGCGTCAACCAAGGCACGTTGGCCGGACGTGGATCGGTCATGAAAATCTCCTGTGGGGGCGCTCGGGCACGTGTTCTGATTCCATGCCCGGGCGTTCGTTCAGGGGGGGCGGCACGGCGTCCAGGACGTTCCGCCTCGGTGCCATGCATCACGAATCCTGCAAGGACGCGATGGAAAAACGGAAGCGTGGCGGCCGCGCGGACGCTCAGCGGCGAACGCCCAGTGTATCGCGCAGCGCGCGCGGCAGGGCAAAGAGGGACGCATGCAGCCGCGCGTCGTAGTAGCGCAAGCCCTGGACGCGGCGGGCCGCGAGCCGTTCGTCGATGTCGTGGGCGAACAGCGCTGCCGCGTCGAGCGTGTCGCTCGCGATCGCCATCAGCCACTGCGAGCCGTACAGCGGCACGTGCGCGGACAACGGATCGACGACCGCGAAGCTCGCG
The DNA here is from genome assembly GCF_002223095.1 of Burkholderia sp. AU33803. NCBI lineage: Bacteria > Pseudomonadati > Pseudomonadota > Betaproteobacteria > Burkholderiales > Burkholderiaceae > Burkholderia > Burkholderia sp. AU33803. The sequence continues at coordinate 95,372 of NZ_NKFJ01000004.1, forward strand.
CGGAGGTCGTCGAGCAGCGCGGCGATGCGCGCCGCGTGGAACACCGGCGAGCCGAGGTGCATCGAGATCGCGCCGCACGGCGTCAGGATCCGCTTGAGCCGCGCATAGAACGCGCGGGTATAGAGGCCGGCCGCCGGCGAATCGGGCGGCGTGAGGTCGAACACGACGAGATCGAAATGCTCGACGGTCGACTCGACGAAATGCGCGGCGTCGCCGATCACGACCTCGACGCGCGGGTCGTCGAGCGCGCCCTGGTGCACGTCGTCGAGATACCGGCGCGCCATCCCGACCACCTCGTCGTCGAGTTCCGCGATCACGATCCGCGCGATGCACGCATGCTTGAGCAACTGGCGCGCCGCACCGCCGTCGCCGCCGCCGAGCACGAGCGCCTTGCGCGGCGACGGATGCGCGAGCGCGGCCGGGTGCGTCATGCACTCGTGATAGACGTACTCGTCGCCGACCGACGTCATCGGCCGGCCGTCCAGCGTGAACAGGCGGCCGAGCTGCGGGGTTTCCCAGACCTCGATCCGCTGGTGCGGCGACGCGACGTGCGCGAGCCGCCGGGCGTTCGGGAAGCCGTAGGCGGAGTCGGGCGTAGGGTGGAAAAGGAGAGTCGTGCTCACGGGCGGGCCACTCAGGGCTGGCAGTTCCGACGTCTGAATTATAGGAGGCGGGCGGTTTGACGGAAAACCGTGCCGGAACACTACTCGCCGACAAGGGAAATGTCAGCCCATCTGTTAAAATGACGAGCTTTGCAGCCCCGTCCGTAGGCTCCGTCCGCTTCGCGTCCGTCAGGCGCCGCACCGCGCGCCGGGAACGATTGACGCTCGAGCTTCCGGATGCCGCCGTGCCCCCGTTTCCTCGACTCGTTCTCCGGACTCGACATGACGACTTCGTCTCCCGCCTCCACCACCCTGATGGCCAATGCGATCCGTGCGCTCGCAATGGACGCCGTCCAGCAAGCGAACTCCGGCCACCCCGGCATGCCGATGGGCATGGCCGAAATCGGCGTCGCGCTCTGGTCGCGCCATCTGAAGCACAACCCGACGAACCCGCACTGGGCAGACCGCGACCGCTTCGTGCTGTCGAACGGCCATGGCTCGATGCTGCTGTACTCGCTGCTGCATCTGACCGGCTACGACCTGCCGATCGAAGAGCTGAAGAATTTCCGCCAGCTGCACTCGAAGACGCCGGGCCACCCGGAATACGGCATCACGCCGGGCGTCGAGACGACCACCGGCCCGCTCGGCCAGGGTCTCGCGAACGCGGTCGGCATGGCGCTCGGCGAAGCGCTGATGGCCGACGAGTTCAACCGTGACGGCGCGAAGATCGTCGATCACCACACGTACGTGTTCCTCGGCGACGGCTGCCTGATGGAAGGCATCTCGCACGAAGCCTGCTCGCTCGCCGGCACGCTGAAGCTGAACAAGCTGATCGCGCTGTACGACGACAACGGCATCTCGATCGACGGCGACGTCGTGAACTGGTTCCACGACGACACCCCGAAGCGTTTCGAAGCGTACGGCTGGAACGTGATCCCGAACGTGAACGGCCATGACGTCGACGCGGTCGACGCAGCCATCGCGAAGGCGAAGCTGTCGGACAAGCCGACGCTGATCTGCTGCAAGACGGTGATCGGCCAGGGCGCGGCGACCAAGGCCGGCGGCCACGACGTGCACGGCGCGGCGCTCGGCGCGGAAGAAATCGCGAAGACGCGCGCGGCGCTCGGCTGGACCTGGGAACCGTTCGTGATTCCGCAGGAAGTCTACGCGGCATGGGACGCGAAGGAAGCCGGCAAGCGCGCGGAAAGCGAATGGGATGCGACGTTCGCGGCCTATCGCGCGAAGTTCCCGGCAGAAGCTGCGGAATTCGAGCGCCGGATGGCCAACCGGCTGCCGGCGGACTGGGCTGAAAAGGCTGCGGCGATCATCGCCGGCGCGAACGAGCGTGGCGAGACGGTGGCGACCCGCAAGGCGTCGCAGCAGGCGATCGAAGGCCTGGCTGCCGCCCTACCCGAACTGCTCGGCGGCTCGGCCGACCTGACCGGCTCGAACCTGACCAACTGGAAGGCATCGAAGGCCGTCCGTGCGAATCCGGAAGGCCCGGGCGTCCAGCTGGGCAACCACATCAACTACGGCGTGCGCGAATTCGGCATGAGCGCCGCGATCAACGGCCTCGCGCTGCACGGCGGCCACAAGCCGTTCGGCGGCACGTTCCTGACGTTCTCCGACTACAGCCGCAACGCGCTGCGCGTGGCGGCGCTGATGAAGGTGCCGTCGATCTTCGTGTTCACGCACGATTCGATCGGCCTCGGCGAAGACGGCCCGACGCACCAGTCGATCGAGCACGTGTCGAGCCTGCGCCTGATTCCGAACCACGACGTATGGCGTCCGGCCGACACGGTCGAGACGGCCGTCGCCTGGACCCACGCGGTCGCTGCCGACCGTCCGTCGAGCCTGATCTTCAGCCGCCAGAACCTGGCGTTCAACCCGCGTACCGATGCGCAGATCGCGAACATCGAGAAGGGCGGCTACGTGCTGAAGGACTGGGACGACGAGATCGTCGCGCGCAAGATCATCCTGATCGCGACGGGCTCGGAAGTCGAACTCGCGATGAAGGCCGTCGAGCCGCTCGCGCAGCAAGGCATCGCGGCACGTGTCGTGTCGATGCCGTCGACCAACGTGTTCGACCGCCAGGACGCCGAATACCGTGAGCGCGTGCTGCCGCACGGCGTGCGCCGCGTCGCGATCGAAGCGGGCGTGACGAGCTTCTGGCACAAGTACGTCGGCCTCGAAGGCGGCGTCGTCGGGATCGACACGTTCGGCGAATCGGCGCCGGCCGGCGTGCTGTTCAAGTACTTCGGCTTCACCGTCGAGCACGTCGTCGAGACCGCCAAGGCCGTGCTGGCCTAAAGAGACAGACGCGACGCGCGCCACCCCTCGCGCGCGTCGCACCGTGAAGCTGCACGAAACGAATTTTTTCAGCCATCAGGAGATAGACCATGACGATTCGCGTCGCAATCAACGGCTACGGCCGCATCGGCCGCAATACGCTGCGCGCGTTCTACGAGAACGGCAAGAAGCACGACATCGAGATCGTCGCGATCAACGATCTGGGCGATGCGAAGACCAACGCGCACCTGACCCAGTACGACACCGCGCACGGCAAGTTCCCGGGTGAAGTGTCGGTCGACGGCGACTACCTCGTCGTGAACGGCGACAAGATCCGCGTGCTGGCGAACCGCAACCCGGCCGAACTGCCGTGGGGCGAGCTGGGCGTCGACGTCGTGATGGAATGCACGGGCTTCTTCACGACGAAGGAAAAGGCCAGCGCGCACCTGAAGGGCGGCGCGAAGAAGGTGATCATCTCGGCACCGGGCGGCAAGGATGTCGACGCGACGATCGTCTACGGCGTGAACCACGACGTGCTGAAGGCCGAGCACACCGTCATCTCGAACGCATCGTGCACGACGAACTGCCTCGCGCCGCTCGTCAAGCCGCTGAACGACAAGATCGGCCTCGAAACCGGCCTGATGACGACGATCCACGCGTACACGAACGACCAGGTGCTGACGGACGTCTATCACGAAGACCTGCGCCGCGCGCGTTCGGCCACGCACAGCCAGATCCCGACGAAGACGGGCGCTGCTTCGGCCGTCGGCCTCGTGCTGCCGGAACTGAACGGCAAGCTCGACGGCTACGCGATCCGCGTCCCGACGATCAACGTGTCGATCGTCGACCTGTCGTTCATCGCGAAGCGCGACACGACGGTCGAGGAAGTCAACGCGATCATGAAGGAAGCATCGGAAGGCGCGCTGAAGGGTATCCTCGGCTACAACGACGCACCGCTGGTGTCGATCGACTTCAACCACAACCCGGCTTCGTCGACGTTCGACGCCACGCTGACCAAGGTGTCGGGCCGCCTCGTGAAGGTGTCGAGCTGGTACGACAACGAGTGGGGTTTCTCGAACCGCATGCTGGATACGGCTGTCGCATTCGCGAACGCGAAGTAATCCCGCACGTTGCGCGGCCGCCGCAAGGCGGCCTGCGCGGCGAACGAGCCCGGCCCGGTTTTTCCGGCCGGGCTTTTTTATGGCCCGCCGTTATGGCTCGATGCGGCCGTCACCTGCTCGAGCGCGGCGACGAACGCCCGCTTCAGCGGGCTGTCGAGGTCGGTCCACGCGAGGCCGATGCCGGTGCGGTGCCCGGCCAGGTCGAGCGGCCGCGCGAGCACGTTCGGCGGCAGCGCGCTGGCGGCCTCCGCCGGAATCAGCCCGATGCCCATCCCCGCCGCGACGAGCGCGAGCATCGTCGTGAATTCCCCGAACTCCTGCGCGATCTCGAGCGTCGTGCCCGCGCGGCTCAGCGCGAGCAGCATGTCGTCGTGAAAGCCCGGCGCGTAGCGGCGCGCGAGCACGAACGCGGGCTGGCCGCGCAGCGCGGCCGGCGCGATCGCATCGTGCACGGCGAGCGGGTGGTCGAGCGGCAGCGCGACGACGAAACCTTCCTCGAGCACCACGCGCGTGTCGATGCCCGCATACGCGGCCGGCAGCCGGATCATCCCGAAATCGATCCGCCGGTCGCGCAGCGCGGCGATCTGGTCGGGTGTCGGCAGGTCCTTCAGCTCGAGCGTGATCAGCGGATAGCGCTCGCGCATCGTGCGCAGCACGGCCGGCAGCAGCGCGGGCAGCACCGACGACACGAACGCGATCCGCAGCGTGCCGATCTCGCCGCGGCTCGACAGCCGCGCCAGCTGTTCCGCGCGCGCGGCCTGCTGCAGCGTGGCGCGCGCTTCGGGCAGGAACACGCGCCCTGTGTCGCTCAGTTCGACCTTGTGCCGGTCGCGCTCGAACAGGCGCGCGCCGAGTTCTTCCTCGAGCGCCTTGATCTGCATGCTCAGCGCAGGCTGCACGATGAACAGGCGCTGCGCGGCGCGTCCGAAATGCAGCTCTTCCGCGAGCGTGACGAAGGCGCGCAATTGCTTGAGTTCCATGGGCGGCGGGCAGGCGAGGGCGGTGATCAAGTTTCATGATAACCGGATCAATAAAGACCATTGGCGCGCGCCCGGCCGGCAGCCGAAGATACGGTCAACGCGAGACCGGCCGCAATGGGCCGCCGGCTCGACTGGCACGAGGAGACACGCATGACCCACGCGCTTGAACGGTTCCGCCTCGACGGCCGCCGCGCATTGATTACCGGTTCCGGGCGCGGGATCGGGCTGACGCTCGCCCGCGGGCTGGCCGAAGCGGGAGCGGCGATCGTCATCAACGATCGCAATGAGGAGAAGGCCGCAGCGCTCGTGCAGCATCTGCGCGAGGCAGGCTTCACGGCCGACTACGCGGTATTCGACGTTGCCGAGCACGCGCAGGTGCGCGCGGCGATCGACGATGTCGAGGCGCGCGTCGGCGCGATCGACATCCTCGTGAACAATGCGGGCATCCAGCGCCGCGCACCGCTCGATGCGTTCGACCCCGACGACTGGCATGCGCTGATGCGCGTGAACCTCGACGGCGTGTTCAACGTCGCGCAGGCGGTCGCGCGGCACATGATCGCGCGCGGCCGCGGCAAGATCATCAACATCTGCTCGGTGCAGAGCGAGCTCGCACGGCCGACGATCGCGCCGTATGCGGCGACCAAGGGTGCGGTGCGGATGCTGACGAAAGGGATGTGCGCCGACTGGGCGCGCCACGGCATCCAGGCGAACGGCCTCGCGCCCGGCTATTTCGAAACCGAGCTCAACCGTGCGCTGGTCGACGACGCGGCGTTCTCGGACTGGCTGTGCAAGCGCACGCCGGCCGGCCGCTGGGGGCGCGTCGACGAGCTGTGCGGCGCGGCGATCTTCCTCGCGTCGGCCGCGTCCGATTTCGTGAACGGCCAGACGCTGTTCGTCGACGGCGGCTTGACCAGTGCCGTCTGACAAGGAGGCTGTCATGCGTATGCGTTGCATGTGTGTCGTGATCCACGGGCCGAACGACCTGCGGGTCGAAGAGCAGGACGCGGGCGAGATCGGCCCGGGCCAGGTGCGCGTCGAGGTCGCGATGGGCGGCATCTGCGGCTCCGATCTCCATTACTTCCGGCACGGCGGTTTCGGCGCGATCCGGCTGCAGCAGCCGATGGTGCTCGGCCACGAGGTCGCCGGCACGGTCGCGGAAGTCGCGCCGGACGTGACGTCGGTGAAGGTCGGCGATCGTGTCGCGGTCAATCCGAGCCGGCCGTGCGGCGCGTGCCGCTATTGCCTCGAAGGGCTGCCGAACCAGTGTCTCGACATGCGCTTCTACGGCAGTGCGATGCGGATGCCGCACGTGCAGGGCGCGTTCCGCAACGCGCTCGTGTGCGACGCGGTGCAGTGCGTGAAGGTTGCCGACCACGTGCCGCTGTCGCTCGCTGCGCTCGCCGAACCGTTCGCGGTCGGGCTGCATGCGGTGTCGCGCGCGGGTCCGCTGATCGGCAAGCGCGTGCTGGTGTCGGGCTGCGGGCCGATCGGCGTGCTGGCGGTGGCAGCGGCGCGCGTGCACGGCGCGGCGGAGATCGTCGCGACCGACGTCGTCGAGGCGCCGCTGGCCGTGGCGAGCGCCCTTGGCGCCGACCGCACGATCAATGCGGCGGCCGATGCCGGCTGGGTCGAGCGCTACGGCGCCGACAAGGGCACGTTCGACGTGATGATCGAGTGTTCGGGCAATGCGCGCGCGCTGCGTGACGGGCTGGACGTGATGCGTCCGCGTGGGGTCGTCGTGCAGCTCGGGCTCGGCGGCGATGTCAGCCTGCCGCAGAACGTCGTGGTCGCGAAGGAACTGTCGATCTGCGGGTCGTTCCGTTTTCATGCGGAATTCGCGCTCGCGGTGCAGTTGATCAACGCGGGACGCGTCGACCTGCGCCCGGCCGTCACGCGCGTGTTCCCGATGCGCGATGCGAACCTCGCGTTCGAACTGGCCGGTGACCGGCAGCGCGCGATGAAGGTGCTGATCGACTTCGCGGACGAGGCCGCGTGACGATCACGCGCTAGCGCGCGACGGACGGACTCGACGCCATCAAAAAGGCACGCCCGCGATTTGCGCGGCGTGCCTTTTTTCGTCGTGCAGCGAACACGCGCTACTGCGCTACTGCGTTACTGCGTGACCTGCCGCACGCCGACGCGCTGCGACGCGAGCCACAGCGCGATCAGCACGCCGGCAAGCGCAGCGCCCGCGATGCACACGCCGCGCCAGCCGTCGATGCCGTACGCGACGCTCGCCGCGAACGACCCGAATGCGCCGCCGATGAAGTAGCTCGTCAGGTAGATCGTCGTCACGCGGCTGCGCGCGTTGCCGGCCAGCGCATAGATCACGCTCTGGTTGGAGATGTGCATGCCTTGCACGCCGACGTCGAGCAGCAGGATGCCCGCGATCAGCGCCGCGAGCGAATGCGCGCCGGTGGCGATCAGCGCGAACGACGCGAGCACGGCCGCCGCGAACAGCCCCGTCGCCGCATTGCCGTGGCCGCGATCGACGAGCCGGCCGGCCGACGTCGCCGCGAGCGCGCCCACCGCGCCGACGATGCCGAACAGGCCGATCTGCCCTTCGGAATAGCTGTACGGCGGCTGGCTGAGCAGGAACGTGAGGCCCGTCCACAGCAGGCTGAAGCACGCGAACACGAGCGCGCCGTAGGTCGAGCGCAGTGCGATCAGCGGTTGTGCGCGCACCAGCGCGACGAGCGACTTCATCAACGCCGCATAGTCGAGGCGCGCATCGCGGCGATCCTTCGGCAGCTTCACGGCGAGCACGACGGTCAGGGCAGCCACCATCACCGCCGCGATGCCGTACACCGCACGCCAGCCGAACCCGTCGGCGATCGCACCGGCCGCGACGCGCGCGAGCAGGATGCCGAGCAGCAGCCCGCTCATCACGGTGCCGACCGCGCGGCCGCGCGAGCGCGCATCGGCGAGCGATGCGGCGAACGGCACGAGCAGCTGCGTCGAACAGGTGACGAAGCCGACCGCGACGTTCGCGACGACGAACATCGTGAAGTTCGTGCTGAACGTGACCGCGACCAGCGCGACGACGTTGAGCATCAGCAGCCGTACGATCAGCGTATGACGGTTGACCGCGTCGCCGAGCGGGACGATCAGCAGCAGGCTCGCCGCATAGCCGAGCTGGGTCAGCGTGACGAGATAGCCGAGCTCGGTCGGCGCGCGCCCGAAGCTGCGCGCGATTGCGGCGAGCAGCGGCTGAGCGTAATAGATGTTGCCGATGACGATGCCGCACGCGCAGGCGAACAGCAGCGTCATGGCGCGGGTCAGGGGAGGGTGGGTGTCGTGATGCGGTTCCATGGTCGCGAAAAACAGCGGCGCCGGCCGGCGGCACGGAGCCGTCGGTTGCGCGAGGTGACGGAAATCGGGGCCGGCGTCGACGGATCGGCGGTGAGCCGATGCGCGCCGGGCGGATCGCGGCCGGGCCCGGATCGGGCGGGCGGCGGATCGTCGTGCGGCGGGCGGAGGCAGGGCGGGCCCGGGCGAGCCGTTCCGGTGTGGTGACAGCGGTCATGCACGGGAACGGATGTGCGTATGATGCGGGAATCGAACCATAGCGTCCAAGACTGGATCGTTATGCGCTTCATTGGCAAAACCAATACCTCCGCCGCCATGCTCCTGCGCCACATCCGCTATTTCCTGGCCGTCGCCGAGCAGCGCAGTTTCACGCGCGCGGCCGACGCGCTGCACGTCTCGCAGCCGACGCTGTCGCAGCAGGTGCGCCAGCTCGAGGACACGCTCGGCGTGCCGTTGTTCGACCGCTCGGGCCGCACGGTGCAGCTCACCGAGTTCGGCGAAGTCTATGCGCGCCATGCGCGCGCCGCGCTGCACGAGCTCGAGGCGGGGCAGCGCGCGCTGCACGACGTCGCCGATCTCGGCAGCGGGTCGCTGCGGCTCGCGATGATGCCGACCTTCGCGGCCTACCTGAGCGGCTCACTGATCGACGCGTTCCATGCCGACCATCCGAACATCGCGCTGACGATCGATGCGATGCCGCAGGCGCGCATCGAGGCGCTGCTCGCCGACGACCGGCTCGACGCGGGCTTCGCGTTCATGCCGCCGCGCGCGCCGGACATCGACGCGCTGCCGCTATGGGACGAGCCGCTCGCGCTCGTGACGGGCCGCACGCACCGTCTCGCGCGGCGCCGCCGTGCGCTGACGCCTGCCGAGCTCGGCGGCGAGCCGCTGGTGCTGCTGAGCCGCGCGTTCGCGACGCGCGAGCGCATCGACCGGTATTTCATCGAGCACGGCGCGCAGCCGAAGATCGCGATCGAGACGAATACGGTCAGCGCGGTGCTGGAGCTCGTGCGGTGCGGCCGGCTCGCGACGGTGCTGCCCGACGCGGTCGCGCGCGAGAGCGCCGACCTGTGCGCGCTGGAGATCGATCCGCCGCTGCCCGCGCGCACGGCCGCGCTGCTCACGCGCAAGGGCGCGTACCGCAGCGTCGCGGCGCGTGCGTTCATCGAGCGTGCGCTCGCGTATCGGGATCCGTCGGGAGGTTGACCGGCAAGACCGGGCGGCGCGCGCGACGCGCGGCCGCCCGGGCCGTCATGTGCGCGGGGTCGGGAAGAAGATGCCCGCGCGCTGCGCGGCGTTCGCGATGTGCGTTTCGATCGCGATGCCGGCGGCGCCCGCATCGCGCGCGATCAGCGCGTCGACGATCGCGCGGTGCTCCTGCCACGTCGACAGCAGCAGCTCGCGCCGGTAGAACGGCATGCGCTGGCTTTCCTTCATGATGTCCGCGCTGCTGCGCAGCACCGATTCGATCGCCGCGTTGCCGGCGAGGTGGATGATCCGCATGTGGAAGTCGAAGTCGAGCTGCGATGCCGCGTCGAGTGCGCTTTCGGTGAGCGCGACGTGCAGGTCGGCGAGGTTGTCCTCGAACCACGCGATGTCGTCGTCGCTGACGACGTGCGCGGCCATCCGCGCGGCGAACCCTTCGAGCGCGTAGCGCATCTGGTACGTGTCGGGCGGCGACGACTGCTCGGCGAAGCGCCATGCATGCGCGGCCGTGGCCTGCGCGCTTTCGACATACACGCCCTTGCCGGCGCGGATGCGCAGCATCCCGAGCGCCTCGAGCGTCGACAGCGCCTCGCGCAGCGACGCGCGGCTGATCTCCAGCTCCTCGGAGAGCTGGCGCTGGGCCGGCAGCAGGCTGCCGACCGGATAAACGCCTGCCTCGATCCGGTCGCGGATCGTCGCGATGGCGGCGTCGGTCACGGTATGCGGAACGTTTTTCATGATGTGAACTTGGGCCGGTCTGACCGGCATTGTAATCCGCACGCAGGCGGTGCATGGCCGGCCTACGGGAAAGCCACGACCCGACCTTGCCCGGTGCATCGAAACCGGGCGGGCAGGGGCGGGAAATCCCTATTTTGTCCGTCCTTGACGCGACTATATCGGCTTCCTACTATCCACCATAACATCACTGGTCTTACCAGTATGAACAGACGAAACTGCAACCGTTGGATCGGGAGAGCGCCGTGTCGAAATTCCTCAATTCGCTGTTTGGCCGGGTAGTCGTCGCATTGATTCTAGGGATCGCGCTCGGCGCGTTCTTCCCGCATTTCGCCGAGTCGCTGCGACCGCTCGGCGACGGCTTCCTGAAGCTGATCAAGATGGTGATCGGGCCGATCGTGTTCTGCGTGGTGGTCAGCGGGATGGCCAACGCGGGCGACCTGAAGAAGGTCGGCCGGGTCGGCCTGAAGGCCGTGATCTACTTCGAGATCATGACGACGCTCGCGCTCGGCATCGGCCTCGTGCTCGCGTGGCTCACGCGCCCGGGCGTCGGGATGAACATCGACCTGCGCTCGCTCGACGCGTCGTCGCTCGCGACGTACGCGAAGAACGCCGAAAGCCTGAAGGACACGGCCGGCTACCTGATGAAGATCATCCCCGAGACCGCGATCGACGCGTTCGCGAAGGGCGACATCCTGCAGATCCTCGTGTTCGCGGTGCTGTTCGGCTCCGCGCTGTCGCTGCTCGGCGACAAGGCGCAGCGCGTCAACTCGCTGATCGAGGAACTGTCGCACGTGTTCTTCCGGATCATCGGCTTCATCATCAAGCTCGCGCCGCTCGGCGTGCTCGGCGCGATCGCGTTCACGACCGGCAAGTACGGCGTCGCGTCGCTCAAGCAGCTCGGCTACCTGGTCGCGGTGTTCTACCTGAGCTGCTTCGTGTTCGTCACGGTCGTGCTCGGCGTCGTGATGCGGCTCGCGGGCTTCTCGGTGTTCAAGCTGATCCGCTACCTGCGCGAGGAGCTGTCGATCGTGCTCGGCACGGCGTCGTCGGACGCGGTGCTGCCGCAGGTGATGCGCAAGCTCGAATACATGGGCGTGAAGGATTCGACGGTCGGCCTCGTGATCCCGACCGGCTATTCGTTCAACCTCGACGGCTTCTCGATCTACCTGACGCTCGCCGTGCTGTTCATCGCGCAGGCCACCAACACGCCGCTGTCGACGCATGACCTGATCGTCGTGCTGCTCGTGTCGCTCGTCACGTCGAAGGGCGCGCACGGGATCCCGGGCTCGGCGATCGTGATCCTCGCGGCGACGCTGTCGGCGATCCCCGCGATTCCGGTGCTCGGCCTCGTGCTGATCCTGCCGGTCGACTGGTTCGTCGGCATCGCCCGCGCGCTGACCAACCTGATCGGCAACTGCGTCGCGACGGTGGTCGTCGCGGTGTGGGAGAACGACATCGATCGTGCCCGCGCGACCCGCGTGCTGAATCGCGAGCTGCGCTACGTGCCGGCCGAAGAGGAAGGCCGCGCGGCCCCGGTCGCCGGCGACCAGGCTCACGCGCTCTGAGCGCACCCCCGCGCGGGGCGGCTTCCCCTGGTCGTTCCGCGCACCCGAATGCATGCGGCCGGCGCCTCGATGCGCCGGCACGCGATCCCACATCAGGAGACGACATGGCAGCCCCCATCCTCGATCCGAATGCGCCGGCCTTCACGCGGCGCTACATGAACCTCGCCGACCCGCGCCTCGGGGCGCAGGCGCTCTTTGCCAGCGACGAATTCTTCGCGCCGAAGGAGCGCATGCTCAATCCCGAGCCGGCCGTGTTCATCCCCGGCAAGTACGACGACCACGGCAAGTGGATGGACGGCTGGGAAACGCGCCGCAAGCGCACGACCGGCCACGACTTCTGCGTGGTGCGGCTCGCGCGGCCGGGCGTGATCCACGGCGTCGACCTCGATACGAGCCATTTCACCGGCAACTTCCCGCCGGCCGCGTCGATCGACGCGTGCGTCGCCGAAGGCGACACGCCGCCTGATGACGCGCAATGGCGCCCGATCGTCCCGGCGACGACGCTGCAGGGCAATTCGCATCACTACGTGAGTGTCGACGATGCGCAGCCCTATACGCACCTGCGCGTGAACCTGTACCCGGACGGCGGCCTTGCCCGGCTGCGCGTGTACGGCCAGCCGCAGCGCGACTGGCGCCAGGTGCCGGCCGGCGAGCTCGTCGATCTCGCGGCGATCGAGAACGGCGGCTACCTGGTGGCGGCGAACAACCAGCACTTCGGCCCGGCGTCGCAGATGCTGATGCCGGGGCGCGGCGTGAACATGGGCGACGGCTGGGAAACGCGGCGCCGCCGCGAGCCCGGCAACGACTGGGCGATCGTCGCGCTCGCGCGGCCGGGCATCATCCGGCGCGTCGAGGTCGATACCGCGTTCTTCAAGGGCAATTTCCCCGACCGCTGCTCGCTGCAGGCCGCGCGGGTCGCGGGCGGCACCGACGATTCGCTCGTCACGCAGGCGATGTTCTGGGCCGAACTGCTCGGCGAGCAGAAGCTGCAGATGGACCACGTCCACACGTTCGACCAGCTTGCCGCGCTCGGCCCCGTCACGCACGTGCGTTTCAACATCTTCCCGGACGGCGGCGTGTCGCGCCTGCGTCTGTGGGGCGAGCCGGCTTGAAGGAGGGCAACGGCATGAGCGAATCCCGGATCCTGCGCGTCGAGCGCCTGACGCGCGAAGCGTTCGCGCCGTTCGGCGACGTGATCGCGCTCGAAGGCGCGCGGCATTTTCCGATCAACGGCGGCACGACCGAGCGCTTCCACGATCTCGCGACGATCGACGTGTGCGCGGACGGCGGCCGCCCGCTCGTCAGCGTGTTCCGCGCGCAGCCGCGTACGCTGCCGGTCGCGGTCACGCTGATGGAGCGCCATCCGCACGGCAGCCAGGCATTCATCCCGCTCGCGGCCGTGTCGCGCTACGCGATCGTCGTCGCGCCCGCGGGCGAATTCCGGCCGGACGCGATGCGCGCGTTCCTCGCGCAAGGCTGGCAGGGCGTGAATTATGCGAAGGGCGTCTGGCACCATCCGCTGCTCGCGCTCGACGCGGTCAGCGATTTCGTGATCGTCGATCGCGGCGGGCCGCAGCCCAATTGCGACGAGATCCCGCTCGAGCGCGCGTGGGCGCTCGAGTTCGAGCCGGCCTGCGCGGCCTGACGCAACGGCAACGCCCGGCTCCGGCTGCCTGACGGCAGCCCGGGGGGGCGTGTCGAAGGGTTTCCGAAAGCCTGGGCGCACGACCCGCGCGGCGGTGCGTCGCCGCCATCCCGAAAAGAACACGGCCCGGGCGGCGAGATGCCGGCCGGGCCGTGCTGCGTGCGCGAGGCGCGCGAATCAGTGCTTGCGGTGCGGGCAGTTCTCGGTCGTGCACGAACCGTACATCGCGAGCGAGTGCTCCTGGAGCTTGAAGCCGCGCTCCTTCGCGATCGCCTGCTGGCGGCCTTCGATCTCGGCGTCGAAGAATTCCTCGACACGGCCGCAATCGAGGCACACGAGGTGATCGTGGTGCGAGCCTTCGTTCAGTTCGAACACGGCCTTGCCGGATTCGAAGTTGCTGCGCGTGAGCAGGCCGGCCTGCTCGAACTGCGTCAGCACGCGATAGACGGTGGCCAGCCCGATGTCGAGCTGCTCGTTGAGCAGGTTCCGGTAGACGTCTTCTGCCGTCAGGTGGCGCACCGGGCTTTGCTGGAAGATCTCGAGAATCTTGAGGCGCGGTAGGGTGGCCTTTAGCCCGATATTCTTGAGATCCGTCGGATTGGTCATGGCTAGGCATCCCTAGAGTACAATGCAGGGCTTCAATGTTACCGGCTTTTCGCCGTTCCAGAAACACGCGCGGCCTGCACACGGGCCTGCACGGTGAGGGAAATGATTCCAGAATCTCTTTCGCACTTTCAGAGGAGCCGCATGCGGAGTGTCATCATCGCTGCCGCCGCCGTTGCCGCGCTGGCTGGTTGTTCGTCGTACGACAGCGTGACGCAGCGCATCGCGCAGAGCATCACCCCCTACCGGATCACCGTCGTGCAAGGCAACTTCGTGTCGCAGGAGAAGGCCGCGCAGTTGCAGGTCGGCATGTCGCGCGAGCAGGTGCGCGCGTTGCTCGGCACCCCGCTGCTGGCCGACATGTTCCACGCCGACCGTTGGGACTACCTCTTTTACTTCAAGCGCGGCTCGACGGCAGTCGTCCAGCAGCGCGATCTCGTCGTGACGTTCTCGGGCGATCGCCTGGCGAGCTGGACGGGGGCGGACAACCTGCCTTCGGAGCTCGACCTGCTGGCCGATATCGACGGCGACCGCGGCGGCAAGAAGGCGAAGGCGGCCGCAGCGGCGAAGAAGGCCGCCGAGGCTGCCGCCGCGAGCGCCGCGCAAGCGAGCGCGAGCGCGCCGGCGCCGGAGGCGGTCGCCAGCCCGTCCGCCGTGCCGGCGGCCGGTGCGGTGGTCGACCAGGATGCGAACGCGCAGGCCGCCCGCGCGGCGAACCGCGCGACCAACCAGGTGTCGGGGCAGGGTTCGGGTTCGCGCCGGTTCACGCCGGCCGCGAAGGCCTCGGGCGGCGCGCCGGTGCCGGGCGGCCAGCCGCCGGGCGCCGCGCCGGCGATCCAGCCGCAGTTCCAGTTCCATCGTCCGCCGCAGCCGAACGTGTCGAACGAGGCGACGCCGGTCGGCCCGCAAGGCTCGGACAACCTGCAGAACCAGCCGCTCACCGCGCCGGCGCAGTAAGCAGCCGGCGTGCGGATACAGGGCGGCCTGCGCCGCCCGCTTTTATACCTGTCGTGTAGAAAGCCATGAAGATTGCGATTGCCGGGGCATCGGGCCGAATGGGCCGGATGCTGATCGAAGCCGTTCTCAACGATGCCGACGCGCAGCTCGTCGGCGCGCTCGACCGCGCCGATTCGCCGTTCCTCGGCCAGGACGCCGGCGCGTTCCTCGGCAAGGAAACAGGGGTCAAGCTGACCGCCGACCTCGACGCCGTGTTCGCGCAGGCCGACACCCTGATCGATTTCACGCGTCCGGAAGGCACGATGGCCCATATCGAGGCCGCGCTGCGCCACGACGTGAAGCTCGTGATCGGCACGACCGGCTTCACCGCCGAGCAGAAGGCCGAGCTGCAGGCCGCGGCGGGCAAGATCGGCATCGTGTTCGCGGCGAACATGAGCGTCGGCGTGAACGTCACGCTGAAGCTGCTCGAATTCGCGGCGAAGCATTTCTCGCACGGCTACGACATCGAGATCATCGAGGCGCATCATCGTCACAAGGTCGACGCGCCGTCGGGCACCGCGCTGATGATGGGCGAAGCCGTCGCCGGCGCGCTCGGGCGCTCGCTCGACGATTGCGCGGTGTACGGCCGCCACGGCGTGACGGGCGAGCGCGATCCGTCGTCGATCGGCTTTGCCGCGGTGCGCGGCGGCGACATCGTCGGCGATCACACCGTGCTGTTCGCCGGGATCGGCGAGCGCATCGAGATCACGCACAAGTCGTCGAGCCGCGTGTCGTACGCGCAGGGCGCGTTGCGCGCGGTCCACTTCCTGTCGGCGCGCGGCGCCGGCCTGTTCGACATGCAGGACGTGCTCGGCCTGCGCTGACACCACGGGGAAACTCCGATGGCGATACCCACCGGCGTTGTCCACTACCTCGAAAGCGGCGATGCGATCACGCATGCCGTCGCCTATGTGCTGCTGGCGATGTCCGTCGCCAGCTGGTGCTTCCTCCTCATGAAAGCCTGGCTCCTGGTCCGCGCGAAGCGGCAGGGGCCGCGCGCGCTCGCCGCGTTCTGGCGCGCGCCGTCGCTCGACGCGGGCATCGCCGTGCTCGCCGGCGCCGATCGCGAGCGCGTGTTCGTGCCGCTCGCCGAAGCCGCGCGCGATGCGGCCCACGACCACGACCCGGCTGCCCTGGCCGCGCGCGTCGAGCGCGGCGAACGCGTGCTGCGCGCGTTGCGGCACGCGATGCTGCGCTCGCAGCGGCGCCTCGAATTCGGCCAGGTGCTGCTCGCGTCGATCGGCAGCACCGCGCCGTTCGTCGGGCTGCTCGGCACCGTGTGGGGCATCTACCATGCGCTCGGCAGCATCGCCGCGAGCGGGCAGGCGCAGATCGAGAACGTCGCGGGGCCGGTCGGCGAGGCGCTGATCATGACCGCGTTCGGGCTCGTCGTCGCGATTCCCGCGGTGCTGGCCTACAACATCCTCGGGCGGCTCGTGCGCCAGCTCGCCGAGGAACTCGACGGCTTCGCGCGCGACCTGCACGTGTTCGTGTGCGCGCAGGAAGCCTGACGCGTGAACAGACCGTAGAGGAGCGACCATGGCATTCGGCGGACTCGAGCACCACAAGACGTCCGCGCCGATGGCGGAGATCAACATGACCCCGCTGATCGACGTGATGCTGGTGCTGCTCGTCATCTTCATCATCACCGCGCCGCTGATGACGCACGCGATCCGGCTCGACCTGCCGAAGGTCGCGGCCAGTGTCGCGCGCGACACGCCGCAATCCGTCACCTTGTCGATCGACGACGCGGGCAAGCTGTACTGGGACGACGCACCGGTCGCGCTCGACGCGCTGCCCGCGCGCTTCCGGGTCGCCGCCGCGGGCGGCGCGCCGCCCGAGCTGCGGCTGCGCGCATCGCGTGCGACCCGCTACGACGTGATCGCGCAGGTGATGGGCGCCGCGCAGGCCGCCGGCCTCACGCGGATCGGCTTCGTGACCGACGTGCCGCCGCAGGCGGGCGGTTCCGCGGCGGCGCCCGCCGCGCCGGCTACCCGCTGAGCGGAGCCGGCGGGCCTGTCCCGGCCGCGGGATCGGGCCGCACGCCGCAAGACCGGTCGAATGGGCGGGCGCGGGCGGTATAATCAACGTTTTTCCCGGTTGGCAGGCTTTTTTCAGGTAACCCGGAATTTTCCAGGCTACCCGGGCATGCTGCGGGTTACCCGGAAAATGCCCGGAAACCGCGAACAGGTCCGGCAACAGCGAACCTGCAGGTCCGCCGGGCAAGCACGATTTTCGATCCACTCCTGCGCGCGCGCCGTCGCGTCGCTTAAAGCCTAGTCCGAACCACACCATGCACGAGAGATACGTACCCGCCGACGTCGAAGCCGCCGCCCAGGGCGACTGGCGCGCAGCCGATGCCTACAAGACGAAGGAAGATTCGCAGAAGCCGAAGTTCTACTGCGTGTCGATGCTGCCGTACCCGTCCGGCAAGCTGCACATGGGTCACGTGCGCAACTACACGATCAACGACGTGATGTACCGCTATCTGCGGATGAACGGCTACAACACGCTGATGCCGATGGGCTGGGATGCGTTCGGGATGCCGGCCGAGAACGCCGCGATGGCGAACGGCGTGCCGCCCGCGAAGTGGACCTACGACAACATCGACTACATGAAGCGCCAGATGCAGTCGATGGGCCTCGCGATCGACTGGTCGCGCGAAATCGCGACGTGCAAGCCGGACTACTACAAGTGGAACCAGTGGCTGTTCCTGAAGATGCTCGAGAAGGGCATCGCGTACAAGAAGACGGGTACCGTGAACTGGGACCCGGTCGACCAGACCGTGCTCGCGAACGAGCAGGTGATCGACGGCCGCGGCTGGCGCTCGGGCGCGCTCGTCGAGAAGCGCGAGATCCCGATGTACTACCTGCGCATCACGCAGTACGCGGATGAGCTGCTGAACGACCTCGACGGCCTCGGCTGGCCCGAGCGCGTGAAGATCATGCAGCAGAACTGGATCGGCAAGAGCTTCGGCGTGAACTTCGGCTTCCCGTACGAACTCGACGGCGAGAAGAAGCTGCTGCGCGTGTTCACGACGCGCGCCGACACGATCATGGGCGTCACCTTCTGCGCAATCGCGGCCGAGCATCCGCTGGCCACGCGCCTTGCCCAGGACAAGCCCGAGCTGCTCGCGTTCATCGATGAATGCAAGCGCGGCGGCGTCGCCGAGGCCGACGTCGCGACGATGGAGAAGAAGGGCGTCGCGACGGGCTTCTCGGTCACGCACCCGCTCACCGGCGAGCCGGTCGAGGTGTGGATCGGCAACTACGTGCTGATGAGCTATGGCGAAGGCGCGGTGATGGGCGTGCCGGGCCACGACGAGCGCGATTTCGCGTTCGCGAAGAAATACGACCTGCCGATCAAGCAGGTGATCGCGGCCGAAGGCCAGCAGTACTCGCTCGACGCGTGGCAGGAGTGGTACGGCGACAAGGAAATCGCGGTCTGCGTGAACAGCGGCAAGTACGACGGCCTGCGCTACGCGGAAGCGGTCGACGCGGTCGCGGCCGACCTGAACGCCGGCGGCTTCGGCGACAAGCAGGTCACGTGGCGCTTGCGCGACTGGGGCGTGTCGCGCCAGCGCTACTGGGGCACGCCGATCCCGATCATCCACTGCCCGTCGTGCGGCGACGTGCCGGTGCCCGAGCAGGATCTGCCCGTCGTGCTGCCGGAAGACCTCGTGCCGGACGGCTCGGGCAACCCGCTCGCGAAGTCGGAAGCGTTCCTGAACTGCACGTGCCCGAAGTGCGGCGCGGCCGCCAAGCGCGAAACCGACACGATGGACACCTTCGTCGATTCGTCGTGGTACTTCTCGCGCTACACGGCGCCGGACGCCGAGACGATGGTCGACGCGCGTACCGACTACTGGATGCCGATGGACCAGTACATCGGCGGCATCGAGCACGCGATCCTGCACCTGCTGTACTCGCGCTTCTGGACCAAGGTGATGCGCGACCTCGGCCTCGTGAAGTTCGGCGAGCCGGCGAAGAACCTGCTCACGCAGGGCATGGTGCTGAACGAGACGTACTACCGCGAGGACGCATCGGGCAAGAAGACCTGGTACAACCCGCTCGACGTGACGGTCACGCACGACGACAAGGGCCGCCCGGTCGGCGCGACGCTGAACGCGGACGGCCAGCCAGTCGTGCTCGGCGGCATCGAGAAGATGTCGAAGTCGAAGAACAACGGTGTCGATCCGCAGCTGTTGATCGACCAGTACGGCGCGGATACCGCGCGCCTGTTCACGATGTTCGCCGCGCCGCCCGAGCAGCAGCTCGAGTGGTCGGGTGCGGGCGTCGAGGGCGCGAGCCGCTTCCTGCGCCGCGTGTGGAGCTTCGGTGCGACCAACCGCGAAGCGCTCGCCGCGCGCGCGGGCTTCGATGCGGCCGCGCTCGGCGAAGCCGACAAGGCGCTGCGCCGCGAGATCTACAGCGTGCTGAAGCAGGCCGATTTCGACTACCAGCGCCTGCAGTACAACACGGTCGTGTCCGCTGCGATGAAGATGCTGAACGCGATCGACGGTGCGAAGGGCGCGACGCCCGGCGTGCTGCGTGAAACGTACGGCGTGCTGCTGCGCGTGCTGTACCCGGTCGTGCCGCACGTCACGTTCGAGCTGTGGAAGGCGCTCGGCTACGCGGACGAATTCGGCCCGCTGCTCGACGCACCGTGGCCGAAGGTCGACGAGGCCGCGCTCGAGCAGGCCGAGATCGAACTCGTGCTGCAGGTGAACGGCAAGGTGCGCGGCGCGCTGAAGGTGGCGAAGGACGCGAGCCGCGAGGCGATCGAAGCCGCGGCAGTGGCCGACGACGCGTTCGCGAAGTTCAGCGACGGCAAGCCGGCGAAGAAGATCGTCGTCGTGCCGGGCCGCCTCGTGAACATCGTCGTCTGACGGCCGCCGGCCATCGGACGTACCCAGAAGGAGCGAAGGTGATCCGCAGATCGTTTTTGATGCTCGCTGTCGGCAGCGCGGTTGCGCTGTCGGCATGCGGCTTCCAGTTGCGCGGCCAGCAGGACTACGCGTTCAAGCACCTGCTGATCGCCGGCGCGCCGGCGCCGGTCGAGGCGCGCCTCGTGCGCCTCGTCGAGGCCGGCAGCGACACGAAGATCGTCAAGTCGGCGGATGACGCCGATGCCGTGCTGACCATGTGGGAATCGCGTGGCCAGAACACGCTGACGCTCAACAAGTACGGTTCGGCGCAGGAATACGCGCTCTTCTATACGTTGCGTTATCAGTTGACGAGCAAGGACGGCACCGTGCTGATCCCGCCGAGCGTGATCGCGCTGAACCGCGCGATGACGTACAGCGACCAGTACACGAACGCGAAGGCGCAGGAAGCCGACATCCTTTACGGCGACATGCAGAGCGACGCGGTCGACCAGCTGATGCGGCGTCTCGCGATCGTCCATTCGCTGACGCCGGCGCCGGAAGACGTGGTGCCGGGCGTTGCACCGCGCGCGCCGCTGCCGCCGCCGCCGCTCTGATCGACGGCGCACGTATCGATGCAACTGCGACTTGATGCGCTGGAGCCGCACCTCGCGAAGGGGTTGGCCGGGCTCTATACCGTCTACGGCGACGAGCCGCTGCTCGCGCAGGAAGCGTGCGACCGCATTCGTGCGGCCGCGCGCGCGGCCGGCTACACCGAGCGTTCGGTGCATACGGTCGAGCGCGGCTTCGACTGGAGCGTGCTGCTCGGCGCGACCCAGGCGATGTCGCTGTTCGGCGAGCGCCAGCTGATCGAGCTGCGCATTCCGTCGGGCAAGCCCGGCAAGGAAGGCGCCGATGCGCTGAAGACGCTCGCGGCCACGCCGAACCCCGACGCGCTGATGCTCGTCACGCTGCCGCGCCTCGACGCGGCCACGCAGAAATCCGCGTGGTTCACCGCGCTGCAGAACGGCGGCGTCGCGCTGAAGATCGATCCGGTCGACCGCGCGCAGCTGCCGAACTGGATCGGCCAGCGCCTCGCGCTGCAGGGCCAGCGCGCCGCGCCCGGCGAGGACGGGCGGCGCGCGCTGCAGTTCATCGCCGAGCGCGTCGAAGGCAACCTGCTCGCCGCGCACCAGGAAATCCAGAAGCTCGGGCTGCTGTATCCGCAGGGAGCGCTGTCGTTCGAGCAGGTGCACGACGCGGTGCTGAACGTCGCGCGTTACGACGTCTTCAAGCTGAACGAAGCCATGCTCGCCGGCGACGCCGCGCGGCTCGCGCGGATGATCGACGGGTTGAAGGGCGAGGGCGAGGCGATCGTGCTCGTGATGTGGGCCGTCGTCGAGGAATTGCGCACGCTGCTGCGGATCAAGCGCGGCACGACGGCCGGCAAGCCGCTGGCAACGCTGCTGCGCGAGAACCGCGTGTGGGGGCCGCGCGAGCGGCTGATCGGTCCCGCGCTGAATCGCGTGTCCGAAGCCGTGCTCGAGAAGGCGCTCGCGTTTGCCGCGAAGCTCGACCGTCAGGTCAAGGGGCTCACGGCCGTCGCGCCGGGCCGTCGTACGCAGGACGAACCGCCGCCCGATCCGTGGGACGGGCTGTTCCAGCTCGCGATGACGGTGGCCGGTGCCCGCGCCGAGCGACCGCCGACCGCGGGGCGCGTGCGACGCTAAGTCCCGTTCGGGCCTTCAGCGCGCGCTGCGCAACCCGCTTACAATGTTTCGATAGCTGGCGCGGCCCTCCGGCCGCCGCCGCTCACGCTTCCCCACGAATTCATGCCGCCCCGCGCGGCGCGCTTCTCGAGTCACACGATGGATATCGATCAGTACATGACCGACCTGGGCCGTCGCGCCCGGCACGCTTCCCGCGCGATGGCGCGCGCCAGCACGGCCGCGAAGAACGCGGCGCTCGACGCCGTGGCGCGCGCGATCGAACGCGACGCGCAGGTGCTGAAGGACGCGAATGCGCGCGATGTCGCCCGTGCCCGTGAAAAGGGGCTGGATGCCGCGTTCGTCGATCGCCTGACGCTGTCGGACAAGGCGCTGAAGACGATGGTCGAAGGCTTGCGCCAGGTGGCGTCGCTGGCCGATCCGATCGGCGAGATCGGCAACCTCAAATACCGCCCGAGCGGCATCCAGGTCGGCCAGATGCGTGTGCCGCTCGGCGTGATCGGCATCATCTACGAATCGCGCCCGAACGTGACGATCGACGCGGCTGCGCTGTGCCTGAAGTCGGGCAACGCGACGATCCTGCGCGGCGGCTCCGAAGCGCTCGAATCGAACGCCGCGCTCGCGAAGCTGATCGGCGAAGGGCTCGAAGCCGCCGGCCTGCCGCAGGACGCGGTGCAGGTCGTCGCGACGGCCGATCGCGCGGCGGTCGGCAAGCTGATCACGATGACCGAATACGTCGACGTGATCGTGCCGCGCGGCGGCAAGAGCCTGATCGAGCGCCTGATCAACGAGGCGCGCGTGCCGATGATCAAGCACCTCGACGGCATCTGCCACGTGTACGTCGACGATCGCGCCGATCTCGCCAAGGCGCTGACCGTCTGCGACAACGCGAAGACGCATCGCTACGGCACCTGCAACACGATGGAGACGCTGCTCGTCGCAAGCGGTATCGCGGCGACGCTGCTGCCGCCGCTCGGCAAGCTGTATCGCGACAAGCAGGTCGAACTGCGCGTCGACGCGGCCGCGCGCGCGGTGCTCGCCGATGCGGGCGTCGGCCCGCTCGTCGACGCCACCGAGGAAGACTGGCACACCGAGTATCTCGCGCCGGTGCTCGCGATCAAGGTCGTCGACGGCCTCGACGCCGCGATCGAGCACATCAACCACTACGGCTCGCACCACACGGACGCGATCGTCACCGAGGATCACGACCGCGCGATGCGGTTCCTGCGCGAGGTCGATTCGGCGAGCGTGATGGTCAACGCATCGACGCGCTTCGCGGACGGCTTCGAATTTGGCCTCGGCGCGGAAATCGGCATCTCGAACGACAAGCTGCACGCACGCGGCCCCGTCGGCCTGGAAGGGCTGACGTCGCTGAAGTACGTCGTGCTCGGACACGGCGAAGGCCGCCAGTAAACAGCGAGGCACACAATCGATGGCGATGCTCTGGGTCAAGACGTTCCATATCGTTCTGATCGCCGCGTGGTTTGCAGGGTTGTTCTACCTGCCGCGCATCTACGTGAACCTGGCCATGGAAACCGATCCGGCCGCCGTGCGTCGCCTGCTGCTGATGGCGCGCAAGCTGTTCCGCTTCATGACGATGATCGCGGTGCCGGCGCTGGCCTGCGGGCTGTGGCTCTGGCTGTCGATCGGCATCGGGCAGGGGCAGGGCTGGATTCACGCGAAGGTGACGGTCGTACTGCTGCTGATCGTCTATCACGCGTATTGCGGGCACCTGCTGCGGGTGTTCGAGCGTGGCGAGAACCGCCGCACCGACAAGTGGTATCGCGTGTTCAACGAGCTGCCGGTGCTCGGCATGCTCGCGGCGGTCGCGCTGGTCGTGATCAAGCCGTTCTGAGCGGCAGGGCCGGCGAGGTTGCCGGCGCTGCCTGATGCGCAACGGCGCCCCGCGGGGCGCCGTTTGTCGTTTACGGTTCGTGCGCGCGGTCGGCGCGGCGTCTGCTCAATCCTTCGTGCCGTCGTCGATCCGGCGGCGCGTGATCGCCTCCTTCGCACGGCCGACCCGTTCCATCAGCGCGGGGCCGCGCGACAGCGCGACGCCGACCGCGAGGATGTCGCCGATCGCGAGATGCGACATCCGCGACGTCATCGGCGAGAACACGTCGGTTTCCTCCGCGACATTCGACGCGAGACTCACCGTTGCGAGCTTCGCGAGCGGCGAATGGCTCTGCGTGATCGCGACGACCTTCGCGCCGCATGCGAGCGCGGAGCGTGCGGCGTCGACGATGTCACGCGTGCGGCCGGTGTTCGAGATCGCGACGACGACGTCGTGCGGGCCGAGCAGCGCCGACGACATCGAGAACGTGTGCGGATCCGAATACGCGACACTCGGCACGCCGAGCCGGAAGAACTTGTGCTGGATGTCCTGCGCGGCGATACCGGAGCCGCCGGCGCCGTAGAACTCGATCCGCGACGCGTTCGACAACAGCCCGATCGCCTCGGCGACGCTGCCGGCGGACAGGCTGTTGCGCACTTCGATCAGTGCGCCGATCGTGCGGTCGAACACCTTGCCGATTATGCCGGGCGCCGGTTCGTCGGGCTCGACGTCGCGATAGACCGACGACACGCCCGGCGCGACGCTCTGCGCGAGCCGGATCTTGAATTCGCGAAAGCCGCTGCAGCCGAGCGCCTGGCAGAAGCGCGCGATCGTCGGCTGGCTGACGCCCGCGCGCGTCGACAGCTCGGTCATCGCGAGGTCGAGCACCTCGCGCGGCGCGGCGAGGATGTAGTCGGCGAGCTTGCGCTCGGACGGGCGCAACTCGGTGCGGATCGCTTCAATGCGGGGCAGCATGGGACGGCAGGCGGAAATCGGGTTCGGATGAGCGAGTGTATCGCAATCGAATTGTAGAAAATCTACAGAAAAATACTAGCGTGGGCGCAGTGCTTTCAGTGAGGAGAATTAGGGTTTTCACTAGGTGTCGCCTTGCTGGTGGCGGGAATGCGGGTTGCGGGTCGACGAATCCGCATTGCATGCTTGTAGTTTTTCTACTAGACTGACTTCGTTCTGTCGATGCATTCGACCGTCCCCACGATTCCAACCGCCGGTGTCGGCCGGCATACAGGAGCGCCCAGCATGACGTCGCTGCACCCCACTCTGGCGAAGGTCACCGAACGCGTGATCGCCCGCAGCCAATCGACCCGTTCCGCCTATCTGCAGCGCATCGACGGCGCGCAGGGCAAGTTCCCGGCGCGCGGCGCGCTGTCGTGCGCGAACCTCGCGCACGGCTTCGCCGGCCTCGAGGGTAACGACAAGTTCTCGATCAAGGCGATCCGCGAGCCGAACATCGGCATCGTGTCCTCGTACAACGAGATGCTGTCCGCGCATGCGCCGTACAAGGATTTCCCCGAGATCATCAAGGCGGCCGCGCGCGAGAACGGCGGGGTCGCGCAGTTCGCGGGCGGCGTGCCGGCGATGTGCGACGGCGTCACGCAGGGCAACCCGGGGATGGAGCTGTCGCTGTTCTCGCGCGAGGCGATCGCGATGGGCACGGCGATCGCGCTCACGCACAACATGTTCGACGCGGCGCTCTGCCTCGGCATCTGCGACAAGATCGTGCCGGGCCTGCTGATCGGCGCGCTGCAGTTCGGCCACCTGCCGACGATCTTCGTGCCGGCCGGCCCGATGACGAGCGGCCTGTCGAACGACGACAAGGCGAAGATCCGCCAGCAGTTCGCGACCGGCCAGGTCGGCCGCGACGCGCTGCTCGAAGCCGAATCGGCCGCGTATCACGGCCACGGCACCTGCACGTTCTACGGCACCGCGAACAGCAACCAGATGCTGATGGAGCTGATGGGGCTGCACCTGCCGGGTTCGGCATTCGTCCACCCGCACACGCCGCTGCGCACCGCGCTCACCGCCGAGGCCGCGCGCCGCGTGCTCGACCTGACCGTCGAGCGCGGCCACTACACGCCGATCGGCCACGTGATCGACGAGAAGGCGATCGTCAACGGGATCGTCGCGCTGCTCGCGACGGGCGGCTCGACCAACCACACGCTGCACCTCGTCGCGATCGCGCGCGCGGCCGGCATCCTGATCGACTGGAACGATTTCGACGAACTGTCGGCCGTCGTGCCGCTGCTCGCGAAGATCTACCCGAACGGCAAGGCCGACGTGAACCATTTCCACGCGGCGGGCGGCGTGGCCTTCCTGGTCCGCAACCTGCTCGAAGGCGGGCTGCTGCACGAGGACGTGACGACGGTCGCCGGCAAGGGTCTCGCGCACTACACGAAGGAGCCGAAGCTGATCGACGGCAAGCTCGCCTGGGTCGACGGCGCGGCCGAGAGCCACGACACGAAGGTCCTGCGCGGCATCCGCGACCCGTTCCAGCCGGACGGCGGCCTGCGCCTGATGCAGGGCCGCCTCGGCCGCGGCGTGATCAAGATTTCGGCGGTCGCGCCCGAGCACCGCAAGGTGACGGCGCCCGCGATCGTGTTCGATTCGCAGGAAGCCGTGCAGGAAGCATTCGATCGCGGCGAGCTGAAGCGCGATTTCGTCGCGGTGGTGCGCTTCCAGGGCGCGCGCGCGAACGGGATGCCCGAGCTGCACCGTTTGACGCCGCTGCTCGGCGTGCTGCAGGATCAGGGTTTCCACGTCGCGCTGGTCACCGACGGCCGCATGTCGGGCGCGTCGGGCAAGGTGCCGGCCGTGATCCACGTGTCGCCGGAAGCGTTGCTCGCCGGCCCGCTCGGCAAGGTGAAGACGGGCGATACGCTCGTGATCGACGCGGAAGCCGGCGTGCTCGACATCGAGGTCGACGCCGCCGAGTGGCAGGCGCGCCCGGTCGCGCAGCCGCTGCACCAGGCCGAGAACGAAGTCGGTTTCGGGCGTGAACTGTTCGGCGTGTTCCGCGCGGCCGCCGCGCCGGCCGAGCAGGGCGCATCGGTTTTCGGCGCGCTGGTCGGCGAAACGGCCGCCCACGTCGCCGCATGAATTTCAAGGAGCCAATTCAATGAAGACGATTGCTGAAATCGTAAAGCTGGGCCCGGTCATCCCGGTGCTCGCATTCGACTCGGTCGAGCAGGGCGAACACGTGTCGCGTGCACTGCACGCAGGCGGCGTGAAGGTGCTCGAGATCACGCTGCGCACGCCGGCCGGCCTGGAAGCGATCCAGCGCGCCAGCCAGCTCGCGGACGACATCGTCGTCGGCGTCGGCACGATCACGAAGCCCGAGCATTGCGAGCAGGCCAAGCGCGCGGGCGCGAAGTTCGGCGTGTCGCCGGGCCTGACGAAGGAACTGCACCTCGCGTCGCTCGACGCGGGCCTGCCGCTGCTGCCGGGCGTGATGACGCCGAGCGACATCATCCAGGCGCTCGAATTCGGCTACGAGATCGTGAAGTTCTTCCCCGCGCAGCAGGCGGGCGGCGTGCCGATGCTGCAGGCGTTCCACGGCCCGTTCCCGGCGCTGAAGTTCTGCCCGACCGGCGGCATCACCGTCGAAACCGCACCGAATTTCCTGAAACTGCCGAACGTCGTGTGCGTCGGCGGCTCGTGGCTCACGCCGAAAGCCGCGCTCGCCGCGCAGGACTGGGCCGAAGTCACGCGCCTCGCGCAAGCCGCGAGCCAGCTTCCCCGTTAAGACTTGTACGGAATGACGGTTCAGCCCTCGGAAAGCGAGCCTTAGTGCTTGTTTTACCGAGGGTTTTTGCTGATGGAACCGGTTCTATCCGCGGACCGTAAAGATAAGTAAAATTCAGCGTCCTGACGGGGTGGGTACCCCCCGTGTTCCGGAGACCTGCATAGCCGGGCATACTCGCAACAACTCGCCCGGTTCGAACAATTCTAGGAGGAGTGCCACATGGGGGCTGTCCAAGGCAGCATGCTGCTCGTATTCACGCTGATCGCGATTGCCGCGCTGATCCTGATGATCGCGCGCTTCAAGATCTACCCGTTCCTGGTGCTGATCATCGTTTCGCTCGGCCTCGGCCTGGTCGTCGGCATGCCGATGGACAAGATCGTCAAGTCGTTCGAGACGGGCACCGGCGGTACGCTCGGTCACATCGCGATCGTCGTCGGCCTCGGCACGATGCTCGGCAAGATGATGGCCGAATCGGGCGGCGCCGAACGGATCGCGACCACGCTGATCGACTGGTTCGGTGAAAAGAACATCCACTGGGCGATGATGTTCGTCGCGATCATCGTCGGCCTGCCGGTGTTCTTCGAAGTCGGCTTCGTGCTGCTGATCCCGATCGCGTTCAACGTCGCGAAGCGGACCGGCAAGTCGCTGCTCGTCGTCGGTCTGCCGATGGTGGCCGGCCTGTCCGTCGTGCACGGCCTGATCCCGCCGCACCCGGCCGCGCTGCTGGCCGTGCAGCAATACGGCGCCGACATCGGCAAGACGATCGCGCTCGGCCTCGTCGTCGGCGTGCCGACCGCGATCATCGCGGGCCCGCTGTTCGCGCTGACGATCTCGAAGTTCGTGAAGTTGCCGGAAAACAATCCGCTCGCCGCGCAGTTCGTCGACACGAACACGGACGGCCGCAAGCGCGAACTGCCGAGCTTCGGCATCACGCTGTTCACGATCCTGCTGCCCGTCGTGCTGATGCTGGTCGGCAGCTGGGCCGACCTGGTGTTCACGCCGAAGTCGCTGCCGAACAACCTGCTGCGCTTTGCCGGCAACTCCGACGTCGCGCTGCTGATCGCCGTGCTGGTCAGCTTCTGGACCTTCGGCGCGAAGCAGGGCTTCAACCGCGACCAGATCCAGAAGTTCTGCAGCGAGTGCCTGGCGCCGATCGCCGGCATCACGCTGATCGTCGGTGCGGGCGGCGGCTTCGGCGGCGTCCTGCGCGACAGCGGGATCTCGCAGCAGATCGTCGAGACCGCGAAGCATGCCAACCTGTCGCCGCTGCTGCTCGGCTGGTTCGTCGCGGCGCTGATGCGTCTCGCGACGGGTTCGGCGACGGTTGCGATGACGACCGCCTGCGGCATCGTCGCGCCGATCGCGGCGGCGTCGGGCGCGTCGGTCCGGCCGGAGCTGCTCGTGCTCGCGACGGGCTCGGGCTCGCTGATCTTCTCGCACGTGAACGACGGCGGCTTCTGGCTGATCAAGGAATATTTCGGGATGACGGTGGGCCAGACCTTCAAGACCTGGTCGCTGCTTGAAACCATCATCTCGGTGCTCGGTCTGAGCTTTACGCTGCTGCTGAGCGTGGTTTTGTAACAAGGGGTAGTCAATGATTCTGATCGCAATGGGCGTGTCGGGCGCGGGCAAGTCGCTGATCGGCGAAATGCTGGCGGAACGCCTGTCGTGCAGCTATACCGATGGCGACGCGTTTCACAGCGCGGCGAACAAGGAAAAGATGCATCACGGCATTCCGCTGACCGATGAAGACCGCTGGCCGTGGCTGCGCACGATCCGCGCGGCCATCGAGGAAAAGCAGCGTGCCGGTGAGACGGCCGTGTTCACGTGCTCGTCGCTGAAGCGGTCGTACCGCGACGTGCTGCGTGGCACCGACACCGACGTGCGGTTCGTGTATCTGAAGGGCTCGTTCGAGGTGTTGCACGAGCGTCTGGGGAGCCGCACCGGCCATTTCTTCGATCCGTCGCTGCTGAAGAGCCAGCTCGACACGCTCGAGGAGCCGGGCCCGGACGAAGCGATCGAGGTCAGCATCGAGCTGACGCCCGAGCAGATCGTCGATCAGGTCATGCTGAAGATCGGTACCGCGCAGCAGCACTGAGCGCGGTTCGCGGCAATCTTCATAAAAAAGGCGCCTTCGGGCGCCTTTTTCGTTGGCGGCTCGCCGGTCTCGGGCCGGTCACGCCGCGGGTGCTTGCTTCGCGATGCCGTCGAGCAGCACGTCGAGCATCGTGTCGTGCACGGCGGCCGGATCGAGCTGCGCATAGAGCGGGGCGGCTGCCTTGACGAGCGGATGCGCGGCGTCGGACAGCGCTTCCATTTCCGCGAGCTCGACATCGTTCGCGGCGCGCGTGAGGCCGCCGGCTTCGGCCGCGGCCAGGCCGATCACGCTCGCATACCAGCCGACGCACACCGACGGCAGCGCCGCGCGCGGGATGCCGGCGTCGGCCAGCGCGCGATGCACGGCCTCGATGTGTGCGAGATCGGCGGGCCCGGTACTCATGTGCCGCTGCAGCAGCGCGAACGCGGCCGGGTAGCGCAGCGCGAGCGCGCGGTACTGGCGTGCGAGGTCGCGCAGCCGTTCGCGCCACGGCAGCGCGGCGTCGACCGGCACGAGCGAGCGCGACAGCGCGTTCGCGATCGCGCGGCTCAGGCCTTCCTTCGACTTGAAGTGGTACAGCACGCTCATCGGGTCGCAGCCGACCGTTTGCGCGAGCTTGCGCACGCTGAACGCGGCTTCGCCGACGTCTTCGAGCAGCGCGAGCGCGGCCGCGACGATCGCCTCCTTGTCGAGGCCGCGCGGGCCCTGGGCGGGTTTGTCTTTCATCGATGCGGGCTGGCGGGCCGGTACGGCACCGGTTGTAAACTTGACGAAAGCTTATTCTACACTGTAGAATTATTTCTGCGGTGTAGAAATTGGGTGTCCCGGCACCTTTCAATACGTGCTTTCGCACAGTCCGGGATCCAGGCGGCACGAGCGTGCCCGCCGTCAACACGGGCCATCACGCCCCTTTTCTCGTTGACACCCATGTGGAACCGGCTGCCCCACCCGCGAAGCCTCGAAGCAACGAGGCCCTTCGACAGGCGGCCCAAGACCATGCAAGTGCAATCATGACTTTCAACAATCAATCCCTGATCCAGGGCGAATCGCGTTTCGAACCAACGCAACTGAACATCGAAAAAGACAACTGGAACTGGTGCGACCCGGCCCGCTACGACGGCGAGCACCCGGCGAACTGGTACGAGGCGTCGCTGTCACGCCACGCGAACAGCGCGCCGCTCGCGCACGATGCCGTCTGCGACGTGCTCGTGATCGGCGCGGGCCTGCTCGGCGCGTCGGCCGCGCTGCATCTCGCGGAAGCGGGTGTCGACACGATCCTCGTCGACAAGCACCACGTCGGCTCGGCCGCATCGGGCCGCAACGGCGGGCAACTGACGCCCGGCCTCGCGCGCTGGGAAGCCGCCGACATGATCGACTACCTGTCGCACGACGACGCGAAGCGGCTGTGGCGCTTCGCGTCGGCCGAATCGATGGACCTGATCGATGCGATCGGCGCACGTTACGCGCTCGAGCTCGACCGCAAGCGCGGCCACATCACCGCGGCGGTCCACCCGGGCCACATGAGCGCGTTGCTGGACGGCGCGGATGCGCGCCGCCATCTCGGCGACGCGGGCGTGACGCTCGTCGGCCGCCATCAGCTGCATGACGACTACGTGCGCTCGGGGCTGTATCACGGCGCGGCGATCGACGCGATCGGCGGGCAGATTCATCCGCTCGCACTGGTGCGCGGCCTCGTGCACGGCTTCCGGCTGAACGGCGGCGCGCTGTTCGAGGGCACCGAGGTGCTCGAGCTCGACGAGACGCCGGAGGGCGTCGTCGCGACGACGCCGGGCGGCACGATCACCGCGCGCCGCGGCGTCGTGCTCGCACTGCACAACACGACGTTCCGGCTGCTCGACGACGGCGCGGCGACCACGGTGCCGTTCTTTACCTACGTGAGCGTGACGGCGCCGCTCGACGTCGACGTCGCGACGCTGATGCCGGCCGGCATGCCCGTGTACGACACGCAGTTCCAGATCGACTATTACCGGCCGGTCCGCGGCAACCGCCTGCTGTTCGGCGGGCAGGGCACCGGCACGTGCTGGGCGCAGCCCGACGTGAACGCGTACCTGCTGACGCGGTTGAACACGGTGTTCCCGCAGCATGACGGCCGGTTCGCGCTCGACTATTGCTGGAGCGGCGTCAGCGACTTCACGCTGAACGGCGCGACCGACAGCCGCAAGACCGACGGCCGTGTGCCGATGTACATGGTGCAGGGCTGGAGCGGCCACGGCGTCGCGCAGACGGTGCGGATCGGCAAGGCGATCTGTGACGATTTCGTCGGTCGTAACGACGATTTCTCGATGCTGACCGGCATCGACCATCGCTCGATTCCGCTCGGCCGCCAGTTGTCGCCGATCGCGATTCCCGCGGCGAAGGCCGCGATGAGCGTGATGAGCGCGCTCAATCCGGGGCGGATGATCTCGTTCTGATGCTGCCGCGCAGGCAACGAAAAAGCCCGATGCAATTGCTCGCATCGGGCTTTTTTTACGTGCGCAGACGGCGGCGCTTACGCGATCCGCTTCGCGAGTTCGACGGCCTTGCCGATGTACGACGCCGGCGTCATCGCGAGCAGGAGATCCTTCGCCTCTTGCGGGATCGCGAGCGTGCCGACGAACTCCTGCAGCGCTTCGCGCGTGATGCCCTTGCCGCGCGTCAGTTCCTTCAACTGCTCGTACGGGTTCTCGATGCCGTAGCGGCGCATCACCGTCTGCACCGGCTCGGCGAGCACTTCCCAGCAGTTGTCGAGGTCTTCGTTCAGGCGCTGCGGGTTCACTTCGAGCTTGTCGAGGCCGCGGATCAGCGAGTCGTACGCGAGCAGCGAGTAGCCGAGCGCGACGCCCATGTTGCGCAGCACCGTCGAGTCGGTCAGGTCGCGCTGCCAGCGCGACACCGGCAGCTTGTCGGCGAGGTGGCGCAGCGTCGCGTTCGCGAGGCCGAGGTTGCCTTCCGAGTTCTCGAAGTCGATCGGGTTGACCTTGTGCGGCATCGTCGACGAGCCGATTTCACCGGCCTTCGTCTTCTGCTTGAAGTAGCCGACCGAGATGTAGCCCCACACGTCGCGGTCGAGGTCGAGCAGGATCGTGTTCGCGCGCGCCACGGCGTCGAACAGCTCGGCCATGTAGTCGTGCGGCTCGATCTGGATCGTGTACGGGTTGAACGTGAGCTTCAGGCGGTTCTCGATCACGTCGCGCGAGAACGCTTCCCAGTCGAATTCCGGATACGCCGACAGGTGCGCGTTGAAGTTGCCGACCGCGCCGTTCATCTTGCCGAGGATCTCGACCTTCTCGATGCGCGTGATCGCACGGGCGAGGCGGGCCGCGACGTTCGCGAGTTCCTTGCCGAGCGTCGTCGGGCTGGCCGGCTGGCCGTGCGTGCGCGACAGCATCGGCTGCTCGGCGTGCGCGTGCGCGAGCGCGACGAGGCGCTGGTGGACCGTGCGCAGCGCCGGCAGGATCACGTGTTCGCGCGCGCCGGCGAGCATCATGCCGTGCGACGTGTTGTTGATGTCTTCCGACGTGCACGCGAAGTGGATGAATTCGCTGGCCTTTTCGAGTTCTTCCTGGCCCTTCACCGATTCCTTCAGCCAGTATTCGACGGCCTTCACGTCGTGGTTCGTCACGCGCTCGATGTCCTTGATGCGGGCGGCGTCGTGCGCGGTGAAGCGCTCGGCGAGCTGCAGCAGGAACTGTTCGGACGCGTCGGAGAAGCGCGGGACTTCCGCGAAGCCGGCGCGCGACAGCGCGATCAGCCAGTGCACCTCGACGGTGACGCGGTGGCGCATGAAGGCGGCTTCGGAGAGCCAGTCGCGCAGCGCTTCGGTCTTGCTGGCGTAGCGGCCGTCGATGGGCGAAAGCGCGGTGAGGGCGAAAAGCGTATCGGGACGAGTGTCGGACATGATCGGGCGGGCCTTGGGGCCGGGTCGAGCGAGGGGAGGGAGAATCCGGCATTTTACCATCGGCGCGGGACGATCCCGGCCGCGCGCGGCCGGCGGGCGCTGTCGCGTGCCGATACCGCGTCGGCGCCCGTTCGCGGCGGGGCGCCGGGCCGCTCGCCGCACCGCCGGCCGGGGCCGCCCGCCGGTAGAATGCAGGCTTCTTCCCGACCGCCGCCCGCCGCGCCCGCCTGCATGGAACTGAAATGGCTCGAAGACTTCGTCTCGCTCGCGGAAACGCGCAGCTTTAGCCGGTCCGCCGAGCTGCGGCACGTGTCGCAGCCGGCGTTTTCGCGGCGCATCCAGGCGCTCGAGGCATGGCTCGCGACCGAACTGATCGATCGTTCGGTCTATCCGACGCGGCTCACGCAGGCCGGGCAGATCTTCTACGAACAGGCGCTGACGATGCTGTCGCAGGCGCACGAGGCGCGCACGCTGCTGCGTGGCCACGTCGGCGCGCCGGTGCCGACGATCGAGTTCGCGGTGCCGCACACGCTGTCGCTCACGTACTTCCCGCGCTGGCTGCAGCGGATCGAGGCGAAGATGGGCCAGGTCCACACGCGGCTGCGCGCGCTGAACGTGCACGACGCGGTGCTGTCGCTCGTCGAGGGCGGCTGCGATCTCGTGATGGGCTACCACCACCCGAGCCATCCGGTCGCGCTCGATCCGGCGCGCTACGACATGCTGATCCTCGGCAGCGAGCCGATCAGCCCGTTCTCGGCGCCGGGCCGCGCGGGGCGGCCGCGCTATACGCTGCCCGGCACGGCCGACGCGCGCGTGCCGTACCTGTCCTATACGCCGAACGCGTATCTCGGCCGGATGACGGAAGTCATCGTCGCGAATGCGACGACACCGCTGTTCCTCGATCGCGTGTACGAGACCGACATGGCCGAAGGGCTGAAGGCGATGGCGCTCGCGGGCCACGGCATCGCGTTCCTGCCGCACAGCGCGGTCGAGGATGCGGTCGCGGGCGGCCGCCTGATCCGGCTCGACCGGTCGGTGCGCGGCGGCGCGTTCCCGTTCACGCTGACCATGGAGATCCGGCTGTACTGCGACAAGCTCGCGCTGCAGGGCGACGATCCGCGGCAGAAGCTCGTGCGTGCGCTGTGGGACGTCGTGCGCGACGAACTGCGCGAAACCGCGGGTTAACCGTGGGCGGTTAACCGCCGGCCTGCTGTCGTCGAGCTTGCGATGCCTGTCGGGCGGCTGTCCGGCGGCCGTCCCGCCTTCGGGAAACACGATTTTTCACGCACGCGATGCACGATCGATCGCGGGCGTTCTTGCGCAAATCGACCGCAGATTTGCGAAAAATCGCG
Source organism: Burkholderia sp. AU33803 (assembly GCF_002223095.1). Taxonomy (NCBI): domain Bacteria; kingdom Pseudomonadati; phylum Pseudomonadota; class Betaproteobacteria; order Burkholderiales; family Burkholderiaceae; genus Burkholderia; species Burkholderia sp. AU33803. The sequence goes on from NZ_NKFJ01000004.1 coordinate 129,959, forward strand.
ATCATGCAAGAAACGCATAATCGAATAAGCAAACGGCATTGGATAAAAAAAACGGGTTTTTCGACAATGTGCGCACCTGTTGACCGTTGGAGCATCCATGTCTTCGCAATTGCAGTCCATCCCGTCCTACCTGCACGCCGACGATCTCGGCCCGTGGGGCAACTACCTTCAGCAAGTCGACCGCGTCGCGCCGTATCTCGGTTCGCTGTCGCGCTGGCTCGAAACGCTGAAGCGCCCGAAGCGCATCCTGATCGTCGACTGCCCGATCGAGCTCGACAACGGTACCGTCGCGCACTTCGAAGGCTATCGCGTGCAGCACAACGTGTCGCGCGGCCCGGGCAAGGGCGGCGTGCGTTACCACCAGGACGTGACGCTGTCGGAAGTGATGGCACTGTCCGCATGGATGTCGGTCAAGAACGCGGCCGTGAACGTGCCGTACGGCGGCGCGAAGGGCGGTATCCGCGTCGACCCGCGCAAGCTGTCGCGTGGTGAGCTCGAGCGCGTGACGCGCCGCTACACCAGCGAAATCGGCATCATCATCGGCCCGAACACCGACATCCCGGCGCCGGACGTCAACACCAACGAACAGGTGATGGCGTGGATGATGGACACGTACTCGATGAACCAGGGCCAGACGTCGACCGGCGTCGTGACCGGCAAGCCGATCGCGCTCGGCGGTTCGCTCGGCCGCAAGGAAGCAACGGGCCGCGGCGTGTTCGTCGTCGGCAGCGAAGCGGCGAAGAAGAAGGGCCTCGAGATCGAAGGCGCACGCATCGCGGTGCAGGGCTTCGGCAACGTCGGCGGCATCGCGGCGAAGCTGTTCCAGGAAGCGGGTGCGAAGGTGATCGCGGTGCAGGATCACACGGGCACGATCTACCAGCCGGCCGGCCTCGATTCGAACAAGCTGCTCGACCACGTCGCACGCACGGGCGGCGTCGCGGGCTTCGAAGGCGCGGAGCCGATGCCGAATGACGAGTTCTGGACGGTCGAAACCGACATCCTGATCCCGGCGGCACTGGAAAACCAGATCACCGAGAAGAACGCAGGGAAGATCCGCACGAAGATCGTCGTCGAAGGCGCGAACGGCCCGACGACGACGGCGGCGGACGACATCCTGACCGCGAACGGCGTGCTGGTGATCCCGGACGTGATCGCGAACGCGGGTGGCGTGACCGTGTCGTACTTCGAATGGGTGCAGGATTTCTCGAGCTTCTTCTGGACGGAAGACGAGATCAACCATCGTCTCGAACGCGTGATGCGCGAAGCGTTCTCCGGCGTGTGGGCGGTCGCGGAAGAGCACAAGGTGTCGGTGCGTACCGCAGCGTTCATCGTTGCGTGCAAGCGCATCCTGATGGCGCGCGAAATGCGCGGCCTGTACCCCTGATCGGCGGTTGCCGATTTCAGATCGGTTGACTACGATCAATCCATGACGCAATCCGTCCGGTTGCGTGCATGAACCCTCGCGGGCGGTGCCGAATCCGGCATCGCCCGCGCGCGCATTCAGGCGCCGGAAGGGCGCCCGAAGCCGGGAGGACGGCTTCGCGCAGCGCGATGCGTAGTGCGGTAAACAACCAGTACTTTCAAAAATATTACTTTGATACACTGGCGCGGGTTTTAGCCAAGGAGATGACCAAAATGAAATACCAAAAGGCAGTCCTGATGTTCGCGGCGCTTTGCGCGTTCGCAAGCGGCGCGCATGCTCAGGAGACGGGCACGCTGAAGAAGATCAAGGACACGGGCGTGATCGCGCTGGGGCACCGCGAATCGTCGATTCCGTTCTCCTACTATGACCAGAGCCAGCAGGTGGTCGGCTATTCGCGCGAATTCCAGCTGAAGGTGGTCGACGCGGTGAAGAAGAAGCTGAACCTGCCGAACCTGCAGGTGAAGAACATTCCGGTCACGTCGCAGAACCGCATCCCGCTCGTGCAGAACGGCACGGTCGACATCGAGTGCGGCTCGACCACCAACAACGTCGAGCGCCAGCAACAGGCTGCGTTCTCCGACACGATCTTCGTGATCGGCACGCGCCTGATGACGAAGAAGGATTCGGGCGTCAAGGATTTCGCCGACCTGAAGGGCAAGACGGTCGTGACCACCGCCGGCACGACGTCGGAGCGCCTGCTGCGCAAGATGAACAACGACAAGCAGCTCGGCATGAACATCATCAGCGCGAAGGATCACGGCGATTCGTTCAATACGCTGGAATCGGGCCGCGCGGTCGCGTTCATGATGGATGACGCGCTGCTCGCGGGCGAGCGCGCGAAGGCGAAGCAACCGGGCGAGTGGGTGATCGTCGGCACGCCGCAATCGGAAGAAGCGTACGGCTGCATGATGCGCAAGGGCGATGCGGACTTCAAGAAGGTCGTCGACGACGCGATCTCGCAAGTCGAGAAGTCGGGCGAAGCCGCGAAGATCTACGCGAAGTGGTTCGAGAACCCGATCCCGCCGAAGGGGCTGAACCTGAACTTCCCGCTGTCCGATTCGATGAAGAAGCTGTACGCGAACCCGAACGACAAGGCGCTCGACTGACCGCAGGGCCGTTGATGCAGAAATGACGCTAATGAGACGGAAGAGGCCCCGCTTCTTCCGTCTCTTTTTGCTGGAGTCTTGCCCATGTCTTACCACTGGAACTGGGGCATCTTCCTGAGCCCCGTATCGACCGGCGAGCCGACGACTTATTTCGGATGGCTGATGTCCGGCTTCTGGGTGACCATCGAAGTGTCGCTCGTCGCCTGGGTCATCGCGCTGATCGTCGGTTCGCTGTTCGGCGTGCTGCGCACCGTGCCGAACAAATGGCTGTCCGCGATCGGTACCGTGTACGTGTCGATCTTCCGGAACATTCCGCTGATCGTGCAGTTCTTCGTCTGGTATCTCGTGATACCGGAGCTGCTGCCCGCGTCGATCGGCACCTGGATCAAGCAATTGCCGCCCGCCACGCAGTTCTTTACCGCGTCGATCATCTGTCTCGGCCTGTTCACGGGGGCGCGCGTGTGCGAACAGGTGCGCTCGGGGATCAACGCGCTGCCGAAGGGCCAGCGCGCCGCCGGCCTCGCGATGGGTTTCACGCAATGGCAGACGTACCGCTACGTGCTGCTGCCCGTTGCGTACCGGATCATCGTGCCGCCGCTCACGTCGGAATTCCTGAACATCTTCAAGAACTCCGCCGTCGCGTCGACGATCGGCCTGCTCGACCTGTCCGCGCAGGCGCGCCAGCTCGTCGACTACACCGCGCAGACGTATGAGTCGTTCATCGCGGTGACGCTCGCCTACGTGATCATCAACCTCGTCGTGATGGCGTTCATGCGCTGGATCGAAGGCCGTACGCGGCTGCCCGGCTATATCGGAGGCAAGTGATGCATCAGTTCGACTGGAGTAGTATTCCCGGCGCGCTGCCGACGCTGTGGACGGGGGCGGTCGTCACGTTCCAGATCACGCTGATCGCGATCGTGGTCGGGATCGTCTGGGGCACGCTGCTCGCGCTGATGCGGCTGTCGGGCGTGACGCCGCTCGCGTGGTTCGCTAAAGCGTACGTGACGGTGTTCCGTTCGATCCCGCTCGTGATGGTGCTGCTGTGGTTCTTCCTGATCGTGCCGCAGCTGCTGCAGGGCGTGCTCGGGTTGTCGCCGACGATCGACATCCGTCTCGCGTCGGCGATGGTCGCGTTCTCGCTGTTCGAAGCCGCGTATTATTCCGAGATCATCCGCGCCGGCATCCAGGCGGTGCCGCGCGGGCAGGTGAACGCCGCGTTCGCGCTCGGCATGAACTACGCGCAGGCGATGCGCCTCGTGATCCTGCCGCAGGCGTTCCGCGCGATGGTGCCGCTGCTGCTCACGCAGGCGATCGTCCTGTTCCAGGATACGTCGCTCGTGTACGTGATCAGTCTCGCGGACTTCTTTCGCACGGCGGCCAACATCGGCGATCGCGACGGCACGACCGTCGAGATGGTCCTGTTCGCCGGCGCATGCTATTTCGTGATTTGCTCGTTGGCGTCTGCACTCGTCAAGGGTCTCCAGAAAAAGGTCACAAGATGATTTCCATCAAGAACGTTTCGAAGTGGTACGGCCAGTTTCAGGTTCTCACCGACTGCACGACCGAGGTCAAGAAAGGCGAAGTGGTCGTCGTGTGCGGCCCGTCGGGCTCGGGTAAATCCACGCTGATCAAGACCGTGAACGGCCTCGAGCCGTTCCAGCAGGGCGAGATCCTCGTGAACGGCCAGTCGGTCGGCGACAAGAAGACGAACCTGTCGAAGCTGCGCTCGAAGGTCGGGATGGTGTTCCAGCATTTCGAGCTGTTCCCGCACCTGTCGATCACCGAGAACCTGACGCTCGCGCAGGTCAAGGTGCTCGGCCGCGGCAAGGACGAGGCGAACGAGAAGGGCATGAAGCTGCTCGAGCGCGTCGGCCTGAAGGCGCATGCGCACAAGTTTCCCGGCCAGCTGTCGGGCGGCCAGCAGCAGCGTGTCGCGATCGCGCGCGCGCTGTCGATGGATCCGATCGCGATGCTGTTCGACGAGCCGACGTCCGCGCTCGACCCCGAGATGATCAACGAAGTGCTCGACGTGATGGTCGAACTTGCGCAGGAAGGGATGACGATGATGGTCGTCACGCACGAGATGGGCTTCGCGAAGAAGGTCGCCCATCGCGTGATCTTCATGGACAAGGGCGCGATCGTCGAGGACGACCGCAAGGACGATTTCTTCTCGAATCCGAAATCGGAACGCGCGAAGGACTTCCTCGCGAAGATCCTGCACTGAGCGTTCGCGCGCGTCGGCGCTGCCGATGCGCCGATACGAAAAAACCGCCCGGCCGAACGCCGGGCGGTTTTTTTTCGTCCACCGTTACGCGGGTGAGCGCCGTTACCAGCTGTAGCGGTAGCCGACCTGCCCGACGATGCCGCGCCGGTAGTCGCCGCCGATGTTGCGCGCGATCTTCGCGTTCGCGTACAGCTCGCCCGACTTGCCGAAGCCCGCGGTCACGCCGACGCCGAGTTCGTACCACGTGCGGCCGAGATGCGTCGCGAACGGCGTGCCGCCGACGACGGTCTGGCCCGGCGACAGGAAGTCGTGCAGCACGTCGGCCGTGAAGTACGGCGTGGCGGCGCCGCCGCCCGAATCCGACTGGAGGTTCGGCCGGAAGATGCGCACGCCGACGCGGCCGCGCAGCGCGTTCGTCGTCGTACCCGATACCGCCGAGACGTTGTCGTTGAACCCGTTCAGCTTCAGGTACTGGTACATCAGCTGCGCCTGCGGCTCGACCGCGACCGGCAGCGCACCGATCGCGAACGGCTTGCCGACTTCCTGCGACAGTGCGATGCCGAAGCCGTTCTGCGACGCCTCGTTGCCGTAGCTGTCGCGGTAGCGGTTGCCGTAGTGCGTGACCTGCCCGACGCTGTCGAAGTACGTGCCGTCGGACAGGTACTTCGTCCAGTAGCCGCCGATGCTCTGCGCATGCATCTCGACCGAACCCGTCGACGTCGACAGGTTGGCCGTGTCGGCGCGCGCCATGTCGCTGAAGCTTGCGTTCGACACGCCGATGCTGGCCGTCACGCCCGCATGCGTGCTGCCGCCGCCGTTCGGTGCCTGGTCGAGCGTCCAGTCCTTGCCGAACTGCGCGAAGAACGTCCGCTCGTCGGCCGCGAAGCGCCCCGCGTTTGCATCGAGGCTCTGACCGCCGATGCGCCCCCACACGCCGTCGCGATTGCCCGGCTGCTGCTTTTCGAGGTTGTAGATGTCGCCGACGCGCTCGTGCAGCTTGCCGAGCGTGGAGAAGCCGTAGTCGGCGTTGAGCAGCGGTGTGAGGGCATAGCCCGAGACCCCGGGGCGATACGCGAGCGTGCCGCCGTTGCCATTCCCGTTGTTGCCGCCGTCACCGCCGCCGGACGGGTGGATCGGGTCGCCGGGGTCCGACGGATCGAGTTGCGACCGCAGGTACCAGCCGTTCGCGTCGGCTTGCCCGCCGCGATAGAGCCGGTATTCGTACGCACCCGCCTGCACGGGGCCCGCGAGCTGGAACGCCGATGCGGTGGTCGTGCCGCCGTTGGCCGTGACGACCACCGGAATCCCGTCGCCCTTCGTCTGCGCGCCGGTGCCGGCCGTGTTGGCGATCTTCAGGCCCGTCGTGCCGCTCGCGGCGCCGCCGTTCACGATCACCCGATCGGTCGGCGACGCGTCGGCGCCGAGGAACGTATTGAGCGCGATCGTGCCGCCGTTGCCGACGTAGCTGCCGGTCGTCAGCGTCTTGTAGCTGCCCGCGAGCGTCGGCGAACCGGTCGGTGCGGCGAATGCGACGAGGCCCGCGTTGTTCAGGCTGCTCAGCACCGAGCTGCCCGTCATGCGCCACGTGCTGGTGTTGTCGACGGTCAGTGCGACCGGATCGATCTTGCCGGTCAGCGTCGTGCCGTTCGCGAGGAACACGTTGCCGGTGCTCGAAGCGTCGGAGACGATGTCGCCGGCCAGGTTCACGGCCGATGCGGTGAAGGTGGCGCGGCTGCCGTTCGACAGGTCGAGCAGCGTGCCGTTGCCGGCCGTCACCACCGTGCCGTTGCGCACGGCGATGTCGGCCGTGCCGCCGCGCACCGCGAAAGCCGGCCCGGTGACGGACGCGACGCTGCCGCCGTCGACGAGCACCGAACTCGTCGCGCCGTTTGCGAGCGTATCGGACGTCAGCACGCCGGCCGTCGCACCCTTGAGCGTCGTGCCGGTCAGCGCGAGCACGCCGCCGCTGTCGGCGGTGGCGCCGTTGCCGGCGGCGCTGGCGATCGTCGAGCCCGTATCGCCGATGCGGCCGCCGTTTTGCGCGACGAGGCCGTCGGACGTCGCGCCCGACGTGGTGATCTTCGCGCCCGACAGCAGCGCGGTCGCGCCGCCGGTCGTCACGATCGCGGCCGAACCCGCGCCGGTCGTCGCGACGGTCGTGCCGTTGGCCGCCAGCGTCGAATCCGCCCCCGACACGAAGAAGCCGCGTGCGTTGTCGCCGGTGGTCCGGACGACGGTCGCCGTATCGGCTGCGATGCGTGCGCCGGCGCCCGTCGACGACAGGCCGTCGGCACCGCTGCCGGTCGTGCCGATCTGCGTGCCGGCCAGCGCGATCGTCGCGTTCGTCCCCTGGTTGTCGACCCCCTTGCCCGAGCCGCCAACCGCGATCGATGTCGCGCCGGCTGCCAGCCCGCCGCCCGTCACGCTCGAGTCGATCAGCACGCCGTCGGCACTGCCGTTCGCGATGACGGTGCCGGCGCCCGACAGCGCGACCGATGCGCCGGTGCCCGTCAGGTGGACGCCCGCGATGCCGTCGTCGGCTTCGATCGAACCGGCGTTGGCGAGCGTCGCCGACGCACCCTGCACGAGCGCGCCGGTGCCATTGGATACGCGGATCGTCGACGCGTTGTTCACCGTGCCGAGCGCGCCGATCACGACGCCCGTCGAGCCGGCGCCCGTCAGCAGCACCGTGTCGCGGTTCTCGAGCGTGCCGAGGTTCTGCGCGACGAAGCCAGTGACGCCGGCCGTCGATGACGTGACGGCGGCGTGGTTGGTGAGCGTCGTCGCGACCGGTGTGCCGGCATTGGCGCCGGCGAGATCGTGCGCCTGGCCGTCGACGACGCCGGCGATCGCACCGGCCGCGTTCAGGTTGATCGTCGCGCCCGCGTCGATCGTGCCTTGCGCGCCGCCTTCGACCGCGATCGCGATGCCGTTCGCGCCGTTGACGTTGTAGATCGCGTTGCCGGTCGACAGCACGGTGCCGGCGTCGGTCGCGAGCACGCCGTGCGCACGCTGGCCGTTGACGTCGGTCGTCAGCGCGCCGGCCGTCGACGTGCCCGTGTAGGCTGCGCCGCCCGCGACGCGGAACAGCGTCGAATCGTCCGTGTCGACGCTGAGGTGCTGCGCAGCGACGTTGATCTTCGAGCCCGCGCCATACGCGTAGAAGCCGATCTGGCTGGTGCCCGACATGAAGGCCGGCACGGCGTTGGCGCCGACGTTGATCGTCGCGCCCGAGCGTGCATGCACGCCGATCGCGCCGGTGCCCGTCAGGTTGAGCGCACCGTTGAGCGTGGCCGTGGCGCTCGGCCCTTCAGCCCACACGCCGTAGTTACGCGTGCCGGAGGCCGGATCGAGGCCGCCGGCGACGTCGATCGTGCCGCTCGACAGCGCGGACGTTGCCTGCGCACCGGTGCCGACCACCATGATGCCGATGCCGTTGACGCCGTTCAGCGTGATGGTGCCGGTGTTGGTCACGGTCGCCGCCGTGTCGGCCGCGAGCATGCCGACGTTGGCGAGCGGCGTGCCGGCGGCCGCGCCGTTGACGACGATCGCGCCCGCGTTGGTCAGCGTGCCGGACGCCGAGCCGATGCTCGCCAGCGCGGCGCCGTTCTGCGTCTGCGAGCCGATCACGATCGTGCCGAGGTTGCTCGCGGTGCCGGAATTGCCGAGCAGGATGCCGTAAGCGTGCGCGGCGAGTGCGACGTCGCTTGCCGTTCCGCCGGGCGCGTACTGCGCCGAGCGGCCGAGGGTGATCGTGCCGCCCGCTTCGTTCGTGAAGCTGCCGCCATCGACGAGGCCGCCGATCACCTGGCTGTCGAGCGTCGTCGCATTGACGCCGACGTTGATCGTGCCGGCGTTCGAAGCCGTCGCACCGCCTGTCACGGCGACCGCGTAGTTCTGCAGGTCCGGCTGGTTGCCGTCGAGCGTCCACGCGCCGACGTTCATCACGCCGTGGTTGACGAACGACGTGCCCGTGCCGTTCGCAAATACGCCGTTGCCTTCGGTGTACGCGTGGTAGTTGAAGTTGTTCGGCGGCGTGCTGCCGCTCGTGTCGAAGTTGTCGCCGGACGCGTACCCGGACGAGATCACGCCGTTGTTGACGCCGCTTGCGCCGCTCAGCAGGCGCACCAGCGTGAAGTCGCCCGACAGGCGCCCGTCGTTGATGAAGTGCGCGCCGTTTTCCGCGAGGACGGCCGAGCTCGAGTCGATCGTGTTGACGCCGCGGAAGTCGATCTGGCCGTCCTTGCCGATCTGCAGTGTCGCGTTCGCGCCCGTGCCGTGCATCGCCGACAGGAAACCGATCGGCAGCGTGTTCTTGTCGCCCGGGGACACGTTGTTCTGATACTGGAAGGATTGCTGCGAGAACGTGACGGCCTGGCCGAACGCGCTGTCGTAGGCGGCCTGCGAGCCGAGCGCGCCGCTTTGCACCGAGCGCACGAGAAAGTCGTTGTACGCGGCGAGCGATGCGGCGTCGGTGACCTTCCAGGTGCTGCCGTCGAATGCGGTGAAGGTGCCCGCGTAGGCCGGCACGTCGAGCTGGCGGCTGCCGATGGCGCCGCCGTCAGCCAGGTAGTCGCCGGTGGTGAACCGGATCTGGTTGCGTGAGTTCCAGGTGACGGTGCTTTTCGCGGCGCCCGTGCCGTCCGCGAAAGTCAGGTCGGTCTGCTTCGCGGCCATCTCGATCGCGTTGCCGGCTGCATCGGGCGCGTTCGCCGCATTGCCGATCGACACGTTGAGCGTGCCGCCGGTGGCGGCGACGGTGCCGATGCGCGCGTTCACATACTGATCGCCGTTCACGTCGTGGTAGACGGGTACCGCGGTCGTGCCGGCCGTCGACGCGGCGAACGCGGACGAGTCGTAGGTCGCGACCGACGTGTGGGTGCCGGTGATCGAGTCGGGTGTGCTGACGCTGCGTGTCTTGCCGCCGAGCGACAGCAGCGGCTGGTTCGGGTTGCCCGACACGATGGTCGTGCTGCCGATCGGCGTGAGCGTGTAGCCCGGGTCGCCGCCGGCGCCGGTCCATGCGCCCGACACGCCGACGGTGTCGCCGCCCGAGACGGTGGCGGAGCCTGCCAGGTTGTCGTTGACGGTCGGGCTGAAACTGCCGGGCGCGCAGGTGCCGCCGCTCGCGACGGCCGCGCCGCCGCCGCACGTCGATGCGTACGCGGAGCCGGCCGACAGTGCGGCCAGCGCGGCGCCGACTGCCGCGATGCGAAGCGATGCCCGGTGCGTCGCCGCGAGCGCGGCGCGGCGGCTCGTGCCGGATGCGCCGCCCGAACGCTTGCCGCGCGCCCGTGCGGTTTCCGCGGCCGCAATCCAGCAGCCGGTGGCCTCGTTCCATATCGATCGAAATGAATGATTCACGACAAGCCCCTATCTCTTGTTTTGATGTGGTTTTCACCATGGCGCAGTGAAATCGCAATCCGCGGTGGAGAATGGCGTGAATGGGGGTGCGGCGGCCGTGGCCGTTTCTCCGCGAATCGCGATTCGTTACACCGAGGATGGGGCGGAGTCTATTGATCGTGCAGGCGATGGATTGTCGGGAAGCTAACAAATGCGGCAATCATGTCGATTTCATCCGGTATTTCTGGATTGTGTGACGAATCGAACTGAAGGCCTTGTCGGGTAAGGATCGGGTGGATTCTGGCGATGTGAGTCAGCGATTGCCGGCTCGGTAAGGTGGCGCACGTTTTACGCCAGATTGGTGCGTTAAAATGCCTCCGCCCGGATTATATGCTTGCTCGACGTATATTATTTTTCGCCTTTTAATTTCTTTCGTTTGAAAATAAATTAAATCAAACGAATATGGTGTGGCGGCGCTTCGATATGCCGGACTTTAGTCCGGATGAAGGGAGATCGGTGCGGGGAGGGCCATTGACGCCGATAGCGAACGTCGCCGAATCGCCTGCGTACCAAGTCACCGCCGCGATCGGACGCGGCGCGCCGCCGACTTGCCGCACAGCGGCGAAAACGTGAAGGGAAGAGGGCGCGGGCGCCGGGCTCAGAAGTCGATCGCGTCGTCGGAATCGACTTCGGCGGCGGTGGCGAGCACCTCGCGCGTGTCGCGCGGCGCCGATGCCGACGCGTCGAGCGACGGATTGCGCAACTTCTCGAGCACGCGTTCCGGCACCGGGATCCGCATCCGCGCGGCGACGTCGCCGCACTGGAACATGATCAGCTCGCCCGGCTCGAACGCGGTCCAGACTTCGTTGTCGGTGAGCGGCTGCGTCGCGATCACCGCGACGCGATCCTCGGGCGTCGTGTATTTCGCGAAGTCGATCGACAGGTCTTCGTCGACGAGGTGCGCGGTCGAGAACGGCCAGCGCCGCACGAGGTAGTGCAGCCGCGTCGAGCAATGCGCGAACAGCGCCTGGCCGTTCGACATCAGGAAGTTGAACACGCCGTGATCGGTGATGCCGCGCGTCAGTTCGCCGACGCGTTCGAACAGTTCGGGCAACGGCGGCTGCGCGCCGGGGAACGCTTCGCGCAGCCCCTGCATCAGCACGCAGAACGCCTGTTCGCTGTCGGTCGTGCCGACCGGATGGTAGACGCTGCCGTCCATGTCCGGTGCGTAGTCCTGCAGGTCGCCGTTGTGCGCGAAGATCCAGTGCCGGCCCCACAGCTCGCGCATGAACGGATGGCTGTTCTCGAGCAGGATGTGGCCTTGCGTCGCCTTGCGGATGTGCGCGATCGTGTTCTTGGACTTGATCGGGTAGCGCTTCACCATTTCGGCGATCGGCGACGTGGCGGATGCCTGGTGATCGATGAACAGGCGGCAGGCCTTGTCTTCGAAGAACGCGATGCCCCAGCCGTCGGCGTGGTGATCGGTGAGCCCGCCCCGGGCCGCGAAACCTGTGAAGGAGAATGTGACGTCCGTCGGCGCGGCGCAGTTCATTCCTAAGAGTTGGCACATTTTACTTGGGGCGGCAGGCTGAGGCGGGGGTAACGAACCGGGCGAACCCCGGTACAATGCGGCTTCTAGCATATCACCGAGCCCTGAGCGGTAAAAAGCGGATTCCGCCGGCCGAAGGCCCCGTGTTGCGGTTTGCCGTCAGTCGGCCCGCGCACGCGCGTTCCGGCCCCGCCGATGGCCAGCCCGTTCCTCACGACGCTTCCTATGACTGCCTCGAACGCTTCCTCCCCGGCGACGCTCTCGCTCGCCCGTCCCGACGACTGGCACCTGCACCTGCGAGACGGCGACATGCTGGCCGCCGTGCTGCCGCACACCGCGCGCCAGTTCGGCCGCGCGATCGTCATGCCGAACCTGAAGCCGCCGGTGACGACCACCGCGCAGGCGCAGGCCTATCGCGAGCGCATCCTGGCCGCGCTGCCGGCCGGAATGACGTTCGAACCGCTGATGACGCTGTACCTGACCGACAACACGCCGCCCGACGAGATCCGCCGCGCGCGCGAAAGCGGCTTCGTGCACGGCGTGAAGCTGTATCCGGCGGGCGCGACGACGAATTCCGACCACGGCGTCACCGATCTCGCGAAATGCGCGAAGACGCTCGAGGCGATGCAGGAAACCGGCATGCCGCTGCTCGTGCACGGCGAGGTGACCGATGCGTCGATCGACCTGTTCGACCGCGAGAAGGTCTTCATCGACCGCGTGATGACGCCGCTGCGCCGCGATTTCCCGGGCCTGAAGGTCGTGTTCGAGCACATCACGACGAAGGACGCGGCCGACTACGTGCGCGACGCCGACGCGGCGCCCGGCCTGCTCGGCGCGACGATCACCGCGCATCACCTGCTGTACAACCGCAACGCGCTGTTCGTCGGCGGGATTCGCCCGCACTACTACTGCCTGCCGGTGCTGAAGCGCGAGACGCATCGCGTCGCGCTGGTCGAGGCCGCGACGTCGGGCAACCCGCGCTTTTTCCTCGGCACCGACAGCGCGCCGCACGCGCGCGACGCGAAGGAAACCGCGTGCGGCTGCGCGGGCTGCTACACGGCGCTGCACGCGCTCGAACTGTATGCGGAAGCGTTCGACACCGCCGGCGCGCTCGACAAGCTGGAAGGCTTCGCGAGCTTCTTCGGCGCCGATTTCTACGGGCTGCCGCGCAGCGCCGAGACGGTCACGCTGCGTCGCGAGTCGTGGGAACTGCCGCGCGAGATCTTCGCAGGCGATACGCCCGTCGTGCCGCTGCGCGGCGGCGAGACGATCGGCTGGAAGCTGGCGTAAGCCACCGCGCCGGCGCGCGAACCCGGCCCCATGCGGCCCGCGGCGCGCAGTGCTAGAATGCGCGTCGCAAAGCAGGCCAGGCAGTCGCGGCCTCGCCGCCTTCGGGCGCGCGGGGGCGAGGAAAGTCCGGACTCCACAGGGCAGGGTGATGGCTAACGGCCATCCGTGGCGACACGCGGAACAGGGCAACAGAAAGCAAACCGCCGATGGCCCGGCGCAAGCCGGGATCAGGTAAGGGTGAAACGGTGCGGTAAGAGCGCACCGCGGCGACGGCGACGTTCGCCGGCACGGTAACCTCCACTCGGAGCAATTCCAAGTAGGCAGGCGCGCATTTTCGGATGCAGGACGGGGCCCCCGTCTCGTCTGCGGGTAGGAAGCTTGAGCGCGTCAGCAATGGCGCGCCTAGAGGAATGGCTGCCACGCGTTGCGCGCTTCGGCGCGCAGCGTGCACAGAATCCGGCTTATCGGCCTGCTTTGCGGTTCGAATGCGAAAGGGCCGGCGTCTCCCCACGGAGCGCCGGCCCTTTTTTCATGCGCGCTCGCCGTGCGTTCAGCCGGCGACGATGTCGAACGAATGCGTGAGTTCGGCCGTCTTCGCGATCATGATCGACGCGGAGCAATACTTGTCGTGCGACAGGTTGATCGCGCGTTCGACCGTGGACGGGTTCAGGTTGCGCCCGGTGACGGTGAAGTGGAAGTGCACCTTCGTGAACACCTTCGGATCTTCGCTCGCGCGCTCGGCCTTCAGCGTGACCGAGCAGCCGCTCACTTCCTGGCGGCTCTTCTTCAGGATCAGCACGACGTCATAGGCCGTACAGCCGCCGGTGCCGAGCAGCACCATTTCCATCGGGCGCGGCGCGAGGTTGTGGCCGCCGCCTTCGGGCGCGCCATCCATCGTGACGAGGTGGCCGCTGCCGGTCTCGGCGGAAAACGCCATGCCGTCCTGGCCCATCCAGCTTACTTTGCATTCCATGCTTGCACTCCAGCGTTGCCTGATTCGGATTCGATCCGGCATTGTAGCCCGCTGCGCAACGGTCGGCTGATGCGCTGCACGACGCGCAATGCCGGAGCCGTGCGAGCGACGCGCCGGACGGCCAATTCCCGCTCGGATTTAGGGTTTTTGCTCTAGAAACGGGGCGTTTTCGAGCCGGTCCGATGGGATCAGGTGATTGATTTAAAAGGGAAAAATGGAATTTTCAAACGCGACGCGAAATATTCCGCATTATGGTGTTTGATTTCGTAATGCAAATTTTCTTGTGAAGTCGGCGACGCGTTCGTATAATGAGCCTCATTGGTTGTCGCGCTGCGACAACCTCCGAATGTCTCCTCCACCCTCCTCCTATGGTGGATTAAGCCCGAACCAGCCGTTCGGGCTTTTTTTCGTCCCATGCAAACATCGGCGCGCGGCTTGCGCGCCCCGGCATCACGGTATCCCCGGAAACCCGTAATCGTTACGCAGGTTGCTTTGCGTCCGACTGTGACGTCGCGCCACCGGACGGCGTGCCGGTTGAGCGCGCATCAGGTGCGGGCACGTGGACGGCCGACGCGTGGCCGTGCCCGCGTGCGCAGAAGTGGCGGACGCGTTCGCGCACCGCGCGCAGGCGGGCGACGCGATCCTCGGCATGAGCGGCGCGGGCTTCGGTAATGCGGGTATCGAGTGCGTCGAGCTTGGCTGCGCAGTCGGCCTGGGCGGCCACGGCGGGCGCTGCGGCGGCGAGCAGGGCCGCCGCAAGGAAGGGCGTAAGTCGTTGATTCATCATGCTTGTTTGTTGTTTTCCAGATTCGGCCGGTCTGGCGCGGGAGGGTCCTGTGCCGCGCGTCGATGGGTGCCTCCCCAGGCGCTCGGTTCGCCTGGCTTCTTGGGGCACGAACGGATTTTGGCCCATTTCGGCCGCCGTGGACACGGGGAGTGGATTCCCTTTGACCGCGTTGCCGTATTTCCTTTATAATTCAGGGCTTTTCCGCATTCATGCCCACGGAAAAAGAACAGGGAGAGCCTGCACCGCGCCTCGAAGCGCACACAGACAAGCAGGAAGAACACATCGGGCAAAGCAATTTTTTTGGATCGATCATGAAGACGTTTTCCGCAAAAGCCCATGAGGTGACGCGCGAATGGTACGTGATTGACGCGACGGATAAGGTTCTCGGCCGTGTTGCCAGCGAAGTGGCACGCCGTCTGCGCGGCAAGCACAAGCCTGAGTTCACCCCGCACGTCGACACTGGTGATTTCATCATCATCATCAACGCGAGCAAGTTGAAGGTCACGGGCAACAAGACTCTGGACAAGAAGTACTACCGTCACTCGGGCTACCCGGGCGGTATCTATGAAACGACGTTCGGCAAGATGCAAGAACGCTTCCCGGGCCGCGCGCTCGAGAAAGCGGTCAAGGGCATGCTGCCGAAGGGCCCGCTCGGCTACGCGATGATCAAGAAGCTGAAGGTCTACGCTGAAGCTACGCATCCGCATTCGGCGCAACAGCCGAAGGCGCTCGAGATCTAAGGGGAGCCCACATGATCGGTAACTGGAACTACGGTACGGGCCGCCGCAAGAGCGCAGTCGCACGTGTCTTCATCAAGGCTGGCAAGGGCGACATCATCGTCAACGGCAAGCCCATCGCTGACTACTTCTCGCGCGAAACGTCGCTGATGATCGTGCGTCAACCGCTGGAACTCACGAACCACGGCCAGACGTTCGACATCAAGGTCAACGTCAACGGCGGCGGCGAAACGGGTCAGGCAGGTGCAGTGCGCCACGGCATCACCCGTGCACTGATCGACTACGATGCGACGCTGAAGCCGTCGCTGTCGAACGCAGGCTTCGTCACGCGCGATGCACGTGAAGTCGAGCGTAAGAAGGTTGGTCTGCGCAAGGCACGTCGCGCAAAGCAGTTCTCGAAGCGTTAATTCCGCTTCATGGCCTCGCCGCTCCCGGGCGGCGTCCGCCGGAAAAACCGCCAGCGTTCGCGCTGGCGGTTTTTTTATGTCCGCTTTCAGGCGCGTGCTGCCGCGGCCCGCGCGGGCGTGTTTGATGAAATCGACAAGAACCTATTGATTTCATGGACTTCAGCACGATCTTCTGATCGGCCCTACAATAGCGGCTAAAGCTTTTTGGAGAGTTCGCAATGAACGCTGTTACCGAATCCGCAGCAACGACGGCCGAAATGCCGGTTCCGTTCGTCTTCACCGACGCCGCGGCCGACAAGGTCAAGCAACTGATCGACGAAGAGGGCAATCCCGACCTGAAGCTGCGCGTGTTCGTGCAGGGCGGCGGCTGCTCCGGCTTCCAGTATGGCTTCACGTTCGACGAGGAAGTCAACGAGGACGACACCGTGATGAACAAGAACGGCGTCCAGCTCCTGATCGACTCGATGAGCTACCAGTACCTGGTCGGCGCCGAGATCGACTACAAGGACGACCTCAACGGCGCCCAGTTCGTGATCAAGAACCCGAATGCGAGCACCACCTGCGGGTGCGGCTCGTCGTTCTCGGTCTGAGCACACGGCAGATCCGATCCGGTTCGCCGGAATGAAAAACGGGGCTTCATGCCCCGTTTTTTTCATGCCCATTCGCGTTGGCGGTGCGGCGCCCGCTGTGCGGCAGGCGCGGCGTCAGCGCGGATAGAGCGCGCCTAGCACGCGGTTGCCGGCTGCGCCCGTGACGGTCGCGAGATTGCCGGGCTGGCGCGCGGTGAAGCGGTACGCGAGCCACGCGAATGCGAGCGCCTCGACCTGCTGCGGCGGCACGCCGAGCGCGGCCGTCGTATCGACCGTGGCCGGCACGCCGGCCTCGCGCAGTGCGTCCCGGAGGGCGTCGAGCAGCACCGGATTGCGTGCGCCGCCGCCGCAGACGAACACGGCCTTGCAGCCCGCTGCGTGCTGCGCGATCTCGCGTGCGACCGACACGGCCGTGAGCGCGGTAAGGGTCGCCTGCACGTCCTCCGGCGTGACCTGCGCGAACGCGCTGAGCTTCGCGTCGAGCCATGCGGGATTGAACAGGTCGCGCCCGGTGCTTTTCGGCGGCGGGGCGGCGAAATACGGCTCGTCGAGCAGCGCGTCGAGCAGCGGTGCGTGGACGGTGCCGCGCGCGGCGAACTTGCCGCCGTCGTCGTACGGCTTGCCGAGATGGCGGGTCGCCCATTCGTCGAGCAGCGCGTTCGCGGGGCCGCAGTCGAAGCCGCGCACGTCGCCGCCTTCGCCGGGCAGGATCGTGATGTTGCTGATCCCGCCGAGATTGCAGACGACACGCGTTTCACCCGGCGCGCCGAACACCGTCGCGTGGAAGGCCGGCGCGAGCGGCGCGCCATGGCCGCCCGCGGCGACGTCGCGGCTGCGGAAATCGGCGATCACGTCGAGCTGGGTCAGCTCGGCGAGCAGCGCCGGGTTGTTGATCTGCCGCGTATAGCCGCGCTCGGGGCGATGGCGCACGGTCTGGCCGTGCACGCCGATCGCGCGGATCTCGTCACGCGACAGCCCGGCCGTGCGCTGCAATTCGTGGCAGCACACCGCATAGCGCGCGACCAGCGCGTTCGCCGCGAGCGATTCGCGGTCGATTTCATCGTGGCCGGGCTGCTGCAGCGCGAACAGGGCGTCACGCAGCGATTGCGCGAAGCCGACGAACGCTTCCGCGAGCACGACCGGCGCACGGCCGGCCTCGAAGCGCACGGCGACGCCATCGACGCCGTCCATGCTGGTTCCCGACATCAGCCCGAAGTAGATGCCGTCGGCCGGATGGGCATGTTGCGGCTGTCGTTGCGGCACGTTGGGTTCTCCTGGATCGTGCGGCGCGGGCCGGTGCCGCGCGCCTTGCGCCCGATTATCCGCGCAACGTGACGTGCCGTTAAGCGATGGGCGCGCAAGTTATGGGAAAATCCCTGTTTTTGCGACATTCTTCCTGGCACCGATGAGCACCGAACCCAGTTCCAAGCCTGTTTTCCCGATCACCGACGAAGTCCGGCATGCGCTCGCCGTCACGAAGCGCGGCGTCGACGAGCTGCTGGTCGAGGAAGAGTTCGCGCAGAAGCTCGCACGCAGCGCTGCGACGGGCACGCCGCTTCGCATCAAGCTCGGCCTCGACCCGACCGCGCCCGACATCCACATCGGCCATACGGTCGTGCTGAACAAGATGCGCCAGCTGCAGGACCTCGGCCACACGGTCATTTTCCTGATCGGCGATTTCACGTCGCTGATCGGCGATCCGTCGGGCCGCAACGCGACGCGCCCGCCGCTCACGCGCGAACAGATCGAGTCGAACGCGAAGACCTACTTCGAGCAGGCCGCGCTCGTGCTCGACCGCGACAAGACCGAAATCCGCTACAACAGCGAATGGTCGATGCCGCTCGGCGCGGACGGGATGATCAAGCTCGCGTCGCGCTACACGGTCGCGCGGATCCTCGAGCGCGAGGATTTCACGAAGCGCTTCCAGGGCGGCGTGCCGATCTCGATCCACGAATTCCTGTACCCGCTGATGCAGGGCTACGACTCGGTCGCGCTGAACGCCGACCTCGAGCTTGGCGGCACCGACCAGAAGTTCAACCTGCTGGTCGGCCGCGAACTGCAGAAGCAGTACGGCCAGGAACAGCAGTGCATTCTCACGATGCCGCTGCTCGAAGGCCTCGACGGCGTCGAGAAGATGTCGAAGTCGAAGGGCAACTACGTCGGCATCAGCGAGCAGCCGAACGACATGTTCGGCAAGCTGATGAGCATCTCGGACACGCTGATGTGGCGTTACTTCGAGCTGCTGTCGTTCCGTCCGATGGACGAGATCGACGGCTTCAAGCGCGAGATCGAAGGCGGCCGCAACCCGCGCGACTTCAAGGTGCTGCTCGCGCAGGAAATCGTCGCGCGCTTCCACTCGCAGGCCGATGCCGAGCGTGCGCTCGAGGACTTCAACCACCGTGCGAAGGGCGGCGTGCCGGACGACATTCCGTCGGTCACGCTCGCGGGCGCGCCGCTCGCGATCGGCCAATTGCTGAAGCAGGCCGGCCTCGTGCCGTCGACGAGCGAGGCGCTGCGCAACATCGAGCAGGGCGGCGTGAAGATCGATGGCGCGACCGTGTCGGACAAGGGCCTGAAGGTCGAAGCCGGCGAGTTCGTCGTGCAGGTCGGCAAGCGCCGCTTCGCACGCGTCACGCTCACGGCATGATCGCGCTGATCCAGCGCGTGAAGCGCGCCGACGTGCGCGTCGGCGATCGCACGACCGGCGAGATCGGCGCGGGCCTGCTCGCGCTGGTCTGCGCGGAGCGCGGCGACACCGACGCAGCGGCCGACAAGTTGCTCGCGAAGATGCTCGGCTACCGCGTGTTCAGCGACGCCGCCGGCAAGATGAACCTGCCGGTGTCGAATATCGACGGCGAAGGCCGTGCGGGCGGCCTGCTGCTCGTGTCGCAGTTCACGCTGGCGGCCGATACCAACAGCGGGCTGCGTCCGAGCTTCACGCCGGCCGCGCCGCCCGACGAAGGCGCGCGGCTGTTCGACTATTTCGTCGCGGCCGCGCGGGCGCGCCATCCGGTCGTCGAGACGGGCGAGTTCGGCGCCGACATGCAGGTGTCGCTCGTCAATGACGGCCCCGTGACCTTCTGGCTGCAAGTGCGGCCCTGATTCTTCCCCGGAGACGCACCGCGATGGCCACCACGCAGATTCTTTTCATCCGCCATGGCGAGACGGCCTGGAATCGCATCAAGCGCATCCAGGGTCATATCGACATCCCGCTGGCCGAAACGGGCCTCGAGCAGGCACAAAAGCTGGCCGTACGGCTCGCACGCGACGCGCGTGACGGTGCACGGCTCGACGCGATCTATTCGAGCGACTTGTTGCGTGCACAGCAGACCGCGCAGCCGTTCGCCGACGCGCTCGGGCTTACGCCGCGGCTGCGGGAAGGGCTGCGCGAGCGCTCGTACGGCCAGTTTCAGGGGCACGATAGCGCCGAGATCGAGACGTTGTTCCCCGACGCCTACGCGGCCTGGCAGACGCGCGACCCCGGCTTCGCGCCGGAGGGCGGCGAGTCGCAGCGCGAGTTCTACCACCGCGTGCTGCATGCGCTCGAACCGATCGTCGCCGAGCATCCGGGTGGCCGGATCGCGTGCGTCGCGCATGGTGGCGTGCTCGACTGCGTCTATCGTTTCGCGAACGGCATCGAGCTGTCGGCGCCGCGCAATTATCAGTTGCTCAACACGAGCATCAACGTCGTCGATTACGTCGATGGCCGCGCGCAGGTCGTGCAGTGGGCCGACGTGTCGCACCTGGACGCCACGAGCGACGACGACGGGTACCGCAAGGTGCTCTGAGCCGGCAGGCCCCGTCCGGCATCGCCGGCCGGGACTTCCTTCCTGCGTGGTGCCGGCTGCTTACTGCGGCAGCGCGTGGCGCGTCTTGTAGTCGAGCGCGTACGCGATCTTGCCGGGCTTGTCCGCCGTGATCGGCTGGCGCAGCTTGTCGAATTCCCCCTTGTTGTATTTCTTCCCGCCGTTGATCGCGTCCGCGCGCCCGAGGTCGGCGCCCGTCTTGCCGTCGATCACCGGGTCCGTGGCCGCGACCATGCGCGTCGACGCATTCCAGACCGCGTTCAGGTAGCCGGTGTCGGCCTTCGCCGGATCCGGGTCGGTCGTGCCGGCGCGCGTCAGGTCATAGCCGGCGAGCGCGAACGTGCCCGGTTGCGCGCGCAGCCAGTCGGCCCAGTAGAACTCGAGATAGTCGGTGGCTTGTGCGGGCTTGCTGTAGCCGATATCACGCGTGAAATAGACGAGCGAGCGGTAGCGATCGTTCGTCATCCCGAGTTTCAGGCCGAGCCCGGTCGGCAATTGCGCGGTCGTGATCGGCTTGCCTTCGCCATTCTTGAGGCGCAGATAGCCGCGGCTCTGCATCTGCTGCCAGAACGCGTCGCCCGAGTAGTCGCTGAGGTTGTCCTTGACGACGACGTGCACGTGCAGCGCGGGGCCGCCGTCGGGCGTCTCGTAGTAGGTCGACAGGCCGTGGTGGCCGTCGGTCAGGTACAGCGCATCGCCGTTCGGGCCGATCACGACCGGGTTCAGCACCGAGCGGTCGCGGGCGTTCGCGTCGGTCGTCGTGCACGTGTAGCTCGCGGGCTCGCGCAGCACCGACTTGGTCGTGTAGCCGCTCGACGCGATGCCGCCGAGGCCTTCGTCCGCGCAGAAGTCGTCGAATTTCTTGTCGGGCTGCAGTTCGTAGCGGCCGAGCTTGTAATAGATCTGGTCGTAGCCGATCGCGCCTTGCGTCGGATGGAGGTCGCCGAGCGTCACGTCGATCAGGTCGCCCGCGCGCGCGGCCTTCCACTTGCCCGGTTGCGGCGTGACGGTGGCGGGCGGCGTCGGGGCAGGCGTGGTCGGGGTGCCGCCGGACGGCGTTTGCGCGTCCGAACGCGCGACGGCGGTGACATCGTCGCCTCCGCAGGCGGTGAGGGCGAAGACGGTGGACAGGCTGGCGGCAAGGGCGAATCGGATCGGCAGGCGTGGCATCGCGGGCATCGGGTGTCGGTCGGGTGGGCGGGACACCGCGCAGGTCACGGACGGGCGGCACGTCTGGCCCGTGCAACCGTGCACGGGTGCAAGCCCGTCAGCTTGTCACAGGTATTTGACAGTAAATTGAAATGATAAGAGGAAGCGAATCGTCAGGCAGGCGGGGTGCTGTCGGGCGGTGTCGCAGTGGCGCGGCGGCGCGCACGTTTTGATGCGCCGTTCACGAGCGCCCAGCGCAGCACGGGCGCGACGACCCGGATGCCGGGCCGCACCACCGCGCGGCGCAGCGGCGCGAACGCCGACACGCCGAGCATGCGTTGCGCCCACGGCGGCAGCAGGTCGATGCCCGCGTGCATCACCAGCGACGCGGCGGGCCGCAGCGCGGGCTTCGCGACCGGCACGTTCAGCAGGATGGACATCACGTCGAACGTGCGCGGCCCGGCTTCGAGCTCGGGCTGCATGCGCGCGAGATAGGCGGCCACCTCGGCACGCGAACGGGGCACCTCGTGTGCGCCGAGCAGCTCGGCGACCAAGGCCGTTTCGGCGTAGTAGCGGTCCTGCAACTCGCCCGGCAGTGCGGGATTCACATAGCGCAGGTGCGCGGCGAGGAAGCTCGACACTTCCGCGACATGCACCCAGGTCAGCAACGCCGGATCGTCGGCGCGGTATGGGCGGCCGTCCGGCGCGGTGCCCGAGATGTGTGCGTGGATCGATTTCACGCGCTCGATCAGCGCAAGTGCGTCCGCGCGACTGCCGAACGTCGTACCGGTGATGAACGTGGCGGTGCGTCGCAAGCGGCCGAGGATGTCGGTGCGGAACGACGAGTGATCCCAGACGCCCGCGAGCGCGAGCGGGTGAAGCGCCTGCAGCAGCAGCGCCGCGATGCCGCCCGTCATCATCGACGTGAAGTCGGCGTGCACGCGCCAGCAGATGGCCTCGGGACCGAACAGCCCGGGGTCGCCCGGCGGCGAAGAGAGGTCGAGTGACGGGCCGCCGCCGCCCGCTGTCAGGTGCGTGACGCCGGCCACGAGCCGCTTGCGGATCGGCTCGGCCCAGCGCGGGCCCGGTGCGGGTGCGACGGGGCGGGAGCTGGGTGGCGTCGTCATGGCGGGGGCGGCTCGGGCGACGGGTTACTTCCCGTCGGGGGTATCCCACTCGCCGCGTTCGGTGCGGCCGGTGTCGGGCACGGAAAGCCCGAAGTGGCGATACGTGAGCAGCGTCGCGACGCGCCCGCGCGGCGTGCGCTGCAGGAAGCCCTGCTGGATCAGGTACGGCTCGAGTACGTCCTCGATCGTGTCGCGCTCTTCGCCGATCGCCGCCGCGAGGTTGTCGATACCGACCGGGCCGCCGTCGAACTTGTACAGGATCGCCTCGAGCAGCTTGCGGTCCATCAGGTCGAAGCCGACCGGATCGACGTCGAGCATCGCGAGCGCGGCATCGGCGACGGCCGCGGTGATCTGGCCGTCGGCCTTCACTTCCGCGAAGTCACGCACGCGGCGCAGCAGCCGGTTCGCGATCCGCGGCGTGCCGCGCGAACGCTTCGCGATTTCGAGCGCGCCGTTCGGATCGATCTGCGCGTTCAGCAGCGACGCCGAGCGCCGCACGATGCGCGACAGTTGATCGGCATCGTAGAACTCGAGGCGCGCGACGATGCCGAAACGATCGCGCAGCGGGTTGGTCAGCATCCCGGCGCGGGTGGTGGCGCCGACCAGCGTGAACGGCTGCAGGTCGAGCTTCACGCTGCGCGCGGCCGGCCCTTCGCCGATCATGATGTCGATCTGGTAATCCTCGAGTGCCGGATACAGGATTTCCTCGACGACCGGCGACAGCCGGTGGATCTCGTCGATGAACAGCACGTCGTTCGCTTCGAGGTTCGTCAGCAGCGCGGCGAGATCGCCCGCGCGCTCGAGCACGGGGCCCGACGTCTGGCGCAGGTTCACACCCATCTCCCGCGCGATGATGTGCGCGAGCGTCGTCTTGCCGAGGCCCGGCGGCCCGAACAGCAGCACGTGGTCGAGCGGCTCGGAGCGGCGCTTGGCCGCTTCGATGAAGATCTCGAGCTGGCCGCGCACCTTTTCCTGGCCGACGTAGTCGTCGAGCTGGCGCGGCCGCAGCGCACGTTCGAACACCTCCTCGTGCGACGAGGCGGGCGTGGCGGCGATGATCCGCTGCTCGGTGGCGAGTTTGTCGGTTTCAATCATGCGGCCATTGTACCGCGCGCCGCGGTCCCGCCCACCTGGCCGAACGGCCGACTGGCGAGCGTTGCGCGGCTGCGCGACACTGGCTTCAACGCACCGGTGGGCGGCCCGTCAGGCGGGCGTTACCCCTTCGACAGCGCTTTCAGTGCGAGCTTGATGCCTTCGGATACGCCGGTGCCGGCCGGCACGTTCTTGATCGCGGCAAGCCCTTCCTTTTCGGAATAGCCGAGCGCGAGCAGCGCGTTGAGGATGTCGGTCGCGTGGTCGGACGGCGACGCTGCGCCGGCGAGCGCGCCGAGATCGGCGCCGAGCTTGCCCTTCAATTCGAGCAGCAGGCGTTCGGCCGTCTTCTTGCCGATGCCGGGCAGGCGCGTGAGGCGCGCGGCGTCCTGCATCGTCACGGCCTGCGCGAGCTCCTGCACGCTCATGCCGGACAGCACGGCGAGCGCCATGCGCGCGCCGATGCCGGTGATCTTCAGCAGCTCGCGGAAGGTCGTGCGCTCCTGCGGCGTCAGGAAGCCGTACAGCAGGTGCGCGTCCTCGCGGACGATCTGCTGCGTGAGCAGCACGACGCGCTCGCCCGTTTGCGGCAGGTTGTAGAAGGTGCTCATCGGCACGTCGATTTCGTAGCCGACGCCGTTGCAGTCGACGAGCAGGTGGGGCGGGTTCTTTTCGAGCAGGATGCCGGCGATGCGACCGATCATGGATGGCTTGATGCGAGGAAGAAAGCGCGAGTGTAGCGCACGTGCGGCGCGATGCCGATGGGCGCGGCCGTCAGGCCGAAGCGGCGCGTGTCGCGGGCGTGCCGCGTGCGGGTAAAACGGTCAAGGTGGCCGGCGCAGCCAAAGGGGGCAACGCAGTCGAGCCGGCGCGCCGGGCCGCGATGCGCGCCGGTGTCAGCCGACCAGCCGCCCGCGCCGCACGCGCAACCCTTTCTTCGCGAGCGCCGGCGCGAGGCTGCCGAGCGTGCTGAGCGTATCGCCGCCGTGCGCGTGGCAGATCGCCATGCCGAGCGCGTCGGCCGCGTCGGAGCCCGGTTGTCCCGAGAGGTTGAGCAGCCGCGTGACCATTTCCTGCATCTGCGTCTTGGTCGCGCGGCCG
Organism: Burkholderia sp. AU33803; assembly: GCF_002223095.1. Classification (NCBI taxonomy): domain Bacteria; kingdom Pseudomonadati; phylum Pseudomonadota; class Betaproteobacteria; order Burkholderiales; family Burkholderiaceae; genus Burkholderia; species Burkholderia sp. AU33803. The sequence continues at coordinate 154,663 of NZ_NKFJ01000004.1, forward strand.
TAGCCGACCACGGCCTGCTTGAGCTGCAGCGCCGTGTATTCGGCGACCGGCAGGCCACCCGCGACGAGGCCGCAGATCGCGGCGCCGCGCGCCTGGCCGAGCAGCAGCGTCGACTGCGGGTTCACGTTGACGAACACCTTTTCGATCGCGGCCTGGTCGGGGGCGTGCTCGCGCACGATGGTCGAGACGCCCTGGAAGATCGTGCCGAGCCGGGTGGCCAGGTCGGCCGTCGGCGTGCGGATCACGCCGCTCGTGACATAGGCGAGCCGGTGGCCGCTGACGTCGATGACGCCGAAGCCGGTGACGCGCAGGCCGGGGTCGATGCCGAGAATTCGCATGAGTGAGGAGAGTGGCGTGATGCAGCGATACTACAACGATTGGTGCGGCAAGCCGGTCGCCCGGTCGTGCGCGAAGGCGCCGCGCAATAAAAAACCCGGCGGGGGGATGCCGCCGGGTTGTCGTGCAGCGGCCGCGCGGGCCGCATGCGATCAGTGACGGAAGTGGCGCACGCCCGTCAGGACCATCGCGATGCCGTGCTCGTCGGCCGCCGCGATCACTTCGTCGTCGCGCATCGAGCCGCCCGGCTGGATCACGCAGGTCGCGCCGGCTGCCACGACGACGTCGAGGCCGTCGCGGAACGGGAAGAACGCATCCGATGCGACTGCCGAACCGGCCAGCGTCAGGCCGGCGTTCTGCGCCTTGATGCTCGCGATGCGCGCGGAATCGACACGGCTCATCTGGCCTGCGCCGACGCCGAGCGTCATGCCGTTGCCGCAGAACACGATCGCGTTCGACTTCACGTACTTCGCGACGCGCCATGCGAACAGCAGGTCGTCCATTTCCTTCGCGGTCGGCTGGCGCTTCGTGACGACGCGCAGCTCGCTCGGTTGCACGTTGCGCGAATCGAGCGACTGCACGAGCAGGCCGCCGCCCACGCGCTTCAGGTCGAATGCGTTATGACCTTCGCCGAGCGCGATCTCGAGCAGGCGCACGTTCTGCTTCGCGGCGAACACCTGCTTCGCGGCGTCGGAGAACGACGGTGCGATCAGCACTTCGACGAACTGCTTCGCGACGGCCTGGGCAGCCGCTTCGTCGACTTCGCGGTTGAACGCGATGATGCCGCCGAATGCCGACGTCGGGTCGGTCTGGAATGCCTTCGCGTATGCGTCGGCCGAATCGTTGCCGACCGCGACGCCGCACGGGTTCGCGTGCTTGATGATCACGCACGCCGGTGCGTCGAACGTCTTCACGCATTCCCACGCCGCGTCGGAATCGGCGATGTTGTTGTACGACAGTTCCTTGCCCTGCAGCTGGCGGTAGTTCGCCAGCGCGCCGGCCGGCGTCGCGAGGTCGCGGTAGAACGCGGCGCTCTGGTGCGGGTTCTCGCCGTAGCGCAGGTCCTGCACCTTGTCGAACGCCAGGTTCAGCGTGGCCGGGTACGCGTTGCGCGACGCGTGCTTCAGCTCGTCGGTCAGGCTCGTCAGGTAGTTCGTGATCGCGCCGTCGTATTGCGCGGTGTGCGCGAACACCTTCGTCGCGAGGCGGAAGTTGGTCGCGTAGCCGACCGCATTGCCGTTCGCCTTCATTTCATCGAGCACGACCGCGTAATCGGCCGGATCGACGACGACCGTCACGTCGCGGTGGTTCTTCGCGGCCGAGCGCAGCATCGTCGGGCCGCCGATGTCGATGTTCTCGATCGCGTCGGCGAGCGTGCAGTCGTCCTTCGCGATCGTCGCGACGAACGGGTACAGGTTCACGACGAGCAGGTCGATCGTCGGGATGCCGTGCTGTTCCAGCGCCTGCATGTGCTCGGGCAGGTCGCGGCGGGCGAGGATGCCGCCGTGCACCTTCGGGTGGAGCGTCTTCACGCGCCCATCGAGCATTTCCGGGAAGCCCGTGTAATCGGCCACTTCGGTCACGGGCAGGCCGGCGTCGGCGAGGAGTTTCGCGGTGCCGCCCGTCGACAGCAGCTTGACGCCGAGGTCGGACAGCGACTTCGCGAAGTCGACGATGCCGGTCTTGTCGGAAACGGAAATGAGCGCTTGCTTGATCATGATGGAACCACCAATAGCCAGGGAAACGGGGACGGGACGGCCGCCTACAGCAGGCCGTGCTGCTGCAGCTTCTTGCGCAGCGTATTGCGATTGATGCCGAGGTACTCCGCGGCGAGCGACTGGTTGCCGCCGGCCTGTACGAGCACGACCTCGAGCATCGGCTTTTCGACGCAGGACATCACCATTTCATAGACGTCGTGCGGATTGGAGCCGTCTAGATCCCGGAAATACACGTCCAGGCTCTCGCGGACACATTGTTCGATGTTGTGCTTGCTCATGCTGCTAACTGGTTATGGTCGTCCGACTCGCCCTGGCCGTTTTCCTCTTCGTCATCGACGTAGACGAGGTGGTCCGACAGCGCCTTTTGCGCCTCGAAGAAGGCATTGACGGCGGCGAGCTGCTCGCGGGTGGAATCGAGCGTGTTCATCCTGTGCCGGAACCCGTTGGCACCGGAAAGGCCGCGAGTGTACCAGCCGATGTGCTTGCGCGCAGTACGGACTCCCGTGAATTCACCATAGAAAGCGTAGTGGTCTTCCAGGTGTTCGTTCATCACGTGCTGGATCTCGTCGATCCGCGGCGGGGGCAGCAGCTCGCCGGTTTGCAGGAAATGATCGATTTCGCGGAACAGCCAGGGCCGACCTTGCGCGGCACGACCGATCATCAGCGCGTCGGCGCCGGTGGCGTCGAGCACGGCCTTCGCCTTCGCGGGCGACGTGATGTCGCCGTTCGCGACCACCGGAATCCGCACGGCCGCCTTCACGGCCGCGATGGTGTCGTATTCGGCATCGCCGCGGTACAGGTCGGCGCGCGTGCGGCCGTGCACGGTGAGCATCGAGATGCCGGCGGCTTCGGCCAGGCGCGCGACCGTGATCGCGTTCTTGTGCTCGCGATCCCAGCCGGTGCGGATCTTCAGCGTGACGGGCACCGCATCGGGCCCCGTGCCGACCGCCGCGACGACGGCCTCGACGATGCGCTGCACGAGCGGCTCGTTCTGCAGCAGCGCGGAGCCGGCCGCGACGTTGCAGACCTTCTTTGCCGGGCAGCCCATGTTGATGTCGATGATCTGCGCGCCGTTGTCGACGTTGTAGCGGGCCGCTTCGGCCATCATCGCGGGATCGGCGCCGGCGATCTGGACCGCAATCGGTTCCACCTCGCCTTCGTGGTTCGCGCGCCGCATCGTCTTCGCGCTCTTCCACAGCTGCGCGTTGGACGCGACCATCTCGGACACGGCGTAACCGGCGCCCAGCCGCTTGCAGAGCTGGCGGAACGGACGATCCGTCACGCCGGCCATCGGGGCGACGAACAGGTTGTTACGCAATACGTGAGGGCCGATAACGGGCATCGCAATGGCACCGCCCGCGGCGGGCGCGGGCAGGGAAAGGGCAGAGGGAAACGCGCATTTTACCGTATTCCCATGCCCCGCCGATTTGACCCGGTTTGAGCGGCGCGACTGGGCGCGCCGCGGGTCAGTTGCGCTGGCCGAACATCATCTGGCGCGCGATCACCTTCTTGAGCGGCGGTACGAACTCGAGCGCGGTGAGCGCCGCGCCGCGCAGCAGCGGGAGCGGGCCCGAGTCGATCGTGAACAGGCGCGCCAGCGTGTCGGTTGCGCCGATCGTGAAGCGCCGGTCGAGTGCGCGGCGCGCGTTGAAGGTGGCGAGCGCGGTGGCTTCGAAGCCTTGCGCGGACAGCGTGTCGACGAGCGTATGCGCATCGCGCAGCCCGAGGTTGAGCCCCTGGCCCGCGACGGGGTGCAGGGTCTGCGCGGCATTGCCGACGATCGCGACGCGGCCGTTGACGAGCGTTTGCGCGGCGGTCAGGCCGAGCGGGAACGAGGCGCGGCCCGCGATCGCGACGAAGGCGCCCATGCGTTCGCCGAATGCGCGGCCGAGCTCGCGCAGGAACGCATCGTCGGGCAGCGCGGCACGGCGCGCCGCTTCGTCGGGCGTGCAGCACCAGACGAGCGCATACTCGGCCTGGCGCGGCCCGCCGAGCGGCAACAGCGCGAGCGGGCCTTCGTGCGTGAAGCGTTCCCACGCGACGTTCGGGCGCGGCGCGGATACCGTGACCGTGCCGACGATCGCGGTCTGCCCGTAGTCGCGGCGATGTTTGCCGGCGTCGGCCTGCTGTTCGTGGAACAGCCCGCCTTCGGCATTGATGACGACGCGTGCGCGCAGCGTGCGCGCGCCCTGCGGGCCGTCGAGCGTCAGCGTGACGCCGTCGGCATCCTGCTGCGGCGCACGCGCGGTGGTCGACGTGAGCCAGTCGACGCGCGTGCCGCGCACGGCGCCCGCGAGCGCCTGCACGAGCGAGCCGTAACGCACGACATAGCCGAGCGCGGCAACGTCGTGTTCGTCGCGGTCGATCAGCGTGCGGCCGAAATGGCCGCGCTGCGACACGTGGATATGTTCGATCGGCGTCGCGTCGGCGGGCCACGCGAGCGTGTCGAGCAGCACACGGCTGCCGTGCGACACGGCGATCGCGCGCGGATCGTTCGCGCTCGCGGCCGGTTCGCGTGCATCGAGCAGTGCGATCGATGCGTGCTGCGTGGCGCTGCGGCGCGCGAGCCAGCCGGCGAGCGCGAGCCCGACGGGGCCCGCGCCGACGATGGCGAGATCGTAGTCCGGCGTGGCCGGGGAGGAGGCGGTCGTCATCTTGATTCGTGAAACGGAGGTAACGGTCGGCGGCAGCCGGTCATGCGCCCGCGCGCATCAGCGCTTCGATCTCGTCCGCCGCGACGGGTACGCCGCGCGTGATCAGCTCGCAGCCGTGCTCGCGCACGATCGCGTCGTCCTCGATGCGGATGCCGATGTTCCAGTACTCGGGCGGCACGTCGTCGGCGGCGCGCACGTACAGGCCGGGCTCGATCGTCAGCGTCATGCCGGCTTTCAGCGTGCGCCACGGCAGCACGCCGTTGCCGTCACGCTCGGCGAGCCGCTCGCGGTAGTCGCCGCAATCGTGCACGTCCATGCCGATCCAGTGGCCGGTGCGATGCATGTAGAAGCGTGCGTAGGCGCGCTCGGCGATCACGTCGTCGACGGTCGAGAAGCGCGTTTTCGGGAGGATGCCGGTGTCGAGCAGCCCCTGCGCGAGCACGCGCACGGCGGCGTCGTGCGGCGCCTCGAACGGCACGCCGGCGCGCGTCGCGTCGATCGCGGCCTGCTGCGCGGCGAGCACGATGTCGTACAGCGTGCGCTGCGCGGGCGAGAAGCGCCCGTTGGCCGGGAACGTGCGCGTGATGTCCGACGCGTAGCCGTCGAGTTCGCACGCGGCGTCGATCAGGATCAGGTCGCCATCTTTCGCGGCCGCGTTGCCGGCCGGGTAGTGCAGCACGCACGCGTTCGCGCCGGCCGCGACGATCGAGCCGTACGCGGGCGACTGCGCGCCGTGCTTGCGGAACACATACAGCAATTCGGCTTCGAGTTCGTATTCGCGGATACCGGGGCGGCACGCCTGCATCGCGCGGCGGTGCGCAAGGGCGGAGATGTGCGCGGCGCGCATCATGATCGCGAGCTCGTGCTCGTCCTTCACGAGCCGCATGTCGTCGAGCAGCGGCGTGAGGTCGAGCATCGCGTCCGGCGCGGCGACGCCCGTGCGCGCCAGCGCGCGCACCGCGTCGAGCCAGCCCGCGAGCCGGCGCTCGAAGTCGGCCGATGCGCCGAACCGGTAGTGCACGGTGCCCGCGTCGGCGAGCAGCCGCGGCATCTCGGTATCGATCACGTCGACCGCGAATGCCGCGTCGAAGCCGAACGCGTCGCGCGCGGCTTCGGGCCCGTAATGGAAGCCTTCCCAGATTTCGCGGTCGGCATTCTTGCCGCGGCAGAACAGGATCGACTCCGGCGCGCCGTGCGGTGCGGCCGCGTTCAGCACGAGCACGGCATCCGGCTCGCTGAAGCCCGTCAGGTAGTGGAAGTAGCTGTCGAACCGGTACGGATAGTCCGTATCGCGGTTGCGCGGCACTTCCGGCGCGGTGGGGACGATGGCGACGCCGCCGCCAGCGGCACGCAGTGCGGCAAGCACGCGTTCACGGCGCTGGCGGTAGACGTCGACGGCGATGGCGGTATCGAGGGGCGCGTTCATTCGTGCGATTGTAGCGCCGCGGGACGCCATGCGTGAGAGAGGGGGGCGGGAAGCCGCCCCGGAAGGCCCGCGCGGCGGTTGTTGCAAACCATCCACAGGCCGTCCGGGCGATTTTCTGTCGCGCGACGCCGGCCGGTTATGATCGGCGACAACGTATACTCTCGGCGGTTCCCTTAAAAAGGCAGATGATGAAATTAATCGGTTCGCTCAGCAGCCCGTACGTCCGCAAGGCGCGGATCGTGCTGGCTGAAAAGAAGATCGACTACAAGCTGGAGCTCGAGAACGTGTGGGCGCCGGAGACGGATATTCATGCGTCGAATCCGCTCGGCAAGGTTCCGTGCCTCGTGATGGAAGATGGTGCCGCGGTGTTCGATTCCCGCGTGATCTGCGAATACGTCGATACGCTGTCGCCGGTCGGCAAGCTGATTCCGCCGTCGGGCCGCGAGCGCCTCGAGGTGCGGTGCTGGGAAGCGCTGGGCGACGGCGTGATCGACGCGGCGGTTACGATTCGCGTCGAACATACGATGCGTGACGAGGCGCAGCGCAGCGCGAGCTGGATCGCGCGCCAGCAACGCAAGATCGACGACGGCCTCGTCGCGATGTCGCAGGGCCTCGGCGGCAAGACGTGGTGCGTCGGTAATCATTACACGCTCGCCGACATCGCACTCGGCTGCGCGCTCGGCTATCTCGACTTCCGGATGCCCGAGCTCAACTGGCGCGATCGCCACCCGAACCTCGACAAGCACTTCGCGAAGCTGCTGCAGCGGCCGTCGTTCGCCGATACGCTGCCGCAAAACTGAACCGCACGCGACGCATTCACGCGTTTCACGCATTCGGCAGACAAAAGAAAAGCGCCCCGCGGGGCGCTTTTCTTTTTGCCGGGCCGCCCCGCAGCGGGGGCGGTGGCCCGCGTCATTCGATCGACGCGTACACGGCTTCGCCGAGCGTGAACGAATCGCTGCGCGCAATCGGCCACCACTTGTCGTACAGCGAGAAGCCGCAGGTCTGGCCGTCGAGCAGCGCGCCGGGCTTCAGGTACTTCAGCAACTGCGACATCAGCCGCACTTCATGCGGCGCGACCCGCTGCACGATGTGATGCGCGCGCAGCTCGGACGGATGCGCGAGGCCGGCCGCCTGCACGAGTTCCTGCAACGCATGCAGCGTATTGCGGTGGAAGTTGTACACGCGCTCGGCCTTGTCGGGCACGACGAGCGCGCGCTGGCGCACCGGGTCCTGCGTCGCGACGCCGGTCGGGCAGCGATCGGTGTGGCAGTGCTGCGCCTGGATACAGCCGACCGCGAACATGAAGCCGCGCGCCGAGTTCACCCAGTCCGCGCCGATCGCGAGCGTACGCGCGATGTCGAACGCGGTGATGATCTTGCCGCTCGCGCCGAGCTTCACGCGATCGCGCACGCCGATCCCGACGAGCGTGTTGTGCACGAGCAGCAGCCCTTCCTGCAGCGGTACGCCGACGTGGTCGGTGAATTCGAGCGGCGCCGCGCCCGTGCCGCCTTCCGCGCCGTCGACGACGATGAAGTCCGGCACGATGCCGGTTTCGAGCATCGCCTTCGCGATCCCGAAGAATTCCCACGGATGGCCGATGCACAGCTTGAAGCCGGTCGGCTTGCCGCCCGACAGCGTGCGCAGCCGTTCGACGAATTCGAGCAGCCCGCGCGGCGTCGAGAACTCCGAATGCGTCGCGGGCGAGATGCAGTCCTTGCCCATCGGCACGCCGCGCGTCTCGGCGATTTCCGGCGTGATCTTCGCGGCCGGCAGCACGCCGCCGTGGCCGGGCTTCGCGCCCTGCGACAGCTTCACCTCGATCATCTTGACCTGCGGATCGGCGGCCTGCTTCGCGAACTTGTCGGGGTTGAAGGTGCCGTCGTCGTTGCGGCAGCCGAAGTAGCCGGACGCGATTTCCCAGATGATGTCGCCGCCATTCTCGCGGTGGTACTTCGACAGCGAGCCTTCGCCCGTGTCGTGCGCGAAACCGCCTTTCTTCGCGCCGAGGTTCAGCGAGCGGATCGCGTTCGCGGACAGCGAGCCGAAGCTCATCGCCGAGATGTTGAAGATCGAAATGTCGTACGGTTGCGCACGGTTCGCGCCGACGCGGATGCGGAAATCGTGGTTCGGCAGCTTCGTCGGCGCGAGCGAGTGGCTGATCCATTCGTGCGCGACGGCCTTCACGTTCAGCTCGGTGCCGTACGGGCGGTTGTCGGCGACGTTCTTCGCGCGCTGGTAGACGAGGCTGCGCTGCGCGCGCGAGAACGGCTTCTCGTCGGTGTCGTCCTCGACGAAGTACTGGCGGATTTCAGGTCGGATGAATTCGAACAGGAAGCGGAAGTGGCCCCAGAGCGGGTAGTTGCGCAGGATCGCGTGGCGGTCCTGCTTCAGGTCGTACAGGCCGAGCGCGACGAGGGCGGCCGGGATCACGAGCCACAGCCACGCGATCGTGTGCCGGGCGGCGAGCGCCGCGACGGCCACGAACAGCAGGACCGCGCACCACATCGCGATATAGCGTCGGGAAAACATGGGGACTCCATCGTAATTGTCTGGGTGGCCGTCACGTCGCCAGGATCGCGCGGCGGCCGGCAGGTCGGCGCCCGAGGCATCGCGCAGGCCCGGCGGGCATGCTGCCCGTGCCGTACCCGCCGCCGCCGGCGCCCACGATGGTCGAGAGTCTACTACGGGTGTCGTGAAGCTCGCGTTGCCGAGCCGGCGGCTACCGGCCGGCCTCGGCCGGGCGGATGAACGGGCTGTACGCCGGGGTGCCGGGCTTCAGCCGGGCGTCGTCGTCGAAGTCCTCGTCGCGGTTGAACGGCACGCGCGGCCACGCGGGCCAGTCGCGCAGCCGCGTGCGGTAGTCGACGAGGCAGCGTGCGAGGCGCGCGTCCTGCCGCCGCGCGGCGTCGCCCGCCAGGCCGCCGCGGACGTCGTGGATCAGGTGCGGTTCGAGCACGTCGAAGCCGACGTAGCGCAGCGCGTACATGATCGGCCACAGCAGCAGGCGGGTATCGCCTTCACGGCCATCGGGCGCGCAGGCGGCGGCCGACGAGCCGGTCGTGACGCTCAGCAACGCGCGCCGCCCTTGCAGCACGCCGCGATCGTGGCGCTGCCGGCTGCTGTAAAGGCCGCCGTAGACGAAGACGCGATCCATCCAGCCCTTCAGGATCGCGGGCGCGCCGAACCACCACAGCGGGAACTGGAGGATCAGCGCATCGGCTTGCTTCAGCAGGCCGACGTGATGCGCGATCTCGGGCGCGAGCGTGCCGCGTTCCCAGTGATGGCGCTGCTCGCGCTGCGCGTCGAAGCGGGCGGTGTCGAGCCGGTCTGCGTAATGGTGCGGCGCTTCGCGCGGGTCGAACGCGTCTGCGTACAGGTTCGCGACCGTCGCGGTATCGCCGCCGGCGCGCCAGGCGTCGGCCGCCGCGCTGGCGAGGGTGGCGTTGAACGACTGCGGTTCGGGATGGGCGACGACGATCAGCGCATGCATGGCGGGCTCCGGGAGTGTGCGACGATGATGGCCGGCGGCGGTGGGGCCGCGCAATCACGCACCCGGAGGTAACCATGGCATTTCCCGGCGACGTCTATGCGGCGGACTGCTCGGCGCGCGATGCGCTCGCGCTGGTCGCCGGCAAATGGTCGCTGCTGATCCTGCCGGCGCTGGCCGAGCGGCCGCTGCGCAATGGCGAGCTGCTCAAGCGTATCGGCGGGATTTCCCAGAAGGTGCTGACGCAGACGCTGCGCGAGCTGGAGCGCAACGGGCTGATCGAACGCATCGCGGTGGCGGCGCGGCGCGCACACGTCGAGTACCGGTTGACGGCGGTGGCGGGGTCGCTCGTGGAGACGCTCGTGGCGCTCGACCGCTGGGCCGAGCGCCATTTTCCCGAGCTGGACGCGGCGCGCGAGCGCTACGACGCGTCGGTACGGAACATGCGATGAGCGGCGCGGCCGCGTCCGGCCGGCGCCCGCTTGCGCGGCGGCGCCGGCGGCAGTGCGTCAGCGGGCGAGCGCGAGGGCCGGTGCTTCGTTCGACTGCACGTTGCCGGACAGCGCGGATTCGATGATCCCGCCGCCGAGGCAGATCTCGCCGTCGTACAGCACGGCGGACTGGCCGGGCGTGACGGCCCACTGCGCGTCGTTGAACGCAAGCGAGAAGCGCGCTTCGCCCGCCGGGCCGGGCGTGGCGGCGCCGAATGCGCACGCCGCGTCGGCCTGCCGGTAGCGCGTCTTCGCACCGCACGCGAAACCTTCGGCTGGCGGTTCGCCGGCGACCCAGCTCACGTTGCCCGCGACCAGCTCGCGCGCCAGCAGCCACGGATGATCGTGGCCCTGCACGACGTACAGCGTGTTCGACGCGATGTCCTTCGCGGCGACGAACCACGGATCGCCGTTGCCGGTCTTGCTGCCGCCGAGGCCGATGCCCTTGCGCTGGCCGAACGTGTAGAACGCGAGGCCGATATGCTCGCCGACGACCTTGCCGTCCGGCGTCTTCATCGGGCCGGGTTTCGTCGGCAGATAGCGGTTCAGGAAATCGCGGAACGGCCGTTCGCCGATGAAGCAGATGCCGGTCGAATCCTTCTTCTTCGCGTTCGGCAGCCCGATCTGCGCGGCGATCTCGCGCACCTTCGTCTTCGGGATCTCGCCGAGCGGGAACATCGTCTTCGACAGCTGCGCCTGGTTCAGCCGGTGCAGGAAGTACGACTGGTCTTTCGTATGATCGAAGGCCTTCAGCAGTTCGAAACGCCCGTCACGCTCGCGCACGCGCGCATAGTGGCCGGTCGCGATCATTTCCGCGTCGAGCGACATCGCGTGATCGAGGAACGCCTTGAACTTGATCTCGGCGTTGCACAGCACGTCGGGATTCGGCGTGCGGCCGGCCGAGTATTCGCGCAGGAATTCGGCGAACACGCGGTCCTTGTATTCGGCCGCGAAGTTGACGGCTTCCACGTCGATGCCGATCAGGTCGGCCACCGACACGACGTCGATCCAGTCCTGGCGCGTCGAGCAGTATTCGCCGTCGTCGTCGTCTTCCCAGTTCTTCATGAACAGGCCGACCACGTCGTAACCCTGTTCCTTCAGCAGCCACGCGGTCACCGACGAATCGACGCCGCCCGACATGCCCACCACTACACGGCGCTTGCTCATTTGTTGACCGCCTGACGTTCGAATGCTTCGGGGCGCGGCGCGACCGAATGCGTGTGCACGAAATCGAGCGGAATGCGCCGCCCGGCGAGGTAATCGTCGACGCAGCGCATCACCGCGGGCGAGCGATGACGCTCGCCGCACGCGCGCAGCTCGTCGGCGGTCATCCACAGCGTGCGGACGATGCCGTCGTCGAGCACGTGGCCTGCGATCGGCTCGCTGGCCGTGCCGCAGAACGTGAAGCGCAGGTAGGTCGCGCCGGCGGTGCCGGGGCGGTCGTAGTGCGCGAGATAGACGCCGACGAGCGCGTCGGGCGTGAACGGGTGCGCGGTTTCCTCGAGCGTTTCTCGGATCACGGCGTCGGCCAGCGTTTCGCCGGCTTCGAGATGGCCTGCCGGCTGGTTGATGCGCAGGCCCGACGAGGTTTCTTCCTCGATCATGAGAAAGCGGCCGGCGTGCTCGACGAGCGCGGCGACCGTCACATGCGGGGTCCAGATTTCGGGTTTCATGGTTCGGCATTTTACCGGTTGCGCCCGAACGCTGCCGGTCGCTGCGCTAAACGAATCAGACCCTTTCAATTCGTCTGGGTTGCCGATTTCACGGCACGACGAGATGGGCGACGCACGCGGCGATCGTGTCGCGTACGCGCACGATCGCCGGGTCGCGCTGCGTGCTCGTGCGCCAGCCGATTTCGACCGGGTAGTGCGGCAAGTCGGCCGGGCAGGCGAGCGCGCGCAGCGGGGTGGATTGCGCGATCGCGCGTGCCGCGTGCGCGGGAATCGTCGCGACGGCGTCGGAACCGGCGAGCAGGTACGGCAACGCGGCGAAATGCGTGGTCGACGCCGCGACGCGCCGCTTGTGGCCGAGCGTCGCCAGCGCCTCGTCGACGATCCCGATCACGCCGCCCGACGATACGAGCAGGTGGTCGCGCCGCAGGAAATCGGCGAGCGTCAGTGTGCGCGGCGGCTTCGGGCTGGCGGCCGGGTCGATCAGGCACGCATAGCCGCCGGTCGCGACCGCGCGACGGCTGAGCCCGTTCGCCGAGAAGCCGCCGGATGCGATGGCAAGGTCGACGCCGTGGCGCAGCAGCGCGTCGCCGGCGATGCCGCTGTGCGTCTGCCGGAAGATCAGCCGGATGCCGGCGGCTTCCCGCGCGACGGCGTCGATCAGCGCGCGGCCGAGCGCGATCTCGAAGTCGTCCGACAGCCCGATCGAGATCGTGCGGCCGATGCGGTCGCCGCCGTCGGCCGCGATCGCGAGGCTTTCGCGGCAACGGTCGAGCGCGTCGGACAGAATCGGCTTCAGTTCGTCCGCGCGCGGCGTCGGCGCGAGCCCGCGGCCGGTGCGCACGAACAGCGGATCGGCGTAGATCACGCGCAGCCTCGCGAGCGCCGCGCTCACCGCCGACTGCGTGAGGCCGAGCCGCAGCGCCGCGCGGCTCGCGCCGCCTTCCTCGTACAGCGCCTCGAACACCTTCAGCAGGTTCAGGTCGAGGCCGGCGATATCATCTGCATTCATGACACTTATCGTTCTATCGATTTGATCGATGACATCTTATCGATAAAGATGGCGTTACCCCATTCACCGGAGACGCCTTCATGTCCACGTCAGTCATCGCCGCGCTGCAGATCGGCGCATCGCCCGCCGGCACGCGCGCCACGCTCGACACGATCCTCGGCTACGAAACCGCGATCCGCGACAGCGGCGCGTCGCTCGTCGTGCTGCCCGAGGCCGTGCTCGGCGGCTATCCGAAAGGCGAGATCTTCGGCACGCGGCTCGGTTACCGGTTGCCCGAAGGCCGCGACGCGTATGCGCGCTACGCCGCGCAGGCGATCGACGTGCCGGGGCCGGAAACCGACGAGCTGGCCGCGCTGTCGCAGCGCACGGGCGCGAGCCTCGTGGTCGGCGTGATCGAGCGCGGCGGCAGCACGCTGTACTGCACGGCGCTGTTCTTCGATCCGCGCGACGGGCTCGTCGCGAAGCACCGCAAGCTGATGCCGACCGGCACCGAGAGGCTGATCTGGGGGCAGGGCGACGGCTCGACGCTGCCGGTCGTCGACACGGCCGCGGGCCGCGCGGGCGCCGCGATCTGCTGGGAGAACCACATGCCGCTGCTGCGCTGCGCGATGTACGCGAAGGGTGTGCAGATCTGGTGCGCGCCGACCGTCGACGAGCGCGACGTCTGGCAGAGCTCGATGCGGCATATCGCGCACGAAGGGCGCTGCTTCGTCGTCAGCGCATGCCAGGTGCAGCCGTCGCCGCGCGCGCTCGGCATCGACGTGCCGGGCTGGGATCCGGAGCGGCCGCTGATTCGCGGCGGCAGCGTGATCGTCGGGCCGCTCGGCGACCTGCTGACGGAGCCGCTGATCGGCGAAGCCGGGCTCGTGACCGCGCGCATGGATACAGATGAACTCGTGCGGGCGCGCTACGACTTCGACGTGGTCGGGCATTACGCGCGCCCCGACGTGTTCTCGCTGCACGTCGACGAGCGGCCGAAGCGGACGGTGGTGTTCGGCGGGTAAGGTTGGCGGGGCGCCGCTTGGCGGCCCGGAACAGGGACAGCGGCGGCGCGCAACGCGCCCGCCGTCGTGCCGCGTCAGCGCATCGGCGCTTCCGCGATCCGCATGTAGTCGGCGATCCGCCGCCCTTCCATGTCCGGAAACTGCTCGTGCACGGTGATGTCGCCCATCCGCGCGATGTCGAAGGTGCGGAAATCGTCGCGCAGCTCGCACCACGCGCCGATCGTCCAGCGCCCGCCCCAGTAGACGAGCCCGAGCGGCCACACGCGGCGTTGCGAATGCGCGCCGAGCCGGTCGCGGTAGCCGAAGCTGACGACGTGGCGCGTGTCGATGGCCTGGTGGATCGCGTCGACTTTCGCGCAAAACGTCTCGTCGATGTGGAACGACGGCGCGAACACGGGCAGGCGGTCGAGCGCCGTGCGCTTGTCGGCCGGCATCGCCGACGCGATCTTCGCAAGCGCCGAGCGCGCGCCGCTCGCGAAGCGCGCACCGCCCCAGGTCTCGAGCATGCGTGCGCCGGTGGCGAGCGCCGCCAGCTCCTCGGCCGTGAACGTGAGCGGCGGCAGGCTGGCGTTGCGGTTCAGCCGGTAGCCGATGCCGGCTTCGCCTTCGATCGGCACCCCTGACAGTTGCAGGTCGCGCACGTCGCGATAGACGGTGCGCGGCGACACCGACAGCCAGTCGGCCAGTTGCTGCGCGGTCGTGAGACGACGCCCGCGCAGCAGCTCGGCGATCTGGAACAGGCGGTCGGCACGGCGCGTCATGACGGCACCTCGATTCCAACGGCAGTGGGGACTTCGCGATGATAGCGCCGCGCGGGCCCGACGGCCGCCGCGTTCAGTGGCATTTCGGCGCGTGCAGGCCGACGCGGTTGCCTTCCGTGTCGATCAGGTAGCCGACGTAGCCGTAGTTGTTCGGCAGCTCGACGACCGAGCCCTGCACGACGCCGCCCGCGCGCTTCGCGCGTTCGAGCGCCGCGACGACCGATTCGCCGGCGTTCAGGTAGACGAGCACGCCGTTCGCGCTCGGCTTCAGCTGCTGTGGGTCGAACACGATGCTGCCGCCCGTGCTCGATGCGTCGCGGTCGAACGTGGCCATCGGCACGCCGCCGATGACGGCGCGCTGCAGCGTCGTCTGCAGCACGGTTTCGTAAAAGCGGATCGCCCGGTCGAAATCGAGGGACGGAATGTCGAACCACGCGATCGCGCGCTCCAGCGTGGCATTGGCGGTTGCAGACGTCATGACGAGCTCCTTGTTGCGTTGTTTGTTGTTCGGGTTCGGTGCGGAAACCAGCCTTGCATTGCGCCGGGATTGCAGTGTGATCGCGGCCTGCTGACACCGTATTGTCAGTAGAGTTGTCACCCCTGACATGCAACTGCTTGGTTGCGTAACAGGGCCATTGACCCGGGAGTGGGATGGATCTCGTTTTCAAGGCGCTGGCCGACGCCACGCGCCGGCGGGTGCTCGATTTGCTGCACGCGAAAAGCGGGCGGACGCTGTCCGAACTGTGCGACGGGCTCGCGCCGGGAGCATCGGGACTACGACGATCCGTCGCGGGTCGACATCGTCGGCGAAGGGAGCGAGAACGATCCGCCGCACCGGCTGGTCGTCACGTGGCGCACGCCGCCGTCAGGGGAGGGGGAGGCGTCGCGCGTGACCGGTCTCGTCGAGCCGCACGAGGGCGTCGTGAAGCTGACCGTCGCGCACGACGGGCTGGTGCCGGGCTCGGAGATGGATCGCGGGATTCGCGGCGGCCGGCCGGTCGTGCGGTCGAGCCTGAAGACGCTGCTCGAGACGGGGCAGGCACTGCCGTTCACGATGGGGCGCCGGGCGTGCTCGACGCACTGAAACGAAACGCCGCCGTTGCCGCGGGTGCGGTAACGGCGGCGTTCCAGGTGCCGCAGCAGGGCCGTACCGGCGGCCCCGTGGCGATCATGATGCAGGTTACGCGTCGCCTTCCGGTGTGGCCGGGCGCGCCTTCACGCTGCCGGCGATCAGGTCGAAGCGGAACAGCCGGCATTCGAGCGCGCCGTTGAACAGCGGCGTCTTCGCCGACTCGCGCAGCCGCAGCTGGCCCGGCAGCGAACGGTCGGACGTCAGCAGGAACGCCTGCCAGCCGGTGAAGCGCTGCTTCAGCGCATCGCCGAGCGCGTTGAAGAACTCGCTGTCGGGCGCGTCGGTGTGGGTGCGGCGGAAGGCGTCGTCGTTGCCGCGGTTGCGGCCCGTCTCGCGCACCTCGCCGCGCGCGCTGCGGCCGCGCACCTCGATCCGCTCGCCGTACGGCGGGTTCGCGAGGATGATGCCCGGGCCGTCGCACGGCGGCGTCATCCCGCGCGCGTCGACCTGCTTGAGCCATACCGACGGCACGCCCGCACGCTCGAGGTTCGCGCGCGCCTTTTCGAGCATGTCGCCGGAAATGTCGCTGCCGTACACGCCGAGCGCTTCGCCGCGTTTGCCGCGCGCCGCGCGCTTCGCGTCCAGCGCCGGGACCTTCAGCCCCTGCCACGCGGTGATGTCGTACTGCTTGAGCTTCTCGAAGCCGAACCGGCGCTCGACGCCCGGCGCCACGCCGAGTGCGATCTGCGCGGCTTCCGCGAGGAACGTGCCGCTGCCGCACATCGGGTCGTACAGCGCCGTGCCGGGCGTCCAGCCCGTCAGGCGTAGGATGCCGGCCGCGAGGTTCTCGCGCAGCGGCGCCGCGCCCTTGTCGAGACGCCAGCCGCGCTTGAACAGCGGCTCGCCCGACGTGTCGAGATACAGCGTGCACTCGCCCGCCGTCAGGAAGGCGAACACGCGCACGTCCGGCGCACCGGTGTCGATGCTCGGGCGCGCGCCGGTCTTGTCGCGCATCCGGTCGCAGATCGCGTCCTTCACGCGCAACGTCGCGAATTCGAGGCTCTTCAGCGGGGACTTGATCGCGGTGATGTCGACGCGCAGCGTCTGCGTCGCCGCGAACCAGCGCTCCCACGGCTGCTCGAGCGCGAGCGCGTAGACGTCCTGCTCGTTGCGGTACGCGCGGTGCGCGATCTTCAGCAGGACCCGGCTCGCGATCCGCGAATGGAGGTTCGCGGCCATGCCGGCGGCCCAGCCGCCGCTGAAGTGGACGCCGCCCGGCACCTGCGCGCCCGCGGTGAACGGCGCGCCGTTCAGGTGGCGGCCGGCGATTTCGGCCAGCTCGGCGGCAAGCGCCGCTTCGAGGCCGCGCGGGCAGGGGGCGAAGAATTCGTACAGGGTGGGCGAGGACATAAGGCGGGTGAGGACGTGCAAAAGTCCACTATTGTACGCGGCGCGGGCGGCCGGGGCCGCCGTTGCGTCGCCTTTCGGTGCCGCGGCGCGGGCCGGGGCGCCGCGCAGGCGGGCCGGCAGGCCGCGCGGCGGCGCCCGGACGGGCACCGCCATGCCGCCGCAGGCTCAGTGCGAGCCCGGCTGGCCGGCGCGCGCGGCTGGGCCGCTGCCCGGCCAGAACAGCGCGAGCGGATTCGACAGCACGGTGCGGACGATCGCGCCGACGAGCGCGCGCACCTTGGTCCGGCGCAGGCTGCGCGAGCGCACGGCCATCGTGAACGCGAGCGCGAAGCTCACGAGCACGTTCAGGATCGCCATGCTGAGCACGCCGGCGCCGGCCCACCACAGCTCGGGCGTGCCGAGCGCATCCTTGCCCAGCACGCCGAGCGCGATGCCGATCGAGCCGGCCGACAGCGTCACGTGGCGCACCTCGAACGGG
Source organism: Burkholderia sp. AU33803 (assembly GCF_002223095.1). Taxonomy (NCBI): domain Bacteria; kingdom Pseudomonadati; phylum Pseudomonadota; class Betaproteobacteria; order Burkholderiales; family Burkholderiaceae; genus Burkholderia; species Burkholderia sp. AU33803. Next base: position 172,185 of record NZ_NKFJ01000004.1, read on the forward strand.
AACATGAACACGGTGACGATCGCCGGAACGAGGCCGAGCATCAGGCCGAGCCCGACGTTCGCGACCACGCCGGCCACGTTCGACCGGCAGAAGTGCGCGAGCTTCGCGGCACCGGCCTGACCGAGCGTGAGGCGCAGCCGGCGGTTGTACGTGAGCGCGTCGCCGACCCGGTGCAGCACGAACCAGTTGTCGGCCCAGCCCGCGAGCAGGCTCGACGCCCACAGCAGCACGCCGGTCAGCGCCGCGTAGAGCGGCGTCGGGCCGAGCAGCGAGAACGAGTGCAGGGTCGTGTGCGCCTTCTCCGGCGAGATCAGGTTCGCGTGCATCACGTTGCTCGCGAACAGCTGCACCAGCAGGCACACGGGCAGCACGACGAGTACGTTGCCGGAAATCGCGGCGGCCTGCGTGCGGATCAGCGCGATCACCGACGCGACGAACGCCTTCACGCCTTCCTCGTGGCCGGTGTCGTCGAGCTCGCGCGCGAGGGTCGGCGCGGTCATCGCGGGCTGCTTGGTCGCGAGCGTGAAGTGCAGGAAGTGCATCAGCATGAAGCTGGCCGCGTAGTTGACGCCCGCGAGCAGCCCTTCGAGCATCGACTGCAGGTGCGCGCCCGTGATCGCGAACTTCACGCACACGGTCACGACCGTGACGAGCCCGCCGCCCGCGGCCATCCGCAGCATCTTCAGGTACTCGGCGCGGCCGCGCGAGATGTAGTGCTCGCCGGTGTCCGCGTTGGTCTCGACGAGCTTGCGCGCGAACAGCGAGAAGTTGCTGCGCACGAGGTGCGACACGCTCTGGCTGTTGTGGTTCGCGTCGACGAGCTCGGCCGTCAGGTGCGCCATGCCGTGCAGGTCGTCGCGCGCCATCCACGCGTTCAGCAGCATCTCGGCGCGCACGATGCGCATGCGCATCCGTTCGACCTGGAACACGATGTCGACCGATACGCCGTTGCGGTACAGGTGCGAGAACACGTCGTCGACGGCGATCCGGCATTCGTCGAGCAGCACGCGCAGGTAGTTCACCTCATGCAGCAGCTTGCTCGGGTCGCCGCCGTCCTCGACGGCCGCGTGCGCGGTCTCGACCGCGAGCATCGCGCGCGTGAGGCGGTAGAACGGCTGCGTTTCGAGCGGTTTGCGCGCATCGTCGTCGGAGAGCCGGCTGCGCACCGTCTGCGACAGGCCGGTCGAGCTGATCTGGCAGGTCAGGTTGTGCAGCGCGGCCAGCAGGTCGCGCGAGAACGAGCCCGGCTCGTGGCGCTCTTCGTCGGTGACGTCGAACGAGATCAGCTCGGCGAGGCGCGTGAGGAGATCGTCGGGCAGCGCGTCGATCCATTGCGCGTCTTCCGGCGTCGGGAACATCAGCGTGAACAGCGCGGACAGCTCGCGGCGGTTCGGCGCGGGCGGGATCAGCGACGAGTCGATCCGCTCGAACAGCGCGCCGAAGAAGCCCGAGTGCACGGGCATGCCGGCGTCGCACAGGAGCGAGATGCCGTCGCACTCGCGCAGGATGCCGCGCAGGATGCGCGCGGCGTGGGTTTTCCACGCGGGGTTGCGATCGAGCACGTGGAACAGGTAGCGCAACCGCGCATGGGCCGGATACGCGCGCGCATCGGCGTCGCGATCGGCCGGCGCGTCCTGGGCGGCCTGCATCGCGCCGGTGCGGCGCAGCCAGTGCGCGAGCTCGATCAGCCATTCGCTGCGCTCGGCGTACGACGCATCGGCGTCGGCGTGCGCGAGCAGCGCATCGAGCTGGTGACCGGCATTGCGCGACGCGCGCCACTTCTTGATCAGGGTCGTCAGGGAACGAAGCATAAACGGAATAACGAAAGCCCTCGGCGGGCGGGTTCGGATTGCCGGCCGGGGAAACGGCGCGGCGCCGGGGAGAACGGGTGAGACGGGGCCGGTTGCCGGACGAGGCGCGGCGACCCGCGATGCGGCTGCCCCGCTGCGGTGCACGCCGATCGCGTGCAGGCGCCGGGAGGCACGGCGGTCGGGCCGAACGCGGCCCGGCGCCGCTGGCTGGCGCGCACGACGAACGGCGCGAGCCGGAAAGTGCGTAGGATCGTCAATCGGGCCGGAAAACGCAAGCCGACCGTGTGGCATGGCGCCGGTTCCGGCCGACTTTGACAAACAGTGCAAATTGGCCGTTTGGCCGATGAGCGTGACGGGAGGCGGGCGGCGCCGCAACGCCGACGGCGGCCGGCGCGTCGGCGACGATCGAGGTCATGCCGCCCGAAACCGCGCAGGCGGGCACGCCATCGAGCTCGCCTGCGCCCCGACCGCTTACGCGCCGGACTTGCCCGTCGCGCCGGCGTCGCCGCCGGAGGTCGGGTTGGCCGGGCACGGCACGACCGGCGCGACGGCCGTCTTGCTGCCGGCAGCGGGCGCCGCGGCAGTCGCCGTGCCGCGGCGCGCGGCCATCGCGCGCACGCCGGCCGCGGCTTGCGTGGCGATCACGTCGAGCGCGCGCCGGTGGCCGGCGACGAGCGCGTCGTAGCCGTCGGCGACCGGTTGCGCGACGCTCGTGCGGCAGGTCATCACGGCCTGCGTGGCGAGCGAGCGCACGCTCCATACGGCGTCGACCGCCGCGCGTTTGCCGGGCCACGACTCGAAGCGCTGCACGTTCACGCTGATCCGGTACACGGGCACGCCGGGCGGAGTCGCGGAATTCGCGACGTCGATCGTGCCGAGCTGCGCGGCGAGATCGTCCGACAGCGCGCGGCGGATCTCGTCGGCGGGCGGCGACGCCCAGCGTTCCTGCTCGAGCACGTCGACCTGCGCGGCGTTCTTCTGCACGACCAGCTGGTTCTTCGCGACCTGCTCGGGCACGCCGACGGCCGGCACCTCGATCAGGAACGCCGGGTTGGCCGGCGCGGTGCGCAGCGGCGCCGCGGCATCGGCCGGGCTGAGCGTGTAGAACCGCGCGGGCGGCGAGCTGCACGCGGCGAGCGCGAGGGCGGCGACAGCCGCCGCCGCGCCGCTCGCGAAACCGTTCACGCGTGTGGTCGTCATTGTTTATCTCCTGGCTTGCCCTTGAGCAGCGATTCGGGGTGGCGCTCCAGATAGTCGGCGAGCGCGTTCAGCGATTGCAGCGTGCGCGTGAGCTCCTTCAGCGCGCCGCGCACGTCGGACTGCAGCGGCGAATCCTGCTGCAGCGTCGCTTCGGCGGTCGAGAAGGTCTGCTTCGCGGCCGACAGCGTGTCGCGCGCTTCCGGCGCGACCTGCGTGTCGAGCTGCTTGAACAGCTTGTCGGCGTTCGACAGCGCGCTGTTCAGGTTCGCGCCGATCTGGTCGAACGGCACCTTGTCGAGCTTCTTCGCGATGTCGGCGACCTGCAGCTGCAGCTCGTCGAGCGTGTTCGGCACGGTCGGCAGCTCGAGCGGCTGGCGCGTCGTGTCGATCTTCACGGCCGGCGCCTTCGGGAAGAAGTCGAGCGCGACGTACAGCTGGCTCGTCAGCAGGTTGCCGGTGCGCAGCTGGCCGCGCAGCCCGTGCTGGACGAGCCGCTCGACGATCTCGCGGCGGGCCGGTTCGCCCTTGCTCTCGATCGTTTCGCGGAAGCGGCGGCCGAGGCGTTCCGGATACACGTTGATCGTCACCGGCATCAGGAAGTTCTTCGTCTTCGGATCGAAGTCGATGCCGATGTTCGTCACTTCGCCGAGCACGATGCCGCGGAAGTCGACCGTCGCGCCGACCGCGAGCCCGCGCAGCGACTGGTTGAAGTTCATCACGACCTGCAGCGGCTGGCCGTCCGGGTCGCGCATCGCGTCGCCCTCGTCGGACGCGAGGCGGAACGTCGTGTTGTTCGGCGCCGTCGCGCCGGAGCCCTGGTTCGGCGGCGTCTGGAACGCGATGCCGCCGAGGATCACCGTCGCGAGCGACTGCGTGTTCAGCTTCAGGCCGCTCGAGTCGAGCCGCAGGTCCACGCCGCTTGCCTGCCACCAGCGCGAATTCACGCCGACGTACTGGTCGTACGGCGCATTGACGAACACGTTGAACGTGACGCCGGTGCCGTCCTTGTCGAGCGAGAAGCCGACCACCTGGCCGACCTGCACGCGGCGGTAGTAGACCGGCGAGCCGATGTCGACCGAGCCGAGCGAATCGCCGCGCAGCACGTACTGCGTGCCTTTCTGGTCGCCCGTCACGGCGGGCGGTGACTCGAGGCCGGTGAAGTCGGTCAGCGTATCCTCCGAGCGCCCGGCGTCGACGCCGATGTACGCGCCCGACAGCAGCGTGCCGAGCCCCGACACGCCGGTCGCGCCGACGCGCGGCCGCACGATCCAGAAGCGCGAGCCCTTGACCGCGAAATCCTCCGCCTCCTTCTTGAGCTGCACCTGGACGAGCACGCGCGACAGGTCTTTCGACAGCTTGATCGTCTTGACCATGCCGATCTCGACGTCCTTGTACTTGACCTGGGTCTTGCCGGGCTCGAGCCCTTCGGCGCTGTGGAAGCTGATCGTGATTTCCGGGCCGCGCTCGCGCACGGACTTGATCACGAGGCCGATGCCGATCAGCGCGGCGATCAGCGGCACGAGCCAGACGAGCGAAGGCAGCCAGCCGCTTTTCGTCGAGATCGTCGGATCGGGCGGCCGGGGCGCGTCGTGCTGCGGGCCTTGTGGACTATTCATGGTGATTCCCTGAGGTTTCGACTGGATCCCAGATCAGGCGGGGATCGAACTGCATCGATGCGAGCATCGTCAGGATCACGACGGAACCGAACGCGAGCGCGCCGGGGCCGGCCGTGATGATGGCGAGCGAACGAAAATGGACGAGCGCGACGGTCAGCGTCACGACGAAGATGTCGAGCATCGACCAGCGGCCGATGCGTTCGACGATCCGGAACAGGCGCGTGCGCTGCAGCGGCCGCCAGGCGGCGCGGCGCTGCGCGCTGATCACGAGGATCAGCAGCACGCCGAGCTTGAGCATCGGCACGAGGATGCTCGCGACGAACACGACGACGGCAAGCGGCCAGTCGCCGGAGACCCAGAAATAGATCACGCCGCTCATGATCGTGTCTTCCTGCGAACCGACGATCGACGCGGTGCGCATGATCGGCAGCAGGTTCGCGGGAATGTAGAGGATCGCGGCGGCGAGCAGCAGCGCCCAGGTGCGCATCACGCTGTTCGGCGTGCGGAAGTGAAGGGCGCTGCCGCAGCGCGCGCAGTGTGCGTGCGGATGGTCGAGCGTCTGCACGAGGCCGCATGCGTGGCAGCTGGCGTAGCCCTCGCGGGCGGCGGTCGGGATCGTCATCGGCGGGCGGCTTCCGGCAGCGGGGCGGCATCGTCGGGCTGCCCGGGCGAGCGGCCGGCGCGCAGGTCGTCGGCGATGTCCCACAGCGTGCGCGGATCGAACATCAGCACGACGGCGATCATCAGCGTGAGCGCGGCGAACGCGAACAGCGCGGCCTCGGGAACCACTCTTGCAAGACTCACCATCTTCACGATCGTGACGAGGATACCGAGCATGAACACCTCGATCATGCCCCACGGCCGCACCAGCTCGATCGCGCGCAGCACCAGGTTGAAGCCGGGCGGTACGACGCCGCGCCGGATCGGCAGCAGCAGGTACAGCAGCGCGGCCATCTCGACGAGCGGGAACAGCACGGTCGAGCAGAACACCATCACGCCGACGAGCGCCATGTCCTGGTGCCACAGCGAATCGATCGCGCCGATCAGCGTGGTCTGCACGCGGTTGCCGTTCACGTCCATTTCGAGGATCGGGAACGCCTGCGCGATCGTGAACGTGATCAGCGCCGCGAGCGCGAGCGCGCAGATCCGCTCGATCTGCGCGGTGCTGTTGCGATAGAGCAGCGCGTCGCAGCGCGGGCAGCGCGCGATTTCACGTCCGCTCAGGCGCGGTTTGTGCAACAGTGCGTCGCACTCGTGGCAGGCAATCAGGTCGTTTCGTTGCATGGAAAAGGCAGTGGTGCGACGGCTGGGCAGACGCGTCGACGGGGCCGGAACCCGCGCCAATCTTACCAAAAGGCCTTTTTCGGCGTGTCAACGATCGCGGGTTCGGTGACCGATCGGTAACATGACAGGAAGCTGTCAGCCGGCTGGCGGGCCTGTCTTCAGAGTCCGCGCGCGTCAAAAGGTTGCGGTAGCATGGCGCCCTTGACAAGCGTCGGACGAATTTCCGGCGCGGCCGTTCGCTGAACTGAGGAATCCAAGATGGCATCGAAATCGCTGCCGGCCACGCCGGTACGCTATACGCAGACGGCGATCGCGCTGCACTGGCTGATCGCGCTGCTGATCGTCTGCGCGTTCGCGATGGGCTGGGTGATGACCGACATCCCCGGCTTCACGCCGACCAAGCTGAAGTACTTCTCGTGGCACAAGTGGATGGGCGTGACGATATTCGCGCTGGTCGTCATCCGCGTGCTGTGGCGGGCCACCCACGTGCCGCCGGCGCTGCCGGGCGGCACGCCCGCGTGGCAGCGCGCGGCGTCGCACGGCGTGCACATCCTGCTGTACCTGCTGATGATCGTGATTCCGGTGACGGGCTACCTGTACAGCTCGGCGTCGAACATCCCGGTGGTCTACCTCGGCATCGTGCCGCTGCCGCGGCTGATCGACCCCGATCCGGTGCTGAAGGAAACCTTCAAGACGCTTCACGTGTCATTGAATTACATTCTGCTTGCGCTCGTTTCGCTGCACGTGGTCGCGGCGCTCAAGCACCAGTTGTTGGACCGCGACGGCCTGCTGTCGCGGATGCTTCCCTTTGCCAAATGAAGGATCCCATGAAAGTGTCTTTCTCCCGCTCCATGCTGACCGCGTTCGCCGCGGTGTCACTTGTCGCGTCGGGCGCGGCGCTCGCCGATGTCGATCTCGCGAAGAGCAAGGTGTCCGCCGTGTCGAAGCAGATGAACGTGCCGACCGAAGGCACGTTCAAGAAGTTTTCCGCGCAGGTGAAGTTCGACCCGGCGAAAGCCGCGCAGGGCAGCGCCCAGATGACGATCGACGTCGCCAGCTATGACCTCGGCGACAAGATGTACAACGACCAGGTTGCCGGCAAGGACTGGTTCGACGCGAAGGCGTATCCGCAGGCCACGTTCGTGTCGTCGGCGATCGCGCCGGCGGGCGGCAACAAGTACAACGTGACCGGCAAGCTGACGATCAAGGGCAAGTCCGAGAACGTCACGGTGCCCGTCACGGTCACGCAGAGCGGCGCGACGCAGACCTTCGACGGCGTGCTGCCGATCAAGCGCTCGGCGTTCAACGTCGGCACCGGCGAGTGGAAGGACACGTCGGTCGTCGCGGACGAAGTGCAGATCAAGTTCCATCTCGTCGCCACCAAGTAAGCGGCGGATTGTCGCCTCACCCGAATGCCGCGCGAGGGCGCGGCGCCGTTCCAAGGAGAAAAGGTTTGAAAAAGCAACTGATCATCGCCGCAGGCGCGCTGGCAGCGTCGCTGTCGTTCTCGGCATTCGCCGAAAGCGTCACGTACCAGTTCGACCCGAGCCACACGTACCCGAGCTTCGAGGCTGACCACATGGGCGGCCTGTCGGTCTGGCGCGGCAAGTTCGACAAGTCGAGCGGCACCGTGACGCTCGACCGCGCGGCGAAGACGGGGACGGTCGACGTGACGACCGACATCGCGTCGATCCACACCGGCAGCACGAAGCTCGACGAGCATCTGCAGACGGCCGAGTTCTTCGACGTCGCCAAGTTCCCGCAGGCGAACTACAAGGGCGCGATCAAGTTCGACGGCGACAAGCCGGTATCGGTGGTCGGCAACCTGACGCTGCATGGCGTCACGAAGCCGGTCACGCTGAAGATCGACTCGTTCAAGTGCATGCCGCACCCGATGCTCAAGCGTGAAGTGTGCGGCGTCGACGCCGTCGGCGAATTCGACCGCAGCGATTTCGGCCTCGACTACGGCAAGCAGTACGGCTTCAAGATGAAGACGAAGCTGCTGATCACGGCCGAAGCGCTCAAGCAGCAGTAAGCCCGCCGGTCGGGCCGGCCTTCGTGCCGGCCCGTCGCGAGTCCGCCGCCGCGTTCCCGTCAGGGGCGCGGCGGTTTTTATTTGCGCGCCTATAATCGCCCGAGCGCCGTGCGCGGCGCCGGGCAGGCCGACGGCGCGCGAGCGGCCGCCTCGAACAGAACGTACAACGACAAGGAGATCGCCGATGCATGCCGTCACGCAGTCCCGTTCCATTGCCTCGTCGCCGCGCGTGTGGCGCGCGGTGGTTGCCGCGTCGATCGGCAATGCGCTCGAGTGGTTCGATCTCGTCGTCTACGGCTTCTTCGCGGTGACGATCTCGAAGCTGTTCTTCCCGGCCGGCAACGACACCGTGTCGCTGCTGCTCACGCTCGGCACGTTCGGCGTGTCGTTCTTCATGCGCCCGCTCGGCGCGATCGTGCTCGGCGCGTATGCCGACCGCGCGGGGCGCAAGGCCGCACTCACGCTGTCGATCCTGCTGATGATGGGCGGCACGCTGATCATCGCGGTGCTGCCGACCTACGAGACGATCGGCGTCGCGGCGCCGGTGATCCTCGTCGCCGCGCGGCTGATGCAGGGCTTTTCCGCCGGTGGCGAGTTCGGCAGCGCGACCGCGTTCCTCGCCGAGCACGTGCCGGGCCGGCGCGGCTTCTTCGCGAGCTGGCAGGTCGCGAGCCAGGGGCTCACGACGCTGCTCGCCGCCGGCTTCGGCACCGTGCTGAACGCGCAGCTCACGGCCGCGCAGATGGCGTCGTGGGGCTGGCGCGTGCCGTTCTTCTTCGGCCTGCTGCTCGGGCCGGTCGCGTACTACATCCGCACGAAGGTCGACGAGACGCCGGAATTCCTCGCGGCGGAAGGCACCGCGAACCCGCTGCGCGACACGTTCGCGTCGCACAAGGCGCGCCTCGTCGCCGCGATGGGCGTGGTCGTGCTCGGCACCGTCGCGACTTATCTCGTGCTGTTCATGCCGACCTACGGCGTGAAGCAGCTCGGCCTCGCGCCGTCGGCCGCGTTCGCGGCGATCCTGGTGGTCGGCGTGATCCAGATGGCGTTCGCGCCGCTCGTCGGCCACTGGTCGGACACCTATGGCCGCGTGCGCGTGATGATCGCGCCGGCCGTCGGCATCCTCGTGCTGATCTACCCGGCGTTCGCGTATCTGGTCGCGCATCCGGGCTTCGGCACGCTGATCGCGCTGCAGGTGCTGCTCGCGTTCCTGATGACGGGCTACTTCGCGGCGCTGCCGGGTTTGCTGTCCGAAGTGTTTCCGGTGCAGACGCGCACGACCGGGATGTCGCTCGCGTACAACGTCGCGGTGACGATCTTCGGCGGGTTCGGGCCGTTCATCATCGCGTGGCTGATCAAGGCGACCGGGATGAAGACCGCGCCGAGCTTCTACCTGATGTTCGCGGCCGTGCTGAGCCTCGTGGCGCTGGTCGTGCTGCGCAAGCGGTTCGGGTTCCGGTAACGGGACGGGCGGCGCGTGTCAGTTGCCGGCGCGCTCGCACACGGGTTGCGCGGGCATCAGCTGCGGCCTGGCTTCGACGGTCCGCACCGGGCGCCCGGCGAGCGCCGCGAGCGCCTGACCGAGCTGCCAGTCGGTGGCCGTGCCGAACTCGCGCTGCGGCAGCGCCGCGCTCTTCGAGGTATCGATCTTCGCGAGCGCCCGCCGCTCGCGCAGCGTCTGCCGTTCCTTGCGCACCTTCGCGAACGGATCGGGCGCGAGCCGGTCCGCATACGGCGCGCGGGCGAGATCGGCTTCCCGGTACCACAGCAGCACGCCGTCGACGTCCGAGTCGCGGCGCGGCGGCACGAGCCAGTCCGGCACGACGCCGTAGCCGTCCATCGGGCAGCCGTTCGGCCGCAGGTTGCGCGCATACGTGAAATTCAGGCGCGTGCCGTCGATCAGGTCGACGCCCGTCTGCGCAAGCCCCTTCCCGTAGGTCGGCATGCCGAGCAGCTTCGCGCGGCCGAGATCCTTCAGCGCCGCCGCGGTCGCTTCGGCGGCCGACGCGCTCTGTCCGTCGACGAGCACGACGAGCGGCACGGTGCGCCACCAGTCGTCCGCCTGCAACGGCGCGAGCGGATCCTGGCCGTGCATGACCGGTAATTCGTAATCGGGCCAGTTGGTCGTGTAGCGGCGGCGGTTGGCGTCGCCGCGCTCGACCGTCACCATTGCGGTGCGGTCGCGGCCCGCGAACAGCGCGGTGATGCCGATCGCCGCATTGAGCGCGCCGCCGCCGTTGATGCGCAGGTCGAGGATCACGCCTTTCACCGCCGGCCCCGTGCGGCGCGCGGCCTGCACCGCGTCGATGTAGTCGCCGACCGCCGGTTCGGGGAAGCTCGACAGCCGCGTGTACAGGATGTCGCCGTCGAGCCGCTTCGCGATCGCCGGATGGGGCTTGAGGATCGTCCGCACGGGCGCGAAGCTGAGCACCGCGTGCGACGGGCCGCGCTGGACCGTGAGCTTCAGCGGCACGCCCGCATCGCCCTTGGCGAGTCCGGTCAGGTCGGTGGGGTCGATGCCGACGACGCTCGTATCGTTCATCGCGACGACGAGATCGTCGGGGCGCACGCCGGCTTTTTCCGCGGGCGCGTCGGGAATCACGTCGACGATGTGCAGCCCGTCGGGCCGCGTCTCGAACACGATGCCGATGCCGGGCGTGCCGTCGCGCGCGCGCCGTTCGTCGTCGCGCCGCTCCTGCTCCTCCTTCGCGTCGAAGAAACGCGCGTACGGCAGCGTCTTGATTCCCGCGTGGGTCGTTGCGTCGAGCAGCGCGCCGATGTCGACGTCGGTCAGGTGCTGCCGCTTCAGGATTTCCACCGCTGCCTTGAGCTCGCAGATCTGCGGCTCCCAGTCGGGCGGGCAGGGCGAGGGCGGCTGGGCGGCGGCGGGCGAAGCGGCAGAAGCGGCAGAAGCGGCAGAAGCGGCAGAAGCGGGCGGGGTGGACGCCGGCTGCTGCGCACCGACGGATGACGCGTGCGGCAGGAGCGCGGCCGTGACGGCGGCGCAAACGGCAACGCGAAGAGCGATACGCGTGGGAGGCATCATCGGGACCGCACGTTTGAACGGAGGGCGAAGGCGCTGTCCCGCTGACGCACGGCCGGCAGGCGGCGCGACGGGACGGTCACGATTGTAGCCGACCCGCGTGACGGGGCAGGGCGAGCGGGCGGCGCGCTGCGCGGCAGTGGCGCGGGCATGAAAAAAGCCGGCCCAACCGGGCCGGCTCTTCGTCAGTGCCGAAGCAGCGTGGCGCTTAAACCTGCGCGCCTGCGTTCGGATCGTCCGGATCGTGCGCGGACTTCTTTTCCTTGATCAGGTCTTCGCGCTTGATGCCGAGCCACATCGCGAGCGAGCCCGCGACGAACACCGACGAGTAGATGCCGAACATGATGCCGACCGTCAGCGCGAGCGCGAAGTAGTGCAGCGTCGGGCCGCCGAAGAAGAACATCGACAGCACCATCATTTCGGTCGACGTGTGCGTGATGATCGTACGCGACATCGTGGTCGTGATCGCGTGGTTGATCACTTCCTGCACGTTCATCTTGCGTTCGCGGCGGAACGTTTCGCGGATCCGGTCGAAGATGACGACCGACTCGTTGACCGAGTAGCCGAGCACCGCGAGGATCGCCGCGAGCACCGCCAGCGAGAACTCCCACTGGAAGAACGCGAAGAAGCCGAGAATGATCACGATGTCGTGCAGGTTGGCGATGATGCCGGCCACCGCGTACTTCCACTCGAAGCGGAACGACAGGTAGATCACGATGCCGATCACGACGCATGCGAGCGCGAGCAGGCCGTCGGTCGCGAGCTCCCGGCCGACCTGCGGGCCGACGAACTCGACGCGCTGCAGCGTGACGTCCGGGTTCTGCGCCTTCAGCGCGCCCATCACCTGGTCGCTCTGCTGCGCGGACGTGAGGCCTTCCTTCAGCTGCAGGCGGATCAGCACGTTGCGCGACGTACCGAAGTTCTGCACCTGCGCGTCGGCATAGCCGAGCTTGCCGAGCGTCGCGCGCACCGGTTCGAGTTCAGCGGCCTGCTGGTACTGCACCTCGATCACCGTCCCGCCGGTGAATTCGACGGACAGGTGCAGCCCGCGGTGGAACAGGAAGAACACGGCGGCGAGGAACGTGACCAGCGAGATCACGTTGAACACCAGCGCGTGCCGCATGAACGGAATGTCTTTACGGATGCGGAAAAATTCCATGGTCTTCTCCGGGGCCTTATTGGGTCGAGCCCGGTTTCTTCGGCGACACGCCCTGCTGCGCGCGGTTGCGCAGCTGCGGCTTGCCGGCGCGCGGCGCGTTGCCCTTCGCGGGGGCGGCGAGCTTCGCGGCGCGTGCGGTGTCGGTCGATTCGTCGGCGTCGGTGAACGACGCGGCGGCAGCGGCGCCTTCCGGCTTCCACACCTGGCCGATCGCGAGCGACTTGAGCTTCTTGCGGCCGCCGTACCAGAGGTTGACGATCCCGCGCGAGAAGAACACCGCGGAGAACATCGACGTCAGGATACCGAGGCAGTGCACGATCGCGAACGCGCGAACCGGGCCCGAGCCGAATGCGAGCAGCGCGAGGCCGGCGATCAGCGTCGTGACGTTCGAGTCGAGAATCGTCGCCCACGCATGCGCGTAGCCGGCCTGGATCGCGGTCTGCGGCGGCTGGCCGGCGCGCAGTTCTTCACGCACCCGCTCGTTGATCAGCACGTTCGCGTCGATCGCCATACCGAGCGCGAGCGCGATAGCGGCGATACCGGGCAGCGTCAGCGTCGCCTGCATCAGCGACAGCACGGCGACGAGCAGCAGCAGGTTCACCGACAGGCCGATCACCGAGATCACGCCGAACAGCATGTAGTACGCGATCATGAACACGGCGATCGCGCAGAAGCCCCAGATCACCGAGTGGATGCCCATCTTGATGTTGTCGGCGCCGAGGCTCGGGCCGATCGTGCGTTCCTCGATGATGTCCATCGGCGCTGCGAGCGAACCGGCGCGCAGCAGCAGCGCGAGGTCGGCCGCGGCCTGCGGCGTCGGCTGGCCCGTGATCTGGAAGCGGTCGCCGAGTTCCGACTGGATCGTCGCGACGGTCAGCACTTCGCCCTTGCCCTTCTCGAACAGCACCATCGCCATCGGCTTGCCGATGTTCTCGCGCGAGACCGCGCGCACCGAGCGGCCACCCGCCGAATCGAGGCGGATGTTGACCGACGGACGCTGGTGATCGTCGAAGCCGGCCGAGGCATCGATGATGCGGTCGCCCGTGAAGATCACGTCCTTCTTCAGCAGCACCGGCGCCTGGTTGCCCTGGGTGAACAGCTCTTCACCCGGCGGCACCGGGTCGTTCGGGTTCGGGTGCGTGTTGATCGGATCGGCGAGGCGCGCTTCGAGCGTCGCGGTGCGGCCGATGATGTCCTTCGCCTTCGCGGTGTCCTGCACGCCCGGCAGCTCGACGACGATGCGGTCGCTACCTTGCTGCTGCAGGATCGGCTCGGACACGCCGAGTTCGTTCACGCGGTTGTGGAGCGTCGTCAGGTTCTGCTTGAGCGCGGCGTCCTCGACGGACTTCTGCACGGCCGGCGTGAACGTGCCGACGACCTGCGTGCCGCCGCCGCCGGGCTGGGTCGCCCATTGCAGTTCGGTGATCGACTGCGCGAGCAGCTTGCGGGCGTCTTCCGCCGTCTGCGCATCGCTGAAGTTGACGACCACGGACTGGTCGACGCGGCTCACGCCGCCGTCGCGGATGTTCTTGTCGCGCAGCAGCGTGCGCGCGTCGGACGCGTCGGAATCGAGCTTCTTCGTCAGCGCGCCCGTCATGTCGACCTGGAGCAGGAAGTGGACGCCGCCACGCAGGTCGAGGCCGAGATACATCGGCAGCGCGTGCAGGGAGGTCAGCCAGCGCGGCGACGCGCTCTGCAGGTTCAGCGCGACGACGTACTGCGGATCGTTCGGGTCGGTGTTCAGCGACTTCTGCAGCAGGTCCTTGACGCGCAGCTGCGTATCGGTGTCCTTCAGGCGCACGCGGATGTTCGCGTTGGTGGCCGTGTTCTCGAAGGTGACGTCGTCCGGCGTGATCTGCGCGGAGGCGAGCGCCGATTCGACCTGGGTCAGCGTGGTCGAGTCGAGCTTGACCGTGGCCTTGCCGCTCGACACCTGCACCGCCGGCGATTCGCCGAAGAAGTTGGGCAATGTGTACAGAAGGCCGATGGCGAGCGCCACGACCATCACGACATATTTCCAGAGTGGATAACGATTCATGAGGGAGCCGAACGGGTGGTTGGCGTGAAAGCGTCGCGTCCGGCGCCGCGGCGGCCCGCTCTCTCAGGCGGGCACGGCGCGGGGAGCCGGACGCTCGGTGAAGGGCTTACAGCGACTTGATCGTGCCCTTCGGCAGAATGGTCGTGACCGCGGCCTTCTGCACGGTGATTTCGGTGCCTTCGGCGATTTCGACGCCGATGTAGCCTTCGGTGACCTTCGTCACCTTGCCCACGAGGCCGCCGCTCGTGACGACTTCGTCGCCCTTGGCCATGGCCGCGAGCATGTTGCGGTGCTCCTTCTGACGCTTCATCTGCGGACGGATCATGATGAAGTAGAGCACGGCAAACATCAGGATGAGCGGCAGGAAGCTCATCAGGCTCGATTCGGCGCCACCGGCACCTTGGGCGAACGCGTTGGAAATGAACGGCACGTTGGTCTCTCCGTAGGGGAAGATCGAAAAATAAGCCGGTTATTCTACCACCGGCCCCATGCGCAAACGGCTCGGCAAATGCGCTTTCGGATCAAGCTGTTAAAGCGCGAACCGGTACCGTTGCGACTTGAATGGAAAGGCGATTGTAATGTTTGTCGGTTCCGAGCGGCAGTTGGGACGCGCTTGTTTAGGACGAGTCCCAAAAGATTTTCGATCCGTTTAGTGCTTGTCTTATCAAGGGCGGCTCGACCGCCCGTCAGTCGACCCCTCTGGCGCGATCCTCCGCGAAGCGCTGGCGGAACGCGTCGAACGTGTGGGTCTCGATCGCTTCGCGGATCTCGCTCATCAGCTGCAGGTAGTAGTGCAGGTTGTGGATGGTGTTGAGCTGGGCGCCGAGGATCTCGCCCACGCGGTGCAGGTGATGCAGGTAGCCGCGCGAGAAGTTCTGGCACGTGTAGCACGTGCAGCTCGCGTCGAGCGGCTTCAGCGAGTTCTTGTGCGTCGCGTTGCGGATCTTCACGTCGCCGAAGCGCGTGAACAGCCAGCCGTTGCGCGCGTTGCGGGTCGGCATCACGCAGTCGAACATGTCGACGCCGTTGGCGACGCCTTCGACCAGGTCCTCCGGCGTGCCCACGCCCATCAGGTAGTGCGGCTTGTTGGCCGGCAGCTTCGGGCCGACGTGGCGCAGCACGCGCATCATGTCTTCCTTCGGCTCGCCGACCGACAGCCCGCCGATCGCGAGGCCGTGGAAGCCGAGTTCCGCGAGGCCCGCGAGCGATTCGTCGCGCAGGTCCTCGAACATCCCGCCCTGGACGATCCCGAACAGCGCGTTCGGGTTGCCGAGCCGGTTGAACTCGTCGAGCGAGCGCTTCGCCCAGCGCAGCGACATGCGCATCGAGTCGGCCGCTTCCTTGTGCGTGGTCGGCACGCCGTTGGTCGCGTACGGCGTGCACTCGTCGAACTGCATCACGACGTCGGAGTTCAGCACCTTCTGGATCTGCATCGACACTTCCGGCGACAGGAACAGCTTGTCGCCGTTGATCGGCGACGCGAACGTCACGCCGTCCTCGGTGATCTTGCGCAGGTCGCCGAGCGAGAACACCTGGAAGCCGCCCGAGTCGGTCAGGATCGGCTTGTTCCAGCCCATGAAGGCGTGCAGGCCGCCGTGCGCGTCGATCGTGTCGAGGCCCGGGCGCAGCCACAGGTGGAACGTGTTGCCGAGGATGATCTGGGCCTTGATCTCGTGCAGCTCGCGCGGCTGGATCGCCTTCACGGTGCCGTACGTGCCGACCGGCATGAAGATCGGCGTTTCGACCACGCCGTGGTTGAGCTTCACGCGGCCGCGGCGCGCATGGCCGTCGGTCGTCAGCAGTTCGAATTCGAGCCCGTTCGCCGGGCGGTCCTGCACGGGGGCGTGCGTATCAGCGTGCGTATCGTGGGATGAACCTTCGGTCATCGCGTCATTCTCCTTGCCACCGGAAAACAGTCCGGCGCATGTTGGAAACGCCGCCGGGAATCCGGCGGCGGGGAAAGCGGGTGCGTGCGAGCATCGCACGCACAACGTGAAAGCGGAACCTGGCCGTTCGGTACGGCGGCCGGCCTCCGTGCCGCGCTTACGCGCTCGCCGCCTCCGGCGTGTCGCGCCGCGTGAGCAGCATCGCATCGCCGTAGCTGAAGAAGCGGTAGCGCTCGGCGATCGCGTGCCGGTACGCGGCGCGGATCGTCTCGACGCCCGCGAACGCGGACACCAGCATCAGCAGCGTCGACTTCGGCAGGTGGAAGTTCGTGACGAGCCGGTCGACCACGCGGAAACGATAGCCGGGCGTGATGAAGATGTCGGTCTCGGCCTGCGTGGCCGCGAGCGGGCGGCCCGCTTCGTCGGCCGTGCGCGCCGCGGCTTCGAGCGCGCGCATCGACGTCGTGCCGACCGCGATCACGTTGCCGCCGCGCGCACGGGTCGCGGCGATCTTGTCGACGAGCGACTGCGGCAGGTCGTACCACTCGCTGTGCATCTTGTGCTCGGCGATGTTGTCGACGCGCACCGGCTGGAACGTGCCGGCGCCGACGTGCAGCGTCAGGGTCGCGCGCTCGACGCCCATCGCGTCGAGCCGGTCGAGCATCGGCTGGTCGAAGTGCAGCCCGGCCGTGGGAGCGGCGACCGCGCCCGGGTTGCTCGCGTAGACGGTCTGGTAGCGCGTCTCGTCGGTCGCGTCCGGATCGTGCTCGATATAGGGTGGCAGCGGCAGGCGGCCGTACTGCTCGATCAGGTCGAGGCACGGCGCGGGGAAGGTCAGCGTGAAGAACGGATCGACGCGCTCGCCCACCGTCACGTCGAACGCATCGGCGAGCCGCAGCGTCGTGCCGGCGCCGGGCGACTTGCTCGCGCGGATCTGCGCGAGCGCCGTGTGCGTGCCGGTCACGCGCTCGATCAGCACCTCGATCTTGCCGCCGCTGGCCTTCTGGCCGAAGAAACGCGCCTTCAGCACCTTGGTATCGTTGAAGACGAGCAGGTCGCCGGCCGCGATGCACGACGGCAGCGCGGTGAAATGGCGGTCGACCAGGCGGGCGGGCGCGACGGTGCCGTCGACCTCGAGCAGGCGGCTCGCGGTGCGATCGGGCAGCGCGGTTTGTGCAATCAGCTCGGGCGGCAGATTGAAATCGAAATCGGAAAGCGTGAACATGCGGGCTGGTTCGAAGCGGCCGGCGGGCGTCGCCGGCAGGGCGGAAACGCGTAAATCGGGCGCGCGAGCCGCTATGATGGCGGGATGCGCGGCCTGGCCGGCGTCGTTCGTTCGGACGACGTGAAAGCCGCTATTGTACTTGCCTTGCGAAGCACCCAGACGATCCGATGCCTGTGTCACCACGCCGTTCCCCCGCAGCCGTTGCCGATTCCGCCGATCCGTTCGACGCGGAAGATGTCGCGCCGCCCGCGCCACGCGCGGGCGAGCGTGATTCCGCCGAGCGCGCCGCACCGCGCCGCGCCGGCCCGAAGCGCGGCGCCGACGGCAGGCTCGCGCAGCCGGCCGCCGCGGCGCCCGATGCCGATGGTGCGGCTGACAGCGACGCGGCAGGCGCGGCCGGCGCGAAGCGCAAGAAGAAGCCCGCCGCCGATAAACCCGTGAAGACCGCCGACAAGCTCGCGAAGCTCGGCCTCACGCGCTCGATCGATCTCGTGCTGCATCTGCCGATGCGCTACGAGGACGAAACCACGCTCACGCCGATCGGCGAGCTGCTGCCGGGCGGCATCGCGCAGACCGAAGGTGTCGTGTTCGACAACGAGGTCGCGTACCGGCCGCGCCGCCAGCTGGTCGTGAAGATCCAGGACGACGACGGCGAGCAGCTCGTGCTGCGCTTCCTGAATTTCTACGGCTCGCAGGTCAAGCAGATGGCCGTCGGCCAGCGGCTGCGCGTGCGCGGCGACGTGCGCGGCGGCTTCTTCGGGATGGAGATGGTGCATCCGGCGGTGCGCGTGGTCGAAGCGGATGCGCCGCTGCCGCAAGTGCTCACGCCCGTCTATCCGAGCACGGCCGGCGTGTCGCAGGCCTATCTGCGCAAGGCGATCGAGAACGCGGTCGAGCGCACGCCGCTGCCCGAGCTGCTGCCGCCCGAGATCCAGCGCGACTATCTGAAGCCGCTCGACGTGCCGACGCTCGAGCAGGCGGTGCGCATCCTGCACCACCCGCGCGTCGATTCCGACGAAGCCGCGCTGATGGACGGCTCGCATCCGGCGTGGACGCGCATCAAGTTCGAAGAGCTGCTCGCGCAGCAGTTGTCGCTCAAGCGCGCGCACGAGGAGCGCCGCACGCGTGCGGCGCCCGCGATGCCGCGCCGCAGCGCGAGCGATGCCGATGCGTTGACGACCCGGCTCTACGCCGCACTGCCGTTCACGCTGACGGGTGCGCAGGCGCGCGTCGTCAACGAAATCGCGAACGATCTTACCCTTGCGCACCCGATGCAGCGCCTGCTGCAGGGCGACGTCGGCAGCGGCAAGACGGTCGTCGCGGCGCTGGCCGCCACGCAGGCGATCGACGCCGGCTACCAGGCCGCGCTGATGGCGCCCACCGAAATCCTCGCGGAACAGCACGCGCGCAAGCTGCGCGCGTGGCTCGAGCCGCTGGGCGTCACGGTCGCGTGGCTCGCGGGCAGCCTGAAGGCGAAGGAGAAGCGCGCGGCGATCGAGGCGGCCGCGCTCGGCACCGCGCAGCTCGTGATCGGCACGCACGCGATCATCCAGGACACGGTCGAATTCGCGCGGCTCGGCCTCGTGATCGTCGACGAACAGCACCGTTTCGGCGTCGAGCAGCGGCTCGCGCTGCGTGCGAAGGCCGCGAATGCGGCCAACGGCGCGCGCGACTTCCAGCCGCACCAGCTGATGATGTCGGCCACGCCGATTCCGCGCACGCTCGCGATGACGTATTACGCCGATCTCGAAGTCTCGACGATCGACGAGCTGCCGCCGGGCCGAACGCCCGTGCTGACGCGCCTCGTCGGCGATGCGCGGCGCGAGGAAGTGATCGCCCGCGTGCGCGAGGCCGCGCTGACCGGGCGCCAGGTGTACTGGGTGTGCCCGCTGATCGAGGAGAGCGAGACGCTGCAGCTGCAGACGGCCGTCGAGACCTACGAGACGCTGGCCGCCGCGCTCCCGGAGCTGAAGGTCGGGCTCGTGCACGGCCGGCTGTCGCCGGCCGACAAGGCAGCCGTGATGGAAGCGTTCACGCGCAACGACGTGCAGCTGCTCGTCGCGACGACCGTGATCGAAGTCGGCGTCGACGTGCCGAACGCGTCGCTGATGGTGATCGAGCACGCCGAGCGCTTCGGCCTGGCGCAGCTGCACCAGCTGCGCGGCCGGGTCGGGCGCGGCACCGCGGCGTCGGTGTGCGTGCTGCTGTACACGGGGCCGCTGTCGCTCACCGGCCGCGAGCGGCTGAAGACGATGCGCGAGACGACCGACGGCTTCGAGATCGCGCGGCGCGACCTCGAGATCCGCGGCCCCGGCGAATTCCTCGGTGCCCGCCAGTCGGGCGCGGCGATGCTGCGCTTCGCGAACCTCGAGACCGACGGCTGGCTGATCGAGCCGGCCCGCGAAGCGGCGTCGCGGCTGATTGCCGCGTATCCGGAGGTCGTCACGCAGCATCTCGCGCGCTGGCTCGGCGCGCGGGAGCAGTATCTGAAGGCCTGATCCGCGGGTCGGGGCCGGAGTTAAAACCGCCGTTTGACGCATTCCGATGCAGAGAAACTTGGCGAACCGGTGTCACAGGGTGTATAAATTAAACCTATCGCTTGTATATCTCTGATTGACCCACAATGACGCTGACTGAATTGAAATACATCGTCGCGGTCGCGCGCGAACGGCATTTCGGCCGCGCGGCCGAAGCATGCTTCGTGAGCCAGCCGACGCTGTCGGTGGCGATCAAGAAGCTCGAAGACGAGCTCAACGTGCAGATTTTCGAACGCGGCGCGAGCGAAGTGAGCGTCACGCCGATCGGTGACCAGATCGTCACGCAGGCGCAGCGCGTGCTCGAGCAGACCTTCGCGATCAAGGAGATCGCGAAGCAGGGCAAGGATCCGCTGGTCGGCCCGTTCCGCCTCGGGGTGATCTACACGATCGGGCCCTATCTGTTGCCGACGCTCGTCAAGCAGATGATCCAGCGGGTCCCACAGATGCCGCTGATGCTGCAGGAAAACTACACGCTGAAGCTGCTCGAACTGCTCAAGCAGGGCGAAATCGACGCGGCGATCATGGCGCTGCCGTTTCCGGAAACCGGCCTGATGGTGCGCCCGCTGTACGACGAACCGTTCGTCGTCGCGCTGCCCGCCGGCCATCCGTGGGAGAAGCGCGAGGAAATCGATGCCGAGGATCTCAAGCAGGAAACCATGCTGCTGCTCGGCAACGGCCACTGCTTCCGCGATCACGTGCTCGGCGTGTGCCCGGAGCTGATGCGCTTCTCGCAGACGGCCGACGGTATCCAGAAGACCTTCGAGGGCTCGTCGCTCGAGACGATCCGCCACATGGTCGCAAGCGGTGTCGGCATCACCGTGCTGCCGCGGATGTCGGTCGCCGAGGTCGGCCCGCGCGCGAACGGCCCCGATGCCGAACTGCTGTCATACGTGCCGTTCAACGAGCCGGTGCCCGACCGCCGCGTGGTGCTCGTGTGGCGCAAGAGCTTCACGCGGATGCCCGCGATCGACGCGATCAGCGACGCGATTTCCGCGTGCGAGCTGCCGGGTGTCGCGAAGCTCGACATGCCGGCGACGATGAACTGAGTACGCTGAGGCATGCGCATGTGGCAGCATCGTGAACGGGGTCTTGCGACCCCGTTTATTTTTCCCTATCGAATAGATGAAATTTATCAAATTCAATCAATCGATAGATGAAGATAGAATCTTCTCCATGGATCGGCGTGAGGTCGACGACCGATCGGCACGTTGAATGCAAGCGTCAAAGGAGGATGTCATGATGCGGTCGGTATTGCAGCACGCGCAGCGGAACATCCCGTCGCGCGACGCGGTCGTACATCGCGCCAGGGCGGCGGTTCGCAGCCTGCGTCCGATTGCGTTCGCGTACCTGGCGGACCGTGTGTATGGCGGATGAGTGCCGCCGCACGCCGGTCCTGTGTGCCCCCGACTAACTGCCGCCGAGCCATGAGGGAGCATTGCATGTCCGAGACCCGAAAAGCCGCCCGCCGCGCCGGTACGACGACCGCCGGCAGCCGCGTTCCCGAGCGCGCCGCCTGCGGCGCGTCGCAGCGGGAACGCGGGTCGCAGGCCGCGCACGACGTCCCGTAGTACGACAGGAGGAACCGCCTGTTCCGTTTCATCCCCCCGCAATGCTCCACGAACCGCGCCAGGCACGTGGGGGCCTATGAGCAAGACAAGGAGAAAAAGCATGTCGAACGAAACGAAGTGCCCGTTCAACCACACCGCTGGTGGCGGCACGACGAACAAGGACTGGTGGCCGAATCAGCTGAACCTGAACGTCCTGCATCGGCATTCGGCGCTGTCCGATCCGATGGACCCGGATTTCGACTACGCCGAAGCGTTCAAGAAGCTTGACCTCGAGGCGGTGAAGAAGGACCTGCACGCGTTGATGACGGCGTCGCAGGACTGGTGGCCGGCCGACTTCGGCCACTATGGCGGCCTGTTCGTCCGCATGGCCTGGCACAGCGCCGGCACGTACCGCACGGCCGACGGCCGCGGCGGCGCGGGCGGCGGGCAGCAGCGCTTCGCGCCGCTCAACAGCTGGCCGGACAACGTCAGTCTCGACAAGGCGCGCCGCCTGCTGTGGCCGATCAAGCAGAAGTACGGCCGCAACATCTCGTGGGCCGACCTGCTGATCCTGACCGGCAACGTCGCGCTCGAATCGATGGGCTTCAAGACCTTCGGCTACGCCGGCGGCCGCGTCGATACGTGGGAACCGGACGACGTGTACTGGGGTTCGGAAAAGATCTGGCTGGAACTGAGCGGCGGCCCGAACAGCCGCTACTCCGGCAAGCGCGAGCTCGAAAGCCCGCTCGCCGCGGTGCAGATGGGCCTCATCTACGTGAACCCGGAAGGCCCGGACGGCAACCCCGACCCGGTCGCCGCCGCGCATGACATCCGCGAGACGTTCGCGCGCATGGCGATGAACGACGAAGAGACGGTCGCGCTGATCGCGGGCGGCCACACGTTCGGCAAGACGCACGGCGCCGGTCCGGCGTCGAACGTCGGCCCCGAGCCGGAAGCCGCGGGCCTCGAGGAGCAGGGGCTCGGCTGGAAGAGCACGTTCGGCACGGGCAAGGGCAAGGACGCCATCACGAGCGGCCTCGAAGTCACGTGGACCTCGACGCCGACGCAGTGGAGCAACGACTTCTTCAAGCACCTGTTCAGCTACGAGTGGGAGCTCACGAAGAGCCCGGCCGGCGCGCACCAGTGGGTCGCGAAGGACGCAGGCGAAGTGATTCCGGATGCGTTCGACGCGTCGAAGAAGCATCGCCCGACGATGTTGACGACCGACCTGTCGCTGCGTTTCGATCCGGCCTACGAGAAGATTTCGCGCCGTTTCTACGAGAACCCGGCCGAGTTCGCCGACGCGTTCGCACGCGCGTGGTTCAAGCTCACGCACCGCGACATGGGCCCGCGTTCCCGCTATCTCGGTCCGGACGTGCCGGCGGAACACCTGCTGTGGCAGGACCCGATCCCGGCCGTCGATCACCCGCTGATCGACGAAGCCGACGTCGCGGCGCTGAAGGCGAAGGTGCTGGCCACGGGCCTGTCGGTGTCGCAGCTCGTGTCGACCGCCTGGGCGTCGGCTGCGACGTTCCGCGGGTCGGACAAGCGCGGCGGTGCGAACGGTGCGCGGATCCGCCTGGCGCCGCAGAAGGACTGGGAAGTGAACCGTCCGGCTGAACTCGCGAAGGTGCTCGAGACGCTCGAGGGCGTGCAGAAGGCGTTCAACGATGCGCAGACGGGCGGCAAGAAGGTGTCGCTCGCCGACCTGATCGTTCTGGCCGGTGCGGCCGGCGTCGAGCAGGCCGCGAAGAATGCGGGTATCGCCGTGACGGTGCCGTTCGCACCGGGCCGTGCGGATGCGTCGCAGGAAGAGACCGATGTCGAGGCGATGGCCGTGCTCGAGCCGGTGGCGGACGGGTTCCGCAACTACCTGAAGAGCGCGTACAAGACGCCGGCCGAGGCGCTGCTGGTCGACAAGGCGCAACTGCTGACGCTGACCGCGCCCGAGATGACGGTGCTCGTCGGTGGCCTGCGCGTGCTGGGGGCGAACGCCGGCGATGCGAAGCGGGGCGTGTTCACCGACCGTCCGGAAGCGCTGACGAACGACTTCTTCGTGAACCTGCTCGACATGGGCACGGAATGGAAGCCGGTGTCGGCCGCGAACGACGTGTTCGAAGGGCGCGATCGGGCAACGGGCCAGGTCAAGTGGACGGGCTCGCGCGTCGACCTGATCTTCGGCTCGCATGCGCAACTGCGCGCGCTGGCCGAGGTGTACGGCAGCGCGGATGCGAAGGAGAAGTTCGCGCACGACTTCGTCGCGGCCTGGAACAAGGTGATGAACCTGGACCGCTTCGACCTCGCGTAAGCGTCGCCGCGCGGTAGTGCGGTGAGGCAGTAACGGGAAACGGCCGGTCGTCCGGCCGGCCGTTTCTCCCGACCCTGGGTTTTGTTGAAGGAGTGACGATCATGACGCAAATGATGCAGAACATGCGCGCTGCCCTGGCGACGCCGGGCGAGGTCGCGCGATACGTTGTCGGATCCGCCATCGTCATCGGCGGTGCGGCCGAACTGGTGTCGCAGGCGCTGCACGCGATCGCGGCCGCCTGAGCGCGGCGTTTCGCTCGCCACGCGCGTGCGGCAGGTGTGGTATCAATAGGCAGGTAGTCCCGATTCACTTTCGTTGCCCTGCTTCATTGAATAAGGAGTCCGAACATGGCCAGGAAAGCTCAAGCTGCCCAGATCAACATCGGCATCAGCGACAAGGACCGCAAGAAGATCGCGGAGGGCCTGTCGCACCTGCTTGCCGACACGTTCACGCTGTACCTGAAGACCCACAATTTCCACTGGAACGTCACGGGGCCGATGTTCAACACACTGCACCTGATGTTCGAGGAGCAGTACAACGAACTGTGGCTCGCGGTCGATTCGGTGGCCGAACGCATTCGCACGCTCGGCGTCGTCGCGCCGGGCACCTTCGGCGATTTCGCGAAACTGTCGTCGGTGCCGGAAGCGAAGGGCGTGCCGGCCGCGGAAGACATGATCCGCCAGCTCGTCGAAGGGCACGAGGCCGTCGTGCGCACCGCGCGTGCGATCTTTCCGCTTGCCGATGCGGCGAGCGACGAGCCGACCGCCGACCTGCTGACGCAGCGTCTGCAGATTCATGAAAAAACCGCGTGGATGCTGCGGTCGCTGCTCGCATAGGCGCGCAACGCGCGGCAGGCTGGCCGAGGCCTGCGCATCGGGACTCCGGCCCTGATTGATCCACCGCCGCCGGGCCGAACCCAGTCCGGCGCCCGGCGCGGATCCGTGCCGGGCGCCGGCTCTGTCCCTTGATTGATGCGCGTTGCGGCTCGGCCACGTGCAGCGGGCGCGGGCCGCGCGCCGGCGTCCGGCCGTGATCGCCCGCGGGCCGCGCCGACATGACGCGAAGCACCGCTCGGCTCTAAAATGCCGGGGTTATCTTCCCGGTGCTTCGCCATGCTTGCCCGCTTTCCCCTGTATCTGCGGCTCGTCCGGATGGACAAGCCGATCGGCAGCCTGCTGCTGCTGTGGCCGACGCTCAACGCGCTGTGGATCGCGTCCGACGGCCATCCGCGCTGGCCGCTGCTCGTGATCTTCTCGCTCGGCACGCTGCTGATGCGCTCGGCCGGTTGCGCGATGAACGACTACGCCGACCGCGACTTCGACCGCCACGTGAAGCGCACGGCCGACCGGCCGCTGACGTCGGGCAAGATCCGCGCATGGGAAGCCATCGCGATCGCGGTCGGGCTCGCCTTCATCTCGTTCCTGCTGATCCTGCCGCTCAACACGCTGACGAAGCAGCTGTCCGTCGTCGCGCTGTTCGTCGCGGGCTCGTATCCGTTCATGAAGCGCTTCTTCGCGATTCCGCAGGCCTATCTGGGCATCGCATTCGGCTTCGGCATCCCGATGGCGTTCGCGGCCGTGCAGGACACGGTGCCGACGATCGCGTGGGTGATGCTGGTCGCGAACATTTTCTGGTCGGTCGCGTACGACACCGAATACGCGATGGTCGATCGCGACGACGACATCAAGATCGGCATCCGCACGTCCGCGCTGACGTTCGGCCGCTTCGACGTCGCGGCCGTGATGCTGTGCTACGCGGTGACGCTCGGCATCTACGTGTGGATCGGGGTGACGCTCGGCTTCGGCCTCGCATACTGGGCCGGCTGGGCGGCGGCGGTCGGTTGCGCGCTGTATCACTACACGCTGATCAAGGACCGCGAGCGGATGCCGTGCTTCGCGGCATTCCGGCACAACAACTGGCTCGGCGGCGTGCTGTTCGCCGGGATCGCCGTGCATTACCTGCTGGCGGGGAGCTGAATGTCGCGGTCTCACCGCAGGCGGTAGGCGGTGCGGAACGCGGTACCAACAAAAAAGCGGCCTGGGCCGCTTTTTTGTTGTTCGTGCACGTCAGCATGACGGGGCGGGGCGCCCAACGCATGAAGCGTGCGCCGGGCCGGCACCGCCGGCGCGTTTATGCGCGGCCGAGCTCGTCGCCCATTTCCTTCGCGCGCGCTTCGGCCGCGAGTGCGCCGCGCACGATCGCATCCTTCACGCGTTGCGCGTCGAACGACGCGAGCGCGGCGGCCGTCGTGCCGCCCTTCGACGTCACGCGCTCGCGCAGCACGCTTGCCGGCTCGCCCGATTGCGCGGCGAGTTGCGCGGCGCCCGTGAACGTCGCGACCGCGAGCGCACGGCCCTGTTCGTCGTTCATGCCGAGCTGGCGCGCGGCTTCCTGCAACGCTTCGATGAAATAGAACACGTAGGCCGGGCCGCTGCCCGAAATGGCCGTGACGGCGTCGAGCTTCGACTCGTCGTCGAACCACACGATTTCACCGACTGCACCCAGCACGTTCGACGCGAGTTCGCGGCCCGCCGCGTCGACGCCCGGCAGCGCCGCGAGGCCCGTCACGCCCATGCCGACGAGCGCGGGCGTGTTCGGCATCGTGCGCACGACGCGTGCGTAGTCGCCGAGCCAGCGCGCGAGATCGCTGCCGCGGATTCCGGCCGCGATGCTGATCACGAGCTGCGTCTTCAGGTGCGGCGCGAGCGCCTGCGCGACGTCCTTCAGTACCTGCGGCTTCACCGCGAGCACGACCGCGTCGTAGTCGGCGAGCGTCGCGTCGATGGCCGCGCCGGTGCGCACGCCGAACTGCTGGGCGGCGCGCGTGCGCACCTCTTCGTTGACGTCGATGGCATACAGGCCGTCAGCGGCGACGCCGCGCTTGATCAGGCCGCCGATCAGGGCCGCGGCCATGTTGCCGCCGCCGATGAATGCGATTTTCATGATGTCGGATTGAGCGAGTGAGTGAACGGAAAGGCGTAAAAGGGCGTGGCGTTCAGTGCGAGTAATCGCGCGCGCCGAAGATCGCGGTGCCGACGCGCACGACCGTCGCGCCTTCGAGCACGGCCGCGTCCAGATCGGCGGACATGCCCATCGACAACGTGTCGAGCGGCAGGCCGTCGGCGCGCAACGTGTCGAACAGCGCGCGCAGCGCACGATGCGGCGCGCGTTGCGCGTCGGTGTCGCCGGCCGGTTCGGGAATCGCCATCAGCCCGCGCAGCCGCAGCGACGGCAGCGCGGCGACCGCGCGCGCAACCTCGGCCACGTCGGCCGGCGCAACGCCGCTCTTCGACGCCTCGCCGCTGATGTTCACCTGCACGCACACGTTGAGCGGCGGCAGGTGCGCGGGGCGCTGCTCCGACAGGCGCTGCGCGATCTTCAGCCGGTCGACCGAATGGACCCAGTCGAAGCGTTCGGCAACGGGGCGCGTCTTGTTCGATTGCAGCGGCCCGATGAAATGCCATTCGAGGTCCGCACGCAGGTCGGCGAGCGCGTCGATCTTGTCGATCGATTCCTGCACGTAGTTTTCGCCGAACGCACGCTGCCCGGCCGCATGCGCGGCGCGCACGTCGTCGGCGGGAAACGTCTTGGACACGGCGAGCAGCGACACGGTGGCGGGATCGCGGCCGGCCGCGCGGGCGGCGTCGGCGATGCGGCGATGAACGGAGGCGAGACGGGCGGCGAGATCGGACATGACGGGCACGAAAGCAGGCACGGAAGCGGGCATGGTGCGGATGCGCCGCGGCACGCGACGCATCGATTCGCCCATTATACGGACGCCGTGCGCGACGCCCAGCGTCCCCCCGTCATTCGTATGCGCACGCGCTAGCCGTACAGCAGATGCTCGACGAGCTGGATCCAGTGGCTGACCGGAATCTGCGTGCCGCTTTGCAGGTGCGCGATGCAGCCGATGTTGCCGGAGACGATCATCTGCGGTTCGAGCGCCTGCAGCTTCAGCAGCTTCTGCTTGCGCAACCGGTACGACAGCGACGGCTGCGTCAGCGAATAGGTGCCGGCCGACCCGCAGCACAGGTGGCTGTCGGCCGGCAGCCGCACGTCGATGCCGAGCGTCTCGAGCAGGCGTTCGACCTTGCCGCGCGACTGCTGGCCGTGCTGCAGCGTGCACGGCGGGTGGTACGCGACCGTATGGATCGCGCGCCGCCGCGCGAGCGTCGCGAGCTCGGCCTCGAACGCGAGCAGCACGTCGGAGATGTCGCGCGTGAGCGATACGATGCGCTGCGCTTTCTCCGCGTAGGCCGGGTCGTCGCGCAGCAGGTGCGCGTATTCGAGCACCGTCGCGCCGCAGCCCGACGCGTTCATCACGATCGCCTCGACACCCTGTTCGACATGGGGCCACCACGCGTCGATGTTGCGGCGCGCATCGTCGAGCGCTTCGTCGTGATAGTTCAGGTGCAGGCGGATCGCGCCGCAGCAGCCCGCGTCGGGCGAGACGACCGTCTCGATGCCGAGCGCGTCCAGCACGCGCGCGGTCGCGATGTTGATGTTCGGCAGCATCGACGGCTGCACGCAGCCGCCGAGCATCAGCATCTTGCGCGTATGCGTGAGGTGCGGCCATTCGAGCAGCCGCGTGCGCGGCGGCACCTTGTCGCGCAGCCGCTTCGGCAGCAGCGGCCGCACGTGCTGGCCGAGCCGCATCACCGGCGAGAACAGCGCCTCGTTCGGCACCAGGCTCGCGAGCAGGCGGCGCACGAGACGCTGCTGCGCCGGGCGCTGCACCTGCGCCTCGACGTGCTTGCGGCCGATCTCGACGAGCCGGCCGTACTGGACGCCGGACGGGCAGGTCGTCTCGCAGCTGCGGCACGTGAGGCAGCGGTCGAGGTGCTGCTGCGTGCTGCGCGTGACGGGTGCGCCTTCGACCATCTGCTTGATCAGGTAGATCCGGCCGCGCGGGCCGTCGAGTTCGTCGCCGAGCAACTGATAGGTCGGGCAGGTCGCGGTGCAGAACCCGCAATGCACGCACTTGCGCAATATCGCGTCGGCTTCGTCGCCGTCGGGCGTATTGCGGATGAAATCGGCGAGGTTCGTTTGCATCGAGCCCTCAGAGATCGGGGTAGAGCCGGCCGCGGTTGAAGATGCGCGCGGGATCGAACGCGGCCTTCAGCCCGCGGTGGATTTTCATCATCGGGGCGGGGAGCGGCGTGAACACGCCCGCGCTGCGGTCGTACGCGTCGCCCGCGCGGAACAGCGTCGCGTGGCCGCCGGCCTGTTTCGCGCTCATTCGCACGGTCTGCGCGTCGGCGTCGGTGATCCACCAGCGCTGCGCGCCCCCCCATTCCATCAGCTGGGTGCCGGGCAGGTGCATCGGTTCGGTGATGGACGGCAGCGCGAGGCGCCACAGCGCGTAGCCGGGCGGGATGCCGTTGAAGAACGGGTCGGTATGCTCGCGCAGGCCGGCCCAGAAGCGTTCGGCTTCGACCGCGTCGACGACTTCGCCGCCGAGCAGCGTCTTCGCGGCTTTCACGGCCGCTTCGGCGCCCGACAGGCGCAGCACGAGCGTGCCGTTGCGCCAGCCGCTCGCGCTGACGGGCAGCGGATGGCCGCCCCATTCGTTGAGCTTGCGCACCGCGTCGGTCGCGGTCATCTCGAACTTCAGCGTGACTTCGGCGACGGGCATCGGCAGCACCTTGATCGACAGGTCGAGCATCAGCCCGAGCGTGCCGAGCGCGCCGGCCATCAGCCGCGACACGTCGTAGCCGGCGACGTTCTTCACGACCTGACCGCCGAACCGCAGCATTTCGCCGCGGCCGTTCATCAGCGTGACGCCGAGCACGAAATCGCGCGGCGCGCCGCAGGTGGCGCGTCGCGGGCCCGCCAGGCCGGCCGCGACGCAGCCGCCGACGGTGGCCGCCCGGCCGAAATGCGGCGGCTCGAACGGCAGCATCTGGCCGCACTCGGCGAGGACGGTTTCAAGCTGCGCGAGCGGCGTGCCCGCGCGGACCGTGACGACGAGTTCGGCCGGGTCGTACGACACCACGCCCTGAAACGCGCGCGTGTCGAGTATTTCGCCCTCGAGCGCCTGGCCGTACCAGTCCTTGGTGCCGCCGCCGCGAATCCGCAGCGGCCGGCCGTCGGCACTGGCGGCGCGGACACGCTCGGCCCATCCGGCGACGATGTCGTCCTCTTCCATGTTCTGTTGCTGCCTCGACTTGTTGTTCGGTCGATTGTACCGGGGTGGCGCGAATCCACATCGCGACTATCCCTAAGCCCCGTATTGCAGGCCGCAAGCTTGCGCCGTCGCTCGAGCGGGCCGCGCGGGCGCGTCCCGCCGCCGTGATCCGCCCGCCGGCACCGGCCGCGTACCGAGGGTGAGGCTCAGAAGCGCGGCAGGTTGGGGTGCGGCAGCAGCCCCCCGCGCACGTGCTGGCGACCGTACTCGGCGCAGCGCGCGCGGGTCGGGATGCCCTTGTCCGGGTTCAGCAGCCCCGCCGGATCGAACGCGCGCTTGACGGCGAAGAACGCATCGCGCTCCTGCGGCGAGAACTGTACGCACATCGAATTGAGCTTCTCGATGCCGACGCCGTGCTCGCCCGTCACGCTGCCGCCGAATTCCACGCAGCATTCGAGGATTTCCGCGCCGAACTGCTCGGCACGGTGCAGCTCGTCCGGATCGTTCGCGTTGTACAGGATCAGCGGATGCATGTTGCCGTCGCCCGCATGGAACACGTTGATGCAGCGCAGCCCGTAGCGCGTTTCGAGCTGTTCGATGCGCGCGAGCAGCGGGCCGATCGCGCGGCGCGGCACGGTGCCGTCCATGCAGTAATAGTCGGGCGAAATCCGGCCGGCGGCCGGGAACGCGTTCTTGCGGCCCGACCAGTAGCGCAGCCGCTCGCTCTCGTTGCGCGATACCTGGATGCGTGTCGCGCCATGCTCGCGCAACACGGCCGTCATCCGCACGATCTCCTCGGCGACTTCTTCCGGCGTGCCGTCCGATTCGCACAGCAGGATCGCCTTCGCGTCGAGGTCGTAGCCGGCATGCGTGAAGGACTCGACGGCCTGCGTGGCCGGCTTGTCCATCATTTCGAGCCCGGCCGGGATGATGCCCGACGCGATGATCGCCGCGACGGCCTCGCCGCCCTTGACGACGTCGTCGAAGCTCGCCATCACGAGCTGGGCCGTTTGCGGTTTCGGGATCAGTTTCACCGTGACCTCGGTGACGATCGCGAACATCCCTTCGCTGCCGATCATCACGGCGAGCAGGTCGAGGCCCGGCATGTCGAGCGCGAGCGAGCCGAATTCGACGATCTCGCCGTCGATCGTCACCGCGCGCACGCGCATCACGTTGTGCACGGTCAGCCCGTATTTCAGGCAGTGGACGCCGCCGGAATTTTCCGCGACGTTGCCGCCGATCGTGCACGCGATCTGCGACGACGGATCGGGCGCGTAATACAGGCCGTACGGCGCGGCGGCTTCCGAGATCGCGAGGTTGCGCACGCCGGGCTGCACGGTCGCCGTGCGCGCGTAGGGATCGACTTCGACGATGCGCGTGAAGCGCGCCAGCGACAGCACGACGCCGAGCGCGATCGGCAACGCGCCGCCCGACAGGCTCGTGCCCGCGCCGCGCGGCACGATCGGCACCTCCATGCGGCGGCAGATCTGCACGATCCGCTGCACCTGCGATTCCGTTTCGGGCAGCGCGACCGCGAGCGGCAGGCGGCGGTACGCCGACAGGCCGTCGCATTCGTACGGCGCCGTGTCTTCGTCGCGGTACAGCAGGCAGTGCGTCGGCAGCACGGCCATCAGCGCCTGCACGACTTCGCGCTGACGCTGCGCGCGTGCCGCGCTCGACAGTTCGACGGGAGCGTTCATGGGGTCTCCTGCAGCAGGCGGCGCGGCGTCGCGCCGCCGTGTCAGCACGTGAAAATCTTGCCCGGATTCATCAGGTTGCGCGGATCGAGCGCGAGCTTGATCGCACGCATCGTATCGATCGCGTTGTCGCCGTGCTCCTTCGGCAGGAAGCGCATCTTGTGCAGCCCGACGCCGTGCTCGCCCGTACAGGTGCCGCCGAGGCGCAGCGCGCGCTCGACGATCCGGTCGTTGATGTGCTCGGCTTCGGCGATTTCCTCGGGCTTGTCGGGGTCGATCAGGATCGCGACGTGGAAGTTGCCGTCGCCGACGTGGCCGACGATCGGGCAGGGCAGCGACGACGCGCGCAGGTCGACCTCGGTTTCCTCGACGCACGCGGCGAGCTGCGAGATCGGCACGCACACGTCGGTCGTCACCGCGCGGCAGCCGGGTTTCAACTGCAGCATCGCGAAATACGCGTTGTGGCGGGCGGCCCAGAGCCGGCTGCGGTCCTCGGGGCGGGTGGCCCATTCGAAGCCCTGACCGTTGTTCTGGCCGGCGAGCGCCTGGACGAGCTCGGCCTGTTCCTTCACGCCGGCCTCGGTGCCGTGGAATTCGAAGAACAGCGTCGGCGCTTCGGCGAGCGTCAGGTTCGAATGGCGGTTGATCGAGCGCACCGCGAGCGCGTCGACGAATTCGACGCGCGCGATCGGCACGCCGATCTGGATCGTCTCGATCACGGTGCGCACCGCGTCGCCCATCGACGGGAACGTGCAGATCGCGGCGGATACGGCTTCGGGCAGCGGATGCAGGCGCAGCGTGATCTCGGTGATCACGCCGAGCGTGCCTTCGGAGCCGACGAACAGGCGCGTGAGGTCGTAGCCGGCCGACGACTTGCGGGCGCGCGAGCCGGTTTTCACCACGCGGCCGTCGGCGAGCACGGCGGTCAGGCCGAGCACGTTCTCGCGCATCGTGCCGTAGCGCACGGCGTTGGTGCCCGACGCGCGCGTGGCGGTCATCCCGCCGATGCTCGCGTCGGCGCCCGGGTCGATCGGGAAGAACAGGCCGGTGTCGCGCAGCGCTTCGTTGAGCGCCTTGCGCGTGATGCCCGGTTCCACCGTCACGGTCAGGTCTTCGGCGTTGATCGACAGCACGCGGTTCATTTCCGACAGGTCGAGCGACACGCCGCCGCGCACCGCGAGCAGATGGCCCTCGAGCGACGAGCCGGCGCCGTACGGGATCAGCGGCACGCTGTACAGCGAGCACAGCGACACGACTTCGCGCACGTCGTCCGCGCTGTGCGCGAACACGACGGCGTCGGGCAGTTGCGGGTCGAACGGCGATTCGTCGCGGCCGTGGTGGGCGCGGACGGCGTCAGCGGTCGACACGCGCTCGCCGAAGGCGGCGCGCAGCGCATCGAGCATGGCAGGGGGAAGGGGGCGGCGCGTGGCGGCCGGCTGGGCAGGGTGATTCACGTACGTCTCCTTGTCGATCCGGGTGAGCGCGTTGGCGCCGGCCCGGCTCCCGTGCTGCAGGGTTTCGGCCCATTCTACGCTGTAACGCCCGCTGCGCCCGCCTCCGCGGGCTGCGATAATCGCGTTCGAACGCAACCGGGCCGCGTCGCGGCCACGCACGAGAGGACATTCGCATGGGCAACCGCTTGAGCAAGATCGCCACGCGCACGGGCGACGATGGCACCACCGGGCTCGGCGACGGCCGGCGCATCGGCAAGGACGATACGCGGATCGCCGCGATCGGCGACGTCGACGAACTGAACTCGAACCTCGGCGTGCTGCTCGCCGAAACGCTGCCGGACGAGATCCGCACGGCGCTCGTGACGATCCAGCACGACCTGTTCGATCTCGGCGGCGAACTGTGCATTCCCGGCCATTCCGTGCTCGACGACACGCATCTCGCGCGTCTCGACCGCTGGCTCGCCGACTACAACGCGACGCTGCCGCCGCTGAAGGAATTCATCCTGCCGGCCGGCTCGCGCGCGGCGTCGCTCGCGCACGTGTGCCGAACCGTATGCCGCCGCGCGGAGCGTTCGATCGTCGCGCTCGGGCGCACCGAGACGCTCAACGACGCGCCGCGGCGCTACGTGAACCGGCTGTCGGACCTGCTGTTCGTGCTGGCCCGCGTGCTGAACCGCACCGACGGCGGGTCCGACGTGCTGTGGGAGCGCGGCCGCGTCCGCTGACGGTTTGCCCCTTTGACGCACTGCGACAATTTGCCCGGGGAGCGTTCATTTTTAAAGATGTATGGTGTGTGCATGTTTAACGGAGAACGAACATGACCCACATCACTGCTGACCAGATGGCTCGCGTGAAGGCCACTGCCCCTGTCCTCGCCGTGCACGGCGCGACGATCACGAAGCATTTCTACCAGCGCATGTTCGCGCGCCATCCGGAACTGAAGAACCTGTTCAACCAGACGCACCAGAAGACGGGCAGCCAACCGGAAACGCTCGCGAAGGCCGTCTACGCGTATGCGGCGAACATCGACAACCTCGGCGCGCTGGGCGGCGCCGTGACCCGGATCGCGCACAAGCACGCGAGCCTGAACATCCGCCCCGAGCATTACCCGATCGTCGGCGAGAACCTGCTCGCGTCGATCGTCGAAGTGCTGGGCGACGCGGTCGATGCCGAAACCCTCGAGGCGTGGCGCGTGGCGTACGGCCAGCTCGCGCAGATCCTGATCGGCGTCGAGGCCGACCTGTACGCGGGCGCCGCGTGGAGCGGGTTCCGTCCGTTCAAGGTCGAGCGCAAGGTGCGCGAAAGCGACGAGATCACGTCGTTCTACCTGACACCGGCCGACGGCGGCGCGGCGCCCACGTTCGAGCCTGGCCAGTACATCACGGTGAAGCGCTTCGTTGGCGACCTGGGCGTCGACCAGCCCCGCCAGTACAGCCTGTCCGACGCGCCGCACGGCAAGTGGCTGCGCATCTCGGTGAAGCGTGAAGCCGGCAAGCCGGAAGTCATTCCGGCCGGCAAGGTGTCGACGCTGATGCACGACGGCGTCGAAGAGGGCGCGATCGTCGAAGTGACCGCGCCGATGGGCGACTTCTCGCTGAAGCGTGGCGTCGAGACGCCGGTGGTGCTGATCTCCGGCGGCGTCGGCATCACGCCGATGATGTCGATGGCGTCGACGCTGATCGCCGAGGGCAGCCGGCGCGAGGTGCGGTTCGTCCATGCCTGCCGCTCAGGCGCGGTGCACGCGTTCCGCGACTGGCTGAACGATACGGTGCGCGACCATGCGAACGTCAAGCGCACGGTGGTGTACGAGCGGGTCGGCCCGAACGATCGCGCCGGCATCGACCACGACCTGGAAGGGCGCCTCACGCCGGAACGCATGCAGCAATACGCGCTCGTGCCGGACGCCGACTACTACATCTGCGGCCCGATCGGGTTCATGAAGGCGCAGCGTGACGCGCTCGTCGCGCTGGGCGTCGCGCCGGAACGCGTGAATACCGAGATCTTCGGCTCGGGCGCGCTCGAGTGATGCCCTGGCGGAGGGGCTCCGGCCAATGAAAAAGCCCGGCCGAGCCGGGCTTTTTGTTGAGCGCATAGGGCGTCAGGCGCGCAGCATCAGCGTCGCGTGATAGCGCCACACTTTCGGATCGGCACTGACGAGCGGCATGCCTTCATGGAGCGCCTGCGCGACCATCACGCGGTCGAACGGATCGGCGTGATCTGGAAAATCGGGCAACGCGGCGACACCTTCGACGTGATCGCTGCTGATCGGTAACTCCGCAAAACCGGCGAGCCGAAATGCCGAGCGTGCATCACGTGGGTGAACGGGCAGATTGCCTTTGCGGTATTTGATCGCGATTTCCCAGATGGACGCGGCGCT
The DNA here is from genome assembly GCF_002223095.1 of Burkholderia sp. AU33803. Taxonomy (NCBI): domain Bacteria; kingdom Pseudomonadati; phylum Pseudomonadota; class Betaproteobacteria; order Burkholderiales; family Burkholderiaceae; genus Burkholderia; species Burkholderia sp. AU33803. The sequence continues at coordinate 207,529 of NZ_NKFJ01000004.1, forward strand.
GACGTACAGCGTGTTCTCGGGATGCTCGATCAACGCGGCGGCGGTCGCCGAAAGTTGAGGTGCGCCTTCAGCCGCCCAGAGTGCGATGTGCGTATCGAGCAGCAGCTTCACGGTGCGAGCCCCTGTTCCGAACTGGCATCGAAGTCGGCCGCGATCGATTCGTCACCGGCATTGAATGCCTCGACGGTTGTCGGGATGTTCAGCCCGGCAAGCAATTGACGAGCGGCGCCGATTCGCTTCGGCGCCGCGTAAGGAACGATCCGCGCAACCGGATGACCATTGCGGGCGATCACGATTTCGGACTCGCGCCCCAATTCAAGCGCTTCGACGAGGCTTGAGAGCCGCGACTTGGCATCGTGCATGTTGACGGTCGGCATCGTCGCTCCCCTGGTTAGCTAGATAACGTTAGCTAGTCTAGCAGAGCGAAATGACGACCGCGCGCTGGCCGCACGGCCAATCCACCGACAGGCGGGGTCATGCGGCCAGCCTGTTTGCGTCCGTCAGTTCCCGCTGCCGCGCGTGACGCGGCGCGCCTTCACCGATTCCGCGAGGCCTTCGAGCACCTTCACGCTGTCGTCCCATGCGATGCACGCGTCGGTGATGCTCTGGCCGTAGGTCAGCGCGCAGCCTTCCTTCAGGTCCTGGCGCCCCTCGACGAGATGCGATTCGATCATCACGCCGACGATGCGAGCGTCGCCGGCCGCGATCTGGCGGCCGATGTCGGCACAGACGGGGATCTGGTTCTCGTGCTTCTTCGAGCTGTTCGCGTGGCTCGCGTCGATCATCAGGCGCGCGGCGAGGCCGGCCTTGCCGATGTCCGCGCACGCGGCGTTCACGCTGTCCGCGTCGTAGTTCGGCGCCTTGCCGCCGCGCAGGATCACGTGGCAGTCCTCGTTGCCCGCCGTCGACACGATCGCCGAATGGCCACCCTTCGTCACCGACAGGAAATGGTGCGGCTGCGACGCGGCCTTGATCGCATCGACCGCGATCTTCACGTTGCCGTCGGTGCCGTTCTTGAAGCCGACCGGGCACGACAGCCCCGACGCGAGCTCGCGGTGCACCTGCGATTCCGTCGTGCGCGCGCCGATCGCGCCCCACGAGATCAGGTCGGCGATGTACTGCGGGCTGATCATGTCGAGGTATTCGGTCGCGGCCGGCAGCCCCATCTCGTTGATCTGCAGCAGCAGCTCGCGCGCGGTGCGCAGCCCTTCGTTGATCTTGAAGCTGTTGTCGAGGTGCGGATCGTTGATGAGGCCCTTCCAGCCCACCGTCGTACGCGGCTTCTCGAAGTACACGCGCATCACGATTTCCAGTTCGCCCTTGAAGCGCTCGCGCTCCTTCACCAGCCGGCCCGCGTATTCGATCGCCGCCTTCGTGTCATGGATCGAGCACGGCCCGATCACGACGATCAGCCGGTCGTCCATCCCGTGCAGGATGCGGTGCATCGACTGGCGCGAGTTGTAGATCAGCTCGGACGCGGCTTCGGAGCACGCGAATTCGCGGATCAGGTGGGCGGGCGGCGTCAGTTCCTTGAGTTCGCGAATGCGGACGTCGTCGGTGTTGTGCGGGGGCATGCTGTTTCTCCTTGGTTCCGGGCGCGGTTCGGTCAGTGCGAGTGCGCGTGCGGCAGATTCATCAATTCAAGCAATTCAGTGGTGTCGGTCGGGGCCGCGGGACCGCTGCGGCGGCAACCGGGTGGCGAAGGGCGAAAAAAAACCGCCGGGTTCGCCGGCGGTTTTTTCGGGAATTTCGGTTGCGCTTTACGCGCCATCAACCCTCTCGATCCGCCAGCGGTCTGAGATACCAAAAAAAGTAAAAGTAAAACTTGGCGGACATGACGGAGATTCGGTTCGTCAAAAAAGTTGATTCGGAATTTATACCCGGTCGCCGGTCGGCTGGCAACCGGGACACGTCGAAAATGCGGACATTCCGCGCGTTTTCTTCAAAATGCGCGGAATGTCTGCGCCGCGATGCGGTTATGCCGTACCGCCGACCGTCATCCGGTCGATCCGCAGGGTCGGCTGGCCGACGCCGACCGGCACGCTCTGGCCTTCCTTGCCGCACACGCCGACACCCGAGTCGAGCGACATGTCGTTGCCGATCATGCTCACGTCCTTCAGCGATTCGGGGCCGCTGCCGATCAGCGTCGCGCCCTTCACCGGGTAGGTGATCTTGCCGTTCTCGATCATGTACGCCTCGGACGCCGAGAACACGAACTTGCCGTTCGTGATGTCGACCTGGCCGCCGCCGAAGTTCACCGCGTACAGGCCGTTCTTCACCGATGCGATGATTTCCTGCGGATCCTTGTCGCCGTTCAGCATGTACGTGTTCGTCATGCGCGGCATCGGCAGCGCCGCGTACGACTCGCGGCGCGCGTTGCCGGTAACCGGCATCTTCATCAGGCGCGCGTTCAGCGTGTCCTGGATGTAGCCCTTCAGGATGCCGTCCTCGATCAGCGTCGTGCACTGCGTCGGGTTGCCTTCGTCGTCGATGTTCAGCGAGCCGCGGCGGTTCGGCAGCGTGCCGTCGTCGACCACCGTCACGCCCTTCGCGGCGACGCGCTCGCCGATCCGGCCCGCGAATGCCGACGAGCCCTTGCGGTTGAAGTCGCCCTCGAGGCCGTGGCCGATCGCCTCGTGCAGCAGCACGCCCGGCCAGCCCGGCCCGAGCACGACCGTCATCGCGCCGGCCGGCGCGGGGCGCGCGTCGAGGTTCACGAGCGCCGCATGCACGGCGTCGTCGACGTAGCGCGACAGCACGTCGTCGGTGAAGTAGCCGTAGTCGAAGCGGCCGCCGCCGCCGCCGGAGCCGATCTCGCGGCGGCCGTTCTGCTCGGCGATCACCGTGACCGACACGCGCACGAGCGGGCGGATGTCGGCCGCGAGCGCACCGTCGCTGCGCGCGACCAGCACGACGTCGTATTCGCCGGCGAGGCCTGCCATCACCTGCGTGATGCGCGGGTCGCGGCCGCGTGCCATCTGCTCGATGCGCTCGAGCAGCTTGACCTTGGCCGTCGCGTCGAGCGACGCGAGCGGATCGGACGGCAGGTACAGGTCGCGGCCCGAGATGCCCTTCAGCGACGATGCCGCCTTGATCTTCTGGCGGCCGCCGCCGGCCGCCGCGATTGCCTTGGTGGCCGCCGCGGCTTGCGCGATCGCTTCCGGCGACAGGTCGTCGGAATACGCGAACGCGGTGCGGTCGCCCGCGACCGCGCGCACGCCGACGCCCTGGTCGATGCTGAAGCTGCCCGATTTGACGATGCCTTCCTCGAGGCTCCACGCTTCGCTGCGGGTCGCCTGGAAGTACAGGTCCGCGTAGTCGACGCGATGCGTGAAGATGTCGGCGATCGTGCGCGTGAGCAGGCTTTCGTCGAGGCCGTACGGCGTGAGCAGGATGTCCTTCGCCAGCGCGAGGTTGCGGATGCCGGGTTCGATGATGTTCATGCGGATATCGGGGTTTCTCAAAAAGTTGTCGGGTGCTGCTGGGCAGATGGGTTGGCCGCGCGGCGTTTCAAGCGGCGCGGCGGATTCAGGTCAGCACGCGGTGCCGCCACGCGGGCAGGCTCTGGCGCACGTCCGCGATGCGCTGCGGATCGATCGCGCCGAGCACGACGCTGGCGCCCACGTCGCGGACCGCGACGATCTCGCCCCACGGGTCGATCAGCATGCTGTGGCCCCAGGTGCGTCGGCCGTTCTCGTGCTTGCCGCCTTGCGCGGCCGCGAGCACGTAGCACTGGTTCTCGACGGCCCGTGCGCGCAGCAGCGTTTCCCAGTGCGCGCGGCCCGTTGTATACGTAAACGCCGACGGGACGACGATCAGCGTGCAGTCGCCCATCCTGCGATACAGCTCCGGAAAGCGGAGATCGTAACAGACCGACAGGCCGACCCGCCCGAACGGCGCATCGAACGCGACGACCGTATCGCCCGCGCGGATCGTGCGCGCCTCGTCGAACGACTCGTCGCCTTTCTCGAAGTTGAACAGGTGGATCTTGTCGTAGCGCGCGGCTTCGTTGCCGGACGGATCGAACACGAGCGTCGTGTTGAGCACGCGATCGGGTTCCGGCGCCTTCAGCGGCAGCGTGCCGCCGATCACCCAGACGCCGTGGCGACGCGCGGCTTCCGCGAGGAAGCGCTGGATCGGGCCGTCCTGGTAGGGTTCGGCGAGCGCGAGCTTGTCGGTGTCGCGGTGGCCCATGAAGCAGAAATACTCGGGCAGCAGCACGAGCTGCGCGCCTTCGCCGGCGGCTTCCGCGATCAGGCGGCGGGCTTCGGCGAGATTGCGCGCGACGTCCGGCGTGCTCACCATCTGCAGCGCGGCGACCTGGAAGGGCGTGGCGGAACGGGTCTGGTCGGTCATCGCAGGATCGGTTGCGTCATAAATGGGGTGCGGCCCGGCACCGCGCGCGATTCGACTCGCGGCTCAGTGATTCGCCGCATCGGCCGGACCGTGATTCATCTTACCCTGATCGCCCCGCACCCGCTCGATGTGCGGGTGCGCCCACGAGCCGGTGATCGCGTAGTCGAGCGCGAACGCGTGCGACAGCGTCTCCGACAGCGCGTAGTTCGCGGCCAGCACGCCGACGCCGAGCAGCGGGTTGATGATGGCTGCCCCGATCGCGGCGGCGCCCGCGCTGATCTTCGGTGCGACGTGCGCATGCAGATCCTGCGTCTCGGCGCCGAGATCGACCGCGCCGCGCACGGAGACGTTCGCGGGCCCCGTCATCATCGAGAAGTCGTCGGTGCGGGCGATCCCGTTCGAGATCTGGCCGGTGCCGGTGATCTTGTCGAACGGCAGCCCCTTGCCGATCACGTCGCGGAAATTCAGCGTCAGGAAGCGCGCGAGGCTCTGCAGGCTCAGCACGCCGAGCAGCTTCGCCGCGCCCGGGTCGACCTTCAGGATCTGGCCGTGTTCGAGATCGATCGCGATCTGGCCGCCGAGCGACGGGAAGTCGAGCCCGGTCGGGCCGCCGCGCCAGCCGACCTTGCCGGTCACCGAGCCGTGGCCGGCCGCCAGCGTGCGCGGCAGGCCGACGCGGTCGAGCAGCGCGCCCGCGTTGCCGATGTCGAGCTTGAAGTCGAACACGGTGCGGCGCGGTGCGTCGCTCTCGTCGGCGCCGCGGGCAAGCGCGCGGCGCGACGTGCGCCAGTTGCCGGTCGCCGTCAGCTTCGCGTCCGGGTTCGACAGCTCCAGCTTGTCGAGCTGCCAGACCGGCGTGCCGGCTTCGTCGATATTGCGCGCGTTGACGACGAGGCGGCCGATGTCGTGGTTGCGCGCGACGACCTGGTCGACGATCAGGTCGATCGACGGCATCGGGCGGTCGGTCGGCGTCGGCAGGTTCATCGCGCGGCCGACGAGATCGTGCTGTGCGCTGTCCGGGATCACGAGCTTCGCGAGCCGCGCGTTCAACACGCCCGCGCCGTTGTGGCCGCCGCCCGGCGCCCACGACAGGTAGCCCGACACCTGGTTCGACGCGATGTTCGCCTGCCACAGCTCGTCGACGTGCGACGCGCCGATGATCACGTTTTCCCAGTTGCGCTTGAGCAGCTTCAGCGTGCCGAAGTGGAGCGCGAAACGCTTCGGCGCGAAGCTTGCGAAATCGACGCGCGGCGCGGCCTGCGGCTCCGCCGCGCGCGGCGTGTCGGGCTTCAGCGTATGGGCCAGCGCGAGCCAGGCGTCGGCGTCCAGTTCGTTGACGTCGACGGCCGCGCTCACGCCGTCCTGCGGCATGTCGGGCATCCGGTGGATGCCCATCGCGCCGCGCACCGCGCGCAGCGGCTGGCCGCGCGTCGCGTCGAGCAGGTAGGTCGCGGACACGGGGCCGAGCGTCAGGTCGGCGTGCTCGAGGCGCTTGCCGTCCGTCTGCGGCGCCGGCTGCAGCGTGAAGCTGAACGGCATCGGCGTGCCGGCCGCCTTCGCGAACGGCGCGGGGAAATTCAGCGCGACGCCGGTCAGGTCGGAATGCGCGCTGATGTCGGGCAGGCGGCCCGGCGCGCCGCGCACGGCGACTTTGTACGGCGCGTCGCCGACCACGTGCTCGAGCAGCGCGGCGGCCGGGCCGTGCAGGTTCAGGCCGCGTGCGGCGTCGAGCGCGAGCCGCCCGTCGACGTCCACCGTGTACGGCCCGTGCGACTGGAAGTTGCCGTTCGCGCGCACCGGGCCGCCGAGGAAGCGCCCCGAGAGTTCGTGCAGCGACGCGCCGGCCTCGGTGAACCGGACGCTGCCGTGCAGTGCGGACAGCGGCGGCACGCCGCTGGTCGTCAGCGTGTTGCCGCCGAATGCGAGCGCGCCTTCGACGTGCGTGTGCGGATGCGCGACGTGCTGCGGAATCGTGATCTTGAGCCCGAGCGACGCGGGCCCCTGCGCGTCGATCCGCTGGCCGATATGTCCGCTCATCGTGCCGAGCGAGCTGTTGTCCGCGTAGTCGATCAGGTCGGCGAGCGGGCCCTGCGCATGGCCGTCGATGATGAGCGGCGAGTGGGTCGGATTGCCGAGATCGTCGATGCGGCCGGCGACCTTCGTCAGCGCGACGCGCTTGTAGTGTGCGCGGTGGATGTCGAAGCGCAGCTTGTTCTGCGCGAGTTCGAATACGCCGTCGATCCCGTCGAGCGCCGGCCAGACGCTCGGCGTGCCGTTCGCGAGCTTGCGCGGCGGGTACGGCGTCGGTTCGAAGCGGCCGCCGGTGAACGGCGCGACGATGTGGAACACGCCGGCGTCCGGCTCGTGTTCGAACGGGAATTTCTCGAGCGGGCCACGGGCGACGATCGACGCGCCCTTGGCCACCTGGCCGTCCTGCAGCGCGTGGCCGAGATAGTCGCGCAGGTGTTCGGACATCCCGGTCGGCAGGTAGCGCGGGATGCGCGCCACCGACGCGCGGGCGAAATCGGCGCGCAGGTCGAGCGAGCCGCGGCCGTGGCCGGGGTTCGCGTACGAGCCCGACACCGCGATTTCGGCATCGGGGTTCGACACGAACAGGTCGGGCAGCGAGACGTCGACGCGCGCGTGTTTCTCGCCGGGCGCGGGCGTGATCGTCCATTTCGCATTGCCGCGCAGCCGGTCGAACGTCAGGCGCGGCTCGTCGAATTCACCGGGCACCGTGACGGCCGCGTTGACCGTGTCGAAATGCGCGGAGCCGCCCGTCTCGTTCGCGTCGACGCGGCCCCACAGGTTTTCGACACCCGGCCAGCCGGCGCGCGGGTGGCCGCGCGGCGAGAGCCCGGGGGGCGGTTCCTGCGCCGCGAAGCTGATGCCCTGCAGGTCGCCGAGGAAGCGGTAGCGGACGATCGGCGCGGCGCCCATGCGCCGCTCCTCGTCGGCGAGGTCCGCGTGCGCGGGTTTCGCGCGCTCGACCTCGATGTGATAGTTCGACACCATTCCGCGCGGGTCGATCTTGATCAGTTCGTTGCGCAGGCGTGCCGGCAGCGGCAGCCCGCGGATGAATTCGCTGAGGATGCCGAGATCGACGCGGTCGCCGACGACGCTCAACAACTGCCCCTGGTTCGCGGTCGGCACGCGGTAGCGGGCCGTCAGCGTCGACAGCGCGAGCGAGCGGGCAAGCGGCGTGCCGTCCGGCAGCGGCGGCTGGCCGAGCTCCGCGTTGAAGCGTGTCAGGTGCAGCGTGTAGTCGTGGCCGGCGTTGAGCTGCATGTCCCAGCCGAAGCCGACCGTCGGCACATCGAGCCGCGGCTGCGTCGGGCGCACGCGCAGCGCGACGTCCGCGCCCTGCAGGTCGCCGCCCGCCGAATGCAGGTGGCCGTCGCTGAAGGTGGCCCAGATCGCGTTGTCGATCCGGCCCGCGTGGATCGTCAGCGGCATGTCGAGGTAGCGCGCCAGCGTCTGCAGGTCGACCGGGCCCGTCGACAGGTACGCGTCGCCCGTCCAGTTCGACGGCTTGCCGACCGGCGCGAGCGGCTTGTGCTTGAAGCGTGCGCGGAAGTCGAGCGGACCGAGCAGCAGCGTGCCGTTCGCGGGCGCCTGCAGCGCGGCCTTGTGTACGCGGCCGTCGTTGAGCACCGCGAGCCGGATGCCCGACAGCACGAGCTCCGGCGCGTCATGCTGCGCGTCGCGCCAGCGCAGCGTACCGCCGCGCAGCACGATCGCTTCCTGTTTCAGCAGCCACGTGCCGAACGTGTCGTTGCCGCCGTGGGTGGTCGCCACGCCGACGCCCGCGATGCTCAGCGAGCCGTCGGCCGCCCGCGCGACGACCAGGTCGGGCTGGTCGACGATCAGGCTCGACAGCGCGGGCGACAGCCGCAGCAGCGAAAGCCACGACAGCGCGGCCGTCGCATGCGGTACCGACAGCGCGACCTTGCCGTCATGGCCGCGGATCGTCAGGTTCGTGAGTTCGACGCCCGGCTGCATGCCGGACCAGTTCGGGGAAAGCTTGCCGATTGAAAGCTGCGCGTGGAGCTTGTCGGACACCGCGCGTTCGATGCGCGGGCGGAATTCGTCGATGCGGGGCAGCAGGACGTAGCGCAGCCCGAGGAACGCGCCGGACGCGACGAAGTAGGTGCCGATCCCGACTGCCAGCGTCACCCTGAACACGCGACGCAAGACCGGGTGATCGTGCTTCGGAGGTCCCGCTTCGGGCGCAGCTACGGCGGATTCCTGACGGTCGGACATGCGGCGGACGGGCGGCGATATGGTAGTTTTGCAGACTGACGTTGAAATGTATCACACGGGTTCGTGCCGGGCGCCGTTGCGGCAGCGCGGCACGGGCTTTCCGGCGCGCGGTTTCGCGACGGGCGCACCCGCCCCGCGACGCCGCGCCGAGTCCATGGAGCCGGTCGGGAGCGGGGCACGCGTGCGTTCCCGTGCCGGCCGGCCGTTCCGCCAGGCCCGCTTCTCGATGACCGACGCTTCCGCCCTGATCTGCACGTCCTATTCCCGTTACCTGGCCCGCGCGGCCGCCGCGCGACCCGCGCTCGCCGACCAGGTCGCCGCGTGGGCGGCCGCGCCGCTCGGTCGCGCGCAGCTCGACGCACGCCTCACCGAACTGCTGGCAACGCCGGCCGGCGCCGCGCCGACCGAGGAGCACCTGAAGCGCGCGCTGCGGCAACTGCGTGCCGAGGCATTCGGCGCGGTGGCGGAGCGCGACCTGCGCGGGCTGGCGGACGTCGCCGAGGTGACGGGCGCGATGACCGATCTCGCGGAAGTGGCCGTGCAGCGCTCGCTCGCGCTGCTGTCGGCCGAGCTCGAGGCGCTGTACGGCGAGCCGCGCGGCGCCGACGGCCAGCGCGTCGTGCTCGGCGTGGTCGGGATGGGCAAGCTCGGCGGCCGCGAGCTGAACGTGTCGTCGGACATCGACCTGATCTTCGTCTACGAGGACGACGGCGAGACGACCGGCGGCGCGCGTTCGCCGCTGTCCACCCAGGAATATTTCACGCGGCTCGGCCGGCGGCTGATCGGCGTATTGTCGGAAGTCACGGCCGACGGCTACGTGTTTCGCGTCGACATGCGGCTGCGTCCGAACGGCGATTCGGGGCCGCTCGTCTGCAGCCTCGGCATGCTCGAGGAGTATTTCTACGTACAGGGGCGCGAGTGGGAGCGCTACGCGTGGATCAAGGGGCGGCTCGTGTCGGAAGGCGACAGCGACGCGGCGCAACGGCTGGCGTCGCAACTCGAGTCGCTCGTCAAGCCGTTCGTGTACCGCCGCTACCTCGACTTCGGCGTGATCGGCGCGATCCGCTCGCTGCACCAGCAGATCCGGCAGGAAGCCGCACGCCGCGCGTCGATGCGGCCCGACAAGGCCGATGACATCAAGCTTGGGCGTGGCGGGATCCGCGAGATCGAATTCAGTGCGCAGGTGTTCCAGCTGATCCGCGGCGGCCAGGATGCGGAATTCCGCGTGCGGCCGACGCTTGCCGTGCTGCGCCATGCGCAGGCGCGCGGGCTGATCGGCGAGGATGTGCGCGCGCGCCTGACCGAGGCCTACAACTTCCTGCGCACGCTCGAGCACCGTCTGCAGTACCGCAACGACGCGCAGACGCACGCGATGCCGGTCGAGCCGGACGAACGCGCGGCACTGGCCGCGTCGCTGGGCTTCGCCGACTATGCGGCGCTGATGACGGTGCTGGACGGCCACCGCACGTTCGTCGAAGCGCAGTTCGACCAGATTTTTGCGGACAAGGCGAGCGGCGCGCCCTGCGCGGCCGGCGACGATACGGCCGCCGCGTGGATCTGGAGCGGCGCGCTGGCCGACGACGGCGAGGACGACGCGCTGGTCGCGCGTCTCGACGGCCTCGGCTTTACCGATCCGGCCACCGTGCTCGCCCGGCTGCGCGCGATCTGGCAGTCGTCGCGCTACACGGGCCTGCCGGAAAAGAGCCGGCAGCGCTTCGACAGCGTCGCGCAGCGGGCGCTCGACGCCGCGCCGAACATCGATGCCGCGCGCCGCGACGATACGATCGTGCGCCTGTTCGACCTGCTCGAGACGGTCAGCCGGCGCGGTGTCTATCTCGCGCTGCTGACCGAATATCCGGCCGCGCTCGACCGCGTGCTGTCGGTGCTCGGGGCGACGCGCTGGGGCGGCGGCTACCTGATTCGCCATCCGCAACTGCTCGACGAACTGCTCGACGACGAGGCGATCGCGAGCCCGTTCGACTGGCCCGCGTTCAAGGACGCACTGCGCGCACGCCTCGCCGCGGCCGACGGCCCGGAGCAACAGATGGACCTGCTGCGGCACGCGCAGCACGCGGAGGTGTTCCGGATCCTGCTGATCGATCTCGCCGGGCAACTGTCGGTCGAGCACGTGAGCGACCGGCTGTCCGAGCTGGCCGACGCGGTGCTCGACGTGACGATCGAAGTCGTCTGGTCGCAGCTCGCGAAGCGCCATCGCGACGTGCCGAAGTTCGCGGTGATCGCATACGGCAAGCTGGGCGGCAAGGAGCTCGGCTACGCGTCGGATCTCGACCTGATCTTCCTGTACGACGACGCCGACGAGCGCTCGGCGGACGTCTACACGACCTTCACGCGGCGCCTGATCACGTGGCTCACCACGGCGACCGGGGCGGGCGCGCTGTTCGACATCGACCTGCGGCTGCGGCCGAACGGCGAGGCCGGGCTGCTCGTCACCGATCTCGACGCGTTCCGCCGCTACCAGCTGCGCGAGGGCGACGCCGCGAATACCGCGTGGGTCTGGGAGCATCAGGCGCTGACGCGGGCCCGCTACAGCGCGGGCGACGCGCAGATCGGCGCGGACTTCGAGGCGATCCGCCAGCAGGTGCTGACGACGCCGCGCGACGGCGGCGTGCTTGCGAAGGAAATCGTCGACATGCGCGGCAAGGTGTTCGCCGGCCACCCGAACCAGACCGAGCTGTTCGACCTGAAGCACGATCGCGGCGGGATGGTCGACATCGAGTTCATCGTCCAGTACTGGGTGCTGCTGCACGCGTCGAGCGATGCCGAGCTGATCCGCAACACGGGCAACATCGCGTTGCTGCGCGAGGTCGCGCGTTTCGGGCTGATGAGCGAGGACGAGGCCGAGCGCGTCGGCGCGGCGTACCGCAAGTACCGGAAGCTGCAGCACAAGCTGCGGCTCGACGGGATGGAAAAGGCGCGGGTCGATCCGGCCGTGGTGGCCGACGAGCGGGCGGCCGTGACGGCGCTGTGGGAGCGGGTGTTCGGCGGAATCTGACCGCGGCATGCCGCGCGCGCCGCGGCGGCCTGCATTGAGATTCGTTTGAGATTGTTTGAGCGCAAGGGCGGGTATCGGAAGAATCCGGCTTTCCGTTCAACCGGTGCCGTGTGCGCCACAAGCGATCTCAACTCATCTTGAAACCTATCCGCTACTCTCTTGCCACGACGGCGCTGTCCGCGGCCGTCGCTGGACTGTTCTCCGTTTCCGCTGGTGCAGCGGAAACGGCTTCCACCCCGCTGAAGAACCTGTCGCGCGGCGATGGCCAGTGCCTGGCCTGGCAGCCGGCCGACAACGCGGCCGTGTTCGCGGCATGCGACGGCAGCGCCGCGCAGGACTGGACCTTCGAGCCGCGCGACGGCTTCCAGCGCATCATCAACGCCGGCGCGAGCGCGGCGCGCGGCACGAAGATGTGCCTGCATTCGGCCACCGGCGACAACGGCATGGGCCGCGTGTCGGTCGGCGTCTGCAGCGAGGGCGACCAGACGATGCGCGACTGGCGGGCCGACATCGGTATCGACGGCCGTGTGTCGTTCGGCAACCGGTACCGGGTCAACACGGGCCGGTCCGGCGAAGTGCTGGCGCCGCGGGAAGGGTCTGCCGGCGTCGCGATGCAGAACCTGCGCGGCCAGCCGGCGTCGGTCTGGCGGTCGTCCGCCTCGATCGCGCCGTCGCAGCGCCCGCTGCTCGGCGACAAGTCGGCGTTGCTGATGATCACGCACTTCAACGACTCCCAACCGGCCGATAGCGAAGTGGTGCGCAACGCGGTGTTCGGCGACGGCGACGACTATTCGTCGCTGCGGCGTTATGTCGAGGTCGCGTCCCACGGCAAGCTGACGTTGCACGGTCAGACGCTCGACAGCGTCAACCTTGGCGATCGCCCGGCCAGCTGCGATTCCGGCGCGCTGCGCGCGGCCGCGCGCAGCGCGGCGTTCGCCCGCGGTGTGAACCCGGACAAGTTCGACTACCTGTTCGTCGAACTGCCGAAAATGAGCAGCTGCGACTGGGCCGGCCTGGCGGCGATGCCCGGCAACTGGATCCTGTCGAACGCGAGCGGCCAGGGTTACTGGATGTGGTCCCACGAATTCGGTCACAGCCTGGGCGCGCGGCATCCGGGCTCGCTCGTCAACTGCCCGACGCCGGGCGGCACGGTCGAGGTGGGCAGCGCGTGTCGCGAGGGCGGGGTCGACGATCCGTCCGACACGATGGGCGGCGGTGGCCGGCGTTTGTATCCGGCGAGCTACCAGTTGTTCAGAGGCTGGCTGACCGAAGCCGACGTACCCGAGATCAAGGGCGAGGGCACGTACCAACTCGCGCCGCTGTGGGGCAAAGCGTCGGGTGCGAAGGCGTACCGTCTGGCGCGCGCCGACGGCTCGACGCTGTGGCTCGAGTTTCGCCAGCCGCAACCCGGCTTCGACAACTGGAAGTCCGACGACCCGTTCGTCAATGGCGTGATCGTGCGAACCGTCGCACAAGCCGGCAATGTGCTGGCCAATACGCTGGTCGATGCGACGCCGGGCAGTGCGCAGGGAATGAAGGACGCGCCGCTGATGCCGGGTCATGCGTTGCACGACACGCTGTCGGGCAAGATCGTCACCGTCACGTCGGTCGGGCCGAACGGCGCGGTGGTCGAGGTGAAGAACGACGGGGTGCTGCTGCCGCAAGCGGCCGTCATCGGCCCGCAACAGGCGAACGCGGGCGCGACGGTCGTGTTGTCGGGCGCGTCGTCGGTCGGCGAGCAGTTGCGCCATGCGTGGACGGCCCCGGCCGGCATCGATGCGAAACCGAACGGCGCGGAACTGAAGTTCGTTGCCCCCGCGCTCGAACGGGACCGCGATTACGCCTTCGATTTGACCGTGACCAATGACAAGGGCTACACGGCGCAGGCGTCGCATGTCGTCAAGGTGAAGGCGCAGGAAATCGTCCCGCCGCCGCGGGCCGCGATCAGCGGGCCGGCGACGGTCGACGGTGGCGCGACCGTCGCGTTGTCCGGCGCGGCGTCGACCGGCAAGGGGCTGAAGTATGTGTGGACCGCGCCGGCAGGAATCGCGATCGACCAGCAGGGTGCGAATGCATCGTTCGTCGCGCCGAAGGCGACGCAGGCGCAGCGCTACGACGTGAAGCTGACCGTGACGGATGCGCAGAACCGCAGTGCGGTGGCGACGCATGGCGTGACGGTGCGTGCCGACGTGGCCACGGGCGCGCCGGCCTGGGACAAGAAGAAGACCTACGCGACGCCGTGCCACGAGGTCAGCCACGCCGGCAAGACCTGGCTCAACGGCTGGTGGGTGCTCGGCGATGTGCCGGGGACGGGCGGTGAGTGGGGCGCATGGCGCGAGAAGGGTGTCGCGAACATGCATGCGGCGTGCAAGGGCAAGTAGGCACGGCGAGGTGCCGGCGCGGGCGACCGCGCTGGCGTGTGCCGCGCGCCGTTCGATCTGGTGCCATCCGGTAAGTTCGTCGTGCCGCGAAGCGCGTCGGACAAGTCGGTACCTATCAAAAGGCCGCTCCGGTATTACCCGGAACGGCCTTTTTTCGTTTTCACGTTGGCTGAGCGTGCTGTTTCGCGTATCCGGTGCCTTATGCGGCGAGCATTTCCTTCGCGTGCTTGCGCGTGGTCGCCGTGATCTCGAGCCCGCCGAGCATCCGCGCGACTTCCTCGATGCGGTTGGCGCGGTCGAGCGCGACGACGGTCGACACCGTGCCGCCACGGTCGTCGGCGCCTTTTGCGACCTGGTAGTGGTGATCACCGCGCGCGGCGACCTGCGGCAGGTGCGTCACGCACAGCACCTGGCGATCGCGCCCGAGCTGGTGCAGCAGGCGGCCGACCACTTCGGCGACGCCGCCGCCGATCCCCGTATCGACTTCGTCGAAGATCAGCGTCGGCGTGGGGCTTGCCGCGCTGGCGATCACCGCGAGCGCGAGGCTGATCCGCGCGAGCTCGCCGCCCGACGCCACCTTCGCAAGCGGCCGCAGCGGCACGCCGGGGTGCCCGGCGACCCGGAATTCGACCTGCTCGAGCCCGTGCGGGCCGCCGTCTGCGAGCGGCACGAGCGCGACTTCGAAGCTCCCGCCCGCCATCGACAGTTCCTGCATGCCGGCCGTGACGGCCGTGCCGAGCGCCTTGGCGGCCTGCGCGCGTGCCTTGGAGAGGTGTTTGGCGTCGGCGAGATAGGCTTCCCGCGCCTTGGCCTGCGCCGCCACGAGCGCGCCGAGATCGGCCGCCGCATCGAGTGCGGCGAGCTGCGCGCGGCGTGCCGCGTGTTCTTCGTGCAGCGTGTCGGGCGGCAAGCGGAACTTGCGGGCGGTCGAGTGCAGCGCATCGAGACGCGTTTCGACCTGCGCGAGCCGTTCTGGATCGAGATCGACGCGCTGCGCATAGTGCTGCAGCGAATAGACGGCTTCCTGCAACTGGATCTCGGCCGGTTCGAGCGACGCGAGCGCGTCGCTGAGCGAAGTGTCGTAGTCGGCGAGGCTGCGCAGCTTCGACACGATCGCGCCCAGCTGCGCGAGCATCGCGTCGTCGGATTCGGACAGCGCGTTGAGCGCACCGCGCACGCCTTCGATCAGGTTCGCCGAATGCGACAGGCGCTTGTGCTCGTTGCTGACTTCGTCCCATTCGCCGGGCTGCGGCGCGAGCTTGTCGAGTTCGGCGAGCTGCCAGGCGAGCTTTTCGCGTTCGAGCTGCAGCTCGCGCTCGTGCGCTTTTGCAGCGTCGATCGCCTGCGTCGCGTCGCGCCACACGCGCCATGCGCGCGCGACGTTCGCGGCCTCGGCGACGAGCCCCGCGTGCGTATCGAACAGCTCGCGCTGCGCATCGGGCCGCATCAGCAGCTGGTGCGCATGCTGGCCGTGGATGTCGACGAGCATTTCGCCGAGCTCGCGCAGCTGCGCGAGCGTCGCGCTGGTGCCGTTGATGAACGCGCGCGACCGGCCGTTCGCATCGATCACGCGGCGCAGCATCACGGTGTCCTCGGTGTCGAACGCGTGTTCGTCGAGCCAGCGCGCGACGCGGTCGTGCGGCGTGAATTCGGCGGTGATGTCGGCGCGGCTGCAGCCGGTGCGCACGACGCTCGCGTCGGCACGTTCGCCGAGCGCGAGGGCGAGGGCGTCGATCAGGATCGATTTCCCGGCGCCGGTTTCACCGGAAAAGACGGAAAAGCCGCTGTCGAATTCGAGATCGAGCGCGGCGACGATGACGAAGTCGCGGATCGAGAGGTGGCGGAGCATGATGTCGGGCAGAGCGGCGTCAGGACGCCTTGTCGTCTTCGTTCGAGGCGTGTTCGTTCCAGTGCAGCTTCTTGCGCAGCGTTGCGTAGTAACTGTAGCCGATCGGGTGCAGGAACGGCACCGTGTGCTTCGAGCGGCGCACCTCGATCGTGTCGTTCAGTTCGAGCGCGGTGAACGACTGCATGTCGAAGTTCACGTTGACGTCGCGCCCGCCGACGATCTGGATCGCGATTTTCGAATCGTCGGGCAGCACGATCGGCCGGTTCGACAGCGCGTGCGGCGCGATCGGTACGAGCACGATGCCCGCCAGCTGCGGATGGAGGATCGGGCCGGCCGACGACAGTGCGTAAGCGGTCGAGCCGGTCGGCGTGGCGACGATCAGGCCGTCCGAACGCTGGTTGTACATGTACCGGCCGTCGACCGAGGCGCGCAGCTCGACCATCCCGGAGAAGCCGCTGCGGTTCACGACGACGTCGTTGAAGGCGAGCGCGTGGTAGATCGGTTCGCCGTCGCGCATGATCCGGGCCTCGAGCAGCGCGCGCTCCTCGCGTTCGAACTTGCCCGACAGGATCACCGGGACGAGCGCCTGCATGTCGGCCGCCGCGATATCGGTGATGAAGCCGAGCCGCCCGTGGTTGATCCCGATCAACGGTGTCCTGTACGGCGCGAGCTGACGGCCGATGCCGAGCATCGTGCCGTCGCCGCCCAGCACGACCGCCACATCGGCGCGCGCCCCGATTTCGGCCGGGGTCAGCGCCGGGTAGCCGGTGATGCCGATCTCGCGCGCGGTCTCGGCTTCGAAGACGACCTCGAAGCCCCGCTTGGCGACGCAGGCGGCCAGCGTGGCGAGCGGCTCGGCGATGTTCGGCGTGTTGCTCCGGCCGACGAGCGCGACAGTGTTGAACTGATTACCGGTTTTCATGCCGGCATTACACCATAGCTCGTTGACGAAAAGAACCGGCTGTGCGCGGGCGGGGCCGGATCGGGCCGGCCCGCGCAACGGCAGCCGACGCCACTCGCCGCGGTCGCGTGGTTGCGCTAAAATTTTCCACCATGCTAGATCCTCGCGCACGAACCCTCCTGAAAACCCTGATCGAACGGTATATCGCCGACGGTCAGCCAGTCGGATCGCGCACGTTGTCCCGTTACTCCGGGCTCGAGCTGAGCCCGGCGACGATCCGCAACGTGATGTCCGACCTGGAGGAGCTCGGCCTCGTGTCGAGCCCGCACACGTCGGCCGGCCGCGTGCCGACGCCGCGCGGCTACCGGCTGTTCGTCGACACCATGCTGACGGTCGAGGCGCCGATCGACGCCGAAGCCGTCGCGCGGCAGGTGCAGAACACGCTGCAGGCCGGCGAGCCGCAGCAGCGGGTCGTGGCGGCCGCCGCGAGCGTGCTGTCGAACCTGTCGCAGTTCGCGGGCGTGGTGCTGACGCCGCGCCGCAGCCACGTGTTCAAGCAGATCGAGTTCATGCGCCTGTCGGACAAGCGCATCCTGCTGATCATCGTCACGCCCGAGGGCGACGTGCAGAACCGGATGCTCGCGACGCCGCGCGATTACTCGCCGTCGCAACTGACCGAGGCGTCCAACTACATCAACGCGCACTTCGCCGGCCTGTCGTTCGACGAGGTGCGCCGCCGCCTGCGCGACGAGATCGACCAGTTGCGCGGCGACATGACCGCGCTGATGCATGCCGCCGTGACGGCCAGCACCGAGGTGCCGGACACCGAGGACACCGTGCTGATTTCCGGCGAGCGCAACCTGCTCGAAGTGGCGGATCTCTCGTCCGACATGGCGCGGCTGCGCAAGCTGTTCGACGTATTCGACCAAAAGACGGGCCTCCTGCAACTGCTCGACGTGTCGAGCCACGCCCAGGGCGTGCAGATCTTCATTGGCGGCGAATCGACGCTCGTGCCGATCGAGGAAATGAGCGTCGTCACCGCGCCTTACGAGGTGAACGGGCAGATCGTCGGCACGCTCGGCGTGATCGGCCCGACCCGCATGGCGTACAACCGTGTGATACCGATCGTCGACATCACCGCGCGCCTGCTGTCGCTCACGCTGAGCCAGCAGTAGCCTGGCGTCGCCTGCCCGATCCTGCCCCGTCATCGTGCCGCGGCGCCGCGTGTGCCGGTAGTCGGCCGAACGGCCAGCCGACCGGCGCGGAGCGGGCCGCTATAATTGAGAGCCGTCCGGTTCCGTGCCCCGAGCACGTCATTGCCCATGCGTTTCGATCTTGAGCCGCCCTCGACCACCGCGGCTGCCCATCGCATCGGTGTGTTGCTGATCAATCTCGGCACGCCCGACGCCCCGACACCGCGCGCGGTGCGGCGCTACCTGGCCGAATTCCTGTCGGATCCGCGGGTCGTCGAGATTCCGCAGGCCGTCTGGCAGGTGCTGCTGCGCGCGGTGATCCTGCCGCTGCGCGGCCGTGCGTCCGCGAAGAAGTACGCGGCCGTCTGGATGCCCGAGGGCTCGCCGCTGCGCGTGTACACCGAGCGCCAGACTGACAGCGTGCGGCACCTGCTCGTGTCGAACGGCTATCACGTGCAGGTCGACTACGCGATGCGCTACGGCAGCCCGAACATCTCGCACGCGCTCGCGCAGTTCAAGCGGGCGGGCGTCGAGCGCGTGCTGCTGATGCCGATGTATCCGCAGTACTCGGCGTCGACCACGGCCACGGCGTTCGATGCCGCCTTCGACGCGCTCGCGCGCATGCGCAACCAGCCCGAGGTGCGCACGGTGCGTCACTACGCCGACCATCCGGCCTATATCCACGCGCTGGCCGAGCAGGTGCGTCAGTATTGGGCGCAGCACGGCCGGCCCGACTTCGCGGCCGGCGACAAGCTCGTGCTGAGCTTTCACGGCGTGCCGAAGCGCACGCTCGATCTCGGCGATCCCTATCACGACCAGTGCCAGCAGACGGGCGCGCTGCTGATGGCCGCGCTCGGGCTGTCGACCACCGAATGCCGCGTCACGTTCCAGTCGCGATTCGGCAAGGCCGAATGGCTGCAGCCTTACACCGCGCCGACGCTGCGCGAGTTCGGCGAGGCCGGCGTGCGGCGGGCCGACGTGTTCTGTCCCGGTTTCACGGCCGACTGCCTGGAGACGATCGAGGAGATCGGCATGGAAGTGCGTGACGAGTTCCTCGCCGGCGGCGGCAAGGCGTTCCACCGGATTCCGTGCCTGAATGGCGCATCCGCGTGGATCGGTGCGCTCGGCGAGATCGTTGCCGAGAATCTGCAGGGCTGGCCGGTCAGGGCCGCGCAGCCCGAAACGGTGAGTTGAGCGCGATGAATTACAAGATTTCGACCGAACCGGGCGCGAAGCTGCGCGTCGACAAATGGCTGTGGGCGGCCCGGTTCTTCAAGACGCGCTCGCTCGCGACCGATGCGGTCGACAAGGGGCACGTGAAGATTGGCGGCGCGGCGGTCAAGCCGGCGAAGGAAGTGCGCGTGGGCGACGAGGTCGAGATTGCGATCGACGGCATCGTCTGGCACATTGCCGTGCTCGGCGTGTGCGACGTGCGCGGGCCGGCGAGCGTCGCGCAGACGCTCTACGCGGAGACGGAAGCAGGGCGGGCCGCGCGGCTCGCCGAACTGGAGCGGCGCCGCACGTATCGCGAGCCGGCAGCCGAATTGCACGGCCGGCCGACGAAGCGCGACCGGCGCATCATCGACAGATTTTCTGGTGGGAGCTGAACATCTGGTCGAACGTCGCCCGCGCGCTTCCGTATTCGGTCGTGCGGTCGGTGACGGCTCCCGACAGGCAGATGGTGGTGGTGCCGGCAATGAGTACCAGCGCGACCACCGAGATCGCAAACGTCAGTTTCATGGTACTCCCCTCGGGAAGAAGGGTGAAAACGGCGCCAGGTGGATGTCAGGCGTCAGTCAGCTAGGGGTAAACACGCTTTTCCGACGCTTGAGTGGAGTGTAGTGCAGCGGGCCTGTGCCAAGCTAGTACTTGCCAGGTAAGCGTTGTTACCGGCCGTTTCGCCCGATCTGGCGGACTATGCGGCCGATGCCCCGGCGTGACGCGCGGTTGTTTCGCGGTATTGGAGAATGCCGGCGAATAACCCTCTTGAAATCGTCGTTTTCACCCTTATTTGCACCAGCAATGTGCGGTGCCACCGGATATACGGTCCGGCGGTTGCCGATTTGGCTTCAACCTCTAATCGACTTTCAGCGACATGGAAAACACGCAAGAGAACCCGGCATCCCAATCGGCCGAAGAGATCGGCAGCGAGAAGCAGGCGGCGCAAGGCGCCGCTCCCGCCGCCGAAGCAGCCGACACGGCGCTCGCGGAGGCTCAAGCCAAGGTCGCCGAGCTGCAGGAGAGCTTCCTGCGGGCGAAGGCCGAAACCGAGAACGTCCGCCGCCGCGCGCAGGACGACGTCTCGAAGGCGCACAAGTTCGCGATCGAGAGCTTTGCGGAGCACCTGCTGCCCGTGCTGGACAGCCTGGAAGCGGCCGTCAACGATACGTCCGGCGACATCGCGAAGGTGCGCGAGGGCGTCGAACTGACGCTGCGCCAGCTGACGAGCGCGCTCGAGAAGGGCCGCGTCGTCGCGCTGAACCCGGTCGGCGAGAAGTTCGATCCGCACCAGCACCAGGCCATTTCGATGGTGCCGGCCGACCAGGAGCCGAATACCGTCGTCACCGTGCTGCAAAAGGGCTACATGATCGCCGACCGCGTGCTGCGTCCGGCGCTCGTCACCGTCGCGCAGCCGAAGTAAGGCCGTCGCGATGCTGCCTGCCGGCGTCGATCCGGCCGCGTTCGACGCGTTCGACATGCAGGCGCTGGACGCCGGCACGTTCGACGCGGCGCTCGACGGCGCGGGCGATGCGCTCGCGGTGGTGTTCTTCTGGGGCGTCGACTGCTTCAACTGCGAGATCGCGAAAAAGGCGATGCTCGCCCAGCCCGACGCGATCCGCGCGCTGGACCTGAAGTGGTTCCATTGCAACGTGTACGAACACCCTCAGCTGGGGCGCCGCTTCGGGCTGCACGGCGTGCCGACGTGGTTCTTCTTCCACCGCGGCAGGCGGCTCGGCCGCGCGACCGGCTGGCATGGCCTCGCGCAGTTCCAGGCAGCGGTGTCGGCGGCGCGCGCGAAAGTCGCGGCAGCAGGTGGCAATCCGCGGGGCGGCGATCCGCTAGCCGGCGGCGATTGAAAAAATTTAATATCCGCATCGCACGTCGGGTCTTGAAAACGAACCGGACGGACGCATTTCGGGAACAGAGTTGAATTCTGGCGCGCAAAACCGCCCCAAAACGCAGGTTTTTGCGCAGCAAACAAGCATTTCTGGAGATTAGGAAAAATGGGAAAGATCATCGGTATTGACCTCGGCACCACGAACTCGTGCGTCGCCATCATGGAAGGCAACCAGGTCAAGGTCATCGAGAACTCGGAAGGCACGCGCACCACGCCGTCGATCATCGCCTACATGGACGACAACGAAGTGCTGGTCGGCGCACCGGCCAAGCGCCAGTCGGTGACCAACCCGAAGAACACGCTGTTCGCCGTGAAGCGCCTGATCGGCCGCCGCTTCGAAGAGAAGGAAGTCCAGAAGGACATCGGCCTGATGCCGTACGCCATCATCAAGGCCGACAACGGCGATGCATGGGTCGAGGCACACGGCGAGAAGCTCGCGCCGCCGCAAGTGTCGGCGGAAGTGCTGCGCAAGATGAAGAAGACGGCCGAAGACTACCTCGGCGAGCCGGTCACGGAAGCCGTGATCACGGTGCCGGCGTACTTCAACGACAGCCAGCGCCAGGCAACCAAGGATGCCGGGCGCATCGCGGGCCTCGAAGTCAAGCGGATCATCAACGAGCCGACCGCGGCTGCGCTCGCGTTCGGCCTCGACAAGGCCGAGAAGGGCGACCGCAAGATCGCCGTGTATGACCTCGGCGGCGGTACGTTCGACGTGTCGATCATCGAAATCGCGGACGTCGACGGCGAAATGCAGTTCGAAGTGCTGTCGACCAACGGCGACACGTTCCTCGGCGGCGAAGACTTCGACCAGCGCATCATCGATTACATCATCGGCGAGTTCAAGAAGGAGCAGGGCGTCGACCTGTCGAAGGACGTGCTCGCGCTGCAGCGCCTGAAGGAAGCCGCTGAAAAGGCGAAGATCGAGCTGTCGTCGAGCCAGCAGACCGAAATCAACCTGCCGTACATCACGGCTGACGCATCGGGCCCGAAGCACTTGAACCTGAAGATCACCCGCGCGAAGCTGGAAGCGCTGGTGGAAGACCTCGTCGAGCGCACGATCGAACCGTGCCGTATCGCGATCAAGGACGCAGGCGTCAAGGTGTCGGACATCGACGACGTGATCCTGGTCGGCGGCCAGACGCGCATGCCGAAGGTGCTCGAGAAGGTGAAGGAATTCTTCGGCAAGGATCCGCGCCGTGACGTGAACCCGGACGAAGCCGTCGCAGTCGGCGCGGCGATCCAGGGCCAGGTCCTGTCGGGCGACCGCAAGGACGTGCTGCTGCTCGACGTGACCCCGCTGTCGCTCGGCATCGAGACGCTCGGCGGCGTGATGACGAAGATGATCAGCAAGAACACGACGATCCCGACGAAGCACGCTCAGGTGTACTCGACGGCGGACGACAACCAGGGCGCCGTGACGATCAAGGTGTTCCAGGGCGAACGCGAAATGGCAGCCGGCAACAAGCTGCTCGGCGAGTTCAACCTCGAAGGCATCCCGCCGGCACCGCGCGGCGTGCCGCAGATCGAAGTGACCTTCGACATCGACGCGAACGGCATCCTGCACGTCGGCGCGAAGGACAAGGCGACCGGCAAGGAAAACAAGATCACGATCAAGGCGAACTCGGGTCTGTCCGAGGCTGAAATCGACCAGATGATCAAGGACGCGGAAGCGAACGCAGCGGAAGATCACAAGCTGCGCGAGCTGGCTGATTCGCGCAACCAGGGCGACGCGCTGGTCCACAGCACGAAGAAGGCGCTGACCGAGTACGGCGACAAGCTGGACGCGGGCGAGAAGGAAGCCATCGAAGCGTCGCTGAAGTCGCTAGAGGAAGTGCTGAAGGACACGTCGGCCGACAAGGCTGCGATCGACGCGAAGGTCGAGGAGCTCGGCAAGGTGTCGCAGAAGCTCGGCGAAAAGATGTACGCCGACATGCAGGCCCAGCAAGCAGGGGCGGCCGGCGCAGCGGGTGCAGCGGAAGGCGCGGCCCACGCGGGCGGGGCACAGCAGGCTGCCGACGATGTCGTCGACGCCGAGTTCAAGGAAGTGAAGAAGGACTAAGCCGGGTTGCCCCGGTGCCGCACGCCGCGCGCAACCCGCGCGCGGCGCGGCTGACGGGTTGGCTGACAAGCGGTCTGTCTTTCCTTCCGGATGGCCGGATCGACTCCACGCCTGGCGGGCTTCGCGGCCCTCCGGGCACATTTGTTTTTTGGCGGGTGCTGCACGCGCCGTCCGCGGCGGGCGCAGCGCCAGACGAGTCGAGAGACTTTACTGCAGGCGAAAGGAGCCGCCGTGTGCGCGATGCGTGGCGGCACAGTGAATCGATATGGCGAAACGGGATTACTACGAGGTTCTGGGCGTCGCGAAGAATGCGAGCGACGACGAAATCAAGAAGGCGTATCGCAAGCTTGCGATGAAGTATCACCCTGACCGCAATCCGGACAGCAAGGATGCGGAAGAGCATTTCAAGGAGGTGAAGGAAGCCTATGAAATGCTGTCGGACGGCCAGAAGCGGGCAGCGTACGACCAGTACGGCCACGCGGGCGTCGATCCGAACATGGGCGGTGCGGGCGCACAGGGCTTCGGCGGCTTCGCGGACGCGTTCGGCGACATCTTCGGCGACATCTTCGGTCAGGCAGCGGGCGGCGCCGCGCGCGGCGGCCGTGGCGGCCCGCAGGTGTATCGCGGCGCCGACCTGCGCTACAGCATGGAAATCACGCTCGAGCAGGCCGCACACGGCTACGACACGCAGATCCGCGTGCCGAGCTGGGTGTCGTGCGAGGTCTGCCACGGGTCGGGCGCGAAGCCCGGCACGAAGCCGGAAACCTGCCCGACCTGTCACGGTCAGGGCACGGTGCGCATGTCGCAGGGCTTCTTCAGCATCCAGCAGACCTGCCCGAAGTGCCACGGCACGGGCACCTACATCCCCGAGCCGTGCGTGCATTGCCACGGGTCGGGCAAGGTGAAGGAAACCAAGACGCTCGAAGTGAAGATCCCGGCCGGGATCGACGACGGGATGCGGATCCGCTCGGCCGGCAACGGCGAACCGGGCATCAACGGCGGGCCGCCGGGCGACCTGTACGTCGAGATCCACATCAAGCCGCATTCGGTGTTCGAGCGCGACGGCGACGATCTCCATTGCCAGATGCCGATCCCGTTCACGACCGCCGCGCTCGGCGGCGAGATCGAGGTGCCGACGCTGGCCGGCCGTGCGTCGTTCCCGGTGCCGGAAGGCACGCAGTCGGGCAAGACCTTCCGCCTGCGCGGCAAGGGCATCAAGGGGCTGCGTTCGAGCATCGCGGGCGATCTGTACGTCCACGTGCAGGTCGAGACGCCGGTGAAGCTGACCGACAACCAGCGCGACCTGCTCAAGCAGTTCGAGAAATCGCTGGCCGAGGGCGGCGCGCGTCATAGCCCGCAGAGCAAGAGCTGGTTCGACCGTGTGAAGAGCTTCTTCGAGTAACTCGAGTAACAGCATGACTGAAGGCAACGAGAGCGCGTCGTTCGCGCTCTTGGACGATTGCGACTCGACCGCGCTCGCGCGGTCGAGTCGTTTGTATTCGGGGTTCGTGCGCGAACGCGTGTGCACGGATCCGGCTCGGCTCGACGAGGTCGATGCGGCGGTGGCGCAGGATCTGCGCGACGGGCTGCATGCGGTCGTCGTCGGCGACTACGAATTCGGACGCAACCTGCAACGAGCGCAGCCGGGCCACGCCCCGCTGCGCTTTTTGCTGTATGCGCGCTGCGAGCACCTGTCGCGCGACGAAGTCGACGCGTGGCTCGCGCAGCAGGACGGCGGCGGCACGCCGCCGATCGCGGGCGTCGCGCATGTCGAAAAGAGCGTGTCGCGCGATGCGTTCGACGCGGCGATCGCCGCGGTGCACGACGCGCTGCGTGCGGGCGATTCGTATCAGGTCAACTACACGTACCGGCTGAACTTCGACGTGTTCGGCACGCCGCTCGCGCTGTACCGGCGGCTGCGTGCGCGCCAGCCGGTGCGCTACGGCGCGCTGATCGCGTTGCCCGACGGTCCGTGGGTCGTGTCGTGCTCGCCCGAGCTGTTCGTCGAGAAGCACGGCGACGTGCTGCGCGCCCGGCCGATGAAGGGCACGGCACCGCGTTCGGCCGATCCTCGCGACGATGCGGCGGCGGCCTCGTTCCTCGCGAACGACCCGAAGAACCGCGCGGAAAACGTGATGATCGTCGACCTGCTGCGCAACGACGTGTCGCGGATCGCGCGCACCGGCACGGTCCGCGTGCCGGCGCTGTTCTCCGTCGAGCCGTATGCGTCGGTGTGGCAGATGACGTCGACGGTCGAGGCCGGCTGGCGCGACGGGACGACGTTCGCGCAGATGCTGCGCGCGCTGTTTCCGTGCGGATCGATCACGGGCGCGCCGAAGCACAAGACGATGGAACTGATCGACGCGATCGAGTCGACGCCGCGCGGGCTCTATACGGGCGCGATCGGCTGGCTTGACGCTGCGAAGCAACGCGCCGATTCCGATGCGCCGGGCGATCGCCTGGCCGGTTGCGGCGATTTCTGCCTGTCGGTCGCGATCCGGACGCTGACGCTCGATGCTGCCAGCGATGGTAACGACAGCGAAGGTGATCACAGCGCCGGTGTGGCCGACGCCGAAGCACGCCATCCGACAACGGTGATCGCCGCCCGGCGCCGCGGCACGATGGGCGTCGGCGCGGGCATCGTGCTCGACAGCGTCGCGGCCGACGAATATGCGGAGTGCGAATTGAAAGCGCGATTCCTGACGGACGCCGATCCCGGCTTCCAGCTGTTCGAAACGACGGCCGCCACGCGTGCGGACGGCATCCGGCATCTCGATCGCCATCTCGCGCGGCTGCAGCGTAGTGCGGATGCATTCGGCTTCCGCGTCGACGCCGGTGCGTTACGTCGCGAGATCGACGCGCGCTGCGCGGCGCTCGACGGCGACGGCGCGTACCGGATGAAGCTCGCGCTCGCGAAGGACGGCACGATCGAGATCATCGCGGCACCGCTCAAGCCGCTGCCGGCGGGGCCGGTCGGCGTGCTGCTGGCGTCCGCGCACGGTTTCGCACCGACCCGTGCGGGCGATGCGCTGTTGCTGCACAAGACCACGCGCCGCGCCGAATACGATCGCGCGTGGCAGGCGGCGGAGGCGCTCGGCGGTTTCGACATGCTGTTCGTCAACGAGCGCGGCGAGGTGACGGAAGGCGGGCGCTCGAACCTGTTCGTGAAGCTCGACGGCCAGTGGGTGACGCCGCCGCTCGAGTCCGGCGTGCTGCCGGGCGTGATGCGCGGCGTGCTGCTCGACGATCGTGCGTTCGGCGCGACCGAGCGGATCGTGACCCGTGACGATCTCGCGCGTGCGGAGGCGCTATTGCTGACCAACGCGCTGCGTGGCGCGCTCGACGCGGTGCTGAAGTAACCGGCGGATCATCGCCCGCTACTGGCAGCGTAAGAAAGAAAAAACGCGGCGCCCCGCAAAGGGCGCCGCGTTTTTTCATCGGGTGCCGACGAATGCATCGCCGGCACCGCGCCGGACGTCAGAACGAATGCTCGAGGCCGGGGAACGAACCGTCCTTCACCGCGCGCACGTACGCTTCGACGGCTGCCTGGATGTTCGGCTCGCCCTGCATGAAATCCTTCACGAAGCGCGGCCGCTTGCCGGGGAACACACCGAGCATGTCGTGCAGCACGAGCACCTGGCCCGAGCAGTCGGCGCCTGCACCGATGCCGATCGTCGGTACGCGCAGCATCTGCGTGACTTCGGATCCGATCAGCGTCGGCACGGCTTCGAGCAGGACGACCTGCGCCCCGGCCGCTTCGGCCGCGCGTGCGTCGCGCAGCAGTTGCGCGGCGCCGGCTTCGGTCTTGCCCTGCACCTTGAAGCCGCCGAACGCGTGCACCGACTGCGGCGTGAGGCCCACGTGCGCACACACGGGCACCGCGCGCTCGACGAGGAAGCGGATCGTCTCGGCGAGCCATTCGCCGCCTTCGAGCTTGACCATCTGCGCACCGGCGCGCATCAGCTTCACGCTGCTGGCGAATGCCTCGGCCGGGGTGCCGTACGTGCCGAACGGCAGGTCGGCCATGATCAGCGCGCGCGGCTGCGCCCGGGCGACGCAGGCGGTGTGATACGCGATGTCGTCGAGCGACACGGGCAGCGTGGTCGTGTGGCCCTGCAGCACGTTGCCGAGCGAATCGCCGATCAGCAGCACGTCGACGCCCGAACGGTCGAGCAGTGCGGCAAAGCTCGCGTCGTAGCAGGTGAGCATCGCGATCTTCTCGCCGGCGTCGCGCATTGCCTGCAGCTTGGGCACCGTGACGGCAGGCCGGCTCGATTCCTGGAGATAGGTCATGGGAAATCCGGTTCGAATGGGGGTGGAACGACAGGCGAGGACGCGTCAGCGCGTCGTCTCGCCCTTGACGAAGAATTCCTTGCGGCCGCGCATCGTCTCGATGCGCTCGACCAGCAGGGCGAGATCTTCGGGGGAATCCAGCGGGTTCAGGTGTTCGGCTGCGACCGTCAGCACCGGCGTGCGGTCGTAGTGGTAGAAGAATTCGTTGTACGCGTCGACGAGCGAGCGCAGGTACGCATCGCTGATCTGCAGCTCCATCGGCAGCCCGCGCTTCTGGATGCGCGAGAACAGCACTTCGGGGCTCGCCTGCAGGTAGACGACGAGGTCGGGCGACGGCGCCTGCGGCACGTCCACGTGCGTCGCGACCGAGCGGTAGAGCTGCCACTCGTCTTCCGGCAGGTTCAGCCGCGCGAAGATGTCGTTCTTCTGCGGCATGAAATCGGCGATGACCGGGCGGCCCGTGTCGAGCGCGCCGATCAGCTCGCGTGCCTGCTGCGCGCGCTGCAGCGCGAACGACAGCTGCACGGGCAGCGCGTAGCGTGCGGTGTCGCGATAGAAGCGTTCGAGGAACGGGTTGTCCTGCGGGCGCTCGAGCAGCGTCTGCATCGACCAGCGTTCGCCGAGCAGGCGCGCGAGCGTCGTCTTGCCGACGCCGATCGGGCCTTCGATCACGAGATAGCGATGCGGGGCGCGCAGGTCGGGCGCGGTGACGGTGAGGGGAGTCGGGGTCATCGGCAGCGGTTCTTGTCGGCGTCTGCGCTGGCAGCGAGCGCCTTCTGCATCAGGCACTGGCAGGTCTGCACCTTCTCGACGCGCTGGTCCGCGACGGCGGCGAGGAACGCGTCGGCCCGGCCGCGCGCGGGGATGTCGAGTGCCGGCTCGATCTCGACGAGCGGCACGAGTGCGAACGCACGGTCGGTGAGGCGCGGGTGCGGGACGATCAGGTCGGGCTCGTCGATCGAATCGTCGCCGAACAGCAGGATGTCGAGATCGAGCGTGCGCGGCGCATTGCGATACGGGCGCTCGCGGCCGAAGTGATGTTCGATCTTCTGGCACAGCGCGAGCAGCTCGCGGGCCGACAGCGTCGTGTCGAGCTTGACGACGCAGTTGTAGTAGTCGTCGCCGCCCGCTTCGAAGGGCGCCGTGCGATACAGGCTCGATTTGCCGAGGATCGAGATGGTGCGCTGCTGCGCAAGGCACACCACCGCGTCCTTCAGGGTCTGGCGCGCATCGCCGAGATTCGCCCCCAGTCCGATATATGCAACCGTCATGGCATCACTTCCTACGTCGTTCGCCGGCGAGCGCGTCAGTCGTCGGAACCGCCCGAGGCGTCCGGTGCCGGCTCGGCGGCCCCTTCACCCGGCTTGCGGTTTCGCACGCCGCCGCGGCGGCGCCGCTTGCGGGGCGATTTTTCCTTCGTGCCGCCCTGCGTGAGCAATGCCTCGCGAGCGGCCGCGTCGCCTTCGATGAAATCCGTCCACCACTGTCCGACTTCCGCATCGAGCTCGCCGGATTCGCAGCGTAACAGGAGGAAATCATACCCCGCTCTAAACCTTTGGTGTTCCAGCAGCCGCATCGCGCTGCGGCCCGAGCGTTTCTCGAGGCGCAGCTGCAGGCCCCAGATCTCGCGCATGTCGGCCGAGTAGCGCTTGTGGATCGCGAGTTTCTCGGTCTGCATGTCGAGCACGTCGTCCATCGCGCGATGGAGCGCCGGCACCGGGATTTCGCCTTCCGCCGTGTATTGCTCGAAGCGCTGGCGCATGTCGTGCCACAGCAGCGTCGCGAACAGGAAGCCAGGTGATACCGTCTTGCCGGCGCGCACGCGCGCATCGGTGTTGTTCAGCGCGAGCGTGATGAACTTCTCGCCCTGCGGCTGTTCGAGCACGACGTCGAGCAGCGGCAGCAGCCCGTGGTGCAGGCCTTCCTTGCGCAGCCGCTGCAGGCACGCGAGCGCGTGGCCCGACAGCAGCAGCTTCAGCATTTCGTCGAACAGGCGCGCGGCCGGCACGTTGTTGATCAGGTCGGCGAGCGCGTTGATCGGTTCGCGCGTATGCGGCTCGATCTCGAAACCGAGCTTGGCCGCGAAGCGCACGACGCGCAGCATCCGCACCGGATCCTCGCGGAAGCGCGTGGCCGGATCGCCGATCATCCGCAACAGGCGGGCGCGCACGTCGGCCATCCCGTCGTGGTAGTCGAGCACCGTCTGCGTCGACGGGTCGTAGTACATCGCGTTGATCGTGAAGTCGCGGCGCGCGGCGTCTTCGTGCTGCTCGCCCCACACGTTGTCGCGCAGCACGCGGCCGCTCGCGTCCACCGCGTGCGTGCGGCGATCGAGTTCGTCGCGCTTCAGGCGCTTCGGCGGCTCGGCAGCGGCCGCCTCGGGCGGCGCGTCGACCAGCGCGCGGAACGTCGACACCTCGATCAGCTCCTGGCCGAACTGCACGTGGACGATCTGGAAGCGGCGGCCGATCAGGCGTGCGCGGCGGAACAGGCGCTGCACTTCGGTCGGGGTGGCATCGGTCGCGACGTCGAAGTCCTTCGGCGCAATGCCGAGCAGCAAGTCGCGTACCGCACCGCCGACGATGAACGCACGGAAGCCCGCCTGCTGCAGCGTGTCGGTCACGCGCACGGCGTTCTTCGAGATCAGCGCCGGGTTGATGCCGTGCACGCTGGCCGGCACGACGGTCGGTTCATGGTTGCTGCGCGGTTTCTTCGCGCCGCCGCCGCGGGCGCCCTTCGGGGCGCGCGGGGTAGCAGGGGCCGCTTCGTCGGCCGGGGCCGTTGCGGGAGAGGTTTGCTCGGTTTCGTCCTGGCCGAGCAGCTTGCGGATGAATTTTTTGATCACGACGTTCAGAAGAGATCGAGGATGCGCCAGCCGCGGTTGCTTGCATGCGCACGCAGCGTGTCGTCAGGGTTGGTCGCGATCGGGTCGGTGACTTTCTCGAGCAACGGGATGTCGTTGTGCGAGTCGCTGTAGAAATAGGTGTGCGGGAAGTCGCTCCATTGCTTGCCGAGCGACGCGAGCCACGCTTCGGTCCGCACGATCTTGCCTTCGCGATAGCTCGGCGTGCCGGTCGGCCGGCCCGTGTACGGCGAATCGGGATGCCCGTCGGTCGTTTCGACCTCGCAGGCGATCAGCGTGTCGACACCGAACGCGGACGCGATCGGGCGCGTGATGAATTCGTTGGTCGCCGTCACGACGCAGCACAGGTCGCCCGCATCGAGGTGCTTGCGCACGAGCTCGAGCGCGGCGGGCGTCATGGCGGGCCGGATCACCTCGTGCATGTACTGATCGTGCCATTCGGCCAGCTGCGCGCGCGAATACTTCGCTAGCGGCGTGATCATCGCCGTGAGGTACGCGTGGATGTCGAGCTTGCCGGCCTTGTAGTCGGCGAAGAACTGATCGTTCTGACGCGAGAAGCTTTCCGCGTCGACGATGCCGAGCTTCACCATGAAGCGGCCCCATTCGTGGTCGCTATCGGTCGGGATCAACGTGTGATCGAGGTCAAAGAGTGCCAGATTAGTCATGGAAGCGCATTTTACTCGAAGCGGTTCGGGCCCGTGCCCGGTGGGGTGATGTCGTCGCCGGGACGCGCCAGCATGCGGCGCAGCAACGGCAGCGTGACGGCGCGTTTCTGCTCGAGCGAAAAGCGGTCGAGCGCGTCGAGCAGGGCCATCAGGCTCGGCATGTCGCGGCGGAAATGGGTCAGCAGGTAGGCGGCGATGTCGTCGGTGAGCGCGATCCCGCGCTCCTTCGCCGCGAGCTTGAGCACGGCGATCTTGCCGGCATCGGACGGCGGCGACAGGTGGAACACGAGCCCCCAGCCGAGGCGCGTACGGAGATCCTCGCGCACGTCGAGCGCGAGCGGCGCCGCGGGGCCCGCCGCGACGAACGCGCTCGACGGGTGCGCGCGCACTTCGTTGAACAGGTTGAACAGCGCGACCTGCTGCGTGTCGCTCATCCGGTCGCAGTCGTCGATCGCGTAGATGCCGATGCGCGGGTCGAACGTGAACGCGCCGAGCGGGCTCTGCGGCGTCAGGTAGCGCGCATAGCCGTACGATGCGTCGCTCACGAGCGCCTGCAGCAGATGGGTGCGGCCGCAGCCGGGCTCGCCCCAGATGTAGAACGACCGGTCCGGCACGGGGCCCGCCGCGAGCGCGAGGTCGAGCTTCTGCAGGCGCGAGATGAGCTCGTCGTTCTCCTCGTTCATGATGAAGTTGTCGAACGTGGCGGGCGGCGGCGTGCCGAGATCGAGCGTCAATTGACGAGACACAACAGTCACAATGCGGGTCGGTTGAAAATACGCGCGCCGTACGCCGGGCACGCGCCGGGGCTTGCGTCTTCACGGGCTTCACGCGCGGCCGCACGCACGGCGCCACGCCGGTTTCGGCGCGGTTCGCTCGGCGATGAAAACGGGGACGTGTTGACCAAGATGCAATCCCTGACGATTCGGTGCTGGGAATTCCGGCCAACGGGCCGGCTTCGGGTAAAATCGCATTTTACCGACCTTCTCGCATTCCCCCATGAATCCTCCGAAATCCGCTCCCGACGCTCAGGGTCTGTCCTATCGCGACGCAGGTGTCGACATCGACGCGGGCGACGCACTCATCGACAAGATCAAGCCTTTTGCGAAGAAAACCCTGCGCGACGGCGTGCTCGGCGGCATCGGCGGGTTCGGCGCGCTGTTCGAAGTGCCGAAGAAGTACAAGGAGCCCGTGCTGGTGTCGGGCACCGACGGCGTGGGCACCAAGCTCAAGCTGGCGTTTCATCTGAACAAACACGACACCGTCGGCCAGGATCTCGTCGCGATGAGCGTGAACGACATCCTCGTGCAGGGCGCCGAGCCGCTGTTCTTCCTCGACTACTTCGCGTGCGGCAAGCTCGACGTCGACACCGCGGCAACGGTCGTCAAGGGCATCGCGCAGGGTTGCGAACTGTCGGGCTGCGCGCTGATCGGCGGTGAAACGGCCGAAATGCCGGGCATGTACCCGGACGGCGAATACGACCTGGCCGGCTTCGCGGTCGGCGCGGTCGAGAAGAGCAAGATCATCGACGGCAGCACGATCGCCGAAGGCGACGTGGTGCTGGGCCTCGCATCGAGCGGCATCCACTCGAACGGCTTTTCGCTCGTGCGCAAGATCATCGAGCGCGCGAACCCCGACCTGTCGGCCGATTTCCACGGCCGCTCGCTGGCCGACGCGCTGATGGCGCCCACGCGCATCTACGTGAAGCCGCTGCTCGCGCTGATGCAGAAGCTGTCGGTGAAGGGCATGGCGCACATCACGGGCGGCGGTCTCGTCGAGAACATTCCGCGCGTGCTGCGCGAAGGCCTTACCGCCGAGCTCGACCAGAACGCATGGCCGCTGCCGCCGCTGTTCAAGTGGCTGCAGGAGCACGGCGGTGTCGCCGATGCGGAAATGCACCGCGTGTTCAACTGCGGCATCGGCATGGCCGTGATCGTGTCGGCGGCCGATGCGGACGCAGCGATCGCCGACCTGACCGCCGCCGGCGAACAGGTGTGGAAGATCGGCACCGTGCGTGCGACCCGCGAAGGCGAGGCGCAGACGGTCGTGGTCTGACGCACCGCCTGCAGCAGATGCAGCAAGGAAAGCCGCCCGGAGTCGATCCGGGCGGCTTTTTTTTCGGGCGTGGCGTCGCGTTCGGGCGCGCGCCGGTGAAGGAGGGACGACGATGACCGAAGACGAACACGCGATCCGCGAACTCGTGGACAACTGGTTCGTGTCGAGCCGGCGTGGCGACCTGGCGACGGTACTCGACCTGATCGCCGACGACGCGATCTTCATGGTGGCCGGCAAGCCGCCGTTCGACAAGGCGGCGTTTGCGGCCGCGTCGCGCGACGCGAACGCCGGGGGCGGCAACGCGCCGAAGATCGACGGCCGTTACCGGATCGACGAGCTGCGCATGCTGGGCGACTGGGCGTACATGCGCAATTTCATCGAGATCGAGGCGACCCCGCCGGGCGGCGAGACGATCCGCCGGTCGGGCCATACGCTGACGATCTTCCGCAAGGCCGACGGCCGCTGGCAGCTCGTGCGCGACGCGAATCTGGTGACGCTCGCGCAGTGAGCGCGACGGGGCGCGCCGACGCTCATGCGGACGGCCGTGCCGCGCCCGCCGGCCGCGCACCGGCCAGCAACGGCGGGACGAGCAGATAAAGCAGTGCGGCCGCGGCCCAGACGAGCCCCGGCCACGTCGCACGTGTCGCCGCATAGGTCGCGGTAACGACCAGCGGCCCCGCGACGCCGATCAGGCTCGCCACGCTCGCGAGCGCGCCTTGTAGTTCACCCTGGCGCCCATCGTCGACCTGCCGCGCCAGCATCGCCTGCAGGGCCGGCAGCGTCATGCCGCCTGCTGCGAACAGCGGCAGCAGCGCGAACGGCACCCATGCGGCGGTCGCGAACGCGATCGCCACGAGCCCGAGCGCGTCGCCCGCGAGGCCCAGTGCAAGCGCGCGGCGCTCGCCGAGCCGCGCGATCAGCGGCCCGATCGCGAAGGCTTGCGCGAGTGCGTGACACGCGCCGTAGCCTGCCAGCGACAGCCCCGCGATCGGCGTCGACCAGCCGAAATGCTCCTGGCCGTACAGGATCCACAGTGTTGCGGGCGCCTGCGACACCAGCGCCACGATCACGTAAATGCCGATCAGCGGGGCGAGCGCGGGCGCGCCGGTCAGCCGGCGCAGGCTCTCGAACGGATTGAGTGCGCCAACCGCGTGGCCTTCGCGGGCCGAAGGCGGCCGTGATTCCGGCAGCGCACGCCAGACCAGTACGAGATTGAGCGCATTGAGCACGGCGGCCGCGACGAACGGTGCGCGCAGGTGTAGCGCGCCGAGCAGGCCGCCGATCAGCGGGCCCGCGATGAAGCCGATGCCCATCATCGCGCCGAGCTGGCCGAAGCGTCGTGCGCGATCGGGTTCGGCGGTGACGTCGGTGACGTAGGCAGTCGCGACCGCGACGTTCGCGCCGGTGATGCCCGCGATCAGCCGCCCCACGTAAAGCCAAGCGAGGGTCGGCGCGAGCGCCATCAGCAGGTAGTCGAGCGCGGCGCCCGCGAGCGACACGAGCAGCACGGGCCGGCGGCCGAAGCGGTCGCTCAGCGCGCCGAGCAGTGGGGCGCACAGGAACTGCGCGAACGCGTACAGCGCGAGCAGGATCCCGTAGTGGGTATCGGTGCTGCCTGCGTCGGCGAGCGAGCGCAGCAGCCCGGGCAGGATCGGCATCACGATCCCGACGCCGATCGCGTCGAGCAGGACCGTGGCCAGGATGGCAATCAGGGACGGATTCAAGAGCGTGACTCTATCAGTGATAGAGTGGCGATTATTCCACAGCTTTCCCTATCGGTGATAGAGATGAAGGACACAGGGGCGCGGCTGACGCGCGACACGGTATTGCGCGCGGCGCTCGACCTGCTCGACGAAGTCGGCATCGACGGGCTGTCGACGCGGAAGCTCGCCGAGCGGCTCGGCGTGCAGTCGCCGACGCTTTATTGGCATTTCAAGAACAAGGGCGAACTGCTCGATGCGATGGCCGAGGCGATCATGCTCGAGCGTCACGATGCGTCGCTGCCGCGGCCGGGCGAAGCGTGGGATGCGTGGCTTTTGGACAACGCGCGCAGTTTCCGTCGCGCGCTGCTAGCCTATCGCGACGGCGCGCGCCTGCATGCCGGTACGCGGCCGCGCGCGCTGCATTTCGGCTCGATCGAACGCAAGGTCGCGCTGCTCGGCGATGCGGGTTTCGCGCCGGACGAGGCGGTCGACGTGATGTATGCGCTGGGCCGCTTCGTGGTCGGATGGGTGCTGGAAGAGCAGGCGGAAGCGGACGGCGACGCCGATGCGCTGCTGCCGGACGCGGCCGAGTATCCGCTGCTCGCGAAGGGCTGGGCCGCGTTGCGCGCGCGCAGCGGCGACGAGGCGTTCGAGCGCGGCGTCGCGTTGATCGTCGACGGCGCCCGCGCGCATCTGGCAGCGCGCGCGCGCGGCTGACGCGGTCAGCCCGGCGTGCGGCCGTTGAGCACGCGTTCGAGCGCGTCGAGTGCGCGGGCCGTCGAGTCCGGCGCGATGCAGTCGACGACGATCCGCTCCGGCATCGCGCGCAGCCAGGTGATCTGGCGCTTGCAGAGCTGGCGCGTCGCGAAGATGCCCTTGTCGCGCATCGTCCGGTAGTCGGTATCGCCGTCGAGAAATTCCCACGCCTGCCGGTAGCCGACGCAGCGCATCGACGGCAGGTCGGGATGGAGATCCTCGCGACGGCGCAGCCGCTCGACTTCGTCGATGAAGCCCGCGTCCAGCATTGCGTCGAAGCGCTGCGCGATCCGTTTGTGCAGTACCGCGCGATCCGACGGTTCGAGCGCGACCGGCACGAAGCGGTAAGCGGCGGCCGCATCGTCGGTGCGGCGCGGCGCGGCAAGCAGCACCGACATCGGCTGCCCGCTCAGCATGAACACTTCGAGCGCACGCTGGATCCGCTGCGAATCGTTCGGTGCGAGTCGCGCGGCCGTGTCGGGGTCGACCTGCGCGAGCCGCGCGTGCAGCGCGGGCCAGCCATCGCGCTCGGCTTCGGCATCGAGTGTCGCGCGTACGTCCGGATCGGCGCCCGGCAGGTCGTTGAGCCCCTGCGTCAGCGCCTTGTAGTACAGCATCGTGCCGCCCGCGAGCAGCGGCGTGCGGCCGCGCGCGGCGATCTCGCCGATCAGGCGCAGCGTGTCCGCGCGGAAGCTCGCGGCCGAATACGCGTCGGCCGGATCGATGATGTCGATCAGATGATGCGGCACGCTCGCGCGCTCGTCGCGCGACGGCTTCGCGGTGCCGATATCCATGTCGCGGTAGACGAGCGCCGAATCGACGCTGACGATCTCGATCGGCCGACGCGCGGCGAGCGCCAGCGCCGCGGCCGTCTTGCCCGATGCGGTAGGGCCGAGCAGGCAGGCGATCGTCGTCGGGCTCGGGTTGGTGTGCGGTGCTGCGCTCATTGCCCGCGCATGAAGAGGCGGTCGAGATCGTTCAGCGTGAGCTGATACCACGTCGGCCGGCCGTGATTGCACTGATCCGCGCGTTCGGTCGCTTCCATCTGCCGCAGCAGCGCGTTCATCTCGTCGAGCGTCAGGCGCCGGTTCGCGCGCACCGCGTGGTGGCACGCGAGCGTACCGAGCAGTTCGTGCTGGCGCTCGGTGAGCACCCGCGAGCCGCCGAACGCGTGCAGGTCGGCGAGCACCGCGCGCGCGAGCGACTGCAGGTCGGCATCCTTCAGCAGCGCCGGCACCGCGCGGATCGCGAGCGTCGTCGGCGACAGCACCGCCAGGTCGAAGCCGAGCGATTCGAGCGTGTCGCGCTCTTCCTCGACCGTGCCGATCTCGACCGGCGTGGCCGTCATCGAGATCGGCAGCAGCAGCGCCTGCACGGCGACCGAGCGGTCGGCAAGCGCGTTCTTGAACTGCTCGTACAGGATCCGCTCGTGCGCCGCGTGCATGTCGACGATCACGAGGCCGTGTGCGTTCTGCGCGAGCACGTAGATGCCGTGGATCTGGCCTAGCGCGAAGCCGAGTGGCTGCTCGTCGTGCGTGGTCGCGGCGATCGGCGACGCGGTGAAGCCCGACAGCGGTGCGATCGGCGCGTCGGCCGAATCGCGTGCGATGATCGTCGTGCCGTCCGGCGTGCCCGCGCCGGTGTCCTTGCGGCCGAACAGCGCGTCATAGAGCGCGAGCGGCTGCGCGACGGGCAGCGTGCCCTGGGTCATCCGCGCCTGACGCATCCACGTGTTGCCCGACGACGAGGACGACGAGAAGCCGCTACCGCCTAACGCATTGCCTTGCTGGCTCTGGCCGAGTGGCGTATCCAGGAACGAAGAAGGCCCGCGTGGCGTCGGTTCAATATGTGCGGCATGGCCGCCCGCCGTGGTTTCCGGCGACGCGCCTGCATGGCGCGCCAGCGCGCGCTGGACCGCATGGAAGACATATTGGTGGATCGAGCGCGAATCGCGGAAGCGCACCTCGATCTTCGACGGGTGCACGTTCACGTCGACGGCTTCGGGCGGAAGGTCCAGAAACAGCACGTACGACGGGTAGCGGTCGCCGTGCAGCACGTCCTCGTAGGCCGCGCGCACCGCGTGCGTCAGCAGTTTGTCGCGCACGAAGCGGCCGTTGACGAAGAAATATTGCTGGTCGGCGCGACCGCGGCTTGCGGTCGGCAGGCCGGCGCAGCCGTAGACCGCGAGCGGGCCGGCCTGCTCGTCGAGCGGCAGGTGCGCGGTCGCGAAGCTGTCGCCGAGGATCTTCGCGACGCGCTGCGCCGGCTCGGTCGCGTTCCAGTGTTCGACCGCCTTGCCGTTGTGCAGCACCGAGATCGCGACGTCCGGCCGCGCGAGCGCCGCGCGGCGAATCATTTCCAGGCAGTGGCCGAACTCCGTCTGCTCGCTCTTCAGGAACTTGCGGCGCGCGGGCGTGTTGAAGTACAGCTCGCGCACCTCGATCGTCGTGCCGGTCGCGCCGGCGGCCGGCGACAGCACGCCCGTCTGCGCGTCGATCTTCATCGCGTGCGCGGCATCGGCCGTCCGGCTCGTGATCGACATCTCGGCGACCGACGCGATCGACGCGAGCGCTTCGCCGCGGAACCCGAGCGTCGCGACCGCTTCGAGCTCCTCGAGCGAGCGGATCTTGCTGGTCGCATGGCGCATCAGCGCGAGCGCCAGCTCGTCCGGCGGAATCCCGCAGCCGTCGTCGGTGATCGAGATGCGCTTGACGCCGCCTTCTTCCAGCACGATGCGCAGCGTGCTGGCGCCGGCGTCCATCGCGTTCTCGAGCAGTTCCTTGACGACCGACGCCGGGCGTTCGACGACCTCGCCGGCGGCGATCTGGCTGATCAGCTGGTCGGGCAGGGGCTGGATCGCGCGCAGCGGGCGCGGAGCAGGGGCGGGCGCGGCGCCCGCGGCCGTTTCGGTGATATCGGACATGGCCGAATTATAGCGAGGCGGCGATTGCGTGCCGGGGCGACTGGCGGTTACGTTTTTTCACGGAGCCTTAAGGTAGTTTCGGTATCATGGGTCCGTAACACCCTCCGGCCTTGACCGGCGGGCGCTTCAGCCTTTTTCGGCCGTTCCGGCCCTATCGCCTTCGAGGAATCGCATTTGGATACGCTGCTTCATTTCGTCAACCTTGTCCTGCATATCGACGCTTTCCTCGGCGATTTCATCCGGCAGTACGGCGCGTGGGTCTACCTCGTGCTGTTCCTGATCGTGTTCTGCGAGACGGGGCTCGTCGTGTTCCCGTTCCTGCCCGGCGATTCGCTGCTGTTCATCGGCGGCGCGTTCGCGGCGACGGGCGAGATGAATGTCGGCTTGCTGATCGTGCTGCTGCTCGTCGCGGCGATCAGCGGCAACACGGTCAATTACATGATCGGCCGCTGGATCGGCCCGAAGGTGTTCAATACGCATATCCCGGTGCTCGAGCGCTTCCTCGATCGCGCCGCGCTGCAGAAGACCCATTCGTTCTACGACAAGCACGGCGGCAAGACGATCGTGCTCGCACGCTTCATTCCGGTCGTGCGGACGTTCGCGCCTTTCGTGGCGGGGGCATCGTCGATGAGCGCCGCGCGTTTCCAGCTCTTCAACGTGATCGGTGCGCTGGTGTGGGTGCTGCTGCTCGTGCTGCTCGGCTATTTCTTCGGCAACATCCCGTTCATCCGCCAGTACCTGAACGTGATCGTGCTGGTCGGGATCGGGGCGGCGGTCGTGCCGGTTGCGCTTGGTGCGGTGTGGAAGCTGGTGCGCGGGAAGCAGTCGGATAATGTGCCGAAGGCGGGTGGGCGTTGAGCGCGCGTTCGTAGGTTTCGGTGAAACGAGAGAAGCGTGGCGGGTGCCACGCTTTTTTTTCGTCCGGTGCCGCCGTTACGCGTTGCGATGCGAGATCGGGGTTTCGGGCGTCGGGTATTGCGCGTCGCGGAACGTCTCGAGGATCACGCGGTTGGTGTCGCAATACACCTGCCAGTAGTTCTCGGGTGCCGTGGACGGGCGCACGAACAGCAGCGGGCCTTCCGGCGTGAACTGCAGCACACCGACGTCCGGCGCCGGGGTGGTCAGCACGTTCGGGATCTGCTGGATCGACGTCTTCAGGCGGTTGATTGCGTCGACCGCATCGACGCTGTTCGCGATCTTCGCGGTCAGATCGACGCGGCGGTGCGGCGTGGCACTGTAGTTCGCGATGTTGTCCGAGAAGATCTTGTTGTTGCCGACGATCGTCACGATGTTGTCGGCGGTGACGATCGTCGTGCCGAACAGGCCGAGCTCCTTCACCGTACCCGTGACGCCGCCTGCGCTGATCACGTCGCCGATCTTGAACGGGCGCAGCACCTGCATGAACACGCCGGCGGCAAAGTGCGCGAGCAGGCCGCCCCAGGCGGTACCGATCGCAAGGCCGAGGCCGGCGAGCAGGGCGGCGAACGAGGTCGTCTGCACGCCGAAGATCTGCAGGATCGCGAGGATCAGCAGGATCGTCAGCAGTACGCCGACGACGGAGGTCAGGTAGTCGGTCAGTGTCGGGTCGACCTTGCCGCTGCGGCGCACGACCTTGCCGAGCAGGCGCGTGCCGATGCGGATCGCCCAGCGGCCGATGAACCACAACACGATCGCGGCGAGGAGGTTGAGGCCGAAGTCGAGACCGCGGGTCATCAGGAATTGCTGGGCTGTGGCGAGATCGATCATGCGTTCTCCGAAGTCAGGGGTAAAAGGGCGGCGCATGCACCGGATGGGTGGCGCTTTTATAACCTGAGGTGGGAGGGGCGGGCAACCTGCCGTGTTTTGCGTAGCGCAATGAGAGAGCCGCGACGATTGCGAGTGTGGTGGTCATCTTGCCCGGCACTGCTGACGGCACGTCGAACGATCCATTGATCGCAGCGACGGCCGGTGGCTTGGTCTTGTACTTCGTGCGCGAGTATTCGCAAGTGCTCAGGTTCTGGTTCGACATGGCGAAGGAGACATCCCCGCAGCCACTGGCGATCACGCAGCTCGCGGTGTCTCGGGGCAGGTGACGCTTGTCGTACCGGGCGCACAATTTTGCCGCCATTCGGTAGCGACAACTTATCGCTGCTGGATCGCGATGTCGCAGAATGGCTGCTAGTCTTGGGGTGCCGGCGCGTGCGGATGCGCCGGCCGTGCTGCGGCAACCAGATGCTAGGGAACCGGCCTCCGTGCATCCGTGGCAGGCGCGATTATGCCAGATCAACAATTAACCCCACATGATAGTTGGCAATTTTCTGGAAATAAGACTCAGCGAAGTTTTCAAAATAAAGCGCGGGAAACGGTGAATTTCTCTCGCGGAGACTCGTCAGCCTTGAAATTTTTGATGGATTGCGGCACGATTGGTCGTTTGTCTAAATATTGTGAAAAATAGAGGTTTACGAATTTTTCCGAAAAAACCGGTTCACAAAATTGACGCGATGATCCCAAGCATATCGACCAAATTCAAGGAAAGTTGGCAGACCGCGTACGGTAGCGACCGAAACCGAAGCCACGGGTCGTCGGGAATTAGTGGGCGGTTGTGACATATGGCATGCGTTCCCCGGGGTATGCGCTGCGCGCTTCTTGAACCTGGACATGTGGGTGGACAACCGGGAGACAGCTGTGACTTCGAGACGGATATTCGTGCTAAAGGCTTTCAGTGTCGGAATCTCCCACCATATTTCGTGATGATCCACCGTTTCGCTATGCTTGGCGGAGAGGGCGCGTACGTTGCGCCGAGCGACATGCCCATGCCGTTCGGCGGTACAGACCTATAGGCTGAGAAGCAAAATGAGGCAGCCAAGCCTGAAACAGATGAGCGCGGCGGCCGCAGTGTGCTCGAAGCGCCAGTCATCGCAGACAACGAGCGCACGGCAGCGTTTCAATTCGGAGCGGGCCGCCGCGCTTGGATCAGCTTAACGATTCCCAGTTAAGCGCTGCTTCCTGACGAGATGTCCAGGTCCAAGGCACCTCGTAGCCAAGGATGTCAAAGAAACGACGATGTCGCTTATAGATAGCGTGCGCCTCTCTTGCAGGAATGAGATCGCGCCATAATCCTGGTCGCCCTTGCCATCCATGTCGATTCGGCAACGAACGGAAATACTTTAAGCTGAAGCGTTCCAGCGCTTCGTCAGCCTTGGATCCAACCGCTTCGCCGGAAAGTGTGTAAATTAGGTCGCCAAAATTTTGATTCGGCGATTCGACCAGATCTTCGTATTTTACCCGAATAGACTTTTTGTCGTGCCACCATTGATAAGTTACGGACAGCAGATTCTCCGCGCCCCAACTCAATGCGTAATCGATAAACGCGTCCGAAGTCGGCGACAGACCGGCTAACTCGCGCGGGATCTCTGCATTTCCCATTAGCCATTGACTGGGTGTTGGATCATGGCGAATAAATTGCAAAACCGACAGCAAGATGTCCAACGGATGCCGAGCAATCACCAGCGTCTTGAATTGGTTCTCGATGAGATATTGCTGAAAGTTGGGTTCCCGATACCAGTGAAGCTGAAATGCGCATCGCGGCGGCAGGTCCTGCGGGGCGTCGAGATAGTTGTGTACTGCAATCTCCAGCAGATCGAGGCTGCTGGCGAGAACTGACCTTACCCAACTATTTCCACTTCTGGGTGAACTAATAACAGCTATGCGCATTTGCTCCTCAACTCATTCTCCCTGTTATAACGTTGTCCTCGACAACACCGCCGCGCGGCCGCCGAGAGAGGGTCCGTCGACTTATGCCGTCGGCCCTTTCGCTTTCGGGTGGGGATTGCGGTACCGCTTACTTTGCCGCTGCGGCTCGACCGTACGTGTCCTCGAACCGCACAATATCATCCTCTCCGAGATACGCACCCGATTGCACTTCGATCAACTCGAGTGGAATCTTGCCGGGGTTCTTCAGCCGGTGCGTTGCGCCGAGCGGGATGTAGGTGGACTGGTTTTCCGTCAGGACGATTTCCTTATCGCCGTTCGTGACCAGTGCCGTACCCTTCACGACGATCCAGTGTTCGGCGCGATGGTGGTGCATCTGTAGGCTCAGCTGTGCGCCGGGGTTCACGACGATTCGTTTGACCTGGAAGCGTTCGCCTTGGTCGATGCCCTCGTAAGAGCCCCACGGACGCACGACTCGGCGGTGTGTGATGGATTCGTGACGTCCGGAGGCGTTGAGCCACTCGACGATTTTTTTGACGTCTTGGGTTTTGTCGCGATGAGCGACGAGAACGGCGTCGGCGGTCTCGACAATCACCAAATTGTCGACACCGATCGTGGCGACCATGCGGTGTTCGGCGCGAACGTAAGCATCGCGCGTATCGTAGGTGAATACATCTCCAAACTGCGCGTTACCGTTTTCGTCCTTGTCTGCGATCTCCGAGAGTGACGCCCACGATCCGATATCATTCCAGCCGAGGTCGGACGAGGCGATCACGACGGCACGATCGGTCCGCTCCATTACAGCGTAGTCAATCGAAATATTCGGTACGGCGGAGAATTGAGCTTCATCGAGTCGGATAAAGTCGGCGTCGCTGGTGGCTGCGAGGAGTGCAGCTTCTGCCTGTCGGGCGACCTCAGGTTCGAAACGTTGCAATTCCTCCATGTATGTCGAGGCTTTCAGCATGAACATGCCGCTGTTCCAGTAATAGCCGCCGTCATCGAGGAAGGCTTCGGCTGTCGCATGGTCGGGTTTCTCGACGAAAGCCCGTACCGCGTATGCGGCGCATTCCTCGGAGATGGTCGAGCCGCGGCGGATATATCCGTATCCGGTATTTGGTGAATCCGGCTTTATACCGAACGTGACTAGATGACTATCTGCGGCGATTTTCGCGGCTGTGCTGGCCGCTTTTATGAAGGCCTGCTCGTTGAGAATAATATGGTCCGACGGGAGCACCATTAGTAGTGCATCCGGGGCGCTTCGCAGCGCAACCAGTGCCGCGATAGCGATTGCGGGGGCCGTATTGCGGCCCACCGGTTCAAGTATGACCGAGGATGGCGTAATGCCGACGGCGCGTAGCTGTTCGGAAATGATGAACCGTTGCTCGGTATTCGAAACGACAATTGGCGCTGCTGCATCCGGGATGCCGGCAAGACGCAGCGCAGTCTGCTGCGCTAGCGAGTGCTTGCCGGCCAGTTTGAGATATTGCTTCGGGTAGCCACCCCGCGACATTGGCCAAAGTCGTGTACCACTGCCACCACAGAGAATCACCGGATAAATGTTCATGAATCACTAGACCTTGCTGAGATGCTGATGAAAGAGTTTGCCTGCCTTGAAATCAGTGTGCCATTTTCTCGAAATTTTGCAGACACGTGTTGCTTTTAAGTGAACGAGTGCCCGTTCATTTGCAACCGAGCACAATACTATCAATCGCGCGAAAGAAGGTGCAGAATGCCATTCCGACTCCAGCGCCAGGCTTTCAACCACGGTCGCATTCGGTTGCCTTCGATTCTTTCGAGCGGCCGCGATGCGGATGCACTCATTTTGCCGACAACTGATTCCGGGGTGGTAAATATCCCCCAGGTCCAATCCCAATAAACCGGGTAGCGAATCAGCACGCCCGCGGTGAGCATGTCCAGCGTCAGTCTGCGTTCGCGCCATGGTTGTGGAAGCCTGTCGTGCGTGAGACCCCAGCCGGCGTAGAACGGTAGTCCGTAAGTATGGACTTGCTTGCCGCGGATGAGGGCTTCGAAGCCGGACAGGGAGGATAGAGTGTGAACTTCGTCGGAAACTTCGATCAGAGACACGAGATCGGATTCGGTGTCGACAATATCCGCATTGCCGTTAGCCTCGACAACACCCTGCCGGTTTCCGGATAACACATCTGGATGCGGTTTGTACACAATAAATGCGTCAGGACGATGCATGCGGACTTGCTTTACCAGATCTTCGATCGTCGAGATGTTTTTCGTGCCGAGACGAATGGATGCATCGTCGGCGACTTGACCGGGGACGAGGATGACCGTTTTCCCGGGCGGGGCGTGCCAGGTCGGACGGCGGCGACCCAGATTGTATTTCGTCAACCCGGCGTTTGAGATTGTTTCGCGCAATATTCTTGCGCGAGAAAGTTCCGCGCCGGCAAACTCTGCCCTGTTTAGGATCACTGAGAGATCACTCGGCCGGCTAGGATCGAAATAAATACCTAGCCGGTCGATAACCTGACTG
Source organism: Burkholderia sp. AU33803 (assembly GCF_002223095.1). Taxonomy (NCBI): domain Bacteria; kingdom Pseudomonadati; phylum Pseudomonadota; class Betaproteobacteria; order Burkholderiales; family Burkholderiaceae; genus Burkholderia; species Burkholderia sp. AU33803. The sequence continues at coordinate 252,110 of NZ_NKFJ01000004.1, forward strand.
CAGGGGGCGACGTGATCCGAACCCAGGCCAGCCGAGTGCAGGAAGCCGTCCTCGATACGGATCACGGGCGTCTCGGGTGGAAGGCCTGCCGACGAGCGGGCGCCCCAGAGCGCGGCATATTCACCGACGCGTAGTTCGTCGAGCCGATCTATCCAGCGCAGTCGTGTTCCCGCAGCAGTGAGATAGGGTTTGGCGAACGGCCGTTTCCACCACTGGAAGCGAACTCCCGCAACCCTACCCACATCGGCGAAACGCCGAGCCGTAGCACGGTGTGTCGCGATTGCGGCAAGCAACGTGTCCAGTTCGCCGATTGCTCCGGTCTCCGGATCAATGTGCCGGGATAGGCGTACGAACATTGCTTCAAACAGGGCGTCGATTGTTACGCTGGTCTGACGCGCTGGCTGAGCGGCATCATCGTGCGTGAGGCCCCATCCCGCGTAGTAGGGGCGGCCAAATACGTAAACCGGTACGCCGCATAATAGTGCGTGCATTCCTTCGGGAGCAGACACAGTATAAACATGCTGGAAATGGGGGAGCGATGCACACAGCGAGCCGAGAGGGTCAATTGATCGCGAAATTGCGCTTATCTCGGGATGACGGGCGGACAACATTTCCTTGCGCTCGTTCGCACCGCTGCGCGCGAGCCACAATTCCGCATCGGGATGCGTGTTGCGCGCAACTGAGATCATCTTTTTGAATGCCTGACGACGCACCGGACGGGGTGTGCCGAAGGCGTCCGAGACCGGTTCGTCGATCAGCAGAACGCGCGGTCTGGTCGACGCGGCGAGATCGGGATGGGGGCGCGATGGTGAAGCCGCAGGATCGAAGACACAGGCTGTGCGAAATCGCTCCATCAACTGCGTCAAGTCGACCGTTTCGCTATTGGTCGCGTGTTTCGCCAGTTCGTCATCGATGCAGCGGATCCATGTTTCCGCGGTGCGAATGGCAAGTGGCGCACAAAACCACGATAGCAACGGTCCGCGTTTGCGTGGCAGGATGCCATTTGTCCATACGCCAGGGGCACTGATGGGCCTGTAGATGGTCGTCTTCACGAAGACAGCATGTCAATAAATGTGTCGACCTGACGGAAATGCATTTGCCAGGTTGGGATCTCGAAGTCAGTAATGCGATTGAGCTGTGCGTTGCGCTCGGGGCTGCCGCTTTGTGCATACGTGAGAATGCGTTCGGACCAGCCTGGGCCATCGAATGGGTCGAGATAGTCTGGAATATCTCCGGCAATTTCATGAAACACCCCAAGATCGCTTGCCAGGACTGGGACTCCGAGCGTCAGCGCCTCGACGAGCGGCATGCCGTAGCCTTCCACGAAGGACGGGAATAATAGTGCCCGTGCATGCTGCAGCCAGGCGCGCAATTGTGCGTCGCTACAGTTGGAATGTTCTATCACGGCACCCTGGATGCTTTCGCAGCGTTCGAGCATGTCAATGACGTTTTCGCATTCCCATCCGCGGCGACCGATAATGACGAGCTTGGGCGCTTGCTTGCCGAGTCGTGCGACAAGTTCCCGCCAGATATGCAGCATGAACCAGTGGTTCTTTCGGGGCTCGATTGTGCCGAGCATGACGAAGTAGGGGTGATCGAGTGGGCTGGATACACTGTCTCGTGCTGCGATTCCCGGCGCCAGACGGGCCACGACCGTGGGCGGCAGCGACAGGTTGGCGCGATACGCTTCCGCAGTCAGTGCATCGAGTGTGTCCTGCGAATTCATAATGAGGCCGTCGGCATGGCGCAGTGCGGTGTGGATGCGCGCGCGATGAACCGGGCCGACTCCCGGGCGACAGTATTCGGCATGCGTGATCGGTATCAGGTCGTGAATCATGAAAACTGACCGAATACCGCGACGTTTCATGGCTTGGTAGTAGCGTGGCTGCTCCATGCCGTTGTGGCTGGTATGCAGGAGTACGGCCCTGTCGAAAGTGCCACTTACGGGCGTCAACAGACTGAAAGTAGATTGAACGCGTATTCGTGCCCTGGAGGGTGTGGTCGATTGCAGTAGCAGGCTGAATATCCTGCGCGAATCGCGTTCGGACAGAATTTTGGAAAACCCGAAATCGCTGAGTACTGCACGCGCATTGTCGTGGTAGCGCTCCACGTAGGCTAGCCCAACGCGATCCACGCCTGTCGGTAATTGCCCTTTGGCCAGGCGCGACAGGAGGCGAGATACGTCCAGAAATACGTTTAACACGGATGAAATATTTTGTCTTGACGGATGGGCGTGTGCGAGCAGCAACGGATGGATCGAGGAATTCTGCCAATCGCGCGCAAATATATTCTACATCGTGAGACAATCCAAGCCGATTCTAGATGATGAGCGGAACGCATCAAAACATGGCAAGTTTCTATCGTCGTACATATCTGGCCTGGGCCGCATGCGGTGTCGTCGGCCTGAGTGCCTGCTCGGCCATTCCGACTTCCGGCCCCAGCCGGTCCCAGGTCAATAGCGCGGCCTCCGAAAGCAATCCGGCAGGAATTCAGATCGTCGATCTCACCGACGAAGTGGCGCGCAAACTTTTTGCCGAGCGCAAGCTCGGCGATTTCGTCGATGTCCTGGGAGACGGGGCGCAATTCAGTCAGCGGCTCGGGGTCGGCGACAGTCTTTCCGTGTTGGTCTGGGAGGCACCACCAGCGACACTGTTTTCAGCAGGTGAAATGGACGCCAAGTCCGGTGCGACAAGCGGATCGCGCATGACGGCGCTGCCGACCCAAACCGTCGATGGTGAGGGGAATATTCGTATTCCATTCATTGGTGCAGTAAAAGCGGCCGGACGGACGCCGGCCCAGCTTGAGCAATACATCACGACTCGGCTTAAGGGCATCGCGCATGATCCCCAGGTGCTGGTAAAACTCGATCGCAATGAGACGTCATATGTCACGATTGTGGGGGATGTGGCCAGCAGCAACAGGATGCAGCTCAGCGCACGCGGCGAGCGCGTGCTCGATGCCTTGGCTTCCGCCGGGGGTGTCCGACAGCCGATCGACAAGATTACGATCCAGGTGACGCGGGGCAATGTCGTGGCGTCACTCCCGCTCGCGACCGTGATTCGCGATCCGCGTCAAAACGTACCGTTACGTGCGGGAGACGTGGTTACCGCGTTGTTCCAACCTTACAGCTTTACTTCCCTGGGCGCGACGGGCAAGAATCAGGAAATCAACTTCGAAGCGCAGGGTATTACATTGGCACAGGCTCTCGCGCGAGCCGGTGGCTTGGAGGACTCGCGTGCAGATGCACAAGGTGTGTTTGTCTTCCGTTTCGAGGATGCTGGTGCGCTCGATTGGAAGTCCAAACCGGTGCGCACCACAGCGGATAATAAGGTTCCGGTGATTTATCGGGTGAACTTGCGTGATCCGGGTTCATTTTTCGTTGCTCAGAATTTCATGGTGGACAACAAGGACCTAATTTACGTTTCAAATGCGCCCGTCACGGAGCTCCAGAAAATGTTGAATCTGGTGTTTACCGTTGCGTATCCGGTCGTGACGGGGGTGCAGTCGTTCAAGTAATTTGAGGATTGAGGCATTTGATCGTTGCGTGTCGTGTCGGCGACGTCGCCCAATTCAATATATGGAAATACTTGATTACTTATTCGCTTGATCGTATATGCTGACTGATTGGCGATATGAAGTGCTTTTTTGAATTGCAGAGATAAACATGAAAACGGCAATCATTACTGGTATCACTGGGCAGGACGGGGCGTATCTGGCGCAATTGCTGCTAGAGAAGAATTATTTGGTTTACGGTACCTATCGTCGAACGAGTTCGGTAAATTTCTGGCGAATCGAGGAACTCGGTATTGACTCGCATCCCAATCTGCGACTCGTCGAATACGATCTGACAGATCTGGGTGCGAGCATCAACTTGCTCAAGACGACCGGCGCCACCGAGGTTTACAATCTTGCTGCGCAAAGCTTCGTTGGCGTGTCCTTCGATCAGCCGTCCACGACAGCCGCGATTACCGGACTTGGACCGCTGAACCTGCTCGAAGCGATCCGTATCGTCAACACTGATATTCGCTTCTACCAGGCCAGCACCTCCGAAATGTTCGGCAAGGTGCAGGCGATTCCGCAAGTCGAATCGACGCCGTTCTATCCGCGTAGCCCGTACGGTGTCGCAAAGCTGTATGCCCACTGGATTACCGTAAATTATCGGGAAAGCTACGATATCTTTGGTTGCAGCGGCATTCTCTTCAATCATGAATCTCCGCTGCGCGGGCGTGAATTTGTCACGCGCAAGATCACCGACAGCATCGCGAAGATCCATCTCGGCAAGCTTGATGTGCTGGAGCTTGGCAATCTCGACGCGAAGCGCGACTGGGGGTTTGCCAAGGAGTATGTCGAGGGCATGTGGCGGATGCTTCAGGCGGACAAGCCGGATACGTACGTCTTGGCGACGAACCGGACGGAAACCGTCCGCGATTTCGTGACGATGGCGGCCAAGGCAACCGACATCAATCTCGCATGGAGTGGCAGCGGTGCCGACGAAATCGGCATGTGCGAGAAGACGGGCAAGGTGATCGTGAAGATTAATCCGAAGTTTTATCGTCCCGCCGAGGTTGAATTGTTGATTGGCAATCCGGAGAAGGCTCACGCCGAATTGGGGTGGAAGCCGCAAACGTCCCTCGAGACACTTTGCCAGATGATGGTTGAAGCCGATATCCGTCGCAATCACGCCGGCTTTTCGTTCTGACACTCATGGCGAAAGTCCTGATCACCGGGATACGCGGCTTCACCGGCCGCTTTCTGTCGGATTTTCTCGTAGCGGCAGGCCATGATGTATTTGGCTTTGGTCATCGGCAGGATGCGGATTCGCCTATGACTCGTGTCGTCGACCTGCTACATCGCTCCCAGGTCGAACAGGCCCTTGGGGAAATCAGGCCCGATGTCGTTGTGCATCTGGCAGCCATTGCGTTTGTAGCACATGGAGATGCGCGCGCAATTTACGACACCAACGTAGTCGGTACCCGGAATCTGCTGGAGGCCATATGTGCATCCGGATGCAGTCCCCGATCAGTGCTACTGGCGAGCAGCGCGAACGTTTATGGCAACTCGGATCGGGAAGTTTTGGACGAAGAGACGTCGGTGAGTCCGGCGAACGACTATGCCGTAAGCAAGGTCGCGATGGAGTTCATGGCAAGACTATGGATGGACAAACTGCCCATTACCATCGTCCGGCCGTTCAACTATACCGGCGTTGGGCAATCGACCAGTTTTCTGCTGCCCAAAATCGTTGAACACTTCCGTGATCGACGACCGGTAATCGAGCTTGGCAATGTTGACGTGATTAGGGATTTCTCCGATGTCAGGTCGGTGGTCGCCGCTTATGCACGGTTGATTGACGGCAGTTTTGCGGGGCAAACATTCAATGTCTGTTCTGGTCATGGCTACGCGCTACGCAAAGTGTTGGCCATGGCGGAACAAATTGCCGGGCACCATCTCGAGATTCGTGTAAATCCGCAATTTGTTCGCGCCAACGAGGTGCACAAGCTGATCGGTTCGAACGAAAAATTGCGTTTGGCTACCGGTTGGGAGCCAGATTTCGATCTGAATAAAACGCTTGAGTGGATGCTCGCGGGAACGAATGTCAAGCAATGAGTCGACGGCGTATCATCCCACCTCGCAAGCCGCCGGAGCATCTGGTGGCGTGCGAGTGGAGGTTGGCAGCCGGAGGAATTTTTATCTCTGTATCCGATGCATGCCGTCGTGGTTTTTCAACGAGTGCGGCTAGGTAGAGATGGGTTATACGGAATGAAGCACGATACTCCACTTAGACGATCTATCGAAATTCAGATCAGAGTGATTGGTGCGCTCTTGATGCGCGAAATCATTACGCGCTATGGAAGGCACAACGTCGGATTCGTCTGGTTGTTTGGGGAGCCGATGATGTTTACGTTGGGTGTCATCGGATTGTGGACGGCTACTAAAACTGTGCACGGCTCGGGCCTGCCGATTGCCGCCTTCGCACTGTCCGGTTATTCGTCAGTCCTGTTGTGGCGGAATTGCGTTAACCGATGCTGTCTTGCCATCCTCCCGAATCACAGTCTTCTGTTTCACCGGAATGTGCGCGTGATTGATTTGTTCATTTCCCGGGCAATACTGGAGATTGCGGGCGCGACAATATCGATATTCACGTTGACGATATTATTCGTTACCCTCGGCATCATGCCGATGCCAAGCGACATCAGTTTGATTCTCATGGGTTGGTTTCTGCTTGCATTCTTTGCAATCGGACTTGGATTTGCGATTGGAGCGTTGAGTGAGCGCAGTGAGATGTCGGAACGGATCTGGCATACGGTTTCTTATCTGCTGTTTGCACTTTCAGGTGCGCTGTTCATGGTCGACTGGTTGCCGAAGAAAATGCAGCAGTACGTATTGTTTTTGCCCATGGTGCACGGCGTGGAAATGATGCGGGCTGGTTATTTCGGAGATCTCGTCAAACCGCATTACAGCGTGTCCTACGTTGTGATATTCGATGCTATTTTAATGCTCGTCGGCCTGTTTTTGGTGGCCGAAACAGGCAAGCGAGTCGAACCTGAATGATTGCACTAGAAAACGTCACCAAGGTCTATCGGACCCGCCAGGGTTCGCGCGCGGTCCTCGATCGTATCAACTTGACCGTTGAGCGCGGAGAGAAGATCGGTATTCTCGGACGCAATGGCGCCGGCAAGTCGACCATGATCAGGCTAGTTAGTGGGGCGGAACCGCCGACGAGCGGAATGGTTCGACGTGGCATGAGCGTATCGTGGCCGCTGGCATTCGCAGGCGCATTCCAGGGCAGTCTGACCGGTCTGGATAATCTGCGCTTCATCTGCCGGGTATATGGTGCCGATTCGAAGGCGGCCGAACCGTTTGTTCAGGAGTTTTCCGAACTGGGTTATTACTTAAGGGAACCCGTCAAGACGTACTCGGCAGGTATGCGAGCTCGTCTGGCGTTTGCGTTATCGATGGCTATCGAATTCGACTGCTTCCTGATTGATGAAATTATTGCTGTTGGCGACAGCAGATTTCACGCGAAATGTCATGCCGAGCTCTTTGAGAAACGGAGTGATCGGGCGCTGATTATCGTTAGTCACGATGCCGGATATATTCGGCAGCACTGTGATCGTGCTGCGGTCCTCGTTCAAGGAAAGTTGCATCAATTCGATCATGTCGACGAAGCCTACGAATTTTACCAGGCTAGTTCAAATTAATTTAGTCGTGAATCTTCAGATTTAATATCTTTGTGATGTGGAATACGGTGCGGTTGCATCTTCTCCAGTTGCTTGCCGTTCATTACCAGGAGGCCTGGGTCAAATACGCCCGCCAAGGCATTGCGTCGTTGCGTGTTTTACCGAAACCGCAGCGTAGGGGCAGGTGGTTGCTTGTCGATGTCTCGATCTTCGCCATGCATGACGCGGGAACAGGCATTCAGCGCGTTGTCCGTTCGGTCGCTATCGAATTGTTGCGGGCCCCCCCGGATGGTTTTGAAGTCAAGCTGGTTAGAGCCACGCGCAAACAGGGCTATCGCCACGTCGAGCTTCAGTGCCCGGTTGGAGAAGACGATCGCTTGCAATTGCAGACGCTTGATCTTCCAGTAAATGTCCAATGCGGCGACATTTTTCTTGGCCTGGACTTTTGCAGCAGGATCGTCCCGGCGAGATTGCGTGAACTATTGTCTTGGCGACAGATCGGAGTGAAATGCGCATTTGTCGTCTATGATCTGATTCCGGCCCTGTATCCGCAGTGGTTTACGAAAAATGGGAGAAGGAATTATCAAAAGTGGTTGAGGTCAATCTCGATTCACGCCGATATGCTTTGCTGTATTTCGAATGCGGTGGCCGATGATGCCCGTCATTGGATTTCATCGAGATTTGATATTTGCGACGGTGAAATTAATTTTCGCTGGTTCTATCTTGGTGCGTCATTCGGAGAGGAAGTAGTCGAGCCGATTCAGCCGGTGGTCATGCGAGTAGGTGGAAGTGAAGTCGCGCTCGCGAGATCCTTGTTGATGGTCGGTACCGTCGAGCCGAGAAAGGGACATGACCAAGTGCTGGGCGCCGTGGAGGAGTTGTGGCAACGAGGATTCGATGTCGTACTGGTCGTGGCGGGGCGGCAGGGCTGGAACGTCGAATCGTTTGCCTCACGTTTGCGTGCGCATCCCGAGAACGGCAAGCGGATTATCTGGTTGGAGGATGTCAGCGACAGCCAGCTGGGATGGCTCTACAAGAATCTGGGGGGACTGGTGATGGCGTCGATGGCGGAGGGATTTGGCCTGCCCCTCGTCGAGGCGATGCATCACGGGATGCCAATTTTGGCGCGAGATCTGCCGGTGTTCAGAGAAATCGCCGGAGAGTCGGCATCGTATTTTTACGGCGACAATCCGATTGAGCTCGCGGATCGAATACTCGAATGGATAAACGACTCCGAATCGAAAAGAGCGCCAGCAACCGACCGAACGAGGTTGCTCAACTGGCGGGAGAGCACGAATTGGCTGATCAGGCATCTGAACGAGCTGGCCTGACTGGCTAGACCTTGCCCCGGCTTGTGGAAGGGTTGGCCGGAACTATCTGCCGTCGCGAATCAATTGCGTGTCGCTTTTCCGCAGGCGCCCGGCGTGATGTGTCGTCATGGCAATCACGAAATCTCGAGTGACTAAGCCTCGTCGGCAGCCTTCGCCGGAGTGCCAACGATTGGGTGACGAAGGGCAGCATGGCGACACGAGATTGCTTCGTGAGCGCAGGCGCCTGACCACGATGTGACGTATCGCCTGATGGCAATCGAAGCAACTTCAACAATCTTTCGCCGAAATTTAACGATTTTGGCGTCGTCGTCGCACCGACACAATTATTGCGATATTTTGCTGATATTCTTCGTCTATTACGACGTAAAATCGTCAAAATTGCTCGATTCGTTCGTTCGGGTGCAGGCATGTGCTCAGACAAATGAAAATTTGTGAGGTGTGCCCGATTGCGCTCTCGTCACAGGCTAGCCTAGAAGGAAGTCGAATTTGCCGAGAGTGAGTGGCCCGTGGCGGACGTTCCTGTGTGGTTCCACCGGGCGGGCCGTCGGCCGGTTCGGACACGTAGCGATTCAGCTCCGCGAAGCTCACATTTGGGTGACTCACGCCAAAGATGGGCCCTCCGGGGGAAAGATGGGTTGTATTAGTCAGAACATGTGAAGGGGAAACATGAAGAATCCTTATTCCGGCAAACCGGACTACGCTTTCTGGAAACGGTCGGTGTCCAGCCTGAACATCGGTGAGGTGGATCCGGTAGTGTCGGCACCATTCCCGATCAATCTCGGGGACAAGATCGCGACGGCAGGGAGCTGTTTCGCCCAGCACATATCGAGAACGTTGACCTCAGAAGGTTATGACTATCTGGTGACGGAGAGTGCTCCGCGCTCCGCCGCCGCGGTTGACGACGGATATGGTGTATTCCCGGCTCGCTTCGGCAATATCTATACCGTGCGTCAACTTCTGCAGTTATTCCTCCGGGCTTACGGTTTGTTCCATCCGATCGATACCGTATGGTGGCGGGCAGATGGCCGCGCGGTCGATCCGTTTCGCCCGCGAGTACAGGAGTCCGGATTTGCCAGCCGGGAAGAGGTCGAGTCCGATCGTATTGAACATTTCAAGGCCGTGCGCGAAATGTTCGAGCGCGCAAACGTTTTTGTGTTTACGTTGGGGTTGACGGAGGGATGGGTCTCGGACGTCGACGGCGCTGTCTTCCCGATCGCTCCCGGCGTAGTTGCCAATCCTGCTGCGGGGGATTCGATTTCATTCCGGAATTTTACGGTTCGTGAGATGGAAGAGGATTTGAGCAAGTTCATCTCGTTGCTGCGGGGCGTCAATCCAACCATCAAGATCATCTTGACCGTTTCGCCGGTTGCCTTGGTGGCAACCTATGAGGCGCGCCATGTGCTGGTTTCGACCTGCTACAGCAAGTCGGCGTTGCGTGTTGTTGCCGAGGACGCGTCGCGCTGCCATTCAAATGTGGCCTATTTTCCCTCGTATGAGATCATTACTGGGGCATATGCTCGTTCGTCATATTTCGAGGACGATCTCCGGGAAGTACGGCCCGAGGGAGTGGCGCACGTGATGCGCTTGTTCAAGCGTCACTACCTCGGCGGTGCCGACACAACGGTTACCGATGCCGTGGCATCTTCCGAGCGGCCCGCAGATACGGCATTCGCGGCGGGCGGGACATCGACCGCGGAGCACATGAAACAGCTTCAAAAAATTATTTGTGACGAAGAAGTCCTTGATCAGGATTTTGGCAGCTAAGCTCCGAAACGACAGGCGAATCATGAAAATCTCTCTTGTAGGCATCTGTCAAGTTGTGGGGATGGCCGCTTATTTGCGAAGGCAATTTCCCGAAGTAGAAGTATCTAGTTATCATGTGCAGCCGACATCAAATAGAAATGAAATAATCGGTCATCTGAGAAACTCGGATTTAATTATTTCGCAAATCCTGCCTGAACATGGTATGGAGGAGTTTTCGAAAGATGCACTGTGGGAAATCACGAGAAATGTTGTGATCATCCCGCCGCTGGTGTTCAGCGGATTTCATCCCGATATGATCATCATTCCGCATCGCGGAACGCCACTGAATTCTCCGATCGAGGTTTATCACTCAAGAATCATTGCGGCGGCCTATACTCTCGGTTTGCCCGATACGCAGGCGGCAAATATTGTCAATTCATTGATATTTGATCGCCTCGGTTATTTTCATCACTTCAATGCAGCCAAGGAAGTATTTTTTGAGCTGTTGCGTCCTTATCAGCTCGAAGAGTTTGCGCGCTCCCGTTGGGACGACTGGATTGCGCGCGGCGCATTCATGCATACACCGAATCATCCAAGCGTCGCTATTCTCGGAGAGTTTGCATTGCATGCCGCCAAAACGGCAGGCCTTGAACCTGGTTCGCCGGTCGAGGGAGAGATCGACGATATCTTCGACGATCAGCATGGCTGCCCGGTATACCCCGAAATTGGGCGTTATCTTGGAGTGCACGGCGCAGACCATTTTCGCACTTACAAGCGAGCGGCCAATAGCGAGGCGGAGAGATACATGGATATCCAACGCTTTGCGAGAAATGCATACGAGATCTATCGTTCGCTGGAGCGTGACGAACTTCTCGTCGATTCCTCGATCCGCTTCGCACGGAAAGTCATCCAGGACCTGATTTCCGGCTCTCGCTTTTGAGCGGTTCTGTTAGAGCAGGCGTCGAGGTACGGTCGTCGCAGTGTGCCGGTCGCGTGATCCGCTCGAACTCAAATGGCGAATCACACGCTTGACGAGACGCTGGCGCACCCCAGCACGCAGCTATGTCGATTGTCAGTGGCCGCTTCTACGGGTGACACGACTGGCGAACGAAGCGTCTCGTCAGCAGTCTACGGCTGTGTTCGGCGAGCGTACTCGTAGGAACCATGCCAGGCACGTACCGAGACCGATGCCGATATTTGCTGGATTCTCCGACTTGCGTGTTGGATTGCCTATGAGACATTTTGGATCGGTTGTGGCCGTGCTGGTTGGCCTGTCCGCTTTCGCGACAAAGAATGTGGTTGCACAGGTGGTTGATGTGCCCGGTCGAGAGATGGTTATGGGTACGGATCGAAAGCACGGCAGCCGCGAAGATGCCATCTGTGATCCGACAAGAGAAGAGGACTCGACTGCCTGTCTAGAGAAAAAGATGCGCGGCCTGATCGGTGGAGGCCGTGTCAAGGTAACCGGCAAATATCTGATTGAGCGACAGTTGGTTGTCCCGCCCGGTGTTTCACTCGAGGGTGAGTGCACAACGCCGGGAACCAACGGCAGCAACTCGATCGCCGAATATGCCAATTCGCGTTGCGGTGTGATGAATGTAAGCCCGGCGGCGACCATCGTCCTGTCGTCCGGTGCGAGTATTCGGGCAATGCAGATCTTTCGCGCGGGGATGACGTTTCCTGCGCCCGATAGCAAGTCGTACGCAGGAACGGCAATTACGATCGGCGGTGATGACGCTGCGGTGGACCGCGTCACGATTCTCGGATTTGAACGAGCAGTGTACGATGCGGGTTATCAGAGACCATTGATCGATTCGTTGTACGGTGATAATAACAATGGCATCGAGCTTACGCATGTTTACGATGTTGCTCGGATTGCCAATTGCCATATGTGGCCTTTCGCAACAATTGCATCGTCGGGAGGTGTCTCACGTAATCGGCGGTCCGGCATTGCGTATAATTTGCACGATACTGTTGATGGGCCGGTTCTCGTCAATAATTTTGCATATGGCTATAAAATATCGTTCCGCTTTGCGAATGTCAGTACGGTTAGTGCTGTCAACAATTTTTCGGATAACGTTGAGCAATCTTCTGATTCTGAAGGATGGCGATTTGATGGAAATCTGAATGGATTTTCGGGAGTGGGAAATGTCGCCTGGAGTCAGGCTGTTGGGGTGCGGGTTAATCTAAATCCGAGTCAAATTGTTGACTTATCTGGCATGCGATTTAATCATAATGTCACGCATATTTATGTTGAAAGTGGTAATGTGAAGGCGTATGGGGCTGAATTTTTCAATTCCAAGAAGATGTTGGTGATTCGGCGCCCGGAATCAATCGTGATGTTCGATAGGAATACGTTGGCGAATAACGATGTCGGTATTTCTACGCTTGTTTCGACGTCCAATATCAATATCGGACCGGATAACCTCAATTTGACGGACAAACAGGATGGGGGGCTCTCGTCCGGGGGGCTCAAGATACCCGAACTGATATCGAGTGAGTTTCTAAGTCTCCCGTCAAATGGTGAAGTATTTGCGGTGAAGGGGGCCGTCGGGTTGCGGTATCTCGGTGGAGGTTGGCCAGGACGGACGATCACGTTGATATTTCGCGATGCGTTAGCGGTCTATTCGGGCGACGGCCGTGATTCCCTGTTTGTGGACAACGGCGGTAAATTTCAGGCGAACAGCAACGCGGTGCTCGTGCTTGTTCATGATGGAGTGCGCTGGATCCAGGTGGCCGGAGCCGGCGCACGACCCGAGGCGATGCCACAGGCAACGGTCGCAACTCTACCCGCATGCGGCAAGTCATCGGTCGGATCGACTTACTTGGTGACCGACGCAGCGACGCCACAATATGCGAAGCCGCTAACCGGCAGCGGGACAACGACTGTGCTGGCGGTGTGTGACGGGGCGAAGTGGGCTGCGCATTGACGTGGTGTCGTCATGATCTCTCGCTGGATACCGCGATCAGATGATTTCATTGTGCCGGCGTCGGCGACTACGCCTGAGAGATTTGCCGATAGAGCTCGATCGTCCGATCTGCGCAGCGCTTCCAGGTGAAACGGCTGGCCACCGCCAAGCCCGCGGACACTGCGGTTCGCCGCCAGTCGTCGTCAAGGAGGATCTTTGCGATGCCTTGCTTCAACGCCTCGGCATCGTCGGGGTCCACAAGCCACGCTGCGCCACCGGCGACCTCAGGGAGGGATGAGCGATTCGACGTCAAGGTCGGGATGCCGCTGGCGAGCGCCTCGAGGACAGGGAGTCCGAATCCTTCGTAAATCGACGGGTACAGGAAGGCGCGTGCACCGGAGTAAAGGAGCGGAAGTGCTGATTCGGGCACAAACCCGAGATAGTGGAGCCATCCGTCGCGCTGGTAGGTCTCGATGCGAGAATGTAGCGCGTCACTCAACCAGCCTTTGCTGCCCGCCAACACCAGCGGATAGTGCCGTCGTACATCGTCGGGGAGGCTGGAGTAGGCATCGAGCAGGTAGTCAATTCGCTTGCGCGGTTCCAGCGTCGATACACACAGCGAATATGATCCGAATCCAAGTCCAGTCGAACTCAGGAAGTTTTGCAGATCGCTGTTGTCACGAGGGTGGAAATCGGTCGCCACGCCGAGCGGAATCGATGTAATGCGATGGTCCGGCCAGCCGAAGTAATCGATGACTTCCTTTCGCGTGGCTTCGGAGTCGGTGACCAGGTGTTGTGCTCTGTTGAGCGTTGATTCAAACCGGTTTTCGAAATCGGCGAGCCGTTCGCGAGGGTGTGCCTCGGGATACCTGAATACCGACAAATCGTGAATGGTCGAGATTCCGGAGTCGGCCAGATCTGGAAGAAAGTAATTGGGCGAGTGAAACAGGAACTGTCCGGCCTGACGGTTAAGTTGCCAGCGCCGGAACTTTCGTGTGGTCTGAGCAAGCAGCCCCTTTCCGTGTCGAGCCTGAACAAAATTGCTTAACAGTGCATCGGGGTCTTCGATCCAACGATTCTGGAGAAAGAATTTCAACTCTGTGAAATTCGATGAGTCTGCCAGGTAGTGATTGGCCAACTCGTACGTATAACGACCGATGCCAGTGAGAGGTGGGGTAATGGCGTCGACGCAGAAGGCAATTTTCATGAATTCGCGATAGTGGGAAGACAACCTTGTGCGAGGTACGCCATATCCAGTCAAAGTTGGGCGACATCGAGATGGACTCCATCTCGATGTCGCGATTGATGAGCCATGTATCCGCCCGTCACGCCAAGTTTTTCGGCACACGAGCGGCAAGCCGATCCGGAGGCGCTCTCGACCGGCCGAAGTGCAGTGGTGCTCAACTGATCGAATCGGTGCTCGACATATGGCGACTGGCATGATCTCGTGAAAATTCGATAATACATGCCAGTGCTTCGGCGGCGTCTTCGTAAGCAAACCACACCGGGAGCCCGTGTTCCGCGGGAAGTCCCCTGAGTTTTGCCTGGGGCAGGACTACTGGCACCCTGATGTCTAGATTCTGGCGTATTACGCTGCTCAGATCGCCATTGCTCTCGGTAATCCAGATCAACGAGAACTCCCGAAGCTGCGCCGGCGTAATCCATTCATGGTGTGTAAAGACGGGGCGAATTTCCGCGGCGAGACATTCATGGGTGGCTTCGACAATCGTGGCAAACGACTGGTCGAACCTGTCTCCGATGCACAGAATCCGCGCTGCCGGGCTGGGCGTTCGGGAGTGATCGATCGAAAGCCTGTAGATATGAACGAGACGCGAAACCTGCATCTCGAAGGCATTGAACCGCATCGCTTCCTGCGCATTGACGCCGAGCAGGGTACGCAGTTCCGGAGAACGCGCCATTTCTTCCATACAATGGGCGAGGTCGCTTGAGTTGCCGGGTTCGAAGGTCAAACCGGTGACGCCATGCTTGACCAGTTCCGGCATGCCGCCGATTCGCGATGCAATGACCGGTATTCCGGAGCACATGGCTTCTGTGATCGAGACCGGCTGATTTTCCGGCCAGATTGACGGAAGAACCAGCACGTCGGTATTTTCATAAACGGACGTCATCTGTTCATTCGGGATTTTCCCCCAGAACGTCACGAGATCCTTGCAGCCGTTGTTGGTAACCAAGTGTTCGTATTCCTCACGCTGCTCTCCTTCGCCGATCAGGTTGACGTGAACGTTGACATGGTTCTTGACGATCGCAAGCGCATTTAGCAGGGTGGCGGCGCCCTTGTGCTTGCCGAAGTATCCAACAAAGGTGAAGCGCACGGCAGGTGCTGCACGTCTGTCGATATTGGAAAAGCGTTGGAAGTCGACGCCATTCCAGTTGACGTGCATCTTCTCCGCCGGGAAGCCAGCCTTCAAGTAGGAATTCGCCAAATGGGCCGAAGGCGAGATGAAGGCGTCGACGCTGTCGAACAAGATCCGGAAATGCCCTTGGCGAAGTCGGATCGGTATGTTTCTGCCACGTCCGTCGTCTAGCGGGCCGTGGCATCGCGTGCAGGCCGTGAAGTCATCACAAAGCTGCCCATCTTCAAGCATTGCCGTATTCTTGAGGCAATATCCCCAATGATCATGGAGCGTGACGACGCAAAACGCACCAGCATCCTTGGCGATCCGGAGAATGCGCGTCGACAATCCGATCAGATTATGTCCATGCACCACATCGGGCTTGAATCGATCGATGACGGCGCGAAAATTGTCCTCAACTTCCGGATGGTTGAAGCTGAGCAGGTTGATCTGGAAATCTTCGCCGGTCAGCCGGTTGCGGTGGACCGTGATTCCATCCAGTTCGTCGGTGCGCAAGCTATGTCGGGGGTAGCCTTCACGAATGTCCCCGCAAAACACTTCGACTTCATGTCCGGCGCGTTTCAACATGACCGCTTGTTGGTGCGCGATCAGTTCGGCGCCGCCGATGAATTTCGGCGGATAGACGTTTGAGCAGATAAGTATCTTCATCGCAATTCAGTGATCGGCTTGCAGGGTGTCCATGATCGAGAAAACGACCTGTCTTCTTGAGTCGCCATCACCGAACGACACGATATCTCCTGTCGGTTCTGGATTTCGGTGGTCGCTGGAAACGACGGACATGCGATTGTTTTGAAAGACCGCGTGCCGTTGCAGCGTGATCATGTCCGGCAAGTTCGTCTCGAGATAAACGGCGAGCGGTTGTTTCGTCGCGTATGCATGGGCGATGTCGAGGGCTTGTGCGACAAGGTGCTCATCATCGGACACGACCAGTATCGAATCCGGATAGGGACCCCGAACATCGAGTTCTTCAAGCACGAGCGGAAGCGAAATGTCGATCGGTCCACTGATACGGGTGACGTGGTCATCACCAGGGCAAACGTCGTGCGATTTGTCGTCCGGGTTGAACGCGAATACTGCGCGCCCATCGGGCACCTGTATCAACGCGTCTACTTGCTTGTCGGTGACAATGAGCGTGCTACCGAGCGAGATCCGTTTGAAAAGGGCGTTCAGGAAGATGCGCGATGCGGTGCTGATGCCGTAGTCACGGATGAGCGACAGCGATTCACCAATGGCCGCCTGCACGCCGTCTTCGTCGGCATCTTCATGCTCAGTATCCGTCGATTCGTCGAGTATCTCGAGAAAGCCGGACGTGTATTCCTGCCAGTTCTTGATGGCGCGCTTACCGGCCTGTTCAGTCAGGCGTTGCATCAGTGCCCGGTCACTGCCTGCCTTGAACAAGGCATCCGCGATGCGGCCAGGTGTTGTCATATCTGCCGTCAAGCAGCCGCCGTCGCTCGCGAGCTCACGCATCACGCCATCCGAGTGGCAAATGCAGGGCTTGCCGTGCCACAGGCTTTCCATGATGGGCATGCCGAAACCTTCGATTTCGGAGGCGTAGATCGTCAGTGTCGAATCTGAGTAGGCCTTACGCAACGTGTCGTCGTCGACGATACCGAGCCATTTCGCACGGGGCTCCGATTGGCAGAATGCCGTCATCTCGTCGGCAATATCCTGGGCCCCTGCATATCGGTTCCCTATAAACGTGATTTCCCAGTCAAAGTCAGGATGGTCCTTCGCCAGCATTCGCAGAGCCGAAAGTATTTTCCTGTGCCCCTTTCTGGGCTCCAGCGTCGATACGCACAGAATGCGGGTCGGCCCTTCGGACGACGAGTTGATCGACGCGACAACTCGGGACGTGCCACCAAACTCGCCGGGCAGAGCGTTGACACGGACCCGCGGCCCGGCGAGATCGTTCGCTTTCCAGAATGTATCGAGGCAGTCGCCCGAGAATTGGGAAATAGGAACGACCACGTCACAATGCGAGATGCCTCGCATGTAGTCGGCGTGGTTCTCGCGAATTGCGGAATCCTTAACGTAGTCGGGACGGAGCACGGGAATCGCGTCATAGAAGATGGCCGCCGTCCGGATGCCGTTTTGCTTGCAGAACTTTCGAATGTTGACGCCGTTCTTCTCGAATATGGTTTCAGTAAGAAGAAGCCACGTATTGTTGCCGCGATACAGATCCGAATGGTCGCTCAGCAGCTTGCGTCTGCCCGCCGGAGAGCGCGGCAAGGCATTCCCGGCGACCGGGCCGTTGTATTGCGACAACTGCTTGTACTCATGTTCCGTCGGGAACACATACTGTTTGATGCTTGGATCCCACATAACGAAGACGGGATCCACAAAATGTTGTAGCTCGCGACTGAGTCGTCGGGTGACGCGAATGACGCCGGAATTGGCCGGGTCAATTGCGGCGTTGCTCACGTCGATCAAAACCTTCCTGCGGGCGTGACCGAGGTCACGGATGAGGTCGACATATTGCCCGATGACTCGCTGCCAGCGGAAATCCCGATGAAACACCGTCCGTTCCGCCCAGTGATCGGCGGCAACTGCGTCGGCGGAATCGCGTAGATAGGCGAGTTTGTCCACCATCTCGATTGTATTCGCACACAGGTACCACGGGTGAACAACGACCTCAGGGTGTGCGGCGACATTGAAAACCAACGTGGGCTTGTTCAGCCATTGCATCTCTGCGAGCGGAAGATTGAATCCTTCCCAGGTCGACACGGAAATGCCGACGTCGCAGGCTTGCATCAGATCCTGCAGTTGCAGATCGCTCGGGAACCCGACCGGGTGCACGTGATCTCGTGCGGACGCGGGGCATTCAAACTGCAGGGGATCGGCCAGCACGAAGATGTTGTGGTCGATGTTCCGCTGCGACAGCTCGGTCGAGATGTCGAATACACATTCGGAATTCTTGTAGCAGCCGGGTTCCCAGCGGCCCAAGTTGATGATGTTCAGTTTTTTCCCTTTCGAGGCGCCGAGGATCGGCGACGCGAGCGATTCGGAATTCTGGGCTGCATCGTCCCAGATCGCGTCTGCCATGTGATCCCCGCCGAGCAGGATCGTTTCGGATGACACCGAGGGGGCGTCGATCACGGATTGCGATGTCGCGATGAACTGGCTGATCGGCGAAATCTTGGTCAGACTGGGCAAGTGCTTCTTACGCAGTTCCTTAAGGTAAAGCTGGATCTCACGAGCGTGTCCCTCGAATCCATCGAGCGGGACGGAGCCGCAGTCGATGAACAAGGTCCGGCAGTTGTGCTTTTCGAGAACCGGAATCGTAGAGAAAAATGGCCAGCCACCGATGATTGCGACGTCAGGTTTCGATTTCCAGAACAGCTCGTCCCATGCCCTGTCGATCCACTTTGACGTAAAAGTGTCGAGCTGGATGTAGGCCTCGGCACCATCCGGAATTCGATAAATTTGATCGGCGGCATTTTTTACCACGGATTCATTGAAATTATTCGCAATCACAGTGACGTGATGTCCCTGCTTGCGAAGATTCTCAGCGAGAATCAGCAGTAGTCGATCGACGCCAAAGCGAAACAGAAGCCGTTCATTGCAAATCAGAATATTCATGATCGTTTATGCCTTTTTTTGCGCTTTTTTATCGACGACTACGTAGTCTTGGGGGCCTGCGTTTACATCACGTGCCCTATCGCGAGGCGCCTGCCAAGTCACCCCCTCATTCGCCTGGCCGACCGTCGTAGAGATTTTTGTCAACGTGTCGTCGAGTGCCTGCTTGAACGAATCCAATTGTTTTGCGATGGCAAGCAGTTGGGCCTGATCGGCGGTACCGCTGGATTCGCGGAAGTTGTTCGTTCGATGTACGCCTTGCTCGATGCGACTGATCCTGTTTTCGAGCGCACGGAGGCGTTCGTCGTACATGATCCACTGGGGTTGTTCCGCGGAGCGTTTGCGCTCCTTGACGATGTGATCGACGTTCGACCGGAGTACGTCGACCGTCTGTTGCAGCATTTCAATCTCTGAGTCGCGAACTCCGTTGTTTTCGACGATGAAGTGCAGCAAGGTTGCAAGTGACCGGTCGTGTGTCGACGATGCGCTGCCGACGTCGCCCTCAGACAAGCTGGGCTTTTCCGTGCGTGTAGATTGCACGCGCGAGGCCGTGCCGGAAGTGCCGTGAGCGCTCGGCTGGGGGGTGTCGGGCACGGCGGAAACGACGCGAGCGGTATCCAATATGTCTTGGCGGAGAAGGTCGACTTCGTTCTTCAACTCGAGGGCGAAGGCTTGACTTGTTTTCCTGCTGTCCTCGATGGCGCTGAAGACGACGCGATAGATGTCGTCCGAGCGCGTTGCGCCGTCCTCGAGTTTGACGAGTCGCGTGAGATGATCGTGATCCGACTGCGTTTTCTTCTCGAGTTTCCGGATTCGTTCGTCGTAGGCGATCCACGGAGAACGCTTGGCCGATTCGGCAATCATTTTAGATGTGGCATCGATGCTCCCCTGCAGGGATGTGATCGCGTCACGCGTAATACAGGCCTGGATATTCGAGATTTGATCGCGTTCTCCGATGGCAATCAGGATCCGTTGGAATGCGGAATCAGCGGCTGCGGCGCGAGCATTGGTATTGGCGATGAGGGTGCTATTGGCTAGCTTAGCCAATTTCGCGACGCGATATGTACGATAGTGAACGATGAACGGGAAAGCGATCCAGCGAATCACGGGGATTGCCTCCAGCGTTTCCACCATGCTCGCATAGGTGATATCGTGGAGAACGGTTGCGGCTTCCTGTCCTTCGAGACTTGCGCGCAAATTCCGAATGATCTTGACCTTCGAGATGCCAGACCGGATTTGATTCAGGTAATGACGGAGGCCTTGGGTGTCCGGTTCGCGCCTCAAGATGACGCGATAGGCTGAACGGACGAATCCCTCGTCTTCATACTGCTGGAGCGTCGTCGCGGAAAACTGGATTGACTTTTTGCCCGAGGTCGATGGCCCGAGCTTGCTTTTAAATCGGCGGCCGATTAACGGAAGATTCGAGAGAAACAAAAGTCGTTTCGCACGTCGTATTCCCGCGAGTTGGGTGCCTAGCAGTTTCCGTTCCTGCGATGCCCAAATGTGAAGAAGGACTTCGAGCTGGGAGTCGCCCGACTGGAGTTGTTCGAGTAGATGCTCAAGGCCAGCTTCATCGGGCTCCCGGTGCAGGAGATGGGTGAACAACCGGTGAAGGAAGCGTTCGTGTTTTTCGTCGAAGAAGTCGACGAAACTCGGATAGATGGGCAGTGCAGGGTAGGCCAGATCGAACCGGGCGGGTATCGATACACTGGGTAACGGCGGCAGCGGATGCGGTTCGAGCGTGGCATGATGGTGTGTGCCGCCTGACGCATGAACGGCGCCGCGCAACTCGATGGCGATCTGCTTGATGCGCTCGATATCGGGTGCGATCGAATCCGGGCCGCCAGTATGCACCTGTGTCGGATCGACCGCCTTCTCGAGTTTGGAATGCAGGATTCGGTTGGCTTGCTTCGCAACTACCTGTCGGATTCGGTTCTTGAAGTGAGCGATTTCAGTGGGCTGCATGGTTTTGAACCTTCTTGGAGGTAATTGCCGAATTAAAAATCGTGAACTTTCTGCTCGCCATCTGCCGTGTCGATGAAGCCGTCAGAGCGAAAATCCGATCGTCGCGATTCGAGGAAATATCGCGCGATGATCGGTGTTCGATTGCGGAAATATGTTCTCGGCCGTGTGGGCAAGTCATCGAGTAGGCTCGGCGGGAGCGTACGTACTGCATTCCCATCTCGCGAGGAAGGCGCCTTCGAATTATCGGTGCCGAAAGATTGATTGCCGGAAATTCGCAACCGACCACCCTGCAGATAAAGCTCGCGTACTACCGCTTCCGCAAGCCAAGAGATGCCTCTCCGCCGCTCTTCTCGTGGGATGACGCAGGCTCCGAATTGCCTGCGTCATCGTGTTTAAATGGTCCGATATATTAGCAGCTCGCCGAGAATATGGTGTCGCAACAGATCAATCGTGATGTTCGCGAATTCCCGCGAGCAACAGGCTCAAAATTCCCCATGCAATCATTCCGAGTGCGATTGCCTCAAATATCAATCTGAGTCGCTTGGGCTCAGTTGCGACGTCAGGGGTGTTCGGTTGAACCAGTCGGGCCAAGTAAAGTTGCTTTCGCTCTGCCTCGCTGCGAGCATTTTCCAGTGCTGAGATGGTCGAGGCAAGTTGCTTGTTGGCAACTTCCGAATCCAGTTGCAACTTCGTATAGGCGACATTTTTTGCCGACAACGAGCCCTTGCTGCCGGTGACATCTCCGGTGGAGTCGTGGATCTGCTTCTGCAGCATGGCGATATTCTGCGTCAGTACCGGAATCTGAGGGTTCTTCGGCGCGATGGACTGCAGTTGCACAAGTTGGGTTTGAGCGCTGAACAGTTCCGTTTGCAGCTTCGTGATTTGCTGAAGTTGCAGGGCTGACTGCTTTTCAGGGTCGAAAACTGCGTTTCCGTTTCGATATGCGGCTAGATTGACTGCGGCTGCCTTGGCTCGTTCTGCGGCTTCGTCGACCTGGCGTTGGGCAAATCGCACCGTGTCGTCCGCGGCACGCTTGTTCATCTCGTTGATCAGGCGTTCGCTTATCTCCAGCAGCTTCTCATTGATTCCGGCGGCTTCATTGGCGGTATAGGCGCGCACCTGCAGGGTCGCGATGCCGGATGCGGAATCCAGATTCACTGACACAATGTGCTTGCCGTAGTATCTCCATAGCGATTCGAAGCTACCGTCGAGGCTTGCGTGGAACCTGCTGAAGATGTCGCCCTGCGTAGAGTAGGCGGTCGCAATGCCGCTGTTGGTATTGAGTTCGTGAAGTGCATCACGCGACTGGATATAGTCGATGACGGAGTAGGCATCGTCCGGCGTACGGGAAAAGGCAGCCCCTTGCAGCAGGGCGCCCATGACACTGCTGGAGCTCTGGCGAGATGCGCTTCTTACAATAAAGCGCGACTCCGAGACGTACACATCGGATGCGATCAGGCCGTAGTAGACGACTGCGATGATGGTCGGGACGATGACAGTGATTACAAACAGCCGATTCATGTGCTTAAATCTACCGATCAGGCTGCGTTCGACTGGCGTCGACTGATTGTTCGTTGCAGTGTTGCTAGAGATCTGTTCCAACTCGTTTCCGCAGGGATGTGGTGCCCTCACTTCGTTGCCAGCATCATCTCGTCTGGCAGAGGGCGAATCAGAAATCCGGGGTGCTGTTCAGGCTTTGCGCCGACTGCCTGGTGTGCATCCCGGGACGTGCAATCATGTACCGTTCCTGGCTCTTCGTACTGTAGGCCGGAGCGGAGTCGCGATCTTGCTGTCCATGCCGCGCCGGATTCCGCGAGGCGGCTGCGCGCAAAATTATAGCTGCCTTGAGTGTACGATATCACTCGTAGCCGACACTTTTGTGTTCTATGGTGCGGTGGCGTTCGGCAGAGGCGAATTCGCCATGATGTGGTTGCACATAACAGAACAGAAAGATTGTGCCTATATCTGCGTGGTGTACTCGTCGGGTGTAATCCGCTCTGCTGCCGGTCGCAATGCATGTTGATGCTATCGGAAATTGACAGTACGCAAAATTGTTCTGGCCAATAGTCTGATTTGAAAAATAAAGGGCAAGCAGAGTCGGATTCAGGTCGAGTGAGGGCTTGTGGTGACCCGGGAGCGGAGGGGGCTCGTGTGCTTGGGCGCGTGAGCGGGGCATGCGTGCGGCGCATTGGTCGGCGCGAGTAAGGGCATCTCGACCGGGACGTTGTAATACGCCACATATTTCGCTCGCTGCCTTGTGGGCGCTCAGTTTGGAATGCTATATTCGGCGGCCTTGCGAATCGCGAGCAATCCCGGCGCGATGAATGCCAATTTCAGAGCCCGATTCGATGAATGAGGGCAACTCCCTCGGGACGCCCGGTTGGTTGATATTTCGATGCCTCGCTCCTTTCTAGTGCTGCAAGGCACGGCTTCCCTGTTCTTTAGTCGGTTGTCCGAGGCGCTCTCCGCCCGCGGCCACGCGGTTTGTCGTGTCAATTTCTGCGGCGGCGACTGGTTGTACGGTCGGACGCGGGAGGTCATCAACTATCGCGGGAAGGCTTCCGATCTTCCGGAATGGTATGCGGCTCTGGTTCGTCAGAGGGGGATTACGGACGTCTTGATGTTCGGTGATTGCCGAGAGATCCACCAGCACATGCATTTGGTATCCGAGCGGCATGGCATCCGATTGCACGTCTTCGAGGAAGGTTATATTCGCCCGCACTGGATTACGCTTGAGCGTCACGGCGTCAACGGCAGATCGACGATGCCGACCGATCCCAAGAATATCCTTCAGTTTCAAGGGCATGTTCCACCAGCGCAACCTGGCGAGGCAACGGGGTATAACCTTTTTGAGCGAGTCTTTCATGACATCGCGTACCGTATCGCGAACGCACTGTTGGCTTGGCGGTTCCCGCGTTACCGTAGCCATCGTCCGCGTAACGGGCTAGTCGAATACACAGGGTTGGCGGTGCGAACATTGTTACGGGGCAGGCATCACCGTCAAGCCGAGGCGGTTACACGAGAGTTGCTTGAAAGTGGGCGACCGTACTATCTGTTTCCGCTGCAACTGAACTCCGATGCGCAGATCATCGTGCATTCGCCTTTTGACGGCATGCGCGAGGCCATCGACCAGGTGATCCGGTCGTTCGCGAAGCACGCACCGCAAGACGCGACATTAGTCGTCAAGAACCATCCGTTTGACACGGGGTTGATCGAGTATCGGCGTTTCGCGATGTCGCTTGCACGTGCAGTCGGTATTGACGGGCGCTTGCGCTTTATTGATTCCGGCCATCTGCCTACGCTGCTGGAGTTCTCGCGTGGGGTGGTAGTGGTCAACAGCACGGTTGGCTTGTCTGCCTTGCACCACGAGCGCCCTTTAATGGCGCTCGGTACTGCCATATATAATATGCGCGGCCTGACTTGGCAGGGAGGGCTGGACGACTTCTGGAGCCACAGCGAACCGCCTAATATGGTCCTCTATCGTGCCTTTCTCGACTACGTGATGCATCACACGCAGATCAACGGTGATTTTTATACGCGCACCGGCATTGCTATGGCGGTGAAGGGCGCTGTCGACCGTTTGGATTGCGTGGATGCGTAGTCGCGGGCCAGTTCACATCGTCATTACAGGCGCGAGCGCAGGCCTCGGGCGGGCCCTGGCGCTCACCTATGCGCAACCGGGCAACGTGTTAGGTCTCGTCGGTCGCGATTGCGAGCGGATCGCCGAGACTGCGGTAGCCTGTCGCTCGCGAGGAGCTGCGGTCGAGACGGCGGCCATTGACGTGTGCGACGCTGCGGCTATCGCCGCTTGGCTCGATGATTTTGATTCCCTGCATCCGATTGACCTACTAATCGCGAATGCCGGCGTCGCTAGCACGATTGCATCGGCCTCAGACTGGGAGGGGCTCGAGCGTACGGCGCGCGTCATCGACACCAATCTTTACGGTACGCTGAATACGGTCCTGCCCGTCATTGACCGTATGCGCGCACGCAGGCGTGGCCGGGTTGCGATGGTCAGCTCGATCGCTGCACTGCGTGGCATGGCGATTTCGCCGGCCTATTGTGCAAGCAAGTCCGCCATCAAAGCGTATGGCGACTCGGTGCGGCCACTACTTGCGCGAAGCGGCGTCGGCGTCACGATGATCCTGCCCGGCTTTGTAAAGACGGCGATGAGCGACGTGTTCCCCGGCGACAAGCCGTTTCTGCAGAGCGCCGAACGCGCGGCTGCGTACATTCGGCGCCGGTTGGACGCGGGGCACGGGGAGATCGCATTCCCCGGGCTGCTAGCATTCGGCATGCGCATGCTGTCAATCTTGCCCGCCGCACTCGCCGACGCGATCCTCGACCGCCTGTCCTATCTGCCGTCGAAGGATCGGGCCAATTGAGCGCGCGTCTCGCCGTGACGCTGACGGCCGCCGTCGTAATGTCGTTCGCGGTCGACTCGATCGCCGTCCCGCGCGCGCCACTGCGGCGGCCGCTGTTGTCGTCAGTGCTTCACATTCTTTCTGTAGTCTTCGTGCTCGACTTTGTGTTCGCCGTCACGTCGCGGCCGTTTTTTGCGGCCTGCTCGGCGCTGGCCCTCGTCGGCCTTGTCGCCGCAGTCAGTAATGCGAAGTACGAGTCGCTGCGCGAGCCGTTCGTATTTACCGATCTGAGCCTTTTCA
Organism: Burkholderia sp. AU33803; assembly: GCF_002223095.1. Taxonomy (NCBI): domain Bacteria; kingdom Pseudomonadati; phylum Pseudomonadota; class Betaproteobacteria; order Burkholderiales; family Burkholderiaceae; genus Burkholderia; species Burkholderia sp. AU33803. The sequence goes on from NZ_NKFJ01000004.1 coordinate 277,854, forward strand.
GTCAGTTGTTCTCGCATCCCCGTCTTTACCTGCCGTTCTTGAGCGCCGGCAAGGTTGTCGCAATCGGTGTCGGTATCGTGCTCGTGATCGCAGGCTTTCTCGTCGAGCGCCCCGTGCCGGCAGGCGCCGGCATGTTGGTATGGCTCACGGCCGGGCTGCCGTTCATGCTGGCCGTCCTCGTGGCCGCCCGTGTGCCGCTGACACTCGATCCCGATGCCGACCAGCGTCGACACGGCTTCTTTGCCGTGTTCGTTGGCTATCTGCTCAACGGCTTGCGTCCCGCGACGTTCCGGCGGTTCCGCGAGGTCGTGGCGGCTGGGCCGTTCGCAACAGGCAAGCCGACGAGACGCCCTGACGTGATCATGATCCAGAGCGAATCGTTCTTCGATGCGCGCCGGCTCGGAGAGGCGATCGAGCCGAGTCTGTTCAGGCGCTTCGACGAGGCGCGTCGCGAGGCCGTCTGGCATGGCGAGATGACGGTGCCTGCGTGGGGGGCAAACACCATGCGAACGGAGTTCGCGGTGCTGACCGGTACGGAATCCTTTTCGCTCAGGTATGCGCGTTTCTATCCTTACGCATTTGTAAGAAATAAGATCGCTTCACTTGCATCCTGGTTCGACCGTTGCGGTTACGACACAGTCGCGATTCATCCCTACTACGCCGATTTTTTCGGACGCCACCGGGTATTTCCGTTACTCGGTTTCACGCGCTTTCTCGATATCCGCCATTTTGCGTCGGCGTCCCGTGCCGGCCCGTACGTGGCGGACGCCTCCGTGTCGGAGTCGATCATCGCGGAACTCGAGGCGACAGATGACGTTCGCCCGCGATTTATCTTCGCGATGACCATGGAAAACCACGGCCCGCTGCATCTGGAGGAGGTTTTGCCTGGAGAATCGTCTTCACGGCATACTCTTGGCGAGGACGCATCTTGGCGCGATTTGACCGCATATTTGAGGCACATCGAAAATGCCGATGCAATGATCGGGCGTCTGATCGATTATCTGCGCACGAGCAATCGTGAAACGGTCGTTTGTTTCTACGGCGATCACGTTCCCGCTCTGCCGCACGTATTCGAAAAGCTGGGCGTTTCCCCACAAACCAGCGACTACTTCATTTGGCGAAATTACGGCACAGATGCTCCAGAATGCCGGAATTTGGCAGCCGAAGAGCTTGGGGCGGCGCTGCTGCATGTGGTACAAGATGACGGAAATCGTACGGAACAGCCGTGCGCATCCGAGAAAGCGACATAAAAGATGAACAGCAAGATTGCAATAATTGGGGTGGCTTGTCGGTTTCCCGGAAGCGCGAACAATCTCGGCGACTTCTGGCAACTGCTGCGCGACGAACGCGACGCCGTCACCGAAATCCCCGCCGACCGCTTCGGCACCGATTTCTACCAGCACCCGTCCAAGCGCGAACCGGGCAAGAGCTACACGTTCTCGGCCGGCGTGCTCGACAACGTCGCCGGCTTCGATGCCGCGTTCTTCGGCATTTCCCCGCGCGAAGCGGCCCAGATGGACCCCCAGCAGCGCCTGCTGCTCGAACTCGCATGGGAAGCGTTCGAGGACGCGGGCGTGCGCCCGGCCGACATGCGCGGCAGCAACTGCGGCGTCTTCGTCGGTGCCGCCAGCATGGATTACGGCAACCGCAACATGGACGATCTGAACGTGATCGATCCGTATTCGGCGACCGGCAACACCCTGAGCATCGCGTCGAACCGCGTGTCCTACCTGTTCGACCTGCGCGGCCCGAGCATGTCCGTCGACACGGCCTGCTCGTCGTCGCTCGTCGCACTCCACCAGGCCGTCAAGGCGCTGCAGTCCGGCGAAGCCGACGTGGCGCTCGCGGGCGGCGTCAACCTGCTGCTGCACCCGTTCGGTTTCGTCAGCTTCTCCAAGGCGTCGATGCTGTCGCCGCGCGGCCGTTGCCGCACGTTCGATGCAACCGGCGACGGCTATGTCCGCTCGGAAGGCGGCGCGTTCGTGCTGCTCAAGCCGCTCGATCGCGCGCTCGCCGACGGCGACACGATCCACGCGGTGATCGCCGGCTCCGGCGTGAACTCGGTCGGCCACACGCCGGGCGGCATCAGCGTGCCGGGCGCGGCCGCACAGGCGTCGCTGCTGCGCAGCGTCTACGCGCGCGCGGACATCGATCCGCAATCGCTGGCGTATCTCGAAGCGCACGGCACCGGCACGGCGGTCGGCGATCCGATCGAGGCGCGTGCGCTGATCGACGTCGTGTCGGGCGAGCGCCCGGCGGATCGTCCGCTGCTCATCGGTTCGGTCAAGACCAACATCGGCCATCTCGAAACCGCATCCGGCATGGCCGGCTTGCTGAAGGCCGTGCTGTGCCTCAAGCATCGCGCGGTGCCGCGCTCGCTGCACTTCGTCACGCCTAATCCCGGGATCGATTTCAACGGCGGGCGTCTGCGCGTCGTCGATCGCTACATGCCGCTCGACGCGGGCGACGCGCCGCTGACGATCGGCGTCAACTCGTTCGGCTTCGGCGGAACGAACGCACACGTCGTGCTGACGGAGGCGCCGGCTGCAAACAAGGCATCGACGGCCGCGCCCGAGCCGACGCAGGCGCAACTGTCTCCGCTCGTGCTGACCGCGCGCAGCGCGAGTGCGCTCGGCGCGCTCGCGGGCCGCTATCTGGCGATGCTCGACAACGGCGGCGACTGGCAGGCGCTGGCCGCTGCAGCCGCACGTCGGCGCCAGTGGCTGGAGCATCGCGCAATCGTCGCCCCGGCCAACCAAGCCGAAGGCCGCGCCGCGCTTGCGGCACTGGCCCAGCCGGCAGCGGAAGGGCTGCCGGCCTGCGTGGCAACCGGCCAGGCCCCGGCCGAAGCGGTGCGCACCGCGCTCGTCTTCTCGGGCAACGGCTGCCAGTGGGTCGGGATGGGCAACGAACTCTATGCGGAGAACGCCGTGTTCCGCGCGGCGCTCGACGAAGTCGACGCGCTGTGGTGCGCCGATGGCAGCCCGTCGCTCGTCGACGTGATGCGCGGCGGCCCGAGCGCGGAATGGCTGGCCGGCGCGGGCGCCGAATGGCTCGCCGCGACGGAGAACGCGCAGCCGCTGCTGTTCGCGATCCAGGTCGGCATGATTCGTGTGATCGACGCGCGCGGGATGCGTTACGACGCGGCAATCGGCCATAGCGTCGGCGAGATTGCCGCGGCGTGGGTGACGGGCGCGCTGTCGCTCGCCGACGCGGTTCGCGTAATCAAGATCCGCAGCCGCGCACAGGCGATAACACGCGGCAGCGGCCGGATGGCGGCCGTCGGCATCGGCGACGCGGCGGCGCGCGAACTGATCGCGCGCCACGGACTGGCGCGGCGCGTCGAGATCGCAGGCATCAACAGCCCCGACGCGGTGACGCTCGCGGGCGAGCTGCAGGGCTTGCAGGCGCTGGAGGCCGCGCTGCGCGGCAGCGGCAAGTTCTTCCAGATGCTGGATCTCGACTACGCGTTCCACAGCAGCCACATGGACCGCATCGAGCCGGTCGTGCTGGCCGAACTGGCGAGCCTGCGGCCGCAGCCGGGCAACGGCACGTTCGTATCGACCGTGACCGGCGGCGCGCTGGCCGGCACCGAGCTCGATGCCCGCTACTGGTGGCGCAACATTCGCGAGCCGGTGCGCTTCGGCGACGGCATCGCGCATCTGATCGAGCAGGGCGTCCGGCTGTTCGTCGAGGTCTCGCCGCATTCGATCCTGCGCACGTACGTGAAGCAGGCATTCTCGGCCGCCGGCGCGACCGGCGTGGCGCTGCCGACGCTCAAGCGCGATCACGGCAGCGCGGCGACGCTGCGACAAGCGATTCTCGCGGCGATCGCGCACGGTGCGAGCGTCGATCCCGACCGCTTCGCGCCGGGCGAATCGCGTGCTGCATTGCCGTCCTATCCGTGGCAGCGCGACCATTTCTGGCTGACGCCGACCGTCGAAGGCTACGGCCTCGTCAATCGTCGTCGCGAGCATCCGCTGCTCGGCTATCGTCTCCACGAGCACGCATTCGCGTGGGAAAACCAGCTCGATCCGGCGAAGCTGCCGATGCTGGCCGATCACGTCGTCGACGGCGGCGTGGCGTTCCCTGGGGCGGGCTACGTGGAAATGGCGCTCGCCGCGGCACGTACCTTCTTCGATACGCCGGATGCGGCGCTCGAAAACGTCGAGATCCGCACGCCGGTGGTATTCCAGCCGCAGCAAGCAAAGCTGTTCAGGCTCGTGATCGAGCCGCGTACCGCGACCTTCACGATCGAGACGCGCGACCGGATGTCCGACGGGGCATGGACGCTGAACGTGACGGGGCGGATGCTGGAAAGCGGCAACACGCTCGGCGAGGCGAGCGTCGTGCCGTCCGACGCGCTCGATCGCCTGCTCGCGTTGCCCGCCGCCGACGGCGACACGCTGTATGCAAACACGGCGGCCATCGGCCTCAGCTACGGGCCGGCATTCCGCTGGGTCCGCACCGTGCGGGTCGCCGCGGACGATGGCGCGGCGCTGGCCGACGTCGCCGTGCCGGCCGCATGCGGCGATGCGCGGGCGTTGTCCGCCTATCTGCTGCATCCGGCGCTGATGGACAGCGGGTTTCATCCGCTGTTCGCACTGCTGGCGGCGCACGCGCGCGAAGGCGAGCATCCGGCTTACGTGCCGGTGCAGATCGGCCGGGTCGATTATCTGCGCGGCGACACGGTCGAGCGGGTGCTCGTGCGGATCGACCGGCACAGCCCGCATTCGATCGTCGCGCATTTCGAATTCCTCGACGCGCGCGGCGCGATCGTCGCGCGGCTCGGCGCATGCCGGTTCCGGCGCGTCGACCTCGTCGGCCGCCGGCAGAACCTGCCCGCGCGCTTCGTCTACCGCCTGGAAGAAGTGCCGCTGCCGGGTGACGTCGATGCAGCCGGTTTGCCGGCCCCCGACGTGTTGCTCGCGCATGCAGCCGCGCGGCTCGATGCGGCCGGGCACGACGGCCGCCGGACGCAGCATCTGACCGAAATCCTGCCGCTGCTCGACGTGCTGGCGAGCCTCTACGCGCTTCGCGCGTTCGATGCGCTCGGCGCATTCGCCGGCACCTGGCAGCCGGCGGCCGGGCGTGAGGCACTGGCCGAACGTTTTGCCGACATGCTGGTCGAGGACGGCCTCGCTCATCGCGACGGCGCGCTGCTCGTGCGCGACGACGCGGCGTGCGCGGCGTTGCCGCCGCTCGACGAGCTGTGGCGCGGGCTGCTGGCCGAATCGCCGGGGCACGTGGCCGAGCTGACGCTGCTCGCGCATTGCGGCGCGGCGTTGCCGGACGTGCTGAATGGCGCGAAGGACGGCGCCCGCCTGCTGTCGCCGACCGGGCACAGCCTGGTCGAACAACTCCTGGCCGCATCGCCGACGTGGCAGCACGTGCATGCGTTGCTGGCCGCGAGCGTCGAGCAGGCCGTGGACGCATGGCAGCCGGCACGCCGGTTGCGCGTGCTCGAGCTGGGCGCGACGGACGGCGACGTGCTGCAGACGCTCGGCATGCATCTCGCGGCCGCACGTTGCGATCACACGATCGCCGCGACTGCCGGCCAACTGGCCGGGTTCGACGCCGATGCGGAAGCGGCGGTGCGCACGGTTGCGTTGCAGTCGGGCGAGCGGTTGTCGCTGGCGGCCGACGAAGCCGGCCCTTACGACCTGATCGTCGCGAACCGCGCGTTGAGCGGCCGGCACGATGTGGCCGACGCGCTGAATGCAATGCGGTCGTGGCTGGCGCCGGGCGGATTGCTGCTGCTGGCCGAGTCGCGTCGCGGCCGTTTCTCCGACATCGTATTCGGCGCGCAGGCTTCGTCGACGGAAGCCGATGCGCCCGCGCCGCTGGCGCCGGCGGATCTCGACGCGGCGCTCGAACGCGCGGGCTTCGTCGACGTCGTGCGGCACGTCGAGCAATCGCTCGATCTGGACGGCACGCCGACGTTCGTCATCGCGCGCAACCCCGCGAGTGCCGTGGTCGCGCAACGCGGCGAGGATCAGAGCGATCTCGATACGCTTGCACGCAGCGAGCAATGGCTCGTCGTGCACGCACCGGATGCCGCCGGCAGTTTCGGCGGGCGGCTGGCCGACGCACTGGCGCGCGCGGGCTATCCGGCCGATATCGTCGACGTCACGCATGCGGCCGATGCGATCGCGTCGTTGCCGGCCGGACGGCCGGCGCATGTCGTCTTCTGCGCGCCGGAAACGCCGCTCGCCGAATCGGCGACAGGCGATGGCCTCATGGCCGCGCAGCGTAACGGCGTGATCGCTCTGGCGGAACTCGTTCGCGCGCTCGGTGCGCAGCCGAACGCGGCTACGCGGCTGACCGTCGTCACGCGCGGCGGCGCGCCGTTCGCCGGGACCGCGAATGCGCATCCGGAACAGGCCACGCTGTGGGGTCTCGGTCGCGTGCTGGCGAACGAGCATCCCGAACTCGCGTGCCGCCTGATCGACGTCGATCGGGCGGCGGACCGGATCCCCGACGTGCTGATTCGCGAGCTGACCGGCGCAGCGGTCGAGGAAGAGGTCGTCCTGGGCGCACACGGGCGGCAGGTGCCGCGCATGCTGACGGCCGCGCAGGCCGCGGCCCGCAACGATGGCGCGATCGCGCGTGCGGCCGTGCTCGCGTTCGATGCGCCGGGCTCGTTGCGCAATCTCGAATGGTTCGCGTTGCCGGAAAGCCCGCTGGGCGACGACGAGGTGGAAATCGAGCCCGTTGCCACCGGCCTCAATTTCCGCGACGTGATGTATGCGATGGGGCTCTTGTCCGATGAGGCGGTCGAGACCGGCTTCGCGGGCGCGACGATCGGGATGGAACTGTCCGGTCGCATCGTCCGCGTGGGCAACGCCGTGACGGGATTTGCACCGGGCGACGCGATGCTCGGCTTCGCGCCGGCTTCGTTCGCGACGCGCGTCAGGACGCGCGCGCAAGCGATCGCACTGAAACCCGAACGGCTGTCGTTCGAGGAAGCGGCGACCGTGCCGACCACGTTCTTCACCGCGTACTACGCACTCGTCGAACTCGCGCGTCTGCGTCGCGGCGAGCGCGTGCTCGTGCACGGAGGCGCGGGTGGGGTCGGGATCGCCGCGATCCAGCTCGCGCGCCACTTCGGCGCGGAAGTATTCGCGACGGCCGGCAGCGACGAGAAGCGCGAGTTCGTGCGCCTGCTCGGCGCGGACCACGTGCTCGATTCGCGCGGCCTCGCTTTCGCGGACGAGATTCGCGCGCTGACGGGCGGGCAGGGCATCGACATCGTGCTGAATTCGCTCGCCGGCGAAGCGATGGTGCGCAGCATCGATACGCTGCGGCCGTTCGGTCGTTTCCTCGAGCTCGGCAAGCGCGACTTCTACGAAAACAGCCATATCGGGCTGCGGCCGTTCCGCAACAACATCAGCTATTTCGGCATCGACGCCGACCAGTTGATGGGGGCGTTGCCGGAGCTGACCGCGCGCCTGTTCGGCGAAGTGATGGCGCTGTTCGAGGCGGGCGTGTTGCATCCGCTGCCGTATCGCGCGTTTCCGGCCGAACGGGCGGAAGATGCGTTCCGCTACATGCAGCAGGCGCGCCAGATCGGCAAGGTGCTCGTGACCTATCCGTCCGGCACGCCGGCCCCGACGCGCGGCGTCACGCGCGCGGGTTCGCTCGCGCTCGATCCGCATGGCACGTATCTGGTGGTCGGCGGCACGGGCGGGCTCGGTTTCGCGAGCGCGCGCTGGATGGTCGAGCGCGGCGCGCGCCGGCTGACGCTGGCGAGCCGTTCCGGCGAGCTCGCTGCCGCCGCACGCGAGGAAGTCGAGCGCTGGCGCACGACGCTCGGCGTCACGGTCGATGTCGTGTCGTGCGACGTGACCGACGCCGCGGCGGTCGACGCGATGATCGATGCGATCGTCCGGCGCGGCAGCCCGCTCAAGGGCGTGCTGCATTCCGCGATGTCGATCGATGACGGCCTCGTGCGCAATCTCGACGATGCGCGCATGGCCGCGGTGCTCGCACCGAAGGTGGCCGGCGCGTGGAACCTGCATCGCGCGACGCGCGCGTTGCCGCTCGACCTGTTCGTTGTCTATTCGTCGGCGACGACCTATCTCGGCAATCCGGGGCAGTCGAACTACGTCGCAGCCAACACCTTCCTCGAGGCGCTTGTCGAACATCGTCGCGCGGCCGGGTTGCCGGGCACGTTCATGGCCTGGGGGCCGCTCGAGGACGTCGGCTTCCTCGCGCGCCACGCGGATACGCGCGAGGCGCTGCAATCGCGGATCGGCGGTGCGTCGATCACGTCCGACGAGGCGATGGTCGCGCTCGAACGCACGCTGGTCGCAGGCGCGGCAGGCGAGGCCGTGGTCCGGCTCGACTGGCACGCGGTAGCGCGCGGGATGCCCGCCGCGAAGGCGCGCCGGTATTCGCTGCTGCAATCGCACGCGAGCGGCGGCGATGCGCGCGACGGCGGCACGCAGCTGCGCGAAGAGGTGCTCGCGTTGCCGCGCGACGAAGCGATCGCGCTGGTGGCGCGGACGCTGCAGGCGCAGATCGCGCGGATTTTGCACATGACGCCGGACCGCATCGCGCTCGACAAGTCGGTGCTCGACATGGGCATGGATTCGCTGATGGGGATGGAACTCGGCCTCGCGGTCGAGGAAGCGTTCGAGGTCAAGCTGTCGGTGATGGCGATTGCCGAGGGCGCGTCGGTGACGACGTTGGCCGGACGTATCGTCGATTCGATCGGCGCGTCGACCGATGCGGATGCCGGTTCCGCGACGGATGCCGCGCAGGAGGCCGTCGCGGCGCTCGCGGCGAAGCATGCGATCGACGGCGAAGCGCGCGCGATGCTCGATACGCAGGCGTCGCCGACGCTGGAGGTCGCGCGATGAGCGCGCCGTCCGGGTGGGCGACGCGGCAGGGCACGCTGGCACGTCCGCTGGCGATCGACGGTCACGGGCTGCACACGGGGCGCCGGGTGGGCGTGCGGATCCTGCCCGGACGTCCGGAAGAGGGCGTGACGGGCATCGCGTTCCGTCGCGTCGCGCAGGGGCGCACGCTTGCGACGCTGCCGGTCGATCCCGCGCTGCGCCGCGCGCAGCCGCTGTGCACGATGCTGCGCAATGCCGACGGCGTCGGCGTTCGCACGATCGAGCATCTGCTCGCGTCGCTGCTTGCATGCGAGATCGATCACGCGATCGTCGAGATCGATGCGGAAGAAGTGCCGATTCTCGATGGCAGCGCCGCGCCGTGGGTGGACGCCATCCGCGCGTGCGGCCGTGTCGCGCTCGATGCGCCGAAGCGCTTCATCCGCGTGCTGCGGCCCGTCGTCGTCACGGATGGCGACGGCGACCAGCGGCGCGAAATGCGGATCGAACCGGCGCCGCGTTACGAACTGAGCGTGCGCAACGACCTGCGCGGCTTCGGCGACATGCATTGGGATGGGGCGCTGACGCCGGCCGCATTCGCGACCGAAATCGCACCGTCGCGCTCGTATGGCCGCGTGAAGTGGGCCGTGCCCGCGATCGTCGCCGGTTATTTGCGCGGCGTGCCGATCCTGCGCGGCGCGCGGCCGTCGTGCACGGCGTCCATCGTCGGCAATCGCGTGCTGGGCGGGATGCGGCTGCCGGAGGAGTTCGTCCGGCATCGCGTGCTCGACCTGGTCGGCGATCTCGCGCTGGCCGGCGCGCCGCTGCTGGCGCGCGTGAGCGCATTGCGGCCGAGCCACGAGATGAATTTCCGGCTGGTCGATGCGTTGCTGGCTCAACCCGACGCATGGCAGTGGGCCGAGTTTCCCGACGCGTGACACCACGCTTTTTCATGATGCGCGGCGTAACATAGCGCCTTTTCGAGATACAGCGAAGGAAGCAATGGCACTGGGAGAGCATCTTCGCCAGCAACTGGCGGCGAAAGCGCTGAAACGGCAACTGGAGCGCGCAACGGATGCGGCCGCGGCACCGGGTGTGCCCGGCACGCTGGCCGCGCAGACCGCATCGGCGCGCAGTCGCTTCGAATCGATGCCGCAGTATCAGCAGGTCCGGATCATGCGCGAGATGGGCGAGAAGCTGCGCGTCGACTCGCCGTTTTTCCGCGTGCATGAAGGCGTGGCCGGTGCGACGACGCAGATCGGCGGCCGCGAGTACCTGAACTTCGCGAACTACAACTACCTCGGCCTGGCTGGCGATCCGGCCGTGTCGTCGCGCGCGAAAGCCGCGATCGACCGTTACGGCACGTCGGCCTCCGCGAGCCGGATGGTCGCGGGCGAGCGTCCGGTGCAGCGCGATCTCGAGCGCGCGCTGGCCGCGTTCTACGAGACCGACGACTGTGTCGCGTTCGTAAGCGGCCATGCAACGAACGTGACCGTGATCGGTGCGCTGTTCGGTCCCGGCGATCTGGTCGTCCACGATTCGCTCGCGCACAACAGCATCGTGCAGGGCGCGCAGCTGAGCGGTGCGAAGCGGCTGAGTTTCGCGCACAACGACTGGCAGGCGCTCGACGAACTGCTGTCGCGCGTACGCCGCGAATACCGGCACGTGCTGATCGCGATCGAAGGGCTGTACAGCATGGACGGCGATTTTCCCGACCTGCAGCGTTTCGTCGACGTGAAGACGCGCCACGGTGCATTCCTGCTGGTCGACGAGGCGCATTCGCTCGGCGTGCTCGGTGCGACCGGCAAGGGCATCCGCGAGCACTGCGGCGTCGCGCCCGACCAGGTCGACATGTGGATGGGCACGATGAGCAAGACGCTGGCCGGCTGCGGCGGCTTCATTGCCGGCTGCCAGCCGCTGGTCGACATGCTGCGCCATTTGGCGCCGGGTTTCCTGTACAGCGTCGGGCTCGCGCCGACGCTCGCCGAAGCGTCACTGGCCGCGCTCGAGCGCCTGCAGGCCGAGCCGGAGCGTGTCGCGCAACTGCAGGCGCGCGGGCGGCAGTTCCTGACCGAGGCGCGCGCCGCTGGACTCAATACGGGCACGAGCGCCGGGTTCGCGGTCGTGCCGGTGATCACGGGGAGCTCGCTGAAGGCCGCGCAATGGGCCAATGCGATGTTTGACGAAGGGATCAACGTGCAGCCGATCTTTTATCCGGCCGTCGAGGAAAAGGCCGCGCGCCTGCGCTTCTTCATCTGCTCGACGCACGAGCCGGAGCAGATCAGCCGGACGGTCGCCGTGTTGTCGCGTCTCGCGGGGCGCAGCGCGTGACGCTGGCCGGCGCGTTCGCGCAAGCGGTGCCGCGCGCTGGTGAGCGCGTGCGGTTTCGTGCGGCGAATGCGGGCGACGCGGCGGCATGCGCGCCGCTCGTATTTGCGTCCGGCGTGGCCGAATTCGGGTTCTTTCTCGGTGAAAGCGATGCACGTTGCATCGCGTTTCTGCAGCAGGCGTTTCGGTCGCGTTACGGGCGATTCTCGTGGCGCCGGCATCGCGTCGCAGTCGCCGACGACGGCACCGTGCTCGCCGTGATGGCGATCCATGACGGACAGCGGACGATGTTCGACGACGTGCATGTCGTGTGGGCACTGGCGCGCTTCTTCGGCGTGCGCCGCACGATCGGCCAGTTGTTGCGCGGGCTGATCCTCGAAACGGAAATTCCGGCACCGAAGCGTTCGCAGATCCTCGTCGCGCATTGCGCGACCGATGAGCGTCAGCGCGGCACGGGGATCTTCAGCGCACTGTTTCGCGATGCGCTGGACACCGGCGCATTGCCCGCCGACGGCAGCCGCGACGTCGTGCTCGACGTGCTGACCCGCAACGTGCGGGCCCGCGCGCTATATGAACGGCTCGGGTTCACCGCACTGCCGCGGCCGCGTGCACGGTCGCGTCGGCTGCCCGCCGAACTCGATTCGATCCGGATGCGGTTGTCGCGCAGCGCCTGACGGCGCGAGTGACAGCCCGCCGTGCTACTTGTGCCGCGGACTGAACGGCCGGCGGTGTGTACGTTGGCATCTTTTGCGAGCGTGGTTGCCATTCGCGCGAATAGCACACCGACGCGCGCGGGATGACGCTCGATCGCGACGGCGTCAGCCGCCCAGCGGCAGTTTCCGGATGATCGCGTCTACACATTCCGCGGGGCTCGTCTCGGCCGTCTTCACGTGAACATCAGGGGACTGCGGCGGCTCATAGACGGAATCGATGCCGGTAAATTGGCGAATCGCGCCTTGCCTTGCCAACGCGTAGAGTCCCTTCGGGTCGCGGGCTTCTGCGACTTCGAGTGAAGTATCGACAAAGACCTCGATGAACGTACCGGCCGCAAAGCGCGCCCGCGCTTTGGTGCGCGCCTCCTGGAATGGTGAGATCAGCGCAGCGATGACGACGAATCCGGCATCCACCAGCAGCTTCGCCACCTCGGCTGTACGTCGGATATTTTCATGGCGATCGGCATCGCTGAATCCGAGATCCCGGTTCAACCCCTCGCGCAGGCGGTCAGCATCCAGCAGATAGGTGCGCGATCCGCGGGCATTGAGTTGTTCCTGCAGCAGAGTTGCCAGCGTCGATTTGCCTGCGCCGGAGATACCGGTCAGCCACACCACGAAGGCTCGATCCTGTTTCACGTCAGAACTGGCGGAATGACCGTTCGTCGGCGTGGCGGGTGACAAATTCTTGAAATCCTGGGGCATTTCCAATGTGAGGTGCGGGCGACCGTGCAGTTGCATTCTTGGGTTCGGTTTACTCCTGGGGCGGATTGTAACGCGACGGAAAGTTTGTAATCCCTTCCTTTTTTAACGAATTGCTTCGTGCTCGTGTGTCTGATACCGCCGTCTCGATGCGGTCAACGGTGTCAATGCGCTACTTGTGCCGCGGCCCGAACGGCCGCTGCTGCACATCGGCCCCCTGCGCGACGATCGCCGTGCTCTCCGGTACTTCCTCCCACGCGCCCCGCAAGTCGACGAGCGGCTCGGACACGATCATGAACGCGTCGTCGCCGGCTTCGGCGATGCGCGGGTTGTGCGGATACAGTTCGTGCAGGTGTTTGAACGACGTGCTGTGGAACAGCGAGCGCGATTGCCGTTCGCTCGAATAGCGCACTGCAATGATCCGTTCGCCGTCGGTCGCGCAGATCGTCATGTTGAGCGGGTCGGCCACGCGATGCCGCGCGGCGCTCTCCTCGACCACGCCGACCATCCGCTCGAGCGCCGGCAGCGGCGCCTGCTCGAGGCCGTAGGTCAGCGCGAGGCGGAACATCAGTTCGGAGTCGGTCGAGCCTTCGAGCGTCGGGAACAGCGCGGGATCGACCTTCATCGTCAGGTCGCGGCGCAGCTTGTGGAAATCGCGGATCAGCCCGTTGTGCGCGAACAGCCAGCGGCCGTGGCGGAACGGGTGGCAGTTGGTTTCCTGCACGGGGGTGTCGGTGGCCGCACGGATGTGCGCGATGAACATCCGCGAGCGGATCGCGCGCGCGGCTTCGCGCAGGTTGCGGTCGTTCCATGCGGGATGCACGGAGCGGTAGCGGAACGGGAGTTCGTCGGGGCGCCCGTACCAACCGATGCCGAAGCCGTCGCCGTTGGTGGTCGTCGCCCCCAGCTCCGAATGCAGGCTCTGGTCGATCAGCGAATGCTTCGCGCGGAACAGGACGGTCTCGAGATGAATCGGATTACCCGTATAGGCGAGCCAGCGGCACATGGAGCGCTCCTTCACGATGGATCGTTCGCAGCATGGTAGCCGACTTCGCGGCGCATCCGTGCCCGGGCGCACGCGGCCAGTCATTCGGGCAGGTAGGCTGGCCAATCTTCATACATCGGTTGCCTGCACGGATACGCGATACGCAACCCCGCGGCCATGCAGCCAATGCGGCCGGGCGCCCCCCTGACGGCGGCGCCGCGGCCGTCAGGTTCACTCGCCGAGCGCGTCCATCACACGCGCCGAATAGACGAGCGCCGCACCCGCGTTCAACGCAATCGCGACGCCGAGCGCTTCCGCCACTTCCTCCTTGGTCGCGCCATGCTTGGCCGCTTCCGCGGTGTGCACGGCGATACAGCCGTCGCAGCGCGTCGTGACGGCGACCGCGAGCGCGATCAGTTCGCGCGTCTTCGCGTCGAGATGGCCCGTCTTGGCGCCGGCGCCTGACAGCGCCTTGTAGCCGGCCAGCGTATCGGGCGACAGCTTGGCGATCTCGCCGATGCGCGTCGAGAGTTCCTTCCGGTATTCGTTCCAGTTCAGCATGATGCGTCCTTTCGAGTAGGGGTGAGGAGGGCGGCGGGTGCCGCGATCTCGGGCGATGCAGGGCTATTCTGATCGCTCGCGCTGAGGGTTTCGATACGCTAGAGTGTCATTTTTTAGCGCGATCGTCTCATGGATGCGTTGAGTCAACTCCTGTCGCTGGGCCGCAGCCATGTCGAGCTCGACGTGCGCTGCCTGCTCGACGGGCCGTTCGCGATGCCGCACGACCCGCTGCCGTCCGGCGAGGCGGCGTTTCACCTGGTGCTGGCCGGAACCTGCCGGCTGCGTACCGCGGACGGGCGCACGCTGCAGCTCGCCGACGGCGATTTCGTGCTGCTGCCCGCGGGCGGCGCGCACGACCTGCTCGACGCCGGGGCCGGCCGGTCGCGGCCAGCTGCGGCGCTGCGCGAACAGGGCGCCGGCGGCGGCGCGGTGTTGCCGGTCAAGTCGAATCTCGATCCGGCCGAACCGGGCGGCGCGAGCGTGGACCTGTTGTGCGGGCGGTTCGTCTATGCGCGCGGCGCGGGCGAATTGCTGATGCGCACGCTGCCGCACGTGCTGCATGTCGGGTTGCGCGAGGCGTCGGGGTTCGCGCCGCTGCAACTGCTGACGAGCGTGCTGCGCACCGAGGCGTCGAACGGGCAGCCGGGCGCCGGCGCGATCGTGAATGCGCTGGGCCAGGCGCTGCTCGCGTACGCGTTGCGTGCATACGGGCGGGGGGCGCGCGTACCGTCCGGCTGGCTGGCGCTGGCGGCCGACGCACGGCTCGGCCCGTCGATCCAGGCCGTGCTGCAGGCGCCGGAAAAACCGTGGACGGTCGAGTCGCTCGGCGACGCTTCCGCGATGTCGCGCGCGACGTACGCACGGCATTTCCGCGAGCGGGCCGGGATGAGCGTCGGCGCATTCGTCGCGCAGATCCGGATGATGCACGCGTGCGCGCTGCTGCAGGATACGCAGCGCGGGCAGGCGGAAATCGGCCAGGCGGTCGGCTACCAGTCCGAGGCGGCCTTCGGCAAGGCGTTTCGCGCCGTGCTCGGCACGACGCCCGGGCGCTGGCGGCGGGCGCAGCGCGGCATGTAAGACTGCAAGCGACGCTGTCGTGGCACGCGCCAAAGCTGCTACCATGCGCGAAACGCAGTTCAACAAAAACGATTTCGAACAAAAAGAAAGAGAGGGCAAAGCAATGAACCAGACCACCATCCAGCAGCCGTCGTTCGCGTTCGTGGCCGCGTCGTGGGCCGCGCTGCTCGCCGGTTTCGCGGCATTCCTGATCGGTCTCTGGAACGCCGGCATGCAGCTCAACGAGAAGGGCTACTACTTCACCGTGCTGGTGTTCGGTCTCTATGCGGCCATCTCGCTGCAGAAGAGCGTCCGCGACCGCGCGGAAGGCATTCCCGTCACCGGCATCTACTACGGCCTCAGCTGGATCGCGCTGCTGCTGTCGATCGCGCTGCTGGTCGTCGGCCTCTTCAACGCGACGCTGCAGTTGAGCGAGAAGGGCTTCTACGCGATGTCGTTCGTGCTCGCGCTGTTCGGCTCGGTCGCCGTGCAGAAGAACACGCGTGACCTGCAGAACGCGAAGCCGCGCTATACCGACGCCGAACCGGCGCCGTCCGTCCAGGAGTGACGGCACGCGAAGCGGGCGCCGTCCAGGCCGCCCGCTTTGCGACGACGGTCGCGGGCGACCCGCATTCGCCGACGCGCCGCGGGCTCCCCGCCCATTCGTTTCATCCATGCCGGTGCGCATGACGATGGAGATATTCCGGATGCCAGACTTCACAGAAACCACGCGGCATACCCGCGCGGCTGCGCGTGGCGTGGCGGCGCGGGCAGCGTTCGTGCTGGAGACGAACAACCTGCGCGGCGGCGCGGGGCTCGTGCAGGCCGTCGACAGCCTGAAGCGCCTCGTCTCGGCGCTGTCGAAGCAGACCGTGCCGCCCGCAGCGCTCGCGCAATGGATCATCACGCACGACGGGCTGCCGGCCGATGCGTGCCACGAGATCGCCGCGCTGGCCGGCCGCCCGATCGACTTCGTCGAGATCGGCGCGAGCACCGGCTACTACGACGCGAAGAACGACGGGTTCGACCGCGTCGACGCGGCCCGTTGCGACATCGTCGTGTTCGGCGATGCCGATTGCCGGCCGGCCGACGACTGGCTCGAGCACCTGCTCGCACCGTTCGCGCGCGAAGCCGGTGACGTGCCCGCAGCCGTGGCGGGGCGCACCAGCTATGCGCCGAACGTGCTCGGCATCGCGCTGACGTCGATCGATTTCATGTATTTCCCGAGCCCGCTGCGTGACGGCGCGACGCGCAATTTCTACGCGAACAACGTCGCGTTCCGGCGCGACGTGTTCGCGCAATTCCGCTACGAGCCGCTCGACGGCGTCTATCGCGCGCATTGCCAGGTGATGGGACTGCGGATGCAGGCAGCCGGCGTGGCCGCCGAGTTCGCACCAGCCGCGTACACCGAACATCGGCTGCCGGACACGCAACGCGAATCGCTGAAGCTGCGCTGGATGCGCGGCGAGGACAGCGTCGGCCTGACACCGTACCTCGTGAAAGCGTACCTGCCGCGCGGCTGGCAGTGGCTCGGCCGCAGCGGCCCGCTCGGCCCGTTCTGCGTGATGGCGATGCGGCTCGGCTACAGCCTGCGCGCGCTGAATCATCAGCAGTTGCCGCGGCTTGGCGTCGTCCGCTATCTCGCGGCCGTCGGCGTCACGATTGCGGCGTCCGCCGTCGACACGCTCGGCGCGCTCGCACGCGGTTTCGGTCTCGCCGGGCGCGCATCGGCCCGGCGCGACCTTGAAGCGCTGTCCTATCACCGTCATTGAACCGGCGCCGCGCATCACGCGCGGCCACGACACGCCGACATCCGGCATCCATCCTGACCACGACCATGTCCACGCTCGCCACCCGTGTTGCCTGCCTCGCCCTGTTTGTCGCCAGCGCTGGCGCCCATGCCGCGCCGGTCGATCACGCGGGGCGCGGGATCTACCACTTCGCATCGCAAAGCGGCTGCCCGTTCACGAACGCGGCCGCCGCGGACTGCAATCGCGTCGCGCTCGATGCGCCGGACGTTCACGCGAGCATCGATACCGATGCGCACGCGATCGTCTTCTCGAGCGATGCGACGCGCCGCACGAAGGACGTGCTTGGCGACGTGCTGCTGCAGGGCACGGGCGTCGACGGCGAAGGCCGGCGCGTGCCGTTGAGCGTGCACGTTCTGCTGCGTCGCGACGGCGCGAAATGGGACCGCGACGTGTACGTCCATGCGCCCGTGCACGGCACGTTCACCGAGGTTCGGATCGATCCGTATCGCGTGCGTGTGAAGGAAGGCGAGGGCGAGCGTGACGTGCTCACGCCGGACGAAACGCTGGCGCTGTTCGCGCATCCGTCGCTTGCATCGCGTCTCGCGCGGCATCTCGTGAAGGTGAGCGCGACCGATCCGAAGCAACCGTTCGCGGACGACATCACGATTGGGCTCGGCGTCGGCGGCCTGACGAAGTCGGTCGCGCGCGCGAGCTTTGCATCGAACGCGCCGCACGATGCCGACGTCGATCGCGCGCTCGCCTCCGGCACGTGGACGATTCGCTTCGATGCGCTGAGCAATCACATTCCGGTGTGGGTCGCCCGGCGCGAGCTGTTCCTGTTCGGCCTGGACGGCAGTGCGCTGGTGAAGGACATGCTCACGCGCGGCTTCAGGAAGAACGACCGGATCGAATTCGGTGCACGTGACGGTAATGGCTATCTGCGCGTCAACGGTCGCGAGGAAGCATTTGCGGGTGCAGCCGCATCCGCGCACGCGTTCATGCAGGAAAGTTTCATCGGCCTGATCCTCGGATGGCGTCGCGATCCGGGCGCTGCGGCGGCTGCGACGAAATCCGCGTCTGCACGAAGCGAGCCGGCATGAGCGCGGCAGGCGAACTGCCGGCGTCGCCGCAGGCAGCGCACGATGCACGCTTCGATTGTCTCGAGGCGCCGGTGCCGCGCGGCGCGGCGTGGGTGCGCGCGTACCTCGTCGATCGCCTCAAGCGGGCGGCGATCCGGCGGTTGCATCGCAGCGTGCATGGCGAGCGCTGGGTGCTGCGCATGTACCTGATCGGCGAGGAAGCGACCGAGTGCGCATTGCACGAAGACTGGACCGGACAGCCGCCGGACTGGCTTGCACCGCGGATCGAGCAGCACCTCGCGGACGAGCGTCGTCACGCCGCGGCGTTCGCCGATGCGCTGCGCGAGCGTGGCGTCGCGCCGTCGGCTGCGCCGCATGAGCCCGACTGGTTGAGCCGGCGCAAGATCATGCGATGGCGCCGGCTTGCGCGGCGCCATGCACCGCATTTCTCGCAAGGCGTGCTCGTGCCGGCCTATGCGACGGGCCTGTGCGCGGAACAGATGGCGATGCGCGTGCTCGCGCGTCACTGCGCGACGATCGGCGATGCCCATCCGTTGTACCCGCTGCTCTCGCGCGTGCTCGCCGACGAGATGCGGCATGTCCGGCTCTGTTCGGACACGCTGCGCCGTCTGGTTGCACCGTCCGAGGCGGCGCATCTCGCCGCGTTGCTGAACGAGATCCGCGCGATCGAGGCCGGTTTCGGCGTGACGGGTGCGCTGGCGATGGTCGCGGCCGGCTGGTTCCAGTCGCTTCGTCCGCGTGCATGATGCCGCGCATCGTCTATCTCGCGACGGCCGACGCACGCGGCCACCTGATGCGCGCGCAACTGCTCGTGCATGCGTTGCGTGCGGCCGGCGCGCAGGTCGACGTGCTGACGACGTCCGATGCGGGGCAGGCGTTCCTGGCTGCGTTCGACATCGACGCGGCCGTGCTGTCCCGTCACTACGCGGTGCAGTTCGACGAACGGCAGAACATGCTGCGCGACGCAACCGATCGCAATGTCGCGCACTACGTGTTCAGGCCGACGCGCATGCTGCGAGACATCGTGCGGCTGCGTGCGATCGTCCGCGATGCCGATCTCGTGATCAACGACTCGTTTCATCCGGCGCTGCTGTTCATGGGCGCGATGCCGGGCTGGCGGCGCCGCATCGTCCACGTGTATGGCGGCAGCCTGCGCCGCGCGTTGACCGCGAATTTCGATGCGCGGCTGCCGCGCGCACTGGCGCGTGCATTTGCACGGATCGTCGACTGGCAGATCGATTCGGCGCGGTGCTGCATCGAACACGACTTTGCGTTCGATGCCGCCGATGACGTCCGGCGATCGTGCGCGTATTACCGTCTGCCGACGCCGGTGCCGATCGTCGCCGAGCGGCCGGCTTCGGAACCGGCTGCAGCCGCCATTTATCTGAACCCGCACTTTCGCGATATCGCGCTCGCCGATGCATTGTCGGCCGGCCTGCGCGACGCGGGGCTCGCCACCCATCGCGTGGGCGAGGGCTATGCCGGGCACGACGGCTGGACCGGCGTCGACGCCGACTGGGTGACGCGCGCCGCCCATGCGCCGCTGATCGTGTCGGCGCCCGGCATGGCCGCGCTGTCGATCGCACGCGTGTATCGCCGCCCGATCCTGCTCGTGCAGTCCGACCAGCCCGAGCAGGCGAGCAACGCCGCGCGCGCCGCGCAACTGCAACTCGTGCATCGCGTCGTCACGTGGCGCGGCGACGCGGCCGCGTTCCGGCGGGAAGTCGGGCAGGCTGCAGCCGAGCTGATGCGCCACCCCGGTACGCGGGCAGGAACGATCTCCGGCCGCGAGCATGCACGTGCGCGTGTCGACGCATGGACGTCGCGCCTCCTCGCGTTGCTGCCGCATGCGAAGGTGGCCGATGTGGAGACGCGATGCGAGGCGCCCGCACCACGATGAATTCGCTGTCGTTTCGTGACGATCGCCGTCCCGATATCCGGCAGATGCTGGCCGCGACATTCGGCATGGTAGCCGGCCTCGCGATCTTCTTTCTGCTGGAGCGCAGCGTCACGCCGCGCTTCGTGTTTGCCACGTCGATCGATGTGCGGATTCCGTTCATCGCATGGTCGTGGTTCGTCTATGTCGGCTTCTTTCCGTTCGTGATCGCGCTTGCTGCGTATGCGCGGCCGCCTGCGTTCGCCGCGTTCAAGGAGGCCGTGCTGATCGCGTTCGTGCTCGGTGTCGTGTGTTTCCTGCTGTTTCCCGAAGCTGTGCCGCGGCCCGACGTCGCGGAGATCGGCAATACGTTCGTGCGTCACCGTCTCGCACGCATGTGGCAGCTCGATCTCGCGGCCAATGGTTTTCCGAGCCTGCACGTCGCGGTGACGTGCGTTGCCTGCCGGATGCTGACGGACCGGCGACGGCTCGTGACCGTGGCGATCGGCCTGCTGATCTGCGCGTCGACGCTGACGCTCAAGCAGCATACGGTCGTCGATGTGCTGGGCGGCGTGGCGCTCGCGATGGTCAGTGCGCTGTGGGTCGAGCGGCGTTCGCTGCGCGGGAGGCTCGCGTGACGGACGTCCCTGTTCATCATGCCGGGCCGAATGCCGAGCTTGCGCGGTTCGTGCCCGATCCCGCGCTGTTTCGCGTGAGCCCGTTGCGTGTGGGTGCGGCGTTGGCAGGCGACTGGCTGATGATTGCCGTCGCATTCGCGGTGGCGATCGCGTTTGCGCATCCGCTCGTGTACGCGTTGGCCGCGATCGTGATCGCGCGCAGCCAGCTTGCGCTCGCGGTCATGATGCACGAAGGCGCACACGGTTTGCTGGCGCGGAACCGGCGCGTCAACGACGCGCTGGGCCAGCTGTTCGCGGCCGGCCCGCTGTGGCTGTCGCTGCGCACGTATCGTGCCGGCCATCTGA
Organism: Burkholderia sp. AU33803; assembly: GCF_002223095.1. Classification (NCBI taxonomy): domain Bacteria; kingdom Pseudomonadati; phylum Pseudomonadota; class Betaproteobacteria; order Burkholderiales; family Burkholderiaceae; genus Burkholderia; species Burkholderia sp. AU33803. The sequence continues at coordinate 298,746 of NZ_NKFJ01000004.1, forward strand.
AGCACCATCGCGCACCGATGGAGGCGGACGATCCCGTCGCGCTACTGTTCGGCGTGCACGACTATCCGGTGACGCGCGGTCGGCTGATCGGCCGCCTGCTCGCGTACGCATGCGGGATCGGCTACGTGACGAGTGTCGTGAAGCTCGCCCGCGGGGAGTTTGCGCATGCGTTGCCGAAGGTCGGGAAGTCGCGCGCGTATGTCGCGTGGGAAGTCGCGTCGATGCTGGCCGGCAACGGTGTGCTGTTCGGCGCGCTCGCAAGGGCTGGACATCCGCTGCTGTACGTCACGTTGTGGATCGTGCCGTCCGTCACGCTGCTGCCGCTCGCCGGGCAGGTGCGCGCGATCTTCGAGCACGCGGGGCTGCCGGCCGGTGCCGACCAGAGCCGCAACGCGCGCACGATCGTCCGGCGTTCGTGGCAGACGTTCCTGTTCGGCCCGCACGCGATTCATTTTCATATCGAACATCACCTGTTCGCGCGGATGCCGTTCCATCACCTGCCGGTCGTGCACCGGCAGCTTGCCGAGCGGCGGTTGCTGCCCGAGGGCAATCTGTATGCGGGATATGGCGCGGTGCTGCGGGACGTGAGCGTGCGCTGACGCTCCGTTCGACGCTGTATGCCTCTCTTCCAGGAGCCAAGGAGTGACAGTCTATTTCAAGTTGCGCGTGCTGCATCGGGCCGTGTTTTCCGCGGATTGCGATGCTGGCGGCTGACGCGTGCGCGCAGAATGTGCTCGTTCCGACCGTGTCCGCGGCGACCGATGCGCTGGCTGTCATCGTTGTCCGTAACGGGCCATTCGGTATCGCAGTCATACCGGACGGCAAGCGTGTGTACGTCACCCGCCACAGCGACACATCCGTCGCGGTGATTGCCGGGCAACTCGGTTCACGCAGCGACCGGTCGGGGGGGGCACGTGCGCTGAATCGTCCAGCGGGGACCGCCGGCGCGCCGAGCGGTGATCTGCTCGTCGAAGTCGGCGTTCGGTTGCGTGCGTCGAACGCGGTCGTGGTGCAGGAGCTGGTTGCGGCGGCGACGTCGGTGTCAACAAACTGACCGATCGCTATGGATAGCTGCTTCGCGCTTCACCAGTGGCCTCCCTCTCTGATGCCGTGCGTGTCACCGGCTTGTTCGCAATAGGGCAGCGCATGTTGTGAGGCTAGCCGGAGTTCCAATTTTCGGGGGGGCGTCCAAGTATCGGTCGCGTATCACCGGGAATTACGTTGGATTCCAGGAGCGGGACGGGCGGCATACGGCGGGCGCACGATACGGCATCCGGATTATGCACGTATGGCGGTCAGTCACCAGTGCTCAACATCTAACGATGGCGGGAGACTTCTGTCCGTTTGCAGATTCGGTACAGCAGGCGAGCGTTCTCGCTCGGTCGACCCGGTGGGCCACGGTAGCGAGCCGGGGACTTGCAGCATGTTCGTTGGCCCCAACGAACAAATGGGCATTTGCCGTACAAACTCTACGATGCCTATCGCCATTGCCCGATCTTCTGGGACATTGGAGTTAGCCAACGTGCGTGCAATTTGATGCCAAGCGCTCAAAGTCTCGATGTGTGCCTCCCACAAGGTATGGCGTGCCAGCTCGTCGGTTACGGGCGAGTGGACCGGAATTTCGTGTGGCACCCTCCAAATAGCTGCCTGCTTTGGAAGACGCCGAGTTTGGCCGCGCACCATTCTGGGAGTCGCATTCGCGTCGACGCCGTGTGCGCGGAGTTGTTGGGCGAAGGCTTCTCGCCATTGATGCAAATCTCGTTTGCGTGGATTGAGCCGCCGGCCGTCGGGACCGCGCGTATGAACGCTCATATGTACGTGGGGATGTGCCTCGTCATCGTGTTTCGCGAAGACATACGGTCGTCCGTCGCCAAATGCATCGTGTGCAAATGCCCTTGCTGCGTCCCATACAGCCTGGCGGTCGGTACCTGGAGGCATCGACAGCAACACGTTGAGCGTCTCTCGGCGTTTGCTTTCTTGCGGGATGCCCCATCCGCCTACATGCCATTGTTCGAGCAGAGCATCCAATGCTTGCTTTCCGACAATCCGGCATTCGTCCTGGTCTTCCAGTTCGACACAACCGTCGCGCGAAATGTACCGCAAGTGACGACGAACTACGCCCATTCCCTGCGGACCGGATGCCTTGTTGCTGATCTTGACCATCACTTCGGGGGCACCTCGAAGTGTCATCATCAGCTTCTCGCGCAGATGCACTGCATCTCGGTGGAACGCCCATTCCGAAAGACGCGGTGGCCGAACATGCCGCAGGGGATCGTGAAACAGGCGATCTCCCCAGTTGAGCAAAAGTTCGTCGACGTAGACTCTCGGAAAAGACATATCACCGGCTCCAGCGATCGAGGTTTCTGCGCAGCAGCTTCGCCACGGTACGTAGATGGGCGTCGATCGTTGCACGGATTTGCTCTCCATCGAGCCCGTCTATACACCCGGTGGCGTTGACGTGTCTTGCAAGCTCGCCCAGCTGCCTCCGAATTACCGCGAGCTGTTGGTTTGATTCGGCGAGAAGCGTCAATTCTCGGTTACCCAGCTGCGGTTCGTCCGTCAGGTATGCGCGGATCAGTGCCACAATCCATCGATTTGCCGTGAAGCCGTCAAGATAGGCCGCACTTCTTACGCGTGCGAGCTCGGCGTGGGTCAACGCGATCCCAATTTGTTTGCATGGGCCTTGTCGTGGCGGTAGTGACCTGCCTGAGTTCTTCGGACCGTTTTAATCTTGGAGAACGGCCTCGATTGCTTCAGTTGAACAATACCGCTGCTTGAACTCGTTGGGCGTCAGGTAATCCAGGCTCGAATGTGGCCGGATCGTATTGTAGTGACGCCGCCACTGCTCGATCACGACCTTCGCCTCTGGCCGGGTCCTGAACCATTCCAGGCTCAGGCATTCGTCTCGGAACTTGCCGTTGAAGCTCTCGTCCGCGCCGTTCTGCCAGGGCTTGCCGGGATCGCTCAACGCCATGTCCATGCCGTTGTCTGCTGCCCACTTCAGAATCGCCCGTGACACGAATTCCGGCCCGTTGTCCGAGCGTAGGTAACGCGGTGCACCGTGCAGGCTGACCAGTTGCGACAGCACCTCAACGACTCGTCCAGACCGGATCGATCCTGCAACGTCGATGGCCAGGCACTCGCGCGTGTATTCGTCGATCACCGTCAGGCACTTCAACTGCTGGCCATTGGCGCACGCATCGAACACGAAGTCGTAGGCCCAGACGTGCCGTGCTGCTGTTGCCGGTTGCGGCCGGGGACGATGCACCGACACGCGCCGGCGCGGACGCTTGCGCGGCACCTGCAAGCCCGCCAGTCGCCACAACCGCCATGCCCGGTCTGAGCTCATCGAATGGCCCTGCCGCTCCAGAAAAATCTGGATGCGGCGGTAGCCATAACGGGGATACTGCGCCGACAGGATGCTCATCGCCGCAAGCACCGGAGCGTCCCGCAATGCAAGCTTCGATTCATAGTGCAGCGCCGATCTCGCCACCGACATCAGCGCGCACGCACGTCGCACCGACAGGCCCCGCGCTTGCGCGTAGGCAACCTGCTTGCGCCGCGCGGGCGCGCTCACCATTTTTTTGCGTTGATCTCCTTCATGACGTCCAGTTCGAGATCACGCTCGGCCAGCATCTTCTTGAGCCGTGCATTCTCCTGCTCGAGTTGCTTCAGCCGTTTTACGTCGGACGCTTCCAGTCCACCGAAATGCTGCCGCCAGTTGTAGATCGTCTGTTCGCTGATTCCGTGCTTCTTCGCCACCTCCGCGACCGGAATCTTGTCCGCCTCGCGCAGGATCGTGACCATCTGCTCTTCCGTGAACCGGCTCTTCTTCATGACTTCCTTCTCTCCGTTGGAAGCCATTCTCTCAAGTTTCAGCCGGTCCGAAAATTCCAGGGCAGGTCAGTAGGGGCTGATGTGGCTGCGGTTGATTTGTAGCGTTTGCAATGACCTTCGCAACGAACTGCCGCAAACCCTCGCTGGGTGTCAGGCCACGCTGTGCACAATATGCGTCCCACTCCTGCTTTAGCGGGCCGAGTTCAACGCTCAGTCTGGCTCGGGCTTGCTTGCTCATGTTTGGCGCATGTTGAAAGCGGTGTGGTACGCGGATAGCGACGACGGTAACGACGCATTGCAAGCACGTCGCTTACCCGACCTTGCAAGGCACGCAGATGGAGCGCTGCATTGGTTCGAATCTACGGAGGGAGTACCAGCGTGGCAACTGGGTAGGTTTGGCGTTGACAGGCGTACACACGGTGACCATAGTGCGCAGTTGCCCTGGCAAACAAAAAAGGTCGCGATCAAGGGCGGTAAGCGCCGACTTTCACTGATGCAGTGGTCTGAGCGGGGCCTTGGGTCTTGTATTGAACTCCACCCCGCTGTTTTTTTCGGCTCGGTTACGCTAGTCCTAGAAAAACGAGTAGCGAACGATTGACGGCCACCATCAGTTCGTCTTCGAGGTGGCCGATGGGCCGACCGATTTTCTCGCGGCGCACAGTGAACATTTTGTCTACGGCAATCTGGGACGGCATGCGCAAGCCGTTCTGCTCGGATGGGACAACAGTAATGCGTATCAAGGGCGCATCGACCATTGAGCTCGACATTAGCAGCAACGTTACACTGGGGTGTTCGGCAAACAGGTCCGACTGCACCACGAGCGCCGGCCGAGCCTTGCCGAAATCACCTTGGAGCGCGACTGTGACAATGCTCCCTCGATTCATTGTGAGTGTCCGAGGTCCGTAGCCTGTTCAATGAAATCGAGCAGATCGTTCTCGTCGATGCTCTGATGGACCATGCGCGATTGTCGAGCGCATTCATCGGCGAAACCCGGCTGGCGGACGTCCGGTACCCATATCTGAATTGGACGTAGCCCGGCCGCACGAAGATTCTCGCGGTGAATTCGAACCCGCTCGGAAGTGGTAGCTGCCATTGTGACCTCCTGTTACATGTAACGAAGGATACGGCGTTACATGTAACAGTTCAATGAGAGATTGCCTTTTTGACCAGTCCGTTGAAAGGGGGGGCGATACCTGGAGACTGAGTTAGGGGGCGAACCTATCCGTCGAAAATCGATCGTTTTGTGTTTCGATCGCGACACGCACGAGCGGACTACCGTTGACAGGGGAGCTTGGGGGTTCGATACGCAGCAGAAAGTCAAAGTACTGTTCCGTGAGCTTCCCGAGCTGTTCCTGTGCGGCGCCGAGCCTGAGCAGACACTGTGCGTCCCAGTTCATACCGACAACGAGCTCGCTCGTCACACCATTCCACTCGCTGATGAGAATCGCGGCGACGCGGGCGTTTTCCTCCGCGAACCGCTCCACACGCTGCTCGATATAGCGCACGTCGTCACGTACTAGCGTGCCGGAGATGCGCAATGCGACAGTGTGGGCAATCTTGTCGTGCTTCGCATACACCGTGGCGATACCCCCTAGATGGCGGGAGACTCGATCGAGTTGCTCGTCTTCCAAATCGTCCTGCACGGCCAGAGCTCCGGTCAGGACATAAGGCGCTACCTCTTTCATGCTGAACCTCCGTTGGTTTGACTCCATAGCGTTGCAGTTGGCGCTCGAATGTTGGTGAGCCCGTACGCTAGCTCGCAGTAGGCCGAAACTTTTCGAGAATCCGTGTCTGACGCTGTAGAAGCGCTTCCAGTCGAGTCTGCTCATCGATGAGCTTCTTAAGCAGTTCAGCGTGCAAAGCGAATCCAACAGGCACGAACGACACCTCGCCATAGCGCACTCGCCTGAAGATTGCGCCGGTCTGCGCCCATTTCTGGGAGAATTGTTCCAATGCGCCGTCGACCGATTTCGTTTCGTCGTCTGTCAGTGCGCCACGAATGCGAATTACGAGGGATCGTGTGACGGCATCGGTCGCGAAGTAGATGTCTGCGGGCTCGGCAATGGTCCGAGTGAATTGCTGCGCATGGTAGTGCCGAAAATTGTCGCGTACAGACAGCGAGCCGCACATTTCATAGGTGAGGGACATGCAATCTCCGCATCGAGGAATCCCGGCCAGCGTCGGCCCGCGCAAACGTCCCGCTACGGGGGACTAGCAATCGGATACTTCTGGATTTCAGTTTAGAGCCGTTTGATATATTGTCAAGGAGAAAAAAATATCAAATGAATGACTTTGAAGTGCGGCTAAAAAGGGAGCGATTGCGTTTGGGGTTGAATCAGACTGAACTGGCGGTGCTGGGAGGGGTCCAGAAACACGCACAATTTCAGTACGAAAAGGGCATGAGGCGCCCGAACTCCGACTACTTGAGCGCGATTGCACTTGCTGGCGTCGATGTCTGGTACGTGCTTACGGGCGAAGAAAGCGCCCGGCTTGAAAACCCAGACGAGCGGCGGATCGTCTCTGGATTTCGAGCGCTCGACGCGCGCAAACGCGAGGTGATTTTGGCACTGATAGAGGCAATTGCTGAACAGTCGTCGCAATAGTTGCTCAGCCCGCTTTGGGGGCGCATGTGCGGGATGCGATAAAGGCGGGGGATCGCGATGGGCGTTTGGCCGTGAAGTGAAAATGAGCGGCATAGGCCGCTCGGCGACAGGCGCAAAAAAGCCTCCACTTGGGAGGCTTTAATTTGCACTATCAAAGATAGTTGGTAGGGTGGGAGGGACTCGAACCCTCGACTCTCTGATTAAAAGTCAGATACTCTAACCAACTGAGTTACCACCCCACGTTCTTGAAACCTGTTCGTTCGTTGCTTCAACAACTTGGGCAACGACCTGAAGAGCAAAAAATTATAGCGATGGGTTGTCAGGCTGTCAACAACCCGCCGCGATAATTATTTGATCGTCTCGAGCTTGCCCTGAGCGGTCTGCGCTGCGTTCGATCCGGCGTACTGCGACACGACCTGCTCGAACGTCTTCTTCGCGGCCGCCTTCTGGCCTTGCTCGAGCTGGTTCGTGCCGATTGCCACGAGGGCGTCGGCTGCGCGCGGATGCTGCGGGAACTTGCTGACGATCCCTTGCCACGTTGCAGTCGAACCGCGGTAGTCGCGCAGCGCGTATTGCGCATTGCCGTACCAGTACTGCGCGGTCGGCTGGTAGGGGCTCTGCGGATACTTCGCGATGAACGCGCGGAACGAAGCCGCGGCCGCCTTGAAGTTGCCGTTGCGGAACTGCTGCTGCGCCGCACTGAGCGCATCCGTTTCACCCGGCTGCACGGTGCCTTCGACACCATCGATCGTCGCCTGCTGCGGCTCGAACTTCTTGAGCCGCGTGTCGAGATCCTGGTAGTACTCCTTCTGCTGCCGCTCGAGCGTCGTCAGCCGGTTCGTCAGGTCCTCGTTCTCGCCGCGCAGCGTCGCGACCTGCTGGTTCAGCTGGTCGAGGCGGCCGGATTGATCGAGGATCGTACGCTGGGCGGCGGACAACTGGCTCGCCAGGTTGTCGGTTTTGCTGCGCAGATCGAGCACGGCGCGGCGCGCTTCGTTGTCGTCGAACACGCCGGCGTGCGCCGGCGCGGCCGACCACGCCGCGCCCGCGACGCAGAATGCTGCGGCAACGCGCAGCAGGGATACACGGTGCGTCATACGGCGATTCTTCCGTTACTTACTGTTGGTAGACGAGGTCGGCGCGACGGTTCTGCGCCCACGATGCTTCGTCGTGACCCGTTGCCTGCGGCTTTTCCTTGCCGAGGCTCACGGCTTCCATTTGCGAATCGTTCACGCCGAGCAGTGCCATCGCGCGACGGACGGCTTCCGCACGCTTCTGGCCCAGCGCGAGGTTGTACTCGCTCGTGCCGCGTTCGTCGGTGTTGCCCTGGATCAGCACGTGGCGCTGCGGATGGCTCTTCAGGTACTGAGCGTGCTGCTGCATCAGCGGCTGATACTCGTCCTTCACCGAATAGCTGTCGAAGTCGAAGTAGATGCTGCGCTTCGCGAGCGGGCTGTTCGGGTCGTTCAGCGGATCGACGTTCACTTGCGCGACGTTGTCGGCGCTCGGCTGCGTGCTGACCGCACCGCCGGCATTCGCCTTGTCGTCGAGCTTCACGCCCGACTTGCACGCTGCGAGCGCGCTGATCATCATCACGGCCAGGGCCAGACGAGCTTTATTCGACATCATGTTTACTCTCCTTGTGGTCATTGCATGAAGGGCCCCCACGACGGCTCACGTACGGAGCCGCCCTGGACGGACAGGATTTGCGGCGGCGCGCTGCCGTCCGAGGGCACTGCTGCCAGAACATTGCGACCACCCGACTGGGTAGCGTACAGAAGGTACTGGCCGTTTGCCGCGAAGCTCGGCGATTCGTCGCGATTCGTATTCGTGATGGCGTTCGCCGCGCCGGACTGCAGATCCTGAACGTACAGCTTGAAGCCCCCGCCGGTGCGGGAGATGTAAGCGAGCAGCTTGCCGTCCGGGCTGATACGCGGACTCGTGTTGTAGCTGCCGGTGAAAGTCACGCGCTGCGCGGCCCCGGCGCTTTCGCCCTGTGCCGGCATCCGGTAGATCTGCGGCGCGCCGCCGCGATCGCTCGTGAAGTAGATCCAGCGGCCGTCCGGCGAGTAGAACGGCTCGGTGTCGATCGAGCTGCTCTGCGTGAGGCGGCGCAGGCCGCCGCCCGTGGAGTTGACCGTATAGATTTGCGTGTTGCCCGTCAGCGACAGCGCGACGGCCAGCGTGTTGCTGTCCGGCGACCAGGCCGGTGCGCTGTTGTTGCCCTTCTGGTCGGAGACGATGTAGCGATGGCCGGTCGGCAGGTCGTGGATGTAGACGATCGGCTTCTTGCGCTCGAACGAGACATACGCGACCTTCGTGCCGCTCGGCGACCAGGACGGCGAGATGATCGGTTCGGTGCTCGACAGCGCGATGCGCGCGTTCTGGCCGTCCGAATCCGAGATCTGCAACTGGTAGCGGTTACCGGTCTTGATCACGTACGACAGGCGCGTGGCGAACACGCCGCGCACGCCGAGCAGCTTCTGGTAGATGTAGTCGGCGATCTTGTGGCCGGCCGTGCGCAGCGTGGTGTCGGTGGCCGTCAGGGACAGGCCGCCGAGGCTTTGCTGCTTCACGGTGTCGTACAGGATGAAGTTGACCTTGTACTGGCCGTTCGCCTCGCGGTTCACGCTGCCGGCGACGAACGCATTCGCGCCCTTGGCCTTCCATGCGCCGAGATCGACCGACGCGCTCTCCGGCACGGGCGTGCTGCCGGCGTCGATGTTGGTGAATTTGCCGCTGCGGGCGAGGTCGGCGCGGACGATCGACGTGACCTGCTGCGGCAGGTTCGCCTCATTCGCGAAATTCGCCGTGGCGATGGGGAACTGGGTCGACCCGACACCGGTGATCAGCACGTTGACCTGGGCGTTAGCGGCGCTGCCCGCCGTAATCAGACACGAGGCCACGAGTGCCCTGAAACCTAGCTTTGTCATCAAACTCATGCTTCTTGCTTCCCGTATGGCTTGGATCGCTGCGCAACGGCAGAGACAGTAAAAATACCCGATTCGTTCCCGTCCGACAGCGACGCCCGGAGTGTAAGCGCATTTCTTTTCACTCCGCCGCCTTGAAGGTAATCGTAATGTCCGACGGGGTACGACCGTTAGAATCGGGCGGCAACGGGACCGAAGCGTGGATTGCACTCACCACGGCTTGATCCCACCCCGAATTCCCGCTGGAGCGGGAAACCGATGCGCTCAATACGTCACCGGACGGCGTGCACCGAATCTTGACGACGGTGGTCAGGCCTGCTCGCTCACCGCCCCAAACGATGTTCGGTTTGACGCGGCGGCGCACCTTGTCGGCATAGCCGGGCGTCGCGGCATTGCCGCCTGAGCCCGTGCCCGTGCCGCTTTTCGCGAGGCCTTCGCCGCCGCCTTCACCGGCGCCGGACAGGCCCTGCATCTGTGCCAGGCGTGCGCTGCGCTCGCGGTCGAGCTTCGCGTTCGCTGCCGCTTCGGCCTTCGCGCGCGCCGTGGCTTCGGCCTTCGCCTTGGCCTGGGCTTCCGCCTTTGCCTTCGCGGCCGCGTCGGCCTTCGCCTTCGCCGCCTGCTGCGCTTCGAGCTGCGCCTGCTTCTGTTGCTGGAGTTTCTGCTGTTCGAGCTTCTGCTGCTCGGCGAGCTGCTGTTGCTTGAGCTTGTCGGCCTGCTTCTGCTTGTCGCGTTCCGCGGCCTTCTGCGCGGCGAGTGCGGCCGCCTGCTGCGCCGCGAGCTGCGCGCGCCGGGCTTCCTCTTCCCGCTGGGCCTTCAGTTGCTGCGCGCGGCGCTGCTGCTCGAGCAATGCTTCACGCGCGGCCGCTTCCTGCTGCCGCTTCTTCTGCTGCAGCGCGATGTCGGCCTGTTCGTCGCGCACCGGGGGAGGGGGCGGCGCGACCTTCACGGGCGGTGCGGGTGTGACAACGGGCCGCGGCGCCGGGACATCGGGCACCTCGGTCCACAGCTCGGCTTCGGCGCCGGCCGGCGTGCTGTTCTGCCACTGCACGCCGTGATACAGAAACAGCGCGAGCAGTACGTGCATCAGCGCGGCGAGCGCGAATGCGCGCCAGGTGCCGCGCTCGCGGGGAGGCTGAGGCGGGTAGGCGGAGCTGCGCGTGGATTGCTGCCGGTTCATTGCGATTTGACGAGGAGGCCGACGCGCTTGACGCCGCGCGCCTTCAGATCGGACATCACGGTCATGACGGCATCGTACTGCACCGTCTTGTCGGCCGCGATCACGACCGGCTGGTCGGGATGGTCAGCCTGCCGGGCCACGATGAAGCTGTCGAGCTCGGCCTTCGTCATCGTGTCTTCCTGGGTCGCGCCCGAGTCACCCTTGTACTTGACGCTCATCGTGCGATCGGCCTTGATGTTGACGACGACGGGCGGCGTCTGCTCCTGCGGCGCGGCGTTGCCGACGGTCGGCAGGTTGATGATCGACGGGGCGACGAGCGGTGCGGTGACCATGAAGATCACGAGCAGCACCAGCATCACGTCGATGTACGGCACGACGTTGATGTCGGCCATTGCGCGGCGCGAGCGGCCGCCGCGCATGCTGGATCGGATGGGACTTCCTGCCATGGCGCGCTCCTTACTGGGCCTGACGCTGCAGGATGTTCGAGAACTCTTCGATGAAGGTCTCGAAGCGGATCGCGAGGCGGTCGATGTCGTGCGCGTAGCGGTTGTACGCGACCACCGCCGGAATCGCGGCGAACAGGCCGATCGCGGTGGCGACGAGCGCCTCGGCGATGCCCGGTGCGACGTTGGCGAGCGTGGCCTGCTGCACGTTCGCGAGGCCGCGGAACGAGTTCATGATCCCCCAGACCGTGCCGAACAGACCGATGTACGGGCTGACCGAGCCGACCGAGGCGAGGAACGCGAGGTTCGCTTCGAGCACGTCCATTTCACGCTGGAACGACGCGCGCATCGCGCGGCGCGCACCGTCGAGCACGAGGCCCGGATCGCTGATGCGCTTTTCCTTCGCCTTCAGGAACTCGCGCATGCCCGATTCGAAGATCCGCTCGAGCGCGCCGATCGTGTGGCGGTTGTTGGCTGCGCTCTGGTACAGCGCCTGCAGGTCGCCGCCCGACCAGAAATCCTTCTCGAAGCGTTCGGTCTGCGCGCGTGCGCGGCGGATCGCAAACCACTTGCGGAAGATGAAGGTCCACGACATCAGCGACAGCAGCAGCAGCAGCCCCATCACGGCCTGGGCCAGCACGCTCGCATTGAGGACGAGGGAAATGATCGACAGGTCTTGAGAAGTGTTCATAGAGGTTTGAGTAACGTCCCTTCGGGGCGCCGGTATGCGTGCGGCGCGGCGCGCCGGCCATGCCAGGCGCCGAACCTTGCTTAGTATCGAATCAGAAAGGCAAGTTCATAGGCTTTGTCTAAACGGCGCTCATGCGAGCTTCGTTGACAGTGCAGTCTGCCCGTCGTCGATGACGGGCCCGCGCTGCAGCGCGTCGAGCACGGCCGGCGGGATGGCCGCGGGCCGGATGCCGGTACGGTCGACGCAGCCGAGACGGATGTGCCCGGCCACGAGCAGCGTGTCTCCGCACCAGGCTTCCTGCGCGAATTCCACCGACGCGCGGCCGATGCGTCCGGGCCGGCTCGTGATCGCCAGCGTGTCGTCGAGTCGCGCCGGGGCGCGGTAGTCGAGCGACGTGCTGCGGACGACGAAGATCGCGTCGGTATCGTCGGCGAGCTGGCGCTGGTCGATGCCGCATGCGCGCAGCCACTCGGTGCGGGCGCGTTCGAAGAACTTCAGGTAGTTGGCATAGAAGACGATGCCGCCTGCGTCGGTATCCTCGTAGTACACGCGCACCGGCCAGATGAAGCCGGAGGGCGCTTCCGGGGAGCGGGTAGGCTGGGTCATGGCGCGCATTCTACCGGAAGGCAAGGGCCTGATTCGTAACCGATTCGTAACGGAATGTAGTATGTCGTAGCACACCGCGGGCCGGCCCGGAAGGGCCGGGCCCGCGTGGCTTCAGCCGCGGTGGACGGTCGGGCCGCCGGGGGCTTGCGCGACCGGCATCAGCTCGATCGTGTTGACGTTGACATGCGCCGGGCGCGTCGCGATCCAGTAGATCGTGTCGGCGATGTCGTCGGGCATCAGCGGCTGGACATTGTTGTAGACGTTCGCCGCTTTCGCGTCGTCGCCGCGATAGCGGACGTTCGAGAATTCGGTGCCGCCGCACAGGCCGGGCTCGATGTCGGTGACGCGCAGCGGCGTGCCGAGCAGGTCGGCGCGCAGGTTCAGGCTGAATTGTCTGACGAAAGCCTTGGTCGCGCCGTAGACGTTGCCGCCCGCATAAGGGTACGAACCCGCGACCGAGCCGATATTGAAGATGTGGCCGCGGCCGCGGTCGATCATGCCGGGCAGCAGCGCGTGCGTAACCGTGACGAGGCCCGTGCAGTTCGTTTCGATCATCGTGTGCCATTCGTCGAGACTGGCCTTTTGGGCCGGCTCGACGCCGAGCGCGAGGCCGGCGTTGTTGACGAGCACGTCGAGCGCCGCGAATTCGGCGGGAAGGGCGGCTGGCACGGCCTCGACGGCCGCACGATCGCGTACGTCGAGCTCGAGCGGCAGAAGGGAATCGCCGAGTTCGGCGGCGAGCGCATCGAGACGATCCTTGCGGCGCGCGGTCGCGACGACGCGGTGGCCTCCCTTGACGAAGGCACGGGCGATGGCGGCGCCGAAGCCGGCGGACGCGCCTGTGACGAACACGATCATTGCTGCTCCTGGTGGATGACAAAATAGCGAGTGGTATCCCGCAAGCCTACTGAGATTGCCGCACCGCGGCAAGGCGGCACAGCGTTCCCGCACGGGCGCGTAGAGTCTGGCCCCAATTGCTTCCGGCGCACCGCCGTGCGGTTGCCTATTCATGACGCATCCAATACACTAACGCGCTCATCACCCCTGCGTGACTGGCGATAGAACCCTTCGGGTTCAAGGTGGAGCATCCCACCGTGAAGCGCGGGGCGCCGTTTTTGCCGTTCGCCTGGGCAGCCGTTGTGCGCCGTCGCGTGCATCGCCGGTGGCTGTCCTGCCTCGCGTCATACGGATTCCTCCGCCACGTCGAGCTGGTCCCGCCAGCAGCGCACCGTACTCGGCCGCTCCGGTCAACCTGTACACACTTAACGGAAACCGTATGTTTGACAGAGCCCAAAGCACCATTGCGAACGTCGATCCCGAAATCTTTGCCGCGATCGAACAGGAAAACCGCCGCCAAGAAGATCACATCGAGCTGATCGCGTCGGAAAACTACACGAGCCCGGCGGTGATGGCCGCACAGGGTTCGCAACTCACGAACAAGTACGCCGAAGGGTATCCGGGCAAGCGCTACTACGGCGGCTGCGAATACGTCGATGTGGTCGAGCAGCTGGCGATCGACCGCGTGAAGCAACTGTTCGGCGCGGAAGCCGCGAACGTGCAGCCGAACTCGGGCTCGCAGGCGAACCAGGGCGTGTTCTTCGCGATGCTCAAGCCGGGCGACACGATCATGGGCATGAGCCTCGCGCACGGCGGCCACCTGACGCACGGCTCGCCGGTGAACATGTCGGGCAAGTGGTTCAACGTGGTGAGCTACGGCCTGAACGAAAACGAAGACATCGACTACGAAGCGGCCGAGAAGCTCGCGCAGGAACACAAGCCGAAGCTGATCGTCGCGGGCGCGTCGGCGTTCTCGCTGAAGATCGATTTCGAACGCCTGGCGAAGATCGCGAAGTCGGTCGGTGCGTACCTGATGGTCGACATGGCCCACTACGCCGGCCTGATCGCAGCGGGCGTGTACCCGAACCCGGTGCCGCACGCGGACTTCGTGACGACGACGACGCACAAGAGCCTGCGCGGCCCGCGCGGCGGCGTGATCCTGATGAAGGCGGAATACGAGAAGCCGATCAACTCGGCGATCTTCCCGGGGATCCAGGGCGGCCCGCTGATGCACGTGATCGCGGGCAAGGCGGTGGCGTTCAAGGAAGCGCTGTCGCCGGAGTTCAAGGCGTACCAGGAGAGGGTGGTCGAGAACGCACGCGTGCTGGCCGAAACGCTGGTGAAGCGTGGCCTGCGGATCGTGTCGGGCCGTACGGAAAGCCACGTGATGCTGGTGGACCTGCGTGCGAAGAACATCACGGGCAAGGCAGCGGAAGCGGCACTGGGCGCGGCGCACATCACGGTGAACAAGAACGCGATCCCGAACGACCCGGAAAAGCCGTTCGTGACGAGCGGCGTGCGCCTGGGCTCGCCGGCGATGACGACGCGCGGCTTCGGTCCGGCGGAAGCGGAGCAGGTGGGCAACCTGATCGCGGACGTGCTGGACAATCCGGAAGATGCAGCGACGATCGAGCGCGTGCGCGCGCAGGTCGCCGAGCTGACCAAGCGTTTCCCGGTCTATCGCTGATCGACGATGCGCTGCCCGTTCTGCCGGCATGACGACACGCAGGTCGTGGATTCCCGCGTGTCCGAAGATGGCGCCGCGATCCGGCGGCGCCGTCGCTGCTCGGCTTGCGACAAGCGCTTCACGACGTACGAGCGGGTCGAGCTGTCGCTGCCGTTCGTCGTGAAGAAGGACGGCAGCCGCACGGAATTCGACCGTCGCAAGATCGTCGCCAGCATGCAACTCGCGCTGCGCAAGCGGCCGGTTGCTGCCGACGCGATCGACGCGGCGGTCGCCCGCATCGAATATCAATTGCTCGCGACAGGCGAGCGCGAAGTGCGTAGCGAGAAACTCGGCGAGCTCGTGATGAACGAGTTGCGCGGCCTCGATACGATCGCTTATGTCCGCTTCGCCTCGGTGTATCGCCAGTTCGAGGACGTTTCCGAATTTGCCGACGTGATCGAAGAGTTCCGTCGCGCCTCTCCCGCCAAGACTCCGCGTAAGCGCTGACGCGCTGCGTCCGTTCATCGTCTTCTCCGTTGGATCAGTTCGCGCCGATTGTGTCGGTCGCGATCGCATGCCGCCAGTCGGCCATTCGGCAAATGGTGCGTGTTCGCACGTGTCGCTACAGTCGTCGCATCACCTTGGCGAAGGACGACTGCGATGGGACTGCACGCTCAACCCCTGAAAAATGTAGTGCGACGCGCGGGCGGATTCACGCTCGTCGAACTGATGGTCGCCATCTCGCTGGCGGCCGGGCTCGCGCTTTATGCTGCGCCCGCGTTCGACCAGTGGCGCATGCGCGAACGCGTGGATGCACGCTCGCGCGCGTTGCTCGGTGCGCTGTCGTTTGCGCGTACCGAGGCGACGCGTCTCGGTGTGCGCGTCACGCTGTGTCGGGCCGGTAGCGGTAGCACCTGTCTGCGTGCGGGGGAACGGTGCGATCCGGTTGAATGGTCGTGTGACTGGATCGTCAGCGGGCAGGTCGACGGGCAGTCACGCGTGCTGCGGCGCTATCCGCACGATGCCGCGGTGGCCGTCGCGGGCGCCGCACACGATCTCGCATTCGCACCACCGGTCGGTCAGGCAATCGGTGGTATCCGGCGCTTCGAATTGCGTCCGCGACGCGACGTGCCGGGGGCGGACGACGCGCATGCGTCGCGTTGCGTGCGAATCGCGGCAGTCGGCCGGGCGCGAATGGTCGCCGGCCGCTGCGACGCGGCGTGAGCGTCATGCGCAACGCCTTGCGCGGCACGTTGCTGATCGAAGCGATGCTGGCCATCGCGCTGCTCGCGACCGTGATGCTGGCGGTAGCGGGCAGCCAGCTTGCGATGGCGCGTGCACGGCGCGCGACGATCTGGCGTGAACGCGCGCTGTGGCTGGCCGATGCGCGTATCGAGCGTTTGCACGTCGCTGCGGAGGCCGACGATGGCCTTGCGGCGCGGGCCGCGGTGTCGCTGCCCGGCGGCACGATGGCGCGTGGTGACGGGCCGGATGGCGTCCGCTACACGGTGGTCGGCTGGCGCGGCGGCCATGCGGCCACCGGGCCGCGATGCGAAGCGGCGGGAAGCTCGGCGCAGCCGCCGTCGTGCGTCCGGATTCCGTATCGGGAGACTGACGCCGATGAACGCTGATCGCCGCATGCGTGCGCATACGTTGCTTGAAGTGTTGATTGCGATGACCGTCGGTCTGCTCGTGCTTGCGGCGGCCGGTGCGCTGTACCACGCGCAGCGTGTCGCACTGCGGCGAGCGGATGACGGGTTCCGGATGCGCGATGCGGCCGGCACCGCACTGATGCTGATCGGCCAGCAGATCCAGATGGCCGGATTTCGGCCGCTCGATATGGATGGGGAGGGCGTGGCCTCGTTGCCACCGGTGTTCGGCTGTTCGATGGCGCGCGTGCGGGGAGGGGGCGCGCAGTTAAGGTGCGAGTCGGTACGCGGTGCGTCGGACGCGTTGCTGATCCGCTACGTCGGCGATGCCGTGTCGACGTGGCTCACCGTCAGCGGCCAGGTATCGGATTGCCTCGGGCAGGGTGTCGGCGTGTCCGGCGAACGTGCGCTGGTGGAGAACCGCTTCGATGTGCACACCAGTCCGTCGACGGGCGAGCCCGAACTGTATTGCGAAGGAAGCGGCCGTCCGGGCACGCCGCAGCCGGTCGTGTCGGGAATCGATCAGTTGCAGGTGCGTTATCTTCGCCGCGGCGGCACGCAGTTCGTCGAGGCTGGTGCATTGCGCGGCGACGACTGGCGCGATGTCGTGGCCGTGCATGTCTGCGTGCGGGCGCGCGGCGAACCGGCGGGCGAGCCGGTGCGGCACGTCGACTGCGACGGCCGCACCGTCGTCGCGCAAGACGGCCGCGCGCGTTTGACGCTCGATCGCATCGTCGCGTTGCGCAATGCCGCACGCACCTTCGACGATATGTCGCGTGGTGGCACGGACGAACTCGAGGTGCCGCGATGAACGGAGCGGGGCAGTATGCACGGGAGAGGTCGCGGTGCGTCGCGGCACGCCACCTGCATGAGCGAATCGAAACACGCCGTGACGGTCCGCGGCAGGCTGCAGGTGCGAAAGTCCAAACAGCGAGCCAGCAAGCGCCGCACATGCGCTTGCGGTCAGCCAGCCGCGATTGGCGTCGCGACGCGGGCCTCGCATTGCCTGCCGTGATCGCGGTTGGCGCAGCGGTGGCGGCGCTGACCGGCACGTGGTTCGAAGCCGCACTGACGGAATCGCGCCGCACGCGCGCATTATCCGATCGGCTGGTTGCATTCCACGCAGCCGATGCCGCGCTGGCAGCGTGCACTGCGCGATTGCGCCGGGGCGCGGCGGCGTACGTGAGCGAAGGCGACTCGCGCGCGGAGCCCGACGCGTGGCGGCGCATGCCGACGCTGGCGGTCGCCGAAGCGTTCGCGCCGTTCGCCGGATGGCCGATGGCCGTTCAACTGCCACGATGCCTGATCGAAGCGTGGCGCGGGGCGGGGCCGGTCGGCGGTCGCGCTTACGTCGTCACCGCGCGTGGCGTCGGTACGCATGCATCGAGCGCAGTCTGGCTGCAGCATCAGGTCGCGATCCGTGATGGACACATCATCACCCTGCACTGGCGTCGCGTCGCGACGGTGCATCGATGAACGGCCGCACGTTCGTGTACCGCTCGGCGGGATTCACGCTGATCGAACTGATGATCGTGCTTGCGATCGTCGCGGTGCTGGCCGGATGGGGGATCCCGTCGTATCGCGAACATGTCGTGCGCGTTCATCGCGCGTCGGCGGTCGCCGCGTTGTACCGGGCGGCCCAATATCTCGAAACACTGGACGGTGTGCCACCTGCGGCATTGCCGATGGCACTCACACAGGCGCCGCCAGACGGGCGCGCGGTCTATCGACTGGCGCTCAGGGGTTGGACCGCGACGATTCGCCGGTGAGTTATGACCTCAAGGCCATCCCACTCGACGCGGGCCCGATGCACGACGATGCGTGCGGTGCATTCACGCTGCGTTCGGACGGGACGAAAGGCAATGTACGCAGTGATGGCGCCGACGGACAGGTCGCCGCGTGCTGGGGTGTGCGTTGAACGCGGAGGAAAGGCGCGCCACGGCGCTTGGCCGTGCGCGCAGGAGGGCGACGATGGTCAGTCGTCGTGCGTGTCGAGACCACGCTCGTCGCGGGACTGCTTCCAGATCCGGTAGACCTCCCATGCAGCGAAACCGAGGGTACCCCACTTCAGCGCGGGGCCCGCGCTCGCGCGCAGCAGCGAGCGAACGGGTTTGGCGAGCACGAGCGACGCGAGCGAGCTCAGCATCGGATACTGGTTGACGAGCTGGCCGAGGCTCGCGTTCAGGTTCTTGGCGGACTGGCTGAACTTGTTGCTGGACATGCCGGGGATGAACACCTTGAGCCAGCTGAAGCGCGTGACCGCATGGCGCATTTCGCCGGCGGCTTCCGCGAGTTCGAGCCGCTCGACTTCGGATCGCAGGATCAGCAGTTCCTTGCGGAGCGCGCGATGCTGCGACGCGCTCCAGTTCGATCGCGACGAATGGGAGCGGGGTGAATTGCCCGTGATGTTCTGGCTCATGGCGCGTCGGCGAAGTAGGTGGGAGGGGTGAGCGCGACTGCGTTCACGGCTTGCCGCGGAACAGTTCGCGGTCTTTCTCGAGTTCGGCGAGCGTCGCCTCGAATACGGTCGGCGCATCGCGCAGGCCCGAGCGGGCCTTCAGTGCGCAGGCGATCCCGCCTACGGCATACAGCGCGGTGATCGCCGCGAGCGACTGCCAGCGGTAGGTATCCCAGAACGCGATCGCGATGAGCACGGTCAGGCTGATGAGTGCCATCGTCGCAAGCATCATCGCGGCGAGCCCGAGGAACAGCACGCCCATCAGGCGCTCCTTCTCCTCGGCAAGCTCGATGCCCACCAGTTCGAGGCGCGTTTGCAGAAGGCCGATCGCGGAGCCGACGAGGCGGCGCAGCGGTCCTTGGCCGGACGGCGGCGAGGGGGTGTCTGTCGTCATGGGTAAGGTGCGTGCGCGTGCAGTGTGCAGCTAGGACAAAGCCGGCCGGCGGAAACCGCCGGCTGGCTTCGACGCCCGCAGGCCGCGTGACGCGGCCAACGGGACGAAACGGCGCAGAGCGCGTTACTTGCGGTTGATCAGCAGGCCGATCAGCACGCCCACGCCGGCGGCGACGCCGATCGACGTCCACGGATGCTCGTGCACGTAATCGTCGGTCGCGCGTGCGGCCTTCTTGCCTTTCTCGACCACCACGACCTGGACGTCGGCTGCCTTTTCCTTGGCCTGCTTGAGGCGCGACATGGCTTTCTCGCGCAGCTCGGCCGCACGGTCGCCCGTGCTGCTCGCAGCTTGCTTGAGCAGGTCTTCGGCGTCCGAGAGAACGGTTTTGATATCCGACATCAGTTTCTCCTTGTTGATTTCCGACATTGCAACTCCCTTCGTGCTGTCATGCTGCAGGTTCACATCGTAGCGAAACGCCTGCCTGCTGGCGAGCCGGGAACACACACAACGGCAGTGCAAGACCGCATGGTAAACGACTTGTAATCATGAACAGAGCGGCAAACGGGGTGAAAAGTTTCCCAGCGGCCGCCTGTCCGGCACCGGCATCAGGCAAAAATGACAAAAAAGTATGAATATCAAACGGAATAATCGTTCGCACGCCCCATTGCTTCCCGTAAGCTGACAGACTTTCCCGCGCCGATCCGGGCGCGGTTTCAACCAGCATCGTTCGAGGAGGGAACATCATGAGTCTGCGTCTTGGCGACATCGCACCGGATTTCGAGCAGGAATCGAGCCTGGGCCCGATCAAGTTTCACGAATGGCTCGGCAACAGCTGGGGCGTCCTGTTCTCCCATCCGGCCGACTACACGCCGGTGTGCACGACCGAACTCGGGCTGACCTCGAAGCTGAAGGGCGAATTCGAGAAACGCAATGTAAAAGTGATCGCGCTGTCGGTCGACGGTGTCGAGTCGCACAAGGGCTGGATCAACGACATCAACGACACGCAGTCGACGGTCGTCGGCTTCCCGATCATCGCCGATGCGGACCGCAAGGTTTCGCAGCTGTACGACATGATCCACCCGAACGCGAACGAAACGCTGACGGTGCGTTCGCTGTTCGTGATCGACCCGAACAAGAAGGTGCGGCTCACCATCACGTACCCGGCCAGCACGGGGCGCAACTTCGACGAAGTGCTGCGCGTGATCGACTCGCTGCAGCTGACCGACAACTACAAGGTCGCGACGCCCGGCAACTGGAAGGATGGCGACGACGTCGTGATCGTTCCGTCGCTGCAGGATCCGGAAGAGCTGAAGAAGCGCTTCCCGAAGGGCTTCAACGCGGTGCGTCCGTATCTGCGCCTCACGCCCCAGCCGAACAAGTAAGCATCGGCTGCAGAGGAACGCGATACCGGGCCGGCGGCCCGGTGCGCGGATCCGATGAAAAACGGCCCGCCCGGCATGATTGCCGGGCGGGCCGTGTCTTTTGCGCGAGCGCGGCGCGGCGCGGTTGCCGCGCGCCGCATCCGGACGATCAGAAGAATGCCTGGATGCCCGTCTGCGCGCGGCCGAGGATCAGTGCGTGGATGTCGTGCGTGCCTTCGTAGGTGTTGACCACTTCGAGGTTCACGAGGTGGCGCGCGACGCCGAATTCGTCGGAGATACCGTTGCCGCCGAGCATGTCGCGCGCGAGCCGTGCGATGTCGAGCGCCTTGCCGCACGAGTTGCGCTTCATGATCGACGTGATCTCGACGGCCGCCGTGCCTTCGTCCTTCATCCGGCCGAGGCGCAGCACGCCTTGCAGGCCGAGGGTGATTTCGGTCTGCATGTCGGCGAGCTTCTTCTGGATCAGCTGGTTCGCGGCGAGCGGCCGGCCGAACTGCTGGCGGTCGAGCACGTACTGGCGGGCGGTGTGCCAGCAGGACTCGGCGGCGCCGAGCGCGCCCCATGCGATCCCGTAGCGCGCCGAGTTCAGGCACGTGAACGGGCCGCGCAGGCCGCTCACGTTCGGCATCAGGTTCTCTTCCGGCACGAACACCTCGTCGAGGACGATCTCGCCGGTGATCGACGCGCGCAGCCCGACCTTGCCGTGGATCGCGGGCGCCGACAGGCCTTTCCAGCCTTTCTCGAGGATGAAGCCGCGGATCGCGTCCTTGCCGTTCTCTTCGAGCTTCGCCCACACGACGAACACGTCGGCGATCGGCGAGTTCGTGATCCACATCTTCGCGCCGGACAGCGAGTAGCCGCCGGGCACTTTCTTCGCGCGGGTGACCATGCTGCCCGGATCGGACCCGTGGTTCGGCTCGGTCAGCCCGAAGCAGCCGATCCATTCGCCGGTGGCGAGTTTCGGCAGGTATTTCTGCTTCTGCGCGTCGGAGCCGAATTCGTGGATCGGGACCATCACGAGCGACGACTGCACGGACATCATCGACCGGTAGCCTGAATCGACGCGCTCGACTTCGCGGGCGATCAGGCCGTAGCTCACGTAGTTGAGGCCGGGGCCGCCGTATTCCTCGGGAATCGTCGGGCCGAGCAGGCCGACTTCGCCCATTTCGCGGAAGATTTCGGCGTCGGTGCGTTCGTGGCGGAACGCTTCGGTGACGCGCGGTGCGAGCTTGTCCTGCGCGTACGCTTGCGCGGCATCACGCACCATCCGCTCTTCTTCGGTCAGTTGCTGGTCGAGCAGCAGCGGATCGTCCCAATGAAAAGTTGCAGCACTCATCGTCTCATCTCCTGTCGACCCGAGTTAGCGCTTTAGCGCTTACTCGGGTCCCATGCTTCGCGGTCGACCCGAGTTAGCACTCCAGCGCTTCCCCGGGTCCCACGCTTTACGGTCGGTCCCTGATTCAGCCGGGTTTATTGCCTGAGAGTTTGCTTGACGGAAGTTCCGCTGTGCGGAACAATGTTTTGCAAATCGACCCCAGTGTAGCACCAGATGACACTTTCAACCATCGACGAAACCACGATCGACGAACGCAAGTTCGTCGTCGCGCTTGCGCGCGGGCTCGACTTGCTGCGTGCATTCCGGCCCGGGGAGACGATGCTCGGCAACCGCGACTTCGCGGAGCGCACCGGGCTGCCGAAGGCGACGGTGAACCGGCTCGCCTACACGCTGACCGTACTCGGCTACCTGCGTTACGACGAGACGCTCGGAAAGTATGCGCTCGACGCCGGCGTGCTGTCGCTCGGCTACGCGCTGCTGTCGGGCTCGGGCACGATCGACCTCGCACGGCCGCACATGCAGGCGCTCGCGCGCGACATCGGCGCGGCCGTGTCGCTCGGCTGCCGCGATGGGCTCGACATGATCTATCTGGAGACGATCCGCAGCGAGACCGCACTGACGCTCGGGCTTGCGCCCGGTTCGCGGCTGTCGATGCTGACGAGCTCGATGGGGCGCGCGTACCTGGCCGTGCAGCCGGAAGACGTGCGCCGCGCGCTTTATGTGGAGCTGCATCGTGCGGCCGGCGGCGCGGCCGACGCCGATGCGCTCGTCGCTGCCGCGCAGCAGGCGGTGGCCGAGTTCTCGGCGGGGGGCTGCTGCTATTCGTTCCGGGCGTGGCACATGGACGTCAACGCGGCGGCCGTGCCGTTTCGCGAGCCGCGCGAAGGGCGCTGGCTGATCCTGAGCTGCAGCGGCCCCGCATCGTCGATGGACGAGGACGTGTTCCGTACGCAGGTCGGGCCGAAGCTGAAGGCGCTCGCGCAGCGACTTGGGCAGACGGCCTGAGCGAGGGGCGCAAGCCACAGGGAGGGGCGCTGGTACGGTCGGCAGCGTACGAGCACGACACCGCCGCCGGTTGTGCCACGAACGAACCGCGCGCATGATCGTTCGCCAGCTCACCGACGAAGAGGCTTGCCATGTCTCACGCAGAATCGATGGAAGGCGGATGCGCGTGTGGCGCGATCCGGTACCGGATCACCCATGTCCCGGCCGACGCCGGTTTTTGCCACTGCCGGCTCTGTCAGCGCACGACCGGCGCGGCGGTCGTCGCGTCGGCATCGGTGCCGATCGACGCGTTCGAATACCTGCAAGGCGAGCCGACGGTGTATGCGTCGAGCGCGTGGGGCGAGCGGCGCTTCTGCGGCCGTTGCGGCGCGCAGCTCGAATACCGGCTCAGTGATGCACCCAGGACGGTCGAGATCAATTACGCGACGCTCGACGAGCCGTCGCGGCTGCGTCCGGCCTGGCATGTCTGGTATGGGGATCGCTTTCCGGGCATCGAGATCGACGACGATCTGCCCAAGTACGATGACGGTGGAAGGGCGTAAGCGGTAGGTCAGCGCCGACATCGGTTTTGCCGGAAACGAAGCGCGCGTTCCCGCGAAGCCGGTCTTTCCACGAGGCCGGCAACCGCCCGCCGGATCTCGGACGACGGGGCAAGCCAGACGGCCCGACTCCCCCGTTACATCACCTGCATTCAACTGTCGGCACGCGACGCCCCGCGTGGGCGAACCCCTCATCCACCGTGGCTCAGGCCGTCACGACCTTCGCGAACACGGGCCCCTGCATGAACCGCACGTCGTACTGGCGCAGCAGCTCGCACTGCGTTTCGTCGACGACGCCGTCGAAGATCAGCGGAATCCGCACGCGCTGCGCATACGCGACGAGCGCCTTGACCATCCCGTCGCGCAACGCGATGCCCGCATCCATCTTGATGTAGTCCGGGCGCGCCATCTCCGATTCGACCGCGAGGATGCGGCCCGGGTCCGGCAGCTTGTCCGCGACCTTGAAGCCGTGATGCTGATAGCTGCGCGTCAGGTAGCCGAGGAAGGTCTTGT
Organism: Burkholderia sp. AU33803; assembly: GCF_002223095.1. Classification (NCBI taxonomy): domain Bacteria; kingdom Pseudomonadati; phylum Pseudomonadota; class Betaproteobacteria; order Burkholderiales; family Burkholderiaceae; genus Burkholderia; species Burkholderia sp. AU33803. Next base: position 322,812 of record NZ_NKFJ01000004.1, read on the forward strand.
GCGCGACCGCGACCGCCGGCAGCTCGATCACGATCCGCTCGTTCGGCAGCCCGAAGCGCTGCAGCACCGACGAGAAATGCTTGCCGTGGTCGTACTTCACGCTTTTCAGCAGCCGTTCGTGCACGCGCAGGAACAGCAGCCCGTGGCGCTGTGCGCCAAAGAAATTGATGGCATGCAGCGCGCGCGACAGGCGGTCGATCGCGACGAGCGTCTGGTCGTCGACGGCCGAGTCGACCGGATCGTGCGGCGCACCCGTGACGACCGTCACGGCCTGGAAGCCGAGCTCGTCGCCGTAGCGCTCGATCGCGTCGGCGAACGACGTCGATTGCGGTGCACCGGGCATCGTCACGTCGTAGATCGGTTCGTAGGCGCTGCCGAGCGTGCGCTCCGGCAGGTTCGCGCTTGCGGTGCCGCCATCGGCGAGCGCGAGGTGATCCCGCAGATACGGCAGTTGCCCGGCACGGGCGACCAGCTCGGGAATGGTGGGCGGAATCATCGGCGTAAGAAGGAAAAACGGCGGCCGAACGGGCCGCCTCGTAGCTTGATATTAGCAGTGCCGGCCAAGCTCGGCTTGGCGTTTCGCTCATATGGTTATCCCGTCCTCGACGCTTCGCCTAGGGTTTACGTTGATTTCACTATTCGTAATTGGTTTTACTATTCGTAAATCGAGGATTTGTCGCCGATCAAGAAATGCGGCAGGCGGGCGCCGCGAAACGGCGCCGTTCACGAATCAACAGGAAGCAAGGAGCGAGACGTGGCGGTTGACAGGAATGGCACGCGGGAGAGCGGCGCGGCGCGCCGGCAGGCGACGGGCGGGATGACGGGCGTGCCGGCCCGCGCCCGGCAGGGTTGAGGAGCGGATGGCGACCATGAGCATCGATTACCAGACGCTGAAGTTCGAATACCGCCCGCGTGCGCAGGACACGACCGTGCACCCGGTGATCGTCGTCGGCGCGGGCCCGGTGGGCCTTGCGGCCGCGATCGACCTCGCGCAGCAGGGCGTGAGCGTCGTGCTGCTCGACGACGACGACACGCTGTCGACCGGCTCGCGCGCGATCTGCTTCGCGAAGCGCACGCTCGAGATCTTCGACCGGCTCGGCTGCGGCGAGCGCTTCGTCGACAAGGGCGTGAGCTGGCACGTCGGCAAGGTGTTCCTGCAGGACGAGCAGCTTTACGCATTCGACCTGCTGCCCGAGGAAGGGCATGCGCGCCCCGCGTTCATCAACCTGCAGCAGTACTACGTCGAAGGCTACCTGGCCGACCGTGCGTTCGAGCTGCCGAACATCGACATCCGCTGGAAGCACAAGGTCACGGGCATCGACCAGTCGGCCGAACACGCGGTGCTGACGATCGAAACGCCGGAAGGCGTCGCGACGCTGCGCGCGCAGTACGTGATCGCGGCCGACGGCTCGCGCAGCCCGATGCGCACGATGATGGGCCTCGAAAGCCACGGCCGCACGTTCAAGGACCGTTTCCTGATCGCCGACGTGAAGATGAAGGCGGAGTTTCCGACCGAGCGCTGGTTCTGGTTCGACCCGCCGTTTCACCCGAATCAGTCGGTGCTGCTGCATCGACAGCCCGACAACGTGTGGCGCATCGACTTCCAGCTCGGCTGGGATGCCGACCCCGTCGCCGAGAAGCAGCCGGAGCGCGTGATCCCGCGCGTGCGCGCGCTGCTCGGGCCGGACGTCGAGTTCGAGCTCGAATGGGTGAGCGTCTATACGTTCCGCTGCCAGCGGATGGAATCGTTCCGGCACGGCCGCGTGCTGTTCGCGGGCGATTCCGCGCACGGCGTGTCGCCGTTCGGCGCGCGCGGCGCGAACAGCGGCGTGCAGGATGCCGACAACCTCGCGTGGAAGCTGAAGCTCGTGCTCGATGGCCGCTCGGCCGACAGCCTGCTCGATACGTATGCGAGCGAGCGTGAATTCGCGGCCGACGAGAACATCCGTAACTCGACGCGCTCGACCGACTTCATCACGCCGAAGAGCCCAGTGTCGCGCGTGTTCCGCGATGCGACGCTGAAGCTTGCACGCGACTGCGAATTCGCGCGCAAGCTCGTGAACAGCGGCCGCCTGTCGGTGCCGGCGGTGCTCGCCGATTCGCCGCTGAACACGCCGGACCGCAACGGCGACGCCTTCACGGGCGCAATGCGGCCGGGCGCGGCGGCGGCCGATGCGCCGGTGCGTACGCAGGGCGCGGCGGGCTGGCTGCTGCAGCATCTGGGCGGCGGCTTCACCGGTGTGCTGTTCGGGTTGCCGGGCGATGCGCCTGCGCTCGCGCAGGCGCTCGACGGCCTCGCGCTGCCGGTGCGGCCCGTGCTCGTCGTGCCGGCCGGGCACGCGCAGCCGGTCGCGGGTGTCGTCGTCGTGGAGGACGCCGACGGCCTCGCCGCGCAACGCTACGACGCGACGCCCGGCACGTTCTACCTGCTGCGTCCCGACCAGCACGTGTGCGCGCGGTCGCGCACGCTCGACCGTCAGGCGCTGGCCGACGCACTGGCGCGCGCGACCTGCGCACGCTGAAAACGATAAAGACACCGGAGACTCCGTCATGCCCCCACTCGACACCCGCCCGCGCCTGGCCGATCCGGACGCGTTCTACGAAGCGCTGATCGACATGCATCGCGACCTGTCCGACGCCGACAGCCAGCTCGTCAACGCGAAGCTGATCCTGCTGCTCGCGAACCAGATCGGCGACGCCGACGTGCTGCGCGAAGCAATGGCGCTCGCGCGCCAGGGCGTGACGCCGCCCGCGCATCCGGCCGCCGAGGTGGCGCGATGAGCGCGGCGCCGGCCGACGCGCGCGTGCTCGAAGTCGAGCGCGTGATCGACGACACCCATCGCCCGGGCTTCCACTGGATGCTGCTCGTGTTGTGCGGGCTGTGCCTAGTGATCGACGGTTTCGATGCGCAGGCGATGGGCTACGTCGCACCGAGCGTGATCGCCGAATGGGGCGTGCCGAAGCAGGCGCTGGGGCCCGTGTTCAGCGCGAGCCTGTTCGGGATGCTGCTCGGCGCGCTCGGGCTGTCGGTGCTGGCCGACCGGATCGGGCGGCGCCCGGTGCTGATCGGCTCGACGCTGTTCTTCGCGGTGACGATGCTCGCGACGCCATTCGCAGGTTCGATCCCGGTGCTGATGGCGCTGCGCTTCGTCACGGGCCTCGGCCTCGGCTGCATCATGCCGAACGCGATGGCGCTGGTCGGCGAGTTCAGCCCGGCCCCGCATCGCGTGAAGCGGATGATGATCGTGTCGTGCGGCTTCACGCTCGGCGCGGCGATCGGCGGCTTCATCAGCGCCGCGTTGATTCCGGCGCTCGGCTGGCGGTCGGTATTCTTCGTCGGCGGCGCGGTGCCGCTCGTGCTGACGATCGCGATGGTCGCGCGGCTGCCGGAGTCGCTGCAGTTCCTGGTGCTGAAAGGGCGCGTCGCGCAGGCACGCGAGTGGCTCGCGCATTTCGCGCCGCAGGCCGGCATCGATGCGAACACGCGGCTCGTCGTGCGCGAGCGCGCCGCGACCGGTGCGCCGGTCGCCGAACTGTTCAGCCACGGCCGCCTGCCGGTCACGCTGCTGCTGTGGGCGATCAGCTTCATGAACCTGATCGATCTGTACTTCCTGTCGAACTGGCTGCCGACCGTGATGCGCGATGCGGGCTATTCGCCGGGCACGGCGGTGATCGTCGGTACGGTGCTGCAGACGGGCGGCGTGATCGGCACGCTGTCGCTCGGCTGGTTCATCGAACGCTACGGCTTCGTGCGCGTGCTGTTCGCCTGCTTCGCGTGCGCGGCCGTGTCGGTGGGACTGATCGGCTCGGTCGCGCATGCGCTGCCGTGGCTGCTGGTGGTGGTGTTCGCGGGCGGGTTCTGCGTGGTCGGCGGGCAGCCGGCCGTGAACGCGCTCGCGGGCCAGTATTACCCGACGTCGCTGCGCTCGACGGGCATCGGCTGGAGCCTCGGCATCGGCCGGATCGGCTCGGTGCTCGGGCCGCTCGTCGGCGGACAACTGATTGCGCTCAACTGGTCGAACGGTGCGCTGTTCCATGCGGCCGCGGTGCCCGTGCTGTGCTCGGCGCTGTTCGTCCTGGGGCTTGCCGGTGTGACGCGGCGAAGCGGTGCGCAGGCGCCGAACGCCGCGATGAATTGAGGGAGAAAGGAAACGATGACGCTTGACCTGTCGAAACCGGCAACCGCCGGCTACCAGAGCGGTTTCGCGAACGAATTCGCGACCGAGGCATTGCCCGGCGCGTTGCCGCACGGCCGCAACTCGCCGCAGCGCGCGCCGTACGGGTTGTACGCGGAGCAGCTGTCGGGCACGGCGTTCACCGCGCCGCGCGGCCACAACCGCCGCTCGTGGCTGTACCGCATCCGCCCGGCGGCCGTGCACCGGCCGTTCGAGCCGTACGCGGGGCCGCAGCGGCTCGTGTCGGAGTTCGGCGATTCGGCCGACGTGCCGCCGACACCGCCGAACCAGCTGCGCTGGGATCCGCTGCCGATGCCGGCCGAGCCGACCGATTTCGTCGACGGCCTCGTGACGATGGCCGGCAACGGTTCGGCCGCCGCGATGAACGGCTGCGCGATCCACCTGTACGCGGCGAACCGCTCGATGCAGGACCGCTTCTTCTACAGCGCGGACGGCGAACTGCTGATCGTGCCGCAGCAGGGGCGCCTGTTCATCGCGACCGAATTCGGCCGCGTCGACGTCGAGCCGTTCGAGATCGCGGTGATCCCGCGCGGCGTGCGTTTTGCCGTCACGCTGCCGGACGGCGATGCGCGCGGCTACATCTGCGAGAACTTCGGCGCGCAACTGCGCCTGCCGGATCTCGGCCCGATCGGCTCGAACGGTCTCGCGAACCCGCGCGACTTCCTGACGCCGCAAGCCGCGTATGAAGACCGCGAGGGCGCGTTCGAGCTGATCGCGAAGCTGAACGGCCGGCTGTGGCGCGCGGACATCGGCCATTCGCCGCTCGACGTCGTCGCGTGGCACGGCAACTACGCGCCCTACAAGTACGACCTGCGCCTGTTCAACACGATCGGCTCGATCAGCTACGACCATCCCGATCCGTCGATCTTCCTGGTGCTGCAGTCGCAGAGCGACACGCCGGGCGTCGACACGATCGACTTCGTGATCTTCCCGCCGCGCTGGCTCGCGGCCGAGGATACGTTCCGCCCGCCCTGGTTCCACCGCAACGTCGCGAGCGAATTCATGGGGCTCGTACACGGCGCTTATGACGCGAAGGCCGAAGGCTTCGTGCCGGGCGGCGCGAGCCTGCACAACTGCATGTCGGGCCACGGGCCCGACGCGGACACGTTCGAGAAGGCATCGGCGAGCGACACGACGAAGCCGCACAAGGTCGACGCGACGATGGCGTTCATGTTCGAAACCCGCACGCTGATCCGGCCGACGCGCTACGCGCTCGACACCGCGCAGCTGCAGGCCGACTACTTCGAATGCTGGCAAGGCATCAAGAAACACTTCAACCCGGAGCAACGATGAGCGATACCCAAGACTGGCGCGCGACGCTCGACCCGGCCCGCAAGAGCTGGGTCGAGACGGCGAACGACGCCGCCTGCGATTTCCCGATCCAGAACCTGCCGTTCGGGATCTTCAGCGATGCGAAGCAAGCGTCGCGCCGTGCAGGCGTGGCGCTCGGCGACCAGATCGTCGATCTCGCTGCGCTCGCGCGCGCGGGCCTCGTGACGCTGCCGGCCGGTGCCGATGTGTTCGCGGCACCGACGCTCAATGCATTCATCGCGCTCGGCCGTGACGCATGGCGTAGCGTGCGCGTGCAGCTGTCCGATCTGTTTTCGCGCGACAACGCGCGGTTGCGCGACGATACGGCGCTGCGCGCACAGGTGCTCGTCGCGCAGCGCGACGCGACGCTGCATCTGCCGGTCGACATTCCCGGCTATACCGATTTCTATTCGTCGAAGGAGCACGCGACCAACGTCGGTTCGATGTTCCGTGATCCGAAGAATGCGCTGCTGCCGAACTGGTCGGAGATGCCGATCGGCTACAACGGCCGAGCGTCGTCGGTGGTCGTGAGCGGCACGCCGGTGCGGCGCCCGAACGGGCAACTGAAGTTGCCCGACCAGGAGCGCCCGGTATTCGGTGCGTGCCGCAAGCTCGACATCGAACTGGAGACGGGTTTCATCGTCGGGAAGGGCAATGCGCTCGGCGAGCCGATCGCGTGCGAGGACGCGGAAGCGCATATCTTCGGGATGGTGCTGCTGAACGACTGGAGCGCGCGCGACATCCAGCAGTGGGAATACGTGCCGCTCGGGCCGTTCAATTCGAAGGGCTTCGCGACGACGATCTCGCCATGGATCGTCACGCTCGACGCGCTCGAACCATTCCGTGTCGCGCAGCCGGAGCAGTCGCCGCAGCCGCTCGCGTATCTGCGGCACGCGGGCAAGCATGGGTTCGACATCGCGCTGGAAGTGACGCTGCGCGCGGAAGGGGCGGCCGAAGCCACGTCGATCTGTCGCACGAACTTCAAGCACATGTACTGGACGATGGCGCAGCAGCTCGCGCATCACACGGTCGCGGGCTGCAACACGCGCGTGGGTGACCTGATGGGTTCGGGCACGATCAGCGGGCCGACGAAGGATTCGTTCGGCAGCCTGCTCGAACTGACGTGGAACGGCAAGGAGCCGGTCGCGCTGAACGGTGGCGGCAGCCGCACGTTCATCGAGGACGGCGACGAGCTGACGCTCGCCGGCTGGTGCCAGGGCGACGGTTATCGGGTCGGCTTCGGCACGTGTGCGGGGAAGATTTTGCCGGCGCGCAGCGCGTGACGGATCGCAGCGCGAAACGTTATGCGTAGGTCACGTGTGGATCGCGCGTAGTCCGGAAGGACAGGGCGGCCCGCATTGCGCGGGCCGTTTTCGTTTACCGCGGGAGGGACGCGAGCGGGCTGACGCGTATCGGTGCATGATGCTGCGCGCCAACGCCAACGCCAACGCCAACGCCAACGCCAATCTGCATCAGACCGCGCGCTGCAGCGCGACGCGGCGCTCCCACAGCGCGGCCGCGACGAACGCCGCGACGCAGACGACCAGCACGCCGACCAGCGCGTGGCTGCCCAGTTGTTCCATCAGCGCGCCGGCGACCAACGGGCCGCCGAAGCTCGCGGCGCTCCACGACGCCGACACCAGCGAGCTCGCGGTGACGAGCGCCGCACCGCGGAAGCGTTCGCCGCACGCGACGAGCGACAGCGTGTAGATGCTGCCGGCCGCCGCGCCGAGCACGAACAGCAACGGCCAGCACAGCCACGGATTGGCGATCACGAACGGCAGCAGCGGCAGGCCGGCGAGCACGATCCAGCCTGCGCCGAGGTGCACGCGTTCGCGGCCGAGCTTGTCCGCGAGCCAGCCGATCGGGAACTGCATCGCGGTATCGCCGAACAGCATGATCGACGCGAGCAGCACGGCGGTGGCGCTCGCGACGCCGTGATCCATCGCGTAGAGCGGCAGCAGCGACAGCGCGAGCGTATCGAACAGCGCGAAGAAGCCGGTGCCGATGATCAACGCTGGCATGCGCGGCAGGATGTCGAGCCAGCGGCCGTGCGCTTCGTGATGCGCGTCGTCGCCGGCGAGCGGCGCGCGCCGGATCGTCGCGAGCGTCGGCAGCGCGAGCAGGAACAGCGCGCCGCACAGCGCGAAGCGGATGCTCGTCGCACCGGCGATCTGGCTTACGAGCACGGGGCCCGCCATCTGGAACAGCGTGAAATTGGTCGCGTAGATCGCGACGACGCGGCCGCGCGTCGAATCGTCGGCGAGCTGGTTGACCCACGCCTCGCCGATCGTGAACAGCAGCATCAGCGCGGCGCCGCACAGCACGCGCAGCGCGCCCCACAGGATCAGGTTCGACGTGAACTGCATCAGCGCGGTGGCCGCCGCGAGCAACACGACCGACACGACGATCGCGCGGCGCGAGCCGATGTGCCGTGCAAGCGCGGTGACGAACGGGACGATCGCGAGGCCGCCGAGCGCCTGCGCGGCCGTCAACATGCCGACGACGTTGGTGCCGTGTCCGGCTTCGGTCAGCGCGAGCGCGGTGAGCGGCAGCGTGGCGCCGGTGCCGAGACCGACGACCGCGACGCTCAGGATGAGTGCGAGGAAATCGCGATTAAGAATGGCTTTCATCGGCGGGGATGCTACACCGCGGATCTTGAAAGGTCCATGAAGGCCATCAGCTTTGAGTGGAGTTGTGCCCGCAACGATTTCAGCAGGGTTGCGTCACACGTACTCGGTCGGCACGGCCACCGGCCGACGTTCGAGCGACGCCGACCACAGCGTGAGCGCGAGCGCCGCGACGGCCATCGCGACGCCGACCCACGGCAGGTTCACGAGCGACACGCCGGAGCCGATCGCCATCCCGCCGAGCCATGCGCCGGTCGCGTTGCCGAGGTTGAACGCACCCTGGTTCAGCGTCGACGCGAGGTTCGGCGCGTCGCTGGCGCGGTCGACGATCAGGATCTGCAGCGGCGGCACGATCGCGAACGCGAGGATGCCCCACAGGAAGATCGTCGCGAGCGCCGCGAACGGCAGGTGCATCGTGCCCGCGAACAGCGCGAGGACCACGCCGATCAGCGCGAGCGTCGCGATCAGCGACGGCATCCGGCGCCAGTCGGCGAGCTTGCCGCCGAGCGTGCCGCCCACCGTCAGCCCGAGGCCGAACAACAGCAGCACGTAGGTGACCTGGCGCGGCGAGAAGCCCGTCACATCCTCGAGGATCGGCGTGATGTACGTGAACACGCTGAAGAGGCTGGCCGACGCGAGCACGCTGATGCCGAGCACCATCAGCACCTGTGGATGCTTCAGCACGCTGAATTCGCGCGTGATGCTGGTGTCGGGCATCGCAAGGTTCTTCGGCAGGCAGACAGCCAGCGCGGCGGCCGCGGCGATGCCGATGCCGGTGACGGCCCAGAACGTCGCGCGCCAGCCGTATGCCTGGCCGAGCGCGGTGCCGAGCGGCACGCCGAGCACGTTCGCGAGCGTCAGGCCGGTGAACATCAGCGCGATCGCCTGCGCGCGACGGTTCGGCGCGACGAGGTTGCTCGCGACCACCGAGCCGATCCCGAAGAACGCGCCGTGGCAGAACGCCGTGACGACGCGCGCGGCCATCAGCACCGCATAGCCCGGGGCGATCGCGCAGAACAGGTTGCCCGCGATGAACAGCCCGATCAGGCCCATCAGCGCGCGCTTGCGTGGCATCTTCGCGGTGACGATCGCGAGGATCGGCGCACCGATCGTCACGCCGAGCGCATAGCCCGACACGAGCATGCCGGCGGCCGGGATCGACACGCCGAGATCGCGCGCGACATTGGGCAGCAGCCCCATGATCACGAACTCGGTGGTACCGATTCCAAATGCGGCTACGGCGAGGGCGAAAAGAGGTAAGGGCATCGCGGTGGGCTCGGGAAAAGCCGCCGCTCGGGCGGGCGCAGGATGCGCGGGGCGGGCGGACGGTAAGGCGAACGACAGCCGCGATTCTACTTCAGTGAAAACCCCTATGCTTGGGGCCAAAACGGTTGTTGCCGGCGTGCGACGGGATTGCCCGCGTGGCGCTCACAGTGTGGGATTCGGCGGGGTTGGCGGCGGTGAAATTGCGGGGACGGAACGATGGCCGCGGCGGACTCGTCAGGCGAGGCGTTCGGGGAATCCGCCGACGCTCGTGGTCGAAGCGCTTGCGGAGCCGGCCCCAGTTTCCGTTGCCGCGTCCGCTACGTCGGCGGGCGACGAAGGCGACCCTGCGGCAGCGATCGCGGCCGGATCGTCCCAGCCGTTCTCGAACAGGCACGCTTCGATCGGCATCCGCGCGGCCCAACGCTCCTGCTCGAGCATCGGCTTCGCATAGAACGCGTCGACGTGCCCGACGCACAGCACGGCGATCGGCTTCGCGCCGTCGGGCATGCGCAGCAGCGTGCGCAGCGCATCGACGTCGAACAGCGATACCCAGCCCATCCCGAGCCCTTCGGCGCGGGCCGCGAGCCACATGTTCTGGATCGCGCAAGCCGCGGACGCGAGATCCATCTCCGGCAGCGTGCGACGGCCGAACACGTGGCGCTCGCGACCGTCGGCGAGCGCGACGACCAGCAGCTCGCCGCATTCGCGTACGCCTTCGACCTTGAGCCGCATGAATTCGTCCTGGCGCTCGCCGAGTGCGTCGGCGGTTGCGCAGCGCTCGGCCTCGACCAGTGCGTGGATCGCGGTGCGCAGCGCCGGATCGGTGATGCGGATGAAGCGCCACGGCTGCATGAAGCCGACGCTCGGTGCGTGATGCGCCGCGCGCAGCAGGCGCGCGAGCACGGCGGGATCGACGGGTGCCGGCGTGAAATGGCGCATGTCGCGCCGTTCGAAAATGGCGCGGTAGACGGCGGCGATGTCGGAGTCGTCGAAACGCATGGACGGGAGGAGGCGGGATAACGTCGGCGCAACGATAGCAGACGGCGCACGCGCCGCGTTACATCATTTGAAACAAAACACGAAATTGTTGACGCAAAAGGTCGTGTTTTCAGCGGCGATCAAAAGCAAACGATTGCGGTATCGCTTGCCGCCATGAAATGAGCCGGATTCGTCGATTTCTCAGCGATTCGCGGTCACGACGTTCTGCGGCGTGCCGGCATGCCATGCCTCGATGTTCAACAGCGTGGTGTGCGCGATCTCGGCGAGCGCCTCGCGCGTGAAGAATGCCTGGTGGGACGTGACAATCACGTTCGGGAACGTCAGCAGCCGCGCGAGCACGTCGTCCTGCAGCGGCAGGTCGGAGTGATCCTCGAAGAAGAGCCCGCTTTCCTCTTCGTACACGTCGAGCCCGAGATGGCCGAGCTGGCCGCTCTTGAGTGCGTCGACCAGTGCCTGCGCGTCGACGAGGCCGCCGCGCCCGGTGTTGATCAGCATCGCGCCGTGCTTCATCCGCGCGAGCGTCCGTTCGTTGATCAGATGGTGCGTCGACGGCAGCAACGGGCAGTGCAGGCTGACGATGTCGGCGTGGTGCAGCAATTCGTCGAGCGCGACATAGCGCGCGCCGAACGCGATCAGCTCGTCGTTGTACGGCGGCACCGAATGCGCGAGCACATGCATCCCGAAGCCCATCATGATCTTCGCGAACACGCTGCCGATGATGCCGGTGCCGATCACGCCGACGGTCTTGCCGTGCAGGTCGAAGCCGAGCAGGCCGTTCAGCGAGAAGTCGCCCTCGCGGGTGCGCGCGACGGCGCGCGGCAGGCGGCGGTTGAGGGCGAGGATCAGCGCGACCGCGTGCTCGGCAACCGCGTGCGGTGAATAGGCAGGCACGCGCACGACCGTGATGCCGAGCCGCTCGGCGGCCGCCAGGTCGACATGGTTGAAGCCCGCCGAGCGCAGCGCGATCAGGCGCGTGCCGCCGTCCGCCAGCCGTTCGAGGACGGCAGCGTCGACGGTGTCGTTGACGAACGGGCAGACGACGTCGTAGCCATGCGCAAGGATCGCGGTTTCCGCGTCGAGGTGCGACGGCTGGAAGTGCAGCCGATAGCCGAACTGCCGGTTGGCGGCAGCAAACGAATCGTCGTCGTACTGCCGGCTGCTGAACAGGATCACGCGCACGCTGCACCTCCGAAGGCTGACGCGCGCAGTTTACTGCAGCCCTGTGAGGATGTCGGAGCGGTCGGGCCCGCGCGACGGCCGCAGGAAGCCGTAATCGGTGTGTTCGCGGGCCGGCTGCGCGCTGAAGTGATCGAGCGCGTGCTCGACGAAGCTGCGCGTGCGGGCCGGCACGTACTGGCGGTTCGGGTAGACGAGCGACAACTGCGTGTCGGGATCGTCGATCCGGTAGCCGGCCATGAGCCGCACGAGCGCGCCGCTGGCGAGCGCGCTGGCGACGCACGGCTCGGGCAGCACCGCGATGCCCGCGCCGGCCACGGCGGCCGCGTGGACGAGCGCGAGCTGGTTGACCGTGCAGGCCGGACGCACCGTGACGGAATGCGCGACGCCGTCGTGGCCGAACAGTTGCCACGCGGGCGCATGCTGGTGCGGCGCGAGCGTGACCCAGTCGTGGCCCGGCAGGTCGTCGGGCAGCCGCGGCTCGCCGCGTCGCTCGAGATAGGCCGGCGCCGCGACCGCAACGAACGGATTCGGTGAGAGGGCGTGGCCGATCAGCGTCGGGTTGCCGTCGAGCCGGTTGCCCGTGACGATGCCGACGTCGTACCCGGAATCGAGCACGTCGAGCGGCCCCTCTGCGACGGTCAGCTGCACGCGCAACTCGGGGTAGCGGCGCCGGAAGCTGCTGACGAGCGGCGTCAGCGCAAGCGGCGACAGCAGGCCCGACGCGACGACGCGCAGCGTGCCGGCCGGTTCGCGCACGGCATGCGCGACGGACGACTCGAGGTGATCGAATTCCTCGAGCAGCGCCCGGCAGCCGTCGAGGTAGCGTACGCCGGCCTCGGTGAGCGACAGGTTCCGCGTTGTGCGGTGGATCAGCCGGGTGTTCAGGTGGCCCTCGAGCATCGCGATCGAACGCGTGACGAGTGCATTGGACACGCCGAGATGGTGCGCCGCGCGCCGGAAGCTCTGTTGCTCGGCGACGCAGACGAATACACGCATGGTCTGAATCTGGTTCATGGCTTGCGTATTTTTGGCCCGGTTGATTGATTATGGTTGTGGTTTTGCGCTGCGCGACCTCGAAAGCGCCTCGCGCGGCCCTCGGTTTTCCATCGTATCGAAAAATCGTTTTCTTCGATTCCGCAGACGATTGTTCAATACCGCGCGATATCCGTCAACCTGAGAAAAGCGGCGGGTTGCGGAAAATCGAAATCGGGAGTAACGCGTTAAACGTCGTGCTGTCTGGTATGCCTGCCGTTCAAAGGTGGTGCGATATTGGGCACGCATGTTGGGTGTGAATATTGTCTATTTAATTCAACGAGTTGAGAGATATTTTTGTGAGTTTGTTCAGGTGTTGATGGGAGGCGCGCCCCAATTCATGCTGCACTAGTGGATGTTTTCGATGGTGCGAGGGTTTTGCGTATCGGATTCCGCGCGATGATTTTCATCACGGATCGGGTCTATTTCAATCGATACGGAAGTCGCACTGAAGCGGAGAAATCGACGGGGCACGGTGTTATTGGCGAAGAAAATCGTGCGCTTGATGCACGCGTGGAACCGTTTCACACCGTTGCCGGCAATCCTTTTTCAATCCGGATGACTGGCATGCGACCCGCGCACGGCCGGCTGGCCCGGTTCGGCGACCGGGCCACCATCGCGCTGTCCGGCCGCGCGTGCCTCTTGCGCGAGGCGGCGGAACGCGGAATGATCGATCAGTTCGCCCCGCAGCGCGGCGGGCGTCCGTGCACTTCCTTTCCTCACCTTTTACCAGCCATGTCCATCGATTACTCGCCGATTCCCTGTCCCGTCGTCGTGCCGCTCGACGCGATCCTGCCCGAAGAACCGCTGCTGATGATGGGGGCCGGCCCGGTCCCGATTCCGGCCGCCGTCGCGAAGGCGAACACGGTCGTGATCAACCACCTCGGCGCGACGATGGCGAAGATCATCGAGCAGGTGAAGGAAATGGCGCGCTACGTGTTCCAGACCCGCACGAAGTGGGTGCTCGGCGTCGCGGGCCCCGGTTCGGCCGCGATGGAAATGGCGATCTCGAACCTCGCGTGGCGCGGCACGCGCGTGCTGTCGATCCGCAACGGCTTCTTCAGCGCGCGGATGGCCGAGATGGCCACGCGCGTCGGCGCCGACGTCGCGACGCTCGAAGTGGCCGACCGCGCGGTCGCCAGCCTCGACGAGATCGCGGACGCAATCGCGCGCGAGCGGCCCGAGATCGTCACGATCGTGCAGGGCGAGACGTCGAATACCGTATGGAACCGCGACCTGCGCGACATCGCGGCGCTCGCGAAGGCGGCCGGCGCGCTGGTCGTGGTCGACGCGGTGTGCACGCTGTCGACGATGCCGCTCGAGATGGACGCGTGGGGCATCGACGCGGTGATCACCGGCGGCCAGAAGGGGTTGTCGTCGATCCCGGGCGTGTCGCTGATCGCGTTCTCCGACGCCGCATGGGAGCGGATGAAGACTCGCCCCGAGCCGAACGCGCACTGGTGTCTCGACATGGCGCTCGCGGAGAACTTCTGGCACAACGCCGGCTATCACTACACGGCGCCCGTGTCCGGCGTGCTCGCGCTGCACGAGGCGCTGCGGCTCGTCTGCGCGGAGACGCTCGAAAGCCGCTTCGCGCGCCACCTGCGCTGCTCGCTCGCGCTGCAGGCGGGCGTCGAGTCGATGGGGCTCAAGCTCTACGCGCCGAAGGACTGCCGGCTCAATTCAGTGGTCGGGATCGAGACGCCGGAAGGGCTCACGCCCGGAATGGTCTGCGGCCATATCTCGAAGCAGTACCAGGTCGAGATCTCGGGCTCGTTCGGCTTGCCGATCGTACGGATCGGGCAGATGGGCGAGCAGTGCCGCGAACACAACCTGTTCCGCACGCTGCATGCGTTCGGCCGCACGATGGTCGACCTGAAGGTGCCGGTCGACCTGCCGGCCGGTGTCGCGGCGCTCGAACAGGAACTGTCGCGGCGCGGCGCGTAGGCGGGGAAACGGGAAAAAGGGGCCCGCGCTCAGCGGCCCTGCATCGCGCGCCGGTACGTATTCGGCGTCGTGCCGTGTGCGTCGCGAAAGCGATGGCTGAAGTGGCCGGCGTTCGCATAGCCGCAGTCGGCCGCGATCTGCGCGAGCGGCAGCGCCGTCGTGCGCAGCAGCTCGCGTGCCCGCGCGAGCCGTTGTTCGGCCACCCACGCGTGCGGCGCGCGGCCGAACGACAGCCGGAACATCCGCGAGAAGTGGTACTCGGACAGTGCGGCGACATCGGCGAGTTCGCCGAGCGTCAGCGGTTGCGTCAGGTACGTGTCGATGTAGTCGCGCACGCGGCGGCGCACGGCCGGTGCGAGCCCGCCGCGGAACGACGTGTCGGTGCGGGTCGTGCTCTGCCCGCGCAGCAGCAGGCTCAGCACCTCGTGCGCGGTCTCGTTCACGCGCAGCCGTTCGTCGGCATCGTCCCAGCCGTCCAGCGCGAGCGAGCGCAGCAGCGCGGCGACGCGCGCATCCTCGAAATAAGTGCGGTCGGCGAGCTTCAGCTCGCGAGGCTCGCGGTCGAGTTCGCGGATCGCGCGCTGCGTGAAGTGCTCGGGCAGGAAATACAGGTGGATGAAGTGCATCTCGCCGCGCACCCACCAGCGCGATTCATGGTCGCCCGGCAGCGCGCACAGCAGGCTCGGCGCGCCGTAGCGCGGCACGCGCTGGCGTTCGGTCCGGTAACCGCCGTCGAGGTAGCACGACAGCGTGTGGTGGCCCGGCTGCTCGTAGACCGTCTCGCTTTCGTCGGTGATCCGCGTCCATTCGGCGATCGCCAGGTGATCGCCGAGCCACGCGAAGCGCTCGAGCGTCGCGTTCGCGTCCGCGAGCGTGCGGCAGACCGACTGCAGGCCGAACGGCAGATCGCCGCCAGCCAGGGCGGTGGGGTGGTCGACGGGGGGCGCGGAAAGGGAGAGGCTCATGATGGCCCGAGTATAAGCGGGCGCGCGGCGCCGCGTGCGGCGGCCCGAAAAAGACCGCAATTCCGGACAATCGGCGCGCGCCGGGCGGCGGCATAGTCGGGATCCGTTTCACCTGCTTTCTGGATCGTTGTCGCCATGAACCTGTCGCTTTATTTCGTCACCGTGCTGATCTGGGGCACCACCTGGATCGCGATCAAATGGCAGCTCGGCGCCGTGCCGCCGCCCGTGTCGATCGCCTGGCGCTTCTGGCTCGCGGCCGCCGTGCTGTTCGCGTTGTTGCGCGTGATGCGCCGGCCGGTGCGCCCGCCGCGCGAAGCGTGGCGCTTTCTCCTCGCGCAGGGCTTTGCACTGTTCTGCCTGAATTTCCTGTGCTTCTACTATGCGGAGCAGGTCGTGCCGAGCGGCCTCGTCGCGGTGATCTTCTCGACCGCGCCGCTGCTGAACTCGATCAACGGCCGGCTGTTCATGGGCCGTCCGCTGCGGCCATCGGCGATCGCCGGTGCGCTGCTCGGGCTGGCGGGCATCGCGTGCCTGTTCTGGCAGCAGATGGCCGGCCATCTCGACGACCACGCGACCTGGATGGGGCTCGCCATCGCGTTCGCGGGCACGATGTGTTTCTCGATCGGCAACCTGCTGTCGAGCCGGATGCAGTCGATGGGGCTGCACCCGCTCGCGACCAACGGCTGGGCGATGCTGATCGGCGCGGCGATCCTGACCGTCGGCAGCATGGTGGCCGGGATGCCGTTCACGCTCGACACGAGCCCGCGTTATCTCGGCGCGCTCGTCTACCTGGCCGTGCCCGGTTCGGTGATCGGCTTTACCGCTTATCTGACCCTCGTCGGCCGGATCGGGCCGGAGCGCGCCGCGTACTGCACGGTGCTGTTCCCGATCGTCGCGCTGGCCGTGTCGACGGTATTTGAGGGCTACCAGTGGTCGCCGCTCGCGGTGGTCGGGCTGCTGCTGGTGGTGGCCGGCAACCTGGTCGCGTTCGACCTGACGCGGCGGTTGTTTTTGCGGGCGGCGTGATCGGCGTGCCGGGTATCGCGACGCGCAAGAGCGCGGTTATCCGACGTTCTATCCGGAGGACGACCCTCCGATGGGGAGGTGTTCCCTCATGTGCGAATGACTGGTTTTCGACTTGAGACCGAATCACCGGCAAGCGCACCCGGGCGGGATGAACAAGTTGGCTGCCGGATGGAAAGCAACCCCGAAGAAATTAGGCTATCGCACCGATCCACCGGCGTATTCCCGCGCTAGGTCGATTCAAACGGTAAAACAGAACAATTCACATCTGTCATGGGTGCCGAATCATATTCGTCCGATTGATCGACGTTTCTTATCTGGAATAGCGTCTCTAGGCAGCCATTCCATTTACTGAGACAGGGAAGCCGGATGAAAAACGAACCCAAAGGACCGACCCATCTTTTCGCCACCGTTGGCGCACTCACGGAACGCGGTGGACGTGTCACCACCGCAACCAGCGGCCTGACATTGGCCGGATTGGAAGTCGCCTGCGTCGGCGATGTAGTGACCTACGACGACGGTAGCGAGGCCGCGATTATCGACGGCGCGGGAGACAACCATAGCGGAGGCAAGCCATTCGCGTTAGTGGGCAGCCGGTTGAGCAACGGCGACCGCATTACCGAAACGCTGCGCACTTCGTGGGGCATTCACCTGCGGGAGGGGCAAAGCGTTGCGGGCCTGTTCGATCCCACCTATGTGCCGCCACCCGCACCGCCTGCCTATAGACTGGCGGTACGTGGCGCGACAACAGCGCGCGGCGGTGCATTACGCGAGCCGTCCGGCACATGGGAAGTAGCGCAGCACTTGGGCAAAGCTGCCACGGTGGGCGACCTGATCCGCTATCCCGACGGCTCAACCGCGCGCGTGACGACCGGTCTGGGTTTGGCCGACCGGGCCGACTTCGCGCCGCTCGCCTTCGTTGGCAGCGAACTCGATAACGGCGACACGATCACCGATAGTCCCGAGCGACAAGGCGTGGCGTCGTCCGCTGTTTTTGGCATCGTCACCCGCTCGGCCATGCCCCGCTGAGGTAGCGCTCATGATCCGCTACTTTCTTGCCAAAGGCGACCGCGCCGGGGAAGCGGTCATTGTTGAAGGCCTCGACCGCGTGACCTGTTCCAATCCGCCGCCGACGGTTCATATCGCCACACTCGATATGAAGACCTACTGCTCGGCCTGCAAGCGCGAAGGATACATCGCACCGCAAGGGCCGCGTTGGCCAGGCACCGGCCCGAACGGCAAACAGTGGGCATTGAGCGGGGATATCAATGTCTGCGGATGCAACCCACCGCCGATCTTCTACGCTGAGCGCGGCATGCGGATGACTTTTACTGCGGGCGAAATTTCGACGCTGGATGGGCGCAAACCTGGTGCAGCCCATCTGCCGTTTGCCTTATCGGATGCCGTACATGACGAGCAATTTACCTTGCTCGATGATGCACACCGCCCGCTCGCCAACGTTCGCTATCGAATCATCACCGACACCGGGCAGATCTTCGCAGGCATCACGGACGCGGCCGGGCAAACAGATCGAATTGCCACCGACGCCGCAGCATCTCTGAAAATCTATACAAAGGGGCCTTGACGCAATGAGCGGCTTTTCGGGAAATAGATACGACTTTGAAGTTCAGGAAAACGAAGAATGGATCCTCGTCCATTCGGGGGCCGTCACCAATACCAATCCGGGGTCGATGGTCTATGTGTCCATCAACACGACACCCATATGCGCGAACATGACCAACAAGGCGTTCAGGGAATTAGTCATGAAGGCCCGCGATGCGGCGATTTCGTTGATACAACAGCGTATCGCGGGTGTGACTACGTGGAATGTAGCGGAACAGGCGCGTGCCCGCCTCTACTTCGGCCGTGCCGACGATGACATCCGAACAACCCTGGCGATCGGGCTTCCGAAGCTGCTCAACGCGATGCTAGAGCTTGTTCCGGAGAAAATTGTTCGATGGGATGACGCCATGAACAAGCAACTCACCTGCGGTGTGATACCCGACAGTGGCAGCAACGCGGCTGGAGTATGCAAGCCAGACTCCGAAAAACGAATTATTGCCATCTATTCGAAGTTCTGTACGATTTCAAACGGCGATTTGTGGACGGCGGCGAAGGTCAAGACACTCATTCACGAATGCACGCACTATATCGACACTTTCGATTCAGATGACATTGCGTATTCCGATACGGAATCCGGATTGAGAATTTTTGCAATGAGCAATCCTGATAGCGCGATCCGAAACGCGGATAGCATTACGGGATACATTGCTACCTTCGACAGGACGGTCATGAAATGAAGACCCACATCAAAGATACCATCCGGAGCGTATCAGCAATGCTCGCATTATTCGCGTATCTTGGCATCACGCCTGCACACGCATGCACCATAGGCGAGTCGGTCCGAATCCCGTTGCCGCTAAACGGCATTGCCATTTCCAATGCCGACAGGCTAAGAATCGCCGACGCAGTAATCGAAGCAAAAAATTGGCCAGGCGTCGAAATTCAAGCCGTCATAATATCCGGCGCTTATACGAAAGAACGGAGCGGTGAACGGCTTAAAGACGAGCGCGCCATGGGGATTGGCGCATATCTAAAACAACTGGGAATCAAGAGTGAAAACATCGTCGTCGAAAAGAAGACATTCACCGATGAGATGGTGCGAAAGAGCGACGGAACGCTAGACTTGTATCAGATTGATATCGAACTGGTTCCCCTGTGCCGGGGTGGATGTCAAAAGCTTTGTGACGACCCTCGTGTAACGCCCCGAAGCCGGGCGATCCAGTGAGGCCGATGACGCCCGCAAAGAGCGGGCGTCATTGACTCGCGGGCGATGGTTCGCGAACGCGTTCCGCACAGCGTTCGCCGATCATTACTCTGTCCTTATGCCGCCGCGCCGCTTCCCTCGACCCGCGCCTGCCGCTGGTACAGCACCATCGACAGCGCGACGCCGGCCGCCGCCGCCACCGCCGCGAACAGGAACACTTGCGGATAGCCGAACGCGCCCGCGACATAGCCGGCGAGCGGGCCCGTGATGCCGAGCGACAGATCGAGGAACACCGAGTACGCGGACAGCGCGGCGCCGCGGCTCGCGGGCGGCACGAGCGCGACGGCCTCGACGCCGAGCGCCGGGAAGATCAGCGCGAAGCCGAAGCCGGTCAGCGCGGCGCCGACGAGCGCGATGTGCGGCACCGGCGCGAGCCACAGCAGCAACAGGCCCGAACATTCGAATGCGAACGACACGATCGCGACGCGGAAGCCGCCATATGTCTTGATCGTGTTCGCGAACAGCAGGCGCGCGCCGATGAACAACGTGCCGAACACGGTCAGCGACAGGGCGGCGTTCGGCCAGTGGCGCGCCGCGTAGTACAGCGTGACGAAGGTCGCGATCGAGCCGAAGCCGGCCGAGCCGAGCGCGAGGCCCAGGCCGTGCGGCAGCACCCGCGTAAACACGCTCGCATACGACATCCGTTCGCCGTGCACGAGCGGCACCGAAGCGATCAGGCGCGCCAGGTAGAAGCCGATTGCGGCCAGCGTGATCACGATCACGCCGATCAGCGCCGGATTCAGCGTATTCGCGATTGCGACGCCGACCGGCGCGCCGAGCGCGAGCGCGCCGTAGGTCGCGATGCCGTTCCACGAGATCACCTTCGCGTTGTGCGTGACGCCGACCCGGCCGATGCCCCACAGGATCGCGCCGGTGCCGCACAGGCTCTCGCCGACGCCGAGTACGAGCCGGCTCGCGACCAGTAGCACGAGGCTCGCGACCGGCCAGTGCGCGAGCAGCAGCGCGACGAGCAGCAGCACGCCCGACACGCCGCAACCGACCAGCCCGCGCAACACCGTCTGCTTCGGGCCGAGCGTATCGGCCAGACGCCCGGCAAGCGGCCGCGACGCGAGCGTCGCGAAATACTGGACGCTGATCGCGCCACCCGCGACGATCGCGGAAAAGCCGAGGTCGTCATGGACGAAGCCCGGCAGCACCGCGAGCGGTAGGCCGATAGTCAGGTAGCAGATGAACGTGAAGCAGACGACGGACACGATTTGCAGCGTGACCGCGAACCCGCTGCGCGGCGGTGTGGCGGAATCGGTTGACATGGGGTCGGAACGAATGAACGAAACGGACAGAGGACGGCGAAAAAGGGAATCGGGATTTTCCCATGGAACCGGTTTTCCCGCAGGTACCATTTAGTTAATCGCGACCTGTTTTCGGGGACACCGGACGGTCGCGAGCGCGCAGGAAAGGGGCCGGGAGCGCCGTGTGGAAAGGCCGCCGGGCGGGCCCGGCGCTCATATCGCGGCAGTTATATGGGCCCCATGCGTGATGGGCTATGGGTTGCGAAATTTGATGGTGATAGCGTGCAAACTGTCAGAAAAACGTCGGTCGAGCGCAAAGCGCGGGCCGCCTTGCCCCCATTTGAAGAACCATCGAGACATGAGTGAGCCGATCCGCTTCTACCATCGTCACGCGATCCGCGAAGTCAGCGGCGCGGACGTTACCCGCACCGTGCTGCAATACCTGCGCGAGGACGCGCATTGCACCGGCACCAAGGAAGGCTGCGCGGAAGGCGACTGCGGCGCGTGCACGGTCGTCGTCGGCGAGCTGACCGACGCCGGCGCGGTCGAGTTCAAGGCCGTCAACGCATGCATCCAGTTCCTGCCGACGCTGGACGGCAAGGCGCTGCTGACGGTCGAGGACCTGCGTCAGCCGGACGGTGCGCTGCATCCGGTGCAGCAGGCGATGGTCGACTGCCACGGTTCGCAATGCGGGTTCTGCACGCCCGGCTTCGTGATGTCGATGTGGGCGCTGTACGAGAAGCACGGCCACGAGGGCTGCGGCCGTGCCGGCACGTGCGCGAAGGCGAAGGACGTACCGACGCGCACCGAGATCGCCGATGCGCTGACGGGCAACCTGTGCCGCTGCACCGGCTATCGCCCGATCGTCGATGCGGCCGTGCAGATGTTCGATGCGCCGGCACCGTCGGCGCCGGTCGACACGGCCGCGCTGGCCCGCACGCTCGCGTCGCTCAAGCGCGACGAGACGTTCGACTACACGACGATCAACGGCGCGCGCTTCGCGGCGCCGCGCACGCTCGACGCGCTGGCCGCGCTGAAGGTCGAGCGGCCCGACGCGCGCATCCTGGCAGGCAGCACCGACATCGGCCTGTGGGTCACCAAGCAGATGCGCCGGCTCGACGACCTGATCTACGTCGGCCAGATCGCCGAACTGCAGAACATCGTGCACGGCGACGACTGGATCGAAATCGGTGCTGGCGTGACGGTCGAGAAAGGGTATGCGGCGCTGGCCGGCCAGTATCCGGAACTGACCGAGATGTGGAAGCGCTTCGCGTCGCTGCCGATTCGCAACGCGGGCACGATCGGCGGGAACGTCGCGAACGGCTCGCCGATCGGCGATTCGATGCCGGGCCTGATCGCGCTCGGCGCGCGCGTGGTGCTGCGCGGCGGCGACTCGGTGCGCGAACTGCCGCTCGAGGCGCTGTACACGGGCTATCAGCAGAAGGACATGGCGCCGCACGAATTCGTCGTCGGCCTGAAGGTGCCGACCCGCACCGGCGCGCGCGAGAAGCTGCAGTTCCGCACGTACAAGCTGTCGAAGCGGTTCGACTCCGACATCTCGGCCGTGTGCGCGGCGTTCGCGTTCATCGCGGACGGCGACACGATCCGCGAGCCGCGCGTCGCGTTCGGCGGGATGGCCGCGACGCCGAAGCGCGCGGCCCAGACGGAAGCCGTGCTCGACGGCGCGCAGTGGCACGAAGCCACCGCGCAGGCCGCGATGCAGGCGCTCGAGCGCGACTACCAGCCGCTGTCCGACATGCGCGCGACGAGCACGTACCGTCTCGATACCGCGAAGAACCTGATGTATCGCTTCTGGCTGGAGACGCGCCCGCACGACCCGCTGCCGCCGCAAGCCCTGAATGTGCGTGAAGTGGCCGCCGAACCCGGCACCGACGCGGCGCGCGTCTGAAGACGGAGAACACCGAACATGAACCAGCAAGCAGAACCGTTCCTGAGCACCCTCGACCCGCAAGCCGACGCGGCGCAGGTCCACGTATCGCGCGCGCACGAATCCGCGCACCTGCACGTCAGCGGGCGTGCCACCTACACCGACGACATCCCGGTCGTCGCGGGCACGCTGCACGCGGCGCTCGGCCTGTCGGCGAAACCGCACGCGAAGATCGTGTCGATGAACTTCGACGCGGTGCGCGCGACGCCCGGCGTGGTCGCCGTGTTCACGGCCGACGACATCCCGGGCGTCAATGATTGCGGCCCGATCATTCACGACGACCCGGTGCTCGCGAAGGGCATCGTGCAGTTCGTCGGCCAGCCGATGTTCATCGTCGTCGCGACGTCGCATGAAACCGCGCGGCTCGCCGCGCGCCGCGTCCAGGTCGACTACGAGGAGCTGCCGGCGATCCTCACCGCGCAGGAAGCGCGCGCGGCCGAAACCTACGTGATCCCGCCGCTGAAGCTCGCGCGCGGCGACGCGGTCGCGCGGCTCGCCGTCGCGCCGCATCGCGAGTCGGGCGAAATGCTGCTCGGCGGCCAGGAGCAGTTCTATCTCGAAGGGCAGATCGCGTACGCCGTGCCGAAGGACGACGACGGGATGCACGTGTACTGCTCGACGCAGCACCCGAGCGAGATGCAGCACCTCGTCGCGCACGTGCTCGGCGTCGCGTCGCACAACGTGCTCGTCGAGTGCCGCCGGATGGGCGGCGGGTTCGGCGGCAAGGAATCGCAGTCGGGCCTGTTCGCGTGCTGCGCGGCGCTTGCGGCGTGGAAGCTGCTGTGCCCGGTGAAGCTGCGTCCGGACCGTGACGACGACATGATGATCACCGGCAAGCGGCACGACTTCCATTACCGCTTCGACGTCGGCTACGACGATGACGGCCGCATCGACGGCGTCGCGCTCGACATGACGTCGCGCTGCGGTTTCTCGGCCGACCTGTCGGGCCCGGTGATGACGCGCGCGGTGTGCCACTTCGACAACGCGTACTGGCTGGGCGACGTGAACATCGCCGGCTACTGCGGCAAGACCAACACGCAGTCGAATACCGCGTTCCGCGGCTTCGGCGGCCCGCAGGGGGCGTTCGCGATCGAGTACATCCTCGACGACATCGCGCGCGCGCTCGATCGCGATCCGCTCGACGTCCGCTATGCGAACCTGTACGGCAAGACCGAACGCAACGTCACGCCGTACGGGCAGACGGTCGAGGACAACGTGCTGCAGGAGCTGCTCGGCGAACTCGAAGCGACGAGCGACTACCGCGCGCGGCGTGCGGGCGTGCGCGAATTCAACGCTCGCAACACGGTGCTGAAGAAGGGCATCGCGATCACGCCGGTGAAGTTCGGCATCGCGTTCAACGTCACGCACTTCAACCAGGCCGGCGCGCTGGTGCACATCTATACCGACGGCTCGGTGCTCGTGAACCACGGCGGCACGGAGATGGGGCAGGGGCTCAACACGAAGGTCGCGCAGGTCGTCGCGCACGAGCTCGGCATCCGCTTCGGCCGGATCCGCGTGACGGCAACCGACACCAGCAAGGTCGCGAACACGTCCGCCACCGCTGCGTCCACGGGCTCGGACCTGAACGGCAAGGCTGCGCAGGATGCGGCGCGCCAGTTGCGCGAGCGGCTCGCGGTGTTCGCGGCGAAGCAGTTCGGCGACGGCAAGGTCGATGCGGCCGACGTGAAGTTCGCCAACGACATCGTGTGGGTCGGCGGCAACGGCGTGCCGTTCGGCGAAGTGATCGCAAAGGCGTACCTCGCGCGCGTGCAGCTGTGGTCCGACGGTTTCTACGCGACGCCGAAGCTGTACTGGGATCAGTCGAAGCTGCAGGGCCGGCCGTTCTACTACTACTCGTACGGCGCGGCCGTGTCGGAAGTCGTGATCGACACGCTGACCGGCGAGATGCGTACGCTGCGCGTCGATGCGCTGCACGACGTGGGCGCGTCGCTGAACCCGGCGCTCGACATCGGCCAGGTCGAAGGCGCGTTCGTCCAGGGGATGGGCTGGCTGACGACCGAGGAGCTGTGGTGGAACAAGGGCGGCAAGCTGATGACGCATGCGCCGTCCACGTACAAGATCCCGACGGTGAACGACACGCCGCCCGAATTCAACGTGAAGCTGTTCAACAACCGCAACGTCGAGGACAGCATCCACCGTTCGAAGGCCGTCGGCGAGCCGCCGCTGCTGTTGCCGTTCTCGGTGTTCTTCGCGGTGCGCGATGCGGTGGCCGCAGTCGGCGACTACAAGGTGAACCCGCCGCTCGATGCGCCGGCGACCGGCGAGTCGATCCTGCGTGCGGTCAGCGCGGTGCGGGCGGCACGCGCCGCCCAGGCTGTCTGAGATGAAACGGTCTCCACGTTCTCCTCGTTCACTGTCGACCGGAGTTGGCGCTTCAGCGCTTGCTCCGGTCCCATGCACGGCTCCCCCCGAGGGGGCGGTCAGCCTCCTTGGGGCGGCCCGGCGGAGGCCGACATGAACGGCCCCGCCCGCTCGCTCCGCACCGCGTCGGACCCGGCGTTCGCGCCGGGCACCGGCCAGCGCAATCGCGCGACCGGCACGCCGGCGCCGATGCACATCGTGCTGTTCGGCGCCGGGCACGTCGGTCACGCGCTCGTCACGCTGCTCGGCACGCTGCCGTGCGTCGTGCAGTGGGTCGACACGCGCG
Source organism: Burkholderia sp. AU33803 (assembly GCF_002223095.1). Taxonomy (NCBI): domain Bacteria; kingdom Pseudomonadati; phylum Pseudomonadota; class Betaproteobacteria; order Burkholderiales; family Burkholderiaceae; genus Burkholderia; species Burkholderia sp. AU33803. The sequence continues at coordinate 348,053 of NZ_NKFJ01000004.1, forward strand.
ACGAGCTGTTCCCGGACGAATGTCCGCCGAACGTGCAGCCGGAGCCGACCGACACGCCGGAGGCCGTCGTCGACGCCGCGCCGCCCGGCGCGTACTTCCTCGTGATGACGCATAACCACGCGCTCGACTTCTCGCTCGCCGCGCAGATCATGCGGCGGCGCGACTACGCGTACTTCGGGATGATCGGCTCGCGCACCAAGCGCGTGAAGTTCGAGCGCCGGCTTGCCGCGCGCGGCGTCAATCCGGCGCGACTCGCGGAGATGGTGTGCCCGATCGGTGTCGCGGGGATCGTCGACAAGGCGCCGGGCGCGATCGCGGTGGCCGTGTGCGCGGAGCTGCTGCAGGCACGCTCGGGCATGCCGGTGGCCGACGCGAAGGCCGCCGCTTCGGGGCGTGCGCGCGACGACGTGTCCTGCACGCGGTAGCGCCGCGCGGCCAGCGCAGGGCCGCGCGATTTTGCATACACTGCACGACGACGCGCGGCATCGGGCCGCGCCTTACCGTGCACGTGCCATGTCCGATCATCAGGTTTATCTCGACGCGCTCGATGCGAGCCTCGTCGCCATCGAGCGCTGGCTGTCCGGCGTCGATACCGCACCCGAGGCGCTCGATGCGCTGCTCGCCGCGTTTTCCGCCGAATTCACGATGACCCTGACCGACGGTCGCGTCGTCGATCATGACGGTACGCGCGCGTTGTTCGACAAGCTCGCCGGCGCGAAGCCGGGGCTGCGCATCACGCTATCGGACATCCGGGTGCTCGCGGCCGATGCGTCGCATGCGACCGTCACCTATCTCGAAGCGCAGCACGCGGCGTCGGGCGAGCTGCCCGCGCGCCGCGCAACCGCCGTGTTCGAGCGCGACGCGGCGGGCGTCGTGCGCTGGGCCCATCTGCAGGAAACCTTCTGCACGGCCTGAGCTCGAGCGGCCGCGCGCCGTTTCGTGTCGCGGCTCAGCGGTTGCGGCTGCGGGGAACCGTCAGCTCGTCGGACACGCTCTGCATCAGTGCGCACAGCCACGCGATGTCGGTCGGGCGGTCGGGCTGCGGATGCGTGAGCAGGTAGCTCTTGATGCGCGGGAACGGCACGGGCGGCGTGACGACCACGAGCGGCAGCAACTGCGCATAGTGCGTCGCGAAGCGCCGCGTCGTCGTGAAGATCAGGTCCGACTGCAGCAGCACCTGCGGCACGATGCCGAAGTAGGGCAGCGTCGTCACGATGCGCCGCGTGAGGCGCGCGCGTGCCAGGCCGATCTCGATCGCGTTGCGCTTGTCGCCGGTGTACGGCGTCGGCGCGACGTGCGCGGCTGACGCATACGCTTCGCGCGTGAGCGGCTCGCGTGCGAGCGGGTGCGCATCGCGCATCAGGCACACGATCGTGTCGGAGAACAGGTCCTGGCGTGCGAACTGCGGGTCGGGCTTCGGCCAGTTGCCGATCACGAGATCGAGCGCGCCGGATTCGAGCGCGCCCGCGTGATCGAGCGCGGGATTCAGCGAATCGATTTCCAGATGCGCATGCGGCGCCGCGTCGCGAAAGCGCTCGATCAGCGTCGGCATGAAGAAATCGTTCAGGTAATCGGGGGCGGCGACGCGGAATGTGCGCCGTGCGGACGACGGATCGAAATCGCCGTGCGGCGTCGCGATGAAGTCGACCTCGCGCAGCGCGCGCTGCGCGGCCTCGAGCAGCGACGCGCCGTATTCGGTCGGCACCATGCCGGATTTGCCGCGCACGAGGATCGGGTCGTTCAGCGTCTCGCGCAGCTTGCGCAGCGCGGTGCTGATCGCCGGCTGGGTCTGGTTCAGCCGCAGCGCGGCCTGCGTCACGCTGCGCTCCAGCAGCAGCGTGCGCAACACGCGCACGAGCCAGATATCGAGCGAGGCGGTACGGTCGTTTTCTTCCATCGTAGAAGGGGATTCCGGGGAAGCGTAACCTTACCGCAGCCGCACGTTGGCGTGCGTGATACCGGCCATCACACGCGGCCTTTCGGCAGCATGCTGATCCGCTTGACCTCGCGCGATTCGAGCCAGTTCGGCGTGCGTGCGCAGTACAGCACCATCGGCAGCGCGTCCTCGCCCCAGAACAGCTGCTGGTTCATCCAGAACGTCGGCACGCCGAACACGCCGAGCGCGATCGCGTCGTCGGTGTTGCGGCGCAACTGCGCGCTCGTCTCCTCGAATTCGATCAGCTCGTCGCCATGGCCGACGCCGACGCGCTCGCACAGTGCCGCGAAGCCTTCCGGCGTCGACGGGTCGTTGCCGTCGTGCCAGATGAAGCGGAACATTTCCAGCACGGTCGCGATGTCGGCGCGCAGCGCGATCGCGAGGCGCAACACCTTGTCGGAATCGAACGGATGGGCGGGCGGCATCTTGAAGCGGATGCCGAGCTGCTCGGCGCGAAACAGTGCGTGACGGTACGTGAACACGCGCTTGGCGGGCACGTCCGCGCTCGAGCGTTGCCCCCAGTGGCGCTGCAGGTCGGGCAGCGACACCGCGACGGGCTCGAACGGCACGTCCGGCCACTTGTCGAGCTGTTCGAGGAGCAGGTAGGAGAACGGCGACACGAAGTCGTAGAACCAGGCGGGTTGGGCGGTGTCGAGGCCGGTTGTCATGGCGATCTCCAGAGGGTGGGGCGAGCGGCGCCTGGCGGCGGCCTCCATGTTACGCGGCGGCGCGCGCATGCGGCAATGATCGCGGATCGTCCGCTTACGCGGAACCGGGAGTCGCCCGAGGGGGCGTGCCGGCCGGCGGCGCGGCTTCGGCACGTGCCTGCGGCGGGCCGCCGGCGCCCGGCGGGCTGGCCGGCGTGTCCTGGTCGTGCGCGGTGAGCCGTTCGCGCACGAAGCCGATGTGCTCGCGCAGCACGTAGAACTGCCCGGCATAAGCGAGCGGCATCTTCATCCGGTTCACGGCTTCCTCGATGTCGTCGAGCTCGTCGAGCAACTGCACGCGTTCCTCGGCCGTGTGCTCGCCGAGCGCGCTGCGCTCGAGCGCGATCAGCGCGCCGTACCAGCGGTAGATGCGCGAGCGCACGCGCCAGCCGTACAGCGACGGCACGAGCCGCAGCCCGGGGATCAGCACGACGATCAGCGGCACGACCACGACGAGCAGCCGGTCGACGAGGCTCGCGACCCAGAACGGCAGCCGCCGGTACAGGAAGGTCTTGCCTGATTTGTAGTAGCGCGCGGCGTCGTCGGAGAGCGGGAAGCCGCGCGTGACGGGCGACGGGAATTCACCCGCGTGCTGCAGGATCGTCGCGTGGCCGTGCACCTCGCGCGCGGCCTCGATCAGCAGGTCGGACAACGCGGGGTGCAGCGAGTCGCGCGCAACGAGTTCGATGGTCGGCGCGACCGTGTGGATATCGGCGGGCGGCAGGTTCCGGCCGAGATCGTAGACCCCCATCGGCAGCGTGATCGCGGTCAGGTACGGAAAGCGCCGCGCGTACGCCTCGGCCTGCGTGAACGAATACACGTGCACGCCGGGCGCGCGGAACAGTTTCGCCATCACCGGGATCTGCGTCGAGTCGCCTGACAGGAACGCCGCGTCGATCTTGCCGTCGAGCAGCGCGGTGGCCGCGTCCTCGCCGGCGGTCGGCAGCAGCTCGGTCGAGCCGCCCGGCACGATGCCGTTCATCTTCAGCAGCGCGAGGCTCAGCTCGCGCGCGCCGCTGCCTTCCGCGCCGAGCGCGAGCCGCTTGCCCTTGAAGTCGGACAGGCGCGCGACGACCGGGCCGCGATACATGATCGCGAGCGGCACGTAGCCGATGCTGCCGAGCGACACGAGGTGTTCGTCGCGCTCCTTCGGACCGATCCCGCTCTGCACGAAACCGACGTCGACCGGCGCGTTCGGATTCGACAGCCGCGCGAGGTTCTGGGCGGACCCTTCGGACGACTGGACGTCGAGCGTGACGCCGTTCTTCGCGAGGATCGTCTTGTATTTCTGCGCGGCGTTCCAGTACGTGCTGCCGGGCGGCCCGGACGAGATCACGAGCGTGGACGGCGGGGCCGGCTGGATCAGCTTGACCGCGAGCCAGACGGCCGCGCCGGCGAGCAGCACGGTCGGGCCGATCGACAGCGCGAGGTCGCGCCACGACACCGCGACGAAGCGGGCGAGGATGCGGCGAGGCGGGCGAGGGCGGGCTGGCTTCATGGGGGCGGTGGATGACGCTGGCGTGACGTATCGGTGACGATCGGACGGTGGTCATGGACGACGCCGATGCTCGCGGCGATGGTACCCGGTTTCACCGGGCGTGCGCGAGTGGGGCGGCCTGGCGCGACCCCGCGGCGACAGTGGCGGGCGGCCCCGCGTCAAAAGCTTTGCGCTTCCGCGGGCGCTGGATTACATTGTGCGACGCAGCCGCGCCCGATTTGCGCGCGACCCGGCACGCAATGAGACCGGGCGCGTTCGGCCGGCGGCTGTCCGGCCCGGCCGGCCCGCTTTCGCGTGCGCCTGCCGCCAGCCCGTCTCGCCTCTCTCGTATCGCCGTGGAAAACACCGGCTGTCCCGCCCGTTCGCGCGCGGGCCGGCTGCTTTTGGGGGTAATCGGCCGTACTGTGCACGGCCGTTCCGGAGTGATAAGGAGATAGCATGAAGTCGATCGTGTTGAGAGCGTTGGGTGTCGCCGCCGTGGCGGCCTGTCTGTCGGGCAGCGTGTATGCGCAGTCGAGCGACGCCGCGGCAACGGAAGCGCCCGCGGCCGCGGCCGCGACCAGCGCGCCGAAGGCCGCCGCGAAGACCGCGAAGAAGGCGAACCGCAAGCTGGGCTATGCGGTGCGCAAGGCCATTACGAAGGCGGGCGGCATCGACGTGGCGAACATCGTCGTGCGCTCGAAGGGCGGCGCGATCACGCTGGAGGGCACGGTGCCCGACCAGGCCCAGATCGACAAGGCGGAAGAGGCGGCGAAGGGCGTGAGCGGCGTGACGTCGGTGTCGAACAAGCTGACGGTTCAGCAGCAGTAACGCCGGGCGGCGGCGCGCGAGCGCCGCATGCGCCCGTTTTCAGGCGGGCCCCGGCATGCCGGGGCCCGTTTGCGCTTGAGAGGCCGCAAGCCGCACGAAGCGGCGGCGGACCGATAACGATATCGAGAGGGCGGCGATGACGAGACTCGGGTGGGGCAGGCGGATGGTTTTCGGCGCGGCGCTGGCCGCGGTCGCGATACTCGGCGCCTGTAACGGCGACGAGTCGGCCGAGCGCAACCGGTTGCCCGGTTTCGTGTCCGGCAGCGTGCGCACGACGGCCTATGACGGCGCGAGCGACGACCTGCTGACGGCCGGCCTCGGCAAGACGGGCCTTGGCGCGGCGAGCGCTCCCGGCTTCGCGAATGCCGCCCGGCCGACGGCCGCCGAGCTGCGCCGCCTCGCGATCTGGTCGAACTACCGCGCGCTCGTCGACATGAGCGCAAACGGCGGCTACGGCCGCTTCTGGGGGCCGAACGTCGACCTCGACGGCAACGACACGCTCGGCGAAGGCAAGATTCCCGGCACCGAATATCTCGCGTACGCCGACGACGGCAGCGGCAGCAAGAACGTCACGCTGCTCGTGCAGGTGCCCGCCAGTTTCAATCCCGCGCAGCCGTGCATCGTCACCGCGACGTCGTCGGGCTCGCGCGGCGTGTACGGCGCGATTTCCGCGGCCGGCGAATGGGCGCTCAAGCGCGGCTGCGCGGTCGCCTACAACGACAAGGGCGGCGGCAACGGCGCGCACGAGCTGATGTCGGACACCATCACGCTGATCGACGGCACGCTCGCCAACGCAGTGCTGGCCGGCACCGCGAGCCTGTTCACCGCGAACGTCACCAGCGGCGATCTCGCCACGTTCAATTCCCGCTTCCCGAACCGCTATGCGTTCAAGCACGCGCATTCGCAGCAGAATCCCGAGCAGGACTGGGGGCGCGTGACGCTGCAGTCGGTCGAGTTCGCGTACTGGGCGCTCAACGAGCAGTTCGGACCGCTGGTCGACGGCTCGCATCACGGCGTGCGCTATCGCGCGGGCGACATCACGACGATCGCCGCGTCGGTCAGCAACGGCGGGGGTGCATCGCTCGCGGCGGCCGAACAGGACAACCGCGGCTGGATCACCGCGGTCGTGGTCGGCGAGCCGCAGATCAACGTGCGGATGGCGCCGAACGCGGTCGTGCGCTCGGGCGGTCAGCCCGTGCCGTCGTTCGGCCGGCCGCTGGCCGACTACGCGACGCTCGCGAACCTGCTGGAGCCGTGCGCGGCCGCGTCGGCGTCGCTTGCCGACGCACCGTACCTGAGCGCGCTGCCGGCGGCGACCACGGAGTCGATCCGCACCCAGCGCTGCGCGACGCTCGCCGCGGCCGGGCTCGTGTCGGGCGCCGATACGCAAAGCCAGGCCGCCGACGCGCTCGCGCAGCTCCACGCGGCCGGCTACCTCGCCGATTCCGACCTGCTGCAGGCGCCGATGTGGGATTCGCAGGCGATTCCGGCGATCGCGGTCACGTATGCGAACGCGTACACACGCTCGCGCGTCACCGACAACCTGTGCAATTTCAGCTTCGCGACGACGAACCCGGCGACGGGCGCCGTCGCCGCGCCCGCCACGTCGCCGATGCCGGCGGTGTTCGGCGTCGGCAACGGCGTGCCGCCGACGGCCGGCATCAACCTCGTGTTCAACACGGGCGCGGGCGTCGACCACCGGCTCGCGACGCCCGACGGGAGCTTCGCGGGCGCGCTGTGCCTGCGCCAGCTCTGGACGAACGGGATGCTCGGGATGCCCACGAACGTCGACGCGGTGCGCGTGAACGCGAACCTGCAGGGCAAGCCGGCGATCATCGTGCAGGGCCGCAGCGACGCGCTCGTGCCCGTGAACCACGCGTCGCGCGCGTATGTCGCGCAGAACGGCATCAGCGAAGGCGGGCGCAGCCAGCTCGTGTTCTACGAGGTGACGAACGGCCAGCACTTCGACGCGTTCCTGCCGGTGCCGGGCTTCGACACGCGCTTCGTGCCGGTTCATTACTACAACCTGCAGGCACTGAATCTAATGTGGAAGCACCTGAGGAACGGCGCGCCGTTGCCGCCGTCGCAGGTGATCCGCACGGTGCCGCGCGGCGGCACGCCGGGCGCCGCGCCCGCGCTGACGAGCGCGAACCTGCCGCCGATCTCGGCCGCGCCGGGCGCGAATGCGATCACGACCGGCGCCGGCGCGATCGACGTGCCGCTCTGACGGCGCGCGCCGCGCCGCCCTCACGAAGCCGGACGGTCGTCCGGCTTTTTCTTTTGGGTGCTCTGGAATCGGTCCCGAACTGCCTTTTATCGGAATGGCGAGCGCCGTAACAAATTATTACTTTACGGGGATAAATCGGAACCCTAATATGCGCCGGTATTTTCACTTAATTTAATAAATTCCAGATACGAGATATTCCTTTCCGTTTGGTTAATCGATCCTTTCGATTTTATTAAATCGGCTCGAGTCGCGATTGATCGTCGTTTTGCGATTAATCGGCATCTCGCCGAGGGGGATTGTTCGTCTGTTCGAAGCGAGGCGACCTTGCTGGGTCTGGTCTGGCGGGGCGTTCCTTTGCCGTCGATTTTGTGCGTACGCAAATGCGCTGAACGAATCGGTATTGCTGCGGATTATCGAATTGTCGTTCGCAATGGAATTGATTCCATTGTGCAGTCGCAAAAAAATATGGGTGGGGTAAATCATGCCGGTCGGTATTCGCCGAACCGGTAAAAAACTCGGAGTGCGTCGCATAACGAATGCATTCCCGGTGCGGAGCGCCGGCGCAAATGATCCTTTGCGACCGGCGGTATTTATCGTTCTGTTCGAGAGGCAATAATGACGACACGGAAGTCCTTGAAAGACGGTTTCGCGCTATTCGGAACGACACTGAGCGTGCCGCTCGCCGCGGCTGCGGCCGCTGCGCTGCTCGTCACGGGGTGCGGCGGCGACGACGGGTCGAGCCCGGCTGCTTCGGCTGCCGCCGCCGCCGCGACGTCGGCCGGCGCAAGCACGTCGGCCAACACCACCGCAACGGCCGCCGCGGCCGACCAGCCGTACGTCGACAACGACGTGTACGGCACCGGGCCGAACGACGCGGTCACGGATTCCACGGAAGGGGCGGCCGTCGTGCACCGGACGGTCACGATCGGCGGCAAGACCATCAAGTACACGGCCACCACGGGCCACCTGACGACGATCGATCCGGTCACGTCGGCACCGAACGCGAAGATGTTCTACGTCGCGTACACGCAGGACAATCCGGACCCGTCGAAGCCGCGCCCGGTCACGTTCTTCTACAACGGCGGCCCCGGCTCGTCGTCGGTCTACCTGCTGCTCGGCTCGTACGGGCCGAAGCGCCTGCAGTCGTCGTTCCCGAACTTCACGCCGCCCGCGCCGTACAAGCTGCTCGACAACCCGGACAGCCTGCTCGACCGTACCGACCTCGTGTTCATCAACCCGGTCGGCACCGGTTACTCGGCGGCGATCGCCCCGGCGAAGAACAAGGACTTCTGGGGCACCGACCAGGACGCCCGCTCGATCGACCGCTTCATCCAGCGCTACCTGACCAAGTACTCGCGCTGGAATTCGCCGAAGTTCCTGTACGGCGAGTCGTACGGCACCGCGCGCAGCGCGGTCGTGTCGTGGGTGCTGCATGAGGACGGCATCGACCTGAACGGGATCACGCTGCAGTCGTCGATCCTCGACTACGCGAACGCGCTGTCCGCGCCGGGCACGTTCCCGACGCTCGCGGCCGATGCGTTCTACTGGAAGAAGACGACGCTCAACCCGACGCCGACCGACCTCGACGCGTACATGGTCCAGGCCCGCAACTACGCGGACAACACGCTCGCGCCGCTCGCGCAGAAGCCGAACCCGCAGGACGGCGGCTTCGTGAACGTGCGTCTGAACCTGAACCTGCAGACCGCGCAGCAGATGGGCGCGTACATCGGCACGGATCCGACGTCGCTGATCCAGACGTTCGGCAACCCGGCCGCGCTCGGCAACGTGCCGTCGTCGAACGACAACCCGCCGTACACGTTCTTCCTGACGCTCGTGCCGGGCACGCAGATCGGCCAGTACGACGGTCGCGCGAACTTCACGGGCAAGGGCATCGCGCCGTACATCCTGCCGAACTCGGGCAGCAACGATCCGTCGATCACGAACGTCGGCGGCGCGTACACGGTGCTGTGGAACAGCTACATCAACACCGACCTCAAGTACACGTCGACGTCGTCGTTCGTGGACCTGAACGACCAGGTCTTCAACAACTGGGACTTCAGCCACACGGATCCGACTGGCGCGAACAAGGGCGGCGGCAATACGCTGTACACGGCGGGCGACCTGGCGTCGACGATGAGCGTGAACCCGGACCTGAAGGTGCTGTCGGCAAACGGCTATTTCGACGCCGTCACGCCGTTCCACCAGACGGAGCTGACGCTCGCGCAGATGCCGCTCGACCCGACGCTCAAGGCGCAGAACCTGACGATCAAGAACTACCCGTCGGGCCACATGATCTACCTGAACGACGCGTCGCGGACCGCGCTGAAGGGTGATCTCGCCAACTTCTACGACGGCATCCTCGCCAATCGCACGGCGCTGCAGCGCGTGCTGAAGCTGCAGATGCGCACGCAACAGCTCAAGCAGCAGAAGTTGCAGCAGCAGGGGCAGTAAGCGCTGTGGGCGGCTTGCGCCGCCCCGGATGGACGACAGCCCGATCGGCGCAGGCCGGTCGGGCTGTTTTTATGTGCGGCGGGCGATGGGCCGGCCGCGAAATGGCATCAACCCGTTGAGGACAGCGCAGTCGCGCCGCGTGTTACGCCAGCACGAGCCGCACGCCGACCGCGACGAGCGTCGAGGCGAGCAGGTTGCGCAGCAGCCGCTCGGGCGCGCGCGCCGACAGCAGGCTGCCGAGCACGATGCCGGGCAGCGAGCCGAGCAGCAGCGACAGCAGCATCGACCAGTCGACCGAGCCGAGCAGCCAGTGCCCCATGCCCGCGACGAGCGTGAGCGGCACCGCGTGCGCGATGTCGGAGCCGACGATGCGGGTGGTCGCGAGCGCCGGATACAGCAGCAGAAGCACGGTTACGCCGATCGCACCCGCGCCGACCGACGTCATCGACACGAGCATGCCGAGCACGGCGCCCGTCAGCACGGTCGACCACAGCGTGCGCGCGGGGCTCGGCACGAGCGGATTGCGTGCGGCGAACGCGGTGAGCTGTGGCCGGAAGATCAGCGCGAGCGACGTGAGCAGCAGCGCGATGCCGAGCACGAGCTGGATCATCCGCGCGGTGCCCGGCGTGTTCATCCCGTGCGTATGCAGCCACCACAGCGTGACGGCCGCGGCCGGGACGCTGCCCGCCGCGAGCCGGCCCGTGATGCGCCAGTCGATCGAGCCTTTCAGGCCATGGACGAGCGTGCCGGTGGCCTTGGTCGCGGCCGCGTACAGCAGGTCGGTGCCGACCGCCGTTGCCGGGTGGACGCCGAACAGCAGCACGAGGATCGGCGTCATCAACGAACCACCGCCAACGCCCGTCAGGCCGACGAGGATGCCGACGAACAGGCCGGACAACGAGTACAGCAAATCGATATGGGGAAGCGACATCGGAAGCGGACAGTTATGCGGCGACGGTTATGCGGCGTTCGGCGGCGGCACGTGGCCGCGGCGCGCGCGTCAAAGTCCGCCATTGTCGCAAATGTGGCGCGTCGATGGTCGACTGCGTTAAAAATCGGAGGGGAAAGCCCGTGGGGCGGGCATCCGGCCCGAAGTAAAACGGGCGTTTGAGCGGAGCGAGGGGCGGGGTGGCCGTCTTCTTCACGACTGATCCGCCCGAAACGCCCGGTGAAGCGAGAGCGAGTGTCCGGCCCGGCACGTATAAAAAAGGGCGCGACGGTGCGCGCCCTGGTTCGAGAGGGGCGGCGGTCGATGCCACCCGCCGCCGGTCGCCGGTCAGTGCATCGCGGGGCCGACGCCGCCGACCGCGCCCTGCTGCCGGATGCGCAGCGCGAGGCCGATCAGCGCGGCGGCGGCGGCGAACGCCGCGCCGAACGCGAAGGCCGCATGGTAGCCGCCGTTCAGCGCGTCGAGCGGCGCGTGCGTCGCCGCGAGCACGTCGGTGCGGGCGGCCGCGAGGCTCGCGAGCACGGCGAGGCCGAGCGCGCCGCCCATCATGAACGCGGTGTTGACGATCCCCGACGCGAGCCCGGAATCGGCCGGATCGACGTCGCTCATCGCGGCGAGCAGCATCGGGTTGAACGCGACGCCCGCGCCGATGCCGAGCAGCGTCATGCCGGGCAGCACGTGCCAGACGAAGCCGCCGTCCACCGGCGCACGCGAGAACAGTGCGAGGCCGCACGCCGCGATCAGCAGGCCGGCCGCGATCGGGCCGCGGATGCCGAAGCGCATCACGATCCGCGCGGACAGCCCGAGCGAGAACGCGGCCATGATCAGGTTCGCCGGCAGGAACGCGAGACCGACCTGCAGCGGCCCGTAGCCGAGCACGCGCTGCATGTACAGCGCGGACAGGAAGAACCACGCGAACATCGCGGCCGCCCACAGCACGGCGATCACGTTCGCGAGCGCGACGTTGCGCGAGGCAAACAGCGAGAGCGGCATCAGCGGATGTGCGGCGCGTGCCTCGATCGCGATGAACAGCGCGAGCAGCGCGGCGGCCGCGCCGATCAGCGCGACGGTCTGCGTCGACAGCCAGCCGGCCTCGTTGCCGCCGACGATCCCGTAGACAGCGAGCATCAGCGATGCAGTGACGGTGATCGCACCCGCGACGTCGAGCCGCGCGTTGCCGGCCGGCGCGCGCAGGCGTGGCAGCAGCGCGACGCACATCGCATAGACCGCGATGCCGATCGGCAGGTTGACGAGGAAGATCCAGTGCCACGACAGCGAGCTCGTCAGCAGCCCGCCGAGCAGCACGCCGATGCTGCCGCCGCCCGCGCAGACGAAGCCGTACACGCCCATCGCGCGGGCGCGTTCGCCGGGCTCGGTGAAGAGATTCATGATCAGCGACAGCGCGACGGCCGATACGACCGCGCCGCCGATCCCCTGCACCGCGCGCGCGGCGATCAGCATCGCCTGCGATTGCGCGAGGCCGCACGCGAGCGATGCGAGCGTGAAGACGACGAGGCCGGCGAGGAACATGCGCCGCTGGCCGTACAGGTCGCCGAGCCGTCCACCGAGCAGCAGGCAGCCGCCGAACGTCAGCAGGTACGCGTTGACGACCCACACGAGGGCCGTCTCGGTGAAATGGAGGTCGGTGCTGATCGACGGCAGTGCAACGTTCACGATCGTGCTGTCGAGCACGATCATCAGCACGCCGAGGCAGAGGACGATCAGCGCGTACCAGCGCTTCTCGCCGTGAATCCCGTGGGTCATGGGCTTGCCGCCTTCTGATAGTTATTTGAAAGGCTGCATTGTAGACCCCCTCGGCGCGGGCTTCCTGCCGGTTTGTGGCAGCAGCGATGCGTAGTCGCGCGTCCGCGCGGGACGCGTGCGATGGATGCGACGGGCGTTACGAGCGCGCCGGCAGTTCGCAGCCATCGGGGCCGCACGCGGCTGCGTCGCCGCCGTCGAGTTCGACGATGCCGTCGCGCCATGCCTGGTCGAGCGCCTGCGCGAACGCGTCGGCCGGTTGCGCGCCCGACACCGCGTAGCGGCCGCCGAACACGAACAACGGCACGCCGCGACCGCCGATCTGCGCGGCGCGCGCGGCATCGGCTTCGACGTCGGCGCGGTAGAGGTCGCTGCGCAGCACGGCTTCGACGGCCGAGCGCTCGAGCCCCGCTTCGACCGCGAATTCGGTCAGCTCGGCGTGATCGAACAGCGAGCCGTGCTCGCAGAAATACGCGCGGTACAGCCGCTCGGTCAGCGCGTGCGCGCGGCCCGTCGCTTCCGCGAGCTTCACGAGCCGGTGGCCGTCGAGCGTATCGCCGACGAGCGTGCCAGGCAGGTCGTAGCGCAGCCCGACGCTCGCGGCCGCATCGGTCACCTGGCGCAGCATCTGGTCGACCTGCGCGGGCGACATCCGGTACTTGCCGCCGAGCATCGCCTCGACCGGCTCGACGGGCTCGCCGGGCATCAGCCGGTACGCGCGCAGCGCGACGTCGACGCGGTCGGCGTGCGCGAACGCGGCGAGCGCCTCGTCGAAGCGGCGCTTGCCGATCCAGCACCACGGGCAGATCAGGTCGGACCAGATTTCGACGGTCAGGGTCGGGCGGGCAGTCGGGGCGGGAGCGGTCGTCATGGGCGGTTCCGGGCAGCAAAAAAATGTAACCGGGACTATATCATTTTGTACTTCGACGCTTCGTCCCGGCCGGGCGGCCATGCGGTCATATGAAGTGGGCGCCCGGCGTATCACGAAGCATAGACACGGAAGCGGCGTCCCGATAGCGAATGCCGAAGCCCGGCCGTCGCCGCGTGCGGCGGCGAACCGGCCCGAAGGGGAGGCGCTTACGCGTCGCCCTGCGTTTCCTTCAGGTGCTTGAGGTGCTTGTAGACCGTCGCGCGGCCCATCCCGAGCACGTTCGCGACGTAGTTCGCCGCGCTCTTGCCGCGGAACGCGCCCTCCGCGTAAAGCGCTTCGACGAGCTCGCGCCGGTGCTCGCGCGTGAGCCCGTTCAGCCCGACCTGCCGCTCGCGCAGCCAGCCGTGCAGGAACGTGTTGATGCGCTCCTGCCAGTCGTCGCGGAACAACTCGTCCGGCTGCGCGACGACGCCCGCGCCCTTGATGAACAGGTCGAGCGTCGCGCGCACCTCGTCGAACACCGCGATGTTGAAGTTGATGCACATCATCCCGGCCGGGCGGCCTTCGTCGTCGAACAGCACGTTGCTCACGCAGCGCATCCGCCGGCCGTCCCAGTTCAGCTTCTCGTACGGGCCGATCACGCGCTCACGCGCGGAATGATCGATTTCCTCGAGTGCGGAATCGTCGCCGACCTCGCGCTTCGACAGGTTGTTTGCGAGATACAGCACGGTCTGGTCGTGCAGGTCGTGAATCACGACTTCCGCGTACGGGAAGAACAGCGCGGCGATACCGTCGGCGATCGGCGCATAGCGGGTGAGCAGCAGGTCTTTGACGGGGGATTTCTTCTTGCGCATCGGGTTCGCCATCTCGGGTGGGCGGGAGCCGGGCAGCGCATCGGGCCGGCGTGCCGGCGCGCCGTTGGCCGGCATGCCCGTGCGCCCGCGCGCGGCCGCCGCGGCGGTTGCGCCATTGTATCGGCCCCGCGCGCGCGTGCCGCTCATGCGCGTGCCAGGTGCGTGTACAGCGCGTGCGCGATCGCGATGTCCTCGAGCCCGAGGCCGATCGAGCGGAAGAACGCGTGACGGGCATACGACGGTGCCGGGCAGGTGCCGGCGACGAGCGCGGGCAGGTCGCCGGCGATCCGCGCGGCGTCCCAGCCGTGTTCGGCCGCCGCGATCTGCATCTCGCCGGCGCTCGCGGGCGTCGTATGCCGGTAGTCGCAGTACACGTCCATGTCGGGCAGCCAGGCGGGCGGGATCTCGTGGGCGCGCGCGACGTTCGTGCTGATCGACGTGACGAGCGCGGGGCGCGTGAGCATCCCGTCGCCGAGCACGGGCGTGCCCGACGACGTGCACAGCATCACGACGTCCGCGTCGCGCACGCAGGCTTCGACGCTCGCCGCGGCGCGCGCACGCGGATCGAGCTGCGCGAGCGCCGCTTGCTGCGCCGCGTCGCCGGCAAGTGACGGCGAGTACACGCGAATCGTTTCCCAGTCGCGCAAGGCCGCCGTGTGCCGCAGGTGCGCGAGGCCGGCCGCGCCCGCGCCGACGATCGCGAGATGGCGCGCGGCGCGCGGCGCGAGGCAGTCGACCGCGAGCGCGGTCGTGCCGGCCGTGCGCTCGATGGTGAGCAGCCCGGCGTCGCACCACATCAGCGGCTGGCCCGTGCGCATCGACATCAGCGCGGTCCACGCGGTGACGATCGGTTTCCCGTCGGGCTTGCCGCCCGTCACGACATACGGCGACAGCTTCGCGCCGAATACCTGCGCGTCGGCGAGCGCGCCGAGATACGTGATGAAGTCGCCGGCCTGGTCGGGAAACAGCGTCAGCGTTTGCGGCGGCTGCACCGCGCGCGCCGCGGCGAGCGACGCGAACATGCTGCGCAGCGTGCCGAGCACGTCGAGCGACGGCAGGGCCGCGCGCACCGCGGCTTCGTCGACGGTCAGCGGCAGGGTCGGGGCGGTTTGCGTCATGGGGACATCTCCGGTCGGGGCCGGACAGGACAGTCTCGATCGACGGTGTCCGGCAGTGTTCGTGATGGACGAAAAGTCTAATATAGACAAACAAAGTCGGGAGAATTTTTCTTTTCGAGATGTCGTTCCGTCGCGTGGTTCGGAAAAATATCAGGTAAATCAAGGAGGTTAGGGATGGGTGTCGAAGTTTCGACGTCGCGTATCGGGGCACGATTCTCGTATCCCCTATAGTCTATAGTAGACTTTGAGTCTATATTTCGCGTGCAGGACACGACACGTCGCCGCGTGGCGGCTGCCTGGTTCGAATGCCGATCCGGCCTCCGGCCCGGGCCGTCGTGTACCGATCTTCATCGCCTCAATCCGGAACGGAAGGACCGTCATGAACTGGAAGCTCTCCTTTTGCGCCGCTGCGGCGCTTGCCTGCGCGGCCGTCACGGCCCATGCGGAACAGACCACGTTGCGCTTCGGCATCGAAGCCGCCTATCCGCCGTTCGAGAGCAAGACGCCGGCCGGCCAGCTGCAGGGCTTCGACGTCGACATCGGCAACGCGGTGTGCGCGAAGCTGAACATGAAATGCGTGTGGGTCGAGAATGCGTTCGACGGCCTGATCCCGGCGCTGCAGGCGCGCAAGTTCGACGTGATCAACTCGGCGATGAACATCACGTCGAAGCGCCGGCAGAGCATCGACTTCACGCCGGCGATCTACGTGGTGCCGATCGTGATGATCGCGAAGCACGGTTCGCCGTTGCGGCCCGACGTCGCGAGCCTGCGCGGCAAGCACGTCGGCGTGCTGCAGGGCTCGTCGCAGGAGGATTTCCTGAAGGCGCACTGGGCCAACGCGGGCGTGGCCGTCGTGTCGTACCAGGATCAGGACCAGATTTATGCCGACCTCGTCGCGGGGCGTCTCGACGCGGCCGTGCAGGAAGCGCAGACCGCGCAGGACGGTTTCCTCGACAAGCCGGCCGGGCGCGACTACCAGATCGTCGGCGAGCCGCTGAAGGATCCGGCGACGCTCGGTGAAGGCACGGGCTTCGGGATGCGCAAGAACGACAAGGCGCTGCAGGCGAAGGTCGTCGGCGCGCTCGACGCGCTGAAGAAGGACGGCACGCTCAGCGCGCTGTCGCAGAAGTACTTCAAGCGCGACATCGTCTCGAAGTAATCGCAATCACCGCCGTGCGCCGGCCGCCGCGCCGGCGCGTGTCGCATCGAATCTCGACGCAGTACGGGGAACCATGGATTTCGACGTCATCGTTCTGGGGGCCGGCATCGTCGGCGTGTCGTCGGCGCTGCATCTGCAGGATCGCGGGCTGCGCGTCGCGCTCGTCGATCGGCGCGCGCCCGGCGAGGAAACGAGCCACGGCAATGCGGGGCTGATCGAGCGCTCGTCGGTCGTGCCGTACGCGTTTCCGCGTCGGCTCGGCACGCTGCTGCGCTATGCGCGCAACCGCTCGGTCGATCTCTACTGGGACTACCGCGCGCTGCCCGCATATGCGGGCTGGCTCGCGCGCTTCTGGCGCGAATCGTCGCCGCAGCGGCTCGCGGCGGCCGCGCGCGACCTGTTACCGCTCGTCGCGGCGAGCGTCGTGGAGCACGACGCGTTGCTCGCGCGCACCGATGCGCAGCCGCTCGTGCACGACGGCGGGTGGATCGAGGCGTTCCGTTCGCCCGCGCTGTTCGATGCGGAAACGCGCGCGCAGCAGCGCGTGGCCGACGCGCACGGGCTGCGGATGACGGTGCTCGACGCACGTGCGTTGCGGGCGCGCGAGCCCGGTATCGGCGACGCGTTCTGCGGCGCATTCCACTGGCAGGACCCGAAGACCGTGTCGAGCCCGGGCGGGCTGACCAAGGCCTACGCGCGGCTGTTCGAGCGCGACGGCGGCACGTTCGCGCTCGGCGATGCCAGGACGCTCGTGCAGGTGGATGACGGCTGGCAGGTCGGTACCGAGCACGGGCCGATTTCGGCGCGCTCGGCCGTGGTGGCGCTCGGGCCGTGGTCCGATCACGTGTTCGAGCCGCTCGGCTACCGGATTCCGCTGCGCGCGAAGCGCGGCTATCACATGCACTACCGGCCGACGCGCGCGCCGCTGAACGTGCCCGTGTGCGATACCGAGGCAGGTTTCGTCGTCGCGCCGATGGAAGGCGGCCGCCTGCGGCTCACCACCGGCGTCGAGATCGCGCCGCGCGGCGCACCGCCGACCGGCGTGCAACTCGCGCGCGCCGAACCGCTGGCGCGTGACGCGTTCGGCATCGGCGAGCGACTCGATCCCGAGCCGTGGCTCGGAATGCGGCCGTGTACGCCCGACATGCGCCCGGTGATCGGGCCCGCGCCGCGCCATCGCCACCTGTGGTTCGCGTTCGGTCATTGCCATCACGGGCTCACGCTCGGCCCCGCAAGCGGACGCCTGCTCGCCGAAATGATGACGGGCGCGCCGACCTATATCGATCCCCATCCGTACCGGCCCGCGCGTTTCGGCTGATCCGGCGGCGCGCGCAGCGTCGCGCGCGCCGGCCTTCACAATGTTTCAGTTTGCTATCCGAATTATCGGAAATCGTGCGATCGGAAATGATCTGTGTAATCGGCAAGAAAGATAATCGCGAAATAAATAAAATCAACAAATCGGCGATTTATCAATGCATTTTCATATTGGTGAAATGCGTAATGAGCAGCCGCTCGTGACGGTATAGCACGTCGTTGCAGCGGATGTTCCGGTGTTACGTGGAATGTACCCGGAACACGTTACCACGGGGCTCGCAAACGTTACGTTACATCCGCGTTCCGTCGGCCTTTTTCATCAGATGATTGCGGCGCCAGGGCCGTGTATTTCGTCTGAAATCGATTAAAAAGGCGTTATTGGCCGTCAATAGGCAGACGAATCAATCCTGTTTTTCGAATTGGCACACTTCGTGCAATCGGTCCCCATGCTTTATCAACGTTGTGCCAACCGAGATGGGGAAAATAAAGATGGGACACAATTTGAAATTGACGGGTGTAGCGCTGTCGGTCGCGACGGTGTTCGGGGTACTGGCTTCGGGTTCCGCGATGGCGGGGGCCCTTGATGCGCTGCCGATTCCGCAAGTGATCGTCAACCCGCCGACGAACAGCGTGTCGGTCGGGTTGGTCGCGACGGGGACGTCGCCGCTGGGCTCGGTCACCGTGGCGGCAGGCGGGGCAGGCGCGATCCAGACGTCGCTGGGCGATCCCGGCCAGGTACTGTCGGGCGCCGTGGGGGCGGTGACGGGCGCACTCGGCGGTGGCGGCGGCACGGTGCAGCCGCTCGCGCCGGTCCAGGGTGTGCTGAATCAGGTGACGGGTGCGCTGAGCGGCGGCAACCCGGCAGGTGCGTTGACCGGTGCGCTGAATACGGCGACGGGGACGCTGAGCAATGCGGTTGGCACGGTAACGGGGGCACTGGGTGGCATCGGCGGTGGGGCGAACCCGCTGGCGCCGGTTCAAGGCGTCGTCAATCAAGTAACGGGTGCGCTCGGTGGCGGCAACCCGGCAGGTGCACTGACTGGCGCGCTCGGTACGGTGACGGGCGCACTGGGTGGCATCGGCGGTGGTTCAAATCCGCTGGCGCCGGTTCAGGGTGTCGTGAATCAAGTGACGGGTGCGCTCGGTGGCGGAAATCCGGCTGGCGCGTTGACCGGGGCACTTGGTACGGTGACTGGTGCCCTTGGCACGGTGACGGGTGCACTGGGCGGTATCGGCGGTGGTTCAAATCCGCTGGCGCCGGTTCAGGGTGTCGTGAATCAAGTGACGGGTGCGCTCGGTGGCGGCAACCCGGCAGGCGCACTGACCGGTGCCCTTGGCACGGTGACGGGCGCGCTGGGCGGTATCGGCGGTGGTTCAAATCCGCTGGCGCCGGTTCAAGGTGTCGTCAATCAAGTGACGGGTGCGCTCGGTAGCGGCAACCCGGCTGGCGCGTTGACTGGTGCCCTTGGCACGGTGACGGGTGCACTGGGCGGTATCGGTGGCGGCTCGAACCCGCTGGCGCCGGTTCAAGGTGTCGTCAATCAAGTGACGGGCGCGCTTGGTGGCGGCAACCCGGCAGGCGCACTGACCGGCGCACTCGGTACGGTGACGGGCGCACTGGGCGGTATCGGTGGCGGCTCGAACCCGCTGGCGCCGGTTCAAGGTGTCGTCAATCAAGTGACGGGTGCGCTCGGTGGCGGCAACCCGGCAGGTGCGTTGACTGGTGCGCTGAACACGGCGACCGGGGCACTGAGCAACGCACTCGGTACGGCAACGGGTGCGCTCGGCGGTATCGGCGGCGGCTCGAACCCGCTGGCGCCGGTTCAAGGTGTCGTCAATCAAGTGACGGGTGCGCTCGGTAGCGGCAACCCGGCAGGTGCGTTGACTGGTGCGCTGAACACGGCGACCGGGGCACTGAGCAACGCACTCGGTACGGCAACGGGGGCGCTCGGCGGTATCGGCGGCGGCGCGGACCCGCTGGCACCGGTTCAAGGTGTTGTCAATCAAGTAACGGGCGCACTCGGCAGCGGCAACCCGGCCGGTGCACTGACCGGTGCCCTCGGCACGGTGACGGGCGCACTGGGCGGCATCGGCGGCGGCTCGAACCCGCTGGCACCGGTACAAGGCGTCGTGAACCAAGTCACGGGCGCGCTCGGCAGCGGCAATCCGGCCGGTGCACTGACCGGCGCTCTCGGCACGGTGACGGGTGCACTGGGTGGTATCGGTGGCGGCTCAAACCCGCTGGCACCGGTACAAGGCGTCGTGAACCAAGTAACGGGCGCACTCGGCAGCGGCAACCCGGCCGGTGCACTGACCGGCGCTCTCGGCACGGTGACGGGTGCACTGGGTGGTATCGGTGGCGGCTCGAATCCGTTGGCACCGGTACAAGGCGTCGTGAATCAAGTCACGGGTGCACTCGGCAGCGGAAATCCGGCAGGCGCACTGACCGGCGCACTCGGCACGGTGACGGGCGCACTGGGCGGCATCGGTGGCGGATCGAACCCGCTGGCGCCGATCCAGAGCGTCGTCGACCAGGTCACGGGTACGCTCGGTAGCGGCAACCCGGCCGGTGCACTGAGCAACGCGGTCAACACGATCACGGGCACGCTCGGCAACGTCGGCGGCGCGGGAAGCCCGCTGGCGCCGGTGCAGGGCGTCGTCACGCAGCTGGCCGGCACGCTCGGTGGTGCGGGAAGCCCGCTGGCGCCGGTGCAGGGCGTCGTCACGCAGCTGGCCGGCACGCTCGGTGGTGCGGGAAGCCCGCTGGCGCCGGTGCAAGGCGTCGTGAACCAGGTCGTCGGCACGCTGTCCGGCGCCGGTGGCGGTAGCCCGATCACGCCGATCACGAACCTCGTCAACGGCCTGCAGAACGCGCTGCCGACGGGCGGCAACGCAGTCGGCGCGCTGAACGGCGCACTGGGCTCGGTGACGGGCGCACTCGGCAACCTCGGCGGCTCGAACCCGCTGGCGCCGGTGCAGGGCGTCGTGAACCAGGTGGTCGGCACGCTCGGCAGCAGCAACGCGGTCGGCACGGCCACGAACGCACTGGGTAACGCGGTCGGCTCCGTCGTGGGCGCACTCGGTAACCTCGGCGGCTCGAACCCGCTGGCGCCGGTACAGGGCGTCGTGAACCAGGTGGTCGGCACGCTCGGCAACCTCGGCGGCTCGAACCCGCTGGCGCCGGTGCAAGGCGTCGTCAACCAGGTCGTCGGCACGCTGTCGGGCGCGGCGGGCAGCAACCCGATCGCACCGATCACGAACCTCGTGAGCGGCCTGACGGGCGGCAGCAACCCGGCCGGCGCACTGACCGGTGCGCTCGGTTCGGTGACGGGCGCACTCGCGAACGGTCCGGCGGCCCTCGGGCAGGCGGCCGGCGCGCTGTCGGGCGCGGCCGGTTCGACGGCGGCGGCGGGCGGCAGCCTGCTCGGCTCGGGCGCGAACGCGGCCGGCGGCACGGCGGGTGCCGTCGGCTCGCTGCTGACGACGGGCGCCAATGCGACGGCGACGGTCGTCAACGCGGTCGGCACGACGGTGGGCACGGCGCTTGGCTCCGCGCCGGGCCTGTCGGTCACGCCGCATTCGGGCAACAGCGCGCCGGGCAACCCGCTCGCGCCGGTGTCGTCGCTGCTCCAGTCGCTGACGGGCGCACTGCCGAAGTAACTTCCCGCGCACGCACGGCGGAGCCGGATCGGCCGCCGTGCGCAACGGGCCGCACAACGCGGCATGACATCGCTGTCATGCCGCGTTGTCTTTTGGTGCCCCTTTTTCTTTCGTCGTACGAATGGTTGCTGCTGCCGCCAGCGACGCTCGCCGGCCGGCGTGGAATAACCGGTCGCCTCCATCCGTTTACCTATCGAATCCCGGCAGCGCCGGCCGGCCGGATAATGGTCGTGACGAAGCCGATCGTCCCGGCCGGTGCCGCCGTGTCGCGATGCCGTGTCAAGGAGAAAGGGCATGAAACGGATACTCGTCGTCGCCGCGCTGACGGCGTCAATCGTGCGGCCGGCCGCCGCGGAACCACCGCGAGCCGGCGACGGAAAGCTGGTCGACGCAGATCGCATGACGCTGTACGTGTTCGATCGCGATGCGCCCGGCAAGAGCGCGTGCGACAGCGCGTGCGCGGCCAACTGGCCGCCTGCGCGCGCCGACGCGTACGACAAGCCAGTGGGCGCGCTGAGCCTCGTCGCGCGGGACGACGGCAGTAAGCAATGGGCGTACCGCGGGCGCCCGCTCTATCGCTGGAAGCTGGATCACAAGCCCGGCGACGCGGGCGGCGACGGGGTCGGCGGCATGTGGCACGTCGCGCGTCCGTGACGACGCGTGGTGGGGCGCTACGCGAGGCATCCTGATGAGCTACGAATCGGATCTGCTGGTGTGGTTGCCGCATCTCACGCGTTATGCGCGTGCGCTGACGGGTGACCGCGCCTGGGCGGACGATCTCGTGCAGGACACGCTCGAGCGGGCGCTGAACCGCCCGCCGCGCGACGGCGGCAACCTGCGCGCGTGGCTGCTGACGTTGCTGCGGCACCGCTTCATCGACCAGTTGCGCGCGCGGCACGAGATCGCGGTCGACGACGCGACGGCGCCGTGGCAGACGATGGCCGCACCGGCCGGCGAAATCGGCGGGCTGGTGCTGCGCGACGTGCAGCGCGCGCTGTTCCGGCTGCCGGTCGAACAGCGCGAGGTGCTGCTGCTGGTCGCGCTCGAGGAATTGAGCTATCGCGATGCCGCGGCGGTGCTCGGCGTCCCGGTGGGAACGGTGATGTCGCGGCTTGCACGGGCGCGCGGGCAGATGCGCGTGCTGTTGTCCGACGAGCCGCCGGCGCACGGCACGGCGGCATTACGGGTGATCGGGAAAACATGATGGACGATCCGCACAAGCCTTCGAACGAGCGGGACGACGATGCGTCGGCGCAACTGCTGTCCGCGTTGCTGGACGGCGAGCTGTCCGGGCGCGAGCGTCGCGAGGTGCTCGAGCGCGTGCTGGCCGATCCGCAGGAAGCCGAACGATTCGCGCATTATCGGGCGCAGCGCGACGCGCTGCAGGCGCTGTTCCCGCTGCCGGCCGCCGCGCCCGCGCTGTTCGTGCAACGTCGTGCGCCGCGCCGGCGCGTGATCGCCTATGCGTTCGCGGGGCTCGCGGCCGGGCTGCTGATCGGTGTCGCGCTGCATGTGGGCTGGGTGGCGTTTGGTGGTGAACCGGCGTTCGCCGCACGCGCGGATGCCGCCTATGCGACGTACGTGACCGACCGCGACCATCCGGTCGAGGTCGGGGCGGGCGATCCTGACCATCTCGCCGCGTGGCTGTCCGCGCGTCTCGGGCGTCCCGTGCGTGCGCCGTCGCTCGACGAATACGGTTACCGGTTGCTCGGCGGCCGGCTGCTTCCCGGCGAAGCGGGGCCGGCCGCGCAATTCATGTACCAGCGCGCGGACGGCGAGCGCGTGACGCTGTACATGACGGCCTACGACACACGGCGTCTCGCGCCGAAGGCGATGTCGGCCGGCGGCCGCTACACGTATTTCTGGTCGGATCGCGGGATGGGCTACGCATTGTCCGGCCAGGGCGACGAACGGCGCCTGCGCGAACTCGCGATCGACGCGTGCGGCGCGCTAGGCGGCCCGACCGACGCGTGGAAGGGGTGACACGCGTGGCGCCGCCGGCAGGGAGCAGGTGATGAAGACGACGATGACGAAGGGGCGCGTACCGATGCTGGCGCTGGTGCTGGCGGCGCTCGCCGCGGGCACGGCGCTTGCGCAGGCGGACGGTGATACGCCGCTGCGCGTGCCGGTCGACGCCGACGGCGTGCAACGGGTGGCGATCGTCGGCGGCAGCTATTTCTTCCGACCGAACCACGTGATCGTGCGGGCGCATGTGCCGGTCGAGCTGACCGTGTCGGCCGAGCCCGGCCCGGTGCCGCACAGCTTCCAAATCGATGCGCCGCAGGCAGGCATCGCGGTGCGCACCGCGCTCGGCACGACGCCGAAGACGTTTCGCTTCACGCCGACGCAGCCGGGCCGGTTCGCCTACTATTGCACGCATCGGCTGCTGTTTTTCAGGAGCCATCGCGAGCGCGGGATGGAAGGCGTGCTCGATGTCGAGGCGGCGCCGTGATCGCCGCGTTGCTGGCCGCGAGCCTGATAGGAGCGAGCATGACCGCCGATCCCGTGACCGTTGCGCAGGCGCATTTCGACCACGTCCGCTCGTACTGCGCGACGATCCGCTCGTCCGCGCGCGGCGGCGAGCGCACCGAAATCCATTACGCGTACCTGAAACCGGGCTTCGTCCGGATGGATTTCGTGTCGCCGCATCACGGCGCGGTGCTCGCGTACGATCCCGACGACGGCAAGGTGCGGCTGCGTCCGTTCGGCGTGCATGCGCCGCCCGCGCTGACGCTGTCGCCGTCCAATCCGCTCGTGCGCGACCGCAGCGGCCACCGGGTCGACCGGTCGGACGTCGGCGAGCTGCTGCGCAACGTCCATGCGCTGCAGGAAGGCGGCGCGACGGTGACCGAAGGCGAGGAGGCCGTCGGCGGCCGGACCGCGCTGCGCGTGTCGGTCACGGGCGCGCCCGCGCATGCGGTCGACGGCGTGCATCGCTACCGGCTGTGGCTCGATACCGAGGACGGCTTTCCGTTAAAGGTTGTCAGCTTCGCGGACGATGACGACGTGCCGCTCGAAACCGTGACGCTCGACGATATCGAAATCGATGTCGCGTTTCCCGAACGCTTCTTCGCGCCCTGAGCGGTGCGCTGACTCATGCCCGTGACGGGCATGCCGGAGGCTGCATGGCGGAATACCGGTTCTCGACGACCTGGCGCGTGGACGCGCCGCTCGCGGCGGTGTGGGACGCGATCTATCAGGTCGACCGCTGGCCCGACTGGTGGAAGGGCGCCGTGCGCACCGTCGAGATCGAGCCGGGCGACGCGCGCGGCGTCGGCGCGCTGCACCGTTACACGTGGAAGGGGGCGCTGCCGTACCGGTTGACCTTCGACATGCGCGTGCGACGCGTCGAGCCGCCGCATGCACTCGAAGGCCGCGCGAGCGGCGCGATCGAAGGCGATGGATGCTGGTCGTTCGTCGCCGACGGCGCACGTACGATCGTGCGCTACGACTGGCACATCCGCACGCACGTGCGCTGGATGAATTGGCTGGAGCCGCTCGGTCGCCCGCTGTTCCGATGGAACCACGACATCGTGATGCGCGAAGGCGCCAAGGGGCTCGCGCGGCTGCTGGGCGCGACGGTCGAGACGGAGGGCCGGACCTTCCGGCCGTTGCCGGATGCGGGCTGCGCCGATGCCTGAACGCGGGTGAACGCGAGTAAGCGCAAGTAAGCGCAAGTAAGGGCCCCCCCCGGCGACGGCCCGCGCCGCTCAGCACGCGTACGCCATCACCGCGCCATCCACCACCAATGCGACACGTTCGCCGACGGCCGGACACCGGTGTCCCGGCACGCGTGCGCGCACGCGTACGTCGCCATCGGCATCGAGGCGCACGAGCACGTCGGCGTCCTGGCCCGCGAACTGCGCGGCTTCGACACGCGCCGTATGGCCGCGCGCCGCGTCGCCGTGCGTGACCGGCACGATGCCGATCTGCTCGGGACGCAGCATCGCATCGGCCGGCCCGTCGGGCAGCGGCGCGACGAGCGGCAGGTCGCCGAGCGCGCAGGCGATGCGCATGTTGCGCACACGGCCGGCGAGCAGCACCGCCTGCCCGACGAACGACGCGACGTCGCGCGTGACGGGCTGCCGGTACAGCGTCTGCGGTGCGGCCGTCTGCACGAGCCGGCCGTGCCACATCACCGCCACTTCGTCGCCGAGCGTCATCGCCTCGGGCTGGTCGTGCGTGACGAGCACCGAGGTCGCGCCTGCGGCGGCGAGCGCATCGGCGACCGCGCTGCGCGTTTCGTGGCGCAGCGACGTGTCGAGCGCGGAGAACGGTTCGTCGAGGATCACGAGCGACGGCTCGGGCGCGAGCGCACGAGCGAGCGCGACGCGCTGCTGCTGTCCGCCGGACAGTTGCTGCGGCGCACGGCTCGCATACGACGCGGGCAGCCCGACCATCTCGAGCAGTTCGTCGACGCGATGATGGCGCCGCCGCGCCGCGCGCGGCAGCCCGAACGCGATGTTGTCGGCCACCGACAGATGCGGAAACAGCGCACCTTCCTGCGGCACGTAGCCGATCCGGCGCTGCTCGGGCGGTACGTGCACGTCGGGCGCCGCCACGCGGCGGCCGTCGATTTCGACGGTGCCGCGCTCGGCGCGCTCGAAGCCGCACAGCACGCGCAGCAGGGTCGTCTTGCCGCTGCCGGACGGGCCGAGCAGCGCGAGGCGCGAGCCGCGCCGCACCGTGAGGTCGATGTCGTGCAGGACGGTATGCGATCCGAACGATTTCGACAGGCCGTGGATGCGTAGTTCGCTCATGGGCGGTTCCGGGGAAAAAGGGCGGCGCTCAGTCGCGCACCGATGCGCGGCCGAGCAGCAGGAACAGCAGTCCCGATGCGCCGAGCGACAGCGCGACGAGCAGCGCCGCGTAGGGCGCCGCGGCGGCGAATGCAAGCGTTGCCGTATCGCTCCACACCTGCGTCGCGAGCGTGCGGGTGCCGATCGGCGACAGCAGCAGCGTCGCGTTGAGTTCCGTCACGACCGAGATGAACACCATCGTCGCGGCCGCGCCGAGGCCGGGCGCCGCGAGCGGCAGCACCACGCGCGTGAGCGTCGCGCGCCAGCCGAGGCCGAGCGAGCGTGCGGTTTCCTCGAGCCGGACCTGCACGTGCGACAGCGCGGCGCGCACGCTGACGACCGCGAGCGGCAGGAACAGGATCGCGTACGCGGCGACGAGCGCCGGAGCGCTCTGGTAGAGCGGCTGCAGCAGCCGCACGGTGATCGACACGATCGCCAGCGCGACGACGATGCCCGGCACGCCCTGCACGGTCATCGCGGTGCGCTCGAGGAGCGTCGCGACGCGGCCGGGATAGCGAACCAGCAGGAACGCGAGCGGCAGCGCGAGCAGCGTCGTGACGGCTGCCGCCATCAGGCCATAGCCGGACGACGCGAGCGTGGCCTGCCACAGCAGCTCGGGCGACACGTCGGCCGGCGTGACGGCGGCTGCGCCCTGTTGCGTGAGCCAGTAGCCGATCATCGCGAGCGGCACGCCGAGCGTTGCTGCCGCGAGCGCGGCGAACGCGACGGTGACGGGGCCGCGCAGACGGCCGAGCGGATAACGCATCGCGACGCGGCGCGCGGCGCGGTGCGTATGACCGTAGCGCGCATGGCCGCGAGCGCGAGCCTCGATCGCGAGGCACAGCAGGCATAGCGCGATCAGCACGCAGCCGAGCAGCGAGGCGCCGCCGCCGTCGAACGCGGTGCGGTATTCCGCATAGATCTCGGTCGTGAAGGTGCGAAAACGCAGCAACTGGAATGCGCCGAACTCGGACAGCACGCCGAGCGCGACGAGCAGCATCCCGCCGCACAGCGCGGGGCGCAGCTGCGGCAGCACGACACGGAAGAAGGTATGCCACGGCGAGCAGCCGAGCGTGCGCGCGCTTTCTTCCAGCGCGGGATCGAGCTCGCGCAGCGCGGCGGCCACCGGCAGGTAGACGAGCGGGAAGTATGCGGAGCTCAGCACGATCAGCGCGCCGAGGAAATCCTGCAGGTCGAGGCTCAGCGATACCCACGCATAGCTCGTGATGAACGGCGGCACCGCGAGCGGCGCGGCCGCGAGCGCGGTCCACAGCGGCCGGGCGGGCAGGTCGGTGCGCTCGATGAACCACGCGAGCGCCGTGCCAAGCAGCGTACACGCGAGGGTCGCGGCGAGCGTGATCGACAGCGTGTTGACCAGCAGTTCGCCGACGAGCGGGCGCCACAGCAGCTCGATCGCATCGTCGACGCCGAAGGTGGCCGCGCGGTACAGCGTGAAGCCGAGCGGCAGCAGGATCGCGAGCGGCCCGCACGCGGCCGCGGCGACGAGCGCGCGTGACGGGCGGCGCCGTGTCGCGGTGGGCTCGCCGTCGCGTGCGGTGCTTGCCGTGCGGGACACGGCGTCGCTCATGGTCAGAGCAGGCCGGCCTGGCGCAGCAGCTTGCCGGCCTGGCTGTCGTCGCCGAGCTGTTCGAACGACAGTGCCGGCGGGCTCAGTTCGTTGAACGGCTTCAGGATCGGATCGGGCGCGACGCCCGGATGCAGCGGATACTCGAAGCTGATATGGCCGCCGGCCATCAGTTTCTGCGCGCGCTCGCTGACGAGATACGCGACGAACTTCTGCGCTTCCGGCTGGTGCTTCGACGCCTTCAGCACCGCGGCGCCGGACACGTTGACGGCCCCGCCGACGTCGCCCTTGCCGAAGTGGTAGATCGCGCTGCGGGTCGACTTGTCGCCGAGCTCGGCGTGCAGGCGGTCCCAGTAGTAGTTGTTGACGATGCCGGTCAGCACGCCGCCGCGGTTGACGGCCGCCGTCACGCCTTCGTCGTCGTCGAAGATCTGCGCGTTGGCCTTCAGGCCTTTCAGCCATTGCAGCGTCGCGGCTTCGCCGTGCAGCGCGAGCACCGCGCTCACGAGCGGCAGGAAGTCCGCGTCGCTCGGCGCGACGCCGACCTTGCCCTTCCATTCCGGCTTCGCGAGATCGAGCAGCGAAGCGGGCAGCTGCTGCGGCTGGATTTTCGCGGTGTTGTAGATGAGCACGTTCTCGCGCGCGAGCACGCCGACCCAGTTGCCGTCGGCCGGGTTGAAGCGCGCGGGCACCGACTGCAGCGTGGCGGCGTCGGTCTTCGCGAACAGGCCCTTGCGGTCGAGCAGCACGAGCTCCGGCGAGTTCTCGGTGAAGTACACGTCGGCCGGCGTGCGGTCGCCTTCCGCGACGAGTTGCGCGGCGAGCGCCGGGCCTTCGCCCGAGCGTACCTTCACGGTGATGCCGCTCTGCGCTTCGAAGTCCTTGACGAGCTGGTTGACGACCTGCTCGTGCTGCGCGTTGTACAGCGTGAGCGTCGCGGCATGCGCGCGCGCGGCGTGCAGCGCGCCGGTCAGCATCAGCGCGGCGGCCGCCGCGGAAATCAGGTGCCGCAGCGGGCGGCTAACGGGTGAAGTGTTCATGTGGTTTTCAGCAGGTTGCACCCGGCCGGGCCGGGAAGGTGTGCGTTGCCTTGCGTTGTGCGTCGTCATGCCTCGAACAGCGCGGCGCCGATGTACGAACCCGGTTGCGCGCCCGGCGGGCACGCGAAGATCGCGCTGCCGACGTGCGTGGTGAACTGGTTCATGATGTCCAGCTTCGCGAGCTTCTCGTTGATCGGAATGAAGCCCTTGCGCGGGTCGCGCTGGTGCGCGACGAACATCAGCCCCGCGTCGTACTCGGTCTGCTGGCGCCACGGCGGCCAGCGCTCGATGTAGAAGTTCGTGCTGTCGTTGTACGAGTACGCACGGCGCAGGATCTGCGCGCCGTTGTTCAACTGCGGCGACGCGAGACGCGCGTGCGAGTTGTCGGGGATCACCGGGTTGCCGTCCTTGTCGGCCGCATCGAGATCGAGTGCCTCGAACTCGTGCTTCTGGCCGAGCGGCGCGCCGCTGTACTTGTGACGGCCGACCACCTGCTCCTGGAAGCCGAGCTCCGTGTTGTCCCAGTGCTCGAGCGTGATGCGGATCCGGCGCACGACCGTGTAGGTGCCGCCGTTCATCCATGCCGGGCCTTCGCTGCCGGCCCACACGAATTCGTTCATCGCGGCCGGGTCGGACATCGGCGGATTCATCGTGCCGTCCTTGAAGCCCATCAGGTTGCGCGGCGTTTCGCCGGGCTTGCCCGACGTGAAGCCGGCCTGGCCCCAGCGCATCTGCGTTGCCTTCGCGCCGAGGCGTACGAGCTGGCGCACTGCGTGGAACGCGACCTGCGCGTCGTCCGCGCACGCCTGGATGAACAGGTCGCCGCCGGTCTTTTCCGGCAACAACTGGTCGCCGTTGAAACGCGGCAGGTCGACCAGCGCGGCGGGGCGATGCTTCGCGAGGCCATAGCGGTCCTTGCCGGCGAGCGCGAACATGCCGGGGCCGAAGCCGAACGTGATCGTCAGGCGCGCGGGGCCGAGGCCGAGCGCGTCGCCCCCGTCCGCCGGCGCGACTTCGTCGCTGCCCGTCGTGGCGAGCGGTTGCGCGGTATCGCCGCGCGTCATGCGCGCGGCGGCGTCGGTCCAGGTTTTCAGCAGCGCGATGACATCCGCGCGCTGGGCCGTCGTCAGGTCGAGCGCCGCGAAATACGCGTGGCGCTGCTGCGGCGTCGTGATGCCGCTCTGGTGCTTGCCGTAGAACGGCTCGATGCCGTCATGCGCGGAAGCGGGCGTGGATGCGGGTGCGGCGGCCGGCGCATCCGCGGCCTGCGCGGCCGGGATCGACGCCGCCGCGAGGCCGGCGGCCACCGCGGCGCCGCCCGCCTTCAGGAAGCCGCGCCGTGCGGGGCGCGGTGGCTGGTTGGAATCGTCTGCCATGATGGGTTCCGTTACTTCGCGAGCAGCAGCGTGTTGACGTCGTCCGCGACGTAGTAGAAGCCGTCGCCTTCGGGCGTCATCGCGATGCCGAACAGGTTGCCGTTGCCGGGAGGCGTCTGCGCCTTGTCGGTATTGATCCAGCGCGCGTAGATCTGCTTGCCGGCAACCGGGTCGATCTCGACGACCTGGCCGTTCTGCGCGTTGGTCGCGAGCAGGTGGCCGTTCGGTGCGGTGGCGAGCGCGAGGGGGCGGCGCAGGAAGCCGTCGGCGGTGACCTGACGGCCGACGCCCGCGCTGGTGTCGCGTGTGAGCGGATCGTCGATTTCGACGATGCGGTTGCCGATCGCGTCCGACACGTACAGCTTCTTCTGGTCGCCCGACAGCGCGAGGCCGGTCGGGCCGACCAGGAACACGCCCTTGTCGGCCTGCGCGCCGAGGCCGCTCGCGACGACCGTTTCCTGCTTGATCACCGGCGGCTTGCCGGCCGGCACGTCGAGGTCGAGACGCAGCACGGTCGCCTGCTTGTAGACGGGCGGGTTGCCGTCCGCGCCGCCGACGCCGAAGCCGGCCATGCTGACGAACAGCGTCGCGCTGTCGCCGCGGTCGACCACGGCCATGTTGCCCCACGGGTCGTTGATGTTCGGGGTCGACCACGTCGACGCGATCTTGCCTTGCGGATCGAGCACGATCAGGCAGCCGGCGCCCTTGGTGTTGGTCGTGCCGTCGTTGCTCGGCGTGCTGCCGACGATCACCCAGCCGGATTTCAGCATCGTCATCGCCGTCGACAGGCCGACGCCGCCGGGGCAGGCCTTCAGGTCGCGCGGAATCGACGCGAACAGGCTCAGCTGCTTGGTCGACGGGCGGTAGTTGACGATCGTGCTGCCGGTGCCTTGCAGGTTCGCCGCGTTGTTGAAGTTGTCGACGAGCACGTCGCCCGCCTGGATCGTCCCGGCCGACACCGGCGCGACGGCGATCGCGTACGGGTTCTGGTCGCCGTTGTCCGGCACCGTGTTGACGAGCGTGGTGTGGCGATGCACGGTCTCGAGGAAACCTTGCGGCTCGGCGAGTGCGCCGGCGGCGGCCGTCAGCGCGGCGGCGGCCAGTGCGCCCGTCGCGAGGCGGCGAAGCGGGGCGGATTGAATCATGTGAATCTCCTGGGGAGCGCGCCGTCCGGGCGGCGCGCGAAAATGGTCGGCGTGGGTGCGTCCGCTCAGAACGTGATCGTCGTCCGTGCGCCGAGCACGAACGTGTTGCGCAGCGGCTGGGTCGCGTCGCTCGGGTTCTGGCCGGCGCCGGCATTGAACGTGTACTGCGCGTCGGCCTGGACGATCCACCACGGGTTGACCTGGTACTGGTAGGTCGCCTCGAGCGTGGTCTCGCGGGTGCGCACGCCGTACGGGCCGGTCGCGAACGCTCGCGCGGTCTGGTCGAGGTCGGTCACGTGGTTGCCGACCTGGATGTACGTGACGCCGAGGCCGACGCT
Source organism: Burkholderia sp. AU33803 (assembly GCF_002223095.1). Lineage (NCBI taxonomy): Bacteria > Pseudomonadati > Pseudomonadota > Betaproteobacteria > Burkholderiales > Burkholderiaceae > Burkholderia > Burkholderia sp. AU33803. Next base: position 379,651 of record NZ_NKFJ01000004.1, read on the forward strand.
GTCGTTGTCGCGGCCGGCGAACGGCGCCTTCAGCACGATCCCCGCGTTGGCGGAGAAGCTCACCAAGTTGCGGTCGCCCGGCGCGCCCATCACGCGCGCAAACACGCCGAGGCTGCGCGGGCCGGTCGGGTCGGGGCGCCAGATCATCTGGTCGGCCACTGCGTAGAAGCTGTAGTTGCCGTGACGCTGCTGCGCGTCGCCGTTCGACGCGGGGTCCGCGAGCGAGAGCCCGTCGGTGCCGACGTTCTGGTCCGCGAAGCGGCCGTTGTGATACCAGACGCCGATCTTGTAGGTACCAGGCAGCCCGTTCGAGCGGCCGGTGTCCATTTCGCCGTCGGACGGCTGGTTCAGCGCGTACTGCAACTCGCCGATATAGAGCGCGCCGTTGTGCAGGTTGAAGTTGGTGCCGCTGAGGTTGTTCGGGTTGTTGCCGAGCGGATCGCCGTCGAACACGCCCGCGAGCGCGGTGAGCTTCGGCGTGATCTGCGCGCGTACGCGCACGCCGAGGCCCGCGAGCGGATACGCGGGGCCGCCGTTCGGCAGGTCGTAGGAGGGCAGCGCGGGCCAGCCGAACATCGTGTTGACGAACGTGTTCGCATACGTGCTGACCATGAATTCCTGGTCCAGGCTCTGCTGGCCGATCTTCACGTCGACGCGCTTGTCGAGGAACGACTGCTGGTACCACAGCTCCCACAGGCGCGTCGTGCCCTGCGCCTCGATGCCGCTCGCGGTGTTGAGCGTGCCGAGGTTGCGCGCACTCAGGTTGGTGCCGTGGATCTGCAGCGCGCTGACGTTGAACGTGCCGCCGGGCAGGCCGATTGCCTTCTGCGTGTCGACCGTCAAGGTGGCGGTCGTCAGCCCGTCGTAGGCGCCGCCGCGGTTCAGGCCGCCGCGCAGGTTCGCGAGGTACTCGCTGGTTTCGGTGATCTGCAGCGTCGCACCGTACTTGCCGAGCCACGGGCGGATGCCGCCCATGTCGCCGAGCAGGCTCTGGCGCGTCCAGATGCCGGTCCACATGTTGGTCGGCTTCGCCTGGATCGCCAGGTCGGCCTCGGGGGCTTCCGGCTGGGCGTCGACCGGCACGTCGGCGAACGCCGCGCCGCTCGCGAACGAGGCACACGCGAGGATGGCCGCGCAGGCGGCGGGGCGCATCCGGGCACGGATGTTGTCTCCCTGGAACGACGCAAACTTCATATCAAATCCCTGGTTCTATTTAGTCTGGAGTCCTGCTTGTCGGTCGCTGCCCGGACGCTCGGCACCGATCGGCCAGGGCATGAAGATGAACGCAACGCGGCGCATCGTAGGAGTGTCGAATGGGAATGTCAATGTAAACGAGAATGATTCGCATCTAAATTACTGAATGTAATCCACGTCCTTACGGATGTGGCCTGACACGTGTTTAGTGGAGAGGTAAACCGTAAATATCGGCGTAATGAAAATGAATGCTTCGATGCGGATCGATGGGTCCGCTGCGCGGGGCGCAGGAGGCGACCGGCGGGTGCGGGATCGCGCGTGCCGGCGGATGGAATCGACGCCGCTGCGGCATTTATCGAGTGATGCCGACGATCGCGGGAACTCCGTGCTTTCCCGGTGTCCAAACGGGGCTGGATGAGATTCCGGGGCCGCGCAGCCTCGCCGGCAAGGCCGGATGATGTTTTTAAGGATTTGTTTTAAAAAGGTTTTTTGTCGGATCCGCGTGCTTTTTTCGCCTCGTCCCCGCTCCGAAAATTCGTCCGGTTCCCCTTCTTGAATTTGTCAAAACCCGTCCATATAATTAGCACTCGCTGCACGAGAGTGCTAACAATTCTCTGCCGGGCGATAAGCCGGGCAGATTCCCTAAGCGTTCTTCAATCTCAGTCAAGAGAGGAGTGAATATGAACCTTCGTCCTTTGCACGATCGCGTGATCGTCAAGCGCCTGGATCAGGAAACCAAGACCGCCTCGGGCATCGTGATCCCCGACGCCGCTGCTGAAAAGCCGGACCAGGGTGAAGTCCTGGCCGTCGGCCCGGGCAAGCGCGACGACAAGGGCGCCCCGATCGCGCTCGACGTGAAGGTCGGCGATCGCGTCCTGTTCGGCAAGTACGCAGGCCAGACCGTGAAGGTCGACGGCAGCGAACTGCTGGTCATGCGCGAAGAAGACATCATGGCCGTGGTCAACGCGAAGTAAGCGTCCACTGACGGTACATATTCCCAAGAATTCAAGGAGTTAGAAGATGGCAGCTAAAGACGTCGTATTCGGCGATTCCGCCCGTTCGAAGATGGTCGAAGGCGTGAACATTCTCGCCAACGCAGTCAAGGTCACGCTGGGTCCGAAGGGCCGCAACGTGGTGCTCGAGCGCAGCTTCGGCGGCCCGACGGTCACCAAGGACGGTGTGTCGGTCGCGAAGGAAATCGAGCTGAAGGACAAGCTCCAGAACATGGGCGCGCAAATGGTCAAGGAAGTCGCTTCCAAGACCAGCGACAACGCAGGCGACGGCACGACGACGGCAACCGTCCTCGCGCAATCGATCGTTCGCGAAGGCATGAAGTACGTCGCATCGGGCATGAACCCGATGGACCTGAAGCGCGGCATCGACAAGGCAGTCGCAGCGGCTGTCGAAGAGCTGAAGAAGATCAGCAAGCCGTGCACGACGAACAAGGAAATCGCACAGGTCGGCTCGATCTCGGCGAACAGCGACACGTCGATCGGCGATCGCATCGCTGAAGCGATGGACAAGGTCGGCAAGGAAGGCGTCATCACCGTCGAAGACGGCAAGTCGCTGGCTGACGAACTCGACGTCGTCGAAGGGATGCAATTCGACCGCGGCTACCTGTCGCCGTACTTCATCAACAACCCGGAAAAGCAAGTCGCTGTCCTCGACAACCCGTTCGTGCTGCTGCACGACAAGAAGGTGTCGAACATCCGTGATCTGCTGCCGGTACTCGAGCAAGTCGCGAAGGCTGGCCGTCCGCTGCTGATCATCGCTGAAGACATCGAAGGCGAAGCGCTCGCAACGCTGGTCGTCAACAACATCCGCGGCATCCTGAAGACCGTTGCGGTCAAGGCGCCGGGCTTCGGCGACCGCCGCAAGGCGATGCTGGAAGACATCGCGATCCTGACCGGCGGCCAGGTGATCGCGGAAGAAACCGGCCTGACGCTCGAGAAGGCAACGCTGGCAGAACTGGGCCAGGCGAAGCGCATCGAAGTGGGCAAGGAAAACACGACGATCATCGACGGCGCAGGCGAAGCCGTGAACATCGAAGCACGCGTGAAGCAAGTGCGCGCGCAAATCGAAGAAGCGACGTCGGACTACGACCGTGAAAAGCTGCAAGAGCGCGTGGCCAAGCTGGCTGGCGGTGTTGCAGTGATCAAGGTTGGTGCAGCGACCGAAGTCGAAATGAAGGAAAAGAAGGCACGTGTCGAAGACGCACTGCACGCAACGCGCGCAGCTGTGGAAGAAGGCATCGTGGCAGGTGGCGGCGTTGCGCTGATCCGCGCTCGCACCGCGATCGCAGGCCTGACCGGCGCTAACGCCGATCAAAACGCCGGCATCAAGATCGTGCTGCGCGCAATGGAAGAGCCGCTGCGCCAGATCGTCACGAACGGCGGCGAAGAAGCCAGCGTCGTGGTGGCGGCAGTTGCTGCAGGCCAGGGCAACTACGGCTACAACGCAGCGACGGGCGAGTACGTCGACATGGTCGAAGCCGGTGTGGTCGACCCGACCAAGGTCACGCGTACCGCACTGCAGAACGCAGCGTCGGTTGCAGGCCTGCTGCTGACGACGGACGCAGCTGTTGCTGAACTGCCGAAGGAAGACGCACCGATGCCGGGCGGCATGCCGGGCGGCATGGGCGGCATGGGCATGGACATGTAATCGACTTCGGTCGATGGTGTCCGGGGCGCGCAGCGATGCGTGCTCCAGCCAAAGAAAAAGACCCGCAGCGATGCGGGTCTTTTTTTATGTGCGCGTGGATTTCGATGCGTGCGAGGGGCGGCCCGGGATGTCACGTCCCCAGGGGGGCGACATGGGGCGACCGCGGGGCATGCCCCGTCACGCTTGCCTCAATGCCGATGCGACGTCCTCGGCACCGCGTCGGCCTTCACGGCCGGCGGCGTATCCGAATCCTCGTTGCTGCGCGCCCAGAAGAATCGATCCGGCAGGTACGCCCCCATGCCGGGCCGGAACGCATCGCGCGTGGCCTGGTACAGGTATTCCTGCGCTTCGCGAACCGCTTCGGGCGGCTCCTGGCCGTTCGCAAGCAACGCCGCGATGGCCGCGCCCAGCGTGTCCGTGATGCCCATCAGGCGGTGCGGCGAGCGATCCCACATGTCCTCGCGAAGCTGGCCTTCCTCGCCGTACAGCGTATTGACGAGCCGGTGCGAGCCCGTCTCGGACGACAGGATGTACTCGCAGCCCTGCGACAGCAGGTGCGAGACCGCCGCGTCGAGATTCGGCGCCTCGGCGTCGCCGTCCGGCTGCGCGAGCGCGATCAGCGTCGCGTAGTCGGCGACCAGCAGCGTGGTTTGCGGCGCCAGCAGGTCGGCGATCGATTCGCGCAGGTCGTCGGCTGCGAGCACGTGCTCGTCGTCGAGCGTGAAGTCGGGCGCGAGCACGAGCGGCACGCCGTCGTAGTCGGCGACGACCTCGGCGATCGCGCTCACGACTTCCGCGCGCGTCGCCGCGCCGATCTTGAACGCCGCAACCGGCATGTCTTCGAGCAGCATGCGCGCCTGGGCAGCGACCACGTCGGGATCGAGGCCGGTCACTTCGTCGCAGGCGGCCGAGTCGCGCACGGTGTAGCCCGTCAGGACGGACACGCCGTGACAGCCCATGCTCGCCAAGGTCAACAGATCGGCTTGAATGCCAGAGCCGCCGGTGGGGTCGGACAGGCCAAAGGTGAGGACGATCGGAGGGGCGTTGCTGGACATGTAAAAATGGGGCAAGAGAAAAACGGGAAAGCGACGGGCATGCGGACGGCGAGGCGAAATGGGCGTTTTCGGCCCTGTGTTGCCCGGCAGGCCGCACTTTTCAGCCATTATGCGGCGGAATCCGGCCCGCACGACGGATTTTTTAGCGCAGCGCAACGTAGTCGCGTTACTCCAGCGCGATTGCTAGGCAGTCCGGCCCCGACACGGTACCATCATGGCTCCCGAATTTACCGACTTTCCCGACGCGGCTTAAGATGGAATACAAGAGCTGGATGTGCCTGATTTGTGGCTGGATATACGACGAAGAAGCCGGGCTGCCGGAAGAGGGCATTGCCCCGGGCACGCGCTGGGAAGACGTCCCGATCAACTGGACGTGTCCTGAATGCGGTGCCCGCAAGGAAGACTTCGAGATGGTCCAGATCTGACCGGACCCTTGGCCCACGGACACACCGCTCAGGCCTCGCATCGACCCGGCGCTCATGCGTCGAGGCTCGCGCGAGCGACTTGACGATGACAGGCGCGCGTGTCCATGAGGCCAGAACCGGCGAACGTTCCCCACCCTGACGCACTGCCCAACCCGCGCGGCGGAGCCGTGCGCGCGGCCGACGCATGGCTTGCGGCGGCCGCCGACGCTTTCGAGCATCGCGACGACGCGGCCGCACCGCTGTCCGCTGCTGCGGCCGTGCTCGCGGAAGCCGGCTGGCTGCCGGCCGCGCGTTTCGCGGGGCAGCTGTCGGCCGCCGTGCCGCTCGTCGCCGCCGAGCCGACCTCGGCCGGCTGGCGTGCCGCGCTGCGCGATTTCCGCGCGGCCGTCGCACGCCACAACCTGCGCGAGCTCGCCTGCTCGCCGGTTCTCTTCGAACATTTCCGTGCCTTGCGTGCGCAAAGCGCCGCCGACCTGCGCACGCAGGCGCCGCTCGACGCGCTCGCGCTCGTCGGCCGCGCGGTGCCGCCCGCCACGCTGCGTGTGCTGCCCGACGCGTTCGCGACCCGGATTCGTGCCCGCTACGAACAGGCGTTGCTTGGCGTGCTGCGCGCGGAACACGGCGCACCCGACGCGGCACTCGACGAACTCGATGCGATGCTGGCCGCGCTCGCCGGCGACGAGCCATACGATTTCTGGCGGCTCGCGGCCGCATGCGTGCGCGCGCTGCGCGCCAGCGGCGCACCCGAGCTGAAGCGCTTTCTCGCGCGTACGAACCTGCTGCTCGGCGAGCACGCGCAGGGCCGGCGCAGTGCGCCGCCCGAACTTGTGCGGGAGACGGTGGCGCTGCTGTGGCGCGATTTCGCGCTGTTCGGCGCCGCGGCCGAGGATGTCGCGCTCGTCGACGTGCTGCACGACTACGGATTGACGGTCGACTGGCACGTCGCCGGCACGCCGGCGTCCGAAGCGCTGTGGGAGGCCGATGCCGCCCGGGCCGAACGCGACGCGGTTGCCGCCGCGCCGACTCGCGCACTCGGCGTCGTGACGGTCAATGCGCATGCCTATGAGGATTTCCTGCAGACGGCCGATGCGTCGATGGCCGACCTCGCGGCCGATCCGGCCGGAGCCGACGCGGGTGCCGCGTGGCATGCGTCCGGCGCCGCCTACCGGGTCGGCACGGCCGCGTGCGCGCTGGGGCTCGGCCACGCGGCGCTGCTGGCCGACACGCTTGGCCTCGCGTGGCGGCGTGCGGCGCACGGTGTGCCGCTTGCCGACGGCGGCCTCGATGCGCATGGCCACGCGTCCGACATGCTGCGCGCGGCGCTGCTGAAGATTGCGGCCGGCGTTGCGCCGCCGGACCTCACGGCGGCGTCCGGCACGCTCGGCGCGGCGCTCGGCCGGGCCTGACGAACGAGGGGACGAAGAAGGGGACGAACACGCGCCGGCGGCCCTTGCCGCGCGGGTCCGCAACACGCTGCCGACAGCGCCCGCGCGCGTGTTAGAGTGCCGTGTGATCCGTGCGCGCCGTTGCCAGCGCGGTGCGGCGTTGCTTGTTGATCGCGGCCCGGTCAGGCCGCGGCGTCTTTGCTAAAATTCAAACCATGTCAAAGCCTTCCGATCGCATCAATCTCACCAACCAGTTCCTGATCGCCATGCCGAACATGGCCGATCCGACGTTCTCGGGAACGGTGGTCTATCTTTGCGATCACAGCGAGCGCGGTGCGCTCGGCCTCGTCATCAATCGTCCTACCGACATCGACCTCGAATCGCTGTTCAACCGCATCGACCTGAAGCTCGACATCGAGCCGCTGCTGCACATCCCGGTGTACTTCGGCGGCCCGGTCCAGACCGAGCGCGGTTTCGTGCTGCACGAGCCGGTGGAGGGCGCGAGCTACAACTCGTCGATGTCCGTCGAGGGTGGGCTGGAGATGACCACGTCGAAGGACGTGCTCGAGGCGGTCGCGACGGGCACCGGCCCGAAACGCTTCCTGCTGACGCTCGGCCATGCGGGCTGGGGGGCAGGGCAGCTCGAGGAAGAAATTTCCCGCAACGGCTGGCTGACGGTCGCCGCCGATCCGCGCATCGTGTTCGACACGCCGGCCGAAGAGCGCTTCGAAGCTGCACTCGGCCTGCTCGGCGTCAGCTCGTCGATGCTGTCCGGCGAAGCAGGGCACGCATGAGTGGCGCGAGCGCGCGCGATGCGACGCTCCTCGCGTTCGACTACGGCGAAAAACGTATCGGCGTCGCGGTCGGCAATGCGCTGACGCGCTCGGCCCGTGCGCTCGTCGTGATCCAGAACCTGAACCGCGAACACCGCTTCAAGGCGGTCGGCGACCTGCTGGCCGAATGGCGGCCGGACGCGCTCGTCGTCGGCCTGCCGATGCATCCGGACGGCACGCCGCACGACATGACGCAGCAGGCGAAGCGCTTCGGCAACCAGCTGAACGGCCGCTTCGGGCTGCCCGTCACGTGGGTCGACGAGCGCTATTCGTCGGTCGAGGCCGAGGCCGGGCTGCGCGAGCGCAACGTGCGCGGCCGCGCACGGGCCGAGATGCTCGATGCCGAGGCCGCGCGCGTCATCCTTCAACAGTATCTCGATCAATTGTCCGACCATGAGCACCATTGACGCCGAGGCGCTTTACCGCGTCCTGCTCGACCAGATCCGCGCCGCGCACGGCACGTCTTTCGCCGAACCGGGCGGCCCGCGGCTCGCCGGCATTCACAGCGGCGGCGCATGGCTTGCCGAGCGCCTCGCGCGCGATCTGGGCGCGCCGGCGTTCGGCGTCGTGAACGTCGCGCTGCACCGCGACGATTACGCGAAGAAGGGGCTGCACAGCCAGGCCAGCCCGACGTCGCTGCCGTTCGAGATCGACGGCGCGCGCATCGTGCTCGTCGACGACGTGCTGTATACCGGGCGCACCGTGCGCGCGGCACTCAACGAGCTGTTCGACTATGGCCGTCCGGCCGCGGTCGAGCTCGCGGTGCTCGCTGATCGCGGCGGCCGCGAGCTGCCGGTCGCCGCGCGCTTCGCGGGCGGCGCGCTCGACGTGCCGGCCGGCGCGACGCTCGTGCTCGCACGCGACGATGCGCAGTTCACGCTGCGCGTCGAGGCGCACGGCGCCTGAACGACACGCGAACCGTATCCCGGGCCGCTGGTTTGCACCGCGGCCCGTTTGCATAGTTGGAATCACGCACACCATGACCACCGACACCACTGGCCGCACCGGCAATCCCGCCGCGGCCGCGAGCCCCGACCGGTTCCGCTACGGCTTCCTGAAGGGCAACCCGCAGCTCACGAAAAACGGCGAGCTGAAGCACCTGCTGTCGATCGAGGGCCTGCCGCGCTCGATCGTCAACCACATCCTCGATACGGCCGAGCAGTTCGTCAGCGTGACGGACCGTGAAGTGAAGAAGGTGCCGCTGCTGCGCGGCAAGTCCGTGTTCAACCTGTTCTTCGAGAACTCGACGCGCACGCGCACGACCTTCGAGATCGCCGCGACGCGCCTGTCGGCCGACGTGCTGAACCTGAACATCAATGCATCGTCGACGAGCAAGGGCGAATCGCTGCTCGACACGATCAACAACCTGTCGGCGATGCATGCCGACCTGTTCGTCGTGCGCCATGCGTCGAGCGGCGCGCCGTACCTGATCGCCGAGCACTGCGCACCGCACGTGCACGTGATCAACGCCGGCGACGGCCGCCATGCGCACCCGACGCAGGGCCTGCTCGACATGTACACGATCCGTCACTACAAGCGCGACTTCACGAAGCTGCGCGTGGCGATCGTCGGCGACATCCTGCATTCGCGCGTCGCGCGCTCCGACATCCACGCGCTCACCACGCTCGGCGTGCCGGAAGTGCGCGCGATCGGCCCGCGCACGCTGCTGCCGGGCGGGCTCGAGCAGATGGGCGTGAAGGTGTTCCACAACCTCGACGAAGGGCTGAAGGGCGTCGACGTGATCATCATGCTGCGCCTGCAGAACGAGCGGATGAGCGGCGCGCTGCTGCCGTCCGCGCAGGAATACTTCAAGACCTGGGGCCTGACGCCCGAGCGCCTCGCGCTCGCCGCGCCCGACGCGATCGTGATGCACCCCGGCCCGATGAACCGCGGCGTCGAGATCGATTCGCAGGTCGCCGATGGCCCGCAGTCGGTGATCCTCAACCAGGTCACGTTCGGCATCGCCGTGCGGATGGCGGTGATGGGCATCGTCGCCGGCAACAGCGACTGAGCCCGCTTTCGCGCATCCTTATTCACGCAATCAACGCATTCACTGACAGCGCATGAAGATTCATATCAAAGGCGGCACGCTGATCGATCCGGTCGCCGGCACCGAGCAGCAGGCCGACGTATTCGTCGCGGACGGCAAGATCGCCGCGCTCGGCACGGCGGCGCCGGCCGGTTTCAACGCGGACAACACGATCGACGCGGCGGGCATGATCGTCGCGCCCGGCCTCGTCGACCTGTGCGCGCGGCTGCGCGAGCCCGGCTACGAGCACAAGGCGACGCTTGCGTCCGAGATGGCCGCGGCCGTCGCGGGCGGTGTCACGACCCTCGTGTGCCCGCCGGATACCGACCCCGTGCTGGACGAGCCGGGCCTCGTCGAGATGCTCAAGTTCCGTGCGGGCAATCTGCACCAGGCGAACGTGCACCCGCTCGGCGCGCTGACGGTCGGCCTCAAGGGTGAGGTGATCACCGAGATGGTCGCGCTGACCGAGTCCGGCTGTGTCGGATTCACGCACGCCAACGTGCCGGTGCGCGACACGCAGGTGCTGCTGCGTGCGCTGCAGTACGCGAGCACCTACGGCTACACCACGTGGCTGCGCCCGCAAGACGCGTTCATCGGCCGCGGCGGTGTTGCCGCGAGCGGCGCGCTGGCGTCGCGGCTCGGGCTGTCCGGCGTGCCGGTCGCGGCCGAGACGATCGCGTTGCACACGATTTTCGAACTGATGCGCGTGACGGGCGCACGCGTGCACCTCGCGCGGTTGTCGTCGGCGGCCGGCCTCGCGCTCGTGCGCGAGGCGAAGGCCGAGGGGCTGCCCGTGACCTGCGACGTCGGCGTCAATCACCTGCATCTGATCGACGTCGACATCGGCTACTTCGATTCGCAGTTCCGGCTCGATCCGCCGCTGCGCAGCGAGCGCGATCGCGAAGCGATTCGCGTGGCGCTCGCCGACGGCACGATCGATGCGATCTGCTCCGACCACACGCCGGTCGACGACGACGAGAAGCTGTTGCCGTTCGGCGAAGCGACGCCGGGCGCGACCGGGCTCGAACTGCTGCTGTCGCTGACGCTGAAGTGGGCCGACGAGACGCGTACGCCGCTCGCGCAGGCGCTGCGCCGCATCACGTCCGCGCCGGCTGACGTGCTGAAGCTGCCGGCCGGCCGCCTCACCGAAGGCGGCGCGGCCGACCTGTGCGTATTCGACCCGCGCGCGCACTGGCGCGTCGAGCCGCGTGCGCTGAAGAGCCAGGGCCACAACTCGCCGTTCCTCGGCTACGAACTGCCGGCCACCGTGCGCGCGACGCTCGTGGCCGGGCGGATCGCGTTCGAGCGCTCCTGAACCACGCCGGACTATCGCCATGATTGCCCTTCGCAAGCTGCGTCTCGTTTTCCACCTGTTGCGCGGCATGGTGATCGTCGCGCTGCGTTTTTCGCACGTCACGCCGGCGCGCCGCGCCGAGCTGATACGCCGCTGGTCGCTCAAGCTGCTGCGGATCTGCGGGATGCGTCTCGTCGTCCATAACGACAGCGCGCGGCTCGACGCGAGTGCGCTCGTGGTCGGCAATCACGTGTCGTGGCTCGACATCTACACGGTCAACGCGTGGCGGCCGACGCCGTTCGTGTCGAAGGCCGAGGTGCGGCAGTGGCCGGTGGTCGGCTGGCTCGCCGAGAAGCTCGACACCGTGTTCCTGCAGCGCGAGAAGCGCACCGAGGCGATGCGCGTCATGCACGAGATGGCCGAGCGCCTGCGCAACGGCGGGCTGATGTGCGTGTTCCCGGAAGGGACGACGACCGACGGGCAGGAACTGCTGCCGTTCCACGCGAACCTGTTCCAGGCCGCGGTGTCGGCCGGCTGCGCGGTGCAGCCGATCTGCCTGATGTACGAGGATGCGCAGGGGCGGCAGTCGGTTGCGCCGGCCTATACGGGCGAACTGGCGCTGGGCACGTCGCTCGACATGGTGTTGCGCGGCGGGCCGCTCGTCGCGCACCTTTATGTGTGTGAACCGATTGCACCGGGCGGCGACCGGCGGGCGACGTCCGCGGCGGCGCGCGATGCGATCGGGGCTGCGCTCGTGAAGCTGCAGGCGAAGGTTGGCAAACCGACGGCCGAGTCGCTCGCGGAACTGGCCAAACATGCGTATCCGGCGACCGAGGTTGGCGCCGGCGCGGCTGGGCATGAGGCGGCCGACGCACCGGTGCCGGGGCGAGAGGGGTGACGCGCTTCCCGGCGACGCGAATCAGCCTTTAATCACTCGCCGCCCGGCGCGCGGCACGCATCGCACTGCACCTGCGTGACCGTGCGCTGCGCCGGATCGGCCGTCAGCCGTACGGCCGACAGCTGGTTACCCCACACACACCCCGAATCGAGCGCGACGACGTTCTCGCGCACCATCAGGCCGAGCGCGGCCCAGTGGCCGAACACGATCGTCACGTCCTCGGTGCGGCGCCCCGGTACGTCGAACCACGGCAGGTAGCCGGGCGGCGCGCTGTCGGGGCCGCCGTTCGCCTTGAAGTCCATTGCACCGTCGGGCGTGCAGAAGCGCACGCGCGTGAACGCGTTGAACGCGACGCGCATCCGGTCACGTTTCTTCAGATCAGGGCTCCATTGATTCGGCTCGTTGCCGTACAGCTTCTGCAGCGTGTCGCGCCAGTCGGGCGCGCGCAGCGCGCGCTGGAGTTCGTCGGCGAGTTCGAGCACGAGCGTGGCATCCCACTGTGGCAGCACACCCGCATGGACGAGCAGCATCCCGTTCTCGGCATGCACGAACGGGCGGTGGCGGACCCAGTCGAGCAGCGCATCGGCATCGGGCGCGTCGAGGATCTCGCCGATGGTGTCGCCCGGGCGCTCGGTGCGCAGGCCGGCGGAGACCGCTAGCAGGTGCAGGTCGTGATTGCCGAGCACGACCGTCGCGCGCGGGCCGAGGTCGACGAGTGCGCGCAGCGAGGCGAGGGAATCCGGGCCGCGGTTGACGACGTCGCCGGCGATCCACAGCGGCGTGTCGGCGGGGGCTGAAAGCTTTTCGAGTAAAGACTGGAAAGCGGAATGACAGCCTTGGATGTCGCCGATGGCGATGGGGGCAGGAAGCATGAGGGTCAGATCGTACCGAAACGAGGTGAACTGGGGAAAATCGTATGAATATACGTTGGCGCAACGGCTGATCCACATCGGGCGGCCCGCCAGGCATGCTATTTTTCGTGGCGCAAAGGGCCTCGCGCTGTATCAAGTTGTTAGCAGCATGGAGTTGGCACCGGCTGGATTCCTATAATTGACATTTTCACTCCGAAATTAACATCTCGTGACTTTGCTCGTATGGCGACCGGTTAAAATGCCGGGCCTGATCGGCCGAGACTTGGCCACTGTGACATGACAAGAAGTGCGATGAGCGCCTGCCAGGCGCGCCGCACATTATTATTAGAGGGTGTTTCATGATCCTGGTTACCGGCGGCGCGGGTTTTATCGGTGCCAATTTTGTACTCGACTGGATGGATGTGTCCGATGAGGCCGTGCTCAACGTCGACAAGCTGACCTATGCGGGCAACCTGCGTACGCTGGCGCCGCTCGACGGGAATCCGGATCATGTGTTCGCTCGTGTCGATATCTGCGATCGTGCGGCACTCGACGCGCTGTTTGCCGAGCACAAGCCGCGCGCAGTGATCCACTTTGCGGCCGAGAGTCACGTCGATCGTTCGATCCACGGGCCGGCCGATTTCGTGCAGACCAATGTCGTCGGTACGTTTACGCTGCTCGAAGCGGCACGCTCGCACTGGAACGGCCTAAACGATGCGGACAAGGAGGCGTTCCGCTTCCTGCACGTGTCGACCGACGAGGTGTTCGGGTCGCTGTCCGCGACCGATCCCCAGTTCTCGGAAACGACGCCTTACGCCCCGAACAGCCCCTATTCGGCGACGAAGGCCGGCTCCGACCACCTGGTGCGTGCGTATCACCACACGTACGGTCTGCCGACGCTCACGACGAACTGCTCGAACAACTACGGCCCGTACCAGTTCCCGGAGAAGCTGATTCCGCTGATGATCGCGAACGCGCTCGCGGGCAAGCCGTTGCCGGTCTACGGCGATGGCCAGAACGTGCGCGACTGGCTGTACGTCGGCGACCACTGCAGCGCGATCCGCGAAGTGCTTGCGCGCGGCGTGCCGGGCGAGACGTACAACATCGGCGGCTGGAACGAGAAGAAGAACCTCGACGTCGTGCACACGCTCTGTGATCTGCTCGACGCGGCGCGGCCGAAGGCGACGGGATCGTATCGCGACCAGATCACCTATGTGAAGGATCGTCCCGGCCATGACCGCCGCTACGCGATCGATGCGCGCAAGCTCGAGCGCGAGCTCGGCTGGAAGCCGGCCGAGACGTTCGAGACGGGGCTCGCGAAAACCGTGCGCTGGTATCTCGACAATCAGGTATGGGTGGACGAGGTCGCGTCCGGCGATTACCGCAAGTGGGTCGAAACGAACTATGCGCAACGCACGTGAGGGGCTGATCGATGGCACGTAAAGGCATTATTCTCGCCGGCGGCTCGGGCACGCGGCTGTACCCGATTACCCACTCGGTGTCGAAGCAGCTACTGCCGGTGTACGACAAGCCAATGATTTACTACCCGCTTTCGACGTTGATGCTCGCGGGCATTCGCGACGTGCTGGTCATTTCGACGCCGGCGGACACGCCGCGCTTCGAGGCGTTGCTGGGCGACGGCTCGAAGTGGGGGATGAACCTGCAGTACGCGGTTCAGCCGTCGCCCGACGGGCTCGCGCAGGCGTTCATCATCGGGCGGGACTTCATCGGCAACGATCCGAGCGCACTGGTTCTCGGCGACAACATCTTCCACGGTCACGATCTCGCGAAGCAGCTTCACGCGGCGAATGGGCGTACCGAAAGCGCGACCGTCTTTGCCTATCACGTGCAGGATCCGGAGCGCTACGGCATCGTCGAATTCGACGACCAGATGCGCGCGATGTCGATCGAGGAGAAGCCGGCCCAGCCGCGCTCCCGCTACGCCGTGACTGGCCTCTATTTCTACGACAACGACGTGTGCGACATTGCGGCCGACATCAAGCCGTCAGCGCGCGGCGAGCTCGAAATCACCGACGTCAATTCCCGTTATCTCGCGGCAGGGAAGCTGCAGGTGGAGATCATGGGGCGCGGCTACGCATGGCTTGACACGGGCACGCACGATTCGCTGATGGAGGCTGCAGCTTTCATCGCGACCCTGCAGAAGCGCCAGGGCCTCGTGGTCGCATGCCCCGAGGAGATTGCTTACCGAATGGGCTGGATCGATGCCGAGCGCCTGCTGACGCTTGCCGCGCCTCTTGCCAAGAACGCGTACGGGCAATATCTGAAGAACCTACTGACGGACAAGATTCTATGGCAATCACGGTAACTTCCACGGCAATTCCAGACGTCAAGCTGATCGAGCCCAAGGTCTTCGGCGACGCTCGCGGGTATTTCTTCGAGAGCTTCAATCAGCGGGAATTCCGTGAGCAGGTTGCGGATGTCGAGTTCGTTCAGGACAACGAGTCGCGCTCGGTCAAGTCCGTGCTGCGCGGGATGCATTATCAGGTCCGTCATGCGCAGGGCAAGCTGGTCCGCGTCGTCGAAGGCAGGGTGTTCGACGTCGCCGTCGATCTGCGTCGTTCTTCGCCGACGTTCGGCAAATGGGTCGGCAGCGTTCTGTCCGCGGAAAATCACCTGCAGATGTGGGTGCCTGCCGGATTTGCGCACGGCTTTCTGGTGATGTCCGAGGCGGCGACATTTCAATACAAGACGACCGATTTCTGGTATCCCGAATTCGAGCGCGTGCTGCTGTGGAACGACACACACGTTGGCATCGACTGGCCGCTCGACGGCGCTCCGGTGATCGCACCGAAGGATCTCGCCGGTACCGTGCTGGCGGATCTGGAGACCTACGCATGAAGATTCTCGTGACGGGGGCGAAC
Organism: Burkholderia sp. AU33803; assembly: GCF_002223095.1. Lineage (NCBI taxonomy): Bacteria > Pseudomonadati > Pseudomonadota > Betaproteobacteria > Burkholderiales > Burkholderiaceae > Burkholderia > Burkholderia sp. AU33803. The sequence goes on from NZ_NKFJ01000004.1 coordinate 395,158, forward strand.
GGGCAGGTCGGATGGGAGCTCGTGCGTGCGCTGCAACCGCTGGGCGAGGTGGTAGCCGCGACACGTCAAGTCGTTGATCTCGGCGATGCGGCGGCCGTCGCTGCATATGTCGACGCGCTCGCGCCCGATCTCGTGGTCAATGCGGCTGCCTATACCGCGGTGGATCGCGCCGAGGACGAACCCGACATTGCATTTGCGATCAACCGCGATGCGGCGGGCGCGCTTGCGCGCGCCACCCGGAAGCGTGGCGCATTACTGATCCACTTCTCGACCGACTATGTGTTCGACGGGAGCAAGCGGACGCCGTATGCCGAGAGCGACGACGTGCGCCCGCTGAACATTTACGGCGCGAGCAAGCTGGCCGGCGAACAGGTGATTGCCGACGCCGGCGGCGACTGGCTCGTGTTCCGCACGTCGTGGGTCTACGCGTCGCGCGGCCAGAATTTCCTGCGCACGATGCTTCGGCTGGGTGCGAGTCGCGAGATGCTGTCGGTCGTCAGCGATCAGTTCGGCGCGCCGACGAGCGCGCGCATGATTGCGGACCTGACCGCGCACGCGGCGGCGCAAGCGCTCGTCGAGCGGCGGGCGGGATCGTTCGCGAGCGGCCTCTATCACATGACGGCGCAAGGCTCGACGACCTGGCACGCGTTCGCGGAAGCCATTTTTGCCGGCGCCAGAAGCCTGTCCCCACAGACAGGCCTGTCTGTCCGGGAAGTGAAGCCGATCCCCGCAGCCGAGTATCCGGCGAAGACGCCGCGTCCGACCTTCTCGGTGCTCGACAACACGCGGTTCGACGAGCGTTTCGGATTGCACCGACCGCAGTGGTCGGACGGGCTTGCGCTCGTCCTCGCGGAACTGTTCGATGCCTGATGCTGCCCGATCCGGGCGGCGCACATCACACTACATGCCGAGTCGTTCGTGCGGCATGGTTTAGCTAGAGATTGTCATGCGGGAAATCATTCAACCATCACTTCCTATCTGGCGGCATCGCCGCCTGATCCTCCAAATGGCGCGCCGCGAAGTGGTCGGCCGATATCGCGGCTCGGTGCTCGGCCTGCTGTGGTCGTTCTTCAACCCGTTGCTGCTGCTGACCGTCTACACGTTTGTGTTCAGCGTGATTTTCAAGGCACGCTGGAATACCGGATCTGATTCGAAGACGGAATTTGCAGTCGTGCTGTTCGTCGGGATGATCATGTTCCAGGTGTTCTCGGAAGCCGTGAACCGTGCGCCATCACTGATCATCAGTAACGCGAACTACGTGAAGAAGGTCGTGTTTCCGCTCGAGGTGCTGCCTGTCGTCGCGCTGCTCGTCGCGCTGTTCCATGCCGCGATCAGCTTCTGCGTGCTGGTGCTCGCGATGCTCGTGCTGGGTTTCCAGGTGCATCTCACGATCCTGTATTTCCCGCTGATCGTCTTGCCGTTCATCCTGTTCACCCTCGGTGTCTGCTGGTTCCTGGCGTCGCTGGGCGTGTTCATCCAGGACATCGGGCAGTCGATCGGGCTCGTGACGACGGTGCTGATGTTCCTGACGCCGGTGTTTTATCCGGTGAGCTCACTGCCGGCCAGTTACCAGCATATCGTCGGAATGAATCCGATCGCGTTCGTCATCGAGCAAAGCCGCAACGTCGTGATCTTTGGAACCGTGCCGAGCTGGACCGGTGTGTCGGTGATGATGATCGTCAGTATCGGCGTCGCGGTACTGGGCTACCAATGGTTTAATCGCACGCGGAAAGGATTCGCAGATGTCCTCTGATCTTGCAGTCAGCGTGAAGGATCTGAGCAAGGTCTTTCATATTTACGATAACCCGCGTGCACGCCTGATGCAGATGCTGTTCGGCTCCCGCAAGCAGTATTACCGGGAGTTCTGGGCGTTGCGCGATGTCTCGTTCGATATCGCGCGCGGCGAGACCGTGGGGATTGTCGGTCACAACGGCTCGGGAAAGTCCACGCTGCTCCAGGTGATCTCTGGGACGCTCGCGCCGAGCGCCGGCACAGTCGAAACGAACGGCAAGGTTGCCGCGCTGCTCGAACTCGGGTCGGGATTCAATCCCGAGTTCACCGGTCGCGAAAACGTGATGCTGTACGGCCAGATTCTCGGGATGAGCGAGGAAGAGCTGGAAGAGAAGTATCCGGCCATCGTCGATTTCTCCGAGATCGGCGATTTCGTCAACCAGCCGCTGAAGACGTACTCGTCGGGCATGTACGTGCGCCTCGCATTCTCGGTCGCGATCCACGTCAATCCGGACATCCTGATCGTCGACGAGGCGCTGTCGGTCGGTGACGCGCTGTTCCAGGCGAAGTGCATGGCCGTGATGAAGAAGCTGATGGATCGGGGCACGACGCTGCTGTTCGTCAGCCACGACCCCGGTTCGGTGAAGGCGCTGTGCAACCGCGCGATCCTGCTCGATCACGGCAACATGCTTGCTGTCGGATCGACGGACCATGTGATCGAGTCGTATTACTCGTCTTATGTCCGCAAGAAGCAGCACGTGATTGCCGACGACGAGGCGCCGTCGACGCAGATCGCCGAGCTCGATGCCGATCTCAACGACGGCGCGGACGAATTCCAGAAGCAGGCGGCGTTCCAGCGGATCCGCAATGGCCGCGCAAGCTTCGTCAACGTGCAGTTGTTGAACGAACAGGGGCGCGCGACACGCCAGGTTACCTACGGTGACACCGTGACGCTGAGAATGATCGTGAGCGTCGAGGAAGATCTGCCGCTGCTGGCATTCGGCTATCACCTGCGCGACAAGAACGGTTTCGATATCGCGTACTCGGACACCGGCCTCGAGCACGCGCATTTGTACGACGTGCACGCGGGTGAAGTCCACGTGGTCGACTGGACGTTCAAGGTATCGCTGCGCGGCGGCGATTACAGCATCAGCGCGGCCACGTCAGTGCCGACCGACTTGAGCATTGGCCAGGTCGACACGTGCGATCATGTGCCGATCGCCGTGCAATTCAACGTCTCGCGCGGCACCTATCTGCCGCTTTATGGCGCCGTACATTTCGACAACAAGGTCCAGACGCGGCTGTTGTCGAAGACGGTGGCCTGACGCAGCGTTGGCCGGTAGTGGATCCGGCGCCGGGGCCGGCGCGTGCGGATCCGCACGAGGAATCAATCAGGAGCGCCCTATGAGACAAAAGCCGGATGGTTTCGCCAGTCCGATCTATGTGACGAAACCGATGTTGCCGCCGCTTGGCGAGTTCACGTCGCAGTTGGAAGACATCTGGGACAGCGCCTGGCTGACGAATGGCGGTGCGAAGCACGTTGAGCTGGAGGCGGCGCTCGCGAAGCGGCTCGGTGCACGGCACTTCTCGCTTTTCAACAACGGGACGAGCGCGTTGCTCGTCGCCTGCCAGGCGCTGCGGCTCGCCGGTGAAGTCATTACGACGCCGTTCACGTTTCCCGCGACGCCGCATGTGCTGCACTGGAACAACGTGACGCCGGTGTTTTGCGACATCGACGAGGAAACGCTGACCATTGACCCTGCCGTGGCCGAAGCGCTGATCACGCCGCGCACGACGGGTGTGCTCGGCGTGCACGTGTATGGGATGCCGTGCGACGTGAAGGCTTTTGAGCGCATTCGTGAGCAGTACGGTGTCAAAGTGCTCTACGACGGCGCGCACGCATTCGGCACGGAAATCGACGGCAAGCCGGTCGCCGAGTTCGGCGATGCGACGATGTACAGCTTCCACGCGACGAAGCTGTTTCACTCGGCCGAGGGCGGCGGGCTGGCAATGGCTGACGAGGCGATGAAGCGGCGCGTCGATCTGCTGAAGAATTTCGGAATCTTGAACGAGACCGAAGTCATCATGCCGGGTACGAATGGCAAGATGAACGAAGTACAGGCGGCACTGGGTCTCGTCAATCTTGCCCATTACGACGCGGAGCATGCCGCGCGGCAGCGCGTTGCACAGGTTTACCTGAGTCGCCTGGACGAGATTCCAGGCATCACATGCTTCCGCCTGCCTCCGAACGTTGGCCACAGCATGCAGTATTTCATCGTGCGCGTGAACGCACAGGCATGCGGCGTGTCGCGCGACCGGTTGTACGACACGCTGAAGCAGTTCAACGTATTTTCGCGGCGCTATTTCTATCCGCTATGTAGTGAGCACAATTGCTATCGCGCGCTGCCGAGCGCCGATCCCGGGCGCTTGCCGGTTGCGACGCGAGTGTCGCGCGAAGTACTCGCGTTGCCGCTGTACGGCGAGCTTGGGGAAGACGGGGCGAATCGCATCGTCGACATCATTCAATACATCTGCAATGGCAAACAATAATTATTCGATCGGGGATTCGCGGCCGCGTGTCAGCGTTCTCACGACGTCTTACAACTACGGCAGATTCATCGGGGAGACGATCCGGTCGGTGCTGTCCCAGACGTACGCGTCGTGGGAGCTGATCATTGTCGACGACTGTTCGACAGACGATTCCTGGGAGGTCATCCAGCAGTTCGATGATCCGCGGATTCGCGCGGTGCGCCAGGAGCGCAACCAGGGCGCGTGCGCGGCGTACAACACGGCGCTGCGTCTCGCGTCCGGTGAATTCATCGCGAGCCTGGATTCCGACGACGTGTTCGTGCCCGAGAAGCTTGCGGCGCAGGTTGCGTTCATGGACGCCCATCCGGATGTCGATATCTGCGGCAGCTTCATGGCGGAAATCGATGCATCGAGCCAGCCGGTCGACCCCGACAAATGCTTTTATGCGCCGTGGTTCAATCAGGATCTCGACCTGAACGCGCCCGACAGCTGGGTGTGGGAGAACCACCTGTGCCATTCGACCGTGCTGATCAGGAGGTCCACGCACGACCGGATCGGCTTTTTCCGGGAGGACCTGACCTACTCGCCGGACTGGGATTTCTGGCTGCGTTCGCTTGCCGGTGGCGCCCGGTTTCATGTGATGAAGGACGCGCTCCTCCTTTACCGTGCGCACGGTGGCAACGTGACGCACCGCAATCGCGATGCGCTGATGTGGGAGTATGCGGATATCTCCGGCGGCGTCGTGCATCCGTACCTCGAGCGGATCGAGCGCTTCGACCTGCTCCGCAAGAGCATGGAGTCGTTCGTCGGGCGCTTCTTCGAGATTGACGGCGACTGGCGGCGGTTCCTGGAGCTGATTGAGATGCTGCGCGTGTACGACCGTCACGAGGACACGTTCAGGATTCCGCCGCATCTGTTCTTCAATGGCGAACTGACCGCGTTCGTCACGAGACTCGCGTCCGGGTGGTCGCCGCAGGCTTTTGCCGCCGTTCGCGAGCGTTTGTCGAAGCCGGAGGGCGAGTACGATGGTTCGGCGCCGGCACCGGCGGCGAACGCGCAGGCGGCTGCAGGCGCCGCGACGTTTCAACTGCTGATTCGAGGTGAGCGCGACCGTGCGCTTGCCGAACTGGATCAGGTGCGTGCAGAGCACGAACGTGTCGCCACGGAACTCGAGCACGCGAAAGCGGAGTTGCGTGCCGCAGCCGACCGGGAAGGGCGGCTCACTGCCAGCCTGGCTGACGCGCAGACGGAACTCGATCGTGTCAGGGGCACCATCTGGGGCAAGGCGGATAATCTGTACCGGCGCCTGAGCCGATAGCCCGTGCCCCCGCGAATGATTCAAGATATCTAACCATGCCGCGATACCAGCATCTTCTGTACTTTGCACAACGCGTCTATCATCGCCTGCCGTTGAGCCAGGAGGCGAAGTGGCGCGTCCGCAAGGCCATTTCGCCGGTCATCACGTCGTTGCGCCACGGCACGTCGATTCGTCAGGCGCTGCGGTCTGCCGTCACGCGTGAGGTGTTGCTCGACCACGCGCGTGAGTCGCGCCTGCAACACCTGATGCTCGACCTCGCGCAGCGTGGCGTGAGAAATGTCAGCCATATCATTGCCGTGCCGTTCCTTGGAACGGGAGGCGCGGAGAATGTCGCGCTCAATTTCTCGAAAGCGCTCCGCGAGCTCCATCCCGACCGTCAGATCCTGCTCGTCGTTGCCGATCGCGATCTGGTCGACGAACGCGTTGCGTGGATCGACGGTGTGCATGTGGTCGTCCTGCGCGATTTCACGCGCGACGATTCGTACGCGCTGAAGCAGGCGCTGCTGTACGACATGCTGCTGGCGATCCGGCCTGCCGTATTCCACAACATCAACAGCGAGGTTGCGTGGAACGCGATCATCGCGCAAGGGCGGCAGCTCAAGGAAATCACGCGCCTGTTCGCCAGCATTTTCGCGTTCCAGTTCGCCGAGGACGGCAAGAGCAAGATAGGCTATGCGGCCTATTTCTTGCAACCGGGGTTGCCGGCGCTGACTGCGCTGCTGTCCGACAACCAGCGCTTCGTGACCGATGCACGCGCCGAGTACAGCCTCGGGCAGCAGGGCGACAAGCTGCGCGCCGTGTACAACCCCAGCCGCATGGCGACCGCCGGGTGGAAGGCCCGGGCGCTCGCGCGCATCGCGAGCCGCGGGCAGGATCTGGCGGGGCGTCGACCGGCGTTTCTGTGGGCTGGGCGACTCGACAAGGAAAAGCGCGTCGACCTGCTGCTGGCGCTAGTGCGGGCGTGCCCGCACATCGATTTCTACGTTTACGGCCAGGCCGTAGTGAATGTCAGCGAGCAGCTTCCCGATCTCGCGAACCTGCATCTGATGGGGCCGTTCACGTCCCCGGAAGAGCTGATGCGTGATCGTGCGTACACCGGCTTCATCTTCACGTCGAAATGGGAAGGCATGCCGAACATCCTGCTTGAAATCGGGACGTTGGGCGTACCGATCATCGCGCCGTCGGTCGGCGGCGTGGGCGAGCTGATATCGGATTCGACCGGATATCTGCTGTCGGAGAAGCCGGATGTCGCCGATTATCGCGCGGCGATGGAGTCAGTCATTTCGAATTCGCAGGAAGTCGAAGCGCGCGCACGCGCGCTCGTCGAGCTGATCGACGGGCGACATACGTGGCAGCGGTTCGTCGAGCACGTCAAGGAGTTGGAAGGTTATGGGATCTGACCGGAAGGAATCGGGCACGGACGACTCGCGTGATTTGTCGTTGCCGCTCGTATCGGTGGTAATCCCCTGTTTCAATCAGGCGCAGTATCTGAATGAGTCTATCTCGTCGGTGCTCGACGCATACCGCGGGCCGTTGGAGATCATCGTCGTCGACGACGGCAGCACGGCATCCCGGACCGATATTCACTTGCGCGCGGCGGAAGCGCTGTCGCCCGCAGTACGGGTGATTTCGCAGCAGAACGCGGGGCTTTCGGGCGCGCGCAACACGGGTATTGCCGCTGCGAACGGCGAATTCGTGCAATTGCTGGACGCGGACGACCTCATCGTTCCGCCGAAGCTCGACTTGCAGGTTGCGCATTTCCAGGTGGCGAATGCGCTCGACGTATCGGTGTCCAACTTCCTGTTGTGTGACGATTCCCGCTCGGTCTTTTCGAAGCATGACGAGGCAATCGCACATTCGGCGCTCGTGCTGTCCGATTTTCTGTACAAATGGGAGCGAGGCTTCGCGATCCCGATTCATTGTGCACTGTTCCGCCGCGCCGTGTTGCTGGATGCGCCGTTCGATACATCCGCGCGCGCCAAGGAAGACTGGCTGTTCTGGTGCGGCCTGAGTGCGCGCGGCGCACGTATGGCCTATATCAACGCACACAACGCGATCTACCGGCAGCACGCGCAAAGCATGCGCCGGTCCTATGTGAAGATGGGCAAGAGCTGGCTGCACGCGGCTGCGAAGATCGATGCGATGGTGTCCGCGCGCGAGCCGGCGTTTTTCGAGTCTGCGGTCGACTGGTTCGAGAATTTCTATCGGAAGCACCCTGCGTACGCAGAGGAAATCGCGCAGTTGCGCGGCCACCCGCGTGCAGCCGGATCGGGCGCTGCCGCGTCGCCGGTCGTTCCAGTCGATCTGCACGCGCAGAAGCTCGCGCGCCTGCAGGCGGCTATTGCGAAGATGCCCGTGTCGGAGACGCCGCTCATCAGTGTCGTGATCCCCGCATACAACCATTTCGACTATATCGATGGTTGCCTGCTGTCCGTTATCGAGCAGCAGGACGTCGCATTCGAGATCATCTGCGTCGACGATTGTTCTCCCGATGCGCGTACGACGGCGCTGCTGCGTGCGCTGCAGGGAACTCACCCGAACGTGCGGATTGTACTCAACAGCGAGAACAAGGGTATTTCGCGTACGCAGAACGAGGCGGTCGCGCAGGCGGCCGGAGAATACATTGCGTTCGTCGATTGTGACGATGCTTTGGCGCCGGGCGCGCTGTCCCGTGTCGTGCAGGTCGTGACGCAGGGGCAGCGGTGCGATTACCTGTTCACGGACCGATTCGACATCGACGAAAGTGGCAACGAAATCCGGCGGGCCGACTACGGCGGGTATCCGGCTATTGCGTTCAGGAGCGACGAGGGCATCAAGGAAGATCTGCTCGACGGCATGGTCGCGTCGCATCTGAAGGTCATTCGACGCGATGCATATCTGCAGTCAGGTGGTTCGATCGACGCGTATTCCGGGATCCAGGATTGGGAACTGGCGCTGAAGATCGCGGAATTCGGCAGTTTCCATTACCTGCATGAGCCGCTCTATCGGCATCGGATCCATACGCGATCCGTCACGTCGTCGGACAGCGTCGGCCAGTTCAGGAAGACCAATATCGTGCGCCGGCAGTTTGCCACCAGATGGCTCTGTGGCGGGCGCGATCGAACCGGGCCGGCCGTGCAGTTTTCGAGCGACGCGAAATCGATGCCGTCGATAGCTCAACTGAAGGAAGCGTGGCGGCAGGGGCGGCGATGCGAGATGTTCGTCGCGGCGGACGCGCCGCCCCCCGTGCTCAATTTCCTGCGGGAATTCAATTCGTACTTCGACCGCATCACGTGGACGAGTGCCGAAACCTACGCAGGCTTGCTCGGATATGTGCAGCCCGGTGTAATGGTCGCTCACGGACAGGAGCGGCCTGACTGACCGGAGCGGTACGCCACGGCGTGCGCCTCGTCCGGCTCAGGCCGGACGTTTCACCATCGGCGCGGCTGGGTTGCCGACGACGGTCACGCCCGGTGGTACGTCCTTGGTCACGACGGCCCCCATACCGATCACCGCGCCCTTGCCGATCGTCAAAGGTTTGTCGGGCGTGCCCTGCTTCAGCACCGCGCCTGTGCCAATATACGCATCGTCTTCGATCACGATCCGGCCGTTGCAGGCGACGCGCGGAGCGAAAGTCACAAAATCACCGATCACACAGTCGTGGGCGACGTAGCTGTAGATGTTGCACTGGAAATGGCGGCCGATCCTGATATCCGATGTGCACATCGAGAAATCGCAGAACACCGCGCCCTCGCCGATCTCGACGTTGTCGAGCGACACATGCGAACCGGAAGTCAGCGAGCCGAACGCGAGGCCTTCGCTTTCGCAGCGCTGGACCAGCGTGCGGCGGGCCGCGGACGAACCGAGCGACACGACGACCGCGCGGTCGCGATGCGCCGGCGTGATGAGGGCATCGAAGGAAATGACTTCGACGCCGTTCTGGACGGTGCCGATTTCCGACGGCGTGTCGGAGACGAAGACGATTCCGGATGCTGAACCAGCACCGGTCCGGGCTTGATGTTGTCGTGCCAGCGGCAGGATCTCGCGCCCGAACCCGCCGCACCCGTAAATAGCGATTCGCTCCATCATTCACTCCGGTCTGAATGGGGGGCAGTCTAACGGTAGCGATACCTGGCGGGCAACCTCATTATCCGGGGTGGCGCATCCGGTTTGCTCGGTATGGCGGCGGGACGGACTGGGGATCACTTTCCTGTAAACGGCCGCATGATCGCCCGCAGCAGCGGGCCGAGTACCGGAATCCGGTGAAGGCGCAGATACGCGCGATAGATGATGAAAATCCGCGCGCGCTGAAACGCGACCCACTGGTTCGCGTACTGCCGCAGTTCGACCGACTCGTTCCTGAGGATATCGGCCTCGCGCGCATGAACGAGCAGCTTTGCGCGCGCGTCTGCGAGTTCCCGTCTCAGTCGACGCAGTTCTTCCTGGTTTTCCGCGGACGAAGCGGCTTGATTGGCGGGCACCTGGGCAGGCTGACGGGATTCTTGGTGGGAGGCGTTCATACCGAATATCCGCTGAATGTTCGCGACGTACTGTGCGTCGCCGTGCTTGTCGTGAACGTAGTCGGAAGCGCGCTTCGACAGCGCTCCGAGCAGATCGGGTTGTGCGTACAAGCGCTCGATGGCCACTCGATACGCGTCGACGGCTTCGTCGATGTCGTTGGATGCCTCGATGAGCATGCCGGTCTGACCGTCGAGCACGGCTTCGCCGATGCCGCCGATGTTCGGTGCGATGACCGGGAGTCCCGAGCCCATGGCTTCGAGAATCACGTTCGGCAATCCGTCGAACCACGACGTATAGACGAGGGCGTCGTACTCGTGCAGCGGAAGATCCGCGAATGCTGAAAACGGCCCTTTGTAATTTGCACCGGACAGGTCGATTTCGAATCCTGGCGTGATGCCGCCATACAGGTCGAGCGTGATGCCGGTGTCGCTCTGCGCGAAGTACTTGGACAGCGCGACGGCCAGTTGCGGCCGCTTCTGGCCGTCCAGCCGCGACGCCCACAGCAGGCGTCGTCGCGGCGTCGCATGAATCGTCGGCTCCTTGATGCCGTGCAGCAGCGCGGGAAGATTGATCCAGCGGGACGCGCTGGCACCGAAGATGAACTTGTCGTCGATGACAGTCTGTTCGTTGTCGGTGACGATCCGTGTGATGTGCTGGATGTTGTTCGTCAGAAACTCGACCGCGCCGCCCGAAATGATCGAGACGTCGTCTTCGTAGACGCGCGTGTCGCAGAAACGGTAGTACGTGACATCGCGTCCGCTGAATTGCGCGAAATGGCGGCTCAGCATGCGATGAGAAAACACGCACGCGCGAATGTGCAGCCGGGCGTCGGGCGCCGCCGCGCGAATCAGGCGTGCGGTGATGCGATCGCGTTGACGATCGTCGAGATCCTTGCCGAGCACCGCGACGTCGATGAAGATTGCTGCGTCGGGAAGGCGCGACAGCCACGCATGCTTTTCCATCGGCTCGCCGGACAGCACGAGGATCCGTTTCGACGCGCCGCATGCCAGCAGGCCGTTCATCACGTCGAGAACGTAGCGCTCCGCGCCGCCGGCGGGCAGAAACGGAATCAGGAACACGTCCGTGATCGGTCCGGCGTCGCGAATGGCTTCGCACATTTCGTAGTAGACCGCGGAGGGCTCGGGCGTCGACCAAATAGCGCTCGTCTGGCTGCCGTGCCGCAGCGACAGCGTATCGACGGCAGGATCGATCCGGTTGGCGGCTTCAGTCATATCCGACAGCATCCGGCTGCCGAGGAACTTCTGCTTGACGTCGTACCACGGCGGCAACGCACGTTCGCCGGCGCGATACGCACGATAGTCGTCGGCAAACACACGAAGGTAGACGTCCGGGTCGAACAGGTCGGTGTCCGGCGTCTCGAGTTCGACGCTCTGATTACGCGCGGCAGCCATGATGCTTTGCTGCCGCTGACGGTAGTACAGAACCGTATCGGGGATGTAGTGCGCCTTCATCCCGAGCGCGATCGCACATGAATTGAAGTGCCAGTCTTCGAATGCGTGGCCGCGTTGCGTGTCGCAGTGAACGTACTTGAGACGATCGAATGTCGAGCGATGGAAGAATACGCGCGACACGTACGGATGGATGTCAGCAAGCAGGAACGGCATCAGGTCCGCTTCGCCATACTCGGTAATGAAGTACATCGAACCGAATGCGATCAGGTACTGCGGGAACAGTAGTGCGTCATTGCCGTACCGCTTGGCAGCTGCCAGCGCTTCGACGAAGAAATTGAACGACACGAGATCGTCGGCGTCGGCCGTGGCGAAATATTCGCCTTGTGCAATTGCGCAACCGGAGTTTCGGCTCAAGCCCAGCGACCGGTTCGATACCTCGATCGTCTGGACTCCATCGAAACTGGAGAAGTCCGCCGACGCGATGACGGAACGGGTTGCTTCGTTCGGGTTATCGAGGACGACGACAATTTCCAGGGTGATACCGCGGGCTCTTGCGAAGTCTGCCGCTTCAGTCAGGGACCGCAACGTCCGGTTGATGATGCCGCCCTCATTGTGGGCGTTGAGAATCACCGAAATATCAAACATAGGGTGCAACTGGCCGGATGCGTATCGAGGTCACGCATTATATACAGAAGCATTTGGCGTTTCGGCGCCCGCCGGGGCGGCGGGCAGCGCACGCGATGGCTGCCCGCACCGTGCGGACGAGCCCCTACCTTGTACCCCTTTTTCCATTCATGGCCCCGTGGTGCGCGCCGCCACGTCATAATTGCTACAAATGGCAATCTCGGTTGCACGCGCTGGCCTGCCTGCGCACACTAGTAACGCGCCTTACGCGCCAAATGTAAACAATAGTCAGCTCGTGACTTCTCATCCGCAAGCATCCACTCGCTCACCGCACCCCGTCGACGAAATACTGTCGATTTCCATCGTGACGTACCATCCGGACGAGGCACTTCTCGCTCGTACGTTCTCCAGCCTCCGTGCGGCGTGCGCGCGTCTCCGGGCCGTGCGCGGCGGCGGTGTCGTCAGCGTTACCCTTGTCGACAACGGCGGCTTGCCGGATTTCGCAGCCGATCTTGCCGCACTCGAGCAGGCTGGCATCTCCTGCAGCGTGCTGTCCGGTCACGGCAACGTCGGCTACGGACGCGGCCACAACCTTGCGATCGAAGCAGCACGCAGCCGCTATCACCTGATCCTGAATCCCGATATCGACCTCGAGCCGGATGCACTCGTGCACGCGCTCGACTTTCTCGACGCACATCCTGAAGCAGGTTTGCTGTCGCCTCGAATCGGTGACGAATCGGGCCGGATCCAGTATCTGTGCCGCCGCTATCCGGCGCTGGTGGATCTTCTGGTCAGGGGATTCCTGCCCACGGCGTTGCGGCCGCCGTTCGAGCGCCGGCTGGCAAGTTACGAGATGCGCGACCGTATCAACGAAACCGACGTCGTATGGGATCCGCCTATCGTCAGCGGCTGTTTCATGCTGTTCCGCACCGACGTGCTCGCGCGTCTGCGGGGCTTCGATCCACGCTATTTTCTCTACTTCGAGGACTACGACCTCAGCTTGCGGACTGGCGAGTGCGCACGCACGGTCTACCTGCCGCTGGCGCGCGTGATTCATCACGGCGGCGGCGCATCCCGCAAGGGTGCCGCGCACATCCGCATGTTCGCGGCGTCGGCGCTCAAGTTCTATAACCGCTTCGGCTGGAGGCTGTGGTGACCCGCATCGTCGTGACAGGCGCAAACGGCTTCGTCGGCCGCGCGGTCTGCCGACTGGCGCTCGCGGCAGGACATACGGTCACGGCGCTGGTACGCCGTCCCGGCGGATGCGTCGACGGCGTTCGCGAGTGGGTGCATGACGCGCCGGATTTCGCCGGGCTCGCACACGCGTGGCCCGATGATCTGGAGGCCGATTGCGTGATCCACCTGGCCGCGCGAGTCCACGTGATGCGCGACGAGTCGCCCGATCCGGACGCCGCGTTCGAGGCGACCAACGTTGCAGGGACGCTGCGCGTTGCCGAAGCGGCGCACGCGCACGGCGCGCGGCGCTTCGTGTTTGCCAGCAGTATCAAGGCGATCGGAGAGGGCGATCGCGGCGTGCCGCTCGCGGAGGACGTCGCACCCGCGCCGCAGGATCCATACGGACGTTCGAAACTGCGTGCGGAGCAGGCACTTGCGCAATTCGGGCGGCAGGTGGGCATCGATGTAGTCACCGTCCGTCCGCCGCTCGTCTACGGCCCCGGCGTGCGGGCCAACTTCCTGCGAATGATGGACGCCGTCGCGCGAGGATTGCCGCTCCCGCTCGGCGCGATCGAGGCACGCCGCAGCCTCGTCTATATCGACAATCTCGCTGACGCGCTGCTGCGGTGCGCAACCGATCCAAGGGCAGCGGGCGAGTGCTTTCACGTCGCAGACGACGACGCGCCGTCGGTGGCCGGGTTGCTGAGGCTGGTCGGCGACGCGCTCGGCAGGCCGGCACGGCTGTTCCCGGTACCGGCCGCGATGCTGAGCACGCTCGGCAGGCTGACCGGCCGCAGCGCCGCCGTCGACCGCCTGACGGGCAGCTTGCAGCTCGACACCGGCCGCATGAAGCGCATGCTCGACTGGAGACCGCCGTATACGACGAGACAGGGCCTCGAGGCGACCGCCGCGTGGTATCGTTCGCGCGACAAACAGAAATAGACAATATGCATCCCGCGATTACCACGTGGCTCACGGTGGCCGGCGTCGCAATAGCCGCTGCCTTCGCCTCGACTCTTATCCTGAGGACGCTGCTCGCGACGGGGCTGGCCTGGCGCCTCGCGACCGATATTCCGAACGACCGTTCGCTGCATGCACTGCCGACGCCGCGTGTCGGCGGCTGGGGCGTCGTGCCGGTCTCCGTGATCGCAATGCTGTGGCTCGCGCCGTCGATGTGGCTGGTGGCCGTGGCCGCCGCGGGCCTCGCAGCGCTGTCGCAGCTCGACGATCGGCGCGGGCTGCCCGCGCGGGTCCGGTTCGCGGCACACCTTGCCGCGGTCGTCGCGCTGATCGCCGTCTATCCGGCCGCCGCGCCGTGGTGGCTACTGGTCGCCATCGGTTTCGGAATGGCTTGGCTGACCAATCTGTACAACTTCATGGATGGTGCGGACGGCCTTGCCGGCGGCATGGCGCTATTCGGATTCAGCGCGTATGCGGCCGCCGCCTTGGCGGGCGTGCAGCCGGAGCCGGATCTCGTGGCGGGCTGCGCGGCCATCGCAGGTGCCGCGTTCGGCTTCCTGCTGCTGAATTTCCATCCAGCGAAGCTGTTTCTCGGTGACGCGGGCTCGATTCCGCTCGGGTTCATGGCGGGCGCGCTCGGCTACTGGGGCTGGCGAGGCGGGGTTTGGCCGATCTGGTTTCCGGCGATGGTGTTCTCGCCCTTTATTGCGGATGCATCTGTAACACTTGTGAGACGTTTGTTACGCGGCGAAAAGTTCTGGCAGGCGCACCGGGAGCATTATTATCAGCGCATGGTGCGCTCCGGCTCCGGCCATCGGCGCACTGCCATCTACTGGTACCTCGTGATGCTCGCGGGCATAATTGTAGCCCTGTGGGCGTTGGGCCGTCCCACACTGCAGCAGTGGGGGCTGTTTGTCGCCTGGTATGGCGTTCTTGCGTGCATCGGTTGCGTGATCGACGCCCGCTGGCGCCGTGTCGGCATGGCCACCGAAAACAAATCTTGAGGTCTCCCGCCGATGTTGCGATCCAAAGCATCTTGGCTGTCATTGAGTGCTTTCCTGTTCGACCTGCTGGCGGTGCTTGCAGCGTGGTTGTTCGCCTATCTCGTCCGCTTCAACGGTAGTGTCCCGACCGATTTCCTGAGCGGCGCGCTGATGGCGCTGACGTGGGTGCTGCCCGTGTACGCGCTGATGTTCCACGTGTTCGGCCTCTATCGCGGGCTGTGGGTGTTCGCGAGCCTGCCAGACCTGATGCGTATCGCGAAGGCAGTGGGCGGCGGTGGCGTGATCGTGATGATCGGCGCCGTGATGTTCCAGCCGGTGCCGATCATTCCACGCTCGGTGCTGCTCGTGTCGCCCCTGATGCTGTTCCTGGCGATGGGCGGCGCGCGCGCTCTATCGCGCGACGAAGGAGTATTACCTGTACGGCGGGCTCGTGGGCAAGGGCAAGCCGGTGCTGGTGCTCGGCGCCGGCACGGCAGGCGCGAGCCTCGCGCGCGAACTGTCCCGCTCAGGCGAATGGCGCCTCGTCGGCCTGCTCGACGACGACGTCAAGAAGCAGGGCCGCGAAATCTACGGCTACAAGGTGCTGGGCTCCTTCAATGATCTCAAGCACTGGACCGACGCACTGAAGGTCGAATACGCGATCATCGCGATTCCGTCAGCGTCGGTCGAGACGCAGCGCCGCGTCGCGACGCTGTGCGTGCGGGCCGGTGTGAAGGCGATGGTGCTGCCGTCGCTGACCGCGTTGATGCCGGGGCAGGGTTTCCTGTCGCAGGTCCGGAACATCGATCTCGAGGATCTGCTCGGCCGCGATGCCGTGACGATCGACACGCCGCACGTCGAGGCGCTGCTGCGCGGCCGCGTCGTGATGGTGACGGGCGCGGGCGGGTCGATCGGCTCCGAGCTGTGTCGGCAGATCCTGCGCTTCGCGCCGGCGCAACTCGTCGCATTCGACCTGTCCGAGTACGCGATGTACCGGCTAACCGAGGAACTGCGCGAGCGCTTCCCGGACCTCCCGGTCGTGCCGATCATCGGCGATGCGAAGGATTCGCTGCTGCTCGACCAGGTGATGTCGCGCCACGCGCCGCACATCGTGTTCCACGCAGCCGCCTACAAGCACGTGCCGCTGATGGAGGAGCACAACGCGTGGCAGGCGCTGCGCAACAATGTGCTCGGCACCTATCGCGTGGCCCGCGCGGCGATTCGCCACGATGTGCGTCACTTCGTGCTGATCTCGACCGACAAGGCCGTCAATCCGACCAACGTGATGGGCGCGAGCAAGCGCCTCGCCGAAATGACCTGCCAGGCGTTGCAGCAGACGAGCGGGCGCACGCAGTTCGAGACGGTGCGTTTCGGTAACGTGCTCGGCAGCGCGGGCAGCGTGATCCCGAAGTTCCAGCAGCAGATCGCGAAGGGCGGCCCGGTCACGGTCACGCACCCGGAGATCACGCGTTTCTTCATGACGATCCCGGAAGCGTCGCAACTCGTGCTGCAGGCATCGAGCATGGGGCATGGCGGCGAGATTTTCATTCTCGACATGGGCGAGCCGGTGAAGATCGTCGATCTGGCGTGCGACCTGATCCGCCTGTATGGTTTCTCGGAAGAGCAGATCCGGATCGAGTTCACCGGGCTGCGGCCCGGCGAGAAGCTCTACGAGGAGTTGCTGGCGGACGACGAGGCGACGACGCGCACGCCGCATCCGAAGCTGCGGATCGCGCGGGCGCGGGAAGTGCCGGACAATTTCCTCGACGAACTGCTGCCGTGGCTGATGCAGCATCGTGTCCTGCCCGACGACGAAGTGCGGCGCGACTTGCGCCGCTGGGTGCCCGAGTATCAAACGGCTGCCGTTCCGGCGCTGAAGAGCGTACGGGTCGCGTCGAACCGCTGAACACCGAGGGCCGTGTGGGTCGCGCCACGCAGCGGCCAGCCGACCGGTCAAAAAGAAAAGCGCCCCGCGGGGCGCTTTTTTCATGCCGGGCCGAGACCAGCTCAGCGACTGGGCCGGTGTTTGCGCACCACCATCCACCGCGGCGCCTTGAACCGCACGATGCTGAGGTACAGCCACACGTAAGTCAGCGCAAACAGCACGACGAACACGAACAGGTGCACCGTATGCCGCCAGAACAGCGTCGCGGGTATCACCGCGACGAGGCACAGCAGCCACAGGTACGGCGACGTCAGCGAATTGCGGCGCGTCAGGTCGTGCGCGTGCTTCGTGCCGACTGCCCAGCGCATCAGCCGCTTGTACACGAGCATGTGCAGGTGCACGCCGTCCGGAATGCCGGGTGACATCCCGCGGATGAACTTCTTCCGGTAGATCGAGAAGCAGGTCTCGAAGATCGGGTACATGAACAGCAGCACCGGATACCACGCGGACACCTCGCGATTGCGCATCACGAGCATGATCGCGAGTTCGGCGAGCATGAAGCCGATGAAATACGCGCCGCCGTCGCCGAGGAAGATCAGCCCGGCCGGGAAATTCCACAGGAAGAAGCCGAGCACGGCGCCCATCATGATGATCGAAGCGGACATCACGACCGGGTCGTTCACATGGAACGCGACATACGCGAGCGACGCGAACATCATGAAGCTGACCATCGACGCGAGCCCGTTGAAGCCGTCGATGATGTTGATCGCATTCGCCAGTGCCGCGACCGCCAGCACCGTGATGAACGCCGAAATGACCACGTAGCCGAGCAGGAAATCGAGCGGCGGCACGCTGATGCGCTTGACTGCGATCCCGAGCAGCCAGAACGCGAGCGCGGCCGCGCCCATCGTGCACAGCAGCCGCGCGCGCGGCGACACGCGCTTGGTGAGGTCCTCGACGAGGCCGGACAGGAAGGCCGGCAGCCCGCAGGCGGTGATGCCCAGGATGCTGCCGGCGATCGTCGGATAGCGTCGGGACAGGATCAGCGCCGCAACGACGACGCCCGCGAGAATCCCGATGCCCCCGACCCGCGGCACGGGCCGCACGTGGAATTTCTGCACGCCGGCCAGGTCGCTGTCGATCGAGAATTTCTCGTGAAGGTGCGCATAGCGCACGATGAACAGCGTGACGAGCAAGGAGATGATGAAGCCGGACGCGAAGCTGAGCATGGGATCGCTCGAAAAATGGACAGCGGATTATACAAAACCGCGCGGGTTCCCCTCCTGCCATCGCCAGTGGTCGGCACACATTTCTTCGATGCCGAGCGCGGCACGCCAGCCGATGATGTCGGCCGCGGCCTGCGGGTTCGCGTAGCACTCGCCGATGTCGCCCGGGCGGCGTGCGACGAGCTCGTACGGCACCGGGCGGCCCGACGCCTTCTCGAACGCACGCACGACTTCCAGCACGCTGTAGCCCTGGCCGGTGCCGAGGTTGACGACGAAGCTTGCGTCGCGCTTCGCGAGCGCGTCGAGCGCGGCGATGTGCCCCTTCGCGAGATCGACGACGTGGATGTAGTCGCGCACGCCGGTGCCGTCCGGCGTCGGGTAGTCGGAGCCGAACACGCGCAGCTTTTCCAGCTTGCCGACCGCGACCTGCGCGACATACGGCATCAGGTTGTTCGGGATGCCGGCCGGATCCTCACCGATCAGCCCGCTCGCGTGCGCGCCGACCGGGTTGAAGTAGCGCAGCGTGGCGATGCGCCACGACGGGTCGGAAACTTCGAGATCGCGCAGGATTTGCTCGGCGATCAGCTTCGACTGGCCGTACGGGTTCGTCGCGGACAGCGGGAACGATTCGTCGATCGGCGAGCGCTCTGGCACGCCGTATACGGTCGCGGACGAGCTGAACACGAACTGCTTGACGTTGCGCTCGCGCATCACCTTGAGCACGGCAAGCAGGCCGCCGATGTTGTTCTGGTAGTACTCGAGCGGCTTCGCGACCGATTCGCCGACGGCCTTGAGCGCCGCGAAATGGATCGTGCCGGTGATCGGGTGTGCATCGAATACCTTGGCGAGCGCGGCTTCGTCGCACACGTCGACCTGATGGAACGCGGGCGTCTTGCCCGTGATCCGTTCGACGCGGCGCACGGATTCGGCCTTGCTGTTGACGAGGTTGTCGACGATCACGACGTCGTAGCCGTTGTCGAGCAGCTCGACGGTCGTGTGCGAGCCGATATAGCCCGCTCCGCCCGTGACGAGGATGGTGCCTTTAGCGGTCATTGCTGATGCGCTCCTTCAGAGGGTGATACCGGTTAACGAATGGATAGTACGCCGGTAGCGTTCGACGACCTGCTGTTCGTCGAATTCCGCCGTGACCTTTTGCCGGCCGCGTGCACCCATCGCGTCGCGTCCGGCCGTTCCGAGTTCGATCATGCGGAGCAACTGCTCCGCGAGGCTCGCGCTGTCGCGCACGCGGCACAGGAAGCCCGTGTCGCCGTCGGCGACGACGTCGCGGCAGCCCGGCACGTCGGTCGCGACGATCGGGCGGCCCATCGCCGACGCTTCCATCAGCGTGCGCGGCACGCCTTCGCGGTACGACGGCAGCACGACGCAGTCGGCCGCCGCGATATGCGGGCGCACGTCGTGCGCCTCGCCAAGATACTCGACGACGCCTTCGCCGACCCACGCATCGACATCCGCGCGGCCGATCGCGCTTGGATTGTCGACGCCGAGCGGCCCGAGCAGCTGGAAGCGCGCATTCGGGAAGCGCGCGTGCACGATGCGTGCGGCTTCCACGTATTCGCGCACGCCCTTGTCCCACAACAGCCGGCCGATCAGGATGAAGACGGGCGCGTCGCCGGCGGGCAGCGGCACGGGTGCGAACTGTTCGAGATCGACGCCTTCGCCGTGCAGCAGCCGCGCGCGATCGGGATGCGCGAGCAATTGCTCGTCGGTGAAGGTTGCGAGATCGTCGCGGTTCAGGAACCACACTTCACGCGGGAAGCGGAACGCGAACCGGTACAGGCGCTTCGCGACGCTTGCCGCGCGGCTCTTCTGGATGAAGACGTAGCCGAGCCCGGTCGTCACCGCGATCGACGGCACGCGCGCGAGCCACGCGGCGACCGAGCCGTAGATGTTCGGCTTGATCGTGTAATGGAACACGAGATCGGGTTTCAGCGCACGGTAGTGACGCACCAGCGCGGCGAGCGTGCCGAGATCCTCGCGTGGGCTCGTGCCTTTCGAGGCAACCGCGAGCGCCACGTAGCTGCAGCCCATCTGCTCGAGCAAGGGCACCGTGCGGTCGTGCGGCGCAATGACGATGACCTCGGCGCCGCGCGCGACGAGCGCACGGATCAGCCCGTGGCGATACGTGTAGATCGCCCAGGCCGTGTTGCAGACGAGCGCGATGCGCAGCGGGGAGGTGGCGGACATGAAAAAAAGAATAAATAAAGCGTCGAAATTGCCGAAAGGGCCGGATGCGCGTCAGGCGGACGGCCGCGCGGCGAACAGCGTCTGCTTGATCCGCTGCAACGTCCGGTACGGCGTCACGAAATGCAGCAGGTTCTTGGCGAGGCCGGCCCAGTCGTACGGGTTCAGCGCGTTGAAGTGGCTCAACAGCAGCGTGAGCGTCGACACCAGCTGGCGCCGGCGCTTGGTCGCACTGATCCCGCCCTCGTTCAGTTCGTAATAGAGACCGAGTTCCGGCAGGTTCGCGCAATCGTAGCGTTGCATTAACCGTAAAAAAAGATCGAGATCCTCGGCCGCACGGTATTTGGCGCGATAGTTCCCCACTTCCCGCACCGCGTCGATGCGCAGCATCACCGACGGATGCACGAGCGGCGAGCGCAGGAAGCGCGTGCGGCGCAGCGTGCGCGGATCGGCCGGCGGGGTCAGCATGAAGCGCGGCTCGCCGGCGCGGGACACGACCTGCGTCCACATGCCTACACAGGCCACGCGCGGGTGGGCGCCGAGATAGGCACGCTCCTTCGCGAGGCGCTGCGGCGCGGCGAGATCGCCCGCGTCGATGCGCGCCGCATAGCGGAAGCCGCGTGCGGCGAGCGCGTCGATGCCGGCGGCGAGCGCACGCTCGATGCCGCCGTTCTGCGGCAGGCGCAGCACGTCGATCGTGAGGCCGGGCAGGTCGGGCGCGACGATCGGCGGCGTGCTGCCGTCATCGACGATCAGCACGTGCACGGGCGTGTCCTCGCGAAACGAGGCGAGGGTCCGGACGACGTCGTCGTGCCCGTTGTAGGCCGGCATCAGTACGGCCACGTCGTCGAGCGGGGTCGGGCAATCAGGGGACGTCATGGTCGCAGCTTGAAACGGATGTAATAAAAATTGACGGCGGCGGCAGCCAGGTAGCCGGCCGCCAGCCCGACGAGCGCGCCGTACAGGCCGAGCCGCGGGATCGCGAACAGGTTGACGAGTGCCGCGATCGCGAGCGCGAGCAGCCATTTCGACAGCAACACGAATTTTGCTTGATATTTGAGAACGATAAGATTGCCTATCGCCTCGATGCCGGCGGGCACCGACAGCCAGACCGCCCAGCGGAAGATGTCGACCGAGGCTTCGTAGCCGTGGCCGAACACCTTGCCGACGATCAGCGGGGCGGCGGCGTCGAGCACGAGCGCGCCGGCCGTCATCAGGCAGGCCGTCATCGCGATCAGCCGGACGATGTTACGGCGCAGCCGCGCGACGTCCTGCACGCGGTAGACGAACGCGGGCGCGATCGTCTGCGCGAGCATCAGCGCGAGCGTGATCCAGTTCTCGTTGAGCTGCTGCGCGGCCGAGTAGCGGCCGAGATCGGCGAACGACACGTGACGCTCGAGCATCAGGCGGTCGAGCTTCAGGAACAGGTACATGCAGATGAGGCCGAGCCAGAACACGGTGCCGGCCGTCGCAAAGTGCCTGAAGAGCGGTTTGTCGAACGTCCAGCCGAGCGCGCCGCCGTTACGATGCCGGTAGTACAGCAGCAGCGCGAAGCCGATGGCGGCCGCTTCGAGCGCCCACAGCCACGCGAAGCGGGCGGGGCCCGCGGCCGCGCGGACCAGCAGCCAGACGAGCAGCGCCTTCACCAGCGCGGTGACCATGCTGGTGACGAGCTGCGGCTTGCTGTAGGTCATGCTCTGCAGCCACGCGTTGATGACGCCGACGAACGGCTCGCGGAACACCATCGTGACCGCGAGGCCCGCGAGCATCGCGCCGACCAGCGGATCGAAGGCGCCCGCGGAGATCGCGACCCAGGTCGCGACGAGCGCGGCGACGGAGACGGCGATGCGCAGCGCGAATGCGCTGCCGAGCACCGCGCCGAGCTGGGCGGGCGGGCGCTGGACGATGGTCGGGACGAGGATTTCCGCGCCGCACACCCAGGTGAGCGGCGCCAGTACCAGGAGGAGCGTATTCGCATACTGCCATTTGCCGAACACATCTGGCCCGAAATAACGGGCCAGCAGGCCGCTGATCGCGATCGCGACGCCGATCTGCGTGAGCCGTTCGAGCCCCAGCCAGACGAGATTCGCGACGGCCTTCGCGACGTCCGGGTTGCCGAAGCGCTTCAGCATGCGCGGCGGCGGCGAGCGCGCAAGATGGCCGGCAGGGCGCCCGGGGGCTGCAGGTTGGCGGCGACGGGACGGCTAGGCATTAAAATGGGCGGTATGCGCGTCATCAAAACCCGCGATTATAAGTGGGATCGCGGTCGCTCCCGCCGTTCCGCGCCAGCGGTTTCACGCCGTGCCGGGCCGCATGTATCATGCGCGGCACCGGCGAGCGGCGGCCAGGCAAGCCAGACAATTTTCCATGCACGCAACTGAGAGAAGAGAATCGATGATCTCCCAATCCATCTTCAAGGCATATGACATTCGTGGCGTGGTCGGCAAGACGCTCGACAACGACACCGCGCGCGGGATCGGCCGGGCGTTCGGCAGCGAAGTGCGTGCGCAGGGCGGCGATGCGGTCGTCGTCGCGCGCGACGGCCGCCTGTCCGGGCCGGACCTCGTCGGCGCGCTGGCCGACGGCCTGCGTGCGGCGGGCGTCGACGTCGTCGACGTCGGCATGGTGCCCACGCCGGTCGGTTATTTCGCGGCGAATGTCCCGCTCGCGCTGAAGGGCGGCGAGCGCCGCGTCGATTCGTGCATCGTCGTCACGGGCAGCCACAACCCGCCCGACTACAACGGCTTCAAGATGGTGCTGCGCGGCGCCGCGATCTACGGCGAGCAGATCCAGGCGCTGTACCGGCGCATCGTCGACGAGCGATTCGAGACGGGCAACGGCTCGTACGAGCAGTTCGACGTGGCCGATCAGTACATCGCGCGCATCGTCGGCGACATCAAGCCGGCCCGCCCGATGAAGCTCGTCGTCGACGCCGGCAACGGCGTGGCCGGCCCGCTCGCGACGCGCCTGTTCAAGGCGCTCGGCTGCGAGCTCGTCGAGCGCTTCACCGACATCGACGGCACGTTCCCGAACCACCACCCGGATCCCGCCCACCCGGAAAACCTGCAGGACGTGATCCAGGCGCTGAAGGACACCGACGCCGAGATCGGCTTCGCGTTCGACGGCGACGGCGACCGCCTCGGCGTCGTCACGAAGGACGGCAAGATCATCTATCCGGACCGCCAGCTGATGCTGTTCGCGGAAGAAGTGCTGTCGCGCAACCCGGGCGCGCAGATCATCTATGACGTGAAGTGCACGCGCCACCTCGCGCAATGGGTGAAGTCGAAGGGCGGCGAGCCGCTGATGTGGAAGACGGGCCACTCGCTCGTGAAGGCGAAGCTGCGCGAGACGGGTGCGCCGCTCGCCGGTGAAATGAGCGGCCACGTGTTCTTCAAGGATCGCTGGTACGGCTTCGACGACGGTCTCTACACGGGCGCGCGCCTGCTCGAGATCCTCGCGAAGACGGCCGATCCGAGCGCGCTGCTGAACGGGCTGCCGGACGCGATGAGCACGCCCGAACTGCAGCTGTGGCTCGACGAAGGCGAGAACTTCCGCCTGATCGACAAGCTGCAGAAAGAGGCGAAGTTCGACGGCGCCGAGGAAGTCGTGACGATCGACGGCCTGCGTGTCGAGTACCCGGACGGCTTCGGCCTCGCACGCTCGTCGAACACGACGCCGGTCGTCGTGATGCGTTTCGAGTCGGAGACGCAGGAAGGGCTCAAGCGCATCCAGGAGGACTTCCGCCGCGTGCTGACGGCCGCGAAGCCGGACGTCAAGCTGCCGTTCTGAGCGCGGGCGGCCTCGGGCCGCCACCGGCGCGACGGTGAGTCCGATCGTCGCGCCATCCCCGAAAAGCGGCGCACGCCAAGGGCGTGCGGCCGCTTTTTGTCTGTGTGACTCGCCGGGCGGGATAAAATCCCCCCTTTATGCTTGTCGCCGGCTGCCTGCCGGCGTTTTTTCAGCGTGCAAAAGATCCTGATCGTACGCGTGTCGTCGCTGGGCGACGTCGTGCACAACATGCCGGTGATCGCCGATATCCGGCGGCGCCACCCCGATGCGCAGATCGACTGGCTCGTCGAGGAAAGCTTCGTCGACCTGGTCAAGCTCGTCGACGGCGTGCGCAACGTGCTGCCGTTCTCGTTGCGCCGCTGGCGCAAGAAGCCGTTCTCGGGCACCACGTGGCGCGAGATCCGGGCCTTCCGCCAGCGCCTCGCGGCCGAGCAGTACGACCTCGTGATCGACTGCCAGGGTCTCATCAAGACGGCCTGGGTCGCCAGTTGGGCGCGCGGCCCGCTCGTCGGGCTCGGCAACCGCACCGACGGCGCCGGCTACGAGTGGCCGGTGCGCTTCTTCTATCGCAAGCGCGTGCCGATCGCGCCGCGCACGCACGTCGTCGAGCGCTCGCGGCAACTCGTCGCGGCCGCGCTGGGCGACCCGGCGCCGACGCCGGCCGATCCGGTCGAGTTCGGCCTCGATACGCGCGCGGCGGCGCTCGCGGTGGCCGCGCTCGGGCTGAACCTGCCGGTGCCGTACGTGGTGTTCGTCCATGCGACGTCGCGTGCCGACAAGCAATGGCCGGACGCCGCGTGGATCGAGCTCGGCCAGGCGCTCGTGCGGCGCGGTGCGTCGCTCGTGCTGCCGTGGGGCAACGACGCGGAGCGCGCGACCAGCGAGCGGCTGGCGCAGGCGTTCGGCGCGGCGGCGATCGTGCCGCCGAAGCTGTCGCTGCCGGCCGTGGTCGGCCTGATCGACGGCGCGGATGCGATCGTCGGGGTTGATACAGGTCTGGTTCACATCGCGGCCGCGCTGAAGCGTCCGACGGTCGAACTGTACAATTTCGCGACGGCCTGGCGGACCGGCGGCTACTGGTCGCCGAACGTCGTCAATCTCGGCACGGCGGGGCAGCCCCCGTCGATCGCGCAGGTGAAGTCGGCGCTCGCGGGCTTCGGTCTCCTGTAACGCAGTCACACGCGCGAACCCACGCGAACCGAACATGAGCGAATCCCAGATCATCGAAGTCCCGTCCGCCGACTGGAGCGGACACAACCTGTCGGCGCCGCGCGAGCAACTGCTGGCCGCCGTCGAGGAAGGCAAGGTGCTGTATTTCCCGCACCTGCGTTTCGCGATCGAAGGCGGCGAGGAAGCGCTGCTCGATCCGGCGCTCGCCGACCCGAAACGCAAGAACATCAGCCTCGCGCCGAACGGCGGCGCGCTCGCCGGCGTGCTCGGCGACAGCGTCACGCAGTCGGCGGTGCGCGCGCTCGTCGCGCGCTTCCAGCAGCAGGCCGGCACGCTCGTCGACGGCCTCTTTCCCGAATACCGCGGCAAGCTGCGCGTCGCGCCGACAAGCCTGCGGCTGCTGCAGGTCGAGACGCGCCAGACGTCGTGGCGCAAGGACGACAGCCGGCTGCACGTCGACGCGTTCCCGTCGCGGCCCAATTACGGCGAGCGCATCCTGCGCGTGTTCACGAACGTGAACCCGGCCGGCGTGCCGCGCGTGTGGCGCGTCGGCGAGCCGTTCGAGGACGTCGCGAAGCGTTTCCTGCCGCACATCAAGCCGCAGTTGCCGGGCGCCGCATGGCTGCTGAACCTGCTGCACGTGACGAAGTCGCCGCGCAGCGCGTACGACCACCTGATGCTGAACCTGCACGACAGCATGAAGGCCGATCTCGACTACCAGAAGACTTGTCCACAGCAAACGATGCCGTTTCCGCCGGGCAGCGTGTGGATATGTTTCTCCGATCAGACTTCGCACGCTGTGATGTCCGGCCAGTTCATGCTCGAACAGACCTTCTTCCTGCCGGTCGACGCGATGGTGCGCCGCGAATGCGCGCCGCTCGGCATTCTCGAACGCCTGACGGGCAGGGCGCTGGTTTGAGCGCGCATTTTCGTCGAAGCAAGACCAGGGGCGCGGCATGCTGAGGGTGATCTATCGCGCGCTGTGGTGGCTCGTCGCCCCGATCGCCGTCATCCGGCTATACGTGCGCGCGCGCAAGGAGCGCGGCTATCGCGAACACATCGGCGAACGCTTCGGCCACGTGGCCGGCCGCTCGCGCGACGACCGTGCGCCGCTGATCTGGGTGCACGCGGTTTCGGTCGGCGAGACGCGCGCGGCGCAGCCGCTGATCGACGCGCTGATGCACGCCCGGCCCGACGCGCGGATTCTGCTCACGCACATGACGCCGAGCGGCCGCGCGACCGGCGAACAGATCTTCGGCGATCGCGTGCTGCGCTGCTACCTGCCGTACGACATGCCCGGCGCGGTGCGGCGTTTCCTGCGCGCGTGGCGGCCGACGCTCGGCCTCGTGATGGAAACCGAGGTGTGGCCCACGCTGATCGACGAGTGCCGCCGTGCGGACGTGCCGCTGGTGCTGACCAATGCGCGCATGTCCGCGCGTTCGTTCCGGCGGGCATCGAAGTTCGGCGCGGCGACGCACGACGTGTTCGGCGGCTTCTCGCGCGTGCTCGCGCAGAGCCCGGCCGATGCGGAGCGGCTGACGTCGCTCGGCGCGCGCAACGTGACCGTGCTCGGCAACCTGAAGTTCGACATGACGACGCCCCCGGAACTCGCGGCGCGCGGCCATGCGTGGCGCGAGGCGATCGGCACGCGGCCCGTGTGGGTGGCCGCGAGCACGCGCGAGAACGAGGAGGCGCTGGTGCTCGACGCATTCGCGGCGATGCGCACGCCCGGCGCGCTGCTGGTGCTCGTGCCGCGTCATCCGCAGCGTTTCGCCGAGGTCGAGGCGCTCGTCGAGCGCAGCGGGCTCAAGTGTGTGCGACGCTCGGTGTGGGCGGCCGACAAGGCCGCGCTCGCGTCTGGCCGGCCGGCTGCCGAGCCGCTGCCGGACGACGTGACGGTGCTGCTCGGCGATTCGATGGGCGAGCTCGGCGCGTATTACGCGGCGGCCGACATCGCGTTCATCGGCGGCAGCCTGCTGCCGCTCGGCGGCCAGAACCTGATCGAAGCGTGCGCGGTCGGCGTGCCGGTGCTGATCGGCAAGCACGTGTTCAACTTCACGCAGGCGACCGCCGACGCCGTCGCGGCCGGCGCGGCGTTGCAGGTCGAGGATCCGCTCGATCTCGCACACGTGCTCGACGCGCTGTTCGCCGACAAGGCGCGGCGCATCGCAATGGGCGCGGCCGGCGCGGCGTTCGCATCGCGTCATCGCGGCGCGACCGCACGTACGGTCGACGTGCTCGCGGCACTGTTGCCGCCCGCTGAACGCGGCGTGCGCTCGCTGCCGGACGCGCAGGACCCGTCCGACGACTAGACGATGGCGGCGCAATGCCGCCATGAGCAGGCGTGGCGGCACCGGATGACGATGCCGCCACGTCGCTCAGACCGTCAGCAAACCCTTCTTCTCGATGAACGCGATCACGTCCGCGACGCCTTCGAGTGCCTTCAGGTTCGTCATCACGTAAGGCCGCTCGCCGCGCATCTTCTTCGTGTCGGATGCCATCACGTCGAGGTTCGCGCCGACCAGCGGCGCGAGATCCGTCTTGTTGATCACGAGCAGGTCGGACTTCGTGATGCCGGGGCCGCCCTTGCGCGGAATCTTCTCGCCGCCCGCCACGTCGATCACGTAGATCGTCAGGTCCGACAGCTCGGGGCTGAAGGTCGCCGCGAGATTGTCGCCGCCGGATTCGATGAACACGATGTCGGCGTCGGGGAAGCGCGACAGCATCCGGTCGACGGCCTCGAGGTTGATCGACGCGTCCTCGCGGATCGCCGTGTGCGGGCAGCCGCCCGTCTCGACGCCCATGATGCGTTCCTCGGGCAGCGCGCCCGCGACCGTCAGCAGCCGCTGGTCTTCCTTCGTATAGATGTCGTTGGTGATCGCGACGAGGTCGTATTGGTCGCGCATCGCCTTGCACAGCATTTCGAGTAGCGTGGTCTTGCCGGAGCCGACGGGGCCGCCGATGCCGACGCGCAGCGGCGGCAGTTTCTTCGTGCGGCGGGCGGAGGAGGGAGCAGGTGCGTTCATGGCGGGTAGCGTCGGGTTCAGGAGCGGAACAACCGCGAATACTGGGTTTCGTGCCGCGCGGACAGGATGCCGAGCTGCGGCGCGAACGTGTTGACGGCGTCGGGCGGCGTCGCGAGCGCGCGGCGCACGGCCGCGTCGATCGCGCCGCGCAGCGCGACGATGATGCGTTGCCCGGCGAGCTGGCCGAGCGGCACGGCCTTCAGCGCGGCGGACGTCTGGTTCTCGACCCAGCCGAATGCATAAGCGGCGAGCACCGCATCGGCGCTCGCGTCGTGCGCGGCGGCCGCGTACGCGAATGCGGTGGGCAGCGCGATCGGCGCAATCACCGCGAGCGTCGCGCGGCGCGCGCCATCGCCCCATTCGAGCGACGCGCAGAGCTGCGCGAGCGACCAGCCCATCTGTTCGGTCTCGCGACGCAGTTCCGCCGATTCGCGGCTCGCGATGAACCACGCATTCTCGGCGGCGAGCGCCGGCGCGTCGTGCGCGTGCCAGCGCGCGAGCTGGTGCGCGAGGAACGGCAGCTCGCCGTGCGCGAGCACGTCGGTCAGGCCGCTCGCGATCCAGTCGCGCGCGGTATCCGCGTCGTGGATCAGGTTCGCGTCGAGTGCCGCTTCGAGCCCCTGCGAATAGCTGAACGCGCCGATCGGCAGCGCCGGCGATGCAAGATGCAGCAGCGCGACGAGTTCAGTGGTGGTCATGGCCGTGGCCGTGCGCGCAACCGGGACCATGCTGATGGTCGTGGTCGTGGTCGTGGTCGTGGTCGTGGTCGTGGTCGTGCGAGTGCGAATGGCCGTGATGCTCGCCGAACACCTGCTGCGCGAGCGCGTAGTCCTCGGCGAAGGTCGCATCGTGCCCGTGCTTGTGGCCGCCGCCGTACGCGCCGGCTTCCGGCTGGAACGGTGCAACGGTCTCCTCGACCTGCGTGCCGAGCCGGCGCAGCATGTCCGCGAGCACCGGGTCGGCTTCGAGTTTCAGGTAGCCGTCGCCGATCTCGACCGGCGTGTGGCGGTTGCCGAGGTGGTACGCGGCGCGCATCAGCGTGAGCGGGTCGGCCGCGCGCACGCGCAGCACGGTCTCGGGCGCCGCGGCAACGCGCACGAGGGCGCCGTCGTCGGCGACGAGCACGTCGCCGTCGCGCAGGATCGTGCCGCGCGGCAGCACGACCGCGACGTCCTCGCCGGTGTCGAGCGTCGCCGCGAGGCGGCTCTTGCAGCGGGCGTCGTAGGTGAGCGTGAGCGTCGGCGCGCGCGCGACGAGCGACGCGGCGAGTTTCACGTTCGGGGCAATGCGTTTGTCGAGGGTGCGCATGAATCGAAAGCCGGCAATCAGGTCAGAACAGGAAATAGCGCTGCGCCATCGGCAGCACCTTCGCTGGCTCGCAGGTGAGCAACTGGCCGTCGGCGATCACGTCGTAGGTTTCGGGGTCGACGCTGATCGACGGGCGCCACGCGTTGTGGATCATGTCGGCCTTCGTCACGTTGCGGCAGTTGCGCACCGGCACGATCTGCTTCGCGAGCCCGTAGCGTTCCGCGATGTCCGCATCGGCGGCCATCTGCGACACGAAGGTCAGCGACGTGCGCGCGAGCGCCCCGCCGCGGGTGGCGAACATCTCGCGATAGTGGACCGGCTGCGGCGTCGGGATCGACGCGTTCGGGTCGCCCATCTGCGCCATCGCGATCATGCCGCCCTTCAAAATCATCGACGGCTTGATCCCGAAGAACGCCGGCTCCCACAGCACGAGGTCGGCCCACTTGCCCGGCTCGATCGAGCCGACTTCATGCGCGATGCCGTGCGTGAGCGCCGGGTTGATCGTGTACTTCGCGACGTAGCGCTTCGCGCGGAAGTTGTCGTTGCGCGTGCTGTCTTCCGGCAGCGCGCCGCGCTGCACCTTCATCTTGTGCGCGGTCTGCCAGGTGCGGATGATCACCTCGCCGACGCGGCCCATCGCCTGCGAGTCGGACGACAGCATCGACAGCGCGCCGAGATCGTGCAGGATATCCTCGGCCGCGATCGTCTCGCGGCGGATCCGCGATTCGGCGAACGCGAGATCCTCGGCGATCGACGGATCGAGGTGATGGCACACCATCAGCATGTCGAGATGCTCGTCGAGCGTGTTGATCGTGTACGGGCGCGTCGGGTTGGTCGACGACGGCAGCACGTTCGACTCGCCGCACACCTTCAGGATGTCGGGCGCATGGCCGCCGCCCGCACCTTCGGTGTGGTACGTGTGGATCGTGCGGCCCTTGAACGCGGCGACCGTCGATTCGACGAAGCCGCCTTCGTTCAGCGTGTCGGTGTGGATCGCGACCTGCGTGTCGGTGTCGTCGGCGACGGACAGGCAGTTGTCGATCGCGGCGGGCGTCGTGCCCCAGTCCTCGTGCAGCTTCAGCCCGATCGCGCCGGCCGCGATCTGCTCGACGAGCGGCTGCGGCAGGCTCGCATTGCCCTTGCCGAGAAAGCCGAGATTGATCGGCCAGCCGTCGGCGGCCTGCAGCATCCGTTCCATGTGCCACGGCCCCGGCGTGCAGGTCGTCGCGTTGGTGCCGGTGGCCGGCCCCGTGCCGCCGCCGAGCATCGTCGTGACGCCCGACGCGAGCGCCTCGTCGATCTGCTGCGGGCTGATGAAGTGGATGTGCGTGTCGATGCCGCCGGCCGTCACGATCAGCCCTTCGCCGGCGATCACTTCGGTCGCGGCGCCGATCGCGATCGTCACGCCCGGCTGGATGTCCGGGTTGCCGGCCTTGCCGATCGCGGCGATGCGGCCGTGCTTGATCGCGATGTCGGCTTTCACGATGCCCCAGTGATCGAGGATCACCGCGTTCGTGATGATCGTGTCGGGCACGTCGGCGGCCACGCGCTGCGACTGGCCCATCCCGTCGCGGATCACTTTCCCGCCGCCGAACTTCACTTCCTCGCCGTAGGTCGTGAAGTCGCGTTCGATCTCGATCAGCAGCTCGGTATCGGCGAGCCGGACGCGGTCGCCCGTCGTCGGCCCGAACATTTCCGCGTACGCGCGGCGGCTCAAGCGTAGTGTCATGTGTTGTTCCTGAAGAGCGGGGCGCGGCTTACAGCGGCCCCATCACCTTGCCTTGAAAACCGTAGACGGCGCGATCGCCCGCGAGCGTGACCAGTTCGACGGTGCGCGTCTGGCCCGGCTCGAAGCGCACCGCGGTGCCGGCCGCGATGTTCAGGCGAAAGCCGCGCGCGGCCGTGCGATCGAACGACAGTGCGTCGTTGACTTCGAAGAAGTGGTAGTGCGAGCCGACCTGCACCGGGCGGTCGCCGGTGTTCGCGACGACGAGCGTCAGCGTCGCGCGGCCCGCGTTCAGTTCGTGTTCGCCGTCGTCGGTGAGGATTTCGCCGGGGATCATGCGGGGCCTCACGGAATCGGGTGATGGACGGTCACGAGCTTCGTACCGTCGGGGAAGGTCGCCTCGACCTGGATGTCGGGAATCATCTCCGGCACGCCGTCCATCACGTCGTCGCGCGTGAGCAGCGTCGTGCCGTAGTGCATCACCTCGGCGACCGTCTTGCCGTCGCGCGCGGCTTCCATCAGCGCGGCGGTGATGAAGGCGACCGCCTCCGGATAGTTGAGCTTCAGGCCGCGTGCGCGACGGCGCTCGGCCAGCAGCGCCGCCGTGAAGATCAGCAGCTTGTCCTTCTCGCGGGGAGTCAGTTTCATGAAGGCAAACGTTCAGTAAAACGTAATTTTTATCGGTGCGCGCGCAACGGGGCGGACGCGCGGTTCATCGTAGCACCGCGCTGTTTTGCGTGCGTCGTGTATCGGTTATGTAAGGAGCAAGGCGCGTGCCATGTGCATGGAACGCAGTGGGATGCGCGCTTGTGGTGCGCGATGCATGGGTAACGTGCGGCGCCGGGCGCGACGCTGCGCCGAAACGGTGCGTGGTATGACCGCGCTCAGGTTTGCCAGAGGCGCAGCGGCCGTGCGTCGACGCCGTGCACGATCGGCCGCAGATGCAGCCAGCACTCGATGAAGTGGCGTTGCAGCGCTTCCATCGACGTCGACAGCGCACGAACCAGCACGACGCCCGGCGTCACGCAGGTCGCGCCCGCGCGCAGCGTGCCATCGAACGGCATCCGTGCGGCGAGCGATTCGGCGAGCGCGGCGTCGCACGCGGTGCCGACGGCCCACAGCGTGCCGTACGCGGGAAAGCCGGCGAGACCCTGCAGCGCGCCGCGCAGCGGGTCGTGCGCATCGAGCAGCGCGCGTTCGGTCCACAGCGGCCGGCCGTCGGCAGCGACGAGCGCCGAAGTCGACGTGATACGGCCCGCCGACCAGGTTTCGCCGGCCGCCTGCCGGCCGAGCTGCGTTGCATCCCAGCCGATCGCGCTGGCGCCCGCGCCGAGCTTGACCGTGAAATCGAGCGACGCATGCGCCGAATCGAAGAACAGGTTGTTCTGCGGCAGCCAGTCGAGCTTCGCGTGTTCGCCGACCGTGATGCCGATGCGCTGCGTCGCGTCCAGCCCGTTCGACTTGTACCACTTGGTCGCGCCGGGCGTCGTCAGCACCGCGTGCGTGCCGTCGCCGAGCGCGATGTCGATGTCGAGCCGGTCGCCGCCTGCGACGCCGCCCGGCGGGTGGACGATCACCGCGTGGCAGATCGCATCGCCTTCCGGGTATAGCGGCCGCTGCACGCGCAGCGGGCCGTCGTGCAGCCGGTGCGCGAGCGTCGTGCGCGCGCCGTGCCGCTCGAAGCCGAGTTCGAGGCGGCCGCGCCACGACTTGGCGACGGCGGGGCGGGACAGCGGGGCGTGGGAATCGGGGGCGGACATCGGCGGGAAGCAGGGGACGGGCGCGGGGAACGAGGATGCTACCGCAACAATAATGCAGATGCCGCGCGCCGTGAAAGCGCCAGATTCGGCAGAGCCGCGAATCCGCTCCGTGCGCGCCCGGGGAGGTGGTGCGGAAATGACGCCACGTTGCTGGCGCCGCTACACCTGGTTTGTTGGCGTGGTGTCGGTCACCGCGTCAGCCGGCGCATGTTCCCGGTCGGATACGCGTTGAGTGTTTGCGGAAAATAGCGACTTCATTTGATGTTCTGCAAATAATCAGCGCAAGGATCACGAGGTCGGAATCTCCGCACGTCACACCGCGATCAGCTCGCGCACGCCGTTCGCTTCCATTTCGTGCGCGTCGCCGCCCGCGACGATCTCGCCGCGGCTCATCACCCAGTAGCGGTCGGCGATCGACTGGGCGAAATCGTAATACTGCTCGACGAGCAGCACGGTCATCTTCGATTCGTCGACGAGCTGGCGCAGCGTGCGGCCGATGTCCTGGATGATCGACGGCTGGATGCCTTCGGTCGGCTCGTCGAGGATCAGCAGCTGCGGCTCGCTCATCAGCGCACGGCCGATCGCGAGCTGCTGCTGCTGGCCGCCCGACAGGTCGCCGCCGCGTCGCGCGCGCATGTCCTTCAGCACCGGGAACAGCTCGTAGATGCGGTCGGGCACCTTCGATGGCGCCTTGCGGCTCGCCGCGCCGACGAGCAGGTTTTCCTCGACGGTCAGCCGCGGAAAGATGTCGCGGCCCTGCGGCACGTAGGCGAGCCCGGCCGCGACGCGTGCATACGGCGGCATCGCGCCGAGCGCCGTGCCGCGCCACGACACGCTGCCGCTCTTCGCGGCGACGACGCCCATCAGGCAGCGCAGCAGCGTGCTCTTGCCGACCCCGTTGCGGCCGAGCAGCACGGTGAGCTTGCCGTCGTCGGCGGTGAGGCTCACGTTGCGCAGGATATGGCTGCCGCCGTAGTACTGGTTCAGTGCATCGATCTTCAGCATCGCATCATCGTCCAAGGTAAGACTCGATCACCGCGTCGTCGCGCTTGACCTGGTCGAGCGTGCCTTGCGCGAGCACCGCGCCTTCGGCCATCACCGTCACGCGGCCGGTGTCGCCCGCGAGCGCCGCGACGAATTCCATGTCGTGCTCGACGACCATCATCGAGCAGGTGCCGCGCAACGTGTTCAGCAGCTCGGCGAGTTCCATCGTTTCGTGGTCGGTCATCCCGGCTGCGGGCTCGTCGAGCAGCAGCAGCGCGGGGCGCTGCATCAGCAGCATGCCGATCTCGAGCCGCTGCTTCTGCCCGTGCGACAGCTCGCCGGCCGCGCGAAACGCCTGGCTTTCGAGGCCGATCAGCGCGAGCGTCTCCTCGATCTTCGCCTGCGCGGCACGGTCGAGCCGGGCCCGCAGCGACGCGAGCCAGCCCTTGTCGGTCTGCATCGCGAGCTCGAGGTTCTCCCACACCGGATGCTGTTCGAACACGGTCGGCTTCTGGAACTTGCGGCCGATGCCCGCGCGTGCGATCTCGGGCTCGTTCATCCGCGCGAGGTCGATCGTCTGGCCGAGAAACACCTTGCCCGCGTCGGGACGTGTCTTGCCGGTGATCACGTCCATCATCGTCGTCTTGCCCGCGCCGTTCGGGCCGATCACGCAGCGCAGCTCGCCCGCGTCGATCGCGAGCGACAGCTTCTTCAGCGCGCGGAAGCCGTCGAAGCTCACCTCGATATCCTCGAGGTAGAGGATCGTGCCGTGCGACGTGTCGATGCCGGCCGGCACCACGCGCCCCATCGACGCGGTGCCGCTGACGGCCCGCCCTTCGTCCTCGGGCGGCGGCGTGAATTGGTAGAGGGCCGTTCCGTTCATGCGCGTTTCCCCTTCGCGAGCACGGTTTCGACGAGGCCCATGATCCCGCGCGGCAGCAGCAGCGGCACCAGCACGAAGATCAGGCCGAGGAAGAACAGCCAGTATTCGGCGAAGTAGGCGGTAAACAGGCTCTTCGCGCCGTTCACGGCGAACGCGCCGACGATCGGCCCGATCAGCGTGCCGCGTCCGCCCACCGCGACCCAGATCGCCATCTCGATCGAGTTGCCGGGCGACATCTCGCCGGGGTTGATGATGCCGACCTGCGGCACGTACAGCGCGCCCGCGATGCCGCACAGCACGGCCGACACGGTCCACACGAACAGCTTGTACGCGAGCGGGCTGTAGCCGAGGAACATCAGCCGCGTCTCGCCGTCGCGCACCGCAGTGACGACACGCCCGAGCTTGCTGGTGACGATCGCGCGCGCGGCGATGAACGCGAGCACGAGCGTGGCGAACGTCAGCAGCAACAGCACCGTGCGCGTGCCGGGCGACGTGATCGCGAAGCCCGCGATGCGCTTGAAGTCGGTGAAGCCGTTGTTGCCGCCGAAGCCCGTCTCGTTGCGATAGAACAGCAGCATCGCTGCGAACGTCATGGCCTGCGTGATGATCGACAGGTACACGCCCTTCACGCGCGAGCGGAACGTGAAGAAGCCGAACACCCACGCGAGCACGGCCGGCACGAGCACGACGAGCGCGAGCGCCCACGCGAGATGCTGCGTGCCGCTCCAGTACCACGGCAACTGGTGCCAGTCGAGGAACACCATGAAGTCGGGCAGGTCGCTGCCGTACTTGCCGTCGCGGCCGATCTCGCGCATCAGGTACATGCCGATCGCATAGCCGCCGAGCGCGAAGAACAGCCCATGACCGAGGCTCAGGATCCCGCAGTAGCCCCACACGAGATCGAGCGCGAGCGCGGCGATCGCGTAGCACATCAGCTTGCCGGTGAGCGTCATCGCGTACGCGGACAGATGGAACGCGCTCGACTCGGGCGCGACGAGCGCGGCGAGCGGCACGCCGATGCCGATCGCGACGCACAGCGCGATCAGCGCGAGCCACGCACGCCGCGACAACAGTGCGGGGCGGGGCGGCAGGCCGAGCGCGAAACCGTCTGCCGCGCGCGCGGCGGCAGCCGGCTGCGGCGAGTCGGCGGCCGGGTTCGACAGGGAGTGGGTGAATGAAGTCACGTCAAGCCTCCGCACTGCGGCCCTTCGGGGCGAACATGCCCTGCGGACGTTTCTGGATGAACAGCACGATCATCACGAGCACCGCGATCTTCGCGAGCACGGCGCCCCAGAACGGCTCGATCGCCTTGCTCGCGAGGCCGAGCCCGAAGCCGCCGAGCACGGTGCCGGCGATCTGCCCGACGCCGCCGAGCACGACCGCCATGAACGAATCGATGATGTAGTTCTGGCCGAGGTCGGGGCCCACGTTGCCGATCTGCGACAGCGCGCAGCCGCCGAGGCCCGCGATGCCCGCGCCGAACGCGAACGCATACGCGTCGACGCGCGCGGTCTTCACGCCGACGCACGCGGCCATCCGGCGGTTCTGCGTGACCGCGCGCACGAACAGGCCGAGCCGCGTCTTGGTCAGCACGGCCCACGCGACGAATACGACGGCGAGCGCGAAGGCGAGGATCGCGAGCCGGTTGTACGGCAGGATCAGGTTCTGCATCACGGTCACGCCGCCGCTCATCCACGACGGGTTCACGACCTGCACGTTCTGCGCGCCGAACAGCATCCGCGTCGCCTGGATCAGGATCAGGCTCACGCCGAAGGTGGCGAGCAGCGTCTCGAGCGGGCGGCCGTACAGGTGCCGCAGCACGAGCCGTTCGAGCACGATGCCGACGAGCGCGGCCGTCACGAAGGACACCGGCACCGCGACGAGCGGATACCAGTCGAACGCACCGGGCGCGTAGCGCTGGATCAGCGTTTGCACGACATAGGTTGCGTACGCACCGATCATCAGGAATTCGCCGTGCGCCATGTTGATCACGCCGATCAGCCCGTACGTGATCGCGAGGCCGAGCGCGGCGAGCAGCAGCACGCTGCCGAGCGACAGTCCCGCGAACAGCGTGCCGACGATCTCGCCGCGGCGCTGCAACGCGTGCAGCGTGTCGAGACCCTGCTGCGCGGCGTCGCGCACGCGCGCGTCGGGCTCCGCGTAGCTGCCGTCGGTGTTCTTCGCGACGAGCGGGCGCAACTGCTCGATCATGTCGAGGTCGTGGCGCGCGGCCACCACCTGCGCGGCTTCGAGGCGCTTCGCCGGATCGGTATCGTGCAGCGCGGCGATCGCCCACAACGCATCGAGGCGGCGCTTCAGCGCGGGATCGGTTTCCTTCGCACGCGCGCGGTCGATCATCGGCTTGAGCGCCGGGTCGGGCGATTTCAGCAACGCATCGATCGCGTCGCGGCGTGCGGCGACGTCGGGCGACGCGAGCGCGAGCCCCGACAGCGCGCCCGCGATCTTCGTGCGCAGCAGGTTGTTCAGCATCACGGGTTGCGCGTCGCCGGCCGGCGTCGCAGCCTGCGTGAGCGCGTCGTGCGCGGTGTCGCCGGTCTGGATCAGCAGGCGGCCGTCGCCGGTCGCGAGCGCGTCGCCGGTCGACAGCGCGTTGAGCAGCGCGACGGCGCGCGGATCGGCGTCGGCGGCGAGCCGTTCGATCGCGGCCGTCTTCGCGTCGAAATCGTCGCCGGCGAGCGCGGCGGTATCGGCGGCCGTCAACGCGAACGCGGCGTGCGGCAGCCCGCCCGCGAGGGCGGCGCACGCGACGAACGCGACGGCGGCTCGGCGAAAGCGTGTAGGCATCGGGAAATCCTGTCGGGCGTGGGAAAGCGGATGCGTGCGGCGATGCGCGGGCGCGTGCGGTTCATCACGGCAAGCGCGGCCCGCGCAGCGGGGGCGGCATCGGCGTGCGAGCAGTACGTCGCGCGTGACACGCGACGTACTGCGCTGCATCAGGCGAGCGCCGCGCGCTGCCGGCGCAGGAAGGCCGGGATCGACGTGACGATGTCCGGCTTGCCCTGGTTGCCCGCGATGAACGGGCTCCACGGTTGCGCGCGCACCGCGGTCTTGGTCTTCCACACCACGTTGAACTGCCCGTCGCCGCGAATTTCGCCGATCATCACCGGCTTGTGCAGGTGATGGTTGCCGTCCATCGCGAGCGTGAAGCCCGACGGCGCGGCGACGGTCTGGCCGATCATCGCGACGCGCACCTTGTCGACGTCGGTGCTCTTCGCCTTCTCGACGGCCTGCTTCCACATGTGGATGCCGACGTAGGTCGCTTCCATCGGGTCGTTGGTCACGCGCTTCGCGCCGCCCGGCAGGTTGTTCGCCTTCACCCACGCGGCGAACTGGTCCTTGAACTTCGTGTTGGTCGGGTTCTTCACCGACATGAAGTAGTTCCACGCGGCGAGGTGGCCGACGAGCGGCTTCGTGTCGATCCCGCGCAGCTCTTCCTCGCCGACCGAGAACGCGACGACCGGCACGTCGGTCGCCTTGATCCCCTGGTTGCCGAGCTCCTTGTAGAACGGCACGTTGGAGTCGCCGTTGATCGTCGAGATCACGGTCGTCTTGCCGCCTTGCGAGAAGTTCTTGATGTTCGCGACGATGGTCTGATAGTCGCTATGGCCGAACGGCGTGTAGACATCCTGAATATCCGCATCCTTCACGCCCTTCGATTTCAGGAACGCACGCAGGATCTTGTTGGTCGTGCGCGGATACACGTAGTCGGTGCCGAGCAGGAAGAAGCGCTTCGCGCCGCCGCCTTCCGCGCCCATCAGGTACTCGACGGCCGGGATCGCCTGCTGGTTCGGCGCGGCGCCCGTATAGAACACGTTGCGCGACATTTCCTCGCCTTCGTACTGCACCGGGTAGTAGAGGAGGCCGTTCAGTTCCTCGAACACCGGCAGCACCGACTTGCGCGACACCGACGTCCAGCAGCCGAACACGCACGCGACCTTGTCCTGCGTGAGCAGCTGGCGCGCCTTCTCCGCGAACAGCGGCCAGTTGGACGCGGGATCGACCACCACGGGCTCGAGCTGGCGGCCCATCACGCCGCCGCTCTTGTTGATGTCGGCGATCGTCATCAACGCGGTGTCCTTCAGCGACGTCTCCGAGATCGCCATCGTGCCCGACAGCGAGTGCAGGATGCCGACCTTGATCGGGCCGGTGCCCGCGTCAGCCGCGTGAGCGAACGGGCTCTTGCCCGCGAGCGCGAGTGCGCCGGCCATCGAACCGAACTTCAACAGACTGCGACGTTTCATCGGGATCCCCTTGTCGTGTTGGATATGCGTGCGCCGTGAAGGCGTCGGCCAACGAGTAACGCAAGGCATGTGCCAGTCGTGCGGATGCACGTCCGGCGTGCCTGCGCGGGACGATATGAGGCGTCGGGACGGTGCGGATGACGCGTCGTGCAGCATGCGCGGTCCGTCGCGGTGCAGGTTCACGGGCGCAAATGGTGCACGGTCGGGGTTCCGCGTTCCGGTGCCTGCACCTGCACGCGGTGCGGGAACCGTCGTGCACCACGACTTCACATCACGCGGGCAGGGCGAGGGCGCAGGGTGCCGTTGAAGTGATGAACCGGAGCGGAAAAGAGAAACGGGCACGCGATGCGTGCCCGTTCGGGGGATCAGTGCGGCCGGCGCCAGGGTGCCGATCGGCGACGCGGCGCGTGATGCGCCGCGGGCAGGATCAGTAGCGCGGCACGGCCGGATCGACGTCGCGCGACCACGCGTCGATCCCGCCTTGCAGGTTGTACAGCTTCGTGAAGCCGCGCGATTCGAGGAACATCGCGACCTGCGCGCTGCGCATCCCGTGATGGCACACGCAGACGATTTCCGCGTCGTCGTCGAGCTCTTCGCTGCGCGCGGGAATCTGCTGCATCGGGATCGATACGCTGCCGGCGATATGCGCGGTCGCGATTTCCCACGGTTCGCGCACGTCGAGCACGACCGGCGCGGGGCGCGCCTTGTCGCCGAGCCATTCCGCGAGCATCGCGGCCGTCAGGATCTGCATGGTGGCTCCGCCGCTCAGAACTTGAAGCGCGACGGCTCGATCGCGTTGACGAGGTGGTCGATGTACGTTTCGAACACGTCGGCGACGCGGTACTGCTTGTCGTCGATGCGCGTGATGATCTGCGCCTTCATCACCGGACGGCCGCCGACGAATGCCGCGAGGCGGCCGCCGACCTTCAGCTGCTCGAGCATTTCCTGCGGCACGACGGGCAGGCCGCCCGCGACGCAGATCACGTCATACGGCGCCTTGCCGGCCCAGCCGCGCGAACCGTCGCCGAGGACGACTTCCGCGTTGGTCACGCCGTCGTTGCGCAGGTTGTCTTCCGCGAACTTCGCGTTGGTCGGGTCGATTTCGACGGCCGTCACGTGCTGCGCGCGGTGCGCGAACAGCGCGGCCAGGTAGCCCGAGCCGGCGCCGATCACGAGCACGTTCTCGTGCTTCTTGACCGTCAGCTCCTGCAGCACGCGCGCTTCGACGCGCGGGAACAGCATCTTGCCGCCACCCGGCAGCGGCAGCTCGAGGTCGGCGAACGCGAGATCGCGGTATTCGGCCTGAACGTAGTTTTCACGCTTGACGATCGACAGCAGGCCCAGGACGTCGAGATCCAGCACGTCCCACGGCCGGATCTGTTGTTCGATCATGTTGAAACGCGCGTTTTCGATATTCATGGTGTGGTCACGCAGCCTGATCGGCTATCAGCGGGGATAGAGAAACTTCGTGATTGTACCAAACGGGGCGGCCGCGAAGCCTTCAGGCGGCCTGCAACAGACCTTTACCCCTTGCTCTTCTTGATCTGCGCCTCGAACGCGAGGTCGAGCTTGCTCGCCTTGCGCGGTTTTTTGGGGCCGAATTCGTCGACGAACTTGACGAACTCGTCGAGCGGCAGCGGCTCGCAGCGTTTCTCGGCGGTGCCGCCGGAGCGGTCGACGAGATAAAACAGGCCGCCCGCCATTGCGACGGCCGCGAATTGCGGGTTGCCGGAGCGGGTCTTCAGGCGTTCGACCGCGTGGGTCGCTTTGGTGGTGCGCATCGTGCGGAATCTGGCGGGGCGTAAGCCCCACACTGTATCAAACCGGCCGCTCGCGTGCGGCCGGCCGGGCGCGTCGGGCTCAGACCGTGCGCGAGTAGCGCTGCTGCGGCGTCTGGCCGAGATACGCGTCGAATGCCATCGCGATGTTGCGCACGACCATCCGGCCGGCCGGATGGATCGTCAGGCGGTCGGCCGCGACCGTCAGCAGCCCGTCGCGTTCGAACGGGCGCAGCGCGTCGAGTTCGCGCGCGAAATGATCGGCGAAGCGGATGCCGTGCGCGGCCTCGACGTGCGAGAACGGCAGGTCGAGGTTGCACATCAGCTGCGTGATCACGTCGCGGCGCAGCCGGTCGTCGGGCGTGAGCCGCACGCCGCGCGCGATCGGCAGCCGGCCCGCGTCGAGCGCGGTGCCGTACGCGGGCAGGTCCTTCGCGTTCTGCGCGTAGACGTCGCCGACCTTGCCGATCGACGACACGCCGAACCCGACGAGGTCGGTATCCGCGCGCGTGCTGTAGCCCTGGAAATTGCGCTGCAGCGTGCCGTTCTTCTGCGCCCGCACGAGTTCGTCGGACGGCCGCGCGAAGTGGTCCATCCCGATATACACGTAGCCGGCCGACGTCAGCATGTCGATCGCGAGGCCGAGCAGCGCGATGCGCGTTTCCGGCGGCGGCAGCGTCGCGTCGTCGATCTGGCGCTGCATCTTGAACAGGTGCGGCATGTGCGCGTAGCCGAACACCGACAGCCGGTCGGGTGCGAGTTCGATGATCGTTTCCAGCGTGCGCGCGAACACGGACACGGTCTGGTGCGGCAGCCCGTAGATCAGGTCGACGCTCACCGAATGAAAGCCCGTCGTGCGCGCGGCGGAGAGCAGGTCGGCCGTCATCGCCAGCGGCTGGATGCGGTTGATCGCCCGCTGCACGACCGGATCGAAATCCTGCACGCCCAGGCTCAGCCGGTTGAAGCCGATGTTGCGCAGGTGGACGAGCGTCGCGGGCGTGACGGTGCGCGGGTCGATCTCGATCGAGAATTCGGCGTCGGCATCCGGCGCGAGCGCGAAATGCTCGCGGGTGGCCGCCATCAGCTCGGCCGTTTCGTCGTCCGACAGGAAGGTGGGCGTGCCGCCGCCCCAGTGCAATTGCGTGACCGGGCGCGCGGGATCGAACAGCGCGGCCTGCAGCGCCATCTCGCGCTTGAGCTGGTCGAGATACGGGCGCGCGCGGCGGTGGTTGTTGGTCGCGATCTTGTTGCAGCCGCAGTAGAAGCACGCGGTGTTGCAGAACGGGATGTGGAAGTACAGCGACAGCTCGCTCGACGATGCACCGGGGTCGGTTGCCGCGCGCACGTAGTCGGCCGGGTCGAAATCGTCGCGGAACTGCAGCGCGGTGGGGTACGACGTATAGCGCGGCCCGTTCGCGCCGTATTTCGCGAGCAAATCGGGACGGAACAGTGTGTCGGCAGAACCAGCATGCATGACGGTCTCGCGCTTTTTTAGATGCTTTCGAGTATATAAACGCGCGATTCGGCTGCATTGTGTAATAACGTCGCAGCCGGCGATGGCACAATGCGGGGTAGGGCTGCCGGCACCGCGTCCGGTTGCCGCACCGTTTTTTGTTGTTCGTTCGAGAGAGCCGCGTGTCCGTCGAATTGCCTGTCCGCCCGGCGTCAGCCGTCCCGCCGCCGCATGCGTGCCGCGAGGGCTGCGGCGCGTGCTGCATCGCGCCGTCGATTTCCAGCCCGATTCCGGGCATGCCGGACGGCAAGCCGGCCGGCGTGCGCTGCGTGCAGCTCGGCGACGATCTGCGCTGCCGGATCTTCGGCCGCCCCGAGCGGCCCGCGTGCTGTTCCGGGCTGCAGCCGGCCGCGGACATGTGCGGCGCGTCGCGCGACGACGCGCTCGCATGGCTCACGCGTCTCGAGGCCGCGACGCGGCCGTCGCAACCAGGAGAGTGTTCAGCATGACCGCACCTTGCGCGCCCGGCCGGCGCCGTTTTCTCGCCGCAACCGTCGGCGCCATCGGCGTGACGCTATCGCTCGCCGCGTGTGCGTCGACGTTCCCGTTCATCCCCGATCACTACACCTTCTCGCGCGGTGACGTGCAGAAAGCCGTCGCGCGCAAGTTC
Source organism: Burkholderia sp. AU33803 (assembly GCF_002223095.1). Taxonomy (NCBI): domain Bacteria; kingdom Pseudomonadati; phylum Pseudomonadota; class Betaproteobacteria; order Burkholderiales; family Burkholderiaceae; genus Burkholderia; species Burkholderia sp. AU33803. The sequence continues at coordinate 438,513 of NZ_NKFJ01000004.1, forward strand.
CCGTACCAGAAGACGGTCGCGCAGGTCGTCGACGTGTCGCTCGCGAACCCCGCCGTCAACCTGCTGCCCGACCAGAACCGCGTGGCCGTGCAGCTCGATGCGCACTTCGTGAGCCCGTTCCTGCGTGCGCCCGTCAGCGGCAAGTTCACCGTGTCGGGCCAGCTGGCGTACGACGCGCCGAGCCGCTCGGTCGTGCTGAAGTCGCCGGCCGTCGACAGCCTCGCGCTCGACGGCGACGCGCAGATGTACGCGCAGCAAGTCGGCGCGGCCGCCGGCCTGCTCGCGACGCAGTTGCTGACCAACTATCCGATCTACACGTTCAAGCCCGAACAGCTGCAATTTGCCGGGGTGAACTACGAACCCGGTACAATTACGATTCTTACAAACGGCATACGCGTGGCGATCGTCGAAAAATGACGACGCACCGCGCTCGGCCGGAGGGGGGCCGCGCGCGGAAGAGTGGCTCATTCATTCGACCATTTCGGAGTTGGGCCACGGATGGACTGGATCCTGATCTGCAAGGCTTTGATCCTCGGCGTCGTCGAGGGGCTGACGGAATTCCTGCCGGTGTCGAGCACCGGTCACCTGATCGTCGCGGGCAGCTTCCTGAATTTCAACGATTCACACGCGAAGACGTTCGACGTCGTGATCCAGTTCGGCGCGATCCTCGCGGTGTGCTGGGAATACCGGCAACGGATCGCGTCCATCGTGTCCGGGCTGCCGAGCCGGCCCGACGCGCGGCGCTTCACGCTGAACGTCGTGATCGCGACGATTCCCGCCATTGCGCTCGGCCTCCTGTTCGAGAAGAAGATCAAGGCCGTGCTGTTCTCGCCGGTCCCCGTTGCGTTCGCGCTCGTCGTGGGCGGCGCGATCATCCTGTGGGCCGAGGCGCGGCAGCGCGAACGCAGCGAGCCGCCGCGCGTGGTGTCGGTCGATGCGCTGACGCCGCTCGACGCGCTCAAGGTCGGCATCGCGCAGTGTTTTGCGCTGATCCCCGGCATGTCGCGCTCGGGCTCGACGATCATCGGCGGGATGCTGTTCGGCCTCGACCGGCGCGTCGCCACCGAATTCTCGTTCTTCCTCGCGATCCCGATCATCTTCGGCGCGACGCTCTATGAAACCGTCAAGGACTGGCAGGCGTTCACCGTCGACTCGCTCGGCCTGTTCGTGCTGGGCGCCGTCGCAGCATTCGTCAGCGCGTTCGTGTGCGTGCGCTGGCTGCTGCGCTATGTCGCGTCGCACGACTTCACCGTGTTCGCGTGGTACCGGATCGCGTTCGGGCTGTTCGTGCTGCTGGTCGGGTACAGCGGCTGGCTGAACTGGGCGTGACGCGAACACGAAGGCCGGCGCGTCTCGCATGAAAAGAAAAAGCCCGATCGGCATAGGCCGGTCGGGCTTTTTCTTGTCCGGAGCGGGGCGGCGTGCGCCGCCTCAGCGGGAGGGCTCAGCCTGCGCGCTTGCGGAACACCAGGTCCCACACGCCGTGGCCGAGCCGCAGCCCGCGCCGTTCGAACTTCGTCACCGGGCGGTAGTCGGGGCGGGGCGCGTAGCCGGCGGCCGTGTTTTCGAGCGTCGGCTCCGCGCCGAGCACGTCGAGCATCTGTTCCGCGTAGTTCTGCCAGTCGGTCGCGCAGTGAATGTACGCGCCGGGCTTCAGGCGCGACGCCAGATGCGCGACGAGCGGCGGCTGGATCAGCCGGCGCTTGTGGTGGCGCGCCTTGTGCCACGGGTCGGGGAAGAAGATATGCACGCCGTCGAGGCTTTCCGGCGCGAGCATGTGCTCGAGCACTTCGACCGCGTCGTGCTGGATGATGCGGATGTTCGACAGATCCTGCTCGCCGATCAGCTTCAGCAGCGCGCCGACGCCCGGCTCGTGCACCTCGACGCCGAGGAAGTCGTCGCCGGGGCGGTTCGCGGCGATTTCCGCGGTCGATGCGCCCATGCCGAAGCCGATCTCGAGGATGCGGGGTGCGGTGCGGCCGAACACGACGTCCCAGTCGGGCAGTTCCGGCGCATACGGCACCACGAAGCGCGGGCCGAGCTCGTCCATCGCGCGGCGCTGGCCGGTCGACACGCGGCCGGCGCGCGTCACGAAGCTGCGGATGCGGCGGTGGTGCAGCGGATTGACTGCGTCGGCGCCTTCGGCGGCTTCATCGGGAATGGCGTCGTCGTGCGGCGGCAGGCCGGCTTCGTTCGGATCGTCGTGCATCATCGGTGACAGAGAAAGGCTCGGTTGCGGGCGAGGGCCCGTTGCGCGCAGCAGTGCGCCGGGGGAACCGGCACATGGTACAAAAAAGCCGCCTTCGACGAGGCGGCTCATGCGCAGGCTGCGATGCAGCCGGAAAGTGGAGCGGGCGATGGGAATCGAACCCACGTCATCAGCTTGGGAAGCTGAGGTAATGGCCATTATACGACGCCCGCAGAACGCGCAATTCTACAGGGGTTTGGGTGGGGATGGCAAGGGGGAGGTTTGGGGCGGTGGCGCTGGCTTGGGTGAGCGGGGTGCGAGGCCGGGAAACTCCCGGCTTCAGCAGGGTTGGCGCGGTCGGTGACAATTGCGTTCCGATCGCTTCAATCGGCCGGTGCCCAAGCGGCCAAGACGAACAGGGCTTGCGGCGGGATAGCCGGAATAAATCGGGAGGTGTGCATGGCCCGCCTGAGAAAGACAATGGCATCGCTCCGGATCATAGGTGACGATCTCGTGCCGAGCGAAATCACGCGACTGCTCGGTTGCGCTCCAACTGATGCGCATGCGAAGGGAGAAGCGCTCGTTAGCAGGAAGACCGGACAACGCCGCATTGCCAGATTCGGGAAGTGGTCGCTGAGGGCGGCGTCACGTGAACCGGGAAATCTTGATGCCCAGATTGCAGAGTTGGTCACCGCAATGACCGACGACCTCAACGTGTGGCTGGCAATCACGACTCGCTACAAGGCCGATATATTTTGCGGCCTCTTCATGGGCCGATGGAACGATGGCGATTCGATTTCGGCTGCATCTCTGCTCGCATTAGGATCGAGGGGCATTAGTCTCGATCTCGACATGTATGGACCTGTCGAAGACGAGTCTTCCGATATGGCTCCGGAGACGTCTCATGCGTAATGAATGACCGTTCGCACGAAGGAGCGACATGAATCCGAGGCGTGTTCATTCGCTGGTTCTCAAGCACTATCCGCAGATCGATCTCGTCAAGTGCGAATGGATACACCTCTTTCGGCATGGCGTCGTCGATCGCGACTTACTGCGAAAAATGCTCTCCACGATCGGGGCCGATGATTTCGTCATCCACGTCCACCCGAAGGTCGGCGATTTCTTGCCGATGGAGCCAGCGCTCGATTTCATAGCCGAGAACGTCGGGAACGGCTATATCCGGATCGCGGGTCGTGCCTTCACCGGATTTGTCTTCATCGTAAACAACGGTGTCGCGGCAACCTGGCCGCGATGCCTGACGCGTAGCCAGATCGATCTGCCTGAGAACCGAAAATGAACCGCCCACTGTCAGCTTTCGAGATGTCGCTTGCTCGCTGGATGCTGGTGCATGGCGAACCGGAGGCGCAAGCGTTTCTTGAGCAACTCGCGGAAGCCGAGGTCATGCCATGGCGCTGTCCATGTGGTTGCGCGAGCAGCTTTCATCGACTGCATCCTGCTACTTCTCGAAGACATTCCGGGAGTCAAGGCAGGTAACGTGGAGGAGAGGCTTATCGAATTGGCGTAGGCGATTTACATTGGCCTCCCGCTCGAATCCAGCGACTTCCACTCCCGCGCCGCCGCTCGATCAAGCAGCGGTAGCCGACGCAGACAAACAATCGACGGAAAAACAGAACCCACGATGCTGAATACCCTCACCATGACCTCCGAGCAGGAGCTGGATGCGCGCGCCAAAGCGTTTTACCTGCTCAAGAAATGGACAAGCGTTACGTTCCTGGATCATGCCGTTGATCTGTTCAGGGATTTTCTTCACGCGTATGCCAGGCAATTGGACACACCGAGTCCCAACCAGGCGGAATTGGAGGCTGCGTATGACTGCGATTTCCTGAATGCGTTGGTGAGGATGGGGCAAGGCGTGGCGACTTTGCGGCAAGGTGCCGACAAGCGATCGGCTTACGATGCGCTCATCAGCGGTAGCGAGAAGGGCGGCGAGCTTTTGTTCGGGCGGAGTGCGCACGAGATCGGTCGAACCTACGCCCCGTTTTTTCACGCGCTTGGCGTGAGGGATGCGAGATATTCGGATTTCGAATATGCAACGGGGTATGCGGAAGGGGCGTGGATTGAAGAGTTGAGCTGTCTGGCGCTCAAGTGTACGGTCGGATTCGGTTATACCGGGATGCTTGCATACGGAACGCGCGAGGATGGCGGAACCCGCGTTTTCGAGCACTGGACCTATGAATCCATGTTCGAAAATGCGCCCCTTCCGGCTTGGCGGTATTGGCCGCCCGGTCGCAGCTATCCCGCAACGCTTCCGCCCTGTCCGCCGAAGAACGAATCGGCAAGCGGCGAGATTTACAGCGATCAGGAGATTCCGGTCGAGGGTATCTGGGAGCCATGGTTGCCGTCCGGCAAGGTGGGCTGTCCGAGCTACTTCCTCGGAGGCAGTGTTGCCCACAAGTACCTGCTGGAAGGGGCCAACAACGAAGAGGTGGTGCGCTGGCGGCTGTTGTGGGAAGACAAGCGTTACCGGGACGGCAGCATTCCGGCGGAGGAGGAAACTTACCTCCCCAAGCCCGTCGCACAACCGAGGCTACGGGTGCTGCCCGGCGAGCCTTGCCCGCGCACCGGTTACTGGCAAAGCCCGGCGGTGAAGGATTCGGTTCATGTCGAGGCCGGAGCGCCCATGCCGGGGCCGCAGCGCACAGCGTGGGGGATGGTCATTTGGCATTATGCCGATCCTCAACCGGACAATTGAATAACTGCCGAAGCGGCGCACCCGCTCGCAGGCCGGTGTCGAAAATAGACGAGTCCGCGTCGGACGCATACAAGTCCCCACGGCGCTTTCGAACTAACGTGACAGGCCTCTTACACGATCGTTAGTCTGGAGCCGACATGTCCGATTTCATCACCGTTCTGCGCGAAACCTGCCCGACCCCCGTCCTCGACGCGACCAAGTGGAAGCGCATCGGCGGCGATCCGCACACCGTGAACCTGAACGCCTACCTCTCGAAGGACGGCAGCAAGATCATGGGTACCTGGATCTGCACGCCGGGCAAGTTCGAGGTGAACTACGAAAAATGGGAGTACTGCCACTTTCTCGACGGCTACTGCATCATCACGCCGGAAGGCGAGAAGGCGGTGCACCTGAAGGCCGGCGACGTGTTCGTGATCGAACCCGGCATGAAAGGCACGTGGGAAGTGGTGGAAACGGTGCGCAAGTACTTCGTCTTTGCCTGAGCGGGCCGGTCGATTCGATCGACGCATCCCTGCGTCGCCGGATCCCTTCCCGGTTCCCGGAGCCGGGAGGGCAGGCGGAGGATTCCGGCTCAATAGAACGCGTTCCGGTTTGGAAACAGCTCGCCGAGCGTGGTCGCGTTTCTTTCAGTGAGGCTGAGCAGGCGCACATATCAAGCGTCGTTCCCGAAACGGTCGGAAGTGCCGAGCGTGCCGATTGCATGGCCTGACGTCGCGCCCGGTGCCGCCACCGGAAACCCATTGCCACCCGCCCGCGCCATTGCGCGGCGCCGGTGTTAATCTTTCGCCCATCCCCGCTGCCGCCCCCGACCCCAAAGGCCTCCCATGGAAAGCTGGACGATCGGCATCCTGCTCGGCATGACCACGATCCTCGTGCACACCGCGGCGATGGTCGGCCTGGCGGTCGTCGCGCGCCGGCTTCGCGAAGCGCTCGACGTGCGCCGCGACGACATTCACCAACAACTGCGCCAGGTGACGGGCATCATCGCGCTGATCTGCATCGCGCTCGGGCTGCTGCATACGCTGGAGGCGATCGCGTGGGGCGCGACGCTCGTGCAGGTCGGTGCGATCGGTTCCTTCAGCGACGCGCTGTTCTTCTCGATCGACGCGATGTCGACGCGCGGTGCGTCAGGCATCGTGCCCGCCGCGAACTGGCGAATGCTCGGCGCGATCGAATCGTCGTGCGGCGTGCTGCTGTTCGGGATGTCGACCGCGTTCATCTTCGCCGTGATCCAGGCCGACTTCTCGGCGATCACGCAGCGGCTGCAGCACGATCGTCCGCCCCGGTAGCGCACGCCTGCAGCCTGCGGCGACAGCGCCTATGATGCAGCGGTCCGCCCACTGTTACGGCCGCATCGCGTACGTCGTTTGCCAGCGCGTCGGCTGCCACCTTCGGAACCCCGACCATGCGCATCACCGCGATCCACGAACGAGCGATTCCCGTGTCCCGCTATGCCGATCCGGCGATCCCGTCCGGGGGCCTGACGACGAGCGTTGTCGCGGTCACCACCGACGTCGTGCGCGATGGCCGCCCCGTGACAGGCTACGGCTACGCGTCGATCGGTCGTTTCGCGCAGGGCGGCCTGATTCGCGAACGGTTCGCACCGCGCCTGCTGGCCGCCGCCGACTCACTCGCCGACGAAGCCGGCACGAACCTCGAGCCGTTCCGTGCATGGCGCGCGATGATGGCCGGCGAGAAGCCCGGTGGTCACGGAGAACGATGCGTCGCAGTCGGCACGCTCGACATGGCGATCTGGGATGCCGCCGCGAAGATCGCCGACCTGCCGCTCCATCGCTTTCTCGCCAACCGACTTGAACGCACGGCGGCACCACGCGTGCGTGTGTACGCGGGCGGCGGCTACCGCTATCCGCATGACGATCTCGCGCGTCTGTCGGACGAAATACGCCGTATCGCCGATCTCGGCTACACGCACGCGAAGATCAAGATCGGCGGCGCGGATCTCGATCAGGACCGCAGGCGCATCGAAGCGGCCGCAAGGCAATTGGCGGACAGTTCGCACCTCGCGGTCGACGCGATGAACACGTACGACGCGACGACCGTCGACGCGGCCGCCGCGATGCTCGCACCGTTCGATCTCTGGTGGTTCGAGGACATCTGCGATCCGCTCGACCTGCCGCTCCAGGCGGACATCGCCACGCGCTATGCACCGCCGATCGCGGCCGGCGAGGCGCTGTTCTCGCTCGCGGAAGCGAAGCTGCTCGACCGCTACGGCGGCCTGCGCCCCGAGCGCGACGTGCTCGTATTCGATCCGGTGCATGGCTACGGGCTGCCGGGCTATCTGCAGATCGTCGAACACTTCGCATCGCGCGGCTGGCGGCGCGATGCGTTCTGGCCGCACGGCGGCCACCTGTTTTCGCTGCACGTCGTCGCGGCGCTCGGGCTCGGCGGTGCGGAAGTCAGCCCGTTCGCGTTCCATCCGTTCAGCGGACTGGCCGATGGCGCAAGCGTCGACGCCGGATACGCACGCGTGCCGCAAGCGCCGGGCATCGGCTTCGAGCTGCATGCCGGCGCGCACGACGTGTTTCGCACGTTATCGGGCCGCTGACGCCCGCAGCGCATCGATCGCGAAACGCACCGCGAAGCCCAGCATCATCACCGCGACGAAGCAATCGAGCATGCGCCATGCGAGCGTGCGGGCGAACCACGCGCGGCATGCGCGGGCGCCATACGCAAGCATCAGGAACCACGCGAGCGAAGCCGTCATCGCGCCGATCGCAAACGGCGCGCGCGCCGCGGGCGTGTGGCTCACGATCACGGTGCCGAGCAGCAGTACGGTGTCGATCCATGCATACGGATTGAGCAGCGAGACGGCGGCGGTCGCGAGCACCGTGCGCGAGCGCGTGGGTTCGCGGCCCGTGCGTGGACCGTCGACGTGCTCCGGCTGTCGTCGCCGGATCGCCGAGCGCAGCGCGAGCAGGCCATAGCCGGCGAGATACGCGATGCCGGCCCACAGCGCGGCCGACACCACGCCAGGATGTCGCAACAGCAACGACGACAACCCGTGCGCGCCGAGCGCGATCAGCAGCGCGTCGCTGCCTGCACAGACGAGGGCGATGGAAAGCAGATGGGGGCTCGAGATCGAGCGCTTGATGACGAAAGCGTCCTTGGGGCCGACGGACGTGAACAGTCCGGCGCCAAGCAGCAGGCCTTCGAGGAAGGCAGAGGTGTCGAGCACGAGCGGGCCGACAACCTCTTAAGCTGAACCGGTGATGGTTACGATGCGAGCAACGTTAAGGGGCGCCGGGGGAGGTTGTCAATGCCCCCGGCGCCCGTGTGCCGTCAACCGGCGGCGGTCACGATCAGTGCGTAGCCGCTTCCCCGAGATTGAGCGCGACCAGCGCACAGACGGTCAGCGCGATGCCGGCGAGCTTCAGCGACGACACCGATTCATTGAAGCAGACGATACCGATCACGGCCGTGGCCGCGGTGCTGGCGGCGGCCCAGCTCGCATAGGCCAGCCCCAGTTCGAGGCGCTTCGTCGCGAGCGCCATCAGCCAGACCGCGCATGCGTAACAGACGACGGTGAGTGCGGAGGGGAGCGGGCGGGAAAATCCGGCGGAGTATTTCAGTCCGACGGAGCCGAGCACTTCGGCGAAAACACTGGCGCCCAGCAGAAGCCAGGCAGACTGGAGCGGGGACACGAACGGCCTCCTTCCCCCGACGCTTATACCGAGCGGCGAGGAGAAGTGAGGGTGTCAGCGGTACCCAGGATGGACTGAGTTTAGTACGCGCGCCTTGGCAGCACAAGGAAGGCACAAGACACGCGGCGCCCCGGTCACGCACCGTCGGCCTGCCCGGTTGCCCACTCCGGCCGCTGCCCGAGCGCATCGAACAGCCGGACGATCTCCGCTTTCACCTTCTGCACCGCGTTGCTGACGAGCGCCGTATCGTGCCAGCACAGCGACAGGTCGCGCGCGAACAGTCGGTGCGCGACCGTCGACAGCTTGAGCTTGCGCTCCTCGATCTCGACGTGCGCGGCCGTCCACGGCAGGATCGTCACGCCGAGCTGCGCCATCACGGCCGCGAACAGCAGCCCGGTCGAGCTCGCCTCGAAGCTGATCTCGTATGACAGCCCGGCCTCGCGCATCGCCCAGTCGACGCGGTTGCGGATCGTGTTCGGCGCGCTCGGCAGCACGAGCGGCATCCGCGCGATCGCGTCGAGCGGCACGGGATCGTCCGGCACCGGGAACCCGGGCCACGTGATCAAGTACAGCGTTTCCGTCAGCAGCCGGTGGACCGCGATGCCGCGCGTGTCGACCGCGTCGACGACGATCGCGAGATCGAGCCGCGTGCGTTCGAGCAGCGTGTCGAGATCGGCGCTCGGCGCCTCGATCAGCTCCAGCATGATGCCGGGGTAGCGGTCGCGCACCGCGCGGGCGAGCGGAATGGCCAGCACGCGCGCGGTGCTCGACGGCATGCCGACCGTCACGCGGCCCTGCGGCGTGTCGGCATCGCGGCGCAGCAGCTCGCGCGTGCCGTCGGCCTGGCGCAGCAGCTCGAGCGCGTGCTGGTACAGCGTGCGGCCGGCGGCGGTCGGCGCGACGCCGCGCACGCTGCGTTCGAGCAGCTGCATCCCCAGATCCTGTTCGAGATTGCGCATTTGCTGGCTGACCGCCGGCTGCGCGACATGCAGCGCCTCGCTCGCATGCGTGACGTTGCCGCATTCGACGACCTTCACGAAATAGCGCAACTGCCTCAAGTCCATCGTCGCCCCTCCCGATTCGAGCCATAAGCGAATCCGATCGAGCAAGATGAATATCATATTTTTCCCCGATCGATGGTGTTTCTATACTCGTCTCACAAAAGAGCCAGCCTCCCGGCCATCCCGGACCGGACGCGGCAAAAGCGCCGGCCCCGCCGGCAAGGAGACGAAGATGTTCAAGGCGATCGACGCGCCGGCGGCCGGCGCGAAGCCGCGGCGCACGCCGCTCACGCGCGAGCAGGTCAAGGGTTTCTGGGCCGTGTATGCGGGCTGGGTGCTCGACGGCGTGGATTCGGTGATCTACGCGCTGGTGCTGATTCCGGCGCTGACCGAGCTGCTGCCGGCATCCGGCATTGCGGCGACGCCCGCGAATCTCGGGATGTACGGCTCGATCCTGTTCGCGCTGTTCCTGATCGGCTGGGGGCTGTCGTTCGTCTGGGGGCCGCTCGCCGACCGCTTCGGCCGTGTGCGCACGCTCGCCGCAAGCATCCTGATCTACTCGGTGTTCACCGGCGCGGCCGCGTTCGTGCACGACGTGTGGGCGCTGGCCGCGTGCCGGCTGATCGCCGGGATCGGCGTCGGCGGCGAGTGGGCGCTCGCGGGCACCTACGTTGCCGAGAGCTGGCCGGAAGACCGCCGCAAGATGGGCGCAGGCTATCTGCAGACGGGCTACTACTTCGGCTTCTTCATCGCGGCGTGCCTGAATTACACGATCGGTGCGACCTACGGCTGGCGCGCGATGTTCCTGTGCGGCCTCGCGCCCGCGCTGCTCGCGGTGTTCACCGTGATGCGCGTGAAGGAGCCCGGCCAGTGGCGCCGGCATGACGCACGCGACGGCGACGTGGCCGACGCACGACGCGCCCATCCGCTGCGCGAGATCTTCGCGCCGGCCTTCCTGCGCCGCACGGTGACGAGCGCGAGCCTCGTCGGCGTCGCGATCGTCGGGCTGTGGGCCGGCTCCGTGTACGAGGCGAGCGCGGTCAGCACGCTGGCGGCGCGTGCGGGTATCGACCACATCGGCGCGATGCGGCTTGCATCGATCGGCGCGGCGATCCTGTCGTGCGCGACGATCGCCGGCTGCCTGGTGGCGCCCTGGCTGTCCGAGCGGCTCGGCCGGCGCACCGCGCTCGGCGTGTATTTCGCGGGCATGGCCGCATCGATCGTGTTCGCGTTCGGCTGGGCGTTCTACCAGCCGAACGGCCTCGCGGCGTTCATGGTGTCGCTGGTGTTCCTCGGTTTCTTCGGCGGTAATTTCGCGATTTTCTCGCTGTGGCTGCCCGAGCAGTACCCGACGCGCGTACGGGCCACCGCGTTCGCGTTCAACGCGTCGGTCGGCCGCTTCATCGGCGCGGGCGTGAATTTCCTGCTCGGCGCCGCGATACACGGCTACGGCTCGCTCGGCGTGCCGGTTGCATGGACCGCGGCCGTGTTCGGGCTCGGCATCCTGATCCTGCCGTTCGCGGTCGAAACGCGTCACCAGACGCTGCCCGAATGAGCGGCGCGCCGCGAACGCTCGGCATCTAGCCACACCCCCTCATCAATATCAGGAGTCCGGAATGCAGGCATTACAAGGAATCAGGGTCGTCGATCTGAGCCGCGCGCTGTCGGGGCCGTTCTGCTCGATGGTGCTCGCCGATCTCGGCGCCGACGTGATCAAGGTCGAGTCGGGGCCGCACGGCGACATGAGCCGCGCATGGGGGCCGTTCGATCGCGGCGTGAGCACGTACTACCTGTCCTGCAACCGCAACAAGCGCGGCATCTGCGTGGATTTCCGGCAGCCGGCCGGCCTCGACGTCGTGCGTCGGTTGATCGCGCAGGCCGACGTCGTGATCGAGAATTTCAAGGCGGGCACGATGGACGCGATGGGGCTCGGCTATGCCGCGTTGAGTGCGCGCGATCCGCGGCTCGTGATGGGCAGCGTCACCGCGTTCGGCCCGCGCGGCCCGTTGCGTGACTGGCCGGGCTTCGACCAGATCGCGCAGGGCTATGCGGGGCTGATGAGCCTCACCGGTTTTCCCGACGGCGAGCCGACCCGCACGGGCACCGCGATCGGCGATCTCAGCTCGGGGATGTGGGTTGCGACCGGCGTGATGGCCGCGCTCTACGAGCGTGAGCGCACCGGGCGCGGGCAGCATGTCGGCACGTCGCTGCTCGAAAGCCTCGTGTCGCTGCTGAGCGTGCACGGGCAACGCTACCTGAGCCTCGGCGACGTGCCGCGCCGCACCGGCAACGCGCATGCGGTGATCGCGCCGTATGGCGTGTTCGAGACGGCCGACGGGCCGCTCAACCTCGCGCCGATCACGACCGACATGTGGCTGCGGCTGTGCCAGCTGCTGGACCTGCCCGAGCTGCCGAGCGATCCGCGCTTCGCGACCAACGATGCGCGCGTCGCGCACCGCGACGCACTGAAAGCGTTGCTCGAAAGCCGGCTGCGCACGCGCGGCAAGCGCGAATGGACGCAGCGTTTCGTCGACGCCGGGCTGCCGGCCGGGCCGATCAATACGCTCGACGAAGTGTTCGACGATCCGCAGCTCGCCCATTGCGGGCTGGTCGAGCCGGTCGCGCATCCGACGCTCGGCACGCTGCGCCAGGTCGTCACGCCGCTCGGCGGGATGGGCGACGAGGCGCCGGCGCCGCGCACGCGCCATGCGCCGCCGCTGCTCGGCGAGCATACGGTCGACGTGCTGCGCGAAGCGGGCTACGGCAACGACGCGATCGACGCGCTGCTGGCCGAGCGCGCGATCTTCCAGGCGGAAGCGCTGGCGGAGGCCGTGCAATGAGCGACACGACGAAACACGAAGGGGCGTCGAACGTGACGGTCGACAGGGTCGGCGAGCGGATCGCGCGCGTGCGGTTCGCGAATCCGGCGCGACGGCATGCGCTCGACGCACCGTTGCTCGATGCGCTCGTCGCGCGCCTCGACGCGCTGGCCGAACATCGTCCGCCGCCGGTCGTGATCCTGTCGAACGATGGCAGCGGCGACGTGTGGAGCGCGGGGCACGACCTGCGCGAACTGGCCGACGATCGCGACCCGCTCGCCTACGGCAAGCCGCTCGAACGGGCGCTGCGGCGCGTGCGGACCTATCCGGGCGCGGTGATCGCGGCGGTGTCGGGTTCGGCGTGGGGCGGGGCGGTCGATCTCGTGATGAGCTGCGACCTGGTGGTCGCGGCGCGCGACGCGCGTTTCGCGATGACGCCCGCGAACATCGGCCTGCCGTATTCGACGAGCGGCCTGCTGCGCTTCTACGACAACCTGCCGATCCACGTGCTGAAGGAGATGTTCTTCTGCGCGCAGCCGCTCGATGCGGAGCGCGCCGCGCATCACGGGCTCGTGAACCGGCTGGCCGACGCGGGCGGCGTCGACGATGCGGCGCTCGACATCGCGCGCACGATCGCCGCGAAGGCGCCGCTCGCGGTGTACGCGGTGAAGGAGCAATTGCGTGTGCTGCAGGACGCGCGGCCGTTGCCGGCCGATGCGTTCGAACGGATTGCCGAGCTTCGCCGGCAAGCGTGCGAAGGCGCGGATTTCGACGAAGGGCTGCGTGCGTTTTCGGAACGCCGCGCGCCGGTGTTTCGTGGCGTCTAGGCGATGGGGTGTGCGAGCGGGGCGCGCAAGCGGTGAAAAGCGTGCGGACGTGCTCGTGTAGTTGTGCCGGTAGCGGTTGCGTCATGCGCGGCCGCCGTCGCGTGCCGCGTCACCGTGCATCACATGCCGAGCGCGTGCACGCCGACGAGCAACAGCGCGCCGATCGCGATCAGCAGCAGCGCGTGAATGCGCGTGTAAATCACGCACAGCGTCGACGCAACCGCGATCGCGCGCGCGGCCCAGCCGCCGTCGAGCGCCTGCAGCAGCACCCACACCGACGCGAGGATCATGCCGGCCGCGACCGGGCGCAGGCCGGCCTCGAGCGCGATCTGCCAGCGCGCGCCCTGGTGCCGTCGCCACAGATGCGCGACGCCGTAGATCAGGAACGCGGTCGGTCCGAACAGCGCGAGCGTCGCGACCACCGCACCCCAGAAGCCGGCCACCTGCCAGCCGATCAATGTCGCCAGCAGCGAGCCGGGGCCGGGCGCCATCCGCGCGATCGCGAAGTCGTTCACGAATTGCGTGGCGGTCATCCAGTGATGCACATCGACCACCTGCCGCTGGATGTCGGCGATGATCGCCTGTCCGCCGCCGATCGTCGCGATCGACAGCGGTGCGAACACGCCGAACAGCGCGGCGTAGCGTTGCGATGCGGTCATCGCGTGTCGCTCCCGGCTGGTGTTGCAGCCGCGCGCCGGTATTCGAGCGCGACGCTCAGCGTGCCGCCGACCAGCACGGTCCACACGAGCGGCCAGTGCAGCACGGCGACCGACACGAACGTGAGCGCCATCACCGCAAACGGCAGCGCGCGGCGCGGCAGCCGGCGCACCGCCGTGATCGCCATCGAGATCGACAGCCCGATCGCCGCGGCTGCCGCGCCGGCGAGCGCGACATGCGTGAGCGGAAAGCGCGTGAGGGTCGAGAACACTATGCCGAACAGCACGATCAGCACGGCGGGCGGCGCGATGATGCCGGTGAAACCGGCCACCGCGCCGCGCCATCCGGCGAGCCGGTAGCCGATCCAGATCGCGAGGTTCTTCACGTTGACGCCCGGCAGCGCCTGCGACAGCGCAAGACCGTTGAGGAACGCCTCCTCGTCGAGCCAGCGCCGCTCGTAGACGAAGTCGCGCATCATCCGCCCGCTGAGCCCGCCACCGAAGCTGGTCAGGCCGATCTGCGAGAACGCGATGAACAGCGCGAGGACGCCGGGCGGCGATGCGTCGCCTGCCGGCGGTGCAGTTGAGGTGGCGGAGGAGGGCGGGGGCATCGGGCGGGCGGCGCGTGGCGGTTGGGCGGTCGCCCATGTTAGCAAGCGGACCCTGTCAGCACGCTGACATGGGCTCGGTGGTGACACGATCCGCGCTTGAGGCCGAGTCGACGGGTGTGTTCCGGCACGATCGATGTACCCGCGCATCCGATGCGCTCCGGCGTCCCGGCACAGCCACATATCCACCACATTCGCGCATCCGGGACATCCGGCACATCCGGGACATCCGGCACATCCGATGCATTCCTTCAGCACACCCGGCACCGCCGTACATCCGCACCCCGTCGCCGCTACGCGCGTACGATCGTCACCCCTGCCGCCTTGATCTGCTTCGTCAACCTGGCGTCGGTTTCCTTTTCTACCGCCACGGTATGCGTCAGCGTGATCCGGAACTCCGTCGCGGGTGCAACCCGTCGCCGCTACGCGCGCACGACCGTCACCCCCGCCGCCTCGATCGGCTTCGTCAGCGCAGCGTCGGTTTCCTTCTCGACCACGACGGTATGCGCCAGCGTGAGCTCGCCGATCACGAATTGCGACGCCGCGCGCAGCTTCGACTGCGACGCGAGCACGACCGTCTCGGCCGCGCGTTCGGCGAGCGCGCGCTTGATCGCCGCTTCCTCGAAATCGCCGGTGCTGAGCCCCGCGACCGGATGCACGCCCGTGACACCCATGAAGTACAGGTCCGCGTGGATGCGCGCGATGCCCTCCATCGCCGCCGCGCCGACGGCCACGATCGAATGCTTGTAGAGCCGCCCGCCGATCAGGATCACGTCGATCGACGGATGCGCGGCAAGCGCCACCGCGACACTCGGGCTGTGCGTGACGATCGTCGCGCGCAGGTCGGCCGGCAACTGGCTGACGAGCAGCGCCGAGGTGGTGCCGCCGTCGACGATCGCCACCTGGCCGGGCGCGATCATCTCCGCGGCCCGCCGCGCGATGCGTCGCTTTTCCGCCGTCTCGAGCGCCTCGCGCTGCGCGAACGGCGCAACGGCGGGCGATGCCGGCAGCGCACCGCCATGCACGCGCTGCAGCAGGCCTTCGGCCGCAAGCTCGCGCAGGTCGCGGCGGACGGTATCTTCGGACACGCCGAATTGCGCGCTCAGTTCGACCGCCAGCACCTGGCCGTCGCGCGCGAGGGCGTCGAGGATCGCTTTCTTGCGTTGTGTCGTCAGCATCGCGTTTGCACGAATTTTCTTGAAATTGCACGAATATGCACGTTACCATGGGCGCCGTCTTTTGTCGAACCGGAGGCTGGGATGGCTGCAACGCGGGATCGTGTTCGCATCGTCGATACGACGGTGCTGTCCGATGACTGGTATGTGCTGAAGAAGGTGACGTTCGATTTCCTGCGCCGCGACGGAACGTGGCAGCGCCTGAGCCGCGAGACCTACGATCGCGGCCATGGCGCGACCATCCTGCTGCGCAATGCCGGGACGGGCGACGTGCTGCTGACGCGGCAGTTCCGGATGCCGGCGTTCGTCAGCGGGCACGACGGCATGCTGCTCGAGGCCGCCGCCGGCCTGCTCGACGACGCGACGCCCGAAGCACGCATCCGCGCGGAGGCCGAGGAGGAAACCGGCTACCGCGTGCGCGGCGTGCGCAAGGTGTTCGAGGCGTTCATGAGCCCCGGCTCGGTGACGGAGAAGCTGCATTTCTTCGTCGGCGAATACGATGCGTCGCTGCGCACCGGCGACGGCGGCGGCGTCGCGGAAGAGGGCGAGGATCTCGAGGTCGTCGAGATGCCGCTGCAGGCGGCGCTCGACGCGATCGAGCGCGGCGAGATCGTCGATGCGAAGACGATCATGCTGCTCCAGTACGTCGCGCTGCGGGAAACCGCCGGCGCGCGCACGGCATGACGCCGCTGCTCGTGCTGGTCGCCGGCCCCTATCGTAGCGGCACGGACGGCGACCCCACGCGCATCGCCGCGAACCTGCACCGCCTGGAGGCGGCGGCGCTTGCCGTGTATCGCCGCGGCCACGTGCCGATGATCGGCGAATGGGTGTCGCTGCCGCTCGCCGTTGCGGCCGGGTCGCGACAGGTCGGCGACGCGATCAGCGAGACGTTCCTGTATCCGGCCGCGCACCGGCTGCTGCGCCGCTGCGATGCGGTGCTGCGCATCGACGGCGCGTCGCGCGGGGCGGACATGGACGTCGGTCTCGCACGGCAGCTCGACAAGGCGGTCTATTTCGCGGCCGACGACATTCCGGCCGCGCAGGACGATTCGGATCGCTGAACAGGCGGGGAGGCGGCCAGCCGGAGCGCCGCCCGCCGCCCTCAGCGCTGGCCGGCTGACTGTATCCGTCGCGGCGGGGCGAGCAGCAGGTCAAGCCGTTCATTGCGCATGCCGCGCCGCACGCGAACCGGCGTATGATCGCGACGCCACCCGCGCACCGTCCGACGCCACCGCCACTCCACCATGCCGTTCTCCGATTCCGCTGACGCCACCGCTGCTGCCGCCGCCGCGCAACTGCCCGCCGATCTCGTCGCTGCCGCCGTCGCCGCGCTCGCGCGTGCCGACGCCTTGCTCGTGACGGCCGGCGCCGGCATCGGCGTCGATTCCGGGCTGCCCGATTTTCGCGGCACGGACGGCTTCTGGCGTGCGTATCCGGCGCTGCGCCACGAGCGTTTCGAATTCCACGAGATCGCCTCGCCGCACGCATTCCGCGCACGCGCGCCGCTCGCGTGGGGCTTCTACGGGCACCGTCTCGCGCTTTACCGCGCGACGGAGCCGCATGCGGGCTTCGCAATCCTGCGTCGCTGGATCGACGCGATGCCGAACGGCGGCTTCGTGCTGACGAGCAACGTCGACGGCCAGTTCCAGAAAGCCGGCTTCGATCCGGCGCGGATCGTCGAGATCCACGGTTCGATCCACGCGATGCAGTGCCTGCGTCCGTGCACGGACGATACATGGGATGCGGCGCCGTTCGTGCCGGACGTCGACGAAGCCACCTGCCGCCTCGTCGGTGACATGCCGCGCTGTCCGCACTGCGGTGGCCTTGCGCGGCCGAACATCCTGATGTTCGGCGACACCGGCTGGCTCGGGGCGCGCTACGACGCGCAGGAGCGTGCGCTGGAAGACTGGCTCGCGCAGGCCGGGCGCGTCGCGGTGGTCGAGATCGGCGCGGGCACCGCGATCCCGACCGTCCGCCTGCTGAGCGAACGTCTCGGCGCCGACGTGATCCGCATCAACGCACGCGAAGCGCATGCGCGCCGTGCGGACGTGATCGGCCTGAAGGGCGGTGCGCTGGCGACGCTGAGCGCGCTCGACGCAGCCTGGCAGCGCGCGTGAGCCTGCGGGTGGACTAACGGCCCGAACGCCCCGGACGGGCCGGCATCCCGCAGGCGATCGCCGTTGCAGGTGCGCGGCGAATCCGCATACAGTTCAGCGTGTGCCGCCCGCGCACGCGCCATCTGCGTCCGGGAACGGGCCTCGCCCCCCCCGGCAACCGGGGGCCAGCGGCTGACGCCAGCCGCATCCTCGACCGGAGCGCCCTTGTTCTATTCGATCGTCGCGATCTTCGTCGGCGCCGGGCTCGGCGCGTTGCTGCGCTGGTTCCTGAGTCTCGCGCTCAACGAATTCTTTCCCGCCGTGCCGCTCGGCACGCTCGCCGCGAACCTGATCGGCGGCTACGTGATCGGCATCGCCGCCGTGGTGTTCACGACCCGCGTGGGGTTGCCGCCCGAGTGGCGGCTATTCGTGATCACGGGCTTTCTCGGCGGCCTCACGACGTTCTCGACCTATTCGGTCGAAGTGATGACGCATGCGGTGCAGGGCGAATTCGGATGGGCGTTGGCGGTGGCTGCCCTACACTTGACTGGATCGTTCGCGCTGACGGCGCTCGGCATGTGGACCGCGCGCGCGTGGCTCGCGGCGGCCTGAGCGTGCCGCCATCGGAGGGTGCGATGGACAAGGTCTTCCTGCGCTTCTACGTGCACGAGAAACATCGGCTGCACTGGAAGCCGCTGTGGGAATGGCTGCTGGAAGAAGCGAACCGGATGGGCGTCGCGGGCGGTTCCGCGTTTCGCGCGATGGCCGGGTTCGGCCAGCATCGCGTGCTGCACGAGGACCGCTTCTTCGAACTGCAGGGGTCGCTCGCGATCGAGATCGAATTCATCGTCACCGAGGACGAGGCGCAGCGCTTGCTCGAGCGGCTGTCGCACGAGAAGGTGCGTGTTTGCTACGCGATGATGCCGGCGCGCTTCGGCGTGATCGACACGCTCGGCGGACCGCCGGCGCAGGGGCCGGCGGCGTAGGGGGGCGACGCTAGCGTTCGCGTCAGATGCCGAACATCGTCAGCGACACGGCGGCGCGCGTGACGATCATCAGCAGCACCTGCACGATCACGAACAGCAGGATCGGCGACAGGTCGATGCCACCGAGGTTCGGAATGACGCGGCGCAGCGGGTTCAGGAACGGCGCGGTGAGCTGGTAAAGGATCGGCATCGCCGGCGAGCGCGGGTTGAGCCACGACAGCAGCGCCATCAGGATCGTCATCCAGATCACGAGATTGAGCGCCCACTTCACGACGGTGAGCAGCGCGACCACGACGAGCGTCGCGATCACCGCCGCCGGATCGAAGCCGGCCATCACCACCATCAGCACGACGTAGACGAGCGCGGTGAGCAGTGCGGCGACGACGCTGGCCCAGTCGATGCCGCGCACGCCCGCGATGACGCGGCGCAGTGGCAGCACGAGCCAGTTGGTCGCCTGCAGCACGGCCTGCGTGACGGGGTTGTACGGTGGCACGCGGACGGCCTGCATCCAGACGCGCAGGATCAGCGCGGCGCCGAACAGCGTGAAGACGGTATTGAGCAGAAAACGGGCGATCTCGCCGAACATCGTTGGCATCCTTTTTAGTCAGTAGCGTGCGGCCGCCAACGCCGGATGGCGGCGCATCGGCCGACACATTATCACGCCTCGTCTTGCGACGGGGAGGGGTGTGCGGCGGTGCGCGCGAGCGACGTTTCGACGGCTTCGGCGAGCGCCGGCAGCGATGCCGGCGGCGTGGCGCGCTGCGCCGCGAGCGCGATCGCGCGGCGGGTCAGCAGCGCGTACAGCGTCGCGTGATCGCCGCCGCGTGTTTCAAGCAGGGCCAACTGGCGTTCGACGATGCCTGTGTCGCCGCGCGATACCGGGCCGGAGAGCGCGTTCGCGAGCCCCTTGTCGCGCGCGGTTTCGATCGTGCCGGCCAGCATCGGCAGCAGTGCGCGCAGCGCGGCGTCTTCGTCGAAACCGAGGCCCCGCCACAGCTCGACGGCTTCCGCCAGCCCGC
Source organism: Burkholderia sp. AU33803 (assembly GCF_002223095.1). Taxonomy (NCBI): domain Bacteria; kingdom Pseudomonadati; phylum Pseudomonadota; class Betaproteobacteria; order Burkholderiales; family Burkholderiaceae; genus Burkholderia; species Burkholderia sp. AU33803. The sequence continues at coordinate 458,263 of NZ_NKFJ01000004.1, forward strand.
ACAGCGCGAAGCTCGCCGCGTAGTGCGCGGCCGCGTGATAGAGCATCCGGCCGCCGGCCGGAATCGACAGCGGATGGCAGCGGAGTGCGGCAGCAAGTCGCAGCAGCGTCGCGTGCAACGCGCCGTCGGCTTCGATCGTGACCGAGCAGCCGTCGATGCGGGCGAGGTCGGCGTCGGTGCCGCCGAACAGGTAGAGCGGATGGAAGCCGCCGGTGGCCGCGCCTTGCCGCTTCGCCGGATCGAGCAGGGCGACCGCCGACGCGCCGCTGCAGTGAACGACGGCCTGCTGCGCGGCGCGCGATGCGTCGAAGCGCAGCGCCGCGGCGGCCGACGCGAGATGGTCGTCGGGTACCGTCAGGAAGATCAGGTCGGCGATGTCGGCGACTTGCTGCGGCGAGTCGACTGCAAGGCAGCCGTCGATGCGCGCGGCGAGCGCCGCGGCCGACGCTGGCGTGCGGCTCGCGATCGCGACGACCGGAAAGCCGGCCTGCGCGAAGCGCTGCGCGACGCAGCGCGCGAGACGGCCGGCGCCGATGAAGCCGAGGCGGGGTGTGTCGGGAGCGGACATGGCGGCGGGTGTAAGCGAAAACGAAGCAGCCGCCAGTATCGCAGGAATGACAGCCGGGCCGCGAAAGGGCAGTTTCTGTGCGGGCACGTGGCTGGCTTAACGGCATGCGCGCTATATCGGCAAGTATTTCACCGCCCGGCACACCGTGGATTCAAGATCGCGGACCCTGACCCCGAAACATATCGCCCCCGTATCCGGCTTGAAATGTCGGCATCTTGTCTCAAATTTGTAATCGTTCATTACGGTTGCGTGCCCGCTGCGCGCGCCGTATCCGGTAAGACTGACCGGTCATCAGGTGGCGACCCGACTCGTCGGACGGAGTTGCGCGACCGGCAAGGGTCGCCGCAGGCGCTGCGAGCCGCGCCGCGCGGCGGCTTCGCCCGCGTGCAATTGCAATTTGCAACAAATGCACGACACGCGAGGGGCGGGTTTTCGCTACATTGCTTCCATGCGACGTGCACGCCCGCCGTTGCCGACAGGGGCGCATAAATTACCGCTCCAGCAGGAGAATCGAAGTGAAAAAGCTCATTCCGTTCATCGCCGCCGCCGCGCTGGGCCTGGGTGCCGCAAGCGTTGCGCAGGCTCACGTGTCGATCGGGGTCGGCATCGGTATCCCGGTCGCGCCCGCGTATCCCGTCTATGCACCGCCGCCGCCCGTGTACTACGCGCCGCCGCCTCCGCCCGTCTATTACGCTCCGGCGCCGGCCTACTACGCGCCGCCGCCCGCCGTGGTCGTCGGCGGCTACTATGGCCGACCGTACTGGCACCATGGCTACTATGGTGGCGGCTGGGGCCATCACGGCTACTGGCGTCGCTGATTCGTGCCGCGCGGCCTTGGCCGCGCGTGGCAAAACGGCGCAACGTCCCGCAAGGGGCGCTGCGCCGTTTTTTCTGGGGAGCCGCCGTTTGACCGTGGTGAGTGGCCCGTGCGGGCCGACTCCGATTACACCGCGTGCACGATCAGGTCGCGGTAGCCGCCGACGATCACGCTGTACGAGAAATACGCGAACAGCAGCGCCGACGCGACATGACATGCGCGCATCAGCCCGGCGCCCGCGCGCTTGCGGCCCTGGCTCGCGAGCGTACACATGAAGAGTGTCCACGCGAGGCCGCCGAGGAAAAAGCCCGACAGGAACACCGACGCGGTGGCCGGCGTGGTCGCGCCGGCTTTCGCGATCAGCGCGCCGCCGACCGCCGCGAACCACAGGATCGCGCTCGGCGACGACATCGCGAGCAGCATCCCGCGCAGGAAACTGCGCCGTGCGCTGGCGCGCGGCGGCGGCGCGTCCTCGTCGTCGTCGCTGGTCACCTTGGCCGGCGCGAGCGCTTCGCGCGCCATCTTCCACGTGAGGAACAGCAGCACGGCGCCGCCGCCGATCCACACGATCCAGCGCACCGGCTCGAACTGCAGCAGCACGGCCATCCCGCCAAGCGCGAGCGCCGCATAGACGAGATCGCCGACGCACGAGCCGATGCCGAGCCAGAAGCCCGGCCGGAAGCCGTGCGACAGCGTCAGCGACAGCATCGCGACATTGACCAGGCCGATGTCGAGGCACAGCGACAGCGACAGAAAGAAGCCGTCGGACAGCATGGAGGCGGGCGGAAAGGTCATCTTCGATGCTCGGGTCGCGATGGCGGTCCACGGGCCGGCAGGCGCCGGCCGCATGGCGTCAGAGGCCGATCTCCTGCCAGAGCCGGTCGACGCGCGCCTTCACGACCGCATCCATCTCGATCGGGCGACCCCATTCTCGGCTGGTCTCGCCGGGCCACTTGTTGGTCGCGTCGAGGCCCATCTTCGAACCGAGACCGGCCACCGGCGACGCGAAGTCGAGATAGTCGATCGGCGTGCTGTCGACCATCACGGTGTCGCGCACGGGGTCGACGCGCGTCGTGATCGCCCAGATCACTTCCTTCCAGTCGCGGATGTTCACGTCCTCGTCGACGACCACGATGAACTTCGTATACATGAACTGCCGCAGGAAGCTCCACACGCCGAACATCACGCGCTTCGCGTGGCCCGCGTAGCTCTTCTTCATCTGGACGATGGCCATCCGGTAGCTGCAGCCCTCGGGCGGCAGGTAGAAGTCGGTGATCTCGGTGAACTGCTTCTGCAGCAGCGGCACGAACACCTCGTTGAGCGCGACGCCGAGCACGGCCGGCTCGTCAGGCGGCTTGCCCGTGTAGGTCGAGTGGTAGATCGCGTCGCGGCGCATCGTGATGCGCTCGACGGTGAACACCGGGAACCACTCCTGCTCGTTGTAATAGCCGGTGTGGTCGCCGTACGGGCCTTCGAGCGCGTGCTCGTACGTGGCGGACGCATTGCCGGCCGGGCGCGGCGGTGCGCCGGCCGGAGCCGGGGCAGGGGTACCTTCCTGCGGATAAATGAAGCCCTCGAGCACGATCTCCGCGCGTGCGGGCACCTGCAGCGTGTCGACGCCGGGCGTCAGGCACTTCGCGAGCTCGGTACGGCTGCCGCGCAGCAGGCCGGCGAACTGGTATTCGGACAGCGAATCGGGCACGGGCGTCACCGCGCCCAGCGTCGTGGCCGGATCGGCGCCGAGCACGACCGCGACCGGGTACGGCTTGCCGGGGTTCCGCAGCGCGAATTCGCGGAAGTCGAGCGCGCCGCCGCGATGCGCGAGCCAGCGCATGATCAGCTTGTTGCGGCCGATCAGCTGCTGGCGGTAGATCCCGAGGTTCTGCCGCGACTTGTTCGGCCCGCGCGTGACCGTCAGGCCCCACGTGACGAGCGGCCCGGCGTCGCCCGGCCAGCAGGTCTGGATCGGCAGCCGGTTCAGGTCGACGTCGGCGCCTTCCCAGACGATCTCCTGGCACGGCGGCGACGACACCGATTTCGGCGCCATGTCCCACACGGCCTTCGCGAGCGACAGCAGCTTGCCGGCGTCCTTCAGGCTCTTCGGCGGATCGGGTTCCTTCAATGCGGACAGCAGGCGCCCGAGATCGCGCAGCGAATCGAGCGCGGCGTCGTCGCCGGCATCGACGCCCATCCCGAGCGCGACGCGGCGCGGCGTGCCGAACAGGTTGCCGAGCACCGGGAAGTCGTAGCCGGTCGGCGCGTTGAACAGCAGCGCAGGGCCGCCGGCGCGCAGCACGCGGTCGCACAGCTCGGTCATTTCGAGCACGGGCGACACGGGCTGCGTGACGCGCCGCAGTTCGCCGAGCGCCTCGAGGCGCTGGATGAAATCGCGTAAGTCTTTGTATTTCATGAAGAGGGTCCGGGCCACCCGCCAGGCGGGCAGCGATGGGTGGGCGCAGCGGCCGGCTGCGACCCCGAATCGACCGACGATTTTACCCGCGCCGCCGCATGCCCGCCCGGCGGAGAAAAAAGTCGACCGCGCGCAAACCCTCTACGGCACGGGGATTGCGTTCTGAAGAGTGCTGTTAAATTACTTTTTGTTATGATTTCAATGTTTTATAGTGTTGACGATCTATAAAACCCTGCTAGAATCCGCTCACATTGGCTGCAGGGTAAAAGGCTTCGAGCCGCCAATCACCGATCTTTGACGCAGCGCGTCACCGTCCGCCGAATCCTGCACGGCGTATCCGACGGCTTTAGTCGTAGTCTCAGCCAGCGCCACCAGACGCTGGTTTTTTGCGTGGGTGCCACCGCGTATGCCCGCCTCGCCCAGTGTGCGAAGGTGCCGGCCCTCTTACACCGTGGCCTCGAACGGTACTTATACCGTTTCCCCGATGTCCGCACGCCCCAACCAAAGCGTGCGGCGTCGTGATTCCGCGGCGCGTTACCTGTCTCGCCATCGAGCTGAGCGAGCCGCACGAGTCATGTTCATGGGAGATGATCTGAATGAACGCTTGGTTATCGTGGCGTCCTAGTGAGCAGCATGCGCAATTCGTGCGCAGCATGCTGCGTCGCGGGACGCGTGTCAGTCACCATCTATTCAGCGTTGTCGGCTGTCTCGCGGTCGCAGTGGCGCTTGCACTGTGGCTGCTGCCAACCGTCCGCGGCACGCTGGCCGCGAAGCTGATGCCGGTCGTGTCCGCGGCCGTGCAAGCCGGCCCGGCCCGTCTGCTGACCGGCCATCCGCTGCCGAACTTCGCGCCCGCCGGCGCGCAGCCGCAGCAGGAAGAGAACAGTCCCGAAACGGACGCGCTTGCGGTCGGCCTCGACGTCGCCCCGGAAGCCGCCGCCGCGCAGGGCGATGCGTCCGACCCGGCCCGCAACGGCCCGTCGCCCGTCGCGCTGGCGAAGCTGATCCCGACCCAGCGCGTGGCGGCCGATGCGCGTGACGACCGTGCGCTCGCATCGAATCGCGAACAGGCGCTCGTCGCGACCTACCTGTCGCGCCGTTACCGCGTCGCGCAGGAGCCGCTCGGCCAGCTCGTCAAGGCTGCGTTCCAGACCGGCCGGGACGTCGGCCTCGATCCGCTGCTGCTGCTGTCCGTGATGGCGATCGAATCGGGCTTCAACCCGTACGCCGAGAGCGGCGTCGGCGCGAAGGGGCTGATGCAGGTCATGTCGAAGGTCCATTCCGACAAGTTCGAGTATTTCGGCGGCACCGATACCGCACTGCAGCCGCTCGCGAACCTCCAGGTCGGCGCACTCGTGCTGAAGGACTGCATCGCACGCGGCGGTTCGCTCGCGAACGGCCTGCGCCTGTACAACGGCTCGACGAACCCCGACGACAACGGCTACGGTTCGAAGGTGATGGCCGAGCGCGGTCGCCTGCGTGACGTCGCGCGGGGTCGCAGCGTGCCGGTCAATGCGCCGCAGGCGCCGGCGAAGCCGATCGTCACGGCCGCCGCCGTGACGGCAGCCGCAGGCGGCGCGAAGCGCGTGCATGCGACGCTCGAAACGTCGGCGAAGTCGGCGGCATCGAAGGAAGCCACGTCGCAGGACGACGCGAGCGTCGATACCGCGAAGCAGTCGCACGGCGATCGTTCGGAGCTTGGCGCGTAACTTGCGCACGGCTTCAGCCAGCAGGATGTGAAAAAGGCACCCGGATCGGGTGCCTTTTTGCTTTTGCGGGGTGCGGAATGGCCGCCGCGCCGGCCGCGTGTCAGTACTGCCCGAACAGTGTCGCGAGCCGGTCGACCGCTTCCTCGAGCCGCGAGTAGGCCGTCGCATAGGACAAGCGGATATAGTCACGCGGCGCATGGACACCGAAGTCCATGCCGGGCACCAGCACGACGCCCGCGTCGTGCAGCATCGCCGTCGTGAGTGCGGCGCTGTCGCCGGCCGCCGGGTGGGCGACGCCGCCGCAGTGCGCATACACGTAGAACGCGCCGTCCGGCATCACGGGCACCGTGAAGCCGAGCCGTTCGAGCGCCGGTGCGATGAAATCACGCCGGCGCTTGAATTCGAGCCGGCGGGCTTCGTAGATGTCGAGCGCGGCCGGCTCGAAGCACGCGAGCGCCGCGTGTTGCGCGAGCGCGGACGGGCAGATGAACAGGTTCTGCGCCAGCTTCTCGAACGTGCCGACTAGCGCGGGCGGCACCACCAGCCAGCCGAGCCGCCAGCCCGTCATGCTGAAATACTTGGAGAAGCTGTTCACGGTGACGACGTCGTCGCCGAACGACAGCGCCGACACGGGGGCCGCGTCGTAGCTGAGCCCCTGGTAGATCTCGTCGACGATCGTGAAGCCGCCGCGTGCGCGCACGGCTTCGACGATCCGCTTCAGTTCGTCGGGTTCGAGCGACGTGCCGGTCGGGTTCGACGGCGACGCGAGCAGCACGCCGCGCGTGCGGTCGCCCCAGCGTGTGCGGACGTCGTCCTCGGTAAGCTGGAAGCGCGCATCCGGGCCGCTCGGCACGAGTACCGCGCGGCCTTCGGCCGCGGCGACGAAGTGCCGGTTGCACGGATACGACGGGTCGGGCATCAGCACCTCGTCGTCGCGCCCGACGAGCGCGAGGCACGCGAGCAGCAGCGCGGCCGACGCGCCGGCCGTCACGACGATCCGTTCCGGGCTGATCGTGAGGCCGTACGCGCGTGCGTAGTGCGCGGCGATCGCCTCGCGCAGCGGTGCGATGCCGAGCGCGCTCGTATATTGGGTGACGCCACGGCGCAGCGCGGCCGCGGCCGCTTCGACGACCGGCTCCGGCGCAGTGAAATCCGGCTCGCCGATGCCCATGTGGATAACATCGCGCCCGGAGGACTCGAGACGCTGTGCCTCCTTCATCAGTTCCATCACGTAGAAGGGCTGGATCGCGTCGACGCGTGCGGCGAGTCTGACGAGCGAATCGGTGGCGGTATTCATCGGGCGGGCAAGGCGAAGGAGGCGGGGCAAAAGAAAAAACGGGCGCATGCGCGCCCGTTCCGGACCAACGGGTTCAGCCGTTGCGGCGCGCCTGCGTTTCGGCGGGGCGCAGCTTCGCGGCGAGCTTGTCGAGCACGCCGTTCACGTACTTGTAGCCGTCGGAGCCGCCGAACGTCTTCGCGAGTTCGACAGCTTCGTTGATGATCACGCGGTACGGCGTTTCGACGTGGTGCGTGAGCTCGAACGTGGCGATCAGCAGGACGGCGCGTTCGACCGGCGACAGCTGGTCGATCGGGCGGTCGAGCGACGGCGTCAGCGCTTCGACGAGCGTGGCGTGCTCGCGGATCACGCCGTGCAGGATCGCGTCGAGCAGCTCCTTGTCGGCCTTGTCGTAACCGAGCGCGCCGCGCAGTTGCGCGTCGATCTCGCCGGAGGATGCGTTCGACAGCAGCCACTGGTACAGCCCCTGCGTCGCCAGCTCGCGCGATTGTCGGCGGGCGCTCTTCTTCATGCGCGCTCCTCTTCGTCGTCTTCCTCTTCTTCGTCCTCGTCGTCATCGCCGAGCTGGTCGAGGGCCATCGTCAGGTTGGCCATCTCGACGGCGACGCGTGCGGCGTCACGACCCTTTTCGGTCATGCGCGCGACGGCCTGCTCGTCGTTTTCGGTGGTCAGGACCGCGTTCGCGATCGGCAGGTTGAAGTCGAGGCCGATGCGGGTGATGCCCGCGCCGCTCTCGTTCGACACGAGTTCGAAGTGGTAGGTCTCGCCGCGGATCACCGCGCCGAGCGCGATCAGCGCGTCGAACTGGCCGCTTTCGGCGAGCTTCTGCAGCGCGAGCGGGATTTCCAGCGCGCCGGGTACCGACACGAGCAGCACGTCTTCACCGGTGACGCCGAGGCGTTCCAGTTCCTCGACGCACGCGTCGGCGAGGCCGTTGCACACGGGCTCGTTGAAGCGCGATTGCACGATGCCGATACGCAGGCCGTCGCCTTCGAGATTCGGTTGGTATTGTCCGATTTCCATGATCTTGTCCGTGGTGTGGATGAACGGTTATAGGGCGAAAGCGCCGTGGCGGGTTACGCGTTGGACGCCGGGCAGGACTTGGCTTCGCCGCCGGGCATCGGAATGAAGCCCGTGACTTCGAGGCCGTAGCCGGACATGCTGCCCAGCTTGCGCGGATTCGACAGCACCTGCATCTTGCTGACCCCGACATCGCGCAGGATCTGCGCGCCGATGCCGAACGTCTTGAAATCAACCGGCCGGCGCTTGAGCACAGCGGCCTTTTCTTCCTCGTCGAACGCCTTGAAGACGTCGATCAGGTGTTCCTTCGTGTCGCCGCAGTTGAGCAGCACGATCACGCCGAGGTCGCGCTCCGCGATCTCGCGCATCGCGGCGTCGAGCGTCCACGAGTGCGTCGACACGCCCGTCTCGAGCAGGTCGAGCACCGACAGCGGCTCGTGCACGCGCACCGGCGTATCGACGTCCGGCGACGGCGTGCCGCGCACCAGCGCGATGTGCGGCGAGCCGCTCGGCTGGTCGCGGTACAGCACCGCGCGGAACGTGCCGTGCGCGGTCTGCATCGTGCGCTCGGCGATCCGCTCGATGATCGATTCGGTGCGGCTGCGGTACTGGATCAGGTCGGCGATCGTGCCGATCTTCAGGTTGTGTTCCTGCGCGAACTCGATCAGGTCGGGCAGGCGCGCCATCGTGCCGTCGTCCTTGATGATCTCGCAGATCACCGCGGCCGGCGTGAGGCCCGCCAGCGCGGTGAAGTCGCAACCGGCCTCGGTGTGGCCCGCGCGCACGAGCACGCCGCCCGGCTGCGCCATGATCGGGAACACGTGGCCCGGCTGCACGATGTGCTCGGGGCGCACGTCATGTGCGACCGCCGTGGCGATCGTGTGCGCGCGGTCGGCGGCCGAGATGCCGGTCGTCACGCCTTCGGCCGCTTCGATGCTGACCGTGAACGCGGTGCCGTACTGCGTGCCGTTGCGGTAGGTCATCAGCGGCAGGTGCAGCTGCTTGCAGCGTTCCTGCGTCAACGTCAGACAAACCAGGCCGCGGCCGTACTTGGCCATGAAGTTGATCGCTTCCGGCGTGACGAATTCGGCGGCGATCACGAGGTCGCCCTCGTTTTCGCGGTCTTCTTCGTCGACCAGGATCACCATCCGGCCGGCTTTCAGCTCGGCGATGATGTCGAGCGTGGAGGCGAGCGTCATAAGGGGGCGTGAAAGAGGAAAGTGCGTATTTTACGCCAGCCGGACGACGTTTCGGCTGGCGCGGACCGCGCGCGCCCGGCGAGCGCTCCGGAAAGCGCTGCGGCCGGCCTGCGCGGCAGGCCTGGCGGGGCCGCCGCGCATTGGCGCACGTGCGTGCGGACGGTGGCGGGCCGGGCTTGCCCGGCCGCGCGTCACGCGTGCTGGTCGCGCCCGCCCAGGTAGTCGAGCTTGCCGAGCTCGACGCCGCTGTGGCGCAGGATGTCGTACGCGGTCGTCACGTGGAAGAAGAAATTGGGCAGCACGAAATTCAGCAGGTACGACTGGCCGGTGAACTCGATCGGGCCGACGCGCATCTTCAGCACGATCTGGCGCGCCTCGCTGCCGTCGATCTGCGCGGCGTCGAAGCTCTTCAGGTAGTCGATCGTCTTCTGGATGCGGGCGTGCAGTTCGTCGAAGGTCTGCTCGACGTCCGGGTAGCTCGGGATTTCGACGTCGGCGAGGCGCGCGGCGCAGCCCTTGGCCGTGTCGGTCGCGATATAGACCTGGCGGACGAGCGGCAGCATGTCCGGGTACAGGCGGGCGCCGACGAACACCGACGGATCGATCTGCTTTTCGGCCGCATGGGCCTGCGCCTTGCCGAGAATGTGCTGAAGATTGGTCAGGCCACGGATCAGGACAGGCACCGAGGCCTGATACATCGAGATGGACATGGGGACGACTCCTTGAGGAAGAGGGTGACCAATACGCGGCCGCGCCGTGCGTTGCGACGCTGGAACCGCTGTCGACGCATCTTAGCGCGGCGGCATGACCCGTGCGCGTCGTTGGCCATTCGGCCAGCTGTCGGGGCAGGCGGGCGAGCGACGAGCGCACGCGTCGTGGCGTCGACCGGCGACGCGCGGCGCGAAATGGGATCGGAGATCAGGTTGATCGAGAACGCGCAGCCGCCCGCGCGATCGTCGACCGTGTTGACGGTCAGGCTCGCGCCGTTGACCGTGATCGACCCCGTTCAGTGCGCGGCGTCGGCCGGCGCGAAGCGCGCGAGGATCCGCAGGTCGTCGCCGACCCGCTCGAATCCGTGGAACGACAGCCGCGTACGCGCGTCGAGGTTCGCCGGCGCGGCGAGGTCGAACATGCCGGCCGCATCGGCGCCCAGCAGGCTCGGTGCGAGGTAGACGAGCAATTCGTCGACGCACTGCTCGCGCAGCAGCGAGCCGTTCAGCTTGTGGCCGGCCTCGACGTGCAGCTCGTTGACGCCGCGCGCGCCGAGCGCCGCCAGCATCGCGGGCAGGTCGACCTTGCCTTGCGCGTTCGCGATCGGCACGATTTCCGCGCCACGGGACTTCAGCACGTTCGCGCGCACTTCGCCGGCGGCGTCGAGCCGGCCGCAGAAGATCAGCAGCGGCGCGCCTTCGAGCAGCCGCGCGTCGAGCGGCAGGTCGAGGCGGCTGTCCACGAGGATGCGCTGCGGCTGGCGCGGCGTGTCGATGCCGCGCACGGTCAGCAGCGGGTTGTCTTCACGCACGGTGCCGATGCCGGTGAGGATCGCGCAGGCGCGCGCACGCCATGCATGCCCGTCGAGGCGCGCGGCCTCGCCGGTGATCCACTGGCTTTCGCCGGACGGCAGTGCGGTGCGGCCGTCGAGCGACGCGGCGGTCTTCATCCGCACCCACGGGCGGCCGCGCGTCATGCGCGACACGAAGCCGATGTTCAGTTCGCCCGCTTCATGCGCGAGCAGCCCGCAGCGCACGTCGATGCCCGCGTCGCGCAGCATGCCGAGGCCGCGCCCCGACACCTGCGGGTTCGGGTCTTCCATCGCGGCGACGACCTTCGCGACGCGCGCTTCAATCAGCGCGTTCGCGCACGGCGGCGTGCGGCCGAAGTGGCTGCACGGCTCGAGCGTCACGTAGACGGTCGAGCCCGCGACGTCGTGGCCGCGTGCGCGCGCATCTTTCAGCGCCTGCACTTCCGCGTGATCCTGGCCGGCCGGCTGCGTGAAGCCTTCGCCGATCACGTCGCCGTCCTTGACGATCACGCAGCCGACACGCGGGTTCGGCGCCGTCGTATACATGCCGCGCGCGGCGAGCGCGAGCGCGCGCTGCATGTGGGCGAAATCGATGTCCGAGAACATGCGCGCGGCCCCGGGTCAGGCAGCGAGTGCCGCGAATGCGCGGCGCGCGGCCGCGAGCGTCGCGTCGATCACCGCGTCGTCGTGCGTGCTCGACACGAAGCCGGCTTCATACGCGGACGGCGCGAAGTACACGCCTTCGTCGAGCATCAGGTGGAAGAAGCGGTTGAAGCGCTCGGTGTCGCTCTTCGTCACTTCGGCGAAGCTGGTCGGCACGCGTTCGGCGAAGTAGAGGCCGAACATCGCGCCGATCGAGTCGGCCGCGAACGGCACGCCGGCCGCACGCGCTTCGGCCGCGAGGCCGTCGGCGAGACGCTTCGTCTGCGCGGTGAGCGCGTCGTAGAAGCCGGGCGCCTGGATCAGCTGCAGCGTCTTCAGGCCCGCGGCGACCGCGATCGGGTTACCCGACAGCGTGCCGGCCTGGTAGACGCCGCCGAGCGGCGCGAGGTGGGCCATGATGTCGCGGCGGCCGCCGAACGCGGCAGCCGGCATCCCGCCGCCGATCACCTTGCCGAGGCAGGTGAGGTCGGCCGTGATCCCGTAGTACGCCTGTGCGCCGCCGAGCGCGACGCGGAACCCGCACATCACTTCGTCGAAGATCAGCACGGCGCCGTGCTTCGTGCACAGCGCACGCAGCGCGTTCAGGAATTCCGGCGTGCCGCGCACGAGGTTCATGTTGCCCGCGACCGGTTCGACGATCACGGCGGCAATCTCGTCGCCGAACGCGCCGAACGCTTCCTCGAGCGCGGCGACGTTGTTGTATTCGAGGACGGTCGTGTGCTTCGCGATGTCGGCGGGCACGCCGGCCGACGTCGGGTTGCCGAACGTCAGCAGGCCCGAGCCGGCCTTCACGAGCAGGCTGTCCGCGTGGCCATGGTAGCAGCCCTCGAACTTGACGATGCGGCTGCGGCCCGTGAAGCCGCGCGCGAGACGCAGCGCGCTCATCGTGGCCTCGGTGCCGCTCGACACCATCCGCACCTGCTCGATCGACGGCACGAGCTTGCAGATTTCCTCGGCGATCTCGATCTCGGCTTCGGTCGGCGCGCCGAACGAGAAGCCGTCGGCGAGCACGTTCTGCACGGCCGACAGCACTTCCGGATGGACGTGGCCGACGATCATCGGGCCCCACGAGCCGATGTAGTCGATGTACTGCTTGCCGTCGGCATCCCAGAAATACGGGCCTTGCGCGCGTGCGACGAAGCGCGGCGTGCCGCCGACCGAACGGAATGCGCGCACCGGCGAGTTGACGCCGCCGGGAATGGTCTTCTGGGCGCGTTCGAAGAGGATCTGATTGTTGGACATGGACGAAACCTGCGAGAGAAGGGCGCGGGGGCCTGTGCACGGGCCGCGGCGCCTGGGCGGAACGATCGTCCGATTGTACCGGAGACGCGCGCGGCGAGCCCGCGGCGCCGTCTGCGGCGTATCGGCGCGAGGGATCGCGCGGGCAGGGGGAGGACGAGCGGGTGATTCGGCCCCGTTATCGATCCGGCAACGGGGGCGGCTTGCGCTTGCCGGTCAGCTCGGCCCAGCGCTTCTCGAGCGGGCCTTCGACCATCGGCTTGATCACCGTGCCGGAGCTTTGCGCGTCCCAGGTCTGCACCGAGTACGGATGGACCCGTAGCGCGTCGCGCGCGATCACGACGTCCTGGTGCGCGTCGACCAGCCAGTCGTACACGAAGTCGATGCACAGCCGGTAGCCGCGCTTCGTCGACGGATCGGGTACCTCGTACGGCGCGCGCGTCACGTAACCGGAGCCGAACACGCCCTTGGGCTCCTTCGCGACGCGATGCAGGAACACGCGGTCGCCCGGCAGGATGCCGCGCGCGAAGCCGCAGCCCCACACGTCATGCACGGCCTCGCCGGCCTTCACGCGCGCGGCGACGTCGGGCAGTTCGGGCCACGGCCATTTCTTGGGGCTCCAGATCAGCAGGAAAGCGGTCATCGGTTCGGTCGTGCGCTGTATTGGTCAGACAAGAAGGGGTGAGTCGCTGCAAGCTTAATCGAATCCGGCGCTCGATCCCGCGCGGCGGGTACCGTGCAGTGCCTTTCGGGCCCGCTGCGCACTCGGCAGCCTGCACGAAAAAAAGTTGCGCGTACAATCATGGGCCTGGGCGTGCCGTTCGCGGCGCGGCCTCCCGTCTTCACCGCCACGCGCGCCCCGATGCGCGCGGGCTCCATTCCGGATACCCATGTCTCACGTCATCCGACGCCGGCCCGATGCCCGGCTGATCCTGTTGCTCGGCGCGCTCGCCGCCTGCGGGCCGATCGCTACCGACATGTACCTGCCGAGCCTGCCGTCGATCGCGGCCGGCTTCTCCGTCAGCGCCGGCGCCGCGCAGCGCACGCTGACGAGCTTCATGGCCGGCTTCTCGATCGGCATGCTGCTGTACGGCCCGCTGTCCGACACGTGGGGCCGCCGGCCCGTGCTGCTCGGCGGCATCGCGCTGTTCACGCTTGCGAGCATCGGCTGCTTCGTGTCGACGTCGATCGACATGCTGATCCTCGTACGCTTCCTGCAGGCGCTCGGCGCCGGCGCGGCGTCGGTGCTGTCGCGTGCGATCGCACGCGACGCGCACGAGCCGACCGACGCGGCGAAGGTGCTGTCGATGGTGGCGATCGTCACCGCGGTCGGGCCGCTGCTCGCGCCGCTGATCGGCGGCCAGATCCTGCGCTTCTCCGGCTGGCGCGGCGTGTTCGTCGTGCTGGCCGTATTCGGCGCGGTATGCGCGGCGACCGCGTACCTGCGCGTGCCCGAAACCTGGCCGAAGGAGCGGCGCAAGAGCGCGGCCGTGCTCGCGTCGTTCGCGTCGTACGGGCGCATCCTGTCCGATCCTGTCGCCTGGGGGCACATGCTGTGCGGCGGGATGGCGTTCGCGTCGATGTTCTCGTACATCACCGCCACGCCGTTCGTGTACATCGAGTATTTCCACGTGTCGCCGCAACACTACGGGCTGCTGTTCGGCCTGAACGTCGTCGGCATCATGATCGGCAACTTCGCGAACACGCGGCTCGTCGGCCGCCTCGGCTCGCTGCGCATCATCGCGGCCGCGTCGCTCGTGAGCTGCATCGCGTCGCTCGCGGTCGCGCTCGTCGCGTTGACGGGGTGGGGCGGGTTGTGGTCGATCGTCGTGTGCCTGTTCTTCGTCGTCGGCGTGGTCGGGATCCTGTCGGCAAACTGCACGACCGACCTCATGCATCGCTATCCGCACAACGCCGGCGCGTCGGCGGCCGTGTTCGGCGCGATGCAGCTGGCGCTCGGCGCGCTCGCGAGCGTCGCGATCGGCGCACTCGCGGACGGCACGCCGTTCGCGATGGGCGTGACGATCGGCGTGTCGGGGGTGCTGTGTTTCGCCGGCCGCTTCCTCGTGCTGCGCTGGCACGGGCGGCCCGTCAAGGCGGGCGCCTGATCCGCGGCCTGACGACAGCATGAAAAACGCCACCGCGCGCGCTGCGCCGGTGGCGTTTTTGTTTCGAACGCGGGAAGCGGCTGCCGCCGCGCCGCGTCAATCCCGTGCGACGTCCTTCGCCGCCGGCGACGCACCGTGGCTCAGCCAGTCGAGCACGTCGGCCGTTTCGTCGTCGCTCGCGCGTGCCCGCGCCTGCGCGACGGCCTCGGGCAGTTCGCCGTTCGTCGACGCACGGCGGATCGCGACGCCGACCGCGAGGATGTCGATCATCAGCAGATGCAGGATCCGCGAGATCATCGACAGCTGCGACTCGCGCATCTCGATGTGGTCGGTTTCGAGCGCGACGGTCGCGCGCTTCGCGAGCGGCGTGTTGCTCGACGTGATCGCGATCACCTTCGCGCCGGCCTGCATCGCGACGTCGAGCACGCGCAGCAGCTCGGGCGCGCGTCCCGACTTCGACACCGCGACGATCACGTCGCCCTTGCCGAGCAGCGCGGCCGATGCGGCCTGCATGTACAGGTCGCCGTACGCGATCGTCGGGATCCCGAAGCGGAAGAACTTGTAATGCGCGTCCTGCGCGACGATGTTCGAGTTGCCGAGCCCGTAGAACTCGATGCGCCGCGCGCCGTTCAGGATCTCGATCGCGTTCTCGACATGCTCGAAATTCAGGTGCTCGCGCAACTGCAGGATCGCGGACACCGTGTTGTCGAGCACCTTCGCGCCGAAGTCGGTGGCCGTGTCGCCGAGATGTACCTGGCTGTGGCTCATCGGGATCGTGCCGGTGAGGCCGGTGGCGAGCTTCAGCTTGAAGTCGGACAGCCCCTGGCAGCCGAGCGAGCGGCAGAAGCGGATCACGGTCGGCTGGCTCACGTCGGCCTTGCGCGCGATGTCGACGATCGGATCGTTGATGATCGAACGCGGATGGTTCAGCGCGAGATCGGCGACGCGGCGCTCGGCCGGCGTCAGCGCGTCGCGCATCTGGCGAATCCGTTCGAACACGGCCGACGACGCACCGCCCGAGCGGTTCGACAGTTGCTCCGCGAGGATCGCCGATACGCCGAGGAACGCCGGGTATTCGGCGGTGATCAGGTAGGTCGGGATGTTCTCGAGGTAGTGCGTGAAGCGGCCCTTCGCCTCGAAGCGCGCTCGAAACGACGAGCGCGTGAACAGTTCGCCGAGCTTCAGCGCGACCCCGCCGCCGATGTACACGCCGCCGAGCGCGCCGAGCGTCAGCGCGACGCTGCCCGCGAACGCGCCGAGAATCCCGCAGAAGCATTCGACCGTCTCGAGCGCGAGTGCGTCGCCCGCATGCGCGCGCTCGACGATCTCGACCGTGTCGACGGTCGCGGCCACGCGCTTCTTGTCGCGCGCGGCGAGCGCGCGATAGATGATCTCCATGCCGGGGCCCGCGCACACGCGTTCGAACGACACATGCGGAAACTTCTTGCGCGCGTACTGCAGCACCAGGTCCTCGCGCTCGTCCTGCGGCGCGAACGATGCATGGCCGCCTTCGCTGCCGAGCGCGATCCAGCGGTCGTCGGCCGGAATCAGCCCCGACACGCCGAGCCCGGTGCCGGGCCCGAGCAGCCCGATCACGCTGTTCTGGCGGCGCGCGCCGCCGCCGACCTGCACGCGCTGCGCGTCGGTCAGCCCCGGCAGCGCCATCGCGAGCGCGGTGAAATCGTTGACGACGAGCAGCGTGTCGAAGCCGAGCGCGCGGCGCGTCGCCTCGATCGAGAAGCTCCAGTCGTGGTTGGTCATCGTGACCTGGTCGCCGTCGACCGGGTTCGCGATCGCGATCGCCGCGTGGTTCACGCGGCTGATCTTCACGTCCTTCAGATACTTGCGGATCGCGTCGGTGATCGTCGGATAGTCGGCGCCGGGATAGACGCGAATCTGCGTGATCTCGCCCGGGCCGGTTTCCAGCGCGAAGCGCGCGTTGGTGCCGCCGACGTCCGCGAGCAGGCGTGGGCCGTCGGCATGCTGACCCGCGACGACCGCCTTACTTTGCGCACCAGTAGACATCGAGCTGGGTCCCCTTGTCGTTGGCCAGTTGGGAAATCGCGTTCTTCTGCAGCGACGCGGCCGCGGCGTCGAGCACCGCGCGTTTGCGTTCGCCCGCGATCAGCAGGAACAGCCGGTCGACGCGCTTGAGCGCATCGAGCGAGAAGCTCACGCGCGCATGCGGCGCGGCGCCGGGATGGACGGCGACGAAACGCTCGGGCGTCGTGATCGCGTGATCCCATTCGGGCGCATCGGCGAAGATCGACGCGGTATGGCCGTCCTCGCCCATGCCGAGTACCGCGACGCTCGGCACGCGGTAGTCGGCGTTCGCGTTCAGCGCGGCGACGTGCGCGTCGAGCGCGGCGCGCGTGTCGACGAGCGGCAGGAAGCGGGCAGGGGCGGCGGCGTGCTGCAGCAGCGTGTCGCGCACGAGGTGCGCGTTGCTGGCTGCATCGTCCTCCGGCACCCAGCGGTCGTCGACCAGCGTCACGTCGACGCCGGCCCAGTCGAGCGTCGCGTGCGACAGCGTTTGCAGGAACGGGCGCGGGCTCGTGCCGCCGGACACCGCGAGCGTCGGGCGCGCGGGGCCGGCAAGCGCGGCGCGCAGCGCATCGCCGACGGCGCGCGCGAGCGCTTCGCTTTGCGCTTCCTGGGTGTCGAAAGCGTGAATCTCGATCACATCTCCTCCGGACTGCTTTGTCTGTTCAAATCGTACGAATCGTGGGGCACGTTGCCGCGTACGGTGGCGTGCGCGGCAACGGTTTGCATCAGTTCTCTTCTTCGAGCCAGCAGGTGTCGTGCTGCGCGAGCATCGCGCTCGCCGCGGCCGGCCCCCACGTGCCCGCCGCATACGGCTTGGGCGGCTTCAGCGTGCGTGCCCATTCGTTCAGGATAGGCTCGACCCAGCGCCATGCGGCTTCCTGTTCGTCGCGTCGCACGAAGAGGGCGAGACGGCCGTTGATCACGTCGAGCAGCAGGCGCTGGTACGCCTCCATCTGCCCTTCCTTGAAGAACTGGTCGAACGCAAGGTCGAGGTGCACGCTCGCGAGGTTCATCCCTTCGCCGGGCTGCTTCGCGAGGCAGTACAGGCGGATCGTCTCGTTCGGCTGTAGCCGGATCACGAGGCGGTTCGAACCGGGACGCAGCGCGGTGGGCCCCAGCGCCGAATGCGGCACCGGGCGGAAATTGACGACGATCTCCGCGACGCGATCGGCCAGCCGCTTGCCGGTGCGCAGGAAGAACGGCACGCCGGCCCAGCGCCAGTTTTCGATCTCGACCTTCAATGCGACGAAGGTTTCGGTCTGGCTGTCGGGCTTCACGCCCGGTTCGGTTGCATAGGCCGGCACCTGCGCGCCCTTGATCACGCCCGCATGATACTGGCCGCGCACGGCCACCTTGCCGATGTCGCGCGGATCGACGGGCTTCAGCGCGCGCAGCACCCGCAGCTTTTCGTCGCGCACCGAATCCGAATCCATCGAATGCGGCGGCTCCATCGCGACGATCGACAGCAGCTGCAGCAGGTGGTTCTGCACCATGTCGCGCAGCGCGCCCGTATTGTCGTAGAAATCGCCGCGTGCCTCGACGCCGAGCTCCTCGGCGATCGTGATCTGGATGCTCTCGACCCATTCGCGGCGCCACAGCGGCTCGAACAGCGCATTGCCGAAGCGCAGCGCGAGCAGGTTCTGCACGGGTTCTTTACCGAGGTAGTGGTCGATCCGGTAGATCTGGTCTTCCGCGAAGATTTCGCCGACCGCGTCGTTGATCGCGTTCGACGACTTCAGGTCGTAGCCGAGCGGCTTCTCGAGCACGATGCGCGAGCCTTCGCTCAGGCCGACCGACGCGAGCGCCTTGCAGATCGGCACGAACAGCGACGGGCCCGTCGCGAGATAGAACACGCGGATGCCGGGCAGCGATGCCACCGCGTCGCGCAGCACGACGTAGTCTTCCGCACGGCCGAGATCGAGGTGCACGTATTCGATGCGATCGAGGAAGGACTTCCACGCAGCTTCGTCGAACGCGTTGCCGGCGGCCTTGGCCGCGTGCGGCTTCACGTGCGTGTCGACCCATTCGAGATAGGACGCCCGATCCGATTCATGACGCGCCACGGCAACGATCCGGCCGCTCTCCGCCAGCATGTTCGCACGGTGCGCTTCGAACAGCGCAGGCAGGATCTTGCGCATCGACAGATCGCCGGTGCCGCCGAAAAGTACGAAGGTAAAGCTGGAATCGGTATGCATGTGTCTCCGCCGTGTTGGGGGTGCTCGGAAGCGATCCGTAGTGCGATAAAAATATTTTTGACACTGAATTGTAGTTTAACTACAATCCGCCGCAAGGGGTAGCACCTGGGTGAAGAAAAAAAGAAGTGCGGTCGATGAACCGCGCGAGCTTCGCCTTAGGGAACGCCATGTGCCGAATGTTATCGGACATTGACGGCGCGCATCGTCAGCGCGGCGTCGGCCCCGGGCTCGCGCCGCATCATCGCGGCGGGCCAGAAACACAAAGAGGAGACACGCCGTTGAATCTCGATTCACGCTTTCTGTAAGAGCCCGGCCGGTCATCGGCCCCGTACGCTGCATGCGTCCCGCGGCTCGATTTCCCCGTCGTTATCAAGAAGCCGGTTCCCCGTCGGGGAGCCTCACGAGTTGATTCAGTCTGGAGGAGATAAGTAATGAAAGTTCGCTCGATCATGGGTGCGCTCTGCGCTGCAGGTCTGATGGCCGGCGCCGTGGCGGCGCAGGCAGCCGAGAATGTGACGGTGCTGCACTGGTGGACCTCAGGTGGCGAGTCGAAGGCCGTCGGCGTGCTGAAGGACGACGTGCAGAAGCAGGGCTACGTGTGGAAGGATTTCGCGGTCGCGGGCGGCGCCGGCGCCGCGGCCATGACCGCGCTGAAGACCAAGGTGATCAGCGGCGACGCACCGTCGGCCGCGCAGATCAAGGGCCCGCTGATCCAGGACTGGGCCGACCAGGGCGTGCTCGTCAACATCGATTCCGCTGCCGGCGACTGGAAGCAGAACCTGCCGCCGGAAATCGACAAGATCATCAAGTACAAGGGCCACACCGTCGCGGCGCCGTTCTCGGTGCACCGCGTGAACTGGCTGTACATCAACAAGGCCGCGCTCGACAAGGTCGGCGCGAAGGTGCCGACCACCTGGCCTGAATTCTTCGCGGTGGCCGACAAGCTGAAGGCCGCGGGCATCCAGCCGGTCGCGATGGGCGGCCAGCCGTGGCAGGACCTGACGCTGTGGGAAGACGTCGTGCTGTCGCAGGGCCCGGCGTTCTACAAGAAGGCGCTGGTCGACCTCGACCAGGCGACGCTGACTTCGCCGCAGATGCTGTCCGTGTTCGATACGGTGCGCAAGATCCAGGGCTACTTCGATACCGGCCGTAACGGCCGCGACTGGAACCTCGCGACCGCGATGGTGATCAACGGCAAGGCCGGCATGCAGTTCATGGGCGACTGGGCGAAGGGCGAGTTCGAGAACGCCGGCAAGAAGGCGGGCAAGGACTACATCTGCGCGGCGGTGCCGGGCACGGCGAATGCCTATACGTTCAACGTCGATTCGTTCGTGTTCTTCCAGCAGAAGGGCGAGAAGAACGCGACGCCGGGCCAGCTCGCGCTCGCGAAGACGATCATGACGCCGGACTTCCAGGAGCAGTTCAGCCTGCTGAAGGGTTCGGTGCCGGTCCGCCTCGGCGTGAAGATGGACAAGTTCGACGACTGCGCGAAGAAGTCGTATGCCGACGAGCAGACCGCGATCAAGTCGGGCGGCTTCGTCCCGTCGCTCGCGCACGGGATGGCGCAGAGCGACGCGACCGCCGGCGCGATCACGGACGTCGTGACGAAGTTCATGAACTCGCAGCAGGATTCGAAGAGCGCGGTCGCCGCGCTCGCGAAGGCCGCGAAGGTCAAGTAACGCGCGACAGGCGCCCGGCCGGAAACGCTTCATCGGCCGGGCGTTTTTGCATGTGCAGCAAACGGGCTCGCCCGCGAAGCCCGTGCCGTACCCGGCGCCGGCCCGGCCTGCGTCGCCCTCGTTCCAGGAGTCGAATCAAGTGGCTGCCCCTCTTAGCGGAAACGGATCCGGCGCTGCCGCCGCACGGCGTACGTCGCCGATGTCGGCCTTCGCCGATCGCTGGATCCCGAAGCTCGTGCTTGCGCCGAGCGTCGCGATCGCCGTGGTGTTCATCTACGGCTTCATCCTGATTACCGGCTATCTGTCGCTGACCCGTTCGCGGCTGTTGCCGAACTACGAATTCGACGGCTTCGGCCGTTACTCGGACCTGTTCCAGAACGACGTGTGGTGGACCTCCGCCGCGAACCTCGGCTGGTTCGGGATTCCGTTCATCGTGATCTGCGTCGCGCTCGGGCTGTTCCTCGCGATCCTGCTCGACCAGCGGATCCGCAACGAAGGCGCGCTGCGCGCGGTCTTCCTGTACCCGATGGCGCTGTCGTTCATCGTCACCGGCACAGCGTGGCAGTGGATCCTGAACCCGGGCCTCGGCCTCGAGAAGGTGATGCACGACTGGGGCTGGACGAGCTTCTCGTTCGGCTGGCTCGACGATCCGGACAAGGCGATCTTCTGCGTGGTGATCGCGGCCGTGTGGCAGTCGACCGGCTTCGTGATGGCGCTGTTCCTCGCGGGGCTGCGCGGGGTCGACGCGGAGATCTTCAAGGCCGCGCAGGTCGATGGCGCGACGCTGCCGACCATCTACCGCAAGATCGTGATCCCGAGCATGCGCCCGGTGTTCTTCTCGGTGCTGCTGATCCTCTGCCACATCACGATCAAGACCTTCGACCTCGTCGTCGCGCTGACGGCGGGCGGCCCGGGCACGTCGTCGTCGCTGCCGGCCATGTTCATGTACACGTTTTCGTTCAACCGCGGCCAGCTCGGGCTCGGCGCGGCGTCCTCGGTGATGATGCTCGCGACCGTGGTCGCGGTGCTGGTGCCGCTGATGTATATGGAATCGAGGAGCACCCGCAATGCAGCCTAAGATGACGATCAGCCGGGCAGTGATCTATGCGGCACTGATCCTGTTCGCGCTGTATTTCCTGTTCCCGATCTACGTGATGCTGTCGACGTCGTTCAAGGATCTCGACCAGCTGCGCACCGGCAACCTGCTGACGCCGCCCACCACGTGGACCGTCGACCCGTGGGTGAAGGCCTGGAGCGGCGCATGCACCGGCGTGCGCTGCGACGGCATGAAGCCGTTCTTCCTGAATTCGCTGCAGATGGTGATCCCGGCCGTGCTGATCTCGTCGCTGATCGGCGCGTTCAACGGCTACGTGCTCACGCACTGGCGCTTTCGCGGCGCTGACGCGCTGTTCACGATGATGCTGGTCGGCTGCTTCATCCCGTTCCAGGTGATCCTGCTGCCGATGGCGCGCCTGCAGGGGATGCTCGGCCTCGCCAACACGATTCCGGGCCTCGTGTTCGTGCACGTCGTGTACGGCATCGCGTTCACGACGATGTTCTTCCGCAACTTCTACGTGAGCGTGCCGGCCGAGCTCGTGAAGGCCGCGCGCATCGACGGCGCGGGCTTCTTCACGATCTTCACGAAGATCCTGCTGCCGGTGTCGCTGCCGATCTTCATGGTGTGCCTGATCTGGCAATTCACGCAGATCTGGAACGACTTCCTGTTCGGGATCGTGTTCTCCGGCGTCGATTCGATGCCGATCACGGTTGCGCTGAACAACCTCGTCAACACGTCGACGGGCGTGAAGGAATACAACGTCGACATGGCCGGCGCGATCATCGCCGCGCTGCCGACGCTGCTCGTCTACATCGTCGCCGGCCGCTACTTCGTGCGCGGCCTGACGGCGGGCGCGGTGAAGGGGTAAGCGCGGCTTCATCCGATACGACGAACCGGCCGCGCCTCGCGCGCGGCGCATCGAAACGAACCCGACGCGGCGCCGGAGTGTGCCGCGCGAGACGAGACAGAGGATTCACAGCATGGCAAGCCTTTCCATCCGTGACGTGTACAAGACCTACCCGAACGGGGTGCCGGTCCTGAAGGGTGTCGACATCGAGATCGAGGACGGACAGTTCCTGATCCTGGTCGGCGGGTCGGGCTGCGGGAAGTCGACGCTGCTCAACATGATCGCCGGGCTCGAGACCGTGACGAGCGGCGAGATCTGCATCGACGGCAAGGTCGTCAACGACCTGTCGCCGAAGGATCGCGACATCGCGATGGTGTTCCAGTCGTACGCGCTGTATCCGTCGATGACGGTGCGCGAGAACATCTCGTTCGGCCTGAACATCCGCAAGGTGCCGAAGAGCGAACAGCAGCAGATCGTCGAGCGCGTGTCGCAGATGCTGCAGATCCAGCACCTGCTCGACCGCAAGCCGGGCCAGCTGTCGGGCGGCCAGCGCCAGCGCGTCGCGATGGGTCGTGCGCTCGCGCGCGATCCGTCGCTGTTCCTGTTCGACGAGCCGCTGTCGAACCTCGACGCGAAGCTGCGCATCGAGATGCGCGCGGAAATCAAGCTGCTGCACCAGCGCCTCGGCACGACGATCGTCTACGTGACACACGACCAGATCGAGGCGATGACGCTCGGCGACCGGATCGCGGTGATGAAGGACGGCGTGGTCCAGCAGTTCGGCGCGCCGCAGGAGATCTACGATTCGCCGTCGAACCTGTTCGTCGCGGGCTTCATCGGCGCGCCGCCGATGAACTTCATCAACGGCAAGTTGGTCGAGCAGGGCAGCGGGATCGCGCTCGAAGTCGACACGGGCGTCAAGCGCGGCGTGCTGAACCTGCCGTTCGATGCGGCGAAGCTGAAGTCGCACGTCGGCCGCGAGGTGATCCTCGGCCTGCGCCCGGAGCGCATCACCGACGTGCGCCATGCGCACAACGGCGACGCGTCGCATCTGCAACCGTTCGACGTGCGCGTCGACGTGACCGAGCCGACCGGGCCGGACACGCACGTGTTCGCGCAGGTGAACGGCAAGCGCATCGTGAGCCGCGTGCATCCGGCCGCGAACCCGCAGCCCGACCAGACGCTGTCGCTGCTGTTCGATGTGTCGAAGGCGGTGCTGTTCGATCCGGCGTCGGAGGAGCGGATCGCGTGATGCAAGTCGCTTGGGGCGATCGGTGGGTGTCCGGGCCACACGTGGGTTTTGGCGGCTCGTCGGTTGCCCCGGCGCAAGCGGGGTCGCTGCATTCGCAGCAGTTACCGCCTTCCCCTCGATGCCTGGGGGCCGGCGGTTGTAGTCATGGACTCGGCAGCGACAAAAAATACGAGCCGATTGCATGTAGCACGGGCATGAACAGGAGACATGCGAAGACGGCCGGAAAATAATGCTTCGAGTGACGTACCCTGGAAAACAAGCCGCCCACTGCGACAAGCAAGCATACGGTCGCGAGTGCACCAAATAGATCGCTGTCCGCGATCACCGAAAAAAACGCACGCATGTC
Organism: Burkholderia sp. AU33803; assembly: GCF_002223095.1. NCBI lineage: Bacteria > Pseudomonadati > Pseudomonadota > Betaproteobacteria > Burkholderiales > Burkholderiaceae > Burkholderia > Burkholderia sp. AU33803. The sequence continues at coordinate 482,237 of NZ_NKFJ01000004.1, forward strand.
CGCTCCACGGGTTACTGATTGAATGCAGTGAAATTCCAGCGATACAGCTGAAACTGCTTCAGAAAGTTTTTGACCTCGGCTCCTGTCGTCTCGTTTCTGTAGTCCCACCCATCTTCGCCGAGCGTGTAATGTCCGTTTTCGACGCCCATGCCTGCATAGCTGGCGCTTTGCGGGTCGGCGCGATTGCGGCCGAATATTCGCATGATTGTTGTGAACGGACGAACGATCACGCCGCTCGAATTCCCCTGCATGATCGCAATGGAAGACGGTGAGACCCTCGTGACCATTTGAACGTGGTGTCCAATGCCCGCGCGATCATTGGCCTGTACAAGCATGTCTCCGGGCAGGAGCGACTCCGGTGTCTGGAGTAGTGTGGTATTCGAACCTGTACGCTGTACGTCTGGTGCACCGAAAGTCAGCGATACCATATCGGCGAAACCGTACATTGTCGAATCGTATCGTCGGTGCTCGGGTTCGCCGTAGATTTCCTCATTCCGATAGCTTCGCACGCCGGTTGTCACGTTGAGCGGCAGTCCTCGCAATGCGGAGAACTGGATGAGCGACCGTAGCGCGAAGTCCTCGCAAGTAAATCGATTTGCGCGCGTGCTTCCATTTCGATCCCAGTACGTTTCGGCCTGGATCTGCGTTGCGAGTTGTGGGACGGTGCGGTGATATTCAGCGATGTCGGTATCAGTCCATTCACGGATCGATTTCCAGAATGTCTTGGAGCGGGCGGTGACCGGCTTAGGTGCAGCATCACTCGTTGGCGTGGTCGTGCGTGCCGCGACCAGCTTGTATCGGTTACCGTTAGGGGAGACGTGAGTATTTTCCGGCATGGCTATTCGGCGAGATAGATCGTGATATTTTCAGCATGCGGCGTAGCGGCGAGCAGGTGCGTTTGTCCCGACGCATCTGTTCTGCCGTACTCGAATGTTCCCGTGTCACGCCGCAGCGCATAACCGGTGTAGCTCAGAGGGTTGCCGTCAGCGTCCCGAAGGACGAAGCGATCGTCATAGGCGGACAGCGCAGTTGCCGGGGTGCCGGGCATTGCAGCGGCTGCGGCCGGTATCCCGGTATCGTGTTCGGTTTCGTCTATTTTCCATTTGCGCCCGTACCGCGAGTTGATGCGTGGAGGACGTTCACAGCGGCATCGGACCCAATCACCACTGAGGGCTTGAACTCGTCCTGCAGAAGTGAAGTCGCGCAGTCGCCTTTTGTTCGGCGTACCGGGCGCTGCTTCAATCGTTCCGATGCTTTCGCAGGTACTGCACCAAGCCCGCTGTCCGACGAATGTGATTCTGCGGCGCGTGCCGTCGTCACCGACGATCGTTCCGCATTCGCCTCCGTCGAGTACGTAGCCGCCACTGTCCAGCGGATCGTCTTCGACTACCGCGTAAAAGATGACCATGCCCTTGCCGTCCGTTTGAAATCATGGTGCGGAACGTAGCATGGCTTCGTCGAGCAATGAAAGGCAATTGTAAAAATCCGTGTCCGTACGCAATAGCTCGCTTTGGTCCTGAATCACGAGCGGGCAACGGCAAAGGGTTGCTTCAGCAGCCCCTTGAGTTTCCGGGAATCGTTAGCCTCAGTGCGGCAGCCTTACGTCGAACTTGAACGTCGCGAGCCGCGCGACGAGGATGAAACCGGTCGCGAGCAGCACGCTGTAGACGGAATCGAACTGCAGCCACACGAGCAGCAGGTAGAACCAGCAGCCGACGAACGCGCAGGTCGCGTAGGGCCGCGAATCGCGCAGGATCAGCGGGATGTCGTTGCACAGCACGTCGCGGATGATCCCGCCGACCACGCCCGTGATCACGCCCATCATCACCGCGATGAAGCGCGGCATCTCGGCATCGAGCGCGATCGCCGTGCCCGAGATGCTGAAGATCCCGAGCCCGATCGCATCGGCGACGAGCAGCAGCCGCTCGGCCGATATTCGCGACAGCATCCGCAGCACGAACGGCGCGAACAGCGCGAGCACGAAGATCACGATCACGTAGTCGTCATGCACGACCCAGTAGAACGGCCGGCGCTCGAGCAGGATGTCGCGCAGCGTGCCGCCGCCAAACGCGGTGGCGAGCGCGACCACGAACGTGCCGACCGAGTCGAGGCGGTTCTTGCGCGCCTCGATGAAGCCCGAGATCGCAAAGGCCAGCGTGGCGATCGCCTCCAGTACCGCGATCGCGAGCGTCAGCCTAGGATGCGGCACGCGGCCCCCGGTCGCCCGGCGCCGCGAACGGCTGCAGCAGCACCAGCACCGCGCCCGCGCCGCCGTCGTGGCCGCGCGCCTCGCAGAACGCGATCACTTCTTCCTTCTGCACGAGCCACGCGCGCACCTTGCCTTTCAGCACCGGCTCCTTGCCGATCGAGCCGAGCCCCTTGCCGTGGATCACGCGCAGGCAGCGCAGCCCCTTCTTGCCGGTTTCGCGGATGAACTCGGCGAGCGCGTCGCGCGCCTCGTCGCGCCGCATCCCGTGCAGGTCGATCTGCGCCTGCACGATCCACGCGCCGCTGCGCAGCTTGCGCACGACGTCGCGGCTGATGCCGGGGCGGTGGTAGTACAGCGAGTCGTCGCTGTCGAGCAGCGTCTCGGGATCGAATTCGTCGGACAGCGTCGCGTTCAGCACGGCTTCCTCGTCGCGCTGCGTCTGCTTCGGCACCGGGTCGGGCGGCGTGCGGCCGGCCGCCGCGCGCGGCGGCGCGTTCAGCGGGCGGATCGCGCCGATCTCGTTGCGGAACAGGTTCGCGTCGGCTTCCGCCTTGCGCTCGGCCTTGGCCGTTTCGATGCGCTCGCGGTCGCGGCGATCGGCTTCGCCTTGCAGCGACTTGCGCAGCGCGCCGAGGCCCGCGAGCCCCTGGCCGCGCAACGCGGCGGGATCGGGCGTGGGCGCCGGCGCGACGGGCGCGGGGTTCGCGGGACGGGCGGCGATCTGGCGCTTTGCGGGATCGCTCGGATGGGGCTGGTTCTTCGCCATGATTCGGTACGCAGGGCAGGCGCGTTCGGGCGCGCGGGCAAAAAAAAGCCGCTGCACGGCGGCAGCGGCTTGTCCGGCCAGACCCGCTTCGCGGCAGCGGACGCCATTGTAGCGCCCGGCGCGACAGGTCTCGCGGCTTACTTCTTGTCGTGCAGGCTTTCGAGGTAGCGCTGCGCGTCGAGCGCGGCCATGCAGCCCGTGCCGGCGCTGGTGATCGCCTGGCGGTACACGTTGTCCTGCACGTCGCCCGCAGCGAACACGCCCGGCACGCTCGTCGACGTCGCGTTGCCGTGCAGGCCGCTCTTCGTCAGGATGTAGCCGTCCTTCATCTCGAGCTGGCCCTGGAACAGGTCGGTGTTCGGCTTGTGGCCGATCGCGACGAACACGCCCTGCACGGCGAGATCTTCCGTCGAGCCGGTCTTCACGTTCTTGATGCGCAGGCCGGTGACGCCCGAATCCTCGCCGGTCACTTCGTCGAGCACGTGATCCCACTTGATCACGACCGCGCCTTCCTTTTCCTTCTCCAGCAGGCGGTCGATCAGGATCGGCTCCGCGCGGAACTTGTCGCGGCGATGGATCACCGTGACCTTCTTCGCGATGCCGGTCAGGTAGAGCGCTTCCTCGACGGCCGTGTTGCCGCCGCCGATCACCGCGACTTCCTGGTTGCGATAGAAGAAGCCGTCGCAGGTCGCGCAGGCCGACACACCCTTGCCCATGAACGCTTCTTCGGACGGCAGGCCGAGATACTGCGCGGACGCGCCGGTCGCGATGATCAGCGAGTCGCACGTGTATTCGCCCGAGTCGCCGATCAGGCGGATCGGCTGCTCGTGCAGCTTCGCGGTGTGGATGTGGTCGAACACGATTTCGGTGTTGAAGCGTTCCGCGTGCTCCTGGAAGCGCGCCATCAGCTCCGGACCCTGCACGCCTTTCGCGTCTGCCGGCCAGTTTTCGACGTCGGTCGTGGTCATCAGCTGGCCGCCCTGCGCGATGCCGGTGATCAGCACCGGGGACAGGTTGGCGCGTGCCGCGTAGACGGCAGCCGTGTAGCCGGCGGGGCCGGAACCGAGAATCAGGACTTTGGCGTGTTTGGGCGTGGACATGTGCGAATCCGTAAAAGGCGGCCGTGGCGGGCGGGGTAGGGCTCGCCGTACGATCCGGGTTGACCGGGATGCCGTCATAGATGGGTATCAGACGCGCATTATAAAGGCCCCGTTGCCGCGTTGCCGAACGAGAGTTTCAATCGTCGCGATAGTGTCGGGCACCGCGACGGCCGCGCACGCGGGGCGGGCAGGGCGCCCGGCGGCGCGTTGCCGCACGTGGGCAACGGGGCCTGGCACCCGCTCGACGGGCGTCGCGGCGGCGCCCGACCGGGGCGGCCGCACCACGGCGACCGGGCTGCCGGGAAATACATCCGCGGGGGTGTCGGGATCCCGGCCCTGTTATGTAACCGTCATTTACACTTGGCGGCCCGGTGCAGCGTTTACAATAAGCGGGATCGAACGACAGGCGGGCGCACGGCCCGTCCTCTTTATACGGATTCATGGCAAAAGCTCCTTATTCCGCCCAGGCACAGGCGTTGCCGCACCGGATGTCGAAGCTCCTCACGGAGATCCGCTGGATTCTCCAGGTCGCGCTCTGCGCATTTCTGGTGATGGCCCTGCTGAGCTACAGCCGGCGCGATCCGAGTTGGACGCACGCCGCCCAGGTGGATCACATCACGAACTGGGCCGGCCGCGTCGGCGCGTGGACGGCCGACATCATCCTGCTGCTGTTCGGTCTGTCGGCCTACTGGCTGATCGTGCCGCTCGCACGGCGCATCGCCGTCAACTATCGCCGCATCACGCGCCACGAGGCGGTCTCGGACGAACCCGAGCGGCCGATCGGCTGGCTCACCGAAATCCTCGCGTTCGTGCTCGTCGTGCTGGCGTGCGACGGCATCGAGGCGCTGCGCATGTGGTCGCTGAAGGTGCAGTTGCCGCGCGCGCCGGGCGGTGTCGTCGGCGAGGCCGTCGCGGGTGCGATGTCGCACGCGTTCGGTTTCACGGGCGGCACGCTGCTGCTGCTGATCGCGCTGGCCATCGGCCTGTCGCTGTATTTCCGCTTCTCGTGGCTGTCGGTCGCCGAGCGCGTCGGCGGCGCGATCCTGTCCGCCGTCAACGTCGCGAAGCTGCGCCGCGAGGCCGAGCGCGACCGCAAGCTCGGCGAGGCCGCGGCCGTGCGCCGCGAAGGCAAGGTCGAAGAGGAGCGCGTGCGCATCGAGGATCACGAGCCGGTGACGATCGTGCCGCCGGTCGTCACGCCGGCGAAGTCCGAGCGCGTCGAGCGCGAGCGCCAGGTGCCGCTCTTCACCGACCTGCCGGGCGATTCGACGCTGCCCGCGGTATCGCTGCTCGATCCCGCGCCGAAGGCGCAGGAGGCGATTTCCGCCGACACGCTCGAATTCACGTCGCGCCTGATCGAGAAGAAGCTGAAGGATTTCGGCGTCGAGGCGAGCGTCGTCGCCGCCTATCCGGGCCCGGTCGTCACGCGCTACGAGATCGAGCCGGCCACCGGCGTGAAGGGCAGCCAGATCGTCAACCTCGCGAAGGATCTCGCCCGCTCGCTGTCGCTCGTGTCGATCCGCGTCGTCGAGACGATTCCCGGCAAGAACTACATGGCGCTCGAGCTGCCGAACCAGCGCCGCCAGACGGTGCACCTGTCCGAGATCATCGGTTCCGAGGTGTACGCGGCCGCGTCGTCGGCGCTCACGCTGAGCCTCGGCAAGGACATCGGCGGCAAGCCGGTGTGCGCGGATCTCGCGAAGATGCCGCACCTGCTGGTGGCCGGCACGACCGGTTCGGGCAAGTCGGTCGGGATCAACGCGATGATCCTGTCGCTGCTGTACAAGGCAACCGCCGAGCAGGTGCGCCTGATCCTGATCGATCCGAAGATGCTCGAAATGAGCGTCTACGAAGGCATTCCGCACCTGCTGTGCCCGGTCGTCACCGACATGCGGCAGGCCGGCCACGCGCTGAACTGGACGGTCGCCGAAATGGAGCGCCGCTACAAGCTGATGAGCAAGCTCGGCGTGCGCAACCTGGCAGGCTACAACAACAAGATCGACGAGGCCGCGAAGCGCGAGGAGAAGCTGCCGAATCCGTTCAGCCTGACGCCGGAAGATCCGGAGCCGCTCGGCCGCCTGCCGAACATCGTCGTGGTGATCGACGAGCTGGCCGACCTGATGATGGTCGTCGGCAAGAAGGTCGAGGAACTGATTGCACGGATCGCGCAGAAGGCGCGCGCGGCCGGCATCCACCTGATCCTCGCGACGCAGCGTCCGTCGGTCGACGTGATCACCGGCCTGATCAAGGCCAACGTGCCGACGCGGATCGCGTTCCAGGTGTCGTCGAAGATCGACTCGCGCACGATTCTCGACCAGATGGGCGCCGAATCGCTGCTCGGGATGGGCGACATGCTGTACCTGGCGCCGGGCACCGGGCTACCGGTGCGCGTGCATGGCGCGTTCGTCGCGGATGACGAAGTGCATCGTGTCGTCGAGAAGCTCAAGGAGCAGGGCGAGCCGAACTACGTCGAGGGCCTGCTCGAAGGCGGCACCGCCGACGGCGACGAAGGCTCGGCCGGCGCGGGAACCGGCGAAGGCGGCGAGGAGTCTGATCCGCTGTACGACCAGGCGGTCGAGATCGTCATCAAGAACCGCCGCGCATCGATCTCGCTCGTGCAGCGCCATCTGCGGATCGGCTACAACCGCGCGGCGCGGCTGCTCGAGCAGATGGAGCAGTCGGGGCTCGTGTCGGCGATGTCGTCGAGCGGCAACCGCGAAATTCTTGTGCCGGCGCGCGACGCGGAATGAGTCCGCGGCGTTCGCAGCGCCGGCCACCCAGGGAGAAAACCGCAATATGCAGCAACATTCGTTCGCAATGTCCCTTCGTTCGACGCGGCGCTGGCTCGGCGCGGCGCTCGCCGGCGCGTCGCTGATGCTCGCGGCGACGCACGCGTTCGCGGGCGGCACCGAGCAACTGAAGGCGTTCGTGTCGCAGGTGCGTTCGGCGAAGGGCGACTTCACGCAGCAGATCGTCAAGGCCCCGGCGAAGGGCGCGAGCGCCGCGCAGGCCGTGCCGAAGCCCACCGACAATTCGAGCGGCACGTTCGTGTTCGCGCGCCCGGGCAAGTTCATCTGGACGTACCAGAAGCCGTACCAGCAGGTGCTGCAGGCCGACGGCGACAAGCTCTACGTGTACGACCGCGACCTGAACCAGGTCACCGAGCGCAAGCTGAACGGCGCGCTGGGCGCGAGCCCCGCCGCGATCCTGTTCGGCAGCAACGATCTGGAGAAGAACTACACGCTGCGCGATGCCGGCGAAAAGGGAGGCATCGAGTGGCTCGAAATGCTGCCGAAGGCGCAGGACACGCAGTTCCAGCGGATCGGCATCGGCTTCAAGAACGGCACGCTCGCCGCGATGGAACTGCACGACGTGTTCGGCAACGTCACGTTGCTGACGTTCACGAACATCCAGACGAATCCGGCGCTGAAGGGCGATACGTTCAAGTTCGTCGTGCCGAAGGGCGCCGACGTGATCACCGGCTGACCGGCGCCCGCGCGCTGCTGTTTCACCGAAGGGCCTGCCGGCGACGGCAGGCCCTTGTTGTTTCTGGGCGCCGGGCGCTGGACGCGAGCACCCGGCACCAGGCGCGGCGGTGCTTTCGTGCGGCTGTCATAATGTCGGGTCCGGCGGCCGGTTCGGCCGCCATTGTTTGATGTGGAGCGAGGGTTCATGTCCGACCTGTTTCAAGTCGAGCCGCGCCGCCCGCTCGCCGAGGCGCTGCGGCCGAAGACGCTCGCCGAGGTGATCGGCCAGACGCATTTGCTGGGCGAAGGCAAGCCGCTGCGGCTCGCGTTCGAATCGGGCAAGCCGCATTCGATGATCCTGTGGGGGCCGCCGGGCGTCGGCAAGACGACGCTCGCCCGGCTTACCGCGCTCGCGTTCGACTGCGAGTTCATTGCGCTGTCCGCGGTGCTTGGCGGCGTGAAGGACATCCGCGAGTCGATGGAGCAGGCAAAGGACACGCTGAACCGCACCGGCCGCCACACGATCCTGTTCGTCGACGAAATCCACCGCTTCAACAAGGGGCAGCAGGATGCGTTGCTGCCGTTCGTCGAGTCGGGGCTCGTGACCTTCATCGGCGCGACGACCGAGAACCCGAGCTTCGAGGTCAACTCGGCGTTGCTGTCGCGAGCGCAGGTGTACGTGCTGAAGTCGCTGGACGACGACGAGATGCGCCAGTTGCTGAAGCGCGCACAGGAAATCGCACTCGACGGCCTGTCGTTCGACGACAAGGCGGTCGATACGCTGGTCGGCTATGCGGACGGCGACGCGCGGCGCTTCCTGAACCTGCTCGAGCAGGCGCAGACGGCGGCCACGTCGGCCGGCACCACGACGATCGATGCCGAATTCGTCAGCAGCGCGATGACGCTGAACGCACGGCGCTTCGACAAGGGCGGCGACAACTTCTACGACCAGATCTCGGCGCTGCACAAGTCGGTGCGCGGTTCGAGCCCGGACGGCGCACTGTACTGGTTCTGCCGGATGATCGACGGCGGCGCGGATCCGAAGTATCTCGCGCGGCGGATCGTGCGGATGGCGTGGGAAGACATCGGCCTCGCCGATCCGCGCGCGCTGCAGGTGGCGAACGACGCGGCCGAAACCTACGAGCGGCTCGGCTCGCCCGAAGGCGAGCTCGCGCTCGGGCAGGCGGTGATCTATCTCGCATGCGCGGCGAAGAGCAACGCGGGCTACAACGCGTTCAACCAGGCGATGGCGTTCGTGAAGCAGGACAAGTCGCGCGAGGTGCCCGTGCATCTGCGCAACGCGCCGACCAAGCTGATGAAGGAACTCGGCTACGGTCATGCGTACCGTTACGCGCACGACGAGCCGAATGCGTATGCGGCCGGCGAGACGTACCTGCCGGACGGGATGCGCGAGCCGCGCTGGTACAAGCCGGTGCCGCGCGGGCTCGAATCGAAGATCGCCGACAAGCTCGCGTGGCTGCGCGAACTCGACCGCGAGGCCGGCAAGAAGGACTGAGCCGGGCACCGTCCGGCGCGGCCTGCGCCGATGCGGCCGCGAACGCGTCAGCGCTTGCGGGCCGGCTGCTTCTTCCAGTAGCCGAACGGCTCCTGATGGCACTCGATGTCGAGTTCGGTGACGCGGGCGTGCAGGCTCTGCTGCGCATCCGCGATCGCGAGGTTGTAGATCGCGGGCGCGATTTCCTCGACGAAGAAGTTCAGCAGGGCACCCGCCTGGATATTGCCGATCGGCTCATCCATGTTTTCCGTGAAATAGCGTTGCAGCGACGCGATCGCGCGGTCGCGTACGTCCTTCTCCAGTTCGATGGCCATCGGGTTCCTTGAGTCGTTGTGACGGGGGCGCGTGCCGCGTTCGATGCGTTGCGGCGGGCACGCCCGGGTGTTTCGCGATCCGCGGCGCGTCGATGCCGCGCGATTTCGCGGGTGCCGGCGGGCGGACCGGCATTGCGATACTGCCATGGCCGTCGCGCCACGGTCATCGCCCGTTTGCAGCATTGTCCGTCCGGCCAGTGCCGTGTCGGCCCCGCGGTGCGTTAGAATTCCCGTCTTACACAACGATTCTCCAAGTCCTCCCATGCTCGACATCCAGTTGCTGCGCAAAGACCTCGACGGCGTCGCCCAGCGCCTCGCCGATCGCGGCTACACCCTCGACATCGCCGCCTTCTCCGCGCTCGAAGCGGAACGCCGCGCGATCCAGACCCGTACCGAAGAGCTCCAGGCGCGCCGCAACAGCCTGTCGAAGCAGATCGGCGCGATGAAGGGGAAGGGCGAGGACACGTCGGCCGTGATGGCCGAGGTCGGCGGGATCGGCGACGAAATGAAGGCGGGGGAAGCCAAGCTCGGCGAGATCCAGGCGCGCCTGTCCGACCTGATGCTGGGCATGCCGAACGTCGCACATGAAAGCGTGCCGGTCGGCAAGGACGAAGCCGACAACGTCGAGGTGCGCCGCTGGGGCACGCCGCGCCAGTTCGATTTCGCGGTGAAGGATCACGTCGACGTCGGCACGCCGCTCGGCCTCGATTTCGAGACCGGCGCGAAGCTCGCCGGCGCGCGCTTCACGATGCTGCGCGGCCCGATCGCACGCCTGCACCGCGCGCTCGCGCAGTTCATGATCGACACGCACACGCAGCAGCACGGCTATACCGAGACGTATACGCCGTACATCGTGAACCCCGAGATCCTGTACGGCACGGGCCAGCTGCCGAAGTTCGCGGACGACATGTTCCGCGTCGAGAAGGGCGGCGAGGAAAACAAGGTCACGCAATACCTGATCTCCACGTCGGAAATCTCGCTGACCAACACCGTGCGCGAATCGATCGTCGACGCGTCCGCACTGCCGATCAAGCTGACCGCGCATTCCCCGTGCTTCCGCTCGGAAGCCGGTTCGTACGGCCGCGACACGCGCGGCATGATCCGCCAGCACCAGTTCGACAAGGTCGAGATGGTGCAGGTCGTCGCGCCGGAAACGTCGTACGCCGCGCTCGACGAGATGGTCGGCCATGCGGAAGCGATCCTGCAGAAGCTCGGCCTGCCGTACCGCGTGATCACGCTGTGCACGGGCGACATGGGTTTCTCGGCCGCGAAGACGTTCGACCTCGAAGTGTGGCTGCCTGCGCAGAACACCTATCGCGAGATCTCGAGCTGCTCGAATACCGAAGCGTTCCAGGCGCGCCGGATGCAGGCGCGTTTCCGCAACGCGCAGGGCAAGCCGGAGCTCGTGCATACGCTGAACGGTTCGGGTCTCGCCGTCGGCCGTACGCTCGTCGCGGTGCTGGAGAACTACCAGAACGCGGACGGCTCGGTCACGGTGCCGGAAGCGCTGCGTCCGTACATGGGCGGCATCGAGCGTATCGACGCGCCGGCACAGGCGTCGTAACGCGGCCTTCAAAGCCCTCGCAAAAAAAATTGCAGAAAGGGCTTGTCAGCTGCGAAGCGATCGTCTTATAATCTTTTTCTCGCGGAAACGACCAGCCGCGAGATGCAGCAAGGAAGGAGAGGTGGCAGAGTGGTCGAATGTACCTGACTCGAAATCAGGCGTACGGTTTCCCCGTACCGTGGGTTCGAATCCCACCCTCTCCGCCAAAATACGAAGCCCCTTGATCCGGAAGGATCAAGGGGTTTTTCGTTTTGGGTTCGCGGTGCGTGCGTCATGTCGCACGCCGTTGCAGTAGCAACAGCCCGCATCCGACCTGAGCGCACTGGCCGGCCTCGTCGATACGCGCGTCCGGCCTTTGCCGAATTCTTCAGCTTTAAGCCTGCGCTTCCCGCGCCGTTAACACGAGGCGGCGGCCGGCGCCCGTGCCGGATCGCATCGTTCCCCGTCGACTCAAGGTTCCATGAAGCTGAGCTACAAGATTCCCCTCGCATTCGCCGTCGCGCTGCTGCTGATGTTCGGTGGCGCGCTGTACGGTATCCACATACTCAATCGGTCGATCGATACGTTCGTCGAAGACGTGCAGACGAACGTTGGCAACGAACGGCTCGTGTCGGCCACGCTCGTGCAGTTCAAGCTGCAGGTTCAGGAATGGAAGGACACGCTGTTGCGCGGCAAGCAGCCCGACAAGCTCGACAAGTATTGGCAGGCTTTCCAGACGCGCGAGCGAACGGTCGACACGCTCGCCGCGCAGCTCGTTCACCAGTTGCCGCCCGGCGAGAGCCGCTCGCTCGTCGAGCAGTTCATGCGCGCGCACACGGCGATGGGCGAGGGCTACCGGCGCGGGTTCGACGCGTTCAAGGCGGCCGGCTTCGAGCCGTCGGCGGGCGATGCCGCGGTGGCGGGCGTGGACCGCGAGCCGGCAGCGCTGCTGGAGCGGGCCGCGAAGTCGATCGCCGACGAGAGCGCCGCGGTGTCGGCGCAGGCGAGCCGCGACGCGCAGCACGCCACGACCGCGAGTCTCGTGCTGATGCTGGTCGTGCTCGGCGTCGCGATGGTCGGCGCATTCCTGTTCAGTCGCGCGATCCTGCGTCCGCTCGACCGTGCGGTGGCGTGCGCACAGGCCGTCGCCGAAGGCGACCTGACGCGCGACGTCGATGCAGTCGGCCGCGACGAGATCGCCGATCTGCTGCGCGCGTTGCAGACGATGCAGGCGAGCCTGTCGGGCGTCGTGCTCGAAGTGCGTACGCACGCCGAAGCCGTCGCGACGGCGAGCGCACAGATCGCATCGGGCAATCACGATCTGTCGGCGCGTACCGAGGCGCAGGCTGCTTCGCTCGAGGAGACGGCTGCCAGCATGACCGAACTCACGGGCATCGTCCGCCAGTCGGCCGAGCACGCGCAGCACGCGGCGCAGCTGGCGCATGACGCGTCCAACATCGCAGCGGCGGGCGGCGGCGTGATGACGGATGCCGTCGGCACGATGAATGGCATCGCCGACAGCTCCGCCAAGGTCGGCGAGATCATCGCGGTGATCGACGGCATCGCGTTCCAGACCAACATCCTCGCGCTGAACGCGGCGGTCGAAGCCGCGCGTGCGGGCGAACAGGGCCGCGGCTTTGCAGTCGTCGCGGCGGAAGTGCGTACGCTTGCACAACGCAGCGCTGCCGCCGCGAAGGAGATCAAGGCGCTCATCGAGCAGTCGACGAAGCGGGTCGACGAGGGCGCCGTGCTGATCGGTCGAGCGGGTGAATCGATTCACGAGATCGTCGGCGCGGTGCAGCGTGTCACGACGATCGTCGGCGAGATCTCGTCCGCGTCGCAGGAGCAGAGCGGCGGCATCCAGCAGGTGAACATCGCGGTGACGCAGATGGACGAAGCGACGCAGCGCAACGCGGCGCTCGTCGAGCAGGCCTCGGCCGCGACGCAAGCGCTGGCTGAGCAGGCGAGCGCGCTGCGGCATGCGGTGGCGGTGTTCAGGCTGCCGGAAATGGCGTGACGGCGGGGGCCGCCGCGCCGGGCTTCGATGGAACCGGGGCCGGCGCGGCGCCGGCTCTCAGCGGCGCACCTGCGCCAGTCGACCCCGGCCCGTCCCCCGCGATTACGCCGCGGCCGGATATTGCGCGAGCACGCGGGCGCGGATCGACGGCTTGATGTTCGACTGCGCCATGTTGCCGCCGTAGTGCGCGACGACGCGCGGATTCATCACGCGATACCAGAGCGGCGGCACGTACGCGAACAGGATCATCGTCGCGTAGCCGGCCGGCAGTTGCGGCGCATCGTCGAAGTGGCGCAGCGCCTGGTACGAGCGCGTCGGATTCGCATGATGGTCGGCGTGCCGCTGCAACTGGTACAGGAACAGGTTGGTGACGACGTGATTGCTGTTCCACGAATGCTGCGGCGAGCAGCGTTCGTAGCGGCCGTTCGGCAGCTTGCGGCGGCCGAGCCCGTAATGCTCGACGTAGTTCACGACTTCGAGCAGCGACGCGCCGTAGACGGCCTGGATCACGAGGAACGGAATCACGACCTTGCCGGCCATCGCGATCGCGATGCCCCACACGACGACGGTCATCGCCCACGCGTGCAGCACCTCGTTGCGCCAGGTCCACGGCGAATGCCCGAGCCGTTCGAGGCGCGCCTTCTCGAGCCGCCACGCCGAGCGGATGCTGCCGGTCACGGTGCGCGGCAGGAAGGCCCAGAACGATTCGCCGTAGCGCGCGCTCGCCGGGTCCTCCGCCGTCGCGACGCGCACGTGGTGTCCGCGGTTGTGCTCGACATAGAAGTGGCCGTATGCCACCGGCGCGAGCGTGATCTTCGCGAGCCAGCGCTCGAAGCGGTTGGTCTTGTGCCCGAGTTCGTGCGCGGTATTGATCGAGATGCCCGTCGCGGCGCCGAGCGACAGCGCGAAGCCGACGTAGTCGTACCAGGCGAGCGCATGCGTGCCGACGATCCAGACGCACGCGAAGAACGCGACGTATTCGACGAGCGTCGCGAGATAAACGATCAACCGGTAGTAGCGCTCCCGTTCGAGATGCGGCACGACGTCCTCGGGCGGGTTGTCGCGATCGTCGCCGATCAGCGTGTCGAGGATCGGGATCACGCCGAACGCGAACAGCGGGCCGAACCACCAGAACACGTGCAGGCCCGTCGACAGCGCGAGCTGGGCGGCGAGGATCGGCAACGTGATCGTCAGCGCGCCGAGCAGCCACAGGTAACGCTTGCCATCCGACCAGCCCGAGGCCGATCCGTGGGTCATTGACATTGTCTCCCTCCTGCCGGCCGGCCCGAGGGCGGCCGCCTGTACGGTTGTTCGAATTCTCGTTGGTCCGCGAAGCACGCGCGGCGAGCCGGATCGTCACCCGGTTCTGCCTGTTATACGACCCACGCGCACGCTTGCCAAACTCCGGCACTAGGCGCGCGGCTCCAAACGGACCGGCGTGTGCGGCGCAGGCAGGGAAGGGCCCGCGCACGCTGATTGAAACATGCGCGGAACGCCGGTTCGACCCGTACGGGCGAGCGGTTTGTCAGACGGATGGCGTGTCATGACGCGTGCGCGTGGCGGCGTGACTGGCTCGCAACAAATGTTGCGATGCAATATGCGGATGGCTGCAGGTACCCGTGATACCGATTTTCGGGGGGGCAATCTTACGGATCATTACGATATCCGTGCTGAAATCCGCGGGGCCCGACGGGCAACTGCCCGATGTCGCAAGGCGACGGGTGCCATGCGTCGAACGAGGCCGCCGCAACCGTCTTTCGGCGGCACGCATCGGCACGGCGATGCTGCACCTGCACATGAACGGGCCGACCGGCCGCCGCCGGTGCGTGCTGCCTTTCGATTCGCGCTGTCATTTGAAAATAACGATTTGACTCATGCCCCGCTTTCGGTTGAAGCTAGTAGCTTGCTGTCCGAAGGGGGCTGTGCCTGCATGAGTTCGACCTTGACCGTTCGTCGTATCGTTGCCGACCAGGGCAGCGTGTATCGCGAACTCCGCGCCGCATCGCTGCGCGAGCCCTACGCGCCCGGCGAAGCGCCGGAGGCCGAATTGCTGAACGTCGAAACGGACGCGGCGTCGGCGATTGCCGCGCAGCGCGCCGTGTCCGACGAGTCGACGACTTTCCTGCTGTATACCGAAGGCCATCCGGCCGGCATGATCGGCGCGTATTTCGACAATACGCCCGATCGGCGCGCGTTCGTCAGCGAGCTGTGGGTGGCGCACGCGGTGCGTCATCTGCGCGGCGGCGTGCTGCTGCTGGAGACGGCCACCGCCTGGCTCGCCGAGCGCGGCGCCCAGGACGTCTACGCGTGGATTGCCGATGCGAACCGCAACGCGATCCGCTTCTACGAGCGGGCGGGTTTCGGCAATACCGGCGAACACGCGCCGATCGCACGGATGCCCGGCGCGATGAAATCGCTGTACGTATCGCAGGTGAAGCACTGACGTGACGTCGGAACGCGGGCCGCTCGGCGCGATGAGGCTTGGGTCGCCCGCTTGCCTGCCCGCCTGCCGGTTGCGCGCCCGCCCGGGCTGTCGCCACCCGGTTCCCCAAAAATAATGGCCGCGCGCGTGGACGCCTGTAAAATACGCAAAAAATTTTTGCAGAGTGTCCATGTCGCTTAAAAAATCGCCATTCTTCGAGCTGCGCAGCGGATCGGTCGATACGTTGCTGTTCACCGTGAAGACGACCGATCTCGATGCGTTGCGTACCGAACTGGTCAAGCGCTTCGAAGCGACTCCCGAGTTTTTCGCCGACGATGTCGTCGCGATCGACGTCCGCCGCCTGGCTGACGGCGAGCGCGTCGCGCTCGCGGACATCCGCCAGATGCTGAACGACGTGCGGATGCGTCCGGTGGGCGTCGTCGCACTGGCAACGCAGGGCTGGGCGGGGGAAGCCGGCCTGCCGTTGCTGGAGGCGCGCGATCGCCGCGCGCCGGCCGCGAAACCTGCCGACGAAGCGGAACCGGCGGCAGTGCCAGCCGTCGCGCCCGCCACCGCTGCGGCAGCCGCAGCGGCGCCCGAACAGCCGTCGGAGCCCGCGCCGACGCCGGTGCAGGCCGGCGGCCAGACGCTCGTGATCGACCGGCCGTTGCGTTCGGGGCAGCAGATTTACGCGAAAGGAGACCTCGTGGTGCTCGCGCCGGTCAGTCACGGCGCAGAGATCATCGCGGAAGGCAATATCCACATCTACGCGCCGTTGCGCGGCCGCGCACTCGCGGGCGTGCACGGCAATCACGACGCGCGCATTTTCTGCACGTGTCTCGAACCGGAACTGATTTCGATCGCGGGTATCTATCGAACAACCGAGAACCCGTTGCCCGCCGAAGTACTGGGCAAATCGGTGCAGATCCGGCTCGAAGAGGAAAAACTGATGATCGAACCGCTGCGCCTGACGTAACACACGCGGTGCGCTCCGGATCGATCGGCTCTCATTGACGAACACAGGGTATTGGGTAAATGGCAAAAATCATCGTGGTGACCTCGGGCAAGGGCGGCGTGGGCAAGACGACGACCAGCGCGAGCTTTGCGTCCGGTCTCGCGCTGCGCGGCCACAAGACGGCCGTGATCGACTTCGACGTCGGCCTGCGCAACCTCGATCTCATCATGGGCTGCGAGCGCCGCGTGGTGTACGACCTCGTGAACGTGATCCAGGGCGAAGCGAACCTGAACCAGGCGCTGATCAAGGACAAGAAGTGCGAGAACCTGTTCATCCTGCCGGCGTCGCAGACGCGCGACAAGGATGCGCTCACGCGTGACGGCGTCGAGAAGGTGCTGAACGACCTGGTCGCGATGGACTTCGAATACATCGTCTGCGATTCGCCGGCCGGTATCGAGGCGGGCGCACTGCACGCGATGTACTTCGCGGACGAAGCGCTGATCGTCACGAACCCGGAAGTGTCGTCGGTGCGTGACTCGGATCGCATTCTCGGCATCCTGTCGTCGAAGACGAAGCGCGCGACCGAAGGCAAGGATCCGATCAAGGAACACCTGCTGATCACGCGTTACAGCCCGAAGCGCGTCAGCGAAGGCGAGATGCTGTCGCTCGAGGACATCAGCGAGATCCTGCGCATCAAGCTGATCGGCGTGGTGCCCGAGTCGGAAGCCGTGCTGCATGCATCGAACCAGGGTCTGCCGGCCGTGCATATCGACGGTACCGACGTGGCGGAAGCGTACAAGGACGTCGTCGCGCGTTTCCTCGGCGAAGACAAGCCGCTGCGCTTCACCGATTACCAGAAGCCGGGCCTGCTGCAGCGCCTCTTCGGCAGCAAGTAACGGAGGCCGCCCATGTCCATCCTTTCGTTTCTCCTCGGCGAGAAGAAAAAGTCCGCATCGGTCGCGAAGGAGCGCCTGCAGCTCATCATCGCGCACGAGCGCGTCGGCGGCCGGCCGCCGGCCGATTACCTGCCGGCGCTGCAGAAGGAGCTGGTCGCGGTCATCTCGAAGTACGTCCATATTTCGGACGATGACATCCGCGTGAGCCTCGAGCGCCAGGACGATCTCGAAGTCCTCGAAGTGAAGATCGAGATCCCGCAAGCCTGACCGTTGCAGGTATCCCTCCGCACGGCGGCACTTGCCGCCGTGCGCGTCTTACGCCCTGTTGCACTTTCGGGCATGCCGTAACACGGCGTCTGTCGGCCGTTCGCGCCCCTCCCGCATTGAACGAATACGCTCGCGTAACTTGTTCAACCAGGAGGTTGTGATGGCTGTCTCTACCGTTCAACGTCGTATCGTTTCGCTCGCCTTGCTTGCCGCGAGCCTGTCAGCCGTCGTCGCGCCGCTTGCCGCGCATGCGGACGAGATTCTCGTCGGCACCCCCGTGATCGTGCCGCAGGGCCGCATGGTCGTCGCCGAGCCGGTCGCCATGCGCACCGAGGAAGTCGTGATCGTCGCGCCGAACGCACCGCCGCCGGTGCGCTACGAGGTCGTGCCGGCCTCGCGCGTGGGCTACGTGTGGGATCGCGGGCACTGGCACTGGGAGCATGGCCGTTACGTGTGGATCGGCGGCCACTGGGAAGCCGAGCGCGTCGGCATGCAATGGGTGCCGGGCCACTGGGACCAGCGCGGTCCGAACTGGTTCTGGACCCGTGGTCACTGGGCATGATGGAGGCGGGCGATGAAAAGAACCGCAATCGCCATCGCGCTCGTCGCGATCACGCTGGCCGGATGTATCGTCGTGCCGGCGCGGCCCGTGTACTACCGGCCGGCGCCCGTCGTGATCTATTGAGCGTCGCGCGGGCCGGGCTGTGCCGGGTCGTGCGTCCCGGCTGCGGCCGGCTCGTCGTCGTGCGGCGCCGGGGCATGTGCTGCGTCCTCGGCCGGCGCGGTGGCGGGGGACGCTTCGTCGCCCGTGCCGCCTTCGTCGCGCAACGTGTCGAGCGGATCGGCGGGCGCCGCGGCCGCATCCTGCGGCTCGGTGATGCCGGTTGCCGCCGTCGCGCTCGTCGCGGTTGCCGCAGCCGGTTCGGCGGCTGTGACGGGCGGCGCGAGATAGCGCAGTGCGAGCGTCTCGTAGAGCGGCGGCGCGAAGAAGCGCGACACGCGGCTCGACACCAGCGCGGTGGCCATCAGCGAAATCACGAGCGCGTGACCGTTGATCATCTCCATCACGATCACGAACGACGTGATCGGCGACTGCGTGACGGCCGCCATGTAGCCGACCATCGCGAGCGCGATCAGCATCGGCAGGCTCATGTTGCTGAACACGATATGCAACAGGTTGCCGAACCCGGCGCCGATCGACAGCGACGGCGCGAAGATCCCGCCCGGGATGCCCGGCAGGTACGACGCCACCATCGAAATCATCTTCAGGAACGGATAGAACACCGACAGGTGCTGACTGCCGTCGAGCAGGCCGCGCGCCTCGGCATAGCCGCTGCCGAAGGTCGTGCCGCCCGATACGAGGCCGACGACGGCGATCGCGAAGCCGCACAGTGCGGCGAACGTGATCGGCCGCTCGCGATACAGGCCCAGCAGCTGCGCGGGCAGCCAGCGTCCCGTATTGAGCAGCAGCCAGCAGAACACGCCGCCTGCGATCCCCGTGACGATCGCGGTGACCAGCACGGCGAGCGCGAGCAGTTTCGGGAAATGGGGGCCGGCATCGATCGTGCCGAAATACGTGTAGTTGCCGTTCAGGCCGAGCGCGACGACGCCGGCGAGGATGATCGCGGTGATCAGCACGCCGCTCGCGCGCGCGGAGAAGCTGCGCGTCAGTTCCTCGATCGCGAACACGATTCCGGCGAGCGGCGTATTGAACGCGGCCGACAGCCCGGCCGCCGCACCGGCGAGCACCAGCTGGCGTTCGATCTGCGCGTTCGAGCGCGGGTAGAACCGTCGCAGGTTGAACATCAGCGCCGCGCCGACCTGTACGGTCGGCCCTTCGCGACCGATCGTGAAGCCGCCCAGGATGCCGAGGAACGACACCAGCACCTTGCCGAACAGGATGCGCAGCGTCAGCAGCCGGGAGCCGAACGCACTCGGGCGCGCATGCAGCGTCGCGATCACCTGCGGGATGCCGCTGCCCTCGGCGCCGCGGAAGAAGCGCCGCGTGATCCATACCGACAACGCGGCGATGGCCGGCGTCAGCAGCAGCGGCAGCCACGCGGCGTGATCGCGCATCGTGCGGAAGGTTTCGTAACCCCAGTCGATCAGACGCGCGTAAAGTACGGCCGCGAGGCCGACGACGATCGCACCGAGCCAGAAAACGCCGTACTGGCGCCAGATCCTCAGCGAACGACGGGTGAGGGCGGGAAACAGGGCGGGAAGAGCGGGGCGTGGCATCGGCACGGGCCGGCAGGCAAAGATCGAATTATAAAAAGATCCGGATGCGGGCGGGGAGCGAGAATGTTCCTGAAAGGAGATGCATTTTGTTGCAAAAGTAATTTCACGTAATGTCTGCGCATGTAACCATCGTGAGCACGCCAAATTGACTGGCTTATTCCACACATCGTGAAACGTATCCTCATCGTGAAAGTGACGTCGCTTGGCGACGTTGTCCAGACGCTACCCGTCGTCGCGGATCTGCATCGCGCCTTTCCCGGCGTAACGGTCGACTGGGCAGTGGATGAATCGTGCGCGGAGGTCGTGCGCTGGCATCCGGGCGTCAGCCGTGTCCTGGGCGCGCCGCTGCGCCGTTTCAAGAAGTTGCGCAATCGTGGCGACCTGAAGGCGATCACGGCGTCGATCGGCGCGCTGCGGGCGCACCGCTACGATGCGGTGATCGATCTGCACGGCGTCTACAAGAGCGCGATCATTTCGGCGCTCGCGCGCGCCGCGCGCCGCGTCGGCTACCAGACGCAGGATCTCGGCGAAACGGGCGCACGCTTCGCGTATTCACATCGTTTCGGCCCGCGGCCGGACTGCGACGCGTGGCACGGGATGCGCGTGAGCGCCGGCGAGGCGCTTGGCTACGTGCCCGAGGGTATCGCCACGTACGGCATCGTCCCGCCGCGGAACGTGAACCTGCCGGCCGCCGTGACCGATGGCGCCCCATTCATGCTGCTGTTCCATGCGACGTCCAACCCCGACAAGAAATGGCCGGCCGACCACTGGGCCGCGCTCGCCACGCAGATGATGGCGCGCGGCGTACGCGTGCTGTTGCCGTGGGGTTCGCCTGCCGAGCATGGCGATGCGCAGGACATTGCCGCACGCGCGCCGGGTTCGGTCGTGCTGCCCGCGATGACGGTGCGCGAGCTCGGTGCGGCGCTCGGCCGGGCTGCGCTCGTGGTGGGGGTCGATACGGGGTTCGTACACATGGCGCACGCGCTGCAGCGGCCGACCGTGATGATTTTCGTCGCGACGTCGCGCCATCATTGCGGCATCGGCGGCGCGCCGAATGCACTGTCGATCGGCGAGCCGGGTACGGTGCCGTCGGTCGACGAGGCGCTGGACGCGATCGATACGGTCAGCCCGGCCTACGGCGCGCTGCGCGCGCGGCTGACCGCCTGACGAGGGGATGGGGCGAAGCGGTTCAGGCGAGCAGCGCCTCGACCGTGACGACGGCGGCGACGGCCGCCAGATTCGCCAGCAGCGCCTCGAACACGAGGCCGCGCCAGGTCTGCGGCCGGAAGCGCATCGCGAGCAGGATCGCGCCACCCAGCGCGAGTGCGAGGATCAGGACGAGATCGGCATTGCCGAGGCGGATGTTCATGGCGGCGGCTCCTTCGGGGCGGGATCCCGGGGGCGCGCAGCGGCGCCCCCGGGATCGAGTATAGGCAGCGCCGGCCTGCGCACAACCCGGGTCGCCCCGGAGTCTCAGACGAGCGATGCGTCGCGTGTCTCGCGCATCAGCAGCACGCCGATCAGGCTGATGGCCGCCGCAACCGACACATAACCGCCGACCCACGACAGCCCGCCGCGCGCCGCCAGCAGTTGCGCGATATACGGCGCGATCGACGCGCCGAGGATCCCGCCGAGGTTGTACGCGACGCCCGCGCCCGTGTAGCGGACGTTGGTCGGGAACAGCTCCGGCAGCAGCGCGCCCATCGGCGCGAACGTCACGCCCATCAGGAACAGCTCGATCGTCAGGAACAGCGCGACGAGCGGCATCGAGCCGCTGCCGAGCAGCGGCTCCATTGCAAAACCCGACAGCAGCGCGGTGATCGCGCCCGCGACGAGCACCGGCTTGCGGCCGAAGCGGTCCGATGCCCACGCGGACAGCGGCGTCGCGAGTCCCATGAACACGACCGCGAAACACAGCAGGCCGAGGAAACTCTGGCGCGGAATATGCAGCGCCGACACGCCATACGACAGCGAGAACACCGTCGAGATGTAGAACAGCGTGTAGCAGACGACCATCGCGAGCGCACCGAGCAGCGTCGGCCGCCAGTGTTGCGTGATCAGCGTCGCGACCGGCACGCGCACGCGCTCGTTGCGATCGAGCGCGGCCTGGAATGCGGGTGTTTCGGTGATCTTGAGCCGCACGTACAGGCCGAGCGCGACGAGCACCGCACTGACCAGGAACGGGATGCGCCAGCCCCAGCTGCGGAACTGCTCGTCCGACAGCGACAGCGCGAGCGCGAAGAACAGCCCGTTCGACATCAGGAAGCCGACCGATGGCCCGAGCTGCGGGAACATCCCGAACCAGCCGCGCTTGCCCTGCGGCGCGTGCTCGGTCGCGAGCAGCGCGGCGCCGCCCCATTCGCCGCCGAGGCCGATCCCCTGGCCGAAGCGCAGCACGCACAGCAGCACCGGCGCGAGCGCGCCGATCGCGTCGTAGCCGGGCACGAAGCCGATGGCGGTGGTGGATACGCCCATCACGAGCAGCGATGCGACGAGCGTCGACTTGCGGCCGATGCGGTCGCCGAAGTGCCCGAACAGGAACGAGCCGATCGGGCGAGCGATGAACGCGATGCCGAACGTGACGAAGGCGGACAGCGCCTGTGCGGTCGCGGACCCGTGCGGGAAGAACACGGGGCCGATGACGAGCGCGGCGGCCGTTGCATACACGTAGAAATCGTAGAACTCGATCGCGGTGCCGATGAAGCTGGCGAACACGATGCGCCGGTGGCTGACGGCGCCGGCCGAACCGGTTGCGTGTGCAACGGTCGGGGGGGATGCGGACATGGATGTCTCCGTTTTGTCGTTGGGGCGGTCGGCTGGGCGTGCGGCCGGGCAGGCGGATGCCTGCCGGGGACAGCCGAGCGGATGATGCGGTGGCGGCGTGGACGCGCGCCGTGGCGCGGACGTCACCCGCCGGTCGACGAGGGAGACGGGTATGTCGCCGCCGCCCGGTGCCGGCGTGGTCGGCTCGCATGCCGGGTGGGGCGCGCGAACGCGCGCGCGGCGTGATGGCCGCGCGATTGCGGAAAATTATAGCCAGCGCCGCCGCGCACCGGCAATCGCGGGGCGGCGGTTACTCAGTCGATCGATTGCGCCTGCGCCGACGCGGTGCTTTGCAACTGGAAGTGGCCGTCGTCGTTGAAGAGCCAGCCTTCCATCAATTCGAGCCGGCCGTTGCCGTCGAGCAGTCGTGACGGTGGCGGCGGCAGCGGCGCCGAGCGGCGCAGCGACGCGAGCGCGAGTGCTTCCGCTTCGCTGTCGCCGTTGCTGCGATAGACGGACGCGTTGACGAGCCGGCCGCTGCCATCGACGGTGAAGGCCACGACGACGAGCGAGCGGAGCATGGCCTGGGGTACGCCGTGCAGCATGCCGGACGGATTGCGTTCGGCGACGCGCTGCGCGACTTCGACGCGGTACTGGTCGAGGCTGCCGCTGCGGGTGATCGACGGAATCGTCAGGATCGAGTGCAGCGACGGAGGCGGCGTGATGGTGCACGCCGCGAGCATGGCGACGACGGCCAGCGCAACTGCACGCAGCCGGTCGACATGCAAACGGGGAAGAGGGCGCATGGGAGGCTAGCCGGAAGTGACTATAAAAAAATGATAGGCGCACGGACGCGGGCCGATATCGGGAGAAACGCATAAGGGGCGATGCCGGATGTTGCGATCGCCGATGACGCGAAGGCGTGCGCTCGCGCAGCGCGGTGTGACGTGACATATGACAGCGCGCTCGCGTGGCTGCCGCACGTGTGCATCCCGGCGTGCGTGTTGCAAGGTTGAAAGAAACGCGAGGCACGCGAGTGGCACGCAGGCGCGTGGCGAGTGGCCGGCGCAAGTGGAGCGGGTCGTCGCAGGCAGCACCACGAGCGCGCCCGCGCCATCGTCGGCGGTGCGTGCGGCCAGGTTCAGAAGCCGTGCGTGACGAGCGACAGGATCGACAGGTCGGGGTGCGTGCCGTCGATGATGCTCTTGCCGACGTGCACGGCTTCGTGGACGGCTTCATCGAGGCTCGCGAAGCTTTCCTCGCCGTCCGCATGGAAGGGCACCGCGTGGCCGGGCAACGCGGGATTCGCGCCCGGATGGCACACGTAACCGGTGTAGGTGTAGCGCGTGTCGCTGCCGGGCACGACGGCCGGCACGACATGGACCTCGAAGCCTTCGTAATCGACGTGTTCCGTCGGTGTCGACAGTTCGGTCATGGCGATCTCCGTGTACCGCACGCAGGGGTGGCGCGCGCGGCATCGAGTACGCGGCGGCGGTCGTGTCGCCGTGTTGATCGAATTCTAGGTGATCGAGCGGCCGCCGGGGAGGATGGCTTCCGGCGCGGTGCGATGCAATGCGATGGCGGGCCGCTGCCGGTGCCCGTCGCTCAGGTGGCGCGCGAGGCCCGGCGCGAACGCCCGTGCCGTTTCGGCGGACGGGTTCGCGCGCGGCGCTGCATCATTGCTTGCAGCGCGCGTCCTTGCGCTGCACGACGATGATCACTGGGTATTTCTGGCCGTGGTCGAGCTCCACGCGCGCCACGACGGTCAGCGTCGCCGGATCGGAATCGTCGTACACGCTGACCTGCTCGTTCCGGAGATAGGTCACGCCGGTGCAGTTCGACGTGCGTCCGTCGTCGCCCACCTTGCACTGGAGGTCGTTGTCCTTCACGTAGTTGTACGGCGACGGGCTCGCGAGGTATTCGCTCAGGCCGCGCGGCGAGCCGCCGACGCCCGTCACGTAGGCGATCGCGCACGACGCTTGCGCGTCGCTGCCGGCGGCAGTGTCGGCCGTCGCCGGCGAGCTGACGGCAACCAGCAGGGCAGCGAGCGACGAGACGATGAAGGGCTTCATGACGTGGGTTTCCCGTTTCGCGAATCGGAGCGCCGGATTGTAACGGCATCCGGCGTGACACGTCGGAACGTGAGGGAAGGGCGTGTGCGGACCAACAAAAAACCCCGTCATTCGGTGAATGGACGGGGTTTGGCGAACTTCCTGGCGGAAGCGGTGAGATTCGAACTCACGGACAGTTTCCCGTCGCCGGTTTTCAAGACCGGTGCCTTAAACCGCTCGGCCACGCTTCCACACGAGGCGGCATTGTAACCGAAATGCCGCGTGGTTCACCCCTTCAATCGTCGCGCAGGAACAATTCCTGCAGGTCGTTGAGGAAACGCTGGCCCAGCGGCGTCGGCGCGATCTGCGCGAAATCGCGCGCGATCAGCCCGCGCCGTTCCGCTTCCTGCAGCGCCGGCTCGATCGTGCTCATCGGCAGGCCCGTGCGTTCGGCGAAGCTGTGCACGGGGAAGCCCTCGACGAGCCGCAGCGTATTCAGCATGAACTCGAACGGCAGGTCGCGCGCGCCGACTTCACGCTCTTCCTGCACGGCCGTGCCGGCCATCGCCTGCTCGATGAAGGTCGCCGGATGCTTGTAGCGTGCCTGCCGCAGGATCCGGTTCGGGAACGACAGCTTCGTGTGTGCGCCCGCACCGATCCCGAGATAGTCGCCGAAGCGCCAGTAGTTCAGGTTGTGCTTGCACTGATGATTCGGCTTCGCATACGCGGACACTTCGTAGCGTCCGTAACCGGCCTCGGCGGTGCGCGCGTGAATCCATTCCTGCATGTCGGCCGACGCGTCGTCGTCGGGCACGACCGGCGGGAACTTCGCGAACAACGTATTCGGCTCGAGCGTCAGGTGATACAGCGACAGATGCGGTGGCGCGTACGACAGCGCGGTCTCGATGTCGGTACGGCATTCGTCGAGCGTCTGGTTCGGCAGCGCGAACATCAGGTCGAGGTTGAAGTTGTCGAAGTTTTTCGCGGCGATCTCGACCGCGGCGCGTGCCTGCGTCGTGTCGTGAATCCGGCCGAGCGCCTTCAGGTGCGTTTCGTTGAAGCTCTGGATGCCGACCGACAGGCGATTCACGCCACTTGCGCGGAACTGCGCGAACTTCGCGGCCTCGAACGTTCCGGGATTCGCTTCGAGCGTGATCTCGGCATCGGCGTCGAGCGGCAGCAGCGCGCGCACGTCGGACAGCATCCGGTCGAGGCCGGCCGCCGACAGCAGGCTCGGCGTGCCGCCGCCAATGAATACCGTATGCACCTGGCGGCCCCACACGAGCGGCAGCGCCTGCTCGAGATCGGCGCGCAGCGCGTCGAGATATTCGGTTTCCGGAAACCGTTCGCCCTTCCACTCGTGCGAATTGAAATCGCAGTACGGGCACTTGCGCACGCACCACGGGAAATGCACGTACAGCGCGAGCGGCGGCAGCGACGTGAGCCGCACCTGGCCGGGCGACGTGAAGGTCGCGACGACGCGCGCGCCGGTTTGCGCGGCCTGGCTCATGCGACCTCCGCTGGCGAACGGGTATCGGGCATGCTCATGCTTCCTCCGCGAGCCGCGCCAGCAGCGCCTTCAGTGCCAGCGCGCGATGGCTGTGCGTGTTCTTCACGGCCGGCTCGAGTTCGGCGGCCGTCGCGCCGAGCGACGGCAGGTAGAAATACGGGTCGTAGCCGAATCCGTGCTCGCCGCGCGGCGTGTCGACGATTTCGCCGGCCCAGCGTCCTTCGGCGAACAGCGGCTCCGGGTCGTCCGCATGGCGCACGAGCGCGAGCACGCAGCAATAGTATGCGCGCCGGTCGTCGACGCCGCGCAGCTGCTCGACGAGATACGCATTGTTCGCCGCGTCGCCCTTGTCGCGGCCCGCGCGCTGCGCGTAGCGCGCCGAATAGACGCCCGGCGCGCCGCGCAGCACGCGCACGCACAGGCCCGAATCGTCGGCGATCGCCGGCAGCCCGGTGAGCCGCGACGCGTGGCGTGCCTTCGTCAGCGCATTTTCGATGAAGGTGCCGAACGGCTCTTCCGCTTCCGGCACCGCAAGGTCGCCCTGCGGGACGATCTCGATGCCGACCGTCGAGAACAGCGCGGTGAATTCGCGCAGCTTGCCGGCGTTGTTCGACGCGAGAACGATGCGCGACAGCGGCGCGATGGTGTGGTCGTCCGGCATGTCAGGCGCCCAGCACGTCTTTCTGAAGCTGCACGAGCTCGGCGATCCCGCCTTGCGCGAGGTCGAGCAGCGCGTTCATCTCGGCGCGCGAGAACGGCACGCCTTCGGCCGTGCCCTGGACTTCGACGAAACCGCCGGCGCCCGTCATCACGACGTTCATGTCGGTGTCGCATTGCGAATCTTCCGCGTAATCGAGATCGAGCACGGGCGCGCCCTGGTACACGCCGACCGAGATCGCGGCGACGTGGTCGGTGATCGGCGAGCGCGTGAGCTTGCCGGCCGCGATCAGCTTCGACACGGCGTCGTGCGCGGCGACGAACGCGCCGGTGATGCTCGCCGTGCGCGTGCCGCCGTCGGCCTGGATCACGTCGCAGTCGATGTGGATCGTGCGCGGGCCGAGCGCTTCGAGGTCGAACACCGCGCGCAGCGCGCGGCCGATCAGGCGCTGAATTTCCTGCGTGCGGCCGGTCTGCTTGCCGCGGGCGGCTTCGCGGTCGCTGCGCGTATGCGTCGCGCGCGGCAGCATCCCGTATTCGGCGGTCAGCCAGCCTTGCCCGCGGTCGCGCAGGAAGTCGGGCACGCGTTCGGAGACGCTCGCGGTGCAGAGCACCTTGGTGTCGCCGAATTCGACCAGCACCGAGCCTTCGGCATGTTTCGTGTAGTGGCGCGTAAGGGCGACCTTGCGCAGTGCGTCGGCGCGGCGGCCGCTCGGGCGGGAAACGGAGGACGTCATGTGGGAATCGCGGAACGAGAGGAAACCCCGATTTTAGCGCCGAACGGCGGGCGTGCCCGGCGGGGTGGTCCGCAAAAATGGGATAATGCGCGCTTCCCGCCCCGCGCTTTCCGATGCGCCGGGCGCCTCGACATATCCCCGCCCGCGAGGGCACCCAGACGGCGAGACGAACCATGATCTACAGCATGACGGGCTACGCGAGCGCGACGCGCGAACTCGCGACGGCCACCGGCAACGGCGGCACCAGCGTGTCGGTCGAACTGCGCACCGTGAATTCGCGCTTTCTCGACCTGAATTTCCGGATGCCGGACGACGTGCGCGCGTGCGAACCCGCGCTGCGCGAAATGCTGATGAACAAGCTGTCGCGCGGCAAGGTCGACATCCGTATCAACCTGCAGCGCGGCGAGCAGAGCATCGGCGCGGGCGCGCTGAACCAGTCCGCGCTCGGCCAGCTCGCCGAGCTCGAGCGCTCGGTGCTCGACGCGTTCCCGGGCGTCGGCCGCCTGCGCGCGGGCGAGATCCTGCGCTGGCCCGGCGTGATCGCCGAGAGCGGCGTGTCGGCTGACGCGATCCGCGAGGCGGTGCTCGCGTGCGGCAAGGAAGCGATCGGCGAGCTCGTCGTCGTGCGTTCGCGCGAAGGCGCGCAACTGGCGACGATGCTGCTGTCGAACGTCACCGAGATGGAAGCGATCGTCGCGCGCATCACGCCGCTCGTGCCGGAGCTGATCGCGAAGCACCAGCAGAAAATCGTCGAACGGCTGCAGGAGGCGCTCGGCATCGCGGCGCCCGAAGGCAGCTCGACGATCGTCACGCGCGAGGAAGCCGCGGAGCGCATTCGTCAGGAAGTGACGATGTACGGGATCCGGATCGACATCGCGGAAGAGCTGTCGCGACTCACCGCGCACCTGAACGAAACGCGTCATGTGATCGAGAAGGGCGGCCGCGTCGGCAAGCGTCTCGACTTCATGATGCAGGAACTGAATCGAGAAGCAAACACGCTCGGCTCGAAGGCGGCGGCGAAGGAGCTGGCCGACGCATCGATGGCGCTCAAGCTGTTGATCGAGCAGATGCGCGAGCAAGTGCAAAACCTGGAGTAAAGCAACATGACGGAATCTACCCGCGACGCGCACGCGTCGCATTCGCTGCACGGCGGCGTCTATCCCGGCAACCTGTTCATGGTCGTCGCGCCGTCGGGCGCCGGCAAGTCGACGCTCGTGAATGCGCTGCTGTCGAAGGACAGCGACATCTGCCTGTCGATCTCGTACACGACGCGCAAGCCGCGCCCGGGCGAACAGGACGGTCAGCACTATCACTTCACGACGGTCGAGGATTTCCGCGCGCGTCACGCGGCGCACGAATTCCTCGAGAGCGCGGAAGTGCACGGTAACTACTACGGCACGTCGCGCGTCTGGATCGAAGAGCAGATGAAGAACGGCCACGACGTGCTGCTCGAGATCGACTGGCAAGGCGCGCTGCAGGTGAAGAAGCAGTTCCGCAACGCGGTCGGCATCTTCATCCTGCCGCCGTCGCTCGACGCGCTCGAGGAGCGCCTGAAGAAGCGCGGCCAGGACGAGCCGAACGTGATCACGCGCCGCCTGCTTGCCGCAGGTAGCGAGATCGCGCACGCGTCCGAAGCGGAATACGTGGTGATCAACGAGAACTTCGAGCGTGCGCTCGCGGAGCTCGAATGCATCGTCGCGGCCACGCGCCTGCGCTTTGCTTCGCAGTACGCGCGACACACGGAGCTGTTCATCGAGCTCGGCATCCATCTGCCCCACGCGGAATGACGCGGGGGACGAGGGACATAAGGTAGAATAAGGACTATATTCAGAAGGAATTACCAACATGGCTCGCATTACCGTCGAAGACTGCCTGAAGCAAATCCCGAATCGCTTCGAACTGGCGCTCGCCGCCACCTATCGCGCGCGGCAGCTCGCGCAAGGCCATACGCCGAAGATTGAAAGCCGCGACAAGCCGACCGTCGTCGCGCTGCGCGAAATCGCTGCCGGCCAGGTCGGCGTCGAGATGCTGAAGAAGGTGCCGGTGTAACGCGCATCCGGCCCGTTCCAGCCATGTAATCCACGCGCGCAACGACTCGACCTGGAGGCGAATATGAGCACCACCCCATCGTCCGCCTCCGCGGATTCGACCACCGAAGCCACGGCCCAGTCGCCTGCGCGCCAGTACATCGACGCGGTCCTCGAACAGTCCTTCCGGCATCTGTTCGGGCCGACCGCCACACCGGAGCAGCCCCGCAAGCACGGCGTCGTTTCGATCGCGAAACTGACGGCCGTGCTTGCCGAGTATCTTCCTCCGGAAGAAATCAAAGAGGTCAAGGCGGCGTTCCATTTCAGCGACGAAGCCCACCTCGGTCAATATCGCCAGAGCGGCGAACCCTACATCACCCATCCCGTCGCCGTCGCGGAAATCTGCGCCGGCTGGAAGCTCGACGCGCAGGCCGTCATGGCCGCGCTGCTGCATGACGTGATGGAAGACCAGGGCGTGACCAAGAGCGAGCTGGCCGAACGGTTCGGCCCGAAGGTCGCCGAACTGGTCGATGGGCTGTCGAAGCTCGACAAGATGGAATTCCGCAGCCGCGAGGAAGCGCAGGCGGAAAACTTCCGCAAGATGCTGCTCGCGATGGCACGCGACGTGCGCGTCATTCTCGTCAAGCTCGCCGATCGTCTGCACAACATGCGCACGCTCGGCGCGGTGCCGATGGAAAAGCGCCGCCGCGTCGCGCGGGAAACGCTCGACATCTACGCGCCGATCGCGCACCGCCTCGGGTTGAACAACACGTATCGCGAGCTGCAGGACATGAGCTTCGCGAATTTCAACCCGCATCGCTACGCGACGCTCGAGAAGGCCGTGAAGGCCGCGCGCGGCAACCGCCGCGAAGTGATCAGCAAGATCCTCGAAGCCGCGCAGCGCGCGATGGCCGATGCGAAGATCGACGCCGAGATCACCGGCCGCGAAAAGACCATCTACAGCGTGTACCGCAAGATGCGCGACAAGCAGCTGTCGTTCTCGCAGGTGCTCGACGTGTACGGCTTTCGCGTCGTCGTCGACAGCCCGCTCGACTGCTACACGTGCATCGGCGCGCTGCACGCGCTGTACAAGCCCGTACCCGGCAAGTTCAAGGACTACATCGCGATCCCGAAGATCAACGGCTATCAGTCGCTGCACACCACGCTGGTCGGCCCGTTCGGCGCGCCGATCGAGTTCCAGGTGCGCACGCGCAAGATGCACGAGATCGCCGAGGCGGGGGTCGCCGCGCACTGGCTGTACAAGAACGGCAGCGCGGATCTCAGCGACGTGCAGAAACGTGCGCACCAGTGGCTGAAGTCGCTGCTCGACATCCAGAGCGAAGCCGGCGATTCGAGCGAATTCCTCGAGCACGTGAAGATCGACCTGTTCCCGGATGCGGTCTACGTGTTCACGCCGAAGTCGAAGATCATGGCGCTGCCGCGCGGCGCGACGGCACTCGATTTCGCGTATTCGATCCACAGCGATCTCGGCAACCAGTGCGTGGCCGTGAAGATCAACAACGAGTTGCTGCCGCTGCGCACCGAGCTGAAGAGCGGCGATATCGTCGAGGTGATCACGGCGCCGTATTCGAAGCCGAACCCTGCGTGGCTCGGCTTCGTGCGTACCGGCAAGGCGCGCTCGGCGATCCGGCACTACCTGAAGACGATGCGCCTGAACGAGTCGGTGCAGCTGGGCGAGCGGCTGGTCGACCAGAGCCTGAAGGGCTACGGTCTCGCGCTGGCCGATGTCGAGCCGGAAGTGTGGGAGAAGCTCGTGCAGTGGACGGGCAACAAGAGCCGTCAGGAAATCTTCGCGGACATCGGCCTCGGCCGCCGCGTGGCCGCGGTGATGGCCAAGCGCATCGAGGTGCTGATGAGCGGCCGCGATGCGGACGACGATCTGCCGAAGTCCGAGCGGCATCCCGCGCACCACGCGCCGCCGGTCGTGATCACCGGCACCGAAGGGATGTCCGTGCAGTTGTCCGCATGCTGCCGGCCGATTCCCGGCGACGCGATCATGGGCTACATCGGCATCGGCCTGGGGATGGCGATTCATACGACCGATTGCCGCGTGGCGCAGCGTATCCATCGCCGTGATCCGGGCCGCTGGATCGACGTCGAATGGGCGCCGCAACCGGGCCGCCTGTTCGATGTCGCGGTGAAGGCGCTCGTGAAGAACACGAAGGGCATCTTTGCGCGCGTGGCGGCGGACATCACGTCGGCCGACGCGAATATCGTGCATATCGCGATGGACGAGGATCTGACGCACGAGTCGACGGTGCTGCGCTTCGTGATCCAGGTCAGCGACCGCGTGCATCTCGCGAACGTGATGCGACGCGTGCGAACCAATCCGGACGTGATGCGGATCATGCGCGAGCGTTCGACCGACGACGGTGCGCATGCGCGCCACGACGGAGGCATGCGCATCGAGCGCGAGCGTCAGGATTATTGATGCGTGGCCCGCAGGGGCGATCGATGGACGGCGGCCAATGGCCGCCGTTTTCATCTGGGCTGCCGGAGAGGTGAACGTGCGGCGTGCTCGACGCTCTTCCGAAAAGGGACGCTACGCAACCGGAGGTTGCCGTGCGTCGAGCAAGGGAAGGAAAGGGGGCGGAAAAGAAAAAGGGCTTTCCCGGAGGAAAGCCCTTTTAAGGTGGCGCGGCTGGCAGGATTCGAACCCACGACCCCTTGGTTCGTAGCCAAGTACTCTATCCAACTGAGCTACAGCCGCACGCAAAACGGTACTGCTTGACTGTCGGAACCTTCTGCGATGGGAAGGCCCCCAAAAAAAGTGGCGCGGCTGGCAGGATTCGAACCCACGACCCCTTGGTTCGTAGCCAAGTACTCTATCCAACTGAGCTACAGCCGCACGCAAAACAAAACTTCTACTGCTTCGAACTGAAAGGGCCTTCGGTTCAGAAGGCCCTCGAAAAAAGTGGCGCGGCTGGCAGGATTCGAACCCACGACCCCTTGGTTCGTAGCCAAGTACTCTATCCAACTGAGCTACAGCCGCACGCAGAAGCGAAATTATAGCAGGGTTGTATAAAAAGGGAAGCCTTATTCGCAAATTGGGTGCATGGCCTTGCCGGGGCGCCCTTCGTGTACCCTTGGAGCATCAGTCATCCATGTTGAATTCGCATCATGAACAAGGCGTTTGTCAAAGAGTCGGACGGCGACGACGACGATCTGGACCAGGCCCAGCCCGCGATTCCGGCGGGCTCGAAGAACTACATCACGCCCGCCGGCCACAAGCGGCTGAGGGACGAACTGCTGAACCTGATCGACGTCGAGCGTCCCGAGGTCGTGCGGCTCGTGTCGTGGGCCGCATCGAATGGTGACCGGTCGGAGAATGGCGACTACATCTACGGCAAGCGGCGGCTTCGCGAGATCGATCGCCGCATCCGCTTCCTGACGAAGCGGCTCGATCTGGCCGAAGTCGTCGATGCGAGCCGGCAGGAGAATGTCGACCAGGTGTTTTTCGGCGCAACGGTCGATTACGAGACACCGGACGGCGAGGTTCACACGATCACGATCGTCGGGATCGACGAGGTCGATCTCGATCGCGGCTGCGTCAGCTGGATTTCGCCGGTCGCGCGCGCACTGATCAAGGCGAAGATCGGCGATACCGTCATGCTGATGACGCCGGCCGGCCCGCAGCCGATCGACGTGCTCGACGTCCGTTACCCGGCACCGGGCAACGCCTGAGCGGCGCACGGCGCGGCCCGGCAAAGAAAAAGCGCCCCGATGGGGCGCTTCGTCATCCGGCGTGCGGCGGAATGCCGGTGGCTCAGAAGCGATGGCGCAGGCCGGCCGTGACCGCGATCTGCTTGTTGGTCGATGAAGCGCCACCGAGGCCATTGACATAGGCGCCGATGCCCAGGCCGTCCGTGCTGACGCGCTGATACACGCCTTGCACATACACGTCGGTCCGCTTGGACAGGGCATAGTCGGTCTGCAGGTTGAACTGGTTCCAGCCCGGATGGCGGCCGTCCAGGAAGCCGGCGGTGTACGTGTACGACCCGGCAAGCGACAACGCCGGCGTGAGCGCGTAGCGCGCGTTCACTTCGTAGTTGTTGAAGCGGGCAAACGTGCCGTCGAGACCCAGCCCGTTCGACACGCCCGAGGCACCCGCGGAGATACCGAGCGCCCGGTTCACGCGCGATTGCGTGAACACGAAGCCGGCCGTTGCCGGACCGAACGTGTAGTTCAGGCCGCCGCCGAATACGCGCTGACGCTTGCCGACGAACGTATTGTCGCCCGCCACCGCGCCGCCGCTGTTGGTGACTGCCGCCGACGTGAGGCCCGAGATGTCATTGTTCAACTGCAGGTAGCCGGCGCCGATATTGAAGCCGGCATAGGTGTACGACACGCCCGCGCTGTATGCGCGATTGTTCGAGAACTGGTTGCTGTTCGAGAAACCGTACAACGCGCCGAACTTCAGACCGCCGAAATTGATGCTCGTGTACTTGACGGCGTTATTGATCCGGAACGAATTGTTCAGGTTGTCGTTGTCGAACGGGTGGGCAAACTGGGTGCCGCCGAATTGCGTGCCGGTCAGCGACAGCGGCCCGATGTAGTCGACGACGCTATCGTATTGGCGACCGAGGGTGACGGCGCCGAACTGGTCATGAGACAGACCGACGAACGCCTGGCGGCCGAATTCGCGGCCATTCTGGCCGAGCGTGCCGTTGGCGATGTTGAAGCCGTTTTCCAACACGAAGATTGCTTTCAGGCCGCCACCGAGATCTTCCGTGCCGCGCAGGCCCCAGCGGCTGCCGTTGATCTGGCCGCTGCGTTCCGACCATGAGCTGTGGCCGCCCTGGTTGTTCGTATAGGTGATGCCTGCATCGATCAGGCCATAGAGCGTCACGCTGCTTTGGGCGTGAGCCGCCGTAACGAATACACCCGACAACGCGGTGACGATCAGGGTTTTTTTCATGGATCTGTCTCCAAACAGGAAGATGTCGATCGAACCTGCTGCGGACTGGCGTGTTGTGCTTGACGTTGCGGCCGGTCCGGCAGAGCGGCGGTGCGCTTATCAAAAGCCATTTGCAGTGTACGGAGAGCGTGGAGTGGGGGAGCGATGCGCTTTAAGCAATAATATATTTTGGAATCCGCAAAGATCGGCGATATGGCGCAAACGATTGACCATCAAGGATTTGCGGCGGTGCAGCGAAGAAAAATGGCGATCAGGACTACGTAGCGAGCGTTGCGCGATCGCGACAGATGGTCAGCCGGAGACGCGGACCGTCGTCATCCGATTATTGACACATCGGCAATAGAGGTTTGTGCGGAGCATGGCTAATGAAAGGTTGTTCTCTCGCTATACTGCGATCTCTGCTTTCCGAAGCAGACTTTTTCGTTGACGGAAAAGATCTCCAAACCTTTGTCGGCGCGACTTCCCAGTCGCGCTTTTTTTTGCCCCATCGATTCGCGCGTTATTGCGCGAACGAGCGCCGTTTGCGCTTGGCCGCGGGTGCGGCCTCCTTGGCTTCGTTGGGGGGCGGCGTGTATGTCCAGTCTTCCATCACGTAGTGACGGGCATCGAGAGGCGACGAGAGCAGGTTCTGCCAGTGATCGCCATGCCAGGTCGTATCGAATTCGGTGTCGCACGGCGCTTCGCGCGAGGACTCGGCCAGGGCGCGGGACTTGCGGTGTACGCGTCCGAGCCGGCTCGCGAAGCGCTTGATTCCGTCCAGCCACATGACCTTCTCCTTCCTTCCGACGTTAAGTGAGCATCGCAATGTCCCCGGGTTTCCGCAACCCGGAAAAAACCCGAGGAATTTACCGAGCCGATTTGTCCCCGGTAGGAATTTCACGGCCACGATTATTAATGTTCTGATCCCGGTAATATTGACAGGTTTTTGATGCGAATCAATTAATCAAAGGTGCCGGTGTACCGATTCCAGTGGTATTAGCGCTTTTTTGATAAAACTATCGTCAAAAATTTTCTTGACGCGCCCGGATTGTCCAATTTATAAAGTCAGCACTCCGTCCTCGGGCGGCGTGCTGGTGCTGGTGTGGGTGCTGGCGCAATGTTTCGGGATTTCGGGAAACGGCTATAAAAATAGCTTTTTTGGATCTAATCGAGTGGGGAACGAAGACATGGATACCGGTATCGTGAAATGGTTTAACGATGCTAAAGGTTTCGGCTTTATTACGTCGGACAATGGCGGTGAAGATTTGTTTGCACA
This sequence comes from Burkholderia sp. AU33803, assembly GCF_002223095.1. Taxonomy (NCBI): domain Bacteria; kingdom Pseudomonadati; phylum Pseudomonadota; class Betaproteobacteria; order Burkholderiales; family Burkholderiaceae; genus Burkholderia; species Burkholderia sp. AU33803. The sequence continues at coordinate 517,886 of NZ_NKFJ01000004.1, forward strand.
CTTTTCCGAAATCAAGATGGACGGCTTCAAGACGCTGAAGGAAAACCAGCGTGTTTCGTTCGACGTGAAAGTCGGGCCGAAAGGCAAGCAGGCAGCGAATATCCAGGCGGTCTGACGCGCCACGCATTGCCGATCACGTCCGGCCCCCGCATTGCGGGGGCTTTTTGTTTTACGGGGGCGGAACATTCGGCTTCAGGCTGGCCGCGAACCCGAATGCCGGTGCATACTCACGGAAGCATCGTTTCCCAGTCTTTTCATGTCTGATTCCCCCCGACCGTCCGATCCCGCCAGCGAACAGCCGCTCGTTTTCGTCGACCTTGAAACCACTGGCGGCTCGCCCGCCGAACACCGCATCACCGAAATCGGCGTGGTCGAAATCGGCCCGTTCGGGGTGTCGACGTGGACGACGCTCGTCGATCCGGGGCAGCCCATTCCGCCGTTCATCCAGCAACTGACGGGCATTTCGGACGAGATGGTGCGCGATGCGCCGTCATTTGCGTCGCTGGCGCCGGGTTTGTTCGAGCGGCTCGACGGCAAGCTTTTCGTCGCGCATAACGCGAGCTTCGACCGCGGCTTCCTGCGGGCCGAATTCGAGCGCGCCGGCTTCGCGTTCAACCCCGATGTGCTGTGTACGGTGCGGCTGTCGAAGGCGCTGTTCCCGCGTGAATCGCGGCACGGCCTCGACGCGTTGATCGAACGTCACGGCCTTGTGCCGGCCGCGCGCCACCGCGCGCTGGCGGACGCCGACCTGCTGTGGCAGTTCTGGCGCCTGTTGCACGACATCGTGCCGCTCGAGCGGCTGCGCGAGCAGATCGCGCGCACGACGCGCCACTTCCGTCTGGGCGGCGACCTGACCGAAGCCTGGCTCGATACCGCGCCGCCCGGCTGCGGTGCGTACGCGCTGTTCGGGGAGGAGGATGTGCCGCTGTATGTCGGCCGCAGCGTGCGTGTGCGGCAGCGGCTGCGCGCGCTGCTGACGGGCGAGCGCCGTTCGTCGAAGGAAATGCGACTGGCGCAGCAGGTGCGGCGGGTCGAATGGCGCGATACCGGCAACGAGTTGGGGGCGATGCTGGCCGAAGCGCAATGGATTGTCCGGCTGCGGCCGGCATACAACCGGCGCCCCGCGGCCGACGCCCGTGCCGGCGCTGCGCCCTGGCCGTTCGAAGGCGCGGTCGCATTCGAGGCGAGCGGTGAGCGCAACCTGTTTCATGTGATCGACGGCTGGCGCTATCTCGGCGCGGCGGAGTCGCTCGACGCGGCCGCCCAGCTCGCGGCCGACGGGACGGACGGTGCGTTCGAGCCCTTCACCCACCGGCTGCTGCAGACGCATCTCGCCCGCGGCCTGCAGCTGATTCCGCTCGCCGCGCTCACGCCTGCGGGGCAGGCGGGTTAATCAGGGCGAGCTCGCGCGACCCGCGCCCGCGGTCGTCAGCCGATCGCGCTTGCGCCGCCGGCCGCGCAGACGTGCGAAAGCGCGATGTCGAGCGCCTGAGTTTGCGTGGCGTCGTAGCGCGTGAGCGTCTTCCAGTTGGCGATGCTGCGCGCGAGCCGCGCCTGGCAATCAGGCGCATCCCGCAGCGGTGCAACCTGCGCGAGCCCCGCGAGCATTTTCTGCGTCAGCCGGTCGAGCGCCGGGCGCGTGCTGGTCGCGAGGTCGGGCGGCGTGCCTTCCGGCGGCCGCGTCGCGCGCCAGGTCGCGAACAGCGCATTCTGCACATCCTTGCTCGCGGTGATCTGATCCTCGAAGAACGTCCGTGCGAACGCGGGATCGACGCCGGCCTGTGCCGCGCGCTTCTCGACCGACACGAGCAGTTCCGCTTCGCGCGGCCGGTCCTCGATGGCCTTGTGATTCGCCCATTTCCATCGCGCGACCGGTTCGGCGAGCGCGAGCCGCTGCGACGCGAGCGCGACGATATTGGTGAGGGCAGTGTCGTCACCGTCTGCATTGGCGAGGCGCGGGGACGAAAGGAGGGCGACGCCGAGCGCGGCGACAGCGAGGCTGGCACGAATGGCTTGCTTCATCGGAACGATCGGGAGAGCCGGGCGGGCCGGAGGTGGAAAACCAGAAGGATAGACGAAGACAGTCGCGCGGCGTAGCGCAGCGACCGGAGAATCAGCAGGCGAGCTGATCCAGCACCGTCAGGCTATTGCGGCCCGGGTGCGAGGCGAATTGCGCGCGATGCGCATTGATGAACCGCACGATAGCGAGGATCGGCACGTGGCGGTTACAGAACCGAACAGGCGTTCACTTCGGCGAGTACAGCTTGTGCTGCTCGTCGAAGAATGCCCGCACGTGGTCGGGCAATTCGGCGAGGAATTCCACGCCGACGGGTTCCGGATCCGGGCTCATCACTTGCTCGGGCGGTGGCATGCGGGTTGGTCTTTCGTCCATGGTCATTTCTCCAGCAGGTTCGATGATTATCAACCTCGTGCTTGGATTTATGCCAGTGGCGAATCGTTAGATTTTGTCTCTGTTGTATTAACGGCACATGCGCTCTGACGCGCGCTGCGATGCCGACTATTGCATCGTGCGGAATCGGCAACAATCGGGCCGCTTGTTATACTTGCGCGCACTTTTTCTGGACCGCGATGAAACGAACGACGCGATGGATCGGCCTCGTATGGCTGGCGCTGGTACTGAACGTACTGTCGCCCGTCCTCGTCTATGCGCGTCTTGCATCGAGCGGCTCCGGCGAGCTCACGCTCGAGTTGTGCAGTGCAGCGGGCGGCCGCCAGGTCGTGCTCGCGCAGGCGGGCGGCGAGCACGATACGTCGTCGTTCGATCATGTCGGCGTGCCGCACTGCGTGTACTGCCCCGGCTTCGCGGCGAACGTGGCGCTCGGATCGAGCCTGCCGGCCCTGCCGGGCTTCGTGCGGACGTTCGCCTATCGCGCGGCCGCGCCCGCCATTGCCGATTTTCCCCGCCCGGGCATCCGTCTCGCGCAGCCTCGCGCCCCGCCTGAAAACGCTCCGATCTGACTAATGTCGTTCGCGCGCGCCGGTGGCGCGCGTGCCGTCCGCGGCCGGGCCGCGTGCCGCGCCGTCCGTGCGCGGCGCGTGCTCGTGTCCGGCGGCGTCCGATCACGTTTTCAGGAATTCACTCATGTCCTCTCCCTTCGCCGCGCGGCCGTCGCGCGGTCGGCTCGCGCTCGCATGCGCGGCCGCTTTCGCGTGGCCCACCGCCCATGCGGCCTCGACCGACGCTGCACGCAGCGCAACCACGCGCGGTGGCGTCGAGCGTGCCGCCGATGCCGCCGCTCCCGCTTCGGCCGTCGCAATCGCGCCGCCGGCGGCCGGCGAGACGCTGACCGCCGTCAGCGTGACCGCGCAGCGGCAACCGGTCGATCCGGATACACCGGCCGTCGTCACGTCGATCACGCGCGAGCAGATCGAGTCCCACACCAACGTCACCACCGAGGACGCGCTGAAGTACGCGCCGAACCTGATGGTCCGCAAGCGCTATATCGGCGACCGCAACAGCGTGTTCGCCGGTCGCGACTTCAACGAACTGCAGAGCGCGCGCGGGCTCGTCTACGCCGACGGCGTACTGCTGTCGAACCTGCTCGGGTCGAGCTACGCGTATCCGCCGCGCTGGTCGCTGATTCCGCCGGACGATATCGCGCGCGTCGACGTGCTCTATGGTCCCTTTTCAGCGCTGTATCCGGGTAACTCGATCGGCTCGACCGTGCTGCTCACGACGCGCCGCCCGGAAAAGCTCGAGGCGTCGCTGTCGACGCAGTTCTTCACGCAGCGCTACCACGACGGCTACGGATTCGCGGACAGCTTCGGCGGCAATCACCAGACCGCGCGGATCGCGAACCGGGTCGGCCGGTTCTGGTTCGCGCTGTCGCTCGACCGGCTCGAGAACAACGGGCAGCCGATGCAGTATGCGAGCCCCAATTCGGCATACAACCCGACGCTCGGCGCGGCCGTGCCCGTGACGGGCGCCGCGACCGACATTGGGCCCAATGGCAAGCCGCGGACGATCGTCGGCGCGCAGACGATCGAGCGGACCGAGCAGCTCAACGAGACGGTGCGGATGGGCTATGCGTTCACCGACCACGTCGATGCGACGCTCACGCTCGGGCATTGGGAGAACCATTACCGGCAGCACGGCGAAACCTTCCTGCGCGATGCGGCAGGCGGCCCGGTCTATGGCGGCAACGTGTCGATCGGCGGCCGGAACATGACCGTCGCGCCGAACGCGTTCGCGCCGCAGCGCGGCGACCAGGAGAACTGGCTGTATGCGCTCGGCCTGAATGGCCGGCTCGATTCCGGCTGGCGGCTGTCGGGCGTCGTGTCCGCGTTCGACGTGTCGCGCGACGTGCAACGCTCGGCGTCGACCGTGCAGGGTGGTGCAGGCACGCTATTTCAGGGCGACGGCACCGGCTGGCGCACGCTCGACCTGAAGGCCGAGGCGCCGGAAGCGAGGGGCCACACGTTCACGTTCGGCTATCACTACGACAACTACTTCCTGCGCAACGTCACGTACAACACGGCCGACTGGCTGGCCGGGCCGACCACGTCGCTGTCGAGCGTCTATCGCGGCGACACGCGCACGCAGGCGCTGTTCGGGCAGGACGCGTGGCGCTTCGCGCCGGGCTGGCTCGCGACGCTGGGGCTGCGCTACGAGCGCTGGGATGCGTATGGCGGTGCGCTCGGCAATGCAACGGGCACGCTCGGCTATGCGGACCGCGGCGCGAATGCGCTGTCGCCGAAGGTCGCGTTGCAATGGGATGCGACCGACGTGTGGCGCTTCAGGCTGTCGTTCGCGACCGGCACGCGTTTCCCGACGGTCGGCGAACTGTTCCAGGGCACGATCTCGAACAACGCGATCGTCAACAACAACCCGAACCTGCGGCCGGAAAAGGCGATCGACTGGGACTTCACGGCCGAGCGCGACGTGGGTGTCGGCGTCGTGCGTGCCAGCGTGTTCCAGAGCGACCTGCGCGATTCGATCTACAGCCAGGCGACGGTGTCGGGCGCGACGACGGTGACCAACGTCTCGAACGTCGATCGCGTGCGCGTGCGCGGCGTCGAACTCGCGTTCAGCGGCGAGAACGTCGGTTTGAAGGGGCTCGCGATCGACGCGAACGTGTCGGCAAGCAATGCGCAGATCCTCGCCGATGCCGCGAATCCCGCGTATGTCGGCTCGCGCTTTCCGCGGATTCCGCGCATGCGTGCGAACCTGCTCGCGTCGTATCGCTTCGACGAGCACTGGCTCGCGAGCGTCGGCGTACGCTACTCGGGCCGTCAGTTCAACACGCTCGACAACAGCGACGTGAACCCGGACGTCTACGGCGGCACGAGCTCGTTCACGGTCGTCGACCTGAAGGCGCGCTACCGCTTCGACCGTCACTGGACTGCGTCGCTCGGCATCGACAACCTGACGGATCGCCGCTACTACGTGTTCCACCCGTATCCGGGCCGTACTTTCTATGGAGAACTGAAATGGTCGCTGTGAGATCGCTCGCGGCAGGCGGAGCGCTGTAGTGCGCGTTACTGTCGTCAGCCGATGCCCGAGCGTTTGCGCGCGGCGCTCGATGCGGGATGGCGAGGGGAGATGCCGCGCACCCTATGGATCGGGCGCGATGATGCACGCGTAGCGCGCGGTGGACTGCTGGCGGCCGACATACCCGACGGCTGGTTGCAGCGCGCGAAGCACTGAACGGGCCGGCGCGCGGCGAGCGTGCCGCGCGCCGGCCTGAGGCGAAAACGCGCCCGAAGGCGCGTGGAGAGAAGCGTCAGGCCGCTCGCTTGAATAGCCGGATCACGAACAGCAGGATCACCGCGCCGACGACCGCGACGATCACCGAACCGATGAAGCCGCTGCCGACGCTGATGCCGAGTATCCCGGCGAGCCAGCCGCCGATCACTGCGCCGACGATCCCCACGATGATGTCGACGATCAGCCCGAAGCCGCCGCCCTTGACGAGCAAGCCGGCAAGCCAGCCGGCGATCGCACCGATGATGAGCCACATAATCAAGCCATGAGCCATGGTTGTCCTCTCCTTGAGTTGTGTCGATTGACCGGACGTCGGGCTGCGCTGCCGCAAGCTGAATGAAGGCGGCATCGCGACTCGCCGCGCCGCCCACGCAATGTAACGCGATAGGCGGGTCGGAATCGTTAAGTAATGTTATGCATCCTTCACCGGATTTTCCAGGGAATTTGTCTACATAGGGCATGGCTCGCGCACGGGCAATGCATGTCGAAATGAATTTGTAAGAAAAGGCTGCCGGTGAAATCGGTTGGCCATCGGCGTCATCGTTCGTGCATCGATGCGTGCATGCCCGTGTCGGGCAATCCGTCGCCTGCGTCGGCGATCAGCCGTGCGACGATCGCGGGTTCGCCGATCGCTTCTATCGACAGCAGGGCGAAGCGCGCAAGAAAGAGCGACGCATCGGCTTCACCGATACGCGTCATCGTGCGGCACAGGTCGGTGTAGAGCATGTCGCGTTCGGTGTTCGTCATCATGCGGTCTCCTGAGGATCGGTTGATGCGCTCGGTCGAAGTGCGCGTTCGAGCGCGGCGGCCACGTCGCCGGCGCGAGCGTCGTGCCAGCGGCCGAGTACGTGACCGTCCGGACGCACGAGATAGACGGTGCCGTCGCGCGCGCCGTACATGTCGAACAGCCGGCCGTCGTCGTCGTGGCCGCCGCAGGCCGGTTGCCGCGGCGCCGCATGCCGCGCGAGCGTGACGAGCGCGAACGGTATCCGCGCTGCGTGCAGGCGCTGTTCAAGATCGACGAGCGTCGGATCGGGCACGCCGTCGGACGTGAAGCAGAACGCGGTGAAGCGCGGGGCGACGAGATCGGTCAGGTGGCCGCGGCGTATGTCGCTGCCATGCGCCGTGTACAGCATCAGCGGACATTCGACGAGCACCGTGCCGGGCGCGGGGCCGGCTGAAAACGTGTCGCGTTCGGCTGCGTTGAGCGACGACGTCGCATACGCGATGGCGGTGGTCTGGCGCGGATTGATCAGCGAGCGCAGCGCCGGATGCCGGACCGCGAGCGACAGCACGGCCTTGCGCATCAGTTCGAACGCAAACGACGGCGGCGCCATGAACTCGGTGCTCTTCGTGCCGTAGCGCAGGTTCTCGTGCGTCGCGAACACGCGTTCGTCCGAATAGTTGTCGAGCAGCGTGTCCGATGCGAGCCCGCGAGTCACGTACGCGAGTTTCCATGCAAGGTTGTCGGCATCGTCGATGCCCGAATTCGCGCCGCGCACGCCGAAGATCGGCACGAGATGCGCGGCGTCGCCGCAGAACAGCACGCGGCCGTGCCGATAGCGTTCGAGCGTCAGCGCATTCGCCTTGTAGATCGTGATCCAGATCGGCGACCAGTCGCCGTGCTCGCCCATCGTGTCGAGCAGGTTCTGCACGCGCGGGATCACGTTCTCCGGCTTGATGGCCGTTTCGGGATCCTCATCGTCGCGCAACTGGTAGTCGATTCGCCACACGTTGTCGGGCTGCTTGTGGATGAGTACCGTCGAGCCCGGGTTCGACGACGGGTCGAAGTACGCGAGCCGTTCGGCCGGCCGGTCGCTGTCGAGCGCGATGTCGACGATCACGTAGCGGCCCTCGTAGCTCGTGCCCTGCAGCGACAGGCCGAGCGCTTCGCGCATCGTGCTGCGCCCGCCGTCGCATGCGACGACCCAGTCGGCGTCGAGTGCGTAGCTGCCGAGCGGTGTGTCGACGTCCAGGCGCGCACCGCCCGGTTGCCGGGCCACGCCGGTGACTTTCGTCTGCCAGCGGATCTCGATGAGTTCTGGGCGGCGCAGCGCGGCGTCGAGCAGGAACTGCTCGATGTGATATTGCGCGAGATTGATCATCGGCGGCAGCTTCTGGTTTTCGTCCTGCGGCATCGTGAAATGCAGCACTTCGTCGCGACGGTAGAAGCTGCGTCCGCCGGTCCACGGCAACCCCGTGCGCAGGAAGTCGTCGAGCGCGCCGAGCCGCTCGATGATTTCGAGGCTACGCCGCGAGATGCAGATCGCGCGGCTGCCGTGGCAGACCGCATCGTCGGCCTCGAGCAGCACGCTGCGGATGCCATGGTTCGCGAGGCCGAGCGCGACGGCGAGGCCGACGGGGCCACCGCCGACGATCGCTACGCGATGCCGGTGCGTATCGATACCGTCGTCGCAGGCCGGCAGATACGCGGGATGGCGCTCGGCGACGAACGGGTAGGGCTTGAAGTCGATATTCATCGTTGGCTTCCGGGGGTGGGCGGTTCGACGTGCACGCGCGCCGGGGCAAACGCGTGCAGGCAGTCGAAGTAGTATGGAAGCCGGACGGAAGTCCGCTGTCCCCATTCCGGGTACAGCAAGCCGACCGGGATTTACCCCGATTCGGTCATCGCAAGCCCGTTCGGTTCAGGGCTGCAGGCAGAGCGCGAACAACTGGCGCTGGCTCGAGATGCCCAGGCGCCGGTACGCGCGTTTCTGGTACGTGACGACGCTCGACGCCTTCACGCCGATCGTGTCGCTGATCTCTTGTGCGGTCTGGCCTTCGAGCACACCGCGCAGCACGTCGAGTTCACGCTTGGACAGCGCCGGACAGGCGCTGCGTAACCGCGCGAGCATCCGTTGCGGGATGCCGATCTGCGCGGCACCGGCGAGCGCGTAGTGATGCTTCGCGGCCTGCGCGATCAGCGGCGCGAGCGCTTCGATCTCCGCGATCTCGCGCGGCTGGAACGCGCCGCTGCGATGCGCGCGGTACAAATTGATCGACAGCCAGCTCGCATCGTCGGGCTGCATCAGCAACGACAGCCGGTCGGACACGTCGGGGCCGCGGTAGCAGGCCGCTCGATACGCTTCATGATCGATCTCGTCGCCGGCCTGCTGGTGCAGCAGCAGGTCATGGCGGCGCGTGCCGCGGGGTGCGCTCGACACGATCTTCTGGTTGCCGTCGAGCGCGTAGAAGTGTCGCGCGTAGGTGTCGGCGACGTCGCGCAGGTAGCGGCCGCCGCGATGATCGGCGACGGATAGCGTGCGCGGACGGTTGCCGAACTCGTACGCGAAGATCGTGCATTGCGTGACCGACAGCGCATCGTCGAACAGCTTCAGCACTTCGGCTGCGAATGCGTTGGGCTCGTTGCCGCCGATCGCGGCAACAAGGCGCGTCGCACGTGATACGTCCAGTTGCCCGGTGAGGTTCGGTCGCTCGAGACGCCAGGTGCGCATGATGCTCGGAAAGGGCGGAGTGGTCCGGCGATTGTAATCGGCTGCGTGCGGCGCGGGAGTCGGGTGATGCCCGCAGCCCGCAGCCCGCAGGCGGAGCGGAAGCGGAGAGAAGAAGGGCAGCGCACGATTGGGTGCCCGGAATGAGAAAAGGGCTGACAAGCATTGCTTGTCAGCCCTTTATAACTTGGTGCCGGAGATAGGAGTCGAACCTACGACCTTCGCATTACGAATGCGCTGCTCTACCAACTGAGCTACACCGGCATCAGAGAAACGAAATTATAAGGTGAAATCTGAGACCTTGGCAATAGGTTTTGCGAAATTTTTTCAGCTTGCTGCTGCTGTTTCGCGAAACGCATCGACTCGGCAAACTTCCCCGCTTCGGTTCACTGCGATGCGACCCGTTGGGGTCACATCGAGAGCCGCGATTCTACGTACGTCGCGCGACACTGTCTAGTGCTGCAGTGCAAATTTATTGCTTTTCTTGATGGTAGCCCGTCACGCGCTCGACTTCGTTCTTCGAACCGAGGAACACCGGGACGCGCTGATGCAGGCCGGTCGGCTGCACTTCCATGATGCGCTGCGTGCCGGTCGTCGCGGCGCCGCCCGCCTGTTCGACGATGAACGACATCGGGTTCGCTTCGTACATCAGGCGCAGCTTGCCCGGACGATCGGGCGTGCGCTTGTCGGCCGGGTACATGAAGATGCCGCCGCGGTTCAGGATCCGGTGCACGTCGGCCACCATCGACGCGATCCAGCGCATGTTGAAGTTGTCGCCGCGCGGGCCGTCCTTGCCGGCGTTCAGCTCGTCGACGTAGCGCTTGACCGGGTCGTACCAGTGGCGCGCGTTCGATGCGTTGATCGCGTACTCGCGCGTGTCGGCCGGGATCTGCATGTTGCTCTGCGTGAGCACCCACGAGCCGACTTCGCGGTCGAGCGTGAAGCAGTTCACACCGTTGCCGGTGGTCAGCACGAATACCGTCTGCGGGCCGTACACGGCGTAGCCGGCCGCAACCTGCTGCGTGCCGGGTTGCAGGAACGATTCCTCGGTCGCCTGCTTGCCGTCCGGGCAGCGCAGCACCGAGAAGATCGTGCCGATCGACACGTTCACGTCGATGTTCGACGAGCCGTCGAGCGGATCGAACACGAGCAGGTATTCGCCGCGCGGGTAGTTCGCCGGGATCGGGAAGAACGTTTCCATTTCTTCCGATGCCATCGCGGCGAGGTTGCCGCCCCATTCGTTCGCGTCGAGCAGGATTTCGTTCGACAGGATGTCGAGCTTCTTCTGCACTTCGCCCTGGACGTTCTCGCTGCCGGCGGTGCCGAGCGCTTCGCCGAGCGCACCCTTCGACACGTTGTAGCTGATCGCCTTGCATGCGCGTGCGACGACTTCGATCAGCAGGCGCAGGTCGGCGGGGAGGTTGTTGGTCTCACGTTGCTGTTCGATCAGGAACTTCGACAGCGTGGTGCGGCGGGCAATGGACATGACAGACTCCGGAAGGCCAAAAGAATCCTTGAATAGCCGCAATTTTACCCGCCGCGCCTCCCGTGCCACCGGCTTTTTTCGTCCGGTTACATGGCCGGGCGGGCGGCCCGGCCCGGTTTTCCGGTGGTGGAAACCGGCGGGACGCGCTTGATGCCAGCGGCAGGCGGCGCGCTCGACCCCTGCGATTGCGCGCGGTTCCAGCAGTCTTCACACCAAAAAAAGCCGGTGCCGCGATGGGCGGCACCGGCTGTATCGCGCAGGCGCGATGCGGGCGATGGCGTTACGCGAGCGCCTTCTCGACGATCTCGCGCACGTCACGCGATTTCGCACCGGCGGCGACCTGCTCGAGCGCTTCGCGCATCCGGTCGCGCAGCGCCGGCGTAAAGCGGCGCCACAGTTCCAGCGAGCGCGCGAGGCGTGCGGCGACCTGCGGGTTGATCGCGTCGAGCGCGAGCACCTGTTCGGCCCAGAACGCGTAGCCCGAACCGTCCGCCGCATGGAATTGCGCGGGGTTGGCCGCGCAGAAGCTGAAGATCAGCGAGCGGGCGCGGTTCGGATTCTTCAGGTTGAACGCCGGATGCGCGAGCAGCTTGCGAACCTTTGCGAGCGTCGGCTGCGCGGGCGTGCCGCGTTGCGCGGCCTGCATCGCGAACCACTTGTCGATCACGAGCGCTTCCTTCTCGAAGCGACGATAGAAATCGTCGAGCGCGTGCTCGGCCGGTTCGGTCGCGCCGGCGGCCGCGGCGGACAGCAGCGCGCCGAGCGCGGCCGCGCGATCGGTCATGTTGTTCGCCGCATCGTATTGCGCGCTCGCGAGGCGCACCGCATCGGCCGGATCCTCGAGTTCGGCGAGATAGGCGAGCGCGAGGTTCTTCAGCGCGCGGCGGCCCGAGGCCTCCGGCGTCGGTTCGTAGGCGCCGGGCGTCTGGTGCTGCTCGTAGGCGGCGAGCCATTCCGCGCGCAGCGCGGTGGCGAGCCGGCGGCGCACGAACTGGCGCGCGCGATGCACGGCGGCCGGATCGGCTTCGGCCATCTGGTCGGCGAGGTAGGTTTCAGACGGCAGCGTCAGCGCGAGTTCGCGGAATGCGGGCGACAGGCTTTCATCAGTCAGCACACGGCGGAATGCGGCGACGAAGTTCTCGCCGAGCGTGAGCGGCTCGTTCGCGGCCGCACGCGCGGCGAGCGTCAGCAGCGCGCGTGTCGCGAGGCGCTGGCCGGCCTCCCAGCGGTTGAACGGATCGCTGTCGTGCGCGAGCAGGAACGCGAGGTCATCGTCGCTGTAGTCGTACTCGACGATCACCGGCGACGAGAAATTGCGCAGCAGCGACGGCAGCGGCTGTTCCGGCACGTCGACGAACGTGAAAGTCTGCTCGGTGTCGGTGAAGTCGAGCACGCGCGTCGTGCCTGCGGCGGCGGCTTCGCCGTCGAGACGCAGCGGCAGGTCGCGGCCGTCGCGCCCGATCAGGCCGATCGCGAACGGGATCAGCAGCGGCCCTTGCTGCGTGTCGCGCGCGGCCGGAGACGCGTCGCCGTAGCCCTGCGCGAGCGTCACCGTGTAGCGGCGTGCGGCCGCGTCGTACGCGGTGCGCACCGACACGCGCGGCGTGCCGGCCTGGCTGTACCAGTGCTCGAACTGCGCGAGATCGCGCCCGTTCGCGTCGGCCATCGCGTGACGGAAGTCGTCGCAGGTCACCGCGTGCCCGTCGTGGCGCTTGAAATACAGGTCCATCCCCTTGCGGAAGCCGTCGCGGCCGAACAGCGTCTGGTACATCCGCACGACTTCCGAACCTTTCTCGTAGACGGTCATCGTGTAGAAGTTGTTGATCTCGACGTAGCTTTCCGGGCGCACCGGATGCGCCATCGGGCCCGCGTCCTCGGCGAACTGCAGCTGGCGCAGCACGCGCACGTCCTCGATGCGCTTGACCGCGCGGGCCGCCGATTCGAGATCGTCGCCCGCGGCCATGTCGGCCGAGAATTCCTGGTCGCGGAACACCGTCAGGCCTTCCTTCAGGCTCAGCTGGAACCAGTCGCGGCAGGTCACGCGGTTGCCGGTCCAGTTGTGGAAGTACTCGTGGCCGACCACCGATTCGATGTTCGCGAAGTCGGTGTCGGTCGCGGTCTCGGGGTTCGCCAGCACGTACTTCGTGTTGAAGATGTTGAGCCCCTTGTTCTCCATCGCGCCCATGTTGAAGTCGCCCACCGCGACGATCATGAAGCGGTCGAGATCGAGCTCGAGGCCGAAGCGTCGCTCGTCCCAGCGGATCGAGTGGATCAGCGAATCCATCGCGTGACGCGTCTTGTCGAGATCGGCCGGCTCGACCCACACCTGCAGCAGCTTCTCCTTGCCCGAGCCGGACGTGATCTTCTCCTCGATCGCGACGAGCTTGCCCGCAACCAGCGCGAACAGGTAGCTCGGCTTGCGGAACGGGTCTTCCCATTTCGCGAAGTGGCGGCCGTCGGGCAGGTCGCCGGAATCGACGAGGTTGCCGTTCGACAGCAGCACCGGGTACGCGGCCTTGTCGGCGCGCAGCGTCACCGTGTACGACGCCATCACGTCCGGGCGATCGAGGAAATAGGTGATGCGGCGAAAGCCTTCAGCTTCGCACTGCGTGAAGAAGTTGCCGCTCGACACATAGAGGCCCGACAGCGTCGTATTCTGGTCGGGTGCGCAGGCGCTTTCGAGCGTCAGCTCGAACGCTTCGGGCACGTTCTCGACCGTCAGCCCGTGTTCGTGCGCACGCACGGCGCCATGCGGCGCGCCGTCCACGTGCGCGCCGAGGAATTCGAGCGCTTCGCCCATCAGCTCCAGGTGCGGCGCGGGCGCGGCGTCCGGATTGCGGCGCACGCGCATCGTATTCCTGACGATCGTACGGGCCGGCGCGAGATCGAATTCGAGCGCGACGGCATCGATGAGGAAGGCCGGCGGCGTGTAGTCGGCGCGGCGGATCACGGTGGAGGAGGCGTTGTCGGACATGGTCGTCGAGATCGGTGGAGTGGGGGACGGGCCCGTGGCACGGGCCGGGCGAACCGGGCCATTGTACAAAGGCTGGCGGCCGCGTGCCGGGCGAACTTTTTACCGGTTCCGGGAGTCCGCGTATTATCGGCATCCCGTTACGGTTCGCGCGGTGCGACGAACGGGTGACGGATCGAAGAGGATCAACATGAAACGCGAATGGATTCAACGCGGGGCGGGCTGGGCGGCAGTGCTGTGCGTGGCGCTGCTGACCGGCTGCACCAGCTATGTGACGACCCAGGTCACGGCCTTCTCCGACTGGAGCGGCAGCGACGCGACACGCACCTATGCGTTCACGCGTACCGAGGCGCAGAAGAACAGCATCGAGCAGTCGACCTACGAGCCGATCGTCGCGAACGAGTTGTCGACGTATGCGTTCCGGCAGGTGCCGCAGGCGCAGGCGCGATACCTCGTCGGGCTGACTTACGCGGTCGGCAGCGATCTCGTGACGGTGCCGCAGCCGGTCTATTACGATCCGTGGTTCGCGCCCGGGCCGTACTGGCGGCGCGGGCCGTGGGGCCCGTGGGGTCCCTGGGGGCCAATGCCGGCCGGCTACGTCGCGCAGACGTACCAGGTGTTCGACTACACGCTCGGCATCCGCATCACCGAGCGCGCGACGGGCAAGGAGGTGTACAACGTGTCCGCGCGCACGACCGGCGACAACGGTACGCTGCTGTACGCGATGCCGTTCCTCGCGCGCAGTGCGCTCGCCGACTTCCCGCTGTCCAACGGCGCGGTTCGTTCGGTCCGGCTGCCGGTCGACAAGCGCGGCGGCCCGGCGGCGCCGGCTGCCAACGAACGCGTGGTGCCGGCCGCGCCCGCGTCGGGTGCTGCCGCCGCGAAGTAACGCGGGATCCCGCCCGGCGCGGCCGTCCGGCCGCGCCGGCCATGCCCTTTCGTCAGACCCCGATAGTCAGACCCCGATACCCAGCAGCGCCAGCGCGCCGAGCACGACGAACAGCACGGCCGCGATCGCGTGCACGAGCTTCGTCGGCAGGCGGTGCGCGAAGCGGTCGCCGAGCAGGATCGCGGGCACGTTCGCGAGCATCATCCCGAACGTCGTGCCGGCCACGACACCGATGTAGTCCTGGAAGCGCGCGGCCAGCGCGACGGTCGCGATCTGCGTCTTGTCGCCCATTTCCGCGAGAAAGAATGCGACGAGGGTCGCACCGAACACGCCGAGCCGCGAGCGGTTGGCATTGGCTTCGTCGGCATCGAGCTTGTCCGGCACGAGGATCCACAACCCCATCGCGATGAACGAGAACGCAAGCGCCCAGCGCATGATCGACGGCGTGACGAGCACGCCGAGCCACTCGCCGAGCGCGCCGGCGAAACCGTGGTTCACGAGCGTCGCGACGAGCACGCCGAGGATGATCGGCACCGGCTTGCGATAGCGCGCGGCCAGTACGAGGGAAAGCAGTTGGGTCTTGTCGCCGATTTCAGCGAGGGCGACGGCGCCGGTGGAGATCAGGAAGGCTTGGGACACGGATGGGGTTCCACGGGCCGATGTTGTGCGTGCGAGCGACGATCCACCGCGCGCCGGGCCCTGATGCGGCGCGCTGTGAACCATCGGTCTCGCCAGGCCTAGGTGGCTGCGTCCGCCATGGCCGTACGGCCAAGTCTGTTGACGGACGCCTCCGTCACGATGCGCGCCGGGAGCGCGGGACATCGAGCGGAGCGGCTACTCCCCAATGAGCGGCGAATTTTAGCACGGCGCGTTGCGCGCGGGAAAGCGGTTGGCGGGCTCAGCGCCCCGGGGTCGGGGCGGGGTTGGCCTACGGTAATTTCGGCGGCGCGCGGCCCGGCACGCGCGGCGGTGGAGGCCCGCGCGTGCCGAGGCGAACCCCGGCAGGTCGTTACGCGGCAGGGCGGCGTGCCGCGCCGCGCTCGTGGACGAGTTGGCCGGCCGCATAGGTGCGATACACCGCACGGTCGTCGCCGAGCAGCGCGAACGCGAACAGCAGTTCCTCGAGCGAATCCGCGCGCTTCGTGCGGCGCGCGAGCAGCGGCGTGGCCTGCGGATCGAGCACGACGAAGTCGGCCTCGGTGCGCGGGGCGAGCGTGCCGACCGTGTCGGCGAGGTCGAGCGCCTGCGCGGCGCCGGCGGTTGCGAGCCAGAACATCCGCGTCGCGGTCAGGTGGTGGCCCGACAACCGCGCGACCTTGTGCGCTTCGTTCATCGTCTGCAGCATCGAGAACGACGTGCCGCCGCCGACGTCGGTCGCGAGCGTGACCGGCACGTCGTATTCGCCGGCCTTGTCGAAATCGAACAGCCCGCTGCCGAGGAAGAAGTTCGACGTCGGGCAGTGCGCGACGACGGTGCGTGTCTCGGCCATCCGGCGGCGGTCCTCGTCGTCGAGGTGGATGCAGTGGCCGTACACCGCGCGCGGGCGCAGCAGCCCGTAGCGGTCGTAGATGTCGAGATAGCTGCGATGGCCGGGGAACAGCTCGGCCACCCATTTCACCTCGTCGACGTTTTCCGCGACGTGGCTCTGCACGAACACGTCCGGATGGCGGCGCGCGAGTTCGCTGCACGCCTCGAGCTGCGCCTCGGTCGACGTCGGCGCGAAGCGCGGCGTGAGCGCGTACATCTGGCGGCCCTTGCCGTGCCAGCGGTCGATCAGCTCGGCACTGTCGTCATAACCCGATTGCGCGGTATCGCGCAGGAATTCGGGGCAGTTGCGGTCCATCAGCACCTTGCCCGCGATCATCCGCAGGTCGCGCGCATCGCTCGCCGCGAACAGCGCGTCGGCCGACTGCTTGTGCACCGTGCAATAGACGAGCGCGCTCGTCGTGCCGCACGCGAGCAGTTCGTCGACGAAGAAGTCGGCGACTTCGCGCGCATGCTGGGGATCGCCGAACTGGCGCTCGGTCGGGAACGTGTACTTGTCCAGCCACGGCAGCAGGCCCGGCGCCGGCGACGCGATCATGTCGGTCTGCGGATAGTGGATGTGCGTGTCGATGAAGCCGGGCACGATCAGCTTGTCGCGCAGGTCATGGACGATCGCGTCGCGCGCGAGCGTCGCAGCGAGTTGCGCGTACGGGCCGGCCGCGACGACCTTGCCGTCGTCCACGACCAGGAGGCCGTCGGTCTCGTAATTCGCGGCCTGGCTCGATTGGGCCGGGTCGCCGTTGAAGGTCAGCAGCTGGGAACGGAAAGCGGTTTGCGTCATGACGAATGGTCCTGCATCAAGGTAAGGCGAACAGAAGAAAACGGGCGACGCCGCACGAGGGCAAGGCGGTGCCTGGCGAGCGGGTGCGGCACGCTGCGTGCGGCACGACCGGAAGCGATTGCGCGGGCGAAGCCGCCGGCGAGTGGTTGCCGGCGGGCCTCGCAGCCGTTGCGCCCACGACCGATGCGGTGGCGAGCGAAACGGCAAATCGCGACGGCAGGCACGCGCGAGCGCCGACGCACAGCGCCGCGGCCGCACGCTCACGCACGCGGTCGTCCCGGCGCAAGGCCGGGCCGGTGGTCGCGAAGCGGATGCCGTTGCCGTGTTTCATCTGTCAGCGTTCCTCGATGCGGGCCGTCACGCGGCCTGCCAGTACGCGTCGAGGCGCGCGTACAGTGCGTCGCGCTGCGCCGGTTCGATGAACGACGCCTCGAAGCCGTTGCGGATCACCGCATGGACTTCGGCATCCGTGAGTTGCAGCCCTTCGGCCGTCGCGAAGTAGTTTTCATTGACGTAGCCGCCGAAATAGGCCGGATCGTCGGAGTTGATCGTCACCGCGACGCCGCGATCGAGCAGCGCCTTCAGCGTGTGCTTCGCCATGTCGTCGAACACGCACAGCTTCAGGTTCGACAGCGGGCAGACGGTGAGCGCCGTGCGGGATTTCGCAAGGCGCTCGACGAGCGCCGGATCCTCGATGCTGCGCACGCCGTGGTCGATCCGGTCGACCTTCAGCACGTCGAGCGCTTCGTAGATGTACGCGGGCGGGCCTTCCTCGCCTGCGTGTGCGACGAGCTTCAGCCCGAGCGCGCGCGCCTTCTCGAACACGCGTGCGAACTTCGTCGGCGGATGGCCGAGCTCGGACGAGTCGAGACCGACGCCAATCAGGCGATGGCGATAGCGCTCGAACAGCGGCAGCGCGGATTCGAACGTCGCGAGCGCGTCCTCTTCGGACAGGTGGCGCAGGAAGCACAGGATCAGCTTGCTCGACAGCCCGCGTTGTTCGGCATCGGCGAGTGCACGCTCGATGCCCGCGACCACCGTCTCGATCGGCACGCCGCGCTCGGTGTGCGTCTGCGGATCGAAGAACAGCTCGGTGTGGACGACGTTGTCGGCGAGCGCGCGTTCGCAGTACGCGGCCGTCATGTCGTAGAAATCCTGCTCGGTCAGCAGCACGCTCGCGCCGGCGTAATAGATGTCGAGGAACGACTGCAGGTCGGTGAACGCGTATGCGGCACGCAGCGCGTCGATCGAGTCGTACGCGAGCTTCACGCCGTTGCGCTCCGCGAGCGCGAAAATCAGTTCGGGCTCGAGCGAGCCTTCGATATGGATATGCAGCTCCGCTTTCGGCGCGCGGGCAATCTTGTCCTTGAATGTCGGGGTCATGGCGTCGTTCTTGGTCGGTCAGTAGGTAGGGGAAGCCTGCGTGGACGCGTTCGCATTCGCGTTTGCCTCGACGGCCTGCAGCAATTGCGCAGCCACCGAGATCGCGATCACTTCGGGCGCCTTGTCGATGATGCCTTCGACACCGATCGGGCAGCGCATCCGCGCGACCTGGGCCGGGTCGATGCCGATGGCTGCAAGGCGATGATCGAACTGCGCGCGCTTCGCGTGCGAGCCGGTCATCCCGAAATACGCGTAGTCGCCACGTCGCAGGATGCGCTCGGCCAGCACGAAATCGAGTGCGTGGTCGTGCGTCATCACGATGAAGTAGGACTGCGGCGGCGCTGCGTCGACCGCGTCGGCCGGGGCAGCGGCCGCTTCGATCGCGAGGTTGCCGATGCCGGCGAGCGCGTCGGCCGGCGGGAACACCGCATCGGGCCCGTCGATCCAGCGCACGTGGCACGGCAGCGTCGCCAGCACCTTCACGAGCGCGGTGCCGATGTGCCCGGCGCCGAACAGGACGACGGGGAACGCATACGGCGCGATCGTTTCGGTCATCAGCGACACGCCGCCGGTTTCCCACAGCAGGCAGTCGGCACGCGCGGCTTCCGATTCGGGCTCGCTCAACAGCGGCGCGCCCGGCGAGGGGCCGAATGATACGCTACGCACGGTCGCGACGCCGGCCGCGACACGCTTCGCGAGCGACATGATCCAGCCGAGATCGCCCACGTCGAGCCGCTCGAACGCGAGTACCACGGCGCCGCCGCAGCACTGGCCGAGACTCGGGCCGAGCGCGAGCCGTTCGAGCCGGCGTGCGTGCGGCACGTGCGCGCCATCCTTCAGCAGATGCCGCGCGATCTCGATCGCCTTCCATTCCAGATGACCGCCGCCGATCGTATGGCGGGCCGTGTCGCGCGTGACGAGCATCTTGGTGCCGGCTTCGCGCGGCGCGGAGCCGTCGGTGTGCGCGACCGTCACGAGCACGGCCGCTTCGCCATGCGCGAGCAGTTGCTGCAGATCGCCGAGCCAGGCTTCCATCAGCACGCTCCGTTCGGGACGACGCGGCACGACACGCGGCGCGGGCTGGCGGGCGTGGCGGCAACGATGACGGACGGGAGCGAGGCGGGCCGGCCGCACGGCCGATGCAGTGCGGCGGCAGCGCACGAACGGCGCGCGCGGACGGCCCCGCCGGATACGCGGACGCCATGAGGGTGACGGATGCGGATGGTTTGCGTTGTCATGATGAATCCAGTCGACATTGCGGATCGGGCGCGCGTTACGCAGGGGTGGTGAGACCGCCTGGCCTCGCGCACGTAGATCGCCATCCAGTCACGAAGATAGCACCGTAAGGCGACGGGAACATCGCCAGGCGGTGATCCGGGCTATCAGGAGGCGATCATGTCGATCATAGGCCCGCCGCGCGGGATCGGGGCGCCAATGCGTGCACATCGGGCCGAAACGCAGGCGTGGCGGGGCTGCGCGCGGAAGTCGCGCGATGCGCGTTCGCCCGGAGACCCGGGCGGCGGCGGGGTAGGTGTTTACGCTTGACGGGCCGGATGCGGCTCGCCGGGCTGGGCCGGCGGGCGCTCCGCAGCCGGGCGGTCACCGACCGGCGGTCGTGTGCGGCCCGCGCGAACGGGCCGCGCGCAGGCCGGTGCGAAACCGGCCGGTCAGGCCGCGAGCTTGCGGCGATGGCGCCAGAGGCTGGCGGCGACCGCGACCAGGATCACGGCGAAGGCGATCAGCGACCAGCCGGGCAGCAGGATGCCGAAGATCGGCGGGTAGACCGTCTCGCACAGCCCGGCGACCTTGAACATGCCCGGGAACCACTGCGCGGGCGGCAGGCTGTCGACGATCGGCTGCAGCGTGTCGAAACCGCAGCTGAAGCCCGGATTCATCTGGATCGTCAGGTGCCGGGCGGCCGTGCCGACGCCGCCGGCCGCGGCGATCGCGATCAGCAGCTCGAGCACCCAGACCCCGCGCCAGTTGCGGATCCCGGCGGCCAGGAACGCGAAGATCCCGATCGCGCAGAAGAAGTAGCGCTGGATGATGCACAGCGGGCACGGATCTTCGTTCTTCACGTACTGCAGGTAGAGCGCACCGGCCAGCAGGGCGATGCACACCCATCCGAGCAGCATCAGCAGGCGGCGTTCGCGGCGGATGGCGAGCGTGTAGTCGTTCATGTCGGCGGGGTTCCTCGTGGGTCGGTCCGGAAAACAATCGCGCGATTTTAGCGCGAACGGTCTGGCACGAAACTGACAGCGCGCGTGCGGCAACCTGCCGCACCGCGCGTCGTGCCCGCCGGCACCCGGTCGGCGGCGCTCAGCGGATCGTGTTCAGCACGGCCTCGACCGCCTGGCCGATCGCGAGCAGCGCGTCGTCGCGATGCGGCGCGGCCGCGAGCATCAGGCCGACCGGTGCCGCGTCGCGCGGATGGCAGGGCAGCGACAACGCGCATGCGTCGAGGAAGTTGAACGCGCTGGGGTTGCGCAGGATCAGCGCGTTGGTGCGCGTGAAGGCATCGTCGTCCGCTTCGAGTTCGGCGATGCGCGGCGGCACGACCGGCACCGTCGGAGCGACGAGCGCATCGAAGCGCGACCAGACCGTGTGGGCCGCTTCGTCGAGCATCGCCGTGCGCGCGGCGAGCAGGTCGAGATAGTCGGCCGCGCTCGCGGGTTCGCCCTTCAGGATCCGCGTGAGCACGCGCGGGTCGTACCGGTCGCGGTGCTTGGCGAGCAGCGGGCGATGCCACGCGTAAGCCTCGATCGGCGAGAAGCCGAAGCGGTTGACGTCCGGCAGCCGGTCGAGCGCGGGGAAGCGCACTTCCGTGACGATCGCGCCGGCGGCTTCGAGATGCTTGAGCGCGGCGTCGAGCGCGGCCGCGACGTCGGCATCGACGCCGTCCGTCACGTAGTTCGTCAGCACGCCGAGCCGTACGCCTTCGAGCGGCCGGGAGGCCGGCACGCGCGGTTCGAGGCCCGCGAGCATCCGGTCGACGAGCGCGCAGCAGGCGACCGTCAGCCCGATCGGGCCGAACGAGTCGAGCGTCGTCGACAGCGGCACGCCGCCTTGCGTCGGGATCCGGCTCGCGGTCGGCTTGAAGCCCGTCAGTCCGCACAGGGCGGCCGGAATGCGGATCGAGCCGCCCGTGTCGGTGCCGAGCGCGACGGCGGCCATCCCGTCGGCGACGGACGCGGCCGCGCCGGACGACGAACCGCCGGAAATCCGCGCGTCGCCTGGCACATCGCGGTGGTACGGCGAGCGCGGATGGCCGAAGTGCGGGTTCAGCCCGAGCCCCGAGAACGCGAACTCGCTCATGTTGGTGCGGCCGACCAGCACCGCGCCCGCGCGCTTGAGCCGCGCGACCGCGACCGCGTCGGTGCGCGCGGCCGGCGTGCCGTCGAGCACGCGCGAACCCGCGCGCGTCACCTGGCCTGCGACGTCGAACAGGTCCTTGACCGACACCGGAATGCCCGCGAGCGGCGACAGCACGGTGCCCGCCGCGCGCAGCCGGTCGTGCGCGTCGGCGGCCGCGCGCGCGTTGTCGGCATCGACTTCGGTGAAGACGACCGCGCCCTGGCCCGACGGATCGGCGATCCGGTCGAGCGCGGTGTCGACGAGCGCGCGGCTCGTGGTCCGGCCGGCGGCGAGGTCGGCGGCGAGCTGGGCGAGCGGGGGGAAGGGCGTGAAAGTGGTCATGGCGGCTCAGGGGCGAAGATGTTGAAGAAGCGTGGAGCGGAACGAATCGATATGACTTTCGACGGCCGCGCGTGCGCCGGCGGCGTCACGCGCGGACAGCCGATCGAACAGTTCGCGATGCTCGTGCTGGACGTCGGCGAGATGGTGAGGTTCGGACAGCGTGACGAACCAGAAGCGCAGCGAGCGCTCATGCAGCCCGCGCAGGATGTCGGCGAGGACCGCATTGCGCGCGGCCGCGGCGATCGCCTGGTGGAAGGCGCGGTCGAGTTCCATCATGCCTTCGACGTCGTGCGTGTCGACGCAGGCCTGCCCGTCGTCGAGCAGCGCGGCCAGGCCCGCGAGATCGTCGGGCGTTGCATGGCGCGCGGCGAGTTCCGCGCAGTGCGCTTCGTTGATGCGCCGCACGTCGATCACCGCGACGATGTCGTCGAGCGACAGCGGCTGCACCATCAATCCCTTGCGCGGCATCACGGACAGCAGCCCGTCGAGCACGAGCCGATGCACGGCCTGGTGTACCGGCGTGCGGCCGATGCCGGTGCGGGCGACGAGATCGGCTTCGTTGAGGGCGGCGCCGGGCTTCAGGCGCATCGTGATGATGTCGCGCTGGATCAGCGCATACGCGCGGTCGGCGAGGCTGGCCGTCGGTGCTGCCGGGTGCTCGCGGGTGACGTCGGTCAGGGCATTCATGCGGGATGCGGCGCGGCGGCCGGGCGGGGCGCGATCATGGCGCGGGCGGTCGGGAAGCGTGGACAATCCGTGGATATTATTGTGATATATCACAGGTGTCCAGTACTGGTGGTGCCGTATCAGCGTGGCCGGCGCGCGGGCGGGGACGCTCCCCGACGCAGTTCGCCGCCGATTTGCAACAATATCGACAGGATGTTGCAGGTTTGCCGCTCGATCGTGCGCTGAAGCATAATGAATCCTCGTTATCCATACGCGTGAGCGACGTACCAGACCATCGTCATGAGCGAAAACACGCCTTCCCCGGCCGGTCTGCCCGGCACCTCCTCCGTTTCTTCCGATTCACCCCGTACCGATCCGGCGAAAGCGCCCGATGCGCCGGCCGCCCAGGCCGCCGCGCAGAACGTCGCTGCTGACGGTGCGTCACCGGTTACGGCCGCGTCCGAGCCGGGCGCGCCCGGGGCGACAGGCGCCGCCATCGATGGCGCTGCCGCCGCCGCGCCGCCGAAGGCGGGAACGCCGCCCCCCGGATTCGGCGCGCAGCCTGATTTCGACACGCCGCGCCCGCCGCCCGCGAGCGCGCAGAATGCGCCGCCGGCCTATCTGAAGCAGAGCGACACGCCGTGGTCGGTATTCGGCCGGATCGTGGCCGCGCGCGCCCGCCGGCTGTTCGACCGTGCCGGCCAGCGCATCACGCAGCGCACGCTGCGCATCGGCGTGTCGGCGCGGATCTTCCATCCGGAACCGGGGGCGAAGGGGCTGCGAGGCAAGACGCTCCAGTACCTCGAGGAATCGATCGCGCACTGGGTCATGTCGCGCGACGTGCTCGTGTTCATGATTCCGACCGTCGGCCATCAGGGCATGATTCACCCGAGCAACATCCGCCTGCGCGACTACGCGAAGCATCTCGACGGCCTGCTGCTGCAGGGGGGCGCCGACGTATCGCCGCAAACCTATGCCGCGTCCGACGCCCGCCCCGAATGGCCGGGCGATCGCGTGCGCGACATGTACGAGCTCGAGCTGCTGCACGAGTTCGTTGAATCCGGCAAACCCGTTCTCGGCGTGTGCCGCGGCTGCCAGCTGATCAACGTCGCGTTCGGCGGTTCGCTGTACCAGGACATCGCCACCGACGTGCCGACCGCGAATGCGCACGTGAGCGAGCATTACGACCAGCATCGTCACGCGATCCGCTTCCCGGATTCGTCGACGCTTGCGAGCATGTTCCCGGGGCGCAGCGAAGCGATCGTCAACTCGATCCACCATCAGGCGATCCGCGATCTCGGCCGCGATCTGAACATCGAGGCCGTGTCGGCCGGCGACGGGATCATCGAAGGCATTCGCCATCGCCGTTCGCCGTTCGTCGTCGGCGTGCAGTGGCACCCGGAGTTCCATCGTGCCGGCGGTTCGGAGCTGCTCGACTGCACGCCGCTGCTCGATGCATTCCTGCGCGCGGCACGCGAAACCCGCCTGTAGCAAGCCGCATGCTTCGCGTCGTACGAAGGCCGGCCGCATCCCGACAAATTCGAGATGCGGCCGTTTCGTTTTGAACGATAATCGCGAGTTCCGATTCGTTTGCCGGAGTCTGACGTTGGCTTTCCGAAATTTTTCCCCTGCACGATGCGCGACGTGGATCGTTGCGCTGGCTGCCTGCGCGCAAGCGGGCGTGGCCTGGTCCGCTGACGCGACGGCGCCCACCGCCGGTACGCGTCCGGCGGTCACGAGCCTGCGCGGCGACACGGCGGCATCCGCCACGGCTGCGACGGATGCCGCCGCACGAGGCAACGTCGCGGAGCTGACGCAGATGCTGCACGACGGCCGGATCGTCGAGATGCGCACGACGTACAACGGCAGCTACGGTGCGAGCCTGATGTTCGACCCGCGCGAGATGACGTACTACGTCGCGCTGTTCCAGGACAAGCATCTGTGGCGCGTGATCCGGTCGCAGGAAAAGACCCGCGCCGAGATGGTCTACGCGAACTTCGTTCAGCAGACCGTACAACTCGCCGATATCGAGATCCGCCGTACCGAGCTGGACGCGCAGAAGGCGTTTCTCGAGCGCGTGATTGCGCTGCAGGCGAATCGTGCGCAGCAGTTGCAGGCCGACCTGAGCGTAGCGCGTAGCCAGCAGGCTGAAGTCGCGCAGCGGCAGCGCTCGGCGCAGGAGCAGGCGCAGGCGCTGCAGGTCGAGAAGCGGGCTGCACAGATGCAGCTGCGCGATCTGCAGGAGCAGGTGCGACAGCTCGAGAAGCAGACCGAGACGGGGCTGCCCGCGCACAAGTAACGAGTCGTCAGACGGACGCAGAGACGAGCAAAACCCGGCGAAGCAAGCTTCGCCGGGTTTTTTCATGGCCGGCCGTTAGCGCGCGAATGCGCCCGGCGTATCGGTCAGGCGGCGGTTGGACAGCTGTGCCGTCCAGTCCACGCCGGTGGCGGGCGCGTGCGTTGCAGGGACAGGCTCGGTAGCGCGCAGCGCGCTCGCCATCGCGATCAGCGTGAGCGGATCGTCGAGCGTGTCGCGCATGTCGCCAGTTGCACGCGGCAATGCGGCGAGCCGATCGCGGGTGCGGGTGTCGACCGTGCTGCCGCTGATCGGCGGTCGCGTGGCCATCCGCATCACGGTTGGTGTTCGGACCGGCGCCGCCGCCATGCGCGTGCCGCTGGAACGAGGCGATGCGGCAGTGGCGGTCGGCGGTACGCTGGACGTTGCCGTTGGACGAAGCGAGGCGGGAGGACGCGCAACCTGGTGCATGGCCGGCAGGGGCTCGGCCGTTGTCGCGACAGGCGCTGCCATCTTGCGCGGCGAAGGCGCGCTCGTCGACGTACTCGGCTGAACCGCAGCGACCCGCACGGCACCGGAGGACGACGTCGCGTGATCCGGTACGCCACCGGCCGCGTGAATCGCGTAGGCAGGCCCGAACCCTGCAATCGGTTCATACGTGGCAATCAGCCAGCCGATGATGCCGAGCGCGCCGATACTCCAGCAGATCGCGTACTTCGCGCGCCGGTCGCGAAAGCCGCCGGCGATACGGGGGGAGCTCGGGGCCGCGGCGGCAGGCCGTGCAACCGGCGACCCGGCACGCGTCGGTGCCGACGCCGTGATCGGCAGCGGCTGCCAGTGGCATGCGCGGTGCGGCCGGTCCACGTCGATGCAGGACGTCGTCAGTGTCGCGAGGCAGTGCTTGCCGGGCCGCGCACCGGGGGCGCCGCGAAAGGTCCAGTCGCGGCCGAGCGACGGCACGTGATCGAGCGGAGCGACGCGGGGGCGGGCGAGTGCGCCTGCAACGGGGACGAGGGACGATGGAGTCATGAGGGCGGGGCGCCATGCGACACGGGCATCCGTGCCGGTGCGGCGCGGATATGTCGTCGCAAATCGAGACATTGTCGTCAGCCGGCGAAGGCTGGTCGATCAGATCAATCTGATTTTTGCTGCCGTTTCGGGGCGACTTGTACGAGGAGAACGTCGCGACCGCACCGGCAGGGGCGACACAAGGCAAATGTCGGCTTGGCGTGGCATGATGCGTGAACCATGCCGGTGCGCGCGTCGTTGCGCGGTGCGCCGCCGGCGGGCAGCGATGCCCGTGCGCGCCGGCCCGGCGCCGCGTGCGTCGTCGGATCCATGCGGCGCGGATTCGCGCCATCCGAGCTGAGCGAGAAAAACATGTCCACAGCGTCACCCGCCATCGCGCAGGAATCGAAAGTCCGCACCGTGTTCCGGGTCGTCAGCGGCAACTTCCTGGAAATGTACGACTTCATGGTCTACGGCTATTACGCGTCGGCCATCGCGAAAACCTACTTTCCGAGCGGCAACGCATTCGCGTCGCTGATGCTGTCGCTGTCGGTGTTCGGCGCGGGCTTCCTGATGCGGCCGGTCGGCGCAATCGTGCTCGGCGCGTACATCGACCATCACGGCCGCCGCAAGGGGCTGATCCTGACGCTCGGCCTGATGGCGATCGGCACGCTCGCGGTGGCCGCGATACCCGGCTATGCGACGATCGGCGTGCTCGCGCCGGTGCTCGTGCTGCTCGGCCGGCTGCTGCAGGGCTTCTCGGCCGGCGTCGAACTCGGCGGCGTGTCGGTCTACCTGTCGGAGATCGCGACGAAGGGGCACAAGGGGTTCTATACGTCGTGGCAGTCGGGCAGCCAGCAGGTGGCCGTCGTGTTCGCCGCGCTCGTCGGCGTGCTGCTGAACCGCGCACTGCCGGCCGAGGAGATGACCGCGTGGGGCTGGCGCATTCCGTTCCTGATCGGCTGCCTGATCGTGCCGTTCCTGTTCCTGATCCGTCGTTCGCTGAAGGAGACCGACGAGTTCCTCGCGAAGCGTCATCGTCCGACGATGGGCGAGATCATGCGTTCGATGCTCGATAACTGGGGCGTCGTGGTGGCGGGCATGGGGATGGTGATCATGACGACGGTGTCGTTCTACATGATCACCGCCTATACGCCGACGTTCGGCAAGGAAGTGCTGCACCTGTCGTCGCTCGATGCACTCATCGTGACCGTCTGCGTGGGGGTCTCCAATCTCGTGTGGCTGCCGCTGTCCGGTGCGTTGTCCGACCGCGTCGGTCGCCGCCCGGTGCTGATCGCGTTCACGGTGCTGACGCTGTTGACGGCGTACCCGGCCGTGCTGTGGCTCGTCGGCGATCCGTCGTTCCTGCGGCTGCTCGCGGTCGAGCTGTGGTTGTCATTCCTGTACGCGTCGTACAACGGGGCGATGGTCGTTGCGCTGACCGAAGTGATGCCGGCCGACGTGCGCACGGCCGGTTTCTCGCTGGCATACAGCCTGGCGACGACGATCGGCGGCTTCACGCCCGCGATCTCGACGCTGCTGATTCATCAGACCGGGAACAAGGCGGCGCCGGGGTTGTGGCTGAGCGTTGCCGCGATTTGCGGGCTGATCGCGACACTCGTGCTGTATCGCACGTCCGAGGCGCGCAACCAGTACAAGGCGGCCTGACCGGCAGCGGTATGACGCGCGGCGCCGGCCGCACACCATGCAATGAAAAAGGGAGCGCGGCGCGCTCCCTTTTTTCGTGTGCGTTCAGGCTTCGCGCAGCATGCCGGCGACCGCGGCCGCCACGTCGTGCCATTCGCCCGGCGCGGGCTGGCGGGCGAGCCTGGCCTGCGGATACCACGGGCAGTCGTCGCCGGTGAACCAGCGCCAGTCGGGCGCGAACGGCAGCATCACCCACAGCGGCTTGCCGAGCGCGCCGGCGAGGTGCGCGACCGCCGTATCGATCGTGACGACGCCGTCGAGCCGATCGATCAGCGCGGCCGTGTCGGCAAAGTCGTTCAGCCGGCCGTCGAGCCGATGCACGCGCGGATGCGCGTCGACGCGCGCGCGTTCGTCGTCGTCGAGTGCGGGCTGCAGCACGATCCAGTCGATGTCCGGCAGCGCGAGCAGCGGTGCGAGCGCGTCGAACGGCATCGAACGGTTTTCCTGCGCCTGCCGGCGCCCCGACCACGCCAGGCCGAACTTGCGCTTCGATTGCCCGCCGAGCGAGCCGCGAAAGCGCCGGCCGGCGCCGTCGGGGGCGTCGAGGTAGCGCGAGCCCGCGACGATGTCCTCCTTCGTCTGAAGCCCGAGCAGGAACGGCAGGCTCATCAGCGTGCACGCGACATCCGCGGCAGGCGGTCTTGCCGCGCCCAGCGCGACGAGCGTCACGCGCCAGCGCGCCGCGGCCGGCGCCAGCAGCGTAACCAGTTCCGGCTGGACTTCGAGCACGACGCGCGCGCAGCGTGCGCGGGCGAGCGGCACGAAGCGGACGAACTGCAGCGTGTCGCCGAAGCCCTGTTCCGCGCGGATCAGCAGCGTGCGCGACGCAATCGGCTCGCCTTGCCAGCGCGGCAGCGTGCCGAGCGGCGTCGCGCCGGGCGTGTCGTGGCGGGCTTCGTAGGCGGGCAGGCCGCGCGTGAAGTCGCCGAGCGTCAGCAGCGTGACCGCGCGGTGCAGCCGTGCCAGCGTGAGATCGGGCGCGACGCGCAGTGCCTGGTCGAAGGCGCGCAGCGCCATCTCGTGCGCACCGAGCGCGTGATGGGCGTTGCCGAGATTCAGCCACGCCAGGCTGAACGACGGATCGAGACCGACCGCACGCTCGTAGTAGGGCAGCGCGTCGCGGTGGCGGCCCTGCGCGCTCAATGCGTTCGCGAGCCCGAACAGTGCGAGCGGAAACGACGGATGCAGTGCGAGCGCGGCTTCGAACGCGGCGGCCGCCTCCGCATGCCGGCCGACCGCATCGAACGTGTTGCCGAGATTGAAATGGGCGGCGACGAAGCGCGGCTGCGCGGCGATCGCCGCCTGGAAATGCGCGATTGCGTCGTCGGCACGGCCCATCGCGTTCAGCGCCATCGCGAGGTTGTTGTGCGCGCCCGCATGCCCGGGCCGCAGCTCGAGCGCGCGATGGAACGCGGCGAGCGCGTCGTCGTGGCGGCCGAGCGCGTTCAGCGCGTTGCCGAGATTGTTGTGGATCGATGCATCGTCGGGCGTGAGCCGCAGCGCGCGGCCGAATGCATCGATCGCATCGTCGTGGCGCTGCAGCGCCGCATACGCGTTGCCGAGGTTGTAGTGCGCGAGCGGAAATTCGGGCGCGAGCGTCAGCGCGTTGCGAAAGCGGTCGACTGCTTCGTCGAGCCGGCCGAGCGCCTTCAGCGCGTTGCCGAGATTGAGCTGCAGCGCGGCGTCGCCCGGCCGCAGCGCGACGGCGCGGCCGACGAGATCGGCCGCCTCGGCGTGCTGGCCCTGCTGGTGCCGCAGCACGCCGAACAGATGCAGCGCGTCGGCGTCGGCGGGATTGGAGGCGAGCGCGTTGCGATAGCCGTGCTCGGCCTCGGCGAGGCGGCCCGCGCGGTGTGCGGCATACGCCCGGTCGAATGCGGAATCCATAACGCGATAACTGACGGAAAGCGCGTATTTTCCCACACCGCGCGGGGGGGCCGCGCGTCGGCCGATCGGCATATGGCCCCGTCACGCGGAGCGGCGTAGACTTGCAGGATCGCGTGTCATCGAGGTTCTCATGGCTGACACACTGCCCGATATCCCGCCCGTGCTGATCGTCGGCGCGGGGCCGACCGGCCTTGCCGCGGCGATGAGCCTCGCGCGAGCCCGCGTGCCGGTGCGCATCATCGATCGGCTCGCCGCACCAGCGCCGTATTCGCGCGCGATCGGCATCCAGGCGCGCACGCTCGAATTGCTCGAGCAGCATCGCGCGGTCGAACCATTTCTCGCGCTCGGTCATCGTGCCCATGCGGCCGCGCTGCATGCCGACGGCCGCGTGATCGCGCGGCTCGATTTCGATCCGTTGCAAACGCGCTATCCGTACCTGCTGTTTCTCGACCAGACCGTCACCGAGCGCCTGCTTGCCGACCATCTGGCCCGGCTCGGCGTGACGGTCGAGCGCGGCGCGACGCTGACCGCGTGCGAGGCGGGTGGTGCGTCGCTCGACGTGTCGATCCGCTGCGCCGACGGCCGCGACGAATCGTTCGCGCCGTCGTACCTGATCGCTGCCGACGGCGCACACAGCACGGTCAGGCATCTGCTCGGCCTGGGCTTTGCCGGGCATGCGTTCGAGCAGACCTTCCTGCTCGCCGATTTCGCGGCCATACCCGACTGGCCGGACGAAGAAATCCACCTGTTCACGACATCCGACGGCATCGCCGGCCTGTTTCCGATGGGCGGCGGACGTTACCGGCTCGTGGCCGACCGGCCGCCCGGCAGCGACGCGTCGCCCGATGCGCCGACCCCGTCGCTCGCGGAATGCGACGCGATCGTGCGTGCCCGTGCCGGCGTGTCGATCTCGCCGAGCGATCTCGCGTGGTCGTCGTATTTTCATCTGCACAGCCGGATGGTCGACCGGCTGCGTCACGGCCGCGTGTTCTTCGCGGGCGACGCCGCGCACGTCCACAGCCCGGCCGGCGCGCAGGGCATGAACACCGGCATCCAGGAGGCGTTCAATCTCGGCTGGAAGCTCGCGCGCGTGCTGGGCGCGGGCACGCCCGAGCGGTTGCTCGACACGTATCACGCGGAGCGTCATCCGATCGAGCGCGACGTGTTGCGGCAGACCGGTTTCGTCACGCAGATCGTCGAAGCCGAGCGTGGCGCGATGAAGCTGCTGCGCGATCACGTCGTGCCGGTGCTGGCGTCGTTCGGGCCGATGCGCGACGCGGTGCGGCGCACGGTCAGCGAGCTCGGCGTGCAGTACCGGAAGAGTCCGCTGACGCTCGAGCGCGTGCTCGATGGCGGGCCGCGCGCAGGCGAGCGGGCACCCGACGCGCACGTGCGGGTGCTCGACGGGCCGCTCGGTCAGGCGCCCGGAACGGCGCGACTATACGATCTGCACGATCCGGCGAGCTTCACGTTGCTGCTGCTGGAAGAGCCGGTGAATGCCGACACCGGCGCGGTGCCGCCGATGCCGGCCGATGCGCAGGCGCTCGTGCAGGGGCTCGACCGGATCATGCCGGATGCGGTGCGCGTCTGGCGCGTCACCGATGCCGAAGGCGGCGATACCGGGCTCGCGCAGGAATACGGCCGCTCGCGGCCGTCGTTTTACCTGCTGCGGCCGGATGGTTACGTCGCCGCGCGCGGGCGCACGGCGACCGACGCAAACGCGCTGCTGCGCCATTGCGAAAGCTGGTTCGCGGGCATGTCGCGGTCCGCGTAGCGGTGCCGTCAGGCGCTCGCCGCGGCGGGTACGAGCGACGCGCGGTGCGCGGCGATCGCGTCGCGCACGATCGGTGCCGCACGTTGCCCGGCCTCGCTCGACGGATCGTCGAGCGCCGCGAGCAACGCGCGGCGCATGCGCGGTTCCCAGAAGCGCCGGATATGGTCGGCGATGCCGGTCAGCGCTTCGTCCCGATCGGGCATCGATTCGAAGAATGCGCCGATCTGGTTGGCCATGTCGACCAGGTGTCCGTTGTCCATCGCTTCCTCACTTGCCTGTCGACACGCCGGCGGTTGCGGCTTCGCGGCGCTCGAGCAGGTCGAGCTGCTCCGCGTTGAAGCGCGCATACGCTTGCTGCCAGTCGGACGGCTGCGCGACGGGCAGCACCTGCACGGCCGTCACCTTGTACTCGGGGCAGTTCGTCGCCCAGTCCGAGCTGTCCGTCGTGATCACGTTCGCGCCCGATTCGGGGAAGTGGAACGTCGTATAAACGACACCCGGCTGCATGCGTTCGGTCACGAGCGCGCGCAGCACCGTCTGCCCCGCACGCGACTCGATGCCCACCCAGTCGCCGCTGTGGATACCGCGGTCCTGCGCGTCGTGCGGATGAATCTCGAGGCGATCCTCTTCGTGCCACCGCACGTTCTCGGTGCGGCGGGTCTGCGCGCCGACGTTGTACTGCGACAGGATGCGGCCCGTCGTCAGGATCAGCGGATAGCGCTGCGTGACTTTCTCCGGCGACGCGATGAACTGCGTGATCACGAATTTGCCCTTGCCGCGCACGAATGCGTCGATGTGCATCGTCGGCGTGCCTTCCGGCGCGTGCTCATTGCACGGCCACTGAATGCTGCCGAGCGTGTCGAGCTTCGCGTAGGACACACCCGAGAAGGTCGGCGTGAGCCGCGCGATTTCGTCCATGATTTCCGACGGATGCGCATAGTCCATCTCGTAGCCGAGCGCGCGCGACAGCATCAACGTGACTTCCCAGTCCGCGTAGCCCGCGAGCGGCGGCATCACCTTGCGCACGCGCGAGATGCGGCGTTCCGCGTTCGTGAACGTACCGTCCTTCTCGAGGAACGACGAGCCCGGCAGCAGCACGTGCGCGTATTTCGCGGTCTCGTTCAGGAAGATGTCCTGCACGACGATGCATTCCATTGCCGACAGCGCGGCCGCGACGTGCTGCGTATTCGGATCCGACTGGACGATGTCCTCGCCCTGGCAGTAAAGCCCCTTGAAGCTGCCGTCGAGCGCCGCGTCGAACATGTTCGGGATGCGCAGCCCCGGTTCCGGTTGCAGCTTCGCCGACCACGCCGCTTCGAACTGCGTGCGCACGACCTCGTCGCCGATGTGCCGGTAGCCGGGCAGTTCGTGCGGGAACGAGCCCATGTCGCACGAGCCCTGCACGTTGTTCTGGCCGCGCAGCGGATTGACGCCGACGCCTTCGCGGCCGATGTTGCCGGTCGCCATCGCGAGGTTCGCGATGCCCATCACCGTCGTCGAGCCCTGTGCGTGTTCGGTCACGCCCAAGCCGTAATAGATCGCCGCATTGCCGCCCGTCGCATAGAGGCGCGCGGCTTCGCGTACCAACTCGGGCGGCACGCCCGTCACGTCGGCGGTCGCTTCGGGCGAGTTGTCGGCTCGCGAGACGAACTCGCGCCATTGCTCGAATGCACGCGTCTCGCAGCGCTCGGCGACGAATGCGTCGGCGACGAGCCCTTCGGTGACGATCACGTGCGCGAGCGCGTTGACGATCGCGACGTTGGTGCCGGGGCGCAGTTGCAGGTGGTGGGTCGCTTTCACGTGCGGGCCGTCGACGACGTCGATGCGGCGCGGGTCGATCACGATCAGCTTCGCGCCTTCACGTACGCGCCGCTTCAGCCGGGAGCCGAACACCGGGTGGCCGTCGGTCGGGTTCGCGCCCATCACGACGATCACGTCGGCCTGGCCGACCGATGCGAACGTCTGCGTGCCGGCCGATTCGCCGAGCGTTGTCTTGAGGCCATAGCCCGTCGGCGAGTGGCACACGCGTGCGCAGGTGTCGACGTTGTTGTTGCCGAACGCGGCGCGCACCAGCTTCTGCACGAGGTAGGTTTCCTCGTTCGTGCAGCGCGACGACGTGATGCCGCCGATGGAATCGCGGCCGTACTTGTCCTGCAGCTTGCGGAATTGCGTTGCCGCGTAGGTGAGCGCTTCGTCCCAACTGACTTCGCGCCACGGGTCGGTGATCTTCTCGCGGATCATCGGCTTCGTGATGCGGTCCTTGTGCGTCGCATAGCCCCACGCGAAGCGTCCCTTCACGCACGCGTGACCCTCGTTCGCGAGGCCGTTCTTGTGCGGCGTCATGCGCACGACCTGCGTGCCCTTCATCTCGGCCTTGAACGAGCAGCCGACGCCGCAGTATGCGCAGGTCGTGACGACCGAGTGTTCGGCCTGCCCGAGTTGCACGACGGATTTTTCCTGCAGCGTGGCGGTCGGGCAGGCGGCGACGCACGCGCCGCACGACACGCATTCCGACGCCATGAACGATTCGCTTTCGCCGGCGGCCACGCGCGATTCGAAGCCGCGTGCGGCGATCGTCAGCGCGAACGTGCCCTGCGTTTCCTCGCAGGCGCGCACGCAGCGGTTGCAGACGATGCACTTCGACGGGTCGTACGTGAAGTACGGATTCGATTCGTCCTTTTTGTCGCGCAGGTGATTCGCACCGTCGAAGCCGTAACGCACCTCGCGCAGCCCGACCACACCGGCCATGTCCTGCAGCTCGCAGTCGCCGTTGGCTGGGCAGGTGAGGCAGTCGAGCGGATGGTCGGAGATGTACAGCTCCATCACGTTGCGACGCAGCGACTGCAGCCGGTCCGACTGCGTGCGCACCTTCATGCCCGCTTCCGCAGGTGTCGTGCACGACGCCGGATAACCGCGCCGGCCTTCGATCTCGACGAGGCACAGCCGGCACGAGCCGAACGGTTCGAGCGAATCGGTCGCACAGAGCTTCGGGACGTTGACGCCGGCTTCGATCGCCGCGCGCATCACCGACGTGCCGGCCGGCACCGTGACCGGCTGGCCGTCGATTTCGAGCGTGACGTCGGTATCGGCATGCCGTTGCGGCGTGCCGTAGTCGGTATCGTCGAACGGATCGAGGGCACGCGCCTGCGCAGCGCTCTTGCACGCGCATTGGCCCGAGCCGCAGCCGCCTTGGCGGACGTTGTTCGTGTCGAGGGACATGCAGGGCTCCTTCTGGGTCAGGCCGCAGCCTTGACCGGACCCGACGCGGCAGGTTTGCCGGCAGCGAGCCCGAAATCTTCGGGGAAATGGTCGAGCGCGGACAGCACCGGGTAGGGTGTCATGCCGCCCATGGCGCACAGCGAACCGGCCAGCATCGTGTCGCACAGGTCGCGCAGCAGCGTGACCTGCCGCTCAGACGTATCGCCGTGGCGAATGCGTGCGATGGTCTCGACGCCGCGCGTCGAACCGATCCGGCACGGCGTGCACTTGCCGCACGACTCGATCGCACAGAACTTCATCGCGTATTCGGCGAGCTCGGCGAGGTTCGACGTGTCGTCGTGCAGCACGATGCCGCCGTGGCCGACCACCGCGCCGATCGCCGTATACGCTTCGTAGTCGAGCGGCACGTCCCACTGGTGGTCGGGCAGGTAGGTGCCGAGCGGGCCGCCCACCTGCGCGGCACGTGCGGGCCGGCCGCTGGCCGTGCCGCCGCCGAAATCGAACAGCAGTTCGCGCAGCGTGACCCCGAACGCGAGTTCGACGAGGCCGCCGTGGCGGATGTTGCCGGCGAGCTGGAACGGCAGCGTGCCGCGCGAGCGGCCCATCCCGTAATCGCGATAGAACGCGGCGCCGCGCGCGAAGATCACGGGCGCCGTTGCGAGCGTGATCACGTTGTTGATGACGGTCGGCTGGCCGTACAGGCCGGCGAGCGCGGGCAGCGGCGGTTTCGCGCGCACGACGCCGCGCTTGCCTTCGAGCGATTCGAGCAGCGCCGTTTCCTCGCCGCACACGTACGAGCCCGCGCCTTTCGCGACGTGCAGCTCGAACGCGTGCGCGGAGCCGAGCACGTGCTCGCCGAGCCAGCCGGCTTCGCGTGCACGGACGATCGCGGCTTCGAGCGTGGCGATCGCGTGCGGGTATTCGCTGCGTACGTAGATGTAGCCGACCGTCGCGCCCGTCGCGACGCCCGCGATGATCATCCCTTCGATCAGGCAGTACGGGTCGCACTCCATGAGCAGGCGGTCGGAGAAGGTGCCCGAATCGCCTTCGTCCGCATTGCAGACGATGTACTTCTGCGTGGCGCGTGCTTGCCGGACCGTGCGCCACTTGATGCCGGCCGGGAACGCCGCACCGCCGCGGCCGCGCAGCCCCGATTCGATCAATGTTTCGCACGCGGCATCGCCGTCGAGCGCGAGCACGTTCTTCAGGCCGGCGAGGCCTTCGTATCGCAGGTAGTCGTCGATCGACAGCGGGTCGGTCAGGCCGATGCGGGCGAACGTGAGACGTTGCTGGCGCGCGAGATAGGGCAGCGCGTCGACGAGGCCGACGCCGCTCGGATGCGTGCCGCCTTCGAGCCAGTTTGCGTCGAACAGGGCCGGCACGTCGGCGGCCGACAGGTTCGCATAGCCGACGCGGCCGGCGGCCGTGCCGACCTCGACGAGCGGCTCGAGCCACAGCAGCCCGCGCGAACCGTTGCGGACCAGTTCGATGGCGATGCCGCGGCGTTCGGCTTCCGCCTCGATCGCGGCGGCGAGCGCGTCGGCGCCGAGCGCCAGCGCGGACGAATCGCGCGGGACATGGACGCGGGTCGTCATGCGGCCTCCGGGGTGCGGGCGACGGCGTCGGCAAGCAGCGCGTCGAATTTCTCCGGCGTGACCTTGGCATGCAGCACGCCATTGACCGTCAGCGACGGCGACTGCGCACACAGTCCGAGGCAGTAGACCGATTCGAGTGCGACGTCACCGGGGGCATGCGCATCGGCGGCATCGCGGTGCGCCGTATCGAACCGGCAACCCGTGCGGGCTTCCGCATGCGCGGCCAGCGCTTCGCAGCCCATGCTGCGGCACGCTTCGGCGCGGCACATCTGGATCGTCACGCGGGCGGGCGGCGCGGTGCGGAAGTGGTGGTAGTAGGTCAGGACGCCATGCACTTCGGCGCGCGACAGGTTGAGTGCGCGGGCGAGCGGCGCGACGCAGCCTGGCGGCACGTAACCCGCGTCGTCCTGGATCGCGTGCAGGATCGCCACGAGCGACCGGCCGGCGCGTGCATGGCGCTCGACGAGCGCGTCGGGCGCTTGGGAATTCGGGGACATCAGTTGTGCTCCTCCAAAGTCTCATATGCGCTCGAGGTTCATATAGTGCGCATCGCAACTTCGTTCTGATTGATTTTAACCAACGATAAGCGGAAGATTTGGCGGTCGCAATAGGAAATCGGAGTGCATAATTGATTCGCATCGAATGCGACGCGTATCTGACCGTACGCGACACGGAAGGCCGTGCGGCCAGCCTGTCGGATGTTGCGCCGTTGCTCGAACTCGTGGCCGACACGGGCAGCATTGCGCAGGCCGCGCAAGCGAAAGGGCTGTCCTATCGGCACGCATGGGGCATGCTGCGTGCGCTGGAGGCGTGCATCGGCGGGGAACTGATCGAAACCGCGCGCGGCAAGGGCTCGACGTTGTCGGCGCTCGGGCAGGCCGTCGTCGATGCGCAGCGCCTCGCGCGCAGCCGGCTCGACGGGAACCTGCGCACGCTGGCCGCCGAAGTGGCGAGCGACCTGAACCGGCGGCTCGCGCAGCGCGACGGCGCCGTGCGGATCCATGCGTCGCACGGCTACGCGGTCGCGACGCTCGTCTCCGCGCTGGTCGATGCGCAGGCGGCTGTCGACATCAAGTATCGCGAGAGCGTCGAGGCCGTGCAGGCGCTTGCCCGCGGCGAGTGCGACCTGGCCGGCTTCCATCTGCCGCGCGGCGCGTTTCGCGCGCAGTGCGCGCAGATCTACCGGCCGTGGCTCGACGATACGCGCCATGTTCTGATTCACCTGACACGACGCCAGCAAGGGCTGTTCATTCCGCGCGGCAACCCGAAGCAGGTTCGCGGGCTCGCGGATCTCGCGCGCCATGACATCCGCTTCGTCAACCGCCAGCCGGGGTCGGGCACGCGCATGCTGCTGGATCTCGCGCTGCGCGCGATCGGCATCGATCCCGAGTGCATCGACGGCTACGCGTCGGCCGAGCTCACGCATTCGGCGATCGCGGCGTTCGTCGCGAGCGGGATGGCCGATCTCGGTTTCGGCGTCGAGCCGGCCGCCCATCATTTCGGGCTCGATTTCATCCCGGTCGTCGATGAAGACTATTACTTCGCATGTGAGCGCGCGCGGCTCGACGCGCGGCCGCTCGCCGGTGTGCTGGCGCTGCTGCGCGATGCGCGCTTTGTCGAGCGCGTCGCGCATCTCGACGGCTACGATCCGGCTGCGTGCGGAACGCTGACGAGCATCGCGTCGGGGCTGGCCGGCGGCGACGGCGCGGGCGTGCCGGCGGGCAATTCCCGGTAACGCGGGCGCAATCGAACCGCGATGCAGCAGCAGGGGATTTGCGCTACGCTTGCCGCTCGACCAACGTTCCAACAAGTACGCCGTTCAAGCGTCATTCCGCCATGAAATTTTCCGTTTCCCTCACCGCGGCAGTGTTGACCGCGGGGCTGCTGGCCGCTGTTTCGCCGTTTGCGCTCGCGCAGAATTCGCCCGGTGTGCCCGGCGGTATCCTGAGCGAACAGTTTCGCCTGAACGAGCATCCGCAGATGCCGTTCGCGGCGTCTGCCCCGTCGCAGAAATACCAGAGCGGCAAGAAGTCGGCCTTGCGCCGCAAGGGTGACCTGGGGGACCCCAACGGCTGCAATCTGAAGTGTCCGATGGATAGCCGGTAACCTGGCCGACGGGCGCGTCCGAACGAGAGGGCCGCCCGCAGTGCCGATTCGACCGGCGGGTGTTGCGCGCGCATGTCGCCCTGGCTGTGCGATTGGTGATGGCAGGAGTCCCGTACGATTCCCATTTTGTCCGAGCCCCGCGAAACGTTGCCGCTTCGCGGGGCTTTTGCTTTCCGTCGAATCGTCATGCGATTCGATACCGGGCGATGGAGAGGAGGTGCGTTGCCGGCCTGGCGGCTTATTTAGGGTTAACCCGTAAATCAGGAAGGGTGTCTTCCAGAAACCTGCCTTATTCTTAAGCATCCGCCTACATAAACTTCGGGTTGTCAGCGATGAACAAGGTGTTCACCGCGAACACAGACAAATCTGGAGGTAGGTCATCATGAAATCGCTCGTTCAAGCTGTTGTCGTTGCTGCCGCTCTCGTTGCCCCGGTCGTGTCGTTCGCCCAGTCGGGTTCGACGATCACCCGCGCGCAGGTCCGTGCCGAACTGGTCCAGCTGCAGCAGGCTGGTTACAACTCCGCTCGCGGTGAAGATCCGCACTACCCGGAGGCGATCCAGGCTGCCACCGCGCGTGTTGCGGAGCAGCAGCGTGCCGCGCTGGCGCAAGTGCAAGGCGCCGACGCGAGCGGTTACGGCGCACAGGCACAGGGCGCGTCGGCATCGGGTTCGCGTGCGATGGGTGTGCGTCCGGCCACCGCTGAAGAAATGAAGTCGCTGTATCGCGGCAGCTAAACCGCGTATTGCCCGGTGTGCGTGAATGCCGGGTGCGACGACGCGTCGCGCCTGGAGCCGCAGCACCCGGGCGGGCCGCTGCCTGGCGCGATCGATGAGTGCGCGGGCACGGCAGGCTATCCGTCACCTCCTGTCGCCGGAAGTCCGGTGGCATTCCGCCCGGCCCACCCGTGGCTGGGCGCTTTTTCGGAAGGAGCGGGCGCGTGCGTTTCGCCGGCAACAAAAAACCCCGCAGACTTGCGTCATGCGGGGTTCGTGCGGTGAGCGCGGAATTTGGTGGAGGCGGCGGGAATCGAACCCGCGTCCAGAAGCGCTCCACGACTAGTTCTACATGTTTAGTTCTGTCATTTGATTTAACCGCAGCGACGCGGACGAACACGCTGCACTACGGCGATTCGCTAGGTTTTCGACCCTGGCGTCGCGACGCCGACAGGGCTTAACTGACGTAAATGACCTCTGGCGGTATTGCTACCGGTCTTGCGACACTAGCCCGTCAGTGAACTAGGCAGAGGACGGCGGCCGTTAGGCTGCCAGTGCGAACGTATCGTCGTTTGCAGTTACGATTTTCCCATTGATTAACGAGGTGACGGGTCCTCGACATGCCCTAGCCGCTTCACAACCCCTGTCGAAACCAGGTCGCCCCCGCGGATAAGATCGATCATTATAGCCCAACATCGCGCAGCAGTTCGCGCAGTTGCAGCGTCGTGTCGACGAGATGCTGCGCTTGCCAGTCGGCCGGCGCGGCGCCATCCCCGCAATAGCCGTACGCCGCCGCGACCGTCGCCATGCCGGCGGCACTCCCGGCTTGAATGTCGCGCAGGTCGTCGCCGACGTAGACGATGCGCGCAGGCGCGAGCGTTAGTTGGTCGGCCGCATGCAGCAGCGGGGCCGGGTGCGGCTTCGGGTGCGGCGTTGTGTCGCCCCCGACGACGCAGGCGGCGCGCCGCGCAAGGCCGAGCAGGTCGACGAGCGGCGCCGTGAGCCGCATGGCCTTGTTCGTGACGATGCCCCAGCGCACGCCGCGCGCGTCGAGTTCGTCGAGCACGTCGTCGATGCCGGGGAACAGCGTCGTATGCACGCATAGATCCGTCGCGTAGTTGGCCAGGAACTCGTCGCGCATCGCTTCATAACCGGGCGTGTGCGGATCGATGCCGAACGCGCCGCCGAGCAGGCCGCGCGCGCCGGCCGAGGCTAGCGGCCGCAGCACGTCGAGCGGTGTCTCGGGCAGGTCGCGCACGCGTTGCATCTTGTTGACGGCGGCCGCGAGATCGGGGGCCGTGTCGGCGAGCGTGCCGTCCAGGTCGAACAGCACGGCATCGCAGTGCAGCAGGCGCGGTTCGTCGAGTGCCGCCCGCGCGGTCGAGAGGGGAGTCGTCATGCCGGTTGGAAGGTCACGCGCCGCGACGGCACGCGACGAGGTAGTTGATGTCGGCGTCGTTCGACAGCGCGAAGCGCTTGCCGATCGGGTGATACGTGATGCCCTTGATCTCCACGATGTGCAGATCCGTTGCCCGCACGAAGCTGGCCAGTTCCGACGGACGGATGAAGCGCGCGTAGTCGTGCGTGCCCTTCGGCAGCATTTGTGCGATGTACTCCGCGCCGATCACGGCGAACAGGTATGCCTTCAGGTTGCGGTTCAGCGTCGAGAAGAACACCCAGCCACCCGGCTTCACGAGCGTCGCGCAGGCGGCGACGATATCGCCGGGCGACGGCACGTGCTCGAGCATTTCCATGCACGTGACGACATCGTAGGTGCCCGGTTCGCGCGCGGCAATTGCTTCGGCCGCGATGGCCTCGTAATCGACCGAGATACCGCTTTCGAGACTGTGCAGGTCGGCGACGCCGAGTGCTTCGGTCGACAGGTCGATGCCTTTCACCTGCGCGCCCAGTCCGGCCATCGATTCGGACAGGATGCCGCCGCCGCAGCCGATGTCGAGTGCGCGCTTGCCGGCGAGGTGCGCATGCGCATCGATCCAGCCGAGCCGGACCGGGTTCAGGTCATGCAGCGGCTTGAATTCGGCATTCGGATCCCACCACCGATGGGCGAGGTCGCTGAATTTCTGGAGTTCGTGCGGATCGGCGTTGGTCATGTCGGCAAACGGGCTACGGAAGGAGGGCGGTGCTGCGATTCGTCAGCCCCGAGTATATAAGAAGCGGACGAGCGGCGAAGCGGAGAGCGCCTGGGCGGGCGTCAAAGAAAAAGCCCCGCCGGAGCGGGGCTTTGAAGCAGT
Organism: Burkholderia sp. AU33803; assembly: GCF_002223095.1. Lineage (NCBI taxonomy): Bacteria > Pseudomonadati > Pseudomonadota > Betaproteobacteria > Burkholderiales > Burkholderiaceae > Burkholderia > Burkholderia sp. AU33803. The sequence continues at coordinate 559,039 of NZ_NKFJ01000004.1, forward strand.
CGAAAACCGCGGCTTAGTTTGCCGGAACGGTCGTCTTCTGGACTTCTTGCGTACCAACCACTTCGACTTCCACGCGGCGGTCCGGTGCGAGGCAGGCGATGAGTTGCTTGCGGTTCTTCTGGTTGCAGCCAGTCGTAACCGGGTTGCGCTTGCCCTTGCCTTCCGTGTAGATCTTGTTGGCCGGCACACCCTTGCTGACCAGGTACGACTTCACGGCTTGCGCACGGCGCAGCGACAGACGGTCGTTGTACTTGTCCGAACCGATGCGGTCCGTGTAGCCCGTTGCGACGACCACTTCCGTGTTCATGCCCTGGATCTTCGACGACAGTTCGTCCAGCTTTTGCTTGCCCAGCGGCTTGAGCGTTGCCTTGTCGAAGTCGAACAGTGCGTCAGCTTGATACGTGATCTTCTGGCTCGTGATGGCCGGAGCGACCGGAGCGACCGGAGCCGGTGCCGGTGCCTGGGCGACCAGTGCGCCATCGCACTTCGCGTTGGCGGTGGCCGGCGTCCAGAACGCATCGCGCCAGCAGAGCTCGTTCGTACCGTTCATCCACACCCATTCGCCCGTGCCGTTGACCCAGTTGTCATTGACGGCTTGGCGCGACGCCGGCACCGACTGTGCCGAAGCGGATGCAGCCATAACTGCGGTAGCTGCAATGAACGCGAGCTTTGAAAGTTTATTCATATTTCTCCTCTCGAAATTGAGATTACCGCAGGTTTACTGCGAGCCTGTTGACGGTGACAAGTCATACATTGCTCGAAGTATAACATTGGTGCGGCACAAAAAACGCGGCGCCGCCTCTGTGTAGACTTCGAGCAGCGTCTAACTTTCAGTGCGTTGGCATTTTGCCATATCGTTCCCTTCCTACGAAAAAAAATCCTCCCCACCCCAAGATCGCTTCAACTTTGTGGTGCATGCGCAACACTGACCTGCCGTAACTTTTAGGAATTGTCAAGAGTGTGGCGGTGAAATTGCGCCGATGGAGGCAGTTGTTTACTCGTGCGCGAGGAACACGTGACGCGGCATTCATCTGTGATGACGAGCCGGGTGCGATTGCGGTGTGCAATGGCGGCCGATTCGTCGACGCCGCGATTTTTGCTATTCATATATAGAGGGGGCGAATTGGCGGCTGATGGGCGCATGTTAGAATCTCGCGTTGCGTTGCGCATGCAGCGCCCACGCGAAAGGCGTTCGCCGTCTTCGCTCCGAAACGATACGGATACATGGATCAATTCGCCAAAGAGACCCTGCCCACCTCCCTAGAAGAGGAAATGCGCCGTTCGTATCTCGATTACGCGATGAGCGTGATCGTCGGACGTGCCCTCCCGGATGTCCGCGATGGCCTGAAACCCGTGCACCGGCGCGTGTTGTTCGCGATGCACGAACTGAACAACGACTGGAACCGCGCGTACAAGAAGTCGGCGCGTATCGTCGGTGACGTGATCGGTAAGTACCACCCTCACGGCGACACCGCGGTCTACGACACGATCGTGCGGATGGCGCAGGACTTCTCGCTGCGCTACATGCTGATCGACGGGCAGGGCAACTTCGGCTCGATCGACGGCGACAATGCCGCGGCGATGCGTTACACCGAAATTCGCATGGCGAAGATCGGTCACGAGCTGCTCGCCGACATCGACAAGGAAACGGTCGATTTCGAGCCGAACTACGACGGCAACGAAATGCAGCCGTCGGTCCTGCCGTCGCGCATCCCGAACCTGCTGATCAACGGCTCGTCGGGTATTGCGGTCGGCATGGCGACCAACATCCCCCCGCACAACCTGAACGAAGTCGTCGACGCGTGCCAGCACCTGCTGGGCAACCCGGAAGCGACGATCGACGAGCTGATCGAGATCATCCCGGCGCCGGATTTCCCGACGGCCGGCATCATCTACGGCGTCGCCGGCGTGCGCGACGGCTATCGCACCGGGCGCGGCCGCGTCGTGATGCGCGCGGCCACGCACTTCGAGGAGATCGACCGCGGCCAGCGGATGGCGATCATCGTCGACGAGCTGCCGTACCAGGTTAACAAGCGCTCGCTGCTCGAGCGGATCGCCGAGCTCGTCAACGAGAAGAAGCTCGAAGGCATCTCCGACATCCGCGACGAGTCCGACAAGAGCGGCATGCGCGTCGTGATCGAGCTCAAGCGCGGTGAAGTGCCGGAAGTGGTGCTGAACAACCTGTACAAGGCGACGCAGCTCCAGGATACGTTCGGCATGAACATGGTCGCGCTCGTCGACGGCCAGCCGAAGCTGCTGAACCTGAAGGAAATCCTGCAGTGCTTCCTGTCGCATCGACGCGAAGTGCTGACGCGCCGCACGATCTACGAACTGCGCAAGGCCCGCGAACGCGGCCACGTGCTCGAAGGTCTCGCGGTCGCGCTCGCGAACATCGACGAGTTCATCGCGATCATCAAGGCCGCGCCGACGCCGCCGATCGCGAAGGCGGAGTTGATGGCGAAGCCGTGGGATTCGTCGCTCGTGCGCGAAATGCTCACGCGTGCCGAGAGCGAGAACGCGGCGGCCGGCGGCCGCTCCGCGTACCGCCCGGAAGGCCTGAACCCGGCGTTCGGCATGCAGGCCGACGGGCTGTACCGCCTGTCCGACACGCAGGCCCAGGAAATCCTGCAGATGCGTCTGCAGCGCCTGACCGGCCTCGAGCAGGACAAGATCATCGGCGAGTACCGCGAAGTGATGGCCCAGATCGCCGACCTGCTGGACATCCTCGCGCGCCCCGAGCGGATCACGACGATGATCGGCGAGGAGCTGACCTCGGTGAAGGCCGAGTTCGGCGACGCGCGCCGTTCGAAGATCGAGCTGAACGCGACCGAGCTGAACACCGAAGACCTGATCACGCCGCAGGACATGGTCGTCACGATGTCGCATGCGGGCTACGTGAAGTCGCAGCCGCTGTCCGAGTACCGTGCGCAGAAGCGCGGCGGTCGCGGCAAGCAGGCGACGCAGATGAAGGAAGACGACTGGATCGAGACGCTGTTCATCGCGAACACGCACGATTACATCCTGTGCTTTTCGAACCGCGGCCGCGTGTACTGGGTCAAGGTCTATGAAGTGCCGCAGGGCTCGCGCAACTCGCGCGGCCGCCCGATCGTCAACATGTTCCCGCTGCAGGAAGGCGAGAAGATCAACGTCGTGCTGCCGGTCAAGGAATTCTCGGCCGACAAGTTCATCTTCATGGCAACGTCGCTCGGCACCGTGAAGAAGACGCCGCTCGAGGCATTCAGCCGTCCGATGAAGAAGGGCATCATCGCGGTCGGCCTCGACGAAGGCGACTTCCTGATCGGTGCGTCGATCACCGACGGCGCGCACGACGTGATGCTGTTCTCGGACTCCGGCAAGGCCGTGCGCTTCGACGAGAACGACGTGCGTCCGATGGGGCGCGAGGCGCGCGGCGTGCGCGGCATGCAGCTGGAAGACGGGCAGCAGGTCATCGCGATGCTGGTTGCCGGCAGCGAGGAGCAGACGGTGCTCACCGCGACCGAGAACGGTTACGGCAAGCGCACGCCGATCACCGAGTACACGCGTCACGGCCGCGGCACGAAGGGTATGATCGCGATCCAGACGTCCGAGCGTAACGGCAAGGTCGTGGCGGCAACGCTCGTCGACGCCGAGGATCAGATCATGCTGATCACGACGGCCGGCGTGTTGATTCGCACCCGTGTCTCGGAGATTCGCGAGATGGGGCGTGCCACGCAAGGTGTTACACTCATCAGTCTCGATGAGGGTACCAAGCTCTCTGGCCTGCAGCAGATCGCGGAGGCCGAAGAGGGAGAGGGCGAAGCCGACGAGGCGTCGGACGGCGAAGCCTGAAGAACGGATGAGACTCTAGCCGCCGCAGGCGCGAAGCGCCGCGGCCGGCGAGCAACCATTCATATTTCCAAAAGGGAGTGATGATGCAAAAGCAATTCAAGCAACTGGTTCTGCTGGCTGCACTGGTGCCGACGTTCGCGATGGCGCAAGCGCTGTCGAATTCCGCACCAGCAGCTCCGGCAGCAGCTGCGCCGATCGACGCCGACAAGAAGGCAGCGATCAAGGATCTGCTCGACGCGATCGACGCGCCGAAGCTCGTGTCGGCAATCGGCAACAGCGCCGAAATGCAGGCCAAGCAACTCGTCCCGGCGATCCTGTCGGACGCGCTGTCGGAAAACAAGACGCTGAACGACAAGCAGAAGCAGGCTGCCGTTCCGACGCTGCAGAAGAACGCGGTGCCGAAGCTGGTTGACGGCGCAGGCAAGGTGTTCGGTACGCAACAGTTCCAGAACGACGCGATGTCGGCTCAGTACGACGCCTACGCGAAGTACTACAGCACGTCGGAGATCAAGGATCTGACGACGTTCTACAAGAGCCCGACGGGCCGCAAGTTCATCCAGGTTCAGGATCAGGTCGGTCGCGACGTGGTCAACGGCCTGATGCAGAAGTACATGCCGCAAGCTATCCAGGCAACGCGCACGCAGGCTGACAAGGAAGTCGCAGCAGTCAAGCCGGGCAAGTAAAGCCGTCCGGGCACGCCCCCGGCCGTTCGGCCGGGTTTGGCGGGAGCCTGACGACAGTGCGATAATGGCCGTTTGCGCGCGAGCGCAAGCGGCCATTTCTTTTCTGGCGCGTTCTGCCGGCGGCGAGCCGGTCGCGTCCCTCCGAGGTTTTCACGATGCGCGTCTTTAATTTCTCCGCCGGCCCTGCGGCGATGCCCGAGGAAGTGCTGCGGCAAGCGGCCGAGGAAATGCTCGACTGGCATGGCAGCGGCATGAGCGTGATGGAAATGAGCCATCGCGGCAAGGAATTCATGTCGATCCACGAGGCCGCGCTGACCGACCTGCGCGACCTGCTCGGCGTGCCGGCCAGCCACCGGATCCTGTTCCTGCAGGGCGGCGGTATCGCGGAAAACGCGATCGTGCCGATGAACCTGCTCGGGTCGCGCAAGACGGCCGACTTCGTCGTCACGGGCTCGTGGTCGCAGAAGTCGTTCAGCGAAGCGAAGAAATACGGCACGCCGCATCTCGCCGCCACCGGCAAGACGGAAGACGGCTTCACGCGTGCGCCCGCGCGCGCCGAATGGCAGCTGTCGGACGATCCGGCCTACGTGCATCTGTGTACCAACGAGACGATCGACGGCGTCGAGACGTTCGAGATTCCCGATCTCGGCGACGTGCCGCTGGTCGCGGATGTCTCGTCGCACATCCTGTCGCGTCCGATGGACGTCGCGAAGTACGGCGTGCTGTTCGGCGGCGCGCAGAAGAACATCGGGATGGCCGGCGTGACGCTCGTGATCGTACGCGAGGATCTGCTCGACCGCGCGCTGTCGATCTGCCCGTCCGCGTTCGAATGGAAGACCATCGCCGCGAACAACTCGCTGTACAACACGCCGCCCACCTACGCGATCTACATCGCGGGCCTGGTGTTCCAGTGGCTGAAGCGGCAGGGTGGCCTCGAAGCGATCGAGGCCCGCAATATCGAAAAGGCGAAGCTGCTCTACGACACGATCGACGCGAGCAGTTTCTATCTGAACAAGGTCGAGCCGGCAGCACGTTCGCGGATGAACGTGCCGTTTTTCCTGGCCGACGAAACGCGCAACGAAGACTTCCTTGCCGGCGCAAAGGCGCGCGGGCTGCTGCAGCTGAAGGGCCACAAGTCCGTCGGCGGCATGCGGGCGTCGATCTACAACGCGGTGCCGCTCGAGGGCGTGAAAGCGCTCGTCGAGTACATGAAGGATTTCGAGCAGCGCGGCGCCTGACGGCGGCGCTGTTCAAACAGCACGGCAAAACGCATGGACGACGAACTGAATTCCCGCCTGAAACCGCTGCGCGATCGCATCGATGCGATCGACGCGCAGCTGATCGCGCTCCTGAACCAGCGCGCCGCGGTGGCGCTGGAGGTGGGCGAGGTCAAGAAGCATTTCAACGCGCCGGTGTTCCGGCCGGAGCGCGAGCTGCAAGTGATCGCCCGGCTGCAGGACATGAGCGCGGGGCCGCTCGCGAGCGAGCACATCAGCGCCATCTGGCGCGAGATCATGGCCGCGAGCCGCGCGCTCGAGCAGACGATCCACGTCGCGTTCCTCGGGCCGGTCGGCACGTATAGCGAGCAGGCGATGCTCGAGTATTTCGGCCAGTCGATCGAAGGGCTGCCGTGCCCGTCGATCGACGAGGTGTTCCGCTCGGTCGAGGCCGGCGCGTCCGCGTTCGGTATCGCGCCGGTCGAGAATTCGACCGAAGGCGCCGTGTCGCGCACGCTCGACCTGTTGCTGCAGACGCAATTGCTGATCAGCGGCGAACTCGCGCTGCCGATCCATCACAACCTGCTGACGCAGAGCGGCACGCTCGACGGCGTGAAGCGCGTCTGCGCACACGCGCAGGCGCTTGCGCAATGCCAGCAGTGGCTCGCGGCGAATGCGCCGCAGCTCGAGCGGCAGGCGGTGGCGAGCAACGCGGAGGCTGCGCGTCTCGCGGCGGCCGATCCGACCGTCGCGGCGATCGCGGGCGACCGCGCGGCCGCACATTACGGCTTGCAGATCGCGTTCTCGCTGATCCAGGACGATCCGCACAACCGCACGCGCTTCGTGATCGTCGGCAAGCAGCCGGCCGGGCAGAGCGGTCACGACCAGACATCGCTGATCGTGTCGGTGAAGAACGAACCGGGCGCCGTGTTCAAGCTGCTCGAGCCGCTCGCGCGGCACGGCGTGTCGATGACGCGCTTCGAGTCGCGTCCGGCGCGCGTCGGCACGTGGGAGTACTACTTCTACATCGACATCGAAGGGCACCGGGACGATGCGTCGGTTGCGGCCGCGCTCGCGGAACTCGGCCAGAAGGCCGCGTTCCTGAAGATACTCGGTTCGTATCCGCGCGCACGCTGATGCGTGGCGGCCCGTCGCCTGTTCGCGCAGGCGTTGGGCCCGGGCGGGCAGGGCAGGCCGATCGGCGCTGCCGAAGGCGGGTTCGGGCGGCATCCGGCGCAGGTTGCGCCGGATGCGGTCCCGTGGCCCGGAATCTGGAATTCCGTGTGCGGGGCGTCGTCCTGTGCGCGTAACTTGGCTCTTGTCGTGTCAGGCTTTGCATTCAACAAACTGGTCATCTTCGGCGTCGGCCTGATCGGCGGATCGCTGGCCCGCGCGCTGCGCGAGCGCGCGCCGGGCGGCGCGGGCGAGGTTGTCGGCGTGGGCCGTTCGCGTGCTTCGGTCGAGCGTGCGCTCGCACTCGGCGTGATCGACCGCGCGGCGGCGCTCGACGACGACGCGCAATTGCGCGATGCGCTGACTGGCGCCGATCTGGTGCTGCTGGCGGCACCTGTCGCGCAGACGGGCCCGTTGCTCGCGCGCATCGCGCCGTGGCTTGAAGCGGCGACGATCGTCACCGATGCGGGCAGCACCAAGTCCGATGTCGTCGCGGCCGCGCGCGAAGCGCTCGGCGCGCGGATCGCGCAGTTCGTGCCGGGTCACCCGATCGCCGGCCGCGAGTCGAGCGGCGTCGAGGCCGCATTGCCGGATCTGTACGTCGGCCGCAACGTCGTGCTGTGCCCGCTGCCGGAGAACGCCCCCGAATCGGTCGCGCGAATCGACGCGATGTGGCGTGCGACCGGCGCCGACGTGCGCACGATGAGCACGGAGCAGCACGATCGCGTATTTGCGTCGATCAGCCATCTGCCGCACGTGCTGTCGTTCGCGCTCGTCGAGCAGATCCTCGGCGAGGCCGACGCGGAACTGAAATTTTCGTACGCGGCAGGCGGCTTCCGCGATTTCACGCGCATCGCGGCGTCGAGCCCGGAGATGTGGCGCGACGTGTGCGTCGCGAACCGCGCGGCGCTGCTCGATGAGCTCGATGGCTACACGCGTGTGCTCACGCGGCTGCGCGCGGCGATCGACGCCGGCGACGGCGCGGCGCTCGAAGCGGTGTTCACGCGCTCGCGCGCTGCGCGCAAGGTATGGCAGGAGCGCGGCGGTGCGCCCGCTGCCGAACCGGTCAAGAAATAACAGGACGATTCCCATGGACTATCTCGATCTCGGCCCGTACTCCAGTGCATCGGGCACCGTGCGCCTGCCCGGCTCGAAAAGCATTTCGAACCGCGTGCTGCTGCTCGCGGCGCTTGCCGAAGGCGAAACCACGATCACCAACCTGCTCGACTCCGACGATACGCGCGTGATGCTCGACGCGCTCGGCAAGCTCGGCGTGAAGCTCGCGCGCGATGGCGACACCTGCGTCGTGATGGGCACGCGCGGCGCATTCACCGCGAAGACGGCCGACCTGTTCCTCGGCAACGCGGGCACGGCCGTGCGGCCGCTGACCGCCGCGCTCGCGGTGAACGGCGGCGACTATCGCGTGCACGGCGTGCCGCGCATGCACGAGCGGCCGATCGGCGATCTCGTCGACGGTCTGAGGCAAATCGGCGCGCAGATCGACTACGAGCTGAACGAAGGCTACCCGCCGCTGCGGATCAAGCCGGCGAGCATTTCCGTCGACGCGCCGATCCGCGTGCGCGGCGACGTGTCGAGCCAGTTCCTCACGGCGCTGCTGATGACGCTGCCGCTCGTGAAGGCGAAGGACGGCAAGATCGTCGTCGAGGTCGATGGCGAGCTGATCTCGAAGCCGTACATCGACATCACGATCCGGCTGATGGAGCGCTTCGGCGTGACCGTCGAGCGCGACGGCTGGCAGCGCTTCGTCGTGCCGGCCGGCGTCCGCTACCGCTCGCCGGGGCGGATCATGGTCGAGGGCGATGCGTCGTCCGCGTCGTACTTCCTCGCGGCCGGCGCGCTCGGCGGCGGCCCGCTGCGCGTCGAGGGCGTGGGGCGGGCGAGCATCCAGGGCGATGTCGGCTTCGCGAACGCGCTGATGCAGATGGGCGCGAACGTGACGATGGGCGACGACTGGATCGACGTGCGCGGCATCGGCCACGACCACGGCAAGCTCGAGCCGATCGACATGGACTTCAACCTGATCCCCGATGCGGCGATGACCATCGCGGTCGCGGCGCTGTTCGCGAACGGCACGAGCACGCTGCGCAACATCGCGAGCTGGCGCGTGAAGGAAACCGACCGCATCGCCGCGATGGCGACCGAGCTGCGCAAGGTCGGCGCGATCGTCGAGGAAGGCCCGGACTACCTCGTCGTCACGCCGCCGGAAAAGCTCACGCCGAACGCGGCGATCGATACGTACGACGATCACCGGATGGCGATGTGCTTCTCGCTCGTCAGCCTGGGCGGCGTGCCCGTGCGGATCAACGATCCGAAGTGCGTCGGCAAGACGTTCCCCGACTATTTCGACCGCTTCGCCGCGCTCGCCAAAGCCTGACCCCACTGTTCTGATGAAATCGACCCGACCCTTTCACCCGACTCCCGTCATCACGATCGACGGCCCGACTGCTTCCGGCAAGGGCACCGTCGCCGCGCTCGTCGCCGCGCATCTTGGCTTCCACCTGCTCGACAGCGGCGCGCTGTACCGGCTCGCCGCGCTCGCGAGCGTGCGCTACGGCATCGAGGCCGAGGACATCGACGCGCTGGTGAAGCTGATCGACGATCTCCACATCACGTTCCGCGAAGGCTGCGCGCAGCTCGACGGCGTCGATGTGTCGAACGACATCCGCGCCGAAGCGGTCGGCAACCGCGCGTCGGCGATCGCCGTGCACGGGCCGGTGCGCACCGCGCTCGTCGCGCGCCAGCGCGCGTTCCGCAAGACGCCGGGCCTCGTCGCGGACGGGCGCGACATGGGTACCGTGATCTTCCCGGACGCCGTGCTGAAGGTGTTCCTGACGGCCAGCGCCGAGGCGCGCGCGACCAGACGGCATAAGCAATTGATGCAAAAAGGTTTTTCTGCTAATATTGATGACTTGCTCCGGGATCTCCGTGAACGTGATGCGCGCGACAGCAATCGCGCGGCCGCGCCGCTCAAGCCCGCAGCAGATGCCAAGCTGCTCGATACGTCGGCGCTGTCGGTCGACGAAGCGGTCGACCAGGTGCTGCAGTGGTACCGGGCGCTCGGCCAGCCGGCCTGAGAAGGCGGGCAGCGGTAGGTGCTCCACGCGTAAGTGCGGAGCGTGTTTCGAACCCTTAACCCCGTGTGGACCTCGATCTGGCCCTTTCAGCCTGCCATTCCGGCCGGCGTGGCACAGCGATCCATGCACAATCAGATTTTTATGTCCGACCTGCAAACCTCTACCCCGAATACTGAATCTTTCGCGGCTCTGTTCGAAGAGTCGCTGACCCGCCAAGACATGCGCGCCGGCGAAGTGATTTCCGCCGAAGTCGTGCGCGTCGACCACAACTTCGTGGTCGTCAATGCAGGCCTGAAGTCCGAGGCTTACATTCCGATCGAGGAATTCCTGAACGATCAGGGCGAGGTTGAGGTGCAGTCGGGCGATTTCGTGTCCGTCGCGATCGACGCACTCGAAAACGGCTACGGCGACACGATCCTGTCGCGCGACAAGGCGAAGCGCCTTGCATCGTGGCTGTCGCTGGAAAAGGCGCTCGACAACAACGAACTCGTCACCGGCACGATCACCGGCAAGGTGAAGGGCGGCATGACCGTGATGGTCAACGGCATCCGCGCGTTCCTGCCGGGTTCGCTGGTCGACACGCGTCCGGTCAAGGACACGACCCCGTACGAAGGCAAGACGCTCGAGTTCCGCGTGATCAAGCTCGATCGCAAGCGTAACAACGTCGTGCTGTCGCGTCGTGCAGTGATCGAAGCAACCCAGGGCGAAGAGCGCGCGAAGCTGCTCGAGACGCTGAAGGAAGGCGCGATCGTCAACGGCGTGGTCAAGAACATCACCGACTACGGCGCGTTCGTCGACCTCGGCGGCATCGACGGCCTGCTGCACATCACCGACATCGCATGGCGTCGTGTGCGTCACCCGAGCGAAGTCCTGTCGGTTGGCCAGGAAGTCACCGCGAAGATCCTCAAGTTCGACCAAGAGAAGAACCGCGTCTCGCTGGGCATCAAGCAACTGGGCGACGATCCGTGGGAAGGCATCTCGCGCCGTTACCCGTCGGGCACGCGCCTGTTCGGCAAGGTCACGAACATCACCGACTACGGCGCATTCGTCGAAGTGGAATCGGGCATCGAAGGCCTCGTCCACGTGTCGGAAATGGACTGGACCAACAAGAACGTTGCTCCGTCGAAGGTTGTCCAGCTGGGCGACGAAGTCGAAGTCATGGTCCTCGAGATCGACGAAGACCGTCGTCGTATCAGCCTCGGCATGAAGCAGTGCAAGCCGAATCCGTGGGATGACTTCAGCCGCAACTTCAAGAAGGGCGACAAGATCACGGGCGCAATCAAGTCGATCACCGACTTCGGCGTGTTCATCGGTCTGCCGGGCGGCATCGACGGCCTGGTTCACCTGTCGGACCTGTCGTGGAGCGAAGCTGGCGAAGAAGCTGTTCGCAAGTACAAGAAGGGCGACGAAGTCGAAGCAATCGTGCTCGGTATCGACGTCGAGAAGGAACGTATTTCGCTGGGCATCAAGCAGCTCGAAGGCGACCCGTTCAGCAACTACGTTGCAATGAACGACAAGGGCTCGATCGTCGACGGCGTCGTGAAGACGGTCGATGCGAAGGGTGCGGTCGTTACGCTGACGGGTGACATCGAAGGCTACCTGCGCGCGTCGGAAATCTCGCAGGATCGCGTCGAAGACGCACGCAACGTGCTGAAGGAAGGCGACAAGGTCAACGCGATGGTGATCAACATCGATCGCAAGTCGCGCGGCATCAACCTGTCGATCAAGGCGAAGGATTCGGCTGAACAACAGGAAGCGATCCGCGGCCTGCAGTCGGACTCCAGCGCTGCTGCGACCGGTACGACCAACCTCGGCGCGCTGCTGAAGGCGAAGCTCGACGGCCAGAACCAGTAAGCCTCACGAGGTCTGCTGAAGTATGACCAAATCCGAGTTGGTCGCGCAGCTGGCATCGCGATTTCCGCAACTTGTCCTCAAGGATGCGGATTTCGCGGTGAAAACGATGCTCGATGCGATGTCTGACGCCCTGGCGAAAGGGCATCGCATTGAAATTCGGGGTTTCGGCAGCTTTGGCCTCAACCGTCGCCCGGCGCGCGTCGGACGCAACCCGAAGTCAGGGGAGAAAGTGCAGGTGCCCGAGAAGTTCGTGCCGCACTTCAAGCCTGGCAAGGAATTGCGCGAACGCGTCGACGGCCGCGCCGGTGAGCCGCTGAAGGCTGATGATCCGGACGACGAGCGTTGAGCGTCATCCGGTTTGCCCGGAACCCATCCGGCGAAGGCTGAAAAGAAAAGCGCCCCTTGCGGGCGCTTTTTTCATTTCCGGCGATCGCCGCGCAACGGCGGCGCGCAGGATCTGCGCAGCCGCGGAAACGCATCCTTTACAATACGGGTCGATTCGGCGCGACGAAGGGGAGTCGCGCGCCGCGGCATACCTCAACAAAGAGAGGGCTTCATGAAGTTTATCGTCTGGCTGATCCGGGTATTGGTGTTCGTACTGCTGCTGGTGCTTGCGCTGGCCAATACGCAAACCGCGACGCTGAATTTCGTTGCCGGCTATTCATGGCAAGCGCCGCTGATCCTGATCGGCCTGGCGTTCTTCGCCGTTGGGCTGCTGGCCGGCTTGCTGTCCGCGCTGCCTTCGATCTTCCGCCTGCGTCTCGAGAACGGGCGCCTGAAGCGCGATCTGCGTGCGGCGCGCGAAACGCCGGCCGTCATCGACCAGCCGCCGATGCCGCCCGTCATTTAACACGGACGCCGCGCGATCATCGCGCGGTTTTCGTCTCTGCTTCGATATTTCGCATGGATCTGGATTTTTGGTGGTTGCTCGCGATTCCGGTCGCGTTCGCGCTGGGTTGGGCGGCGTCACGCTATGACCTGAAGAATCTCCTGTCGGAGAGTGCCAACCTGCCGCGATCGTATTTTCGCGGCCTGAATTTTCTGTTGAACGAACAACCCGACAAGGCGATCGATGCGTTCATCGAGGTCGCCAAGCTCGATCCCGAGACGGTCGAGCTGCACTTCGCGCTCGGCAATCTGTTTCGCCGCCGCGGCGAGACCGATCGTGCGATCCGCGTGCACCAGAACCTGCTGAGCCGCACGGACCTGCCGGTCAACGAGCGCGACCACGCGCTTTACGAGCTCGGCCAGGATTTCCTGAAGGCCGGGCTGCTCGATCGTGCCGAAGAGGCGTTTCACAAGCTCGCCGACGGCGATTACGCGCTCGGCGCGCAGCGGGCGCTGCTGACGATCTACGAGATCGAGAAGGACTGGAACAAGTCGATCGATACGGCAAAGCGCATCGAGTCGATGAGCGACAAGCCGCTTGGCGTCGAAATCGCCCAGTTCCACTGCGAACTCGCGCAGGACGCGCTGCAGCGCAAGAACGCGGCAGCGGCCGCTGAGCAGCTGCGCCTGGCGCTGGCCGTGAACCCGCAGAACGTGCGCGCGACGGTGCTGTCCGGCGACGCGGCGGAAGCCGAGGGCAACCACGCGGCCGCGATCGAGCACTGGAAGCGCGTCGAGGCGCAGAATCCCGCGTATCTGCCGCTCGTCGCCGACAAGCTGATGAAGGCGTATGTCGCGCTCGGCAAGCATGCCGAAGGCGCCGAGCTGCTGATGGGGTATATCGACCGCTATCCGTCGAACGACCTGCTCGACATCGCGTACCAGCACATCGCGGGGTTGCGCGGCCAGGAGGCGGCGCACACGCTCGCGCGCACGCAGATGGAGAAGTCACCGAACCTGTCGGGGATGCTGCATCTGCTCGACGCGCAAATCGCCGCGGCCGACGAACCGCGCCGTAAGGAACTTGAAATGATGCGTGCGCTGATCAAGCAGCGCACGAAGAATCTGCCACGGTATACGTGCCAGAATTGCGGTTTCCGGGCACGGCTCTTCTATTGGCAGTGCCCCGGATGCAGCGGCTGGGAAACCTATGCGCCGCGCCGCGTCGAACCTGCGATGCCGGGCTGATCCCGGCACGCGGAGCCAACGCGCTGCGGTTGTCGCCGGGTTCGTCCCGGCGGCCAAGTTAGTCAATTACCGGGAAGTACCGGAACATCTATGAAAATCACCATCATCGGCACCGGCTATGTCGGTCTCGTCACGGGCGCGTGCCTCGCGGAGATCGGTCACGACGTCTTCTGTCTCGACGTCGATCAGCGCAAGATCGACATCCTGAACAACGGCGGGATGCCGATTCACGAACCGGGGCTGCTGGACATCATCGCGCGCAACCGCGCGGCGGGGCGCCTGCGCTTCTCGATCGATATCGAGGCGAGCGTCGCGCACGGCGAGATCCAGTTCATCGCCGTCGGCACGCCGCCCGACGAGGACGGCTCGGCCGACCTGCAGTACGTGCTCGAAGCCGCACGCAACATCGGCCGCCACATGACGGGCTTCAAGGTGATCGTCGACAAGTCGACGGTGCCGGTCGGCACCGCGCAGCGCGTGCGCGGCGTGGTCGACGAGGCGCTTGCCGCCCGCGGTCTGGCAGGCAGCGTCGCGCATCGCTTCTCGGTCGTGTCGAACCCGGAGTTCCTGAAGGAAGGCGCCGCGGTCGAAGACTTCATGCGTCCGGACCGGATCATCATCGGCGTCGACGACGACGAGACGGGCACGATCGCGCGCGAGAAGATGAAGAAGCTTTACGCGCCGTTCAATCGCAACCACGAGCGCACGATCTACATGGACGTGCGTTCGGCCGAATTCGCGAAATATGCGGCGAACGCGATGCTCGCCACGCGCATCTCGTTCATGAACGAGATGTCGAATCTGGCCGACAAGGTCGGCGCCGACATCGAGGCCGTGCGCCGCGGGATCGGCTCCGATCCGCGCATCGGCTATCACTTCCTGTACGCCGGCGTCGGCTACGGCGGCTCGTGCTTTCCGAAGGACGTCCAGGCGCTGATTCGCACGGCCGGTGAGAACGGCCAGCCGCTGCGTATCCTCGAGGCCGTCGAGGCGGCCAACTATGCGCAGAAGGACGTGCTGATCAGCAAGATCGAGCAGCGCTTCGGCGCCGACCTGAGCGGCCGCGAGTTCGCGGTCTGGGGCCTGGCGTTCAAGCCGAACACCGACGACATGCGCGAGGCGCCGAGCCGTCGCCTGATCGCCGCGCTGCTCGAACGCGGCGCGACCGTGCGTGCGTACGATCCGGTCGCGGTCGACGAGGCGCGGCGCGTGTTTGCGCTCGATTTCGGCACCGATCCGGACGCGCTGGCGCGGCTGCATCTCGTCGAGACGCAGGACATCGCCGTGACGGGGGCGGACGCGCTCGTGATCGTGACCGAATGGAAGGAATTCCGGAGCCCCGACTTCACGCGCCTGAAGGCCGAACTGAAGGCGCCGGTGATCTTCGACGGTCGCAATCTCTATGAGCCGGATGCGATGGCCG
Source organism: Burkholderia sp. AU33803 (assembly GCF_002223095.1). Taxonomy (NCBI): domain Bacteria; kingdom Pseudomonadati; phylum Pseudomonadota; class Betaproteobacteria; order Burkholderiales; family Burkholderiaceae; genus Burkholderia; species Burkholderia sp. AU33803. The sequence goes on from NZ_NKFJ01000004.1 coordinate 574,388, forward strand.
AACTGGGCATCGACTACTACGCGATCGGCCGGCCGTATGTCGATCCCCAGTCGTCCACCCGTGGCTGACCACACGATGAATACTCTTCGCGAAGTCGTTCCGGTGCCGCGCGAGCAGCTCGCGCGCTCGCGCGTGCTTGTCGTCGGCGACGTGATGCTCGACCGTTACTGGTTCGGCAACGTCGATCGCATTTCGCCTGAAGCGCCGGTGCCGGTCGTGCACGTGCAGCGTCAGGAAGAGCGCCTCGGCGGTGCGGCCAACGTCGCGCGCAACGCCGTGACGCTCGGCGGCCAGGCCGGGTTGCTGTGCGTCGTCGGGTGCGACGAACCCGGCGAGCGGATCGTCGAGCTGCTCGGCAGCAGCGGCGTGACGCCGCATCTCGAGCGCGACCCGGCGCTGCCGACCACGATCAAGTTGCGCGTGCTCGCGCGCCAGCAGCAACTGCTGCGCGTCGACTTCGAGGCCATGCCGACGCACGAGGTGCTGCTCGCGGGGCTCGCGCGCTTCGATGCGCTGCTGCCGCAGCACGACGTCGTGCTGATGTCGGATTACGCGAAAGGCGGCCTGACGCACGTCACGACGATGATCGAGAAGGCGCGGGCGGCCGGCAAGTCCGTCCTCGTCGACCCGAAGGGTGACGACTGGGCACGCTATCGCGGCGCGTCGCTGATCACGCCGAATCGCGCTGAACTGCGCGAAGTGGTCGGGCAGTGGAAGTCGGAAGACGATCTGCGCGCGCGCGTCGCGAAGCTGCGCGCGGAACTCGGCATCGACGCGCTGCTGCTCACGCGTTCGGAAGAAGGGATGACGCTGTTTTCCGCCAGCGGCGAACTGCACGCACCGGCGCTCGCGCGCGAGGTGTTCGACGTGTCGGGCGCGGGCGATACCGTGATTGCAACGGTCGCGACGATGCTCGGCGCGGGCGTGCCGCTCGTCGACGCCGTCGTGCTCGCGAATCGCGCGGCAGGCATCGTGGTCGGCAAGCTCGGCACGGCCACGGTGGACTACGACGAACTGTTTCACTGAGCGCATGCGGTGGCGCGACGAGCGCGCCGCACGCATGGCTCGCACTTTTCAGGCAGGACGATCATGACCCTCATCGTCACCGGCGCAGCCGGTTTTATCGGCGCGAACATCGTCAAGGCGCTCAACGAGCGCGGCGAGACGCGCATCATCGCAGTCGACAACCTGACGCGTGCGGACAAGTTCCGGAATCTCGTCGATTGCGAGATCGACGACTATCTGGACAAGACGGAATTCGTCGAACGTTTCGCACGTGGTGATTTCGGCAAGGTACGCGCGATTTTCCACGAAGGCGCCTGTTCGGACACGATGGAAACCGACGGCCGCTACATGATGGACAACAACTTCCGCTACAGCCGCGCGGTGCTCGACGCCTGCCTCGCGCAGGGCACGCAGTTCCTGTACGCATCGTCGGCCGCGACCTACGGCGGATCGACGCGCTTCGTCGAGGAGCGCGAGGTCGAGGCGCCGCTGAACATCTACGGCTATTCGAAGTTCCTGTTCGACCAGGTGATCCGTCGCGTGTTGCCGACCGCGAAGAGCCAGATCGCCGGCTTCCGCTATTTCAACGTGTACGGCCCGCGCGAGACGCACAAGGGGCGCATGGCGTCGGTCGCGTTCCACAACTTCAACCAGTTCCGTGCGGAAGGCAAGGTGAAGCTGTTCGGCGAGTACAACGGCTATGCACCGGGCGAGCAGACGCGCGACTTCGTGTCGGTCGAGGACGTGACGAAGGTGAACCTGTTCTTCTTCGATCATCCTGAGAAGTCGGGCATCTTCAACCTCGGCACGGGCCGTGCGCAGCCGTTCAACGATATCGCGTCGACGGTCGTGAACACGCTGCGTGCGCTCGACAACCAGCCGCCGCTGACGCTCGCGCAGCAGGTCGAGCAAGGGCTGATCGAATACGTGCCGTTCCCCGATGCACTGCGCGGCAAGTACCAGTGCTTCACGCAGGCCGATCAGACGAAGCTTCGCGCGGCCGGCTACGACGCACCGTTCCTGACCGTGCAGGAAGGCGTCGACCGCTATGTGCGTTGGCTATCTGGCCAGGTTTAAGCGGAAGCGTTGCATCGATAGACTGGGTCTCACGGTCGGCAGCCGCCGGCCGTTTTTCATCGGAGATCCAGCACATGATCAGGAAATGGTTGGCCGCAGCGGCAATGCTCGGCACGATCGCGTCGGCCTGGGCGGCCGTTGACGTCAACACCGCGAACGAGGATGCGCTCGTCGGCATCAAGGGCATCGGCCCGGCTCGGGCGAAGGCGATTCTCGACGAACGCGGCGCACGCGGTCCGTTCAAGAATGCGGAAGATCTCGCGTCGCGCGTGAAAGGCATGGGCGGCCATACCGTCGAGCGGCTTCAGCAGGAAGGCCTGACGATCGGCGCGGCCGGCACGGGTGCCACGCCGCCGGCACCGGGCAAGCCGCTCGGCAAGCCCGCGGCACCGCCTGCCCGCACGGCACAGAAGTAACGCGACGCGCGCGACCGACAACGAGCTCCTTCAGTCGCCGTCATTGCGACGGCTTCCCGCGGCATGCCGCGGGTTTTTTGCGTGGGCGCGGTGTCTGCGGTGGCGGGTTGCACGGCACGCGTATTCCATCGTCGCAATGGGGTTGCCGGCGTGAGCAGCGGTGCTGGTTTACAATCGATCGATTGATCGGCCTCGTACTCACGGTATATCCATGGCTTACAAAACTATCGAAGACACGATCGGCAATACGCCGCTCGTCCAACTGGTCCGCTTGCCGGACGATGAAATTCGCGTGCGCAACAACGTGCTGCTCGCGAAGCTCGAAGGCAACAATCCGGCTGGTTCCGTGAAGGATCGTCCGGCACTGTCGATGATCAGCAAGGCCGAGGCGCGCGGGCGCATCAAGCCGGGCGATACGCTGATCGAGGCGACGAGCGGCAATACGGGTATCGCACTGGCGATGGCGGCGGCGATCCGCGGCTACAAGATGGTGCTGATCATGCCGGAGGACCTGTCGGTCGAGCGCCGCCAGAGCATGGCTGCCTACGGCGCCGAAATCATCCTGACGCCGGTGAAGGGCGGGATGGAGCTGGCGCGCGATCTCGCGGACCAGATGCAGCGCGAAGGCAAGGGCGTGATCCTCGACCAGTTCGCGAACCCCGACAATCCGATTGCGCACTACGAAGCGACCGGCCCGGAAATCTGGCGCGATACCGAAGGGCGCATCACGCACTTCGTGTCGGCCATGGGCACGACGGGCACGATCATGGGCACGTCGCACTATTTGAAGGAACAGAATCCGGCGATCGAGATCGTCGGTGCGCAGCCGGAAGACGGTTCGCGCATTCCCGGCATCCGCAAGTGGCCGGAAGCGTACATGCCGACCATCTTCGATCGCAGCCGGGTCGACCGCGTCGAGAACGTGAGCCAGGCCGCGGCGGAAACGATGGCGCGCCGGCTCGCGTCGGTCGAAGGCATCTTCGCGGGCATTTCGTCGGGCGGCGCATGTGAAGTCGCGATGCGCATCGCGCGTCAGGTCGAGAATGCGACGATCGTGTTCATCATCTGCGATCGCGGCGACCGCTACCTGTCCACGGGCGTGTTCCCTGCCTGAACGCGGGCAGGTGCGCGCAACCCGCGTGCGATAAAAAAAGCGCCGCTTGTGCGGCGCTTTTTCTTTGAGCGGCTGGTACTTATTGCGACTCGGTGTCGACGGTGGCCGGCTGAAGTGCGCCGCTCGCTTCCATCTGCGCCTTCACCGCCTCGCCAAGCTGGTACACGGTGAGCGCATAGAAGAAGCTGCGGTTGTAGCGCGTCAGCACATAGAAATTCTTGAGGCCGAGCATGTACTCGGTCGCACGCCCCGGCGACGGCAGGTCGACCACCGTCACCGGGGTACCGCCTTCGGTCGTGATGTTGACCGTCGGCTCGTTCAGCGTCATGCCTGCGCGCAGCAGTTGCGACAGCGCCCAGTGCGGCTCGGGCTGGCCGTCGGCGGCAGCCTGGGCGATCCCCAGGCTGCCCGTGTCGGGCGTGATCTGCCAGACTACCGGGCGGTCGGTTTCCCAGCCGTGCTGCTTCAGGTAGTTCGCGACGCTGCCGATTGCATCGACAGGACTGCTGCGCAGGTCGACATGGCCCGTGCCGTCGAAGTCGACCGCATACTCGCGGATGCTGCTCGGCAGGAACTGCGGAATCCCGATCGCGCCCGTATACGAGCCGAGCACGGTGGTCGGGTCGAGCTGGTTGTCGCGCGTCCAGACCAGGAAGTCCTCGAGGTTCTTGCGGAACGTCGCCTGGCGGCTGTCGCGATTCGGCGTGTCGGGATAGTCGAACGTGAGCGTCGTCAGCGCGTCGAGCACGCGGAAATTGCCCATGTAGCGGCCGTAGATCGTCTCGACGCCGATGATGCCGACGATCACTTCGGGCGGCACGCCGAACTGCTCGGATGCGCGTTGCAGCGTTGCCTGGTTCGCCTTCCAGAATTTCACGCCCGCGTTGATGCGGATCGGCTCGATGAAGCGCGAGCGATAGACGCGCCAGTTCTTGACCGTCGGCGACGGCGCCGGCTTCACGAGCTTGACCGCTGTCGCCGAATAGCTGATGCGCGAGAACAGCGCATGCAGGCTCGCGGAGTCGAAGCCGTTGCGGCTGACCATCTCGTCGATGAACGCATCGACCTTCGCGTTGTTCGCGTAACGCTGCGGAACAATTTCCTCTTCGAAGGTCTGGCCTGGCGGCGTCGGCTGCTGCGGCTGGGCCTGTGCGACGAGCTTGTCCGTGGACTTCGCGGGTTGCGTCTGCGCGCCGGCAGGCGCGGTGCCGAGGGCGGCGACCACAGCGGCCGCGACGAGCGGCACGCGAGCACGGAACAGCGCGGAGAGAAGGGCGGCAGGCTTGCTGGAATTCATGTCGAAGCGGGCGGACAAGGCGATTGGGTTCGGCGCAGTATACCCGACGGATCCGGCGCGCCGGGGCGTGGCGGGCCCCCGTTGTGGTAAGTTAGCGGCGAATTCGCGGCAGACGATGGACATCATTGATGGAGACCTGCGGTGCACCGTGCGCCGCGGATGACAGCTTATGGCAACCGCTTTCTATACGCACCCCGACTGCATGCTGCACGAGATGGGGGAATGGCATCCGGAATGCCCGGCCCGCCTGTCGGCGATCCAAGATCAACTGATCGCGAGCCGCATCGACGACCTGATCGTGCACGAAACCGCGCCGTTCGCGAGCGAAGTCGCGCTGGGCCGGGTGCATACGCAGGCGCACATCGACTACATCCGGAGCATGACGCCGGTCGACGGCTACGTCGAGATCGATCCCGATACGCTGATGAACCGCGATACGTGGCGTGCGGCGCTGCGCGCGGCCGGTGCCGCGATCGCGGCGACCGACGCGGTGATCGAAGGCCGCTATGCGAATGCGTTCTGCGGCGTGCGCCCGCCCGGCCACCATGCGGAGCCCGCGCGCGCGATGGGCTTCTGCTTCTTCAACAACGTCGCAATCGCCGCGCGGCACGCGCTCGACGTACACGGTCTGGAGCGCGTGGCGATCATCGATTTCGACGTGCATCACGGCAACGGCACCGAGGCCGCATTCGCGAATGACGAGCGCGTGCTGATGTGCAGCTTCTTCCAGCATCCGCTGTACCCGTTCTCGGGCGTCGATCATCAGGCGCCGAATATGGTCAACCTGCCGATGCCGGCGCGTAGCAACGGGATGGCGATCCGCGAAGCCGTCGACATGTTCTGGCTGCCGCGCCTCGATGCGTTCAAGCCGCAGATGCTGTTCGTGTCGGCGGGTTTCGATGCGCATCGCGAGGACGATATCGGCAACCTCGGCCTCGTCGAAGCCGACTTCGAATGGCTGACCGCGCAGATCGTCGACGTGGCCCGCCGGCATGCGCAGGGCCGCATCGTGAGCTGCCTCGAAGGCGGCTACAACCTGTCCGCGCTCGGGCGCAGCGTCGTTGCGCACCTGCGCGTGCTGGCCGGTATCTGATTACCGATTAACCGGCCGGGCCGGGCGCGCTCAGCGCGCCGGCACGCGCGCGTGAATCCACGCGATCAGCGCGTCGATCACGCGATCGCGTTCGAGATCGTTCATCGTTTCGTGAAAGCCACCTTCGTAGAGCGTCAGCGTGCGATCGGGCGAGCCGACGCGCGCGCCGAACGCCCGGCTGCCGTCGGGCTCGGTCAGCTTGTCCTCGGTCCCGTGATAGACGAGCACCGGAACGCGTAGCCCACCGCGGCCGCTTTCGATGCGCGCCATCGCGTCGAGAATCTCCGCGCCGGTGCGCGCGGGCACCGCGCCGTGATGCACGAGCGGATCGGCACGATTGGCCGCGACGATGGCCGGATCGCGCGACAGCAGTGCCGCATCGATCCTGATGGCAGGGAAGGTCGGCCAGACGCGGCTGATGACGCGGCTCACCGCGAGCATCCAGCGCGGCACGTCGCGCCCCGGCGCGAGCGCCGGGCTCGACAGCACGAGGCCCGTCAGCAGGGGGCCGCGCGTCGGCGCGCGTTCGATCACGTACAGCGCCGCGACCGCGCCACCCATGCTGTGCCCCATCAGGAACAGCGGCGAATTGCCGCGCGCGGCTTCGGCGACAAGCGCATCCGCATCGTTCAGGTAGCCGTCGAAGCGCTCGACCCACGCGCGCTTGCCGGGAGACTGGCCGTGCCCGCGCAGGTCGATCGCGAGCACGTCTATGCCGGCCGCATTCAGCCGGCCGGCGAGCGCAGCATAGCGGCCCGCATGTTCGGCAAGACCGTGAACGAGCGCGATCGTCGCGCGCGGCGGCGTGGAGCCGTCGCTCGCGGACCACCGGTACGACGCCAGTTCGAGTCCGTCCGCGGTACGCAGCCGGCCCATGGTGGGCGCGGGCGGCGACGAAGGCGCCGGTCCGGCGGTGGCGGGCGTGGCGGCCGGCGTCGTGGTGGCGGTCATCTGGCATGTCCCCTGTCGGTTGGCATATGTGTTCCGGATCATAGTCGCGGCACCGTCGCGGCGCGCCAGCGGGGCTCCTCTAATTCCGTGTGGTTATGAAAAGATCGAAATCGATTATTAAGGGGAATGAGGGGTTTGCGGTAAAATCGGCGGCTATTCCAGATGCATCGGCGGCCGACTGGCGGGCCAACTCGCCAGCCGGGCCGCCGTTTTGTTTACATGATCGAATTACGCAATCTTTCGCAGCGATTTCCCGGGCCGGGTGGCTGGGTCGAGGCGCTGCGCAACATCAACCTGACGATTCCGCAGGGTGAGGTGTTCGGCATCATCGGCCGAAGCGGCGCCGGCAAGAGCACGCTCGTGCGCACCATCAACCTGCTCACGCGGCCGACCGAAGGCAATGTCGTCGTCGGCGGGCGCGATCTCACGCTGCTGCCGGCTGGCGCGCTGCGCGAGGCGCGTCGCGAGATCGGCATGATCTTCCAGCACTTCAACCTGCTGTCGTCGCGCACGGTGTTCGACAACGTCGCGCTGCCGCTCGAACTGGCCGGCGCCAGCCGTGCCGAGATCGAGGCCGCCGTGCTGCCGCTGCTCGACCTCGTCGGGTTGTCCGCGCAGAAGGATCGCTATCCGTCGCAGATCAGCGGCGGGCAGAAGCAGCGCGTCGGCATCGCCCGCGCGCTCGCGAGCCAGCCGAAGGTGCTGCTGTCGGACGAAGCGACGTCCGCGCTCGATCCCGAGACCACGCGTTCGATTCTCGACCTGCTCAAGCGCATCAACCGTGAGCTCGGCCTGACGATCGTGCTGATCACGCACCAGATGGAAGTAATCAAGCAGGTGTGCGATCGCGTCGCGGTGCTCGATGCGGGGCGCGTGGTCGAGGAAGGCCGCGTGATCGACGTGTTCCTGCAGCCGCATCACGAAGTGACGCGCGCGCTGATCGGCGACGTGATCGCGCAGGAGTTGCCGCCCGCGTTGAAGGCGCGCGTGGCCGAGCGGCTGAAGACGGGCAGCGGGCATTTGCTGCGGCTCGCGTTCACGGGCTCGGGTGTCGACCAGCCGATCCTGTCGGAGACGATTCGCCGGTACGAACTCGATTTCAACATCCTGCATGGTCAGATCGACGAGATCCAGGGGCAGGCGTTCGGTTCGCTCGCGGTGCTCGCGGGAGGGGAGCCGGGCAAGGTCGGGCAGGCGCTCGCGTTCCTGCGCGAGCAAGGTGTGGTGGTAGAGGAGCTTTCGTATGTTGAGTGAGATGTTCGATATGTTCGTGCAGTCGTTCTGGGAGACGCTGATCATGGTCGGCATCTCCGGGGTGGTTGGCGCGCTCGTCGGCCTGCCGCTCGGCGTGCTGCTCTACCTGACCGACCGCCAGGGCGTGCTGCAGAACCTCGCGGTGAATCGCGTGCTCGGCGGCATCGTGAATGCCGTCCGCTCGACGCCGTTCATCATCCTGCTGGTCGCGGTGATTCCGTTTACGCGGCTCGTCACGGGTTCGTCGATCGGCACGGCCGCGGCGGTCGTGCCGCTGACGCTGGCGGCCGCGCCGTTCATCGCGCGTCTCGTCGAGACGGCGTTGCGCGAAGTCGACCGCGGGCTGATCGAAGCTGCGCAATCGATGGGCGCGACCACGTCGCAGATCGTCTTCAAGGTGCTGCTGCCCGAATCGCTGCCGGGCGTCGTCGCGGGCCTGACGATCACGTTCGTGTCGCTGGTCGGCTATTCGGCGATGGCGGGCGCGATCGGCGGTGGCGGCCTCGGCGATCTCGGGATCCGCTACGGCTACCAGCGCTATCTGCCCGAAGTGATGTGGACGGTGGTCGCGATCCTGATCGTGTTCGTGCAGATCGTGCAGTCGTTCGGCGACTGGCTCGTCCGCCGGCTGAGCCACAAGTAAAACAAGATTGATCCGTCAGGGGACACTCGATGCAACGACGCTTCATGCTGAAATTCGCGGCGGCACTGGGCGCGGCCGCGCTGTTTGCGGGCGCACACGCGCAGGCCGAAACCATCAAGGTGGGCGTGACGGGCGGGCCGCACGCGCAGATCATGGAAGTGGTGAAGAAGGTCGCGGCGAAGAGCGGCCTCGACATCCGCATCGTCGAATTCTCCGATTACGTGCAGCCGAACGCCGCGCTTGCGTCGGGCGACCTCGATGCGAACAGCTACCAGCACGATCCGTATCTGCAGGCGCAGGTGAAGGACCGCGGCTACAAGCTGGTCAAGGTCGCGGATACCGTCACGTTCCCGATGGGCATCTATTCGAAGCGTGTGAAGTCGCTGGCCGAACTGAAGCCGGGCGCGCGCATCGCGGTCCCGAACGACCCGACCAACGGCGGCCGCGCGCTGCTGTTGCTGCAGAAGCAGGGCCTGCTGAAGCTGCGCGCGGACGCGGGGCTGAAGGCGACGCCGCTCGATATCGTCGACAATCCGCGCAAGCTGAAGATCGTCGAACTCGATGCGGCGCAGATTCCGCGCTCGCTCGGTGACGTCGATGCGGCTGCGATCAATACCAACTACGCGATGGAAGCGGGGTTGAAACCGAAACAGGACGCGATCGCGATCGAGGGCCCGAACGGCCCGTACGCGAACATCCTCGCGATCCGCGAGGCCGACCGGAACAAGCCGTGGGTCGCGAAACTGGTCGCGGCCTATCATTCGGCCGACGTGAAGCAGTTCATCGAAGGCAAGTTCGGCGGCGCGGTCATTGCCGCCTGGTAACAGGTGAAGCACGCGGGCGCCCGGCGAGATTAGAGTCGATGATCGAAAACCCGGGCTTTGCGTCCGGGTTTTTTCTCTTTTAAAATAGAACGACCGTTCGATATCATTGGCGCGTCGCCAAGAAGCGGTATCCTCGACAACCACGAAGGTTGGGTCCGCTTGGCCGCGCAGTCATGAGGCCTCGCTATAGAATGGCCTCTGGTCGTATTCGTAACTTTGGAGCGTGTGCATGAAAATCCTGGTGCCAGTGAAAAGAGTGGTCGATTACAACGTGAAGGTCCGCGTGAAGTCGGACAACACGGGTGTCGACATCGCGAACGTGAAGATGTCGATGAACCCGTTCGACGAAATCGCGGTTGAAGAAGCCGTGCGCCTGAAGGAAGCGGGCGTGGCGACCGAAGTGATCGCCGTGTCGGTCGGTGTCGCACAGGCGCAGGAAACGCTGCGTACGGCGCTGGCGATCGGCGCGGATCGCGCGATCCTCGTCGAATCGAACGATGGCGTCGAGCCGCTGGGCGTCGCGAAGATCCTGAAGGCGCTGGTCGACAAGGAACAGCCGCAACTGGTGATCCTCGGCAAGCAGGCGATCGACGACGATTCGAACCAGACCGGCCAGATGCTGGCCGCGCTGGCAGGCCTGCCGCAAGCGACGTTCGCCTCGAAGGTCACGGTGGCCGACGGTAAAGCAACGGTCGCACGCGAAGTCGATGGTGGCGCGGAAACGCTGTCGCTGTCGCTGCCGGCCGTCATCACGACCGACCTGCGCCTGAACGAGCCGCGCTACGTGACGCTGCCGAACATCATGAAGGCGAAGAAGAAGCCGCTCGAAACCGTGAAGCCGGAAGACCTGGGCGTCGACGTTACGCCGCGTCTGAAGACGCTGAAGGTGGTCGAGCCGCCGAAGCGCGCAGCCGGCGTGAAGGTGCCGGACGTGAAGACGCTGGTCGAGAAGCTGAAGACCGAAGCCAAGGTGCTGTAAGAGGGAGCGGAAAGAAATGACGATTCTGGTGATTGCAGAACACGACAACGCGTCGATCAAGGCCGCGACGCTGAACACGGTGGCGGCGGCAGTGAAGATCGGCGGTGACATTCACGTGCTGGTCGCGGGCCACAACGCGCAAGCGGCTGCGGACGCAGCAGCGAAGATCGCAGGTGTGTCGAAGGTCCTCCTGGCCGACGCGCCGCAACTCGAAGCGGGTCTCGCGGAAAACGTCGAAGCGACCGCGCTGAACATCGCGAAGGACTACTCGCACATCCTCGCGCCGGCTACCGCCTACGGCAAGAACATCGCGCCGCGCATCGCCGCGAAGCTGGACGTCGCGCAGATCTCGGACATCACGGCAGTCGATTCGGCCGACACGTTCGAGCGCCCGATCTACGCGGGCAACGCGATCGCGACGGTGCAGTCGAGCGATCCGATCAAGGTCATCACGGTACGTGCGACGGGTTTCGATCCGGTGGCAGCGGAAGGCGGCAGCGGGTCGGTCGAGAAGATCGAAGCGGCAGCCGATGCCGGCAAGTCGCAGTTCGTGAGCCGTGAGGTGACGAAGCTGGACCGTCCGGAACTGACGTCGGCGAGCATCATCGTGTCGGGCGGCCGCGGTCTGGGCAGCGGCGAAAACTACACGAAGGTGCTGGAGCCGCTGGCCGACAAGCTGTCGGCAGCACTGGGCGCTTCGCGCGCGGCAGTCGACGCCGGCTACGTGCCGAACGACTACCAGGTCGGCCAGACCGGCAAGATCGTTGCACCGCAGCTGTACATCGCGGTCGGTATCTCGGGTGCAATTCAGCATCTGGCCGGCATGAAGGATTCGAAGGTGATCGTTGCGATCAACAAGGATCCGGAAGCGCCGATCTTCAGCGTGGCCGATTACGGCCTCGTCGGCGACCTGTTCGCGCTCGTGCCGGAGCTCGTAGCCGAGCTCAGCTAAAGCAGTGTGACGCTTCAGCGGTAAGCACACGAGAAGAGGGGCGCGACGAGCGCCCCTTTTTTTCGCCGTCTGCAGAAGGGGAAGAGGGTGACACCTCGTGAACCATCACGCCGCTGACCGGCATGACAACGCGATTCGATGAAATGAAAACGGCGCCCCGAAAGGGCGCCGTTCTTTTTGATGCCGGCCGTTCGCACGGCCGCGGGCGTGTCGGCTTATGCGTATGCCGGGCGCGTCTGGCCGGCCACGTCCTTCAGGTAACGATGCACCGACAGGTCGTCAGCCTGGATCGCGGGCATCTTGCCCGAGATCAGGTCCGCGAGCAGCTGGCCCGAGCCGCACGACATCGTCCAGCCGAGCGTGCCGTGGCCGGTGTTCAGGAACAGGTTCGACACCGGCGTGCGGCCGACGATCGGCGTGCCGTCCGGCGTCATCGGGCGCAGGCCCGTCCAGAACGTTGCCTTCGACGTGTCGCCACCGCCCGGGAACAGGTCATTCACGCACATTTCGAGCGTTTCACGGCGTGCGGCACGCAGCTTCTTGTCGAAGCCGACGATTTCCGCCATGCCGCCGACGCGGATGCGCTGGTCGAAACGCGTGATCGCGATCTTGTAGGTCTCGTCGAGCACGGTCGACACGGGCGCGGCCGCTTCGTTGACGATCGGCGCGGTGATCGAATAGCCCTTCAGCGGATAGACGGGGATCTTCATCAGGTTCGAGATGAAGCTCGTCGAGTACGAGCCGAGCGCGACGACATACGCATCGGCGCGCACCGTCTCGCTGCCGCACTGCACGCCGGCGATCTTGCCGCCCGCGATCGCGAGTGCATCGATCGGCGTGTTGTAGCGGAACTTCACGCCAAGCGATTCGGCGAGCGCCGCGAGGCGCGTCGTGAACAGCTGGCAGTCGCCCGTTTCGTCACCCGGCAGGCGCAGGCCGCCCGTCAGCTTGTGCGAGACGGCGGCAAGCGCCGGCTCGGCTTTCTTCAGGTCGGCCGGGGACAGCAGTTCGAACGGCACGTTCGCTTCCTGCAGGACGGCGATGTCCTTCGCCGCGCCGTCGAGTTGCTGCTGCGTGCGGAACAGTTGCAGCGTGCCGCCCGTGCGGCCTTCGTACTGGATGCCGGTATCGGCGCGCAATGCCTGCAGGCAGTCGCGGCTGTATTCGGCGAGGCGAACCATGCGGCCCTTGTTGACCGCGTAGCGCTCGGCCGTGCAGTTGCGCAGCATCTGATACATCCACTGGAGCTGGAAACGCGTGCCGTCGAGGCGGATCGCGAGCGGCGCATGCTTTTCGAACATCCACTTGACGGCCTTCAGCGGCACGCCGGGTGCGGCCCACGGCGCGGCATAGCCGGGGGAGATCTGGCCTGCGTTCGCGAAGCTCGTCTCGAGCGCCGGGCCGGCTTCCCGGTCGATCACCGTGACTTCATGGCCGGCGCGCGCGAGGTAATACGCGCTTGCCACGCCCACCACACCGCTGCCCAGAATGACGACTCGCATAGCTGCTCCAGATGGAAGGGACCAGATCGAGGCCGGGCGCACCTGCGTCTCCGTGTAACCTCTAGCTGATCTAGTTTTTTGCGCTATGGTATTGTCGAATGTGTAGGTTTTGTTATCGTATTTTTCAGGTTTTCAGCATAAACAAATGAGAACGCAACGTCAGCCCGTACGCTCACTCGACAAGCTCGACCGACGCATCCTGAAACTGCTCCAGGACGACGGCCGGATGGCGATGAAAGACCTTGCGGAACAGGTTGGACTGACCGTCACGCCGTGTATCGAGCGTGTGCGGCGCATGGAGCGCGATGGCGTGATCACCGGTTATCACGCACGGGTCGACCCCCACCAGCTGGATGCCGCGCTGCTGGTGTTCGTCGAGATCACGCTCGGCCACAAGGGCGGCAACATGTTCGAGCAGTTCCGCCGCGAAGTGATGAAGATCGACGAGGTGCTCGAGTGCCATCTCGTATCCGGTGATTTCGACTATCTGATCAAGGCGCGGATCGGCGAGATGGCCGACTACCGGAAGCTGCTCGGCGACATCCTGCTGCAGTTGCCCGGCGCCGTGCAGTCGAAGAGCTATGTCGTGATGGAAGAAATCAAGGAGACGCTGACGATCGCGGTGGGTGACTGACGCGCCTGAGGCGGCCCGTCAGGCCCTTTATCCCGCCCTTGGCATGCTGCACCCAATACTGTATAAATATACAGTATTGGGTGCAGGCGAATGGGTGGGCACATGGACGATCGATCCGACAACGAATTTCCGATAGCGCCGCCCGTGCCCCGCAAGGGGCGCGGTGCGGTCGACAACCTGCAAGGGCGATACGAGATCGCGCAGCGCGAAGCGGTCGACGACGGTTGGACACACGAGTCGGACGATACCGATTTCTCCGCGCCGCTGCGCACGCAGGTCTTCGAGGAGCGTGCGAAGAGCATCCTGACGCACAACCAGTCGCCCGACATTCCATTCAGCGTGTCGCTCAATCCGTATCGCGGCTGCGAGCACGGTTGCATCTATTGCTTCGCGAGGCCGACGCACAGTTATCTCGGCCTGTCGCCGGGGCTCGATTTCGAAAGCCGCATCTATGCGAAGGTCAATGCGGCCGAACTGCTCGAGCGCGAGATTTCACGCAAGCGCTACGTGCCGGAGCCGATCGCGCTCGGTGTCAACACCGACGCCTACCAGCCGGTCGAGCGCGACCTGCGCATCACGCGCAGCGTGATCCAGGTGATGCACGATCGCGGGTTGCCGTTCGCCGCGATCACGAAGTCGTCGCTGATCGAACGCGATCTCGACCTGCTCGCACCGATGGCCGAACGCGGGCAGGTGATGGCGGCGGTCACGATCACGACACTCGACGCCGATCTCGCGCGCACGCTCGAGCCGCGCGCGGCAACACCGGCGCGCCGGTTGCGTACGATTCGTGCGCTGAGCGAGGCGGGCGTGCCGGTCGGCGTGAGCATTGCGCCGATGATCCCGTTCGTCACAGAGCCCGACATGGAGCGTGTGCTCGAGGCGTGCGCGGAAGCCGGCGCGACGCATGCGAGCTACATCATCCTGAGGCTGCCGTGGGAAGTCGCTCCGCTGTTCAAGAACTGGCTTGCCGCGCATTTTCCCGATCGCGCGGAGCGCGTGATGAACCGCGTGCGCGACATGCGCGGCGGGAAGGACTACGACTCGGATTTCTCGAAACGGATGAAGGGCGAGGGGATCTGGGCCGACCTGCTGCGGCAGCGTTTCCGCCAGGCCGTCAAGCGGCTCGGGTTGAACGAGCGCACGAACGGAATTCTCGATCTGTCGCAGTTTCGCGGTGCGCCGGCCACCGCGGCGCCGCGCGTTGCTGTTCGTTCAGCCGCAGCGCGGTCGACGCAGTCGCGTGACGACTCGCAATTGAACCTGTTCTGACCGGTGTGCCAAACCGGCACCGGGCGCCGGTGCGTAGCGGCCGTTACGCTTACTGTGAAATCTGCTTGGCCGCTTCGACCTGCGACTCGAAGTACGTCTGGAACGACAGCGCGAGTGCGGTCATCAGGAGGAAGGCACCGATCAGCAGCGAGAAGATCACCACGAAGATCACGGTCCAGCCCGACTTGCTGTGCTTGCCTGTCTCCGCGTTGAATTGCGCGTCCCATTTTTCGTCGGGGCGCAGCCCGTAGACGAGCGCGGCAAGGAACGCCGCCAGCAGCGAGATCGCGCCGGGAACGGCAAGCCACCAACCGAGGCCCGCGCTGCGCTGGGTTGCGGCGAGCAGGAGGAAGCCCGGAATGCCGACGATCGTCGCGAGCAGATGCGCCCAGCCGAACACGTCGCGAAAGCCATACAGATAGAAGCGGTGCGCGCCGAGCGATCCGAACAGGAACGCGAGGGCGGCGGTGAGCGTCTTGGAGCGAAAGCGGCGGGACGGAGCGGTGCTGCTGGACATGGATGGCGGCGTATTGTCGTTGGCATGGGCGGCCGGCGGGCCGGCGCGGGCGCGCGGCCCGGCACGCATTCTACGATGCCCGGTCGGGCCCGGTCACCCCTGTCCTGCGTCAAGGTGCCGCATAGGTCACGCGGTAGATCGCACCCGCATAGTCGTCGCTGACGAGCAGCGAGCCGTCCGGCAGCGGCAGTACGTCGGCGGGGCGCCCCCATACCGTGCCGTCGGGTCGCAGCCAGCCCGTGACAAACGGGGTCTGGCGCGCCTGGCTGCCATCCGCCGAGACGACGACGCGCATCACGCGGTAGCCGACCTTCGTGCTGCGATTCCACGAGCCGTGTTCGGCGATGAAGACGTTATTGCGATACGACGCCGGAAACATCGACCCTGTATAGAACCGCATGCCGAGTGCCGCGACGTGCGCACCGAGTTTCAATACGGGCGGTACATAGCGGCGGCATACGTCGGCGCTGCCGAATTCGGGGTCGGGCGTGTCGCCGCCATGGCAGTACGGGAAGCCGAAGTCGAGGCCGGCGCGCGGTGCGCGGTTCAGCTTGTCGTCGGGCACGTCGTCGCCCATCATGTCGCGCCCGTTGTCGGTAAACCAAAGCTCGCCAGAATCGGGGTGCCACGCGAAGCCGACCGTATTGCGTACGCCGCGGGCAACGACCTCGTTCCCGCTGCCGTCCGCCTTCATGCGTGCGATGATCGCGTAGCGGTTGCGATCGGCGAGACAGACGTTGCACGGTGCGCCGGTCGGCACATACAGCTTGCCGTCGGGGCCGAACGCGATGAATTTCCAGCCGTGATGGTGTTCGGTCGGCAGCGCGTCGGTGACGACGGCAGGTGCGGGCGGCGTGGCCAGCCGGTCGTCGATACGATCCAGACGCAGAATGCGTGAGACGGCGGATATATAGAGTGCGCCGCCACGGTAGGCGACGCCGACGGGCATGTCGAGCCCGGACGCTACCACGTAGCGCGCACTGATCCGGCCCTCGTGCATGACGAATGCGTGAACGCGGCCTTCCCGGGTGCCGACATACAGGATGCCGCGCGGCGACCACGCCATTTCGCGCGCGGTCGGTACCGCGTCGACCAGCACGTCGACGTGGAAGCCGGGCGGCACGACGAGTTCGCCCACCGGCAACGGCGCGGCAAACGCCAGTGCGGACGCGAGGCAGGCAAGGCCGGCAAGCAGCGCCGCGAAACGGTGCTGCGCGCGGCGCATCGAGGCGGCGCGAAGGGGCGGCATGACGGTGTGGAACGTCCCGGACACGACGATTGTATGCCCGGTGGACAGGCCGCTTCCCCATTTTTTACGCGTAAGTGTTTGTTGTACCTCTGGTTTCCGGCTATAATTGCGTGTTTCAGTAGTTTCGAACCCGGTTTTCCCGAAGGACATCATATGGTTATCATCCGTCTGGCTCGTGGCGGCTCGAAGAAGCGCCCGTTCTACAACATCGTTGCTACCGATTCGCGCAACCGTCGTGACGGCCGCTTCATCGAGCGCGTCGGCTTCTACAACCCGGTCGCTACGAAGGGCGAATCGCTGCGTATCGCTCAGGATCGCCTGACGTACTGGCAAGGTGTTGGCGCGCAACTGTCGCCGACCGTCCAGCGTCTCGTGAAGGAAGCGCAAAAGGCGCAACCGGCTGCCTAACATGGCACGGTGTGCCGGTCGTGCCGGCTGTGAGGTGCATTGATGGCGGGTCACGATTCCGGTAATGCAAGGCGCGGGCGTGCGTCGTTTGGCGCATTCGTCCGCAAGCCGGTCGAGCGCGAGGCTGTCGCGAACGCCGGTCAGGCTGCCGAGCAGCAAGGCAGTCTCGAAGTGGCGCAAGCCTGGCCCGACGATGCCGTCGAGGTCGGGGCGGTGGTCGACGCCTATGGCCTGAAGGGTTGGGTCAAGGTGGCGACGCATGCCGACGCCGGCCGCGGTGGCGATGCGCTGCTCAAGGCGCGCCACTGGTGGCTGGAACGCGGAGCGGAGCGGCTTTCCGTCCGCATCGTGCAGTCAAAGGCGCACAGCGACACCGTCGTTGCGCAACCCGCGGGCGTCAGCGACCGCGATGCCGCGTACGCGATGCGCGGCTTTCGCGTGTTCGTGCGCCGGGAAGATTTCCCGGCATTGGCCGCGGACGAATTCTATTGGGTCGACCTGATCGGTCTCGACGTCGTCAACGAGCAATCGGTGGCACTCGGGAAGGTGAGCGGGATGATCGACAATGGCGTGCATTCGATCATGCGTGTCGAGTATCCGGCGACCGGCAAAGACGGTCAGCCGACCACCGACGAGCGGTTGATTCCGTTCGTCGGCGTATACGTCAAAACGGTGGATCAGGCGGCGCGTCGTATCGTCGTCGACTGGGAAGCCGATTACTGAAATGAACCAGGTTACCGAGAGCGCGGTGCAGTTCGACGTCGTCACGCTCTTTCCCGAGATGTTCCGTGCACTGACCGACTGGGGGATCACCAGCCGGGCCGTCAAGCAAGGGCGCTTCGGGCTGCGCACCTGGAACCCGCGTGATTTCACGACGGACAACTACCGCACGGTCGACGATCGTCCGTACGGCGGCGGTCCGGGCATGGTGATGCTGGCCAGGCCGCTCGAAGCCGCGATCGATGCCGCGAAAGCGGCGCAGGCGGAGCAGGGCATCGCGAGCACGCGTGTCGTGATGATGTCGCCGCAGGGCGCACCGCTCACGCACGATCGTGCGGTGCGGATGGCGCAGGAGCCTGGTGTCGTCGTGCTGTGCGGCCGCTATGAAGCGATCGACCAGCGCCTGCTCGATCGTTGCGTCGACGAGGAAATCAGCCTCGGCGATTTCGTCCTGTCCGGCGGAGAATTGCCGGCGATGGCGATGATGGATGCAGTCGTGCGGTTGCTGCCCGGCGTGCTGAACGATTCGCTGTCGGCCGTGCAGGACAGCTTCGCTGATGGCCTGCTCGATTGTCCGCACTACACGCGCCCCGAGGAGTATGACGGCGTGCGCGTGCCGGACGTGCTGCTCGGCGGGCATCATGCCGAGATCGAGAAGTGGCGGCGTCAGGAAGCATTGAGGAATACGTTGCGGAAGCGGCCGGATCTGATCGTCCGGGCGCGCCGCGAGAAGTTGTTGAGTCGCGCCGACGAGGCGTGGCTTGCGAACCTCGCACGCGAAGCGAAGGACGCCTCCTGAGGCGGCTGCGCGAGCGGGAATTGGCGGTGCCGTACATGCGTGTGCGGCGCCTGATGTGAATCCATCCTCTATCGGGGCCAGGCCTGGAAGCAGGCGGGTGTGAACGCCGACACGATGGCATAAGGAGTCAGTAATGAATCTGATCGCAAAACTTGAGCAGGAAGAAATCGAGCGCGCGCTCGCCGGCAAGACGATCCCCGAATTCGCCCCGGGCGACACGGTGATCGTGAACGTGAACGTGGTTGAAGGTAACCGCAAGCGCGTTCAGGCTTACGAAGGCGTCGTGATCGCGATTCGCAACCGTGGTCTGAACTCGAACTTCATCGTCCGCAAGATCTCGTCGGGCGAAGGCGTCGAGCGTACGTTCCAGACGTACTCGCCGCTGCTGGCAAGCATCGTCGTGAAGCGCCGCGGTGATGTGCGTCGTGCGAAGCTGTACTACCTGCGCGAGCGCTCGGGCAAGTCGGCTCGTATCAAGGAAAAGCTGGTGTCGAAGGATCGCGCCGCAGCAGCTTCCCAAGAGTAAGAGCTGTAAGGAAAAAGCACCCAACCGGGTGCTTTTTTCATTCTGGCGCGAGAATATGCTCGATACGACACGAACCCGAGAGCCCCATTGAATCGCCGCCCCATCATCGATCCCGAAGTCCTGCCGGTCGAAGGCACCGGCGCCGGCCTGCCGGCCATCGATTCCCGCCTGATGACGCCGTCCGGCCTGCGCGACCGTTTCGCGCGCACGCTCGAATGGAGCGTCGAACCCGGCGAGGCGAGGCTGCAGGAGGGCGTCGACCCACGCAGTGCGGCCGTCCTGGTGCCGCTCGTCGTCCGTGAGTCCGGTCTCACCATGCTGCTGACCCAGCGCGCCGATCACCTGAACGACCACGCCGGGCAGATCAGCTTCCCCGGCGGTCGTCGCGAGCCGTTCGATCGCGATGCAACCGCCACCGCGTTGCGCGAGGCGAAGGAAGAGATCGGGCTGGCAGACGAGCGTGTCGAGATCCTCGGCGCGCTGCCCGACTACCTGACCGGTACGGGCTTTTGCGTGACACCGGTGGTCGGCCTCGTGCATCCGCCGTTCACCGTGCAGGCCGACACGTTCGAAGTGGCCGAGATTTTCGAGGTCCCGCTCGCGTTCCTGATGAATCCCGCGAACCATCAGGTGCGTGTGTTCCGCTGGGAAGGCGGCGAGCGTCGTTTTTTTGCGATGCCCTATCCGAATGGCGAACCCGGCGGGCATTACTTCATCTGGGGCGCAACTGCCGGCATGTTGCGCAATCTGTACCGCTTCTTGGCCGCCGGCTAGACGTGCACGATTGTCGGCGTGCGTGGCCGGCTGGCGGGCGACTGCACCGGCAGCCATCCGGTGCTTACGCTGTGCTATCGTTATGCAAAAAATGACATAACTCCGAAGACGGCGCCACGCATGACTTTCTTTTCGGTTCTCCTCGCTCTCATCATCGAACAGGTCCGCGCGTTGTCGCCGAACAATCCGGTGTTCGCGCTGTTCCAGTTTCATGCGGAAACCGTCGCGCATGGTCTCGACGCGGGCAAGCAGAAGCACGGCATCCTCGCCTGGCTCGCGGTCGTGCTGCCGTGGGTGCTGATCGTCGCGCTGATCTATTTCCTGCTGTTCAAGGTGAGCTTCGTGCTCGCATTCATCTGGAACGTCGTCGTCGTGTATTTCACGCTCGGCTTCCGTCAGTTCAGCCATTACTTCACCGACATCCACCTCGCGCTCAATAACGACGACGTGCCGCGCGCGCGCGAAATCCTGCACGAGTGGACAGGCATCGACACGGTCGACATGCCGGTCGGCGAAATCGTCCGCCATACGCTGATTCACGCCGTGGTCGCATCGCATCGCCACGTGTTCGGCGTGTTCTTCTGGTACGTGCTGCCGATCGGGCCGGCCGGTGCCGTGCTGTACCGGATTTCCGAATACCTCGCACGCAGCTGGTCGACGCCGGGCGACGACCGCACGGCGGCCTTCTCGACGTTCGCGCAGCGCGCGTTCTTCGTGATCGACTGGATTCCCGCGCGATTGACCGCGCTCGGCTTCGCGATCGTCGGCAATTTCGAGGACGCGATCTATGCGTGGCGCAACCACACGCGCCAGTGGCCCGATCCGAACGATGGCGTCCTGCTGGCAGCCGGCAGCGGCGCGCTCGGCGCACGCCTCGCAGGGCCGCTCGCGGAACCGTCGAGCCTCGATGCGCTGGCAGTCGGCGACAGCGGTCCGTTGACGGTCGGTGACGATTGCACGCCGCGTACGCTGCAATCCGCGGTGGGCCTCGTCTGGCGTGCGGTGATCCTGTGGATGATTCTGCTGCTGATGCTGACGCTCGCCGTCTGGGTGTCGTGACGGGGCAGTGCGGTACCCGATGAAAAGCAGAAGGCCGGCTTGAAGCCGGCCTTTTTGCTGTGGATCACACGTCAAGCGGATCGCGCACGGCGCCGCATTGCCAGCACGCGGTGAACTGGGCTTCGAGCGCCTCACCGCACTGCCGGCAGCGCCACGGCGCGGCGCCGGCCGCCGGGCCGTGCGACGCGGCATCGAGGAGCCTGCGCGCGAGCGCGTCGTCGCGTTCGTCGTCGAGCCACAGTTCGGGCGTGCACGCGTCGGCGGGCAGGCCGCCGAGCGCGCCGGTCGCGTAGCAGTTATGCAGCTCGCAACCGATGCCGGCTACCTGAAGCACGTTGGCCCAATGCTGCGCCGTCGCGAGATCGGGTGCCTTGAAACGCATCGCGGCTCCTGTCGGTGAACGCCGGCCCGCACGGCACCGGCTGGCCGCCGCGCGCGTGCCGCGCGGTCAGCGGACGATCTGGCTCGCCTCGTGCACGAGCTGCGCATACAGCGCATGCCGCGACGGGGCGATACGGCCGTCGGCGACAGCGTCGAGAATCGCGCAGCCGGGTTCGTGCAGATGATGGCAATTATAGAAACGGCAGTCGGCCAGCAGCGGCCGGAACTCCGGAAAGGCGCGCTCGAGACGGCCTTCCGTCAGGTGGTAGAGGCCGAATTCCTGGAAGCCGGGCGAATCGATCAGCGCGCCGCCGCCGGCCAATGGGTACAGGCGCGTGAACGTCGTCGTGTGACGCCCGCTGTTGAGCGCGGCCGAAATCTCGCGCGTGGCGGCTTCGGCATCGGGAACGAGCAGGTTCACGAGCGTCGACTTGCCCATCCCGGACTGGCCGAGCAGGATCGTCGAATGCCCGGCGAGGTGCGGCATCAGTTGCGCGCGCGCGTCGTCGGGCGAACCCTTCACCGACAGCTCGAGCACGTCGTAGCCAAGGGCGCGGTAGGGCGCGAGGCGTTCGCGCGCGACCGGCAGCGCGGCTTCGACGTCGATCTTGTTCAGCACGACGAGCGGCTTCAGCTCGTTCGCCTCGGCGGCGATCAGCGCGCGGCCGAGCAGGTCCTCGCTGAAGTAGGGCTCGGTCGCGAGCACGATCAGCAATTGATCGAGGTTGGCCGCGAACAGCTTCGACTTGAACTGGTCGGAGCGGTACAGCAGGTTGCGCCGTTCGCCGATCTCGACGATGACGCCCTGGTCGGCCGACGCAAGTTCGTACGCGACACGGTCGCCGACCGCGATCTCGCTCTTCTTGCCGCGCGGGAAGCACTGCAGCATCGGGCCGCCGTCGTCGGGCGCGACGATGTAGTGGCGCCCGTGTGCCGCGATCACGCGGCCTTCGACCCGTTGCGCATTCGACGCGCGCGGGGCCGGCTTGCGGGAGGTCGGCCGGCTCATGCGTGCTGCATCAGGCGGTCGATCCGCTGCGATGCAGGCGGATGCGAGTAGTAGAAGGCCGTGTAGACGGGGTCGGGCGTCAGCGTCGACGCGTTGTCCTCATAGAGCTTCACGAGCGCGCTGACGAGATCCTGCGCGTCGGTCTGGCTGGCCGCGAATGCGTCGGCCTCGAATTCGTGCTTGCGCGACGTGAGGCTGCCGAACGGCGTCGCGAAGAACAGGAACACGGGAATCGCGAGGAAGAACAGTACGAGCGCGGCGCCCGCGTTGCTCGTGTCGAGCGACGGCGTGACGCCGAGCCCCGTGTAGAACCACGTGCGTTGCGCGAGCCAGCCGAGCAGCGCAAGCAGCACGAGGCTCAGCACGAACGACACGAGCATCCGCTTCATCACGTGGCGGCGCTTGAAGTGGCCGAGTTCGTGCGCGAGCACGGCTTCGATTTCCTGGCCGGACAGGCGCGCGAGCAGCGTGTCGAAGAACACGATCCGCTTCGACGCGCCGAAGCCCGTGAAGTACGCGTTGCCGTGCGCGGAGCGGCGGCTGCCGTCCATCACGAACAGCCCCTTCGCCGCAAAGCCGCAGCGCTTCATCAGCGACTCGATGCGCGCGCGCAGCGCGTCGTCCTTCAGCGGTTCGAACTTGTTGAAGATCGGTGCGATGAAAGTCGGGTAGATCAGCAGCACGAGCATCTGGAACGCGACCCAGACGATCCAGGTCCACAGCCACCACAGGCTCCCGGCCTGGTTCATCAGCCACAGCACGACGAACAGCAGCGGCAGGCCGAGCGCGGCGCCGAGCAGCGAGTTTTTCAGCATGTCGGTGAAGAACAGCCGCTTCGTCATCCGGTTGAAGCCGAAACGCTGTTCGATCCCGAACTGGCGGTAATACTCGAACGGGACGTCGATGACGCTCGTGATCACGAGTACTGCCGCGACGAGCGCGACCTGCTGCCCGTAGCCGCGGCCGAGCCAGCCGGTGAGCAGCGTGTCGAGTGCGCCGACGCCGCCGAGCAGCGTCAGGCCGACCAGCACGGCCGCGCTGACGACGATTTCGAGCATCGTCAACCGGGTGCGCTCGACCGTATAGTCGGCCGCGCGCTGGTGGGCCGTCAGCGGGATGGTTGCGCTGAACTGCGCGGGGACGCTGTTGCGGTGCGCCGCGACGAAGCGGATCTGCCGCGACGCGAGCCACAGCTTGGTGACGACCATCGCGAGCACGGCGAGCGCGAACAGCAGGGTGAACGAAAAGGGTGACATCGAAGGCGCCAAAGGGTTCTATGCGAGAATTATATGTTGTTGCGGACCGGCCCCGCTGATGCGATGCCGGCCGCCCGGGCGGCGCCGCGCGCCGTCCGCCATTTTCCAGGATGACTCATGACCGATACCGCCGCTTCCGCCAGCCAGCCCGCGCTCGTGCGCAACGAGTTGAACCTCGTCTGGCTCGACATGGAGATGACGGGCCTCGACCCGGATAACGACCGCATCATCGAGATCGCGGTCGTCGTGACCAATTCCACGCTCGACATCGCCGTCGAAGGCCCCGTGTTCGCGATCCACCAGAGCGACGAAACGCTCGCGAAGATGGACGACTGGAACAAGTCGACGCACGGCCGCTCGGGCCTGATCGACCGCGTGCGCGCGTCGACCGTGACCGAGGCGGAAGCCGCCGGGCAATTGCAGGCCTTCCTCGCGCAGTACGTGTCGCCCGGCAAATCGCCGATGTGCGGCAACTCGATCTGCCAGGACCGCCGCTTCATGGCGCGCTGGATGCCCGAATTCGAGCGGTTCTTCCACTACCGCAACCTCGACGTCAGCACGCTCAAGGAGTTGTGCCGCCGCTGGCAGCCCGCGATCTACAAGGGCTTCCAGAAGCGGGCGATGCACACGGCGCTCGCGGACATCCACGAGTCGATCGACGAGCTGAAGTACTACCGCGAGCATTTCCTGATTCCGGCCGCGTCCGCTTCGGCAGGCGAGTCCGCGCCGGCCGCCTGAGCGGGCCGGCACGCGCCTAGCGCGGTGCGCGCTGAGCGCTTTTCGGCCGGAACGCCGCGACCACCGCGGCGTCGGTCTCGATGTACGGGCCGCCGATCAGGTCGATGCAGTAGGGCACCGCGGCGAAGATGCCGGGCACGGTCGACTTGCCGTCGGCGTCGCGGAGCCCTTCGAGCGTTTCCCGGATCGACTTCGGCTGGCCGGGCAGGTTGACGATCAGCGCCGCATGGTCGGCCGTCTCGCGGATCACCGCGACCTGCCGCGACAGGATCGCGGTCGGCACGAAATTCAGGCTGATCTGCCGCATCTGTTCGCCGAATCCCGGCATTTCCTTCGTCGCCACCGCCAGCGTGGCCTCGGGCGTCACGTCGCGGCGCGCCGGGCCCGTGCCGCCCGTCGTCAGCACGAGGTCGCACCCCGCGACGTCGACGAGTTCGGCGAGCGTGGCGGAGATCGTCGGCGCGTCGTCCTGGATCAGGCGCGTTTCGGCGCGCCACGGCGACACCAGCGCGCCGGCGAGCCACTCCTGCAGCGCCGGAATGCCCTTGTCTTCGTAGACCCCCGTGCTCGCGCGGTCGCTGATCGACACGAGGCCGACGACGAGCTCGTCCGGGTGGTTACGCTTCGTCGTCGTCATGGTCGTCTCCGGCGTCGTCCGCCGCTTCGTCGTCCGCATGGGACGTGCCGCCGGCGGTCTTGATCCACTGGAACAGCTCGCGGAAATAGCGCGGCGGCTTGCCTTGCTGCGCTTCCTTGCGTGCGTTGCGAATCAGCGTGCGGCCTTCCTGGATGTCGGCTTCCGGGTGCTGGCGCAGGAATTCGGTCAGCGCGTCGTCGCTCGCGAGCAACTGTTCGCGGGTGCGTTCGATCCAGTGCAGGCGGGCCGTCGCGGCCTTGTTCACGCCGCGCTGCGCGTCGAGCGCGGTGCGCAGCGCGGCCGTCTCGTCGTCGGTCAGCGAGCGCATCACGCGGCCGACGTACTGGAGCTGGCGGCGCTTGCCTTCGTGATCGGTGATCCGGCGCGCCTCGCGCACGGCGTCACCGAGGCTTTCGGGCATCGGCATGCGTTTCAGCGCGTCTTTCGGCAGATCGACGAGTGCCTGGCCGAGCACCTGCAGCTCGTGCATCTCGCGCTTCAACTGGGATTTGCTGGGGCGATCGTAGCCATTGTCGTCGTCTTCGGCGGCATGCTCGATCGGCTGGATTCGGGTTTTGCGTGTCATGGACGGCATTGTATCGCGCCGCGGACACCCCAAGCTTGTCGGTGTCCGGCCCCGGACCTTGCTATGATCGCGGGATACGCAACATTTTGAACATGCGGGCGCCCGCCCGCCACCGGATATCAAGACGATGGCAGCCAATCTCGACGTACAAGCGCGCTATTTCCCGCACACGCAGGACCAGCTCAAGGAAATCGCCTCGGACATCCTTCGCCATGCGAAGGCGCTCGGCGCGACCGACGCCGCGACCGAAATCTCCGAGGGCGACGGCCTGTCGGTGTCGGTGCGCCGCGGCGAAGTCGAAACGATCGAGCACAACCGCGACAAGATGGTCGGCGTGACCGTGTTCATCGGCAAGAAGCGCGGCAACGCGAGCACGTCGGATTTTTCGCCGGGCGCGATCAAGGATACCGTCGCCGCCGCGTACAACATCGCGCGCTTCACGGCCGAAGACGAGGCGGCCGGCCTGGCCGAAGCCGAGCTGCTCGAAACCGACCCGCGCGACCTCGACCTCTACCATCCGTGGGCGCTGTCGGCCGACGAGGCCGTCGAGCTTGCCCGCCGCGCGGAAGACGCCGCATTCGCGGTCAGCCCGCAGATCCGCAACTCGGAAGGCGCAAGCGTGTCGGCCCAGCATTCGCAGTTCGTGCTGGCCACGTCGCGCGGCTTCCTGTCCGGCTACCCGTACTCGCGTCATTACATCGCATGCGCGCCGATCGCGGGCAGCGGCCGTCACATGCAGCGCGACGACTGGTATTCGTCGAAGCGCAGCGCGATCGATCTCGCGGCGCCCGAAGCGGTGGGCCGTTACGCGGCCGAGCGTGCGCTTGCCCGGATGGGCGCGCGCCGCCTCGATACCCGCAAGGTGCCCGTGCTGTTCGAGGCGCCGCTCGCGGCCGGCCTGCTCGGCGCATTCGTGCAGGCGGTGAGCGGCGGGGCGCTGTACCGCAAGACGTCGTTCCTCGTCGACAGCCTCGGCAAGCCGGTGTTCGCGCCGCACATCCAGGTCGTCGAGGATCCGCACGTGCCGCGCGCGATGGGCAGCGCGCCGTTCGACGAGGAAGGCGTGCGCACGCGTGCGCGCAGCGTCGTGAAGGACGGCGTCGTCGAAGGCTACTTCCTGTCGACCTATTCGGCGCGCAAGCTCGGCACGCAGACCACCGGCAACGCCGGCGGCTCGCACAACCTCGCACTGCGCAGCTCGAACACGCAGGCGGGCGACGATTTCGATGCGATGCTGAAGAAGCTCGGCACGGGCCTGTTGCTGACCGAGCTGATGGGGCAGGGCGTGAACTACGTGACGGGTGACTATTCGCGCGGTGCGGCGGGCTTCTGGGTCGAGAACGGCGTGATCCAGTATCCGGTCGAGGAAATCACCGTCGCGAGCACGCTGCAGGAAATGTTCCGGCATATCGTCGCGATCGGTGCCGATTCGATCGTGCGCGGCACGAAGGAAACGGGCTCGGTGCTGATCGAGCAGATGACGATCGCCGGGCAGTAATTGGCGCGCGGCAGCGGCCGCCATCGAACGAAAAAGCCCGACCGGCGTGAACCGGTCGGGCATTTTTCATGGGGCGTGACGCGTCAGCCGCGCTTGCGCTCGTAGACGACGAACGCATAGCCGAACGTATTCGGCGCGGCCGCCTGGTGCGCATCGCGCGACACTTCCTGCCACTGTGCGGCGTCGGGCGCCGGGAACGAGGCGTCACCGTCGAAGTCGGCATCGATCTCGGTGACGACCAGCTTGTCGGCGAGTGCGAGCCCTTCGGTGTAGAGTTGCGCGCCGCCGATCAGGAACGCCTCGGGCACGCCGTCGCGTGCGGCGAGCGCCAGCGCATCGGCGAGCGACGTGACCGTGTCGCAGCCGTCGAAGCGTCGCGTCGCGTCGCGCGTGACCACGATATTGCGGCGGCCCGGCAGCGGCCGGCCGATCGACTCGTGGGTCTTGCGGCCCATCACGATCGGCGCGCCCATCGTCGTGCGCTTGAAGAACGCGAGATCCTCGGGAAGTTTCCAGGGCAACTGGTTGTCGCGGCCGATGATGCCGTTGCGGGCACGCGCGACGATCAGGGTCAACGTCGTCATGAAGGTCGGGGAAAGGAAAACCGGAATGGCGCCGATTCTACCGGAACGGCGGCACGCGCCGGTTCCGGGTACGCGCATCCGCCTTTCCGCACTGCGCGCCGCGACGCTCGAGGCAAGGCGTCGCGGCGATGGAATGAATAAAAAGAGTGCCCGCCGGGGGACGGAGCACAAGAACCGTTTCGTGTTGCAAGCGTGACGATGCCGGCGTCGTCGCGCTCAAATTAATACGTCATCCTGATCAAATGGATCGGCTCGTGCATCACTGATGGGTACTGCCTTGCGTGGTGCCTTCCATCGCGTGCTGCAAATCGCCCGGCTGCGGTGCCGGACGTGGTGTCGGCAATTGAGGCGGTGGCGGGATCTCGTCCCACAGGGTCACCGACGTCCGGCCGGCCGGCAGCGGTTGCGGTGACGACACCGTCACGATGCCGAACCCGTTGCCGTGCTGCATGCTCGGTGCGTTTTCCGCAAGCAGCATGACGCGAGCCGGATTCGTGCCTTCGTCTGCGCGTACGGATGTGGGCGGGCCGGCGGCCGCGACTGCAATGGCCATCGGCACGAAAGAAAGTAAAGGATGTTTTCGCATGATCGCTGTCTCCGACGGTTTTCATGTTCAGCGAAATGCATGCCATCGCGCCGGGACCGTTGTCGAGACTGCGATTCGTGCTCAAGCGTTGCGAATTGTCTCGAAAAACCGCTGAAAATGTTTCAGGCGTGAAACGAGGGGGCTCGGGAATACTGCTGATTCAATCGATACGCTTCAAGGATGAAAATCGTCGCAAGTGTTGATGACGGAGAGTATCGCTGCGCCGGGGCTATGTGCAGACGATTGACATGTATCGACCTCCTGAGCGATACGGCCGCATCGCTCACCGCGCTGAAATCGGATTGTCGTATTCAGTGCCTATAACTAAGCTGTCTTGATCAAAATAACTGGACGCGAGATAAGCGCCATCATGCGAGGCTTTGTCGTCGCCACGCATCGGCATGGCGAATCGAGCCGCCTTCGGCTGACCCGATTCGATCCTTTTGGCACGTGACCTGACGTGCACGGCAATCGTTAGACGGTTGATGAACGGGGTGAGCATATGGGCGCCGATCTGCGGCACGTGATCTACTATTCGCGCGAACCGAACGACGCGTTGCGCGGCCATTTCGACGAATGCGGTTGGCGTGTCGATCTCGCGGAGACCGTGCGAGACGTTCGACGCGTCGTGCAGCATGGTGTCGCAACGGCCGGGCTGCTCGATTTTTCGCCGGGCTTCAAGCCTTCCGACCTGCGTGAACTCGAATCCTGTCTGAGCATTCAGCACATCGGCTGGATCGCGGCGACGCGCCGCGGCCAGTTGCAGGACGCTACGCTGCGCCATCTCATTCGCGACTACTGTTTCGACTACGTGACGATGCCGTACGAGACCGCGCGGATCGTCGAGACCGTCGGCCATGCACACGGGATGATCGCGCTGACCGAAACCGTTGCGCCGCCCGTCGGCGCCGGACGCAGCGAAGGCGAAATGGTCGGGACCTGCGATGCGATGCTCGGGCTCTTCAGGACGATACGCCGCGTCGCGGCGACCGACGCGCCGGTGTTCATCTCCGGCGAATCGGGTACGGGCAAGGAGCTGACGGCGGTCGCGATTCATGAACGTTCGTCGCGCGCGCAGGCGCCTTTCATCGCGATCAATTGCGGTGCGATTCCGTCGACGCTGCTGCAGGCCGAACTGTTCGGCTACGAGCGCGGCGCGTTCACCGGCGCGAACCAGCGCAAGATTGGCCGTGTCGAGGCTGCCAACGGCGGCACGCTGTTTCTCGACGAAATCGGCGACTTGCCGCTCGAAAGCCAGGCGAGCCTGCTGCGCTTCCTGCAGGAAGGCAAGATCGAGCGGTTGGGTGCCCATGTGTCGGTGCCCGTCGACGTGCGCGTGATCTGCGCGACGCACGTGGACATGGAAGCGGCGCTGCGCGAAGGGCGGTTCCGCGAGGACCTGTTCCATCGCCTGTGCGTGCTGAAGATCGAGGAGCCGCCGCTGCGCGCGCGCGGCAAGGACATCGAGGTGCTCGCGCGCCACATGCTCGAGCGTTTCAAGGGCGACGCGCATCGTCGCCTGCGCGGCTTTTCCCCTGATGCGGTCGCGTCGCTGTACGGCTATTCGTGGCCGGGCAACGTGCGCGAGCTGATCAATCGCGTGCGCCGTGCGATCGTCATGTCGGAAGGCCGGATGATCACCGCGGCCGATCTCGAGCTGAACGAGTTCGCGACGCTCGCGCCCGTGTCGCTGCTGGAGGCGCGCGAGGCGGCCGAACGGCAGGCGATCGAGCAGGCGCTGTTGCGCCATCGCGGCCGCTTCGCGGATGCCGCACGCGAACTCGGCGTGTCGCGCGTCACGCTCTACCGGCTGATGTGCGCACACGGCATGCGCGATCGCGGCGACACGCTGGCAGGGTTTTCGGCGCCGTTGCCGGAGCTTCCTCACCACGCTTGCTAAAATTGGCGGGTACGGCCGCCCTCGCGGCCGAAGGAACCCGCATGAAACAGTATCTCGATCTCGTTCGTACCATTCTCGATACCGGCACCTGGCAGGAGAACCGCACGGGGATCCGCACCATCAGCATGCCGGGCGCGATGCTGCGCTTCGACCTGCAGCAAGGCTTCCCGGCCGTGACGACCAAGAAGCTGGCCTTCAAGTCCGCGATCGGCGAACTGGTCGGCTTCCTGCGCGCGACGCGCAGCGCGGCCGATTTCCGTGCGCTCGGCTGCAAGGTGTGGGATGCGAACGCGAACGAGAACGCGCAATGGCTCGCGAACCCGTATCGCCAGGGCGTCGACGATCTCGGTGACGTGTACGGCGTGCAATGGCGCCAGTGGCCGGGCTACAAGGTGCTCGACGCGGGCGCCGACGCGCAGATCGCCGATGCGACGCGCCGCGGCTTCCGGATCGTCACGCGTTTCGACGAAGACGGCGCGCCGAAGGTGCTGCTGTACAAGGCGATCGACCAGTTGCGCCAGTGTCTGGATACGATCATGGAGAATCCGTCCGACCGCCGCATCCTGTTTCACGCGTGGAATCCGGCCGTGCTCGACCAGATCGCGCTACCCGCGTGCCACCTGCTGTACCAGTTCCTGCCGAATGCGACGAAGCGCGAAATCTCGCTGTGCCTGTACATCCGCAGCAACGACGTCGGCCTCGGTACGCCGTTCAACCTGACGGAAGGGGCGGCGTTGCTGGAACTCGTCGGCCGGCTGACGGGCTACACGCCGCGCTGGTTCACGTACTTCATCGGCGACGCGCATATCTACGAGAACCAGCTCGACATGCTGCAGCGCCAGCTCACGCGCGAGCCTTACGAGAGCCCGCGGCTCGAGATTGCCGAGCGTGTGCCGGAATACGCGAAGACGGGCGTCTACGCGCCCGAGTGGCTGGAACAGATCGAGCCGTCCGATTTCTCGCTCGTCGGCTACCGCCACCATGAGCCGCTGACCGCACCGATGGCGGTCTGATCGAGCAACCTGGGCCGCGCGGTTGCATCTAGCCGCGCCCCGTAGAAGAAAGGCCCGACCGGTTGATCCCGGTCGGGCTTTTTTGTTTCACGTTTGCGGCGCTTACTGGCGATGCCGCTCTTCGTGACCGCCTTGTGGCGGCGGGTTGCTCGGGTGAGGCGCCTCGACGTGCGGCGCCGGTTGCGGCCGCGGTTCCATGTGCGGTGCGGGCATCGACGGCCGCGGTTCCATGCGTGGCGCCGGCTGCGGTCGCGGCTCCATGCGCGGTGCAGGCTGAGGCCGAGGCTCCATGCGCGGCGCCTGCGGTTGCGGGCGCGGCATGTCATGCACGGCGGGGGCCGGCGGACGGTACTCGTTCACACGGGGCGGCGCGACTTCGCGATGCGGCGCCGGTTGTGTGAATTCGGCGTGCGGTTGCGGCGCGGGTGCGGCCCGTTCCGGTTGCGATTGCCCATGCTGGGCCGGCGACTGGAAATCGGGGCGTGGACGCGGCTGCGGAATCTGCGCGGTGTTGTCGAGCCGCGGTTGCGGCAGGGCGCGTGGTGCTTCGTTCCGGCTGCCGGGCTGCGCGCCCTGCGGCGCCGGCACGCCTTCCGGATGCGGCACTGCCGCGCTTCGCACGGGCGGCAGCGCATTCTGGCCCGCCGCGTGAAGCGCGGTCGGCGGCGCAGGGCGTTGACGTTCCATCGGGGTGTGCGGCTGCATCCACATGGGTGACGGCGTTTCGGCCGCGTGGGCATTGCCGATGCCCGCCGGAGCGTTGTTCGCGACCGGCGGATGCGGGACGCCGCTACCGGGCCCGAATGCCTGATGTGGCACCGGGTTGCCGGGCGCCTGCGGCATGCCGCCGTTGGCGAAACGCGCTGCGTTGGAGGTTTCGCCGTTCGCCGGCCGGGCGCCATTCGGCATGCCCGGCGTCGGTGTGCCCGGACGCCCGGCCTGCACGGTGGCCGGCTGGCCTTCGCGAGGCGCGCGAGCCGGTTGCACGACAGGGCCGTGCGGATTCACGAGCTGCACGTTGTGCATCGCCCATGCGCCGCCGTCCGGCTTGCCCGGAATGCGGACCGGGCGAGCCGTATAGTCGGCCGGCACGTTCGTCTTCACGACAGGTGCGCCGGCACCCGGTACGCGCCCGCCTTCCTGCGCGAGGTGGGCCGCCGCCTGATCGCGATACGCGGCCGGGACGGCGGGATTGCGCGTCGCGACGTACGGGTGCTGGGCAATCGCGGCAGGCGGGCGGTAGCTCGCATTGCGCAGCCCGCCCGTGAAGCTCTGGCGCACCGGTGCAATGCCAGGCGTCCCCGGCGTGACGTGCGCGTTGCGCCATTGTTGCGGATCGACGTGCTGCGAGAAGTGCGCGACCGGCTGGCCGTGCACGAACGCGGAGGCCGGTACGGCCGTGATCGCGTGCGGCGCGCGGAAGTTCACGTACGTCTTGTTGATGTTGGTGATATTGGTGACATTGGTGATGTTCGTCACGTTCACGGTCTTGTTCACGTTGACGTTGTTCACCACGATGTTGCGGTTCACGCGGTCGTAGTAGTGCGGGCTCCAGCCGCCCCAGCCGGGATGCCACGGTTCGCCCGGGCCGAGCGCGAACCACGCGCAGCCGGCCGCGGCGACGCCGCCCACCGTGAGCGCGACACTCCAGTCGGGCCCGCCGCCACCGCCGACGAACGCGACCAGTGCCGGCGCATAGACCGGCGGCTGGCTGACGACCAGCGGGCCCGGCACCCAGGCCCAGCTATCGTCCACGTATGCCCAGCGGCCGTAGTGATACGGAGCGAAACCCCACGGCGCGTCGTCGACCCATGTCCAGCCCCACGGTGCTTGCCAGATCCAGTGGCCGTCGTGATACGGCGCCCAGTCGGCAGGCGTGTCGTTCGGTACCCAGACCTGGCCGTAGTTCGGGGTTTCGCGCCACGTGCCGTTCGCGTCGAGATCCTGGTAGCCGGGGATGTCGCGGGACACATAGCGGGCCGATACCGAGCGCTCCTCGGCCGCGTCGCGGCTGGCGGCCCACTGGTCGAGCGGATCGGGGCCCGGAGCCGCGGATTGCTGCGCGACCTGGAGGTCGGTGCCCGTGAACACGACCTGCTGCCCGGGCGACAGCGGGTACTGGCCGTTGCTGCCGTAGACGGTCGCGCTGCCGCTGCGCACCGTGACCGTCGTGCTCGCACCGTTCGGCGCGACGTCGACGCGATAGTCGCCGGGGCCGGTGATGCCGAGCGCGAGATTAGGCGTGTCGATTTCGTACGATCCGCCTGCGGGCAAATCGCGCACGTGCGTCGATACGGTGCCGAGCCCCACTTTCAGCTGGGTCGTCGTGTCGTCGAGGTTCAGCACCGACAGGCTCGTCGACTCGCCGAGCCGCACTGCGGTCGAGCCGATGTGCAGTTCCGAGCGCGCACCGGCATCGTTCCAGAGCTGGTCGCCGGTCGTCAGCGGCCGGTTCACGGCAGCATACGACCACGTATCGGTGCCGGCCGGTTCGGTCGTCACGGCGCCCGACAGGTAATTGAGCCGCGCGACACGGCTGGGTGGATCGCCGCCCGGTTGCCGTGCCGCGGCCGCATAGGGCGGCGCGCCGGCCGATTGCGCGAATGCGGGGGGCAGTGCCGCAAGCGCGACGAACGCGACCAGCGTGCAGCGGGCGGTTCGCTTGAGCGTGAACAGGGTGGCCATGGTGAGCGTCTTCGTCATTGTCGCGGCGCGTCGATTCGTGCCGCTGAGTTCACAATATCCGTTCGGCCTGTTTCAATGCTCGGTGTTTTGTAAGTCGAATGGCACGCGGTGTAACAAAACCTGTCCATCGCGCGCCGTTGTCGTGCAGACGCAATCCAGGCGTCAAGCGGACGTAAGCCACTCGTCGAAAACCTGCTGTCCGGGCACCGTGACGCGCAGCACGCGCGGCCGCGCGGCGCGCTCGATCCAGCCGTGCGCGCAGAAGCGCTCGAGCAGCGCCGCACCGAGTGCGCCGCCGAGATGCGAGCGCCGTTCGCTCCAGTCGAGGCAGCCGCATGCGAAGCGCCGCCGGCGCGTGCGCTGTTGAGCGACGTCGATGCCCCATTGCGCGAGCGCCTGGGTGCCGAGTTCGGTGGTCTCGATCGCATCGCCGTCGGCAAGCAGCCAGCCGCGCGCGGTGAGCCCGTCGAAGATGCGCACCGCGAGTTCGCCGGCCATGTGGTCGTAGCAGGTGCGCGCATAGCGCAACTCGGCCGGGACCGTGCGGGACGGCGCCGGTACCGGGCGATGCGGCGCGGCTGCGCGAGCGACGTTCGCAAGCGCCTCGAGCGATGCCGCGATGTCGGCCGATGCGATCCGGTAGTAGCGGTGCCGGCCACGCACGTCGAGCGCGAGCAGGCCGCCCTCGGTCAAGCGCGCGAGATGGGCGCTGGCAGCGGACGGCGACAGCCCCGCGATCATCGTCAGCTCGCCAGCCGGTCGCGCGCTGCCGTCCATCAGCACCCACAGCATCGCGGCGCGGCCCGGGTCGGCGATCAGCGAGCCGATGCGGCTCAGGCCCGGAAAGTGGTGGTCGTCTTGGTCGGTCATCGTCGTGTCTCGTCAGGCGGGATGATCTTCAGTGTAGTGGGCGTGCGCATTCGATGTTTCGCTTTTGGCTGAAATGTCGGATGCACTGGCGCAGGCGTCGTCGAGGCGGCGGAACCGGGCCGCGGCCGCTTGCGGCGCGCGCGTAGAATGGCCGAAAGCGGCCGCAGCGGGCGGCCGCACGTGACACGATGCAATGATGAAGACGATTTTCTGTTTGCTGGCGGCCGCGTTCGTCTGCGCGGCCTGTGTGCAAGGCGGTGCGGGCGCGTCCGGCGAGCGCGGCGGCAGCATCGAGATGTACGGAACGATCGATCAGGGCATCACGGTGCGCCGCTGACCGAGGCGGCCGTGCACGCCTGGGCATATCGCCGGAAGCCGCGCCACACGGGGCGCCCCGCGACGCGTTGCCGCAGTGCAACGTATAATGGCCCGATTACAGAGCCCCTGCCGCCTGGAGCCAACAAGATGTCCCAACCGTCCCCCGTACCGGCCGCCCTCGACCGCACCGAAACCGTATTCCGCTTCCTCGCCGAGCCGTCGTCCGTGAACTTCGGCGGCAAGGTGCACGGCGGCGCGCTGATGAAGTGGATCGACGAGGTCGCATATGCGTGCGCGGCCGTCTGGTCGAGCCGCTATTGCGTGACGGTCAGCGTCGGCAACATCCGTTTCCAGCGTCCGATCATGGTCGGCAATCTGGTCGAGCTGAAGGCGCGCGTCGTCGCGACGGGCCGCACCAGCATGCACATCCATGTGTCCGTGCATGCCGGCGATCCGAAGGGCGGCATGCTGCGCCAGACGACCGATTGCCTCGTCGTGTTCGTCGCGGTCGACGAGAACGGCAACCCGGTGCCGGTGCCGCCGTTCGTGCCCGAGACCGACGAGCAGAAAGTGCTCGCGAAATATGCGGCCGACGTGCGGGCCGCGCTCGACAAGATCGTCGAGATGAAACCGGAAGAGGTCGCGAAGGGCGCGGTCTGACCGCCGCGGGCGCCGCGCATCGCGCCGCGCCCGTCATCCTGCCTCTTCCTGCCGTTACTGCCGTTACTGCGACCCGATCATCTGCTCGGGACGGACCCACGCATCGAATTCCGCCTCGGTCAGGTAGCCGAGCGCGAGAGCGGCCGCCTTCAGCGTCGTGCCTTCCTTGTGCGCCTTCTTCGCGATCTGCGCCGACTTGTCGTAGCCGATGTGCGGATTGAGCGCCGTCACCAGCATCAGCGATTCGTTCAGCAGCAGGTCGATCCGCGAGCGGTTCGGCTCGATGCCCACCGCGCAATGGTCGTTGAAGCTTTGCGCGCCGTCGGCGAGCAGCCGCACCGACTGCAGCACGTTGTGCGCGATCATCGGCCGGAACACGTTCAGCTCGAAATTGCCGCTTGCGCCGCCGACGTTGACCGCGACGTCGTTGCCGAACACCTGACAGCAGAGCATCGTCACGGCTTCGGACTGCGTCGGGTTCACCTTGCCCGGCATGATCGAGCTGCCCGGCTCGTTTTCAGGAATCGACAGTTCGCCGAGCCCGCAGCGCGGCCCGCTCGCGAGCCAGCGGACATCGTTCGCGATCTTCATCAGGCCGGCCGCGACCGTCTTCAGCGCGCCGTGTGCGAACACCAGCGCATCGGCCGCTGCCATCACCTCGAACTTGCTCGGCGCCGTCACGAACGGCAGCTTCGCGAGCCGGCCGATCTCATCGGCGACGCGCACCGCGAACTCCGGATGCGCGTTCAGCCCCGTGCCGACCGCGGTGCCGCCGAGCGCGAGTTCGTACAGGTGCGGCAATGCCGATTCGACGTGACGGATGCCCTGGTCGAGCTGCGCGACGTAACCGGAAAACTCCTGGCCGAGCGTGAGCGGCGTCGCGTCCTGCAGGTGCGTGCGGCCGATCTTCACGATGTCGGCGAACGCCTTCGACTTCGCGTCGAGCGTCGTGCGCAGCGTGCGCAGCGCCGGCAGCAGGTGGTTGACGATCGCGTACGCGGCCGCGACGTGCATCGCGGTCGGGAAGACGTCGTTCGACGACTGGCCGCGGTTCACGTCGTCGTTCGGATGAACCTTGCGCGCTTCGCCGCGCTCGCCGCCCATCAGTTCGCTCGCCCGATTCGCGATCACCTCGTTGAGGTTCATGTTGGTCTGCGTGCCGGAGCCCGTCTGCCATACGGCGAGCGGGAATTCGCGCGGATGCTTGCCGGCGATGATCTCGTCGGCCGCGTCGATGATCGCGCGCGCCTTGTCGTCGGCCAGCACGCCGAGCGACTGGTTCACGGCCGCCGCGGCGCGCTTGACGATCGCGAGGGCGTGGATCAGCTCGGGCGACTGCTTCTCGGTCGAGATCCGGAAATTCTGCAGCGAGCGCTCGGTCTGCGCGCCCCAGAGCCGGTCGGCCGGCACGGCGATCTCGCCGAACGTATCGCGTTCCATCCGAACTGCTTCGTTCATGATCCACTCCTCCAGAAAAGGGGAAAGGCCGCGCGTGGTCGCGCGGCATCAGACGTAATCAGACGTATCGTGAGGCAGTCGCGCCGCTTGCGCGGCGTCTCGGGATCTTCAGCCGACTAGCATAGCGCCGGCCCGGATTTCGTGTCTTGTCGCGTTCAGTGCGGCGACGTCACGAGCGACGCGCTCTTCAGATGGAAGCGCCACGCCATCAGCACGGCCACGCTGGCGAGTCCGGCCGCGAGGCCCCACCAGAGGCCGCGGGCGCCGAGGCCCACGTGGAAGGCGAACCAGTAGCCGGTCGGAAAGCCGATGCCCCAGTAGCCGAGGGTGGCCGCGAGCATCGGGATGCGCGTGTCCTTCAGGCCGCGCAGCGCACCCGACCCGACGGTCTGCGCGCCGTCGACGATCTGGAACACCGCGGCGATGCCGAGCAGCGACGCGGCGAGCGACACGGTGGCCGCGTTGGCCGGATCGTCGAGGTTCAGGTACAGGCCGACGATCGCATGCGGCGCGACGATCAGCACGATGCCCGACAGCGTCATGAACGCGACACCGAGGCCGAGTGCGACGAAGCCGGCATGCCGCGCGGCGACGGGCGCCCCTGCGCCGACCCAGTAACCGACCCGCACGTTGGCGGCCTGGCCGATCGCGAGCGGCACCATGAACGCCACCGACGCGACGTTCAGCGCGATCTGGTGCGCGGCCAGCGACGTCGCGCCAAGCACGCCGACCGTCAGGCCGGTCGCGAGGAATAGTGTCGACTCGACCCCATAAGTGATCGCGACGGGCCAGCCGATGCCGATCAACTCGCCCATCAGCGGCAGCTTCGGGCGGGCGGCGGTGACGAAATGACGGAAGCGCTGCCGGCCGTGCAGCAGCCAGATCAGGGCGAATGCGGTGAGCCAGATGGTGATCGTCGTCGCGACGGCCGAACCGAGGAAGCCGAGGCGCGGCAGCCCGAACGCGCCGTGGATCAGCCCGTAGTTCAGCACGCCGTTCACGCCGACGCCGCCGATCGACACCCACAGCAGCCGGCGCGCCGCGCCGATCGCGGGCAGGAACGCGCGCATCAGCCCGACGCCGATCAGGCTGCCGAGCGCGGCGAAGCGCAGGATGCCCGTGTATTCGCCGACGTGATGCGCGAGCAGCGGCGGCTCGTGGAACATCAGCAGGATCGGTTCGGACAGCGACAGCGCGATGATGGCCGGAATCGCGAGCAGCACGGACAGCGCGAAGCCGGTCCAGTAGATGTGCGGGACGCGCTCGTCGGCCTTGGCGCCGCGCGCATGCGCGACGCTGACGCTGACCGACGACAGCACGCCTTGCAGCACGGTCACGATGACGAAGAAGAAGTTCGCGCCGAGCCCGCCCGCCGCGAGCGAATCGGGGCCGAGCGAGCCGAGCAGCACCGTGTCGGTGACGCTCATCGCCATCTGCGAGAGCTGCGCGATCGCGAGCGGCGCGGCGAGGCGCGCGGTATCGGCGGCATGACTGGACAGGGACGGCGGCGCGGCGGCCGTCCGCGTAAGACCGGAATGCGACATGGAATGGGCGCTCGCGCGGGTGCGGGCCCGCGCTATATGTATTTATTTTGAGAGACGGCTAGCTTACGGCTTTATTCGAACGGTGTCGAACGCGTGCGCCGATGGCCATGTCGCAGGCAGGGGGAACCGTCGACCCTAGGCTTCGCGCACGGCAATGCGCGTGTCGCCGAGCAGGACGACCTGGCCCGCGCGGATCTTGCAGGTCTTGCGCAGTTCGACCGCGCCGTCGACTTTCACCGCGCCGGACGCGACGATCAGCTTCGCGGTGCCGCCGCTGTCCGCGAGGCCGGTGATCTTGAGGAGGTTGTGCAGCTCGACGTATTCGCCGGTCAGCGTGAAATCCAGATTGGGCATGACGAAGGAGGTGCGCATTGCGCGGGAGGAATCGCCTCGCATCATACGGCACCGCGGGCCGGCGCGCGAGCGCGGCCGGCTGCTGCCCGCAGTTGTTAGGGAGTGTGAGCCATTCGTCAGTAAATGAAACGGTGGGTAACAGTCTGAGAGATTCGAGAACCGGCCGCGCGGGCTGCGGGTCTTTTGTCGTACCTGCTGCGTGTTGCGGCGGGGGACGCAACGGACCGCATCGCTGCGGTTCGGGCGCACAACTTCCTGAGGAGAATTGCCATGTCCAAGATTCGTACGATGCTGATCGGTGCCGCGTTGACGGCGTTCGCCACCTCGGCCGCATTTGCCCAGACGGGTACGGCGGTGCAGGGCGCAGCCGGTGCCGGCGTGCAGGCGCAGACGCCGGCGGCCGGTGCCGGCATGCAGGGCGGTGCGGGCGCGAATGCGTCGGGCAATGCCGCCGGCGGTGCAACCGATACAGTCGGCGCCGCAGCCGATGGCGCGAAGGAATCGACGTCGTCGGCCGTCCACTCGGCCAAAAAGCACACGAAGCATGCGGCGAAGTCGGCCAAGAGCCATGTCGGCTCGGCCAAGGCGAAGGCCGGCGAAGCAACCGAAGGCGGTGCGTCGGTCGGCGCGGAAGGCGGCGCATCGGCCCAGGGCGCCACGCAGTAAGCGGTGGCAGGCGCCGCGCGGCGCTCGCCCTCGACGGCGCGTCGCGACGGCGGCCGTCCGGCGGCCCGGTTCGCGTTGTGCGAACCGGGCTGCTTTCATGGGTCGATGCGATCGGGCGCGCCGTTACGGCCGCCGTTGGCTTTGCCCTTGGCCCGGCTGACCCGGTGCCGGCCGCACGGCAGCCGGGGTGAATACGCTGCGCAGCCACGCGGCGAGCCGGGCGAAGACGTCGTACGGTTCCTCGACGAAGATCTCCGGCTTCAGCAGCCGCAGGTACTCCATGATCTGCTGCGCTTCCTGCTTCTGGAACGAGCCGTGCGCGAGCCCGAGCCGCAGCAGCCCGCGCAGTTCGCCGAGCTTGTCGCGCGCGGTGCTGCCGACGCTCATCTCGCATGCGAGCTTGGCCTCGTAGACCCGTTGTCGCAGCGATTCCGCGAGCCGCCACGCAGGTGTCTGCATCAGTTCCTCGAGCGTCTGGATGTCTTGCGCGGCCCCCTTGATCTGCGAGGCGAGCGGATCGATCAGCGACGGGTCGGCCTGCGCTTCGGCGACGATCGCTTTCGCCCAGTCGCGGCAAGCCTTCGCGAGTTCGTCGGGGGTCCATTCGGAGCGCGACGCGAAGCCGAAGCCGAATTCGCCGGCCTGTCGCATCAGGATCGCGACGACGTCCGGAAATTCCTTGTCGAGCGTGCGTTTTGCCCACGCGTACTGGCCGCCCTGCAGCATCCGCTGCACCGCGTGTTCGGTCAGCGGCACCATGTTGTCGAGCAGCTTGGCGCGCAGGAAATCCTCGAACGACGGCGTCGCGAACTGCGGGTCGAGTTTCAGCGACACGCGGACGAACGCGTCGTAGTCCTTGCGCAGCGACTCGAGTGTGTCGTCCTTGAGGGAAAGGGTGATCTGGCCCATGAATCGTCTCGATGGCGGCCCGTGCAAGCCGGCGGCCGGCACGGCGCACCGGGACGGGCGCAGCGTCGACTGACCGGTGCGCGCCGAGGCCGGTGGCGGGTATTCATTCCCTATATCGGCGCGCCGGGCGGAAACTTGAGCGCGCGCGACCGAGCGTTTGCTCAGGCGGGCAGCCAGTGGGGCAGCACGACCCCTTGCCAAAAAAAGAACACCGCGAGCCCCACCGCGATCGTCACGAGCGGGCGGCGGGTGGCGGCCGACACGAGCACGGCGGCGAGCGCGCCGACGAGCTGTGGATTGCGCCAGGTCAGCTCGGCGGTGCCGCCGTGCGGCGAGACGACCATCGGCACGATGATCGCGGTGAGCACGGTGACGGGCACGAAGCCGAGCGCGGTTCGCACGAGCGGCGGGAAGGTCAGCCGTTCGCCGAACAGGAACAGCGTCGAGCGGATCGCGTACGTGATGACGGCCATCCCGAGGATCAGCAGCGCGTAGCTCACGATGCAGCCTCCGTGCGCGAGCCGGCGCGCGTGCGTTCGTGCCGCAACGTGAGCGCGACGCCGACCGCGACGCCGGCGGCGACCGCGCCGAGCAGCCCGAGCTTGTATGGCCAGCCCTGCCAGAAGTAGGCGAGCGTGCCGGCCGTCACGGCTGCCGCGAAATAGCGCAGCGTGCCGAGTTGCGGGACGACGATCGCGATGAAGGTTGCCGCCATCGCGAAATCGAGGCCAAGCGACTGCAGGCCCGGGAATGCCGCGCCGAAGCCGATGCCTGCGAGCGTCCAGACCTGCCAGTTCAGGTACATCGCGAGCCCCGAGCCGAAGAAGTAGTGGGGGCCGATCGCGCCCGGCGGGAAATGCCGGTAGTGCGCGTAGGCGACCGCGAACACCTCGTCGGTCATCAGTGCGCCGAGCGTCGCACGCCAGCGCAGCGGCAGGTGGGCGACATAGGGCGCGAGCGTCGCGCTGTACAGCAGGTGACGCAGGTTCACGATCAGCGTGGTCGCGAGCACGACGACGAAGCTCGCGCTGCCCGCGATCAGGCCGAGCGCGATGAACTGCGCGGAGCCCGCGAACACGGCGAGCGACATCAGCGCGCCATGCCATGCGGCGAGCGGGCCGCCGCTCACGAGCGTGCCGAAAATCACGCCGAACGGGGCGGCGCCGATCATCATCGGGATCGTGTCGCGCGCACCGTCGAGCCATTCGTTCAATGGGCGGCGGGCAGGCGATGCGGGTATCGGATTCAAAGGGTGCTCCTCCATGAACGGGAGGATAGCGAGCAAGGGGGTGTGCCGGCTTGTATGTTCTTGCGCTTGCGGGAGGGCAGTATCGCGGTGGCGGGCCGGACGCTGCGCGTCAGCTCGCCTGCCAGCGCCCGGGCGGCACGCCGAACATGCGTTTGAAATGCCGGGTGAAGTGGCTTTGGTCGACGAAGCCGCTGGCCGCCGCGACGTCGGCGACGGGCACGCCCGCGCGCAGCGGTGCCAACGCGCGCTGCAAGCGCAACTGGTTGCGCCACGCATGCGGCGGCATGCCGGTCGTGCGGGTGAACAGGCGCGCCGCGTGAAATGGGGACAGGCCGACCGCCTGCGCGACTTCGTCGAGCGTCACCGTGCACACGAGGTCGGCGGCGAGCCGCTCGCGCATGACGTCGACGCGCGGTTCGT
This sequence comes from Burkholderia sp. AU33803, assembly GCF_002223095.1. Classification (NCBI taxonomy): domain Bacteria; kingdom Pseudomonadati; phylum Pseudomonadota; class Betaproteobacteria; order Burkholderiales; family Burkholderiaceae; genus Burkholderia; species Burkholderia sp. AU33803. The sequence goes on from NZ_NKFJ01000004.1 coordinate 616,774, forward strand.
CCGCCGCGAGCGGCGCCGGTCGCGGCTGTGCGTCGGCATGGCGCACGATCAGCGTCGACAACGCATCGAGCATCGCCGTTTCGGCGGCGAGCGGATCGTAGGCGCGCGGTGCGCCGCTCGCCGGATCATGAGCCGGCCCGTGCGTCTGCAAGGTCAGTGCGCGTTCGCTGCCGGCCTCCATCATCCGGTGTGCCAGCGTGAGCCGGGCCGCAAGATCGGCGTCGCGAATCACGTCGGGCGCGAACCACGGCGGGTCCTGCGGGCGGCCGGCGATCGCATTGGCGAGTTCGTGGATGAATTCGACGGGTATGTAGCTGACGCGATAGCACCAGCCTTCCTCGGCCGCGCGCGACCCCGTATGCACCTCGCCGGGATTGATGACGGGCACGGAGCCGGTTTCGGCGACATAGCCGCTGCCGCGATACGTGTAGCGCTCCGCACCTTCGAGAATCACGGGGATCGTGTACGCGTCGTGCCAGTGGGGGGCGAACGCATGATCGCGATAGGTGGCCGTGAGGAGGTCCGCGTCCGGCAGCAGCGGCGTGCGCCAGTAGCGTGCGGAGTCGGGAAGGCGGGTGGCGGACATGATCGGGCGCGGGAGCGGTCGAATCGACAGTGTATCGCTCGCGCGCCCGGCAGGCGCGGGCTTTACTTGACCGGAATCGTCGTGCCGGCCGGCATCGGTACCGCGGTGACGGCATTCTTCGGGCTGCCGCTGACGATGCGGTCGCTGTAGGTCAGGTAGACGATCGTGTTGCGCTTGGTGTCGACCACGCGCACGACGTGCAGGGTCTTGAAGATGAACGACATGCGCTCGCTGAACACGTCGGTCTGCTGCTTGAGCGGCTCCTTGAAGCTGATCGGGCCGACCTGCCGGCATGCGATCGACGCTTCGCTCGGATCCTCGGCGACGCCGAGCGTGCCCTTGATCCCGCCGGTGCGGGCGCGCGACACGTAGCAGGTCACGCCGTTCACGATCGGATCGTCATACGCCTCGACGACCACGCGATCGGAGCCCGTGACGCGGAAATGGGTGTTGACGCTGCCGACTTCCTCCGCGTGCGCGAGCGGCGCCGCGGCGAACGCGGAAAGCAGGAGGGCGAAGGGGGCTGAGCGGAGGAGGCGGTGCTTCATCGACGGAACCGGATGCGAATGCGGGACAGAGACTCTAGCATGCGCGCGCGACCGGACGACGAAAGCCGAATGGTGGGCCGGAAAAACAAAAGGCCCGTCGAATGACGGGCCTTTCGCTATTTGGCTCCCCGACCTGGGCTCGAACCAGGGACCTACGGATTAACAGTCCGGCGCTCTACCGACTGAGCTATCGGGGAATAAATCGGTACATCTGCATGCGTGTTTGTCTACCAGCAAAAAGCCCGTCCACTTTCAACGGGCCTTTGCGTTTTTGGCTCCCCGACCTGGGCTCGAACCAGGGACCTACGGATTAACAGTCCGGCGCTCTACCGACTGAGCTATCGGGGAACAAACAACAACAGCAGAGAAACGAGATTATATGGAGCGTTGATCAGGTCGTCAATACTTTTGAGCCGCGGCGCACAAAAAAATTTCTGCGGCCGCTGCGCGATCAGCGCTCGAGCAGGTGCAGCTTGTCCTGCACGTCCTTCCACTCGTCGGCGTCGGCGGGTGCCGGCTTGGTCTTCGTGATCGACGGCCAGTCCTTCGCCAGCTCGGCGTTCAGCGCGGTGAACTGCTGCTGGTCGCCCGGAACGTCTTCTTCGGCATAGATCGCATTGGTCGGGCACTCGGCGACGCACACGGCGCAGTCGATGCACTCGTCCGGATCGATGGCGAGAAAGTTGGGACCTTCACGGAAGCAATCCACCGGGCACACATCCACGCAGTCCGTGTATTTGCACTTGATGCAGCCTTCGGTCACAACGTGAGTCATTAAAACGCTCCTGCTTGGCGGTATATATGGGGTGGCGTTTGCGCCAAAACCGGCATTGTAACTGAAGCGCAAAACCCGCATGGCGTGGTCGGCTATCCGGCTTATATCGTTTCGTGATTAGTTTATGGGGCCGTCCAGCGGGCGCCGAAGGGACGCCCCAGCGGCAGTGCGTGTCCGATGCGCCGGAACGGGCAGTACGGCCGGAGCGGGGCGGCAGGCGGTTTCACGATGGTCGGGCCCGCATTCGGGTAACATGGCCGGCAGACCGGGCGGCGCGCGGTGCGCCGGGGCCCGGTCACGATATTGGCGCTGCCGTCATCATGATCATCACTTCGCTGCTCGACACGGATCTCTACAAGTTCACGATGATGCAGGTCGTCCTGCATCACTTCCCCGCTGCAAGCGTCGAATACCGTTTCCGGTGCCGCACGCCCGGCGTCGATCTCGTGCCGTACATCGACGAGATTCGCGACGAGGTGCGCGGCCTGTGCGCGCTGCGCTTTTCCGACGTCGAACTCGACTACCTGCGGCGGATGCGCTTCATCAAGAGCGATTTCGTCGACTTCCTCGCGCTGTTCCACCTGAACGAGAAGTACATCTCGATCACGCCGTCGCCGAAGGGCAACGGTGAAATCGACATCGAGATCACGGGGCCGTGGCTGCACACGATCCTGTTCGAGATCCCGGTGCTCGCGATCGTCAACGAAGTGTATTTCCGCAATACCCAGCGCGAGCCCGACTATCGCGAAGGCCGCGAACGGCTGCGCGAGAAGATCAAGCTGCTCGGTGCGAAGCCCGAGTTCGCCGACTGCAAGATCGCCGACTACGGCACGCGCCGGCGCTTCTCGAAGGTCTGGCACGAGGAGGTCGCGCTCACGCTGCGCGACGGCCTCGGCCCGCAGTTCGCGGGCACCAGCAACGTGCTGTATGCGATGAAGCACGGCATCACGCCGCTCGGCACGATGGCGCACGAGTACCTGCAGGCCTGCCAGGCACTCGGTCCGCGGCTGCGCGATTCGCAGATCTACGGCTTCGAGATGTGGGCGAAGGAATATCGCGGCGACCTCGGGATCGCGCTGTCGGACGTCTACGGGATGGATGCATTCCTGAACGACTTCGACATGTACTTCTGCAAGCTGTTCGACGGCGCGCGCCACGATTCGGGCGATCCGTTCGAATGGGGCGAGCGGATGCTGCGTCATTACGAGATGAACCGTTGCGACCCGCGGACCAAGGTGCTCGTGTTCTCGGACGCACTCGACATCCCGAAGGTCATGCAGTTGTACGAACGTTTCCGCGGCCGCTGCAAGCTCGCGTTCGGCGTCGGCACGAACCTCACCAACGATCTCGGCTACGTGCCGCTGCAGATCGTGATCAAGATGGTCCGCTGCAATGGCCAGCCGGTCGCGAAGCTGTCGGATTCGCCGGGCAAGAGCATGTGCGACGACAAGGCGTATCTGGCTTACCTGCGCCAGGTGTTCGGCATCGCGCAGCCGGTCGAGGAAGACGCGTCGAAGTAAGCATCGGCCGAACGGCCAAAACTGCGTGGCGGCGAGGTCGGCCGGTATAATCCGACGGTATCGCCCGCCAACGTCACGAGGACCGTTCATGGACACTTCCGCTGCCCGTCGCCAGATCCTCGCGCGCATCCGCGCGGCGCAGGGGCGTGCGGCCGAACCCGATGCGGCCGAGCGCGACGGCGTTGCCGATTATCTCGCCCGTCATCCGGAGGGCCCGCGCCCGCCGGCGCCGGCCGATCTCGTCGCGGCATTCGTCGACGAAGCGGCACGCCTGTCGACGACGGTCGACGAAGTCGCGACGCTTGCCGACGTACCGGCCGCCGCGGCTCGCTACCTTTGCGCTCACGGCCTGCCGACGCAGGCCGTCGCGTGGCGCACGCTGGCCGATTTCGACTGGGCGGGCGCAGGCCTGTCGGTCGAATGCCGCAAGCCGCGCGACGGCGATCTGGTCGGCCTTACCGGCTGCTTTTGCGCGACTGCGGAAACGGGCTCGCTGGTGCTGCTGTCCGGCCCGGACACCTATGCGTCGGCCGGCCTGTTGCCGGAAACGCACATCGCGATCGTTCCCGCGTCGCGGATCGTCGCCGGTCATGAAGACGCCTTTGCGCTGATCCGCTCGGAGCGCGGCGAATTGCCGCGCGCGGTCAACTTCGTCTCGGGCCCGTCGCGCACGGGCGATATCGAGCAGACCATCGTCCTGGGCGCGCACGGCCCGTACCGCGTTCACGCGATCGTCGTACGGGGCGCATGACGCACCCGCTGCATCCACTACCACTCGAACAAGGAAGTTCTGCATGAAACGACATGCCGCCTGGGCGGGCATGGCGTCGGGGATCGCGCTTGGCGCCGTCCCCGCGCTTGCATCGGCCGCAACGCTCGACGGTGCCACGCTGTCTGCTTTCTGGGGCATCCCGTTCGCCGGGATCCTGCTGTCCATCGCACTGTTCCCGCTCGTCGCCCCCGTGTTCTGGCATCACCACTTCGGCAAGATCGCGGCCGGGTGGGCGGTCGTGTTCCTGGTCCCGTTCGCGTTCGCGTTCGGCGCGGGCACCGCGTTCGGCACGCTCGTGCACGCGCTGCTCGAGGAATACATCCCGTTCATCGTGCTGCTCACCGCGCTCTATACGGTCGCGGGCGGCATCTGCGTGAACGGCAACCTGCACGGCACGCCGAAGCTGAACACGGCGATCCTCGCGCTCGGCACGCTGCTCGCGAGCGTGATGGGCACGACGGGTGCCGCGATGCTGCTGATCCGGCCGCTGCTGCGCGCCAACGACAACCGCAAGCATGTCGTGCACGTCGTGATCTTCTTCATCTTCCTCGTCGCGAACGCGGGCGGCTCGCTGTCGCCGCTCGGCGATCCGCCGCTGTTCCTCGGTTTCCTCAATGGCGTGAGCTTCTTCTGGACGACCACGCACCTTGCGCTGCCGATGCTGTTCATCTGCGTGGTGCTGCTGACGCTGTTCTTCGTGCTCGATACGTACTTCTACCGGAAGGGCGGCGAGGAGCGGCCGGCCACGCTCGACCCGACGCCCGACAGCGACCGGCTGTCGATCGACGGCAAGATCAATTTCGTGCTGCTCGCGGCCGTGATCGGCCTGGTGCTGATGAGCGGCGTGTGGAAGCCGGGCGTCACGTTCGACGTGTGGGGCACGCACGTCGCGCTGCAGAATCTCGTGCGCGACGTCGCGCTCGTGGGCGTGACGCTCGCCTCGCTCGCGCTGACGCCGCGCTCCGCGCGCGAGGGCAACGCGTTCAACTGGGCGCCGATCGAGGAAGTCGCGAAGCTGTTCGCCGGGATCTTCGTGACGATCGCGCCGGTGATCGTGATCCTGCGCGCCGGTGCCGACGGCGCGTTCGCGCAGATCGTCCATCTCGTCACGGGGCCGGACGGCAAGCCGATCGACGCGATGTACTTCTGGGCGACCGGCATCCTGTCGTCGTTCCTCGACAACGCGCCGACCTACCTCGTGTTCTTCAACCTCGCGGGCGGCGATGCGCAGTCGCTGATGACGACCGGTGCGTCGACGCTGGCCGCGATTTCCGCGGGCGCGGTATTCATGGGCGCGAACAGCTACATCGGCAACGCGCCGAACTTCATGGTGAAGGCGATCGCCGAATCGCGCGGCGTGAAGATGCCGAGCTTCTTCGCGTATCTCGGCTGGGCGCTGGTCGTGCTGATACCGGTATTCCTGCTGACGTCGTGGATCTTCTTCTCGGCGTAAGCTGACGATTTTCAACCTAGAGCGGGCGGTCCCGGCGGCGCATGGCGCGCGACGATCCGTCCGTGGCATGCGGAGATGGCGATGCAGAAGATCCTGGTCGCGCGTCCGATCTTTCCGGACGTGATCGAGCGGCTCAAGCAGTATTTCGACGTCGACTGGAACAACGGCGACGCACTCGCGCCCGACGCGCTCGCCGCGCGTCTGGCCGACAAGGACGGCGCGCTGACGGCCGGCGATCCGGTCGGCGCGGCGGAGCTCGCGGCAGCGCCGCGCCTGCGCGTCGTGGCGAACATGGCGGTCGGCTACAACAATTTCGACATGGCCGCGTTCAACGCGGCGAACGTGCTCGGCACCAACACGCCCGACGTGCTGAACGAGTCGACCGCCGATTTCGGCTGGGCGCTGATGATGGCCGCGGCCCGCCGGATCGCCGAGTCCGAGCACTGGCTGCGCGCCGGCCACTGGCAGAAGTGGGCGTACGACGGTTTCCTCGGCAGCGACATCTACGGCTCGACGCTCGGCGTCATCGGGATGGGGCGCATCGGCCAGGCGCTCGCGCGCCGCGCGCGCGGCTTCGGGATGCAGGTGATCTATCACAACCGGTCGCGGGTCGCGCCCGAGATCGAAGCCGAGCTCAATGCCGAATACGTGTCGAAGGACGCGCTGCTTGCCCGCGCCGATCACGTCGTGCTCGTGCTGCCGTACACGAAGGAGAACCATCACACGATCGGCGCGGCCGAGCTCGCGAAGATGAAGCCCACCGCGACGCTGACCAACATCGCGCGCGGCGGGATCGTCGACGACGCGGCGCTGGCCGTCGCGCTGCGCGACGGGACGATCGCCGCGGCCGGCCTCGACGTGTACGAGGGCGAGCCGACGGTCCATCCGGCACTGCTCGAGGTGCCGAACGTCGTGCTGACGCCGCATATCGCAAGCGCGACCGAAAAGACGCGCCGCGCGATGGCGAACCTTGCCGCCGACAACCTGATCGCCGCGCTGGGCGAGGGGCCGCGCGCGGGGCAGCCGCCGAATCCGATCAACCCTGACGTGATCGGGAAGCCGCGCGCATGACGATGACGTTGTTGCTTGCGGCGGTCGTCGTGCTGGCCGTCGCGCTTGCGGTGGCGATCGTCGCGCTCGTGCGTGGCGGTGGCCGCCACGACGATGCGGCGATACTCGGCGACCAGATCGAGGACGCCGCGCATGCGCAGGCGCGCGCAGTCGAGCGGCTCGAACGCGAATTGCGCGGCGAGATCGTCGAGAACGCGCGCGGTTCGCGCACCGAGCTGGCCGGCAGCTTCGCGCAGCTTCAGCAGACGCTCGCCGCGCAACTGACGAGCGTGGCCACTGTGCAGAACAACCAGATCGAGGGGTTTGCCCAGCAGCTCGGCAAGCTCGTCGCCGGCAATGCGCAGCAGTTCGACGCGATGCGCGAAAGCGTGCAGCGCCAGGCGCAGCAGGCGCGCGAGGAGCAGACGGGCGCGCTCAGGCTGTTCGGCGACACGTTGAACCGGCAGCTCACGCAACTGACCGAAGCGAACGACCGCCGGATCGGCGAGGTGCGCGCGACGCTCGAGCAGCGGCTGAAGGAAATCGAGACGAACAACGCGGCGAAGCTCGAGGAGATGCGCCGCACCGTCGACGAGAAACTGCACGCGACGCTCGAGCAGCGGCTCGGCGAATCGTTCAAGCTCGTGTCGGACCGGCTCGAGCAGGTGCATCGCGGGCTCGGCGAGATGCAGACGCTCGCGGCAGGCGTTGGCGACCTGAAGAAGGTGCTGACCAACGTGAAGACGCGCGGCACCTGGGGCGAAGTGCAGCTCGAGGCGCTGCTCGAACAGATGCTGACGCCCGAGCAGTACGCGAAGAACGTCGCGACGGTGCCGAAGAGCAGCGAACGCGTCGAGTTCGCAATCCGGCTACCGGGGCGCGAGGCCGGCACGCGTGACGCGCCGCCCGTGTGGCTGCCGATCGACGCGAAATTCCCGCGCGAGGACTACGAGCGACTGATTGACGCGCAGGAGCGTGCCGATGCGGTGGCGGTCGAGGAAGCGGCTCGCGCGCTCGAGGCACGCGTGCGGCTGGAGGCGCGCACGATCGCCGAGAAGTATGTGGCGCCGCCGCACACGACCGATTTCGCGCTGCTGTTCCTGCCGACCGAGGGGCTCTATGCGGAGATCCTGCGTCGCCCGGGGCTGACCGACCTGCTGCAGCGCGACTATCGCGTGACGGTCGCCGGCCCGACGACGCTCACCGCACTGTTGAACAGCCTGCAGATGGGTTTCCGTACGCTCGCGATCGAGCAGCGGTCGAGCGAGGTGTGGCAGGTGCTCGGGGCGGTGAAGACGGAGTTCGGCAAGTTCGGCGACGTGCTCGCGCGCACGAAGTCGCAGCTCGAAACGGTCACGCGCTCGATCGAGGCCGCCGAGCAGCGCACGCGCGTGATGAACCGCAAGCTGAAGCAGGTCGAAGCGCTGCCGGGCGATACGGCGGCAGGGCTGCTGGGTGCGGAAGGGGCCGACGGTGCCGATGCGGACGACGCATGACGCACATGGCCGACATCGGCAGGAAAGCAAAAACGGGCGCCGCGGCGCCCGTTTTCTTTTGACGCGATGGCCGGCGTGGCCGGCTCGCCGTCAATGCCCGGCGAGCGTATCCAGTGCGTCGCCCGTGACACGAACGATGCGCCAGTCGGGCAGCACGGTTGCGCCCATCTTTTCGTAGAAATCGATCGCCGGCTGGTTCCAGTCGAGGACCGACCATTCGAAGCGTCCGCAACGGCGCTCGACGGCCAGGGCGGCGAGGTGGCGCAGCATCGCGGTGCCGAGGCCCGTGCAGCGCTGCGACGGCTGCACGTACAGGTCCTCGAGATAGAGGCCGCGACGGCCGAGGAACGTCGAATAATTGTGGAAGAACAGCGCATACGCGACGATCGCGCCGTCGTGCTCGGCCACCCTTGCCTCGGCGGCGGGGTGCTCGCCGAACAGCGCGTCGGCGAGATCGGCCTCGGTCGCGACGAACAGGTGCGCGAGCTTCTCGAACTCGGCCAGTTCGCGCATCAGCGCGAGGATCGCGCCGACGTCGCCTGCCTGGGCCGCGCGGATCAGCGGTGCGCCGCTCACGCTTCTTCCGGCGGGTCGGACAGCACGATCTCGATGCCGCCGAAGCGCGATGCGACCCAGTTGTACGCGTGGCATGCGATCCACAGCAGCACGAAGCCGAGGATGGCGTTCAGCAGCAGCGCGCTCAGGATCGTGCTCAGTTCGACCATCCCGTAGCGGACGTAGGCGACGAGAATGCCGAGCAGCACGATCGGGACGCTGAACGTCAGGTAGACGAGGATCAGCGCTTTTGCGGTCTGCCCCGCGGCGATCGACGAAATTTGTTTCTTCATGTGCGGATTGCCCCCGTAGAGATATACCGATAGTGGAATTCAGATCAGGCCGTCGAGCGGCAGGATGTCGACCGGGGTGCCCGCGTCGACTGCCGCGGTATCGTGGCCCAGGACGATGAAACAGTTGGCGGCCGAAAGGCCGCTCAGCGACGCGGAACTCTGCGAGCCGGCCGGCGCGACGTGCCAGCGGCCGTCGGCGGCGCGCGTCGCGATGCCGCGCAGGTAGTCGGTGCGGCCCGGGCGGGTCTTCAGCGCTTGCGTGCTGAGTGCGGTATGCATCGCCGGCGGCTGCGCTTGCGCGCCGGCCAGCGTCAGCAGCGCGGGGCGCACGATCGCGTAGAACGTCACGGCAGACGCGACCGGATTGCCGGGCAGCCCGAAGAACAGCGTGTGACCGGCGCCGTCGGCGGCGCGTGCGAGCGTGCCGCATGCGAGCGGCCGGCCTGGGCGCAGCGCGAGGCTGGCGAACGTCACGTCGCCGAGCCGTGCCATGACGTCGCGCGTGAAGTCGGCTTCGCCGCCCGATACGCCCCCCGACGTGATCACCGCGTCGGCCTGCGCGGCGACCGCGCTGCGCAAGGCGGCTTCGAGCGCGGCCGGGTCGTCACGGACGATCCCGAGATCGACCGCGTCGACATGCAGCCTTTCGAGCATCGCGATCAGCATCCCGCGGTTGCTGTCATACAGTGCGCCAGGGCTGAGCGGCTCGCCGGGCTCGCGCAGTTCGTCGCCGGTGGAGAACACGGCGACGCGCACGCGCCGGCGCACCGAAACGTCGGTAATGCCGAACGACGCGAGCAGGCCGAGATCGGACGGCCGCAGGATGCGGCCGGCGGCAAGTGCGCACGCGCCGCGCGCGAGATCCTCGCCGGCCTTGCGGCAGTTCGCGCCGCGCGCGATGTCGTGGGCGGCGAAGTGGATCGTGTCGCCGTCGACGTGCACGCGTTCCTGCGGAATCACCGTGTCGCAGCCGGCCGGCATCGGCGCGCCTGTCATGATGCGCACGCATGATCCGGCCGCCGCGGTGCCGTCGAACGGATGGCCGGCGAGCGCGGTGCCGGTGACCGCCAGCGTGACCTCCGCTTGCGGCGATGCGTGCGTGCCCATACTGCCGTCGAACGCATAGCCGTCCATCGCCGAGTTGTCGTACGCGGGAATGTCGAACGGGGCGTTCACGTCGGCCGCGAGCACGCGGTCGAGTGCATCGCGCAGCGTCACCGTGTCACACGCGTCGACCGGCACCGCGAAGCGGCACGCGAGCGCCTGCGCGTCGGCAAGCGACAGCGGGCCCTCGGAATCGGGTGCGGTTCGGGGGGCGGGCGAGGATTGCGTGATCATCAGTCGGACTGCGCCGCAAGGCGTATCGGGTTCGTGGCCGGTGGCGCGAGGAGGGTGCCTGGGCGCGGGTTGCGCGGGCGGCGGGCGGGAACCGCACGGGTGCCGTCAGCGGCGGGCCAGCGCGGCGAGTTCCTGCCAGGAGTTGGCATTGTAAAACGCACGCTCGTCGTGAAACTCGACTTCGACCGTCTTGTGGCGTGCGTACCACGCACGCACCTTGCGGTCGCCGGCGGCGAGCCGGGCGGCGAGATCGTCGGCCAGCGACGTGCGCAGCAGCGCGAACGTCGGCTGCGGCGAGCGCACGTGTTGCGCGTCGACGGTCACCGCCATGGCGATGTCGGCCTGCCGCGCGTCGAGCGCCGCCTGCAACCGTGCGACAAGGTCGGCCGGCAGATAGGGTGTATCGCATGGCGAGCACGCGACGAGCGGCGCGCGTGCCGCCCGCATGCCGGCAAGCAGGCCCGCGAGCGGGCCGGGGAAGTCGGGTGTTTCGTCCGCGACGATGCGCGCGTCGAATGGCGCACCGAGTTCGGCGTAGCGATCGGCATGGCGATTCGCGCTGATCAGCGTCTCGTCGACCTGCGGCGAGAGCCGGCGCAGCACGTGCAGCGCGAGCGGCGTACCGTCGAGCAACTGCAGGCCCTTGTCGACGCCGTCCATGCGTGTGGCACGTCCGCCTGCGAGCAGCAGGCCGGCGATCGAGGGAGAGACGGAAGCGGGCATGGTAAACGGGCGGGATGGGCAGCGTGCGTCAGCCGCCGATATACGACATCTCGACCCGCTTGCCGGCGCCGTCGGGCACGGCGTCGGCCGACGCGCTGCCGCGCAGCTGCGAATAACGGTCGGTGCGGGCCTGCCAGATGCGGGCGATCGCGGTCGCGATCTCGGCATCGCTCGCGCCGCCGCGCACGAGCGCGCGCAGGTCGTGGCCGGTCGACGCGAACAGGCACAGGTACAGCTTGCCTTCAGTCGACAGCCGCGCGCGCGTGCAGTCGCCGCAGAAGGCCTGCGTGACGCTGGAAATCACGCCGATCTCGCCGCCGCCGTCCGCATAACCCCAGCGCTGCGCGGTTTCTGCCGCCGTGTGCGGATCGAGCGGCACAAGCGGGAAGTGTTCGGCGATTCGTGCGATGACGTCGGCCGATGGCAGCACCTCGGTCATGTTCCAGCCGTTCGACGTGCCGACGTCCATGTATTCGATGAAGCGCAGGATGACGCCGGTGCCGCGGAAACGCTCGGCCATCGGCAGGATCTCGCTGTCGTTGGTGCCGCGCTTCACGACCATGTTGACCTTGACCGGCGCGAGACCCACGGCCTGGGCCGCGAAGATGCCGTCGAGCACGTCGGCGCTCGCGAACTCGGCATCGTTCATGCGCTTGAACAACGTATCGTCGAGCGCATCGAGGCTGACCGTCACGCGCGTGAGCCCGGCGTCCTTCAGCGCGCGCGCCTTGCGGGCGAGCAGCGAACCGTTGGTCGTGAGCGTCAGGTCGAGCGGGCGGCCGTCGTGCGTGGTCAGGCGGGCGAGGCGCTCGATCAGGAATTCGAGATTCTTGCGCAGCAGCGGCTCGCCGCCCGTGATGCGGATCTTCTCGACGCCGTGTGCGACAAAGAGTCGCGCCACGCGTTCGATTTCCTCGTGCGTGAGCAGCGCGCTGTGCGGCAGGAACGGGTAGTCCTTGTCGAAGACGGCGCGCGGCATGCAATACACGCAGCGGAAGTTGCAGCGATCCGTCACCGAAATGCGCAGGTCGCGCAGCGGCCTGGCGAACGTGTCGGCCAGCGTGCCGTCCGGGGCGTGCGCGACGCCGGAGACGTCCGGCATCCCGCTGACGTCGGCGAGAGGAATGATGCGTCGGGACATGTTGAAAGAAGTGCGAACCAGACCTCTATTTTAGCCGTAAGCGGCGGACGGGTCCGGTGGGCGGGGAAACCCGCAGCGCGGACATGAAAAAGCCCGCCGGAGGCGGGCTTTTCCTGGTCGGACGATGCGTCGATCAGTGTTGCGTCGTTTCGACCTGCTGCATCGGGGCCGTATCGACCGGCGGAAGCGCCTTGCGTTCGCGCGGCACGCGAGCCGGACGCGGGAGGCGCGACGCGGCTTCCTGCGCAGCGGCGAACTTGTCGGCGTCCGTGTTCACCCAGACGAGACCAGCCTGCTCCAGCACGGTATCCAGGCTCGCCGAAGCGGGCGCGGCTGCCGGTTGGGCGGAGGCCGGAGTCGGGGCCGGTGCCGGTGCGGCGACGGCCTCGACCGGCGCAGCTTCGACATGGGCCGGCTCCGCAGCCACCGGAGCGGCTTCGGTCGTCACGGCCGGTGCGGCTTGCTCGACGGGGGCCGGCTGCGGCGCCTCGACGGCGGCAGGTGCTGCCGGCACTTCGAACGCGTCGGTCGGCGAGACCGCGACCGGAGCCGGACCGGCTTCCGTATCGACGGCCGGTGCGGCCGGTGCCGGTTCTGCTGCCTGGGCGGCCACTGCTGCTTCGACCGGCGCTGCTTCGACGTGTACCGGTGCCGGCTGCGGCTCGACAGCGGCCGGTGCTGCCGGTTCGGCATGGTGCTCGACCACGGCTTCGGCGACGACTGCGCTTGCCGCGGCGGCTGCCACGACGACTGCCGGTGCGGCCGGGTGGGCCGGTTCGGCAGCAGCCGGTGCTTCCGGCGTCACGGCTTGCACCGTCACTTCGCCTTCTGCGCCTTGCTCGGCGTGGTCGACGACTGCACCGTCTTCCTCGCGCTCGCGACGACCGCCGCGGCGGCCGCGACGGCGGCGGCGACGCTCCTCGCCATCACGCGCGCCGGCTTCCGCATCGGCTGCCAGCTCGGCGCCGGGCAGGGCTTCCGCGACGGCCTTGTCGGCTTCCGGTTCCGGATGGGTTTCGCCACGGGTCACGGTTTCCAGCGTGGCCGCATGCTGCGTCGGCTTGCGGCGCTCGCCGCGCTCGCGACGTTCCTGGCGTTCGCCACGACCGGCTGCTTCGACGCCTTCCGGCTGCTCGACACGCTCGCGCGGTTCGCGGTTCTCACGCGGTTCGCGCGGCTCACGGCTTTCACGCGGCTCGCGGCCTTCGCGCGGGCTACGGCCCTCGCGACCTTCGCGGTTCTCGCGACCTTCACGCGGTTCACGACCCTCGCGCGGTTCGCGGCCTTCACGCGGCTCACGACCCTCACGCGGTTCGCGCACTTCCTTGGCTTCGCGCTCCTGGCGTTGCGACTGGCCACGGCCTGCCGCGACCTGGTCGCGGCCGCCTTGTGCCTGCTGGGCGCCGCCGCGACGGTTGCGGTTGCGATCGCCGCCGCGTTCGCCGCGTTGCTCGGACTTCTCGGCGCGTTCGCCGCGAGCCGGACGGGCTGCCTGCTCCTTCGCCGGGGCCGGAGCAACCGGTGCGGGTGCGGGCGCCGGCGATACGCCGAACAGACCCTTCAGCCAGCCGATGAAGCCGCCGGTTGCCGGCGCGACAGGCGCGGGCGCTGCAACGGGTTCGACCGGGCGCTGCGGTGCCGGGCTCGGGGCCGGACGCTCGGGCGTGATGCCCTTGACCGCGGCTTCCTGCTTCGGCTTCACTTCCGCCGCGCGCTTGCTGTAGCCGGTTTCCGACTCGAGTTCGCGGGCGGCTTCCTCGGCCATCTTCCAGGACGCGCGCGGGTCGTCGAGACGTGCATCGTCGTGGCGCAGGCGCTCGAGCTTGTAGTGCGGCGTATCGAGGTGCTTGTTCGGGATCAGCACGATGCCGACCTTGAAGCGCGACTCGATCTTGTTGATTTCCTGACGCTTTTCGTTGAGCAGGAAGGCGGTCACCTCGACCGGCACCTGGCAGTGGATCGCCGCGGTGTTTTCCTTCATCGCTTCTTCCTGAATGATCCGCAGAACCTGCAGCGCGGACGATTCGGTATCGCGAATGTGACCGGTGCCGTTACAACGCGGGCAGGTCACGTGGCTGCCTTCCGACAGGGCCGGACGCAGGCGCTGGCGCGACAGTTCCATCAGGCCGAAGCGGGAGATCTTGCCCATCTGGACGCGCGCGCGGTCATGCTTGAGCGCGTCTTTCAGGCGCTGCTCGACTTCGCGCTGGCTCTTCGCCGATTCCATGTCGATGAAATCGATCACGATCAGGCCGCCGAGGTCGCGCAGGCGGAGCTGGCGGGCGACTTCGTCGGCCGCTTCGAGGTTCGTGCGGGTCGCCGTTTCCTCGATGTCCGCGCCCTTGGTCGCCCGCGCCGAGTTCACGTCGATCGCGACGAGCGCTTCGGTGTGGTCGATCACGATCGCGCCACCCGACGGCAGCGGCACCGTGCGCGAGTACGCGGTTTCGATCTGGTGTTCGATCTGGAAGCGGGAGAACAGCGGCACGTCGTCGTGGTAGCGCTTCACCTTCGCGACGTTGTCCGGCATCACGATGTCCATGAATGCGCGGGCCTGATCGTGGATTTCGTTCGTGTCGATCAGGATTTCGCCGATGTCGGGCTGGAAATAGTCCCGGATCGCGCGGATCACGAGGCTCGATTCCAGATAGATCAGCATCGGCTGGCCGGGGTTGCCGCTTTGCGACGCCGCTTCGATCGCACGCCACAGTTGCAGCAGGTAGTTCAGGTCCCACTGCAGTTCCTCGGCGCTGCGGCCGATGCCCGCGGTACGGGCGATCATGCTCATGCCGTCCGGGATCTGCAGTTGCGCCATCGTCTCACGCAGTTCCTGACGCTCGTCGCCTTCGATCCGGCGCGACACGCCACCACCGCGCGGATTGTTCGGCATCAGCACCAGGTAGCGGCCGGCGAGCGAGATGAACGTGGTGAGGGCAGCGCCCTTGTTGCCGCGCTCTTCCTTCTCGACCTGGACGATCAGTTCCTGGCCTTCGCGCAGGGCATCCTGGATGCGCGCGGAGCGCATGTCGATGCCTTCCTTGAAGTACTGGCGGGCGACTTCCTTGAACGGCAGGAAGCCGTGGCGGTCTTCGCCGTAGTTGACGAAGCACGCTTCGAGCGACGGCTCGATACGGGTGATGACACCTTTGTAGATATTGCCTTTGCGCTGTTCGCGCCCGGCTGTCTCGATGTCGATGTCGATGAGCTTCTGCCCATCGACGATGGCGACGCGCAGCTCCTCCTGCTGCGTCGCATTGAACAGCATGCGTTTCATGAACGACTCCAGGCGGCTCTGCTGGCGGCGCCTCGCGGTTGTCAGTCGCGAGGGCGGGAACGACGGCAGGCCGCGCCTTGTTGTGTTGTCACGAGCACGCTGGAGCGGGAACGATGGCGGGGAGAATTGCCTGAAGAGGCGCTTGGGCCCGAAAGACGGGGCCGGCGGCCATAGGGCACCTGCGAACACGGCTTCAAAGCACGGCGTCCACACACCGCACGCTGTCAAAGCGCGCTAAGCCTGAGGCCTGGCACTGCCGCGGGGCGCGTCGTCGTGCGACGCGCGTGCCAACGGGCGGCAGATGCTGCGGCTCGGGCCGCAGCGGGGAGTATCGAATCCAGCCCGACTTTCCCGCCTGGGGTGTACTTCCCTGGTTTGACGTCGCCAGGCTCCGCACGCTTCGCGGAGCCAAATCGGGCGCAACGCCGTAATTTTCGCAACCGGCAGCCTGCGCGGACGCACTTCGCGCCGTCGGGCTGCCGATCAAATTCTTTTCAACCAACTTTCCGTTACCGCGGCGCCTTGCCGACCGAATCCGCCTGTGGGCGCGATCCTTGCCGACGGGCGGCGCCGTGCGTGCAACTTGCTGCATCTCTTTGATTAGGGGCGAGCAGCAGACCCCCGGCGCAAGTAAAATAACGGTTTGCGCTTGCGCCTTGCCCGGTTGGTCCGGGCCGGCCGGTGAGGCCGCCCGCAACGTCAGGCTGGGCAAAATTATATTCAGTATGAACGAGTTAGGCAAAATATCCCAGAATTCGGTCGCAAGCGGCCAGGTATCGATGATCGAGATCGACGAAAACTCGGCCGGTCAGCGTATCGACAACTTCCTGTTGCGCGTCTGTAAAGGCGTGCCGAAAAGCCATATTTACCGGATCCTGCGCAGCGGCGAAGTGCGCGTGAACAAGGGCCGGGTCGATGCGCAGTACCGGCTCGCATTCGGCGACATCGTCCGCGTGCCGCCCGTGCGCGTGGCCGCCGCCGACCTCGCGCGTGCCGAAGCCACCATCGTGCCGCCCGCGCACTTCGACGTGCTGTTCGAGGACGACGCGATGCTCGTCATCAACAAGCCGGCCGGGGTGGCGGTCCACGGCGGCAGCGGCGTCGCGTTCGGCGTGATCGAGCAGATGCGCCAGGCGCGCCCGCGCGCGAAATTCCTCGAACTCGTGCACCGGCTCGACCGCGAGACGTCCGGGATCCTGATGCTCGCGAAGAAGCGCACGGCGCTGGTGGGCCTGCACGAACAGATTCGCGAGAACAAGATGGACAAGCGCTACTTCGCGTGCGTCCATGGTGAATGGCAGTCGGACTGGGGGCGTCGCCGCGCGGTGAAGGCGCCGCTGTTCAAGTATTCGACCCCGGAAGGGGAGCGCCGCGTGCGGGTGCAGGACGACGGGCTGCCGTCGCATACGGTGTTCAATCTCGTCGACCTGTGGCCCGAGTACGCGCTTCTCGAAGCGGAACTCAAAACGGGTCGGACCCATCAGATCCGGGTGCACCTCGCGCATCTCGGCCTGCCGATCGCCGGCGACGCCAAGTATGGCGATTTCGCACTGAACAAGGCGCTGGCGCGCGCGAATGCGCAGCCGTCGTTGAAACGGATGTTCCTGCATGCTTACCGGCTGCGGCTCGCCCACCCGCTGACCGGCGAGGCACTGCAGTTCGATGCGCCGCTGCCGGACGAATGCCGGCGCTTCCTCGATCAACTCAGCGCACTGCGCGATACCGCCTGAACCGCATGGCTCGACAGCAATTTGACCTGATCGTCTTCGACTGGGACGGCACGCTGATGGATTCGACTGCGCACATCGCGCACAGCATCCAGGCCGCATGCCGCGATCTCGGCTTGCCCACGCCGTCCGACGAGGCGTCACGCTACGTGATCGGCCTCGGCTTGCGCGATGCGCTGCAGATTACGGCTCCGACCCTCGATCCGTCCGACTATTCGCGGCTCGCCGAGCGCTACCGTTATCACTATCTGCTCGACGACCAGCGCATCGAATTGTTCGCCGGGGTGCGCGAGTTGCTCGCCGAGCTGCGCGACACGGGCTATCTGCTCGCCGTTGCAACCGGCAAGGGTCGGGTCGGGTTGAACCGCGTGCTCGACCAGTCGAAGCTGACGAGCCTGTTCGATGCGACGCGCTGCGCCGACGAAACCTTCTCGAAACCGCATCCGGCGATGCTGCACGAACTGTCCCGGGAATTGGGGCAGGACCTGGCGCGCACCGTGATGATCGGCGACACGACCCACGACTTGCAGATGGCCGCGAGTGCCGGGGCCGCCGGCGTCGGCGTCGCCTATGGCGCGCACACGGCCGACGCACTGGCCGCGCTCGCGCCGCGCTTCGTCGCGCCGGACGTCGGCGCGCTGGCCGCGTGGCTGCGGGAGCACGCATGAGCGCGGCGCCGGATGCCGTGCGCGTGTGCGCATCGGAGGCGCTGGCAGACGGCGGCGCCGGCGTGCGCGTCGATGCGACGCTGCGCGGCGAGCAGGCCGTCGTGTTCTTCGTGCGCTACGAAGGCCAGGCATACGGTTACCTGAATCGCTGCGCGCATGTCCCGATGGAGCTCGACTGGGCCGAAGGGCAGTTCTTCGAATCCTCGGGCCTCTACCTGATGTGCGCGACGCATGGCGCGATCTACGAGCCGAACACCGGCAAGTGCGTCGGCGGCCCGTGCCGCGGCGGCCGCCTGCGGCCGGTCGAGGTCGACGAGCGCGACACGTCCGACGGGCGTGCGGTATTCTGGGTGCCCGACGCCGACCTGCGTCCCGCCGTTCCCGCCACGACCGACTAACGACAATCCTGCATGGCCGACCAACCGAATTCCCCGGATTCTTCCTCCCGTCCCGATAGCCGTGAACCGAACTGGGAGCGTGCCGCGCTCGAGCGGATCGCGCTCGCGGCCGTCAAGGAGCAGCGCGCGGCGCGGCGCTGGAAGATCTTCTTCCGCTTCGCGTTCCTCGCCGTATTCGTGCTGTTCGCGTTCGCGCTGATCGATTTCTCGAGCGATTCGAAGTTCTCGTCGAGCGGGCGGCATACGGCGCTCGTGACGATCGACGGCGAGATCGCGGCCGGCGTCAACGCAAACGCCGACGACATCAACACGGCGCTCGACGCCGCGTTCGACGACGACGGCACGGTCGGTGTCGTGCTGCGGATCAACAGCCCGGGCGGCAGTCCGGTGCAGGCCGGGATGGTCTACGACGAGATCCGCCGGCTGCGCGCGAAGCATCCGGATAAACCGTTGTATGTCGTCGTGACCGACATGTGCGCATCGGGCGGCTATTACATCGCGTCCGCGGCTGACAAGATCTTCGTCGACAAGGCGAGCATCGTCGGGTCGATCGGCGTGCTGATGGACGGGTTCGGCTTTACCGGGCTGATGGGCAAGCTCGGCGTCGAGCGGCGCCTGCATACGTCGGGTGAAAACAAGGGCTTCTACGACCCGTTCTCGCCGGAAACGCCGAAGATGGACGCGCATGCGCAGGCATTGCTCGACCAGGTGCACGCGCAGTTCATCAAGGCCGTGAAGGATGGCCGCGGCAAGCGGCTGCACGAGACGCCCGACATGTTCTCGGGGCTGTTCTGGACCGGCGAAAAGAGCGTCGAGCTCGGGCTGGCGGATGGTTACGGCACGACCGACACGGTCGCGCGCGACGTGCTGAAGGCGCCGGATCTCGTCGACTATACGGTGAAGGAAAGCCTGACGAACCGCGTCGCGCGCAAGTTCGGCGCGGCCGTCGGCGGCGCCGCGATGAAGGCGCTGACGGCCGGCGGCGCGTCGGTCAGCCTGCGCTGACCGGAGGCAGGCGGGCCGCGATGGCCCGCCGTTCATCTGGCTCTGGCGGATCGCCTGCCGCGTTCAGTTCGCCAGCAGCAGGAAGATCGCAGGGCGCTTGTGCAGATTCGGCGCAGGCGCCTTTTTCCAGTCCGCGACGGTACGGCTCGCGATCGTCTCGGTCGCGAGGGTCAAGTCGGCCGCGACGCAGATCTGCGTCGACGGTGCGCAGGTCGCGACGAGCGTGTCGAGCATCGCCTGATTCCGGTACGGCGTTTCGATGAAGATCTGCGTCTGGCGCGCCTTGCGTGACAGTTGTTCGAGTTCGCGGAGGCGTTTGGCGCGCGCGGCCGCGTCGACCGGCAGGTAGCCGTTGAACGCGAAGCTCTGGCCGTTCAGGCCCGATGCCATCAGCGCAAGCAGGATCGAACTCGGCCCGACGAGCGGCACCACCTTCACGCCGCGCTCGTGCGCGCGGCGCACCAGCAACGCACCGGGATCGGCGACGGCCGGGCAGCCGGCTTCGGACACGAGGCCGGCGTCCGCACCGGCCAGTATGGGCGCGAGGAGGCGATCGATGGCGCCGGCCGGCGTGTTGACGTTCAGTTCGCTGATCTCGATTTCCTGGATCGGGCGCGTCGTGCCGATCTTCTTCAGAAATGCACGCGTCGTCTTCGCGTTCTCGCCGATGTAGTAGCCGAGCGTGCCGGCGCGCGCCTGCACGGCCGCGGGCAGGACCGCCGCGAGCATCGATTCGTCGCCTTCGCCGAGCGTGTTCGGGACGAGGTAAAGCGTGCCGGCGGTCATGCGCGGTCTCCACGGGTGGTTGCAAACAACGGATAGTCGGCGGCGCGTAGCATGCGCGTGAGCGCGATCAGCGGCAGGCCGACGAGCGCGGTCGGATCGTTCGAGTCGATCGCGTCGAGCAGCGCGATGCCGAGCCCTTCGGACTTCGCGCTGCCGGCGACGTCGTACGGCGTTTCGGTGCGCAGGTACGCATCGAGTTCGGCCTCGGGCAGCGAGCGGAAGCGCACGTGCGTGACGACGTCCTCGACCTGCGCTTCGCCCGTCCGGCTGTCGTACAGGCAGAGCGCGCTGTGGAATTCGACTTCGCGGCCCTGCATCGACACGAGTTGCGCGAGCGCGCGCTCATGGGTGCCGGGCTTGCCGATCTGGAGCCCGTCGAAGGTCGCGACCTGATCCGACCCGATCACGAGCACGCCGTCGGGCGCGTCGATCGTCGCGGCGACGGCGCGCGCTTTCGCGCCGGCGAGCCGCAGGGCGGTCGCGGCCGGCGTTTCGCCGTCATGCGGGGTTTCGTCGAGGTCTGGCGACACGACGTCGAAGGGGAGGCCGAGGCGCTCGAGGAGCGCGCGGCGGTAGCGTGAACTGGAGGCAAGAATCAGCCGCGGCGGGCGGCAAACGGTATCCGGCATGGTCGGTTGGATCGGTGAGTCGTCAGGTGTTGGGCGGCGTTGCGCGGACGCAAGCTTAAGTGATTGACCGCAAAAGGTAAAACAGGTATGCTTTCCCGCTTTTCGTCGGCAGGCTTCCGTTGTGGTGGCGCCTGTCGGGTCTTCGGAAGTAAAGTACGTCATCCGTGGATGAGCCGTACGCGAGCGGTACCAAGCCGGATTCGCAAGTCAGCCTGTAGGCAGGAGCGCATATGAACACTTCTTCTGGCAAACCGGCTGCGGCGCTTGATCCGCATGCAATCGACCTGTTCGAGTTCGCCCGCAGCGGGCGGCAGGCAGCGGGTGCGGTGCGCCTCTCGCAACTGCCGCGCATGTTAAACGAAGTGCCCGCGGACGCGCCAGATCGCGACACGGTCTTCACATGGCAGGCGGAAGGGTTCACCCAGAAGGAGTTGCAGGACGACGGCGCCGATGGGCAGCAGCCGTATCTGCGCCTTGCGGTGCACGGCGATGCGTGGCTCACGTGCCAGCGCTGCATGACCCCGTACGACCAGACGTTCGACGTCGACATGACGTACCGGGTCGTCGCGACCGAAGAAGAAGCTGAAGAATTTCCGCTCGACGACGATGAAGCCGATGTGATCGTGGGCTCACGCCAGTTCGATCTCGTCGACTTGATCGAAGAGGAATTGCTGCTTTCGTTGCCGCTCGTGCCCAAGCACGAGGTTTGCCCGGCAGTTCACGAAAGCCTCGTGTCGGGTGCGAGCGGTCCCGCGGCAGAGGCGGACGAAGAGTCCGACGAAGCCGGGGACGAAGGCAAACGGCCGAATCCGTTCGCAGCGCTGGAAGCGCTGAAGAAGGACGGTGACGGCACCAAGAAACACTAAGCAGTTGTGGCGCGGGAAGGCGTAAAGGCTTTGGGCCAGGGTAGTTAAGCGCCGGATCGGGCTGTGTTAGAATCCGGAAAATTATTTAGGAGTTAGTCATGGCAGTCCAGCAAAACAAGAAGTCGCCGTCGAAGCGCGGCATGCATCGTTCGCACGATTTCCTGACGGCAGCGCCGCTGGCAGTCGAGCCGAGCACGGGTGAAGTGCATCTGCGTCACCACGTCAGCCCGAACGGCTACTACCGCGGCAAGAAAGTCGTCAAGACGAAGAACGACTAAGCGTCAAGTCACGCGTTGCGCGCTACGCTTGCCGTTCGCGTGACAACTGGTTCGCTTGACACTTTCCTGGCTCAACAAAAAGGCGGCATTCAACTGCCGCTTTTTTGTGCCTGAAATTCGTCGCATTCCATGACCGTAAAGCTCACAATCGATTGCATGGGAGGCGACCACGGCCCGTCCGTGACCGTTCCCGCGGCAGTCAAGTTCGTCCGCGCGCATCCCGATGCGCACCTGATGCTCGTCGGCATCGAAAGCGCGATCCGCGCTCAGCTGAAAAAGCTGAAAGCCCTCGACGATCCCGCGCTGACCATCGTTCCCGCCACCGAAGTCGTGGCGATGGACGACCCTGTCGAAGTGGCGCTGCGAAAGAAGAAGGATTCTTCGATGCGCGTCGCACTCAACCACGTCAAGGAAGGCGCGGCGCAGGCCTGCATCTCCGCCGGCAATACCGGCGCGCTGATGGCCGTTTCCCGTTACGTACTCAAGACGCTGCCCGGCATCGAGCGGCCCGCGATCGCGTTCGCACTGCCGAACCCGACCGGCTACACGATGATGCTGGACCTCGGCGCGAACGTCGACTGCGAGCCGCAGCACCTGCTGCAGTTCGCGGAAATGGGGCACGCACTCGTGGCGGCGCTCGAAGGCAAGGAGCGTCCGACGATCGGCCTGCTGAACATCGGCGAAGAGGTGATCAAGGGCAACGAGACGATCAAGCGCGCAGGCGAACTGCTGCGCGCCAGCACGCTCAATTTCCGCGGTAACGTCGAAGGCAACGACATCTACAAGGGCACGGTCGACGTGATCGTGTGCGACGGCTTCGTCGGCAACGTCGCGCTGAAGACGTCCGAGGGGCTCGCGCAGATGCTGTCGGACATCATCCGCGAGGAGTTCGGTCGTTCGCTGATGTCGAAGCTGATGGCGCTGCTCGCACTGCCTGTCCTGATGCGTTTCAAGAAGCGCGTCGACCACCGCCAGTACAATGGCGCGGCGCTGCTGGGGCTGAAAAGCCTCGTGATCAAGAGCCACGGTTCGGCCGATGCCTACGCGTTTGAGTGGGCGATCAAACGCGGGTATGATGCCGTCAAAAACGGCGTGCTGGAGCGCCTCACGCGCGCGATGGCGGATAATTCAGTGTCGCTCGGCGAAGGCGAGCACGACGCGGGCGGTGCGGGCCATGCAAGCCCCGCCGCAGGCCATCACGCCGAACCTCCCGCTGCGCAATCCTCTAAAGCATAAATGGCCCAATCGACTCTCTATTCCCGCGTGCTCGGCACGGGCAGCTACCTGCCGCCTGACCGCGTCACGAACCAGCAGTTGACCGATCGCCTTGCGAAGGAAGGCATCGAGACGAGCGATGAATGGATCGTTGCGCGCACGGGTATCCATGCGCGCCATTTCGCCGCACCCGACGTCACGACCAGCGATCTCGCGCTCGAGGCGTCGCGTCGCGCGATCGAAGCCGCCGGCATCGATCCGCAGTCGATCGACCTGATCATCGTCGCGACTTCGACCCCCGATTTCGTGTTTCCGAGCACCGCGTGCCTGCTGCAGAACAAGCTCGGCATCAAGAACGGCGGCGCGGCATTCGACGTGCAGGCCGTGTGTTCGGGCTTCGCGTATGCGATGGCGACGGCCGACAGCTTCATCCGCAGCGGCCAGCACCGCACGGCGCTCGTCGTCGGCGCGGAGACGTTCTCGCGCATTCTCGACTTCAAGGACCGCACGACCTGCGTGCTGTTCGGCGACGGCGCGGGCGCGGTGATCCTGTCCGCGTCGGAAGAGCCGGGCGTGCTCGGCAGCGCGCTGCACGCGGACGGCAGCTATTCGCACATCCTCTGCACGCCGGGCAACGTCAATCGCGGCGTGATCGAAGGCAGCGCGTTCCTGTACATGGACGGGCAGGCCGTGTTCAAGCTCGCGGTCAACGTGCTCGAGAAGGTCGCGATCGAGGCGCTCGCGAAGGCGAATCTCGCGCCCGAGCAGATCGACTGGCTGATTCCGCACCAGGCCAACATCCGCATCATGACCAGCACCTGCCGCAAGCTCGGCCTGCCGCAGGAGCGCATGGTCGTGACGGTCGACCAGCACGGCAACACGTCGGCCGCGTCGATCCCGCTGGCGCTCGATACCGCGGTGCGCGGCGGTCGCATCCATCGCGGCCAGCACGTGCTGATCGAAGGCGTCGGCGGCGGCTTCACCTGGGGCGCGTCGGTCTTCCGCTACTGATCCGCGGCGCGCGACGGCTGCGCGCGGATCCCATCGGCGCGCCATTCGCGCGCGCCGTCCGAATCGATTCAATTGGGGACGATATGAAATTTGCATTCGTATTTCCGGGGCAGGGCTCGCAGGCGGTCGGCATGCTCAACGCATTCGCCGATCTGGCCGTCGTGCGCGAGACGCTCCAGGAAGCGTCCGATGCACTCAATCAGGATCTCGGCAAGCTGATCGCCGAAGGCCCGGCCGAAGAGCTGAACCTCACCACCAACACGCAGCCCGTGATGCTGACCGCAGCCTATGCGTGCTACCGCGCGTGGCAGCAGGCGGGCGGCCCGGCGCCGTCGATCGTCGCCGGCCACAGCCTCGGTGAATACACGGCGCTCGTCGCTGCAGGCGCGCTCGCGTTCAAGGACGCGGTGCCGCTCGTGCGCTTCCGTGCGCAGGCGATGCAGACGGCCGTGCCGGTCGGCCAGGGCGGCATGGCCGCGATCCTCGGCCTCGATGACGACACGGTGCGCGCGGTCTGCGCCGAAGCCGCGGAAGCGGGCGTCGTCGAAGCGGTGAACTTCAATGCCCCCGCGCAGGTCGTTATCGCAGGCAACAAGGCCGCGGTCGAAAAGGCCTGCGAGATCGCGAAGGCGAAGGGCGCGAAGCGCGCACTGCCGCTGCCGGTGTCGGCGCCGTTCCATTCGTCGCTGCTCAAGCCGGCATCGGATCAACTGCGCGACTATCTTGCGAACGTCGACGTCAAGGCGCCGCAGATTCCGGTCGTCAACAACATCGACGTCGCCGTGGTCAGCGATCCGGCTGCGATCAAGGATGCACTGGTGCGCCAGGCCGCGGGCCCGGTGCGCTGGGTCGAGTGCGTGCAGCACATCGCCGGCACGGGCGTCACGCACGTGATCGAATGCGGTCCGGGCAAGGTGCTCGCCGGCCTGACGAAGCGCATCGACGGCAACCTGACGGGCGCGTCGGTATTCGATCCGGCTTCGCTCGACGAAGCGCTCAAGCTGGTGACCGCCTGACGCGGCGCCTTTTCTCAAGAGACGGATATTCGATTCATGGACAAGACTCTCGATAAACAGGTTGCGATCGTCACCGGCGCATCGCGCGGCATCGGCCGTTCGATCGCGCTCGAGCTCGCGCGCCTGGGTGCGACGGTGATCGGCACGGCGACGAGCGAATCGGGCGCCGCTGCGATTACCGCGGCGTTCGCGGAAGCGGGCGTCACGGGCCGCGGTGCGGTGCTGAACGTCAACGACGCGGCAGCCGCCGAGGCGCTGATCGACGCGACCGTGAAGGAATTCGGCGCGCTGAACGTGCTCGTCAACAACGCGGGCATCACGCAGGATCAGCTCGCGATGCGCATGAAGGACGAGGACTGGGACGCGGTGATCGACACCAACCTGAAGTCGGTGTTCCGCCTGTCGCGCGCCGTGCTGCGCCCGATGATGAAGGCGCGTGGTGGCCGCATCATCAACATCACGTCGGTGGTCGGCTCGGCCGGCAACCCGGGTCAGGTCAACTACGCGGCTGCGAAGGCCGGCGTGGCGGGCATGACGCGTGCGCTTGCGCGTGAAATCGGCAGCCGCGGCATCACCGTGAACTGCGTGGCGCCGGGCTTCATCGACACCGACATGACGAAGACGCTGCCGGAAGAACAGCAGGCCGCGCTCAAGACCCAGATTCCGCTCGGCCGCCTCGGCAGCCCGGAAGACATCGCCCATGCCGTCGCGTTCCTTGCATCGCCGCAAGCCGGTTACATCACCGGTACGACGCTGCACGTGAACGGCGGCATGTACATGTCGTAACGATTTTCGTTTACCATCCGCGCCGTATCCCGTTTTTCAGGCGGATCGGCGCTTGATCGACCATCAAGCCAACGCGCGTTTTGGCGTCAGCAAACCTGATAAAATGCGCGCACTTGTAAATCTGAACTTTCCCTCGGAGGGGTAATGGACAACATCGAACAACGTGTCAAGAAGATCGTCGCTGAACAACTGGGCGTCGCGGAAGCCGAGATCAAGAACGAAGCTTCGTTCGTGAACGACCTGGGCGCCGACTCGCTCGACACGGTCGAACTGGTGATGGCTCTGGAAGACGAGTTCGGCATGGAAATCCCGGACGAAGAAGCAGAGAAGATCACGACCGTTCAGCAAGCGATCGACTACGCTCGCGCAAACGTCAAGGCGTAAGCGTCTTTCGCGCTTGTCCGCCTCGTCGCCGCGATCTTCGCGATTGACGCGCCATCCTGCCGGCTTCGCGCCGGACGGACTAACAGCCACAGGGCTCGCAGGGCTGGTTCCTGTGGCCACTGTGGCTTTTGTTTTTGTCATCCAATAATGGAAAAGAGGTTACCGTGAGCCGCCGTCGTGTTGTTGTTACAGGCCTGGGGCTGATTTCGCCTGTTGGCAATAATGTTGCCGACGGCTGGGCCAATCTCGTCGCCGGCAAGTCCGGTATCGCCACCGTCACGAAGTTCGATGCGTCGAACCTCGCCTGCCATTTCGCGGGCGAAGTGAAGGGTTTCAGCGCCGAGGAGTACATCCCGGCGAAGGAAGCCCGGAACATGGATACGTTCATCCATTACGGCATCGCCGCCGGCGTCCAGGCCATCAAGGACAGCGGGCTGGAAGTGAACGAAGCCAATGCGGAACGCATCGGCGTGCTGGTCGGTTCCGGCATCGGCGGCCTGCCGATGATCGAAGATACCCACCAGACCTACGTCGATCGCGGCGCGCGCCGGATTTCGCCGTTCTTCGTGCCGGGTTCGATCATCAACATGATCTCGGGCCACCTGAGCATCATGTTCGGCCTGAAGGGCCCGAACCTCGCGGCCGTGACGGCCTGCACGACCGGCCTGCACAGCATCGGCCTCGCAGCGCGCCTGATCCAGGCCGGCGACGCCGACGTGATGGTTGCGGGCGGCGCCGAATCGACCGTGTCGCCGCTCGGCATCGGCGGTTTCGCGGCAGCGCGTGCGCTGTCGACCCGCAACGACGATCCGGCCAGCGCATCCCGTCCGTGGGACAAGGACCGCGACGGCTTCGTGCTGGGCGAGGGTGCCGGCGTGATGGTGCTCGAGGAGTACGAAGCGGCGAAGGCGCGCGGCGCGAAGATCTACGCGGAAGTCTCGGGCTTCGGCATGACGGGCGACGCGTACCACATGACCGCGCCGAACATGGACGGCCCGCGCCGCTGCATGGTCGCGGCACTGCGCGACGCCGGCGTGAACGCGGACGAGGTCCAGTACCTGAACGCGCACGGCACGTCGACGCCGCTGGGCGACAAGAACGAGTCCGACGCGGTGAAGGCGGCCTTCGGCGAGCATGCGTACAAGATCGTCGTGAACTCGACGAAGTCGATGACGGGCCACCTGCTGGGCGGCGCGGGCGGCCTCGAATCGGTGTTCACGGTGCTGGCGCTGCACAACAACGTGTCGCCGCCGACCATCAACATCTTCAACCAGGACCCGGAGTGCGATCTCGACTACTGCGCGAACACCGCGCGTGACATGAAGATCGACGTTGCCGTGAAGAACAACTTCGGCTTCGGCGGTACCAACGGCACGCTGGTGTTCAAGCGCGTCTGACGCCGCAATCGCTTGACGAGTCCATTCGACGCTCCGGCCGGGCGCCCGCAACGCTTTGCGTTGCGGGCCTCGGCCGTGTCGTATTTCGTGCTGGCCGTGTTCGTCGCGTCGGCTACCGCGTCGGCCTACCTGTTCTGGGCGCCGCGCGCGGGCGCGGCCGCCGGCGCAGGCGTGACGGCCGCGCTGCTGGCCGTATGCGCTGCGCGGGCCTGTGGCCGCCGGCTGCCGGCCGAGTTGCAGATCGACGCATTCGGGGAAGTCGCGGCGTTTGGCCGCACCGGGCGCCTGCTGGCCCGCGGCCGCGTGACGGGGCATGCGCACTGGAGCAGCCTGCTGCTGGTGCTGTCGGTCGGGCAGGGCGCCCGGCGGGCCCGGCCGCTGCTGATTCCGGCCGATGCGCTCGACGCCGCATCGTTCAGCGCGCTGTCCGTGCTGGCGAGAACGGCGGGCGCGGCGGGGCGGGTTTGACGGCGGCACGGTTACCTACCGTAACCAGCGGCCGGCGCGGGAACGCTACAATAGCGCTCCGCGTTGCATCCCTAGTTAACGGATTTGTCAGGTGAGTGAAAAAGAAATCGATCAGGCTCTGGTCGAGCGCGTACAGAAGGGCGACAAGGCAGCGTTCGAACTCCTGGTCTCCAAATACCACCGCAAGATCATTCGGCTGATTTCGCGCCTCGTGCGGGATCCCGCCGAGGTCGAGGATGTGGCCCAGGACGCGTTCATCAAGGCGTATCGTGCGCTGCCGCAATTCCGCGGCGAGTCGGCGTTCTATACGTGGTTGTACCGAATTGCCGTCAACACGGCGAAGAACTACCTTGCGACGCAAGGCCGCCGGGCGCCGACCTCGACGGAGGCCGATGCGGAGGAAGCGGAAACTTTCTCCGACGCAGACCAACTAAGGGATATCAACACGCCTGAGTCGATGTTGATGAGCAAGCAGATTGCCGAGACGGTCAACGCTGCCATGGCTCTGCTGCCCGAAGAACTGCGCCAGGCAATTACGTTGCGCGAGATCGAGGGCCTGAGCTACGAAGAGATCGCGGAAATGATGGGCTGTCCGATCGGGACGGTCCGGTCGCGGATCTTCCGCGCACGCGAGGCAATCGCTGCCAAATTGCGTCCGCTGCTCGATACGCCCGAAGGCAAGCGCTGGTAAGCGCGACAGGCGGAGCGACGCGGGTCGGGGTCTAGTTACGGTTAGAGTCGTGAAGTCACGACGGGGTGTGCAAGATGGGGAGCATCATGGGGTCGGTCAATACGCAGTCGCAGGCGTGCTCGCGCGGCGAGCGCCTTTCCGCGCTGGTCGACGGCGAAATGTTCGAGGGCCCGGACAACGGGCAGTTTCTGGCTGAGCTCAACCGCGCGGATCGCGCTGCGTGGGCCCATTACCACCTGATCGGCGATGCGCTGCGCTCGGACGAGCTTGCGCTGTCGCCTGCGCTGAGCGTTGCGTTCACTGCGCGCATGTCGGCTGCGCTCGAAAGCGAGCCGCACCTGCTCGCGCCGGCGGCCGCACCCGTCGCGCGCAAGCTGCTATCGCTGCGCCGGCGCGTCGTGCCCGCGTTCGCGGTCGCTGCCGCGGCGGCCACGCTGACGTGGATCGTCGTCCCGCAAATGCAGACGGCCGGGGCCCCGGGCGCCGTCCAGGTCGCATCGGCCGGTGCGCCGCAAGGCGGCAACCTGCAGCGCGTGACGGTTGCGCAGGCATCGGCCCAGCCGGGCCTGCAGGACGTCAACATCATCCGCGACGCCAGCCTCGACCAATATCTTGAAGCGCACCAGCAATTCGCGCAGCAGCCCGTCGTCACGGGTTCGATGCCGCTGATCCGCGCTGCCGTGACCACCACGCCAGGCCAATAAACCCGATGCGGACATTGCAGTTGAATCACGCCATCTCCGGATGGAAGCGGCTGCCGGCCCTCCTGCTTTGCGCAGCCGCCCTGTTGTCCGTTCAATCCCTTCCTGCCAGCGCCCAGCAACCGGACGATCCCGTCGCGACCCGCAAGGGTGCCGCCGACTGGCTCGACCGCGTCCAGCAAGCGGCGCAGCAGCAGAGCTACGAAGGCACGTTCGTCTACCAGCGCGGCGGGTATGTGCAGTCGTCGCGCATCGCGCACGTCGCGTCCCGCGACGGCGAGTTCGAGCGCATCGAGACGCTCGACGGCAAGCCGCGCAAGCTGCTGCGACATAACGACGAGCTGTACACGTTCGTGCCCGAGCGCAAGCTGTGCGTGGTCGAGCGCCGTCAGACGCGCGACTCGTTCCCCGCGCTGCTCGGTGCGAGCGGCGAGCATGTGATGTCCGTCTACGACGCGAAGTTGCTCGGCAAGGACCGCGTGGCAGGGATCGACGCGCAGGTCGTCGAACTCGTGCCGAAGGATGCGTACCGCTTCACGTACAAGCTGTGGGCCGACGCGCGCACGGGGCTGCTGCTGCGCTCGCAGACGCTCGATGCGAACGATCATGTGCTCGAGCAGATCGCGTTCTCGCAACTGCAGACGGGTGGTGCAAGCGGCGACAAGGCCGCGATCGCGGCCGGCATGCGCAACCTGAGCGGCTGGACGGTCGTGCGGCCGCCGGTCGCGACGGTCGACATGGAAGCGCAGGGCTGGCAGCTCGCCCCGAGCGTGGCCGGTTTCCAGAAGATTCGTGAAGTGCGCCGGCCGATGGCCGCGCGCGACGCGGGCGAGCCGCCGATCCCGGTCGATCAGGCCGTCTTCACCGACGGTCTCGCGACGATCTCGGTTTTCATCGAGCCGGCGGAAAAGAATACGCGCAAGGAAGGCGCGGGCAGCACCGGTGCAACGAACGTTCTCGTGAAGCGCCGCGGCGACTACTGGATCACCGTACTCGGAGAAGTGCCGCCGGCTACGTTGCAGCAGTTCGCGTCTGCCATAGAATACAAGGCTTCCAAGTAACGCTACGGCTTCCGACATGATGAAACTCACGCTGCGCAAATGGCTCGCAGCGGCGGCGCTGTCTGCCTGCCTGCCGCTCGTGCCGCATACCGCATTTGCGGTGACGGCTCCCGCTGCCAGTCTGCCCGACTTCGCCGACCTGGTCGAAAAGGTCGGGCCGGCCGTCGTGAACATCCGGACCACCGCCAACGTGCCGACGAGCAGCGGCCCGCGCGGCATGCTCCCGCCGGGCTTCGACAACGGCGACATGTCGGAATTCTTCCGCCGCTTCTTCGGCATTCCGCTGCCGCAGACGCCGGGCAACGGTAGCGGCAATGGCGGCGGCAATCCGAAGAACGCGCCGACGCCGGACAATCCGCCCGACACCGAGCAGAATCGCGGCGTCGGCTCGGGCTTCATCGTGTCGGCCGACGGCTACGTGATGACCAATGCGCACGTCGTCGACGATGCGGACACCATCTACGTGACGCTGACCGACAAGCGCGAATTCAAGGCGAAGCTGATCGGCGTCGACGATCGCACGGACGTCGCGGTCGTCAAGATCCAGGCGTCGAACCTGCCGGTCGTCGCGATCGGCGATTCGAACAAGGTGCGCGTCGGCGAGTGGGTCGTCGCGATCGGTTCGCCGTTCGGCCTCGACAACACGGTCACGGCCGGCATCGTCAGCTCGAAGAGCCGCAATACGGGCGACTACCTGCCGTTCATCCAGACCGACGTCGCCGTGAACCCCGGCAACTCGGGCGGCCCGCTGATCAACATGCAGGGCGAGGTGATCGGCATCAACTCGCAGATCTACAGCCGTACCGGCGGCTTCATGGGCATCTCGTTCGCGATTCCGATCGACGAGGCGATGCGCGTGGCCGACCAGCTGAAGGCGACGGGCAAGGTCACGCGCGGCCGGATCGCGGTGGCGATCGGCGAGGTGACGAAGGACGTGGCCGATTCGATCGGGTTGCCGAAGGCCGAGGGCGCGCTCGTCAGCAGCGTCGAGCCGGGTGGCCCGGCCGACAAGGCGGGCATCCAGCCGGGCGACATCATCCTGAAGTTCAATGGCCGTTCGGTCGATGCGGCGTCGGATCTGCCGCGCATGGTCGGTGACACGAAGCCCGGCACGAAGGCGACGGTCAGCGTATGGCGCAAGGGTCAGGCACGCGATCTGCCGATCACGATCGCGGAAACGCCGGCCGAAACGACCGCAAAGGCCGAGCAGCGCAAGAATGCGCCGCAGAAGCCGCGCCAGACCAATTCGCTCGGTCTGACGGTCAGCGACCTGACGGCGGAGCAGATGAAGACGCTGAAGCTGAAGAACGGCGTGCAGATCGACGGCGTCGACGGCCCGGCCGCCCGGGCGGGGCTGCAGCGCGGCGACATCGTGCTGCGCGTCGGCGACACCGACATCACGAACGCGAAGCAGTTCGCCGACGTGACCGCGCAGCTCGATCCGCAAAAGGCGGTCGCGGTGCTGGTGCGGCGTGGCGACAACACGCAGTTCGTGCCCGTGCGGCCGCGCCAGAAGTAACGCGCCGATGTTCACGCTCTACGGCCGCGGCTGGTGCCACCTGTGCGACGACCTGCGCGACGCACTGGCGCCGGTGGCGGCCGAATTCGGCATCGCGGTCGATTACGTCGACATCGACACGGATCCGACACTCGTTGCCCGCTACGACGTGGATGTGCCCGTACTGCTGCTGGACGGGGCGGAGGTATGCCGCCACCGGTTCGACGACGCGCGGGTGCGCGACGCGCTGGCGGCCCGGCGCCGAGCCTGACCTGCCGCCGGCGAGCGTCGTTTCGCACGGGGCTTGGCCCGGCGTTGGAAATACCGCCCGGCAAAGGCCTTTTCGGCTAAAATAAGCTGTTTTTTCACCGACTTACACAAGGCGTGCTCTGCAGTCGTCGAGCGCGCCTTTTTCGCTTGATCGGCACTGAATGGATCATATTCGCAATTTCTCGATCATCGCGCACATCGACCATGGCAAGTCGACGCTCGCGGATCGCATCATCCAGGTATGCGGCGGCCTCGCCGACCGTGAAATGGAAGCGCAGGTGCTCGACTCGATGGACATCGAGCGCGAGCGCGGCATCACGATCAAGGCGCAGACTGCCGCGCTGTCCTATCGCGCGCGCGACGGCAAGGTCTACAACCTGAACCTGATCGACACGCCGGGGCACGTCGACTTCTCGTACGAAGTCAGCCGTTCGCTGTCCGCGTGCGAAGGCGCACTGCTGGTCGTCGATGCGAGCCAGGGCGTCGAGGCGCAAACCGTCGCGAACTGCTATACGGCGATCGAGCTCGGCGTCGAGGTCGTTCCCGTGCTGAACAAGATCGACCTGCCGGCCGCGAACCCCGAGAACGCGATCGAGGAGATCGAGGACGTGATCGGCATCGACGCGACCGACGCGACGCGTTGCAGCGCGAAGACGGGCCTCGGCGTCGAGGACGTGCTCGAGTCGCTGATCGCGAAGGTGCCGCCGCCGAAGGGCGACCCGGCCGCGCCGCTGCAGGCGCTCATCATCGACTCGTGGTTCGACAACTACGTCGGCGTCGTGATGCTGGTGCGCATCGTCAACGGCACGCTGCGCCCGAAGGACAAAATCAAGATGATGGCGACCGGCGCGCAGTACCCGGTCGAGCACGTTGGCGTGTTCACGCCGAAGTCGCGCAATCTCGAATCGCTGTCGGCAGGGCAGGTGGGCTTCATCATCGCCGGCATCAAGGAGCTGACGGCCGCGAAGGTGGGCGACACCGTCACGCACGCAACCAAGGCCGCCGCCGAGCCGCTGCCGGGCTTCAAGGAAGTGAAGCCGCAGGTGTTCGCGGGGCTGTATCCGGTCGAGGCGAACCAGTACGACGCGCTGCGCGAATCGCTCGAGAAGCTGAAGCTGAACGACGCATCGCTGCAGTACGAGCCGGAAGTGTCGCAGGCGCTCGGTTTCGGTTTCCGTTGCGGCTTCCTCGGGCTGCTGCACATGGAAATCGTGCAGGAGCGGCTCGAGCGCGAGTTCGACATGGATCTCATCACGACCGCACCGACGGTCGTCTACGAGGTCGTGCAGAGCGACGGCTCGACGATCATGGTCGAGAACCCGGCGAAGATGCCGGATCCGGGCCGCATCGCCGAAGTCCGCGAGCCGATCGTCACCGTGAACCTGTACATGCCGCAGGACTACGTGGGCTCGGTGATCACGCTGTGCGAGCAGAAGCGCGGCTCGCAGATCAACATGCAGTATCACGGCCGCCAGGTGCAGCTCACGTACGAGATCCCGATGGCCGAGATCGTGCTCGACTTCTTCGATCGCCTGAAGTCGGTGTCGCGCGGCTATGCGTCGATGGACTACGAGTTCAAGGAATACCGTTCGTCGGACGTCGTGAAGGTCGACATGCTGATCAACGGCGACAAGGTCGATGCGCTGTCGATCATCGTGCACCGTTCGCAGTCGCAATATCGCGGCCGTGAAGTAGCGGCAAAGATGCGCGAGATCATTCCGCGCCAGATGTACGACGTGGCGATCCAGGCCGCGATCGGCGCGCACATCGTCGCGCGCGAGAACATCAAGGCGCTGCGCAAGAACGTGCTCGCGAAGTGCTACGGCGGCGACATCTCGCGAAAGAAGAAGCTGCTCGAGAAGCAGAAAGAAGGTAAGAAACGCATGAAGCAGGTGGGTTCGGTCGAGATCCCGCAGGAAGCGTTCCTCGCGATCTTGCGCGTCGAAGACAAATAACAGGACTGATCCTTTTATGAATTTTGCGCTGATTCTTTTTGTGCTCGTCATCTTGACGGGCGTAGCGTGGGTGCTGGACAAACTGGTGTTCCTGCCGAAGCGTCGCAAGGCGGCCGACTCGGCGATCGAGGAGTTCGATCGCCAGCAGTCGCGCATCGACAAGCGCTTCGCGGATGAAAACGCGGCGCAGACGCGTTCGAAGCTGCGCGACGAGAAGCTGCGCCAGCCGTGGTGGCTCGAGTACACGGCGAGCTTCTTCCCGGTGATCCTGGCGGTGTTCGTCGTGCGTTCGTTCGTCGTCGAGCCGTTCAAGATTCCGTCGGGCTCGATGGTGCCGACGCTGCTCGTCGGCGATTTCATCCTCGTCAACAAGTTCGAATACGGGCTGCGCCTGCCGGTCACGAACACGAAGATCACGCAGGGCAGCCCGCTGTCGCGCGGCGACGTCGTCGTGTTCCGTTATCCGAAGGACGAGTCGGTCGACTACATCAAGCGTGTGATCGGCCTGCCGGGCGATACCGTCGCGTACCAGGACAAGCAGCTCACGATCAACGGCCAGCCGGTGCCCGAAACGCCGCTGCCCGATTTCTTCGACGACGAGCGCCAGAATTACGCGAAGCAGTTCGAGGAAACGATCGGCAACAAGAAGAACGCGATCCTCAACAACCCGGCCGTGCCGCCGTTCGTGATGGGCGCATACGACTATCCGTTTCGCGACAACTGCACGTACAACAGCCGCGGCGTGATCTGCAAGGTGCCGCCCGGTCACTACTTCATGATGGGCGACAACCGCGACAACAGTGCGGACAGCCGCTACTGGGGTTTCGTGCCGGACCAGAACATCGTTGGCCGCGCGTTCTTCATCTGGATGAACTTCAGCGACCTGAAGCGCATCGGTTCCTTCAACTGATCGCAATCGACTCACTCGCACTACGCGACGCACGGGCCGCGTCGCGTAGTGCCGAACTACTTTAAGAACCGGCGGTAACACCGCTTCGTCACGCCTTTTCGCGTCCGGCCGTGCCGTTTCGGCCCGACCGGGCGCCCGCGTTATACTCCTGCACATGCCCTCATCCCAGTTGGAAAGCCGGCTGCGCTACGAATTTCGCAATGCGGAATTGTTGCGCCAGGCTTTGACCCATCGCAGTCACAGTGCCACGCACAACGAACGGCTCGAGTTTCTCGGCGATTCCGTTCTGAATTGCGCGGTGGCCGCCCTTTTGTTCCAGCGTTTCGGCAAGCTGGACGAAGGCGATCTGTCGCGCGTACGCGCCAATCTCGTCAAACAGCAGTCGCTGTACGAAATTGCTCAGGCCCTGAATATCTCGGACGGACTGCGGCTCGGCGAGGGCGAACTGCGCAGCGGCGGGTTCCGCCGGCCGTCGATCCTCGCGGACGCGTTCGAAGCCATCATCGGGGCCGTGTTCCTCGATGGCGGCTTCGAAGCCGCCCAAGGGGTCATCAAGCGCCTCTATATCCCGATTCTCGACCATATCGATCCGCGCACGCTCGGCAAGGACGCGAAGACGCTGCTGCAGGAATACCTGCAGGGGCACAAGATCGCGCTGCCGACCTACACGGTGGTCGCGACGCATGGTGCGGCGCACAATCAGCAATTCGAAGTCGAATGCACGGTGCCGAAGCTCGATGTGAAGGTGTCGGGCTCCGGTGCGAGCCGGCGCGCAGCCGAGCAGGCTGCCGCGAAGAAGGCGCTCGATGAAGTGATGGCGGCCGCGCCGATGCTGGCCGCGAAGCCGAAGCGCTCGAAAAACGCGCGCGGGTCGAAACACGTCGAACCCGAAATCGTGCCGGGCGTGAAGGGCGTGCAGGAAGCGCTCGACCTGCGCTCGCCGGAGCGGAAGGAACGCGCGGCGGCGCGCGAGGCGAGAGCGGCAGGTGCGGCGGCTGCGGCAACCGCTACTTCCGGTACCGAGCCGGCCGCGGCGCCGATGGCCGCGATTCGCGCGGCGCATGTC
The DNA here is from genome assembly GCF_002223095.1 of Burkholderia sp. AU33803. NCBI lineage: Bacteria > Pseudomonadati > Pseudomonadota > Betaproteobacteria > Burkholderiales > Burkholderiaceae > Burkholderia > Burkholderia sp. AU33803. The sequence continues at coordinate 653,084 of NZ_NKFJ01000004.1, forward strand.
GATGCGGCGGCGGAAAAGGGCGAACGCGAACGGGCGGCGAAGCCGGCGGCCGACAAGTCTGTCGACAAGCCGGCCGAGCGAGCCGACAAGGCCGCGGAGAAGCCCGCGGAAGCCGTGCCCGCCGCACGCGCTGCCGACAAGCCGGCTGGCCAGGCCGCCGACCCGGCATCGTCGTCCGCCGACAAGTCTTCCGCCGGTACCGACCCCGCTTCGCGTGCGGCTGCGCGCACACGCGACGCCGCGGCACCGGATGCCGAGACGCCGCCGGGCGGCGCGAGCCTCGCCGCCGCGCAGGCGCGCGTGGCCGATGCCGACCACTGAATTGCCCATCGATCGTGCCGCGCGCCGCGCGGCCGTTTCCGAACCTGTCTCCCAAACGATATGAACACTCCCGCTCCTACCGGTTTCCGTTGCGGCATGATCGCGATCGTGGGCCGCCCGAACGTCGGCAAGTCGACGTTGATGAACGCACTCGTCGGCCAGAAGATCAGCATCACGTCGCGCAAGGCGCAGACGACCCGCCACCGCATCACCGGCATCAATACGTTCGACGACGCGCAATTCGTGTTCGTCGACACGCCGGGTTTCCAGACCCGCCACAGCACCGCGCTGAACCGTTCGCTGAACCGCGCGGTCACGTCGACGCTCACGTCGGTCGACGTGATCCTGTTCGTGATCGAGGCCGGCCGCTTCGGCCCCGACGACCAGAAGGTGCTGGACCTGATTCCGCCCGGCATGCCGACGCTGCTGATCGCGAACAAGATCGACCGCGTGAACGACAAGGCGACGCTGTTCCCGTTCATGCAGAAGGTGAGCGAGCTGCGCGAATTCACCGAGCTCGTGCCGCTGTCGGCGCAGAAACCGGAAGACATCAAACGCCTGCTGGACACGATCAAGCCGTACCTGCCGGAAGGCGAGCCGATCTACGGCGAGGACGAGCTGACCGACCGCAGCTCGCGTTTCCTCGCAGCCGAAATCCTGCGCGAGAAGGTGTTCCGCTGGACCGGCGACGAACTGCCGTACACGAGCACCGTGCTGATCGACAAGTTCGAGGAGGAAGGGCGCCTGAAGCGCATCTTCGCGACGATCCTCGTCGAGCGCGATTCGCACAAGGCGATGGTGATCGGCAAGAAGGGCGAGAAGCTCAAGCAGATCAGCACCGAGGCGCGGATGGACATGGAGAAGCTGTTCGACGGCCCCGTGTACCTCGAGACCTTCGTGAAGGTGAAGAGCGGCTGGGCCGACAACGAGGCAGGGCTGCGCGCCTATGGGTACGAATGACGCGCTGACGTCGACTGAAGACGCGGTGACGGCCGGCGCGAACGACGCGCCGCTGCCGGCACCGCCTGAACCGCCGCGCAAGGCGCGGCGCGCGACGTCACGCACGTCCGATTTCCGTGTCGCCGAGCAACCGGCGTATGTGCTGCACAGTTATCCGTATCGGGAAACGAGCCTGATCATCGACGTGCTGACGCGTGATCATGGCCGGCTCGCGCTCGTCGCGAAGGGCGCGAAGCGTCCGCACTCCGCGCTGCGCGGCGTACTGCAGACCTTCCAGCCGCTGCTGCTGTCCTGGTCGGGCAAATCCGAGGTGCGCACGCTGACGGGCGCCGAGTGGGTAGGCGGGATGCTGCCGCTCGGCGGCGACGGGCTCTTGTGCGGCTTCTACGCGAACGAGCTGCTCGTGAAATTCTGCGCACGCGAGGATCCCCAGCCGCCGCTCTTCAATCATTACGTGCTGACCCTCACGCGCCTCGCGCACGGCGAACCCGCGGTGCAGGTGCTGCGTTCGTTCGAGCGCGTGCTGCTGCGCGAGACCGGCTACGCGATGGCGCTGAACCGCACGGTCGCGCGCCGGGCGGTCGAGCCTGATCGTCGCTACGTGTTCGATCCCGAGCGTGGCGTGCGCAATGCGGACGACGAAGTCCCATCGCACTGGCCGGTCATTTCCGGACAGACGTTGCTCGATATGGAGCAGGACGATTACCATCGAGCCCAGACGGTTGCGCAAAGCAAGACGCTGATGCGCTTCCTGCTGAACACCTATCTCGGCGGTACGCCGCTTGCCACGCGTCAGATCCTGATCGACCTGCAAAACCTATGAGCTTCTTCCTGACCACGCCCACCGCCATCGACCTCGGCGTCAACATCGACCACGTCGCGACGCTGCGCAATGTGCGCGGCACGACCTATCCCGATCCGATCCGCGCGGCGCTCGCCGCCGAAGAAGCCGGTGCGGATGCGATCACGCTGCATCTGCGCGAGGATCGCCGCCACATCGTCGATGCGGATGTGCGCGAGCTGCGTCCGCTGCTGAAGACGCGCATGAACCTCGAATGCGCGGTGACGGCCGAGATGCTCGATATCGCTTGCGAAGTGCGTCCGCACGACGCGTGCCTCGTGCCCGAGAAGCGCGAGGAACTGACGACCGAAGGCGGTCTCGATGTCGCCGGCCACTTCGAGGCCGTGCGTGCGGCGTGCAAGCAGCTTGCCGACGTGGGTGTGCGCGTGTCGCTGTTCATCGACCCGGACGAGACGCAGATCCGTGCCGCACACGAAGCGGGCGCGCCGGTGATCGAGCTGCATACGGGCCGTTACGCCGAAGCGCACGACGAAGCCGAACAGCAGCGCGAATACGAGCGCATCGTCGCGGGCGTTCAGGCCGGCGCGCAGCTCGGCCTGAAGGTCAATGCCGGGCACGGCCTGCACTACACGAACGTGCAGCAGATCGCCGCGATCGACGGCATCGTCGAACTGAACATCGGCCACGCGATCGTCGCGCACGCGATTTTCGCGGGCTGGGACAACGCGGTGCGCGAAATGAAGGCGATCATGGTCGCCGCACGCGTTGCCGCGCTGCATGGCGGCGCGCGCTGAACATGGCATGCCGCCGCGCGTCGCGCGTCATGCCTGACCCGGCCCGGCCGGGTCGTACCGGCGCGTACTGACATGGCGATCTACGGTATCGGCACCGACATCGCCCAGGTGAGCCGCATCGCGGCCGTGCTCGAACGCACGGGCGGCCGGTTTGCCGAGAAGGTGCTGGGCCCCGACGAGCTGCGCGTGTTCCATGCGCGCCGTGCCCGCTCCGAGGCGCGCGGCATCGCGTTCCTCGCGACGCGCTTTTCCGCGAAGGAAGCGTTCTCGAAGGCGATCGGGCTCGGCATGCACTGGCCGATGACGTGGCGTGCGCTGCAGACCCTCAACCATCCGAGCGGCGAGCCGTACGTGGTCGCGTCGGGCGAGCTGGCCGACTGGCTGGCGGCCCGCGGCATCACGGCGCGCGTGACGGTCAGCGACGAACGCGACTATGCGGTGTCGTTCGTGGTCGCCGAGACGGACGCGGCGCCTGCACCTGTTTCCCGAACCTCCTCCTGACGGAATTCCCGATTCGATGAAAACGACTCCCGGCCCGGTCATGCTCGACGTCGTCGGCACGGCCCTGTCGCGCGACGATGCGCGGCGCCTCGCGCATCCGAATACCGGCGGCGTGATCCTGTTCGCGCGGCACTTCCAGAACCGCGCGCAACTGACCGCGCTGACCGACTCGATCCGCGCGGTGCGTGAAGACATCCTGATCGCCGTCGATCACGAAGGCGGGCGCGTGCAGCGTTTCCGCACCGACGGCTTCACGGTGCTGCCCGCGATGCGCCGCCTCGGCGAGCTGTGGGATCGCGACGTGCTGCTCGCGACGAAGGTCGCCACGGCCGTCGGCTACATCCTGGCCGCCGAGCTGCGTGCATGCGGCATCGACATGAGCTTCACGCCCGTGCTCGACCTCGACTACGGGCACTCGAAAGTGATCGGCGATCGCGCGTTCCATCGTGATCCGCGCGTCGTGACGCTGCTCGCGAAGAGCCTGAACCACGGGCTGTCGCTCGCCGGGATGGCGAACTGCGGCAAGCATTTCCCGGGGCACGGCTTCGCGGAGGCCGACTCGCACGTCGCGCTGCCGACCGACGACCGCACGCTCGACGCGATCCTCAAGCAGGACGTCGCACCGTACGACTGGCTCGGTTTGTCGCTGTCCGCGGTGATTCCCGCGCACGTGATCTACACGCAGGTCGACAAGCGGCCGGCCGGTTTCTCGCGCGTGTGGCTGCAGGACATCCTGCGCGGACGGCTCGGCTTCACGGGCGCGATCTTCAGCGACGACCTGTCGATGGAAGCCGCGCGCGAAGGCGGCACGCTCACGCAGGCGGCCGACGCCGCACTCGCGGCCGGTTGCGACATGGTGCTCGTCTGCAACCAGCCGGACGCGGCCGAGGTCGTGCTGAACGGGCTGAAAGCGCGGGCCACGGACGAGTCGGTGCGACGCATCAAGCGGATGCGTGGGCGCGGCAAGGCGCTCAAGTGGGACAAGCTGATCGCGCAGCCCGAGTATCGGCAGGCGCAGGCGCTGTTGAGCAGCGCACTGGCCTGAGCGGGGAGGGGACGGCGGGACCCGCGCCGTTCCGGTTGCCGAAACAGAAAGCCGCGCAATCGCGCGGCTTTTTTATGCCTGACAGCGGGTGCGAACCCGGCAGCTTCAGGAGCCAGGCAGGTTGAAGTCGTGTGCTTTGACGCAACTAACGGTCAAACTCTGCCAGCGCCCTCGAGCACCGTCACCTGCTCAGTTCACCTTCATCCGCTGCAGCTTGTTGTACAGCGTCTTCGGACTGATGCCGAGCAGCGTTGCCGCACGGTGGCGCGTGCCGCCGACGGCGTCGAGCGTCGCACGGATCAGCAGATCCTCGACGTCGGACAGCGGCGTGCCGACCTTGATCTGCACGCTGCTGCCGTTCAGTGCGGCGCCGGCCGAGAAGCTCGGCTCGCCCGCGCGCAGCGTCTCGATGAAATCGCCCGATGCGTCGTACGCGAAGCGCACGCGCTCCTGCAGCTCGCGCACGTTGCCCGGCCATTCGTAGGACAGGCATTCACGGACGAAGCCCGGCGCCGCGCGCTTGTCGGTCGTGCTGCGGCCGGTTGCGCGCGCGTCGCGGTTCAGTTCGTCGATCAGCGCATCCGCGATCGCGAGCGCGTCGCCGTCGCGATCGCGCAGCGGCGGCATCGTGATCGATGCCGCATCGAGGCGCAGCCACAGATCCTCGCGCAGCGTGCCGTTCGCGACCGCTTCGCGTGCCGGGCGTCGCGTGGCCGCGATCAGCCGGAAATCGCTCGTGATCGAACTCGTGCCGCCGATCCGCATGAAGTTCTGCGAATCGAGCGCATGCAGCAGGGCTTCCTGCAGCACGAGCGGCAGTGCGGTGATTTCGTCGAGGAACAGCGTGCCGCCGCCGGCCTGTTCGAACAGGCCCGATTCGCGGCGCTCGGCGCCATCGAACGCACCGCGCTCATGGCCGAACAGCACGCTGTCGAGCGACGCACCGTGCCGGCCGGCCTGGGCGATCGTCCGGCAGTCGAACGACACGAACGGCCCCTTGCGGCGCCGGCTCAGGTCGTGCAGCGTGCGCGCGGCCAGCTTCTTGCCGGTACCGGCTTCGCCCGAGAACAGCACCGCCGTTTCGGTGCGCGCGTTGTGCTCGATCATGTCGTACACGTGCTGCATCGCGTCGCTGCGGCCGACCAGCGCGCCGAAGCGGCCGAGATGGCGCAGCGACGCGCGCAACGACTGCACTTCGTCGATCAGTTCGTACGGACGCGGGATCCGTGCAAGCAGGCTGCGCAGGCGCGGGATGTTGATCGGCTTCAGCAGGTAGTCCCAGATGCCGTGACGCAGCCCCTCGATGGCGCTCTCGACCGTCGCATTGCCGGTCAGCACGATGACGGGCAGCGAGCCGTTCGGCTGTTGCTGCGGCAGGTGCTGGAGCAGGTCGAACCCGCTGCCGTCCGGCAGGTTCAGGTCGACGAGAACGACGTCGGGAATCGAGCGGCCGAGCGCCGTGCGCGCTTCGGCGAGCGACGTGGCCGTGTCGACCGAGAAGCCGTCCGCGGCGAGCAGCGCGGTGAGGCCGGACAGACTGTTGGGATCGTCTTCGACAATCAGGGCGTGTGGCATGGTGGACGCGAGTCGAGTCAAGAGAGGCGGGCTGTCGGTCATCGTGGCCGCAGCCGCATGTCAGATTAAAAGCTGATTTTATGCCCCGCTGAACGCGTAACGAGCAATATTTCTCCGGCGCTATAAAACAGTTACCGATGATACAAATTGAATATCTTTACCGGTGGCTTTTGTGCTTTACATGAGCCTGACTCTCGCCGGTTGTTGGCGCCGGACAAACAAAAAGCGCCCCGAAGGGCGCTTTGTTCGATGCGGGTATCGCTGGCGATTACGCGCGGCTGCGGTATTCGTTCGTACGCGTATCGATTTCGATCTTGTCGCCGGTGTTGCAGAACAGCGGCACTTGCAGTTCGAAGCCCGTTGCGAGCTTCGCGTTCTTCAGCACCTTGCCCGACGACGTGTCACCCTTGACTGCCGGTTCCGTGTAGGTGATCTCGCGAACCAGGACCGTCGGCAGTTCGACCGAGATCGCCTTCTCGTTGTAGAACACGACTTCGCAAGCCATGCCGTCTTCGAGGTAGTTCAGCGCTTCGCCCATCATTTCCGCTTCGACTTCGAACTGGTTGTAGTCGGCGTCCATGAACACGTACATCGGATCGGCGAAGTACGAGTACGTCACTTCCTTGCGGTCGAGCACGACGACGTCGAACTTGTCGTCGGCCTTGTAGACTGCTTCCTGGCCTGCGTTCGTCAGCAGGTTCTTCATCTTCATCTTGACGACGGCGGAATTGCGGCCCGACTTGTTGTATTCAGCCTTGGCGATGACCCATGCGTCGCTGCCGATCTGCACGACGTTGCCTACGCGGAGTTCCTGTGCGGTTTTCATAAAAAACTGTCCTGATCAAATCAAATAAATAGGTGCCTGAGCGTTGCGCAACGGCTGACGGCGCAAGCGGTGCGTTCCGGTGGACGCCAAAAGCGAGCGCTTGCCTGGTCAGCCGTCGGATAACCGCTTATTTTAACTGAGATTTTGCGTATTCCGCCAGCTTTCCGGCGAGATCGCCGACGGCCGCGAGCGCATCGGCCCAGCGGGCCGCGTTGGCGTCCAGTGCGGCGCGGTGCTGCCAGAAATCGGCCCAGTCGGGTGTGCCGACGCCGTTCCATGCATGCCAGAACCGCTCGAGCGCCGCGCGCGGCGCGTCGGCGAGGCCGGCCGACAGGTGCGCGAGCGCGGCGTCGAGCTTCGGCAGATGGACGTCGTCGGCCTGCGGGTAAATGTGCCACACGAACGGCTTGCGGGCCCACTGCGCTCGGACGAACGAATCCTCGCCGCGCACGAAATTGAGGTCGGCCACCCACAGCAACGGATCGTAGTCGGCCTGGGGGACGAACGCGAGCCCGTGAGCAGCCAGGTTGCCGCTGCGCGCATGCGTGCCCGCGCCGAACGACTCGACCCCGAAAAAACGCGCAACGGCAGGCGATACGCGGCCGGCCGGCACGAGTGCGACGACCGGTGTCGGGCCGTCGCGCCACTGCGCGAGCAGCGTGTCGACGGCCGGATTCTCGTACGCGAACAGGCTGACGACCGTCGTACCGGGGGCCGGCGGCGCGCCGCTGGTCGCGCGCTGCCACCAGGCATCGCGCGCCGCCGCATCGGCTTCGAAGGCCGTGCGGCGCGCATCGAGGTCGTGTTCCTTCAGGACGCCGCCGGTGCCGGCCGACAGGCCGGGGAAGAAAAACGTCTTCAGCAGCGGGTAGCGCGGATGCGGCGACGGCCGCAGATGGAAATCGGCGACCCAGTCCTCGGCGCTCAGGTATTCGAGGTTGATCCACACGGGGCGCCGTTCGCGCCGCGCCATCGCCGCGAGATACGCGCCGGGCAGCTCGCACGCGAATGCTTCGATCACGACATCGGCGATCTCCAGCGCGTCGCCGGCTTCCGCATGCCAGTGCTCGATCACGATCGCGTCGACCGTCTGCCGCCCCGCGTCGGGATCGACCCCGGGCAGCAGGCGTGCGAACGTGCGCAGGTCGTCGACGAACAGGCGAACCTGCCAGCCGTGCTCGTGCGCGAGCTGGCGCGCGACGCGCCAGCAGACGCCGATGTCGCCGAAATTGTCGACCACCGTGCAGAAGAGGTCGCAGGCGATCGGTTCGCCCGGCGCGAGCGGCGCGGCGGGCAGGGGGGCAGCGGTGGTGCGGGGCATCGAAGCGGGCCGGTGAATGCTCTAAACTGGCGATTCTAATAGACCCGTTCCGCGTTACAAGGCGCCCGGATCACGCATGACATCCCCTGAAGCTTCCGATACCCCGTTCGAACCGAAGAAGATCCTTGCGCAGTTGCCGCACATGCCGGGCGTCTATCGCTACTACGACACGGCGGGCGCCGTGCTCTATGTCGGCAAGGCCCGCGACCTGAAGAAGCGCGTATCGAGCTATTTCACGAAGACGCAGCTGTCGCCGCGCATCGCGATGATGGCCACGCGCATCGCGCGCATCGAGACGACCGTCACGCGCTCGGAGGCCGAGGCGCTGCTGCTCGAGAACAACCTGATCAAGGCGCTCGCGCCGCGCTACAACATCCTGTTTCGCGACGACAAGTCGTATCCGTACCTGAAGCTCACCGCGCACCGTTTTCCGCGGATGGCCTACTACCGCGGCTCGGTCGACAAGCAGAACCAGTATTTCGGGCCGTTCCCGAGCGCCTGGGCCGTGCGCGAGAGCATCCAGATCCTGCAGCGCGTGTTCCAGCTGCGCACCTGCGAGGATTCGGTCTTCAACAACCGCACGCGGCCGTGCCTGCTGCACCAGATCGGGCGCTGCACGGCGCCGTGCGTCGGCGCGATCTCCGACGAGGATTACGCGATCGACGTATCGAACGCCGCGCGTTTCCTGCTCGGCCGGCAGTCCGAAGTGATGAAGGAGCTCGAGCAGAAGATGCACGCGTTCGCGGCCGAACTGAAATTCGAGCAGGCGGCGGCCGTGCGCAACCAGATGAGCTCGCTCGCGACGGTGCTGCATCAGCAGGCGATCGAGGTCGGCAGCGACAGCGACGTCGACATCCTGGCCGTCGTCGCGCAAGGCGGCCGCGTGTGCGTGAACCTCGCGATGGTGCGCGGCGGCCGGCATCTCGGCGACAAGGCGTATTTCCCGACGCACGTCGAAAGCGCGCTGACGCTCGCCGAGGGCGGGATCGGCGACGAGTCCGAGCTGGCGGAGGCGACCGATGTGTCCGCCGATGTATTGCCCGACCTCCCCGCGGAAGAACCCGGCCGCACGCGCGGTGACGCAGTGGCGTCGGTCGAGGCCGAAGTGCTCGACGCGTTCATCGCGCAGCACTATCTCGGCAACCGCGTGCCGCCCGTGCTGGTCGTGAGCCATGCGCCCGCGAGCCGCGACTTGCTCGAGCTGCTGTCCGAGCAGGCCGGCCACAAGGTGTCGCTGGTGCGGCAGCCGCAGGGGCAGCGGCGTGCGTGGCTGTCGATGGCCGAGCAGAATGCGCAGATCGCGCTCATGCGGCTGCTGTCCGAGCAGGGCTCGCAGCAGGCGCGCACGCGTGCGCTCGCGGAGACGCTCAGCTACGAATGCGACGATCTCGCGACGCTGCGGATCGAATGCTTCGACATCAGCCACACGATGGGCGAGGCAACGCAGGCGTCGTGCGTGGTCTACCACCATCACAAGATGCAGTCGGGCGAATACCGCCGCTACAACATCACCGGGATCACGCCGGGCGACGACTACGCGGCGATGCGGCAGGTGCTCACGCGCCGCTACGAGAAGATGGTCGAGCAGGCCGCGCAGGCGGCTGCCGCCGACGATGCGGCCGGCATCGACGGCGAGTCGACGCGCCAGGCCGAGGCGTCGAGCCTGCTGCCGAACATCGTGCTGATCGACGGCGGCAAGGGTCAGGTCGAAATCGCGCGCCAGGTGTTCACCGAGCTCGGTCTCGACACGTCGATGCTGGTCGGCGTCGCGAAAGGCGAGGGGCGCAAGGTCGGCCTCGAGACGCTCGTGTTCGCGGACGGACGCACGCCGCTCGAACTCGGCAAGGAAAGCGCCGCGCTGATGCTCGTCGCGCAGATCCGCGACGAGGCGCACCGCTTCGCGATCACCGGCATGCGTGCCAAGCGGGCGAAGGCGCGCCAGACATCGCGGCTCGAGGAACTCGAGGGCGTCGGCGCGAAGCGCCGGCAGCGGCTGCTCGCGCGATTCGGCGGGTTGCGCGGCGTGGTGGCCGCGAGCGTCGAGGAACTCGCGAGTGTCGAGGGCATCTCGCACGCGCTCGCCGAGCAGATCTACAAGCAGCTTCACTGACGCGGCCGTGCGGCCGGCCGCCTTGCCAGCGTTCTTGTGGCAGGCCGGTCGACACGGCACAATTGCGAATCCTTTACTGTCCCGCATGCCATGCCGTTCAATTTCCCGATTTTCCTGACGTGGGTACGGATCGTGCTGATTCCGCTCGTCGTCGGCGTGTTCTATCTGCCGGACACGGTGATGGGCGGCGCGCACCGCAATCTCGCGGCGGCGGCGATCTTCATTCTTGCGGCGCTGACCGACTGGTTCGACGGCTATCTGGCCCGCAAGTGGAACCAGACGTCGTCGTTCGGTGCATTTCTCGATCCGGTGGCGGACAAGCTGATGGTGACGGCCGCGCTGCTGATCCTCGTGCAGATTTCGCGGGTCGACGCGGCAATCGCACTCGTGATCGTCGGCCGCGAGATCGCGATTTCGGCGCTGCGCGAGTGGATGGCGCAGATCGGTGCGTCGAAGAGCGTCGCGGTGAACCAGCTCGGCAAGTTCAAGACCGCCTGCCAGATGGTCGCGATTCCGATGCTGCTGTTCTACGGGCCGCTGCCGCTCGGCGTCGCGACGATCGACACGCGCGTGTGGGGCGAATGGCTGATGTATCTCGCCGCGGTGCTGACGATCTGGTCGATGCTGTACTACATGAAGCTCGCATGGCCGCAGATTCGCGAACGCGGCGGCGCGTGATGCGTCCGGTCGAGCAGGTTTTTGTAAAAAGGGCTGGAAAAGCCCTTGACACACGAATGTGCCTTCGACATAATCTCGCTTCTCCGCTGCACGACGAAGTAAGTGTGTGACGGGGAAGCAGTAGCGCAGCAATACGCGGGAGTAGCTCAGTTGGTAGAGCGCAACCTTGCCAAGGTTGAGGTCGCGAGTTCGAGACTCGTCTCCCGCTCCAGATTTTTTCTGACAGCGTGTTGGTCGGCAAAGCGCTGCGGATGCAGGACACATGCGGGAGTAGCTCAGTTGGTAGAGCGCAACCTTGCCAAGGTTGAGGTCGCGAGTTCGAGACTCGTCTCCCGCTCCAGATTTTTCTGGCAGCGTGTTGGTCGGCGAAGCGCTGCAGATGCAGGACAATGCGGGAGTAGCTCAGTTGGTAGAGCGCAACCTTGCCAAGGTTGAGGTCGCGAGTTCGAGACTCGTCTCCCGCTCCAAGTAATGGGGAAGCCACGCTTCCCTTTTTATTTGATGGACTTTCAGTCCTCGAATAAAAAATCTGTCGCTTGCCTCACGGCATGCGCACAGTCCGCTTTTGGCGCGATAGCAAAGCGGTTATGCAGCGGCCTGCAAAGCCGTTTAGGCCGGTTCGACTCCGGCTCGCGCCTCCAGACAAAGCCCCGCTTCGGCGGGGCTTTTCTTTTTTCTGCACCGAGAGCCACTTTCCCCGACTCCCCGACGTTGCAACCGCCACGCGTCCGACGTGCGATGCGCGGATTGAACATGAGTCGTCTGGAACGAAATTCACGTATGCGTTACGAGACTGAAACGGAAGCACGCGTTGATGCGACGAATGATCCGTCGCACGCGAGATTGTCTGCGACAGTGCGCATCGTACCGATGGTATTGCGCAACCTCGATTGAGTGCCTTGCGCGAAGCAGGCAAGTGGCCGTATCCGATCGACGTCAGCTTGGAAGAACGTACGCATGACGCGTCGTGCCCGACACGTTCGTCACGATGTCGACGGCAGCGTTGCAGGTCTGAAACACTTCATGCGATCAACACGGAGGCGTTTTTTTCGCATACGCCTGACGTGTAATGACAGCGGGCGCCTGCCTCACATGGCACGCCGTTTGCGTTATCGAATTCAGAAATCGAAAGGCTCAATGCGCGCCATGCGACTTCGGCGCCACCTGGCCAATCGACCGGGCGGGGGACAGTTCAATGAAGTCAAATCGACGAGTGGACAGTGCGGGCGTATCGATCCGCAGCACGATCGTCATCGCAAACGGCTGCCGGATCCCGGCGGCCGGTTTCGAACGCGCGCCGTCACGAGAACCGTGCGGGGCAGGGCCGCATCGTGCCGACGACGATTGTCCGGTTGCCACGGCTGGCTTCGGCTAAGATCCAGCGACCGTCCCGATGCCGCTCATCATGACCGCACGTTCCCGCAATCGTCGGACAGCGTGGCTTGGCATGTTTGCCATGCTGCTTGTCATCATTGCGCCGCTCGTGAGCCATGGCCTGGTCTCCCCTGACCGGGATGCACCAGTCGCATCGATCTGTTCGGCCGATGGACAGCCCGACGTCGACAATCACGCCCTTGCCGCTGACCATTTCGCGGCTTGCGGCTATTGCGACCTGCTGGTGCATCATGCGCCTGCACCGTCACCGTCCTTGCCGCAATGGCTGGCGGTTCCCGGCTATGCCGTCGCACATCCACCGGCTTCACGCCCGTTCGTCCTTCGGGATATCCCCAGCGCGGGCCGGCCCCGCGATTCGCCGTTCTACCTCTGACGTAGTCACTCCAGCAATTGATCCGGGCAGGCTCCCGCGCGGCGCATGAAACGCCCGCAGCCAGCCGGCAATCGGGTCATCTCGCACCGCGCGTCCGTCACGTTGCGGATCACGCGCGTGCATGCACACGACATGAGAGGGGAACGAAATGCGAATCGAATCGAAGCAGACCGTCGACGCGGCGCTGGCCGCGCTCGCCTGTCTGACGGGCTTGACCCTGCCGGTTGCCGCCCACGCCTGCGCGACCTGTGGCTGCTCGCTGAGCACGGATGCCGCGACCGGGTATTCGGCCATGCCGGGCTGGCGTATCAGCCTGGACTACACCTTCATCCCGCAGAACCAGTTGCGCAGCGGAACGCATGCGGTTTCGAACGTCGTACCGGCGGCGATCAATGCGGCAGGCGGCAGCCAGGAGGTCGAGAACCAGACGATCAATCGCTACTGGAACCTGGGCATCAGCTACAGCCCGAACCCCAAGTGGAACTTCAGCGCGATCGTGCCGTTCGTCGATCGGGGCCACTCGACGTACGGGAATGCCACGCCGGACCAGCTCACATCCGACAATCTGAGCGGCGTCACCAGCAAGGGGCTGGGCGACATCAAGCTGATCGCCAGCTATCAGGGCTTCCTGCCGACCCGCAATCTCGGCGTGCAACTGGGGGTCAAGCTGCCGACGGGAAAGTACGGCGGCCAGAACGTGCTGACGGGCGCCAACGTCGGGCGTAGCCCGGTGTTCTTCTCGTCTGGCCCGAACAGCGCGAACGGCCAGGCCCTCGATACGAGCCTGCAGCCCGGGACGGGCAGTACCGATCTGATCGTCGGTGCGTACTACTATCAGCCGATCAGCCAGAATTTCGACGCGTTCATCAACGGTCAATTCCAGGCTGCGGTGGTCGAGAACCTTCGCGGCCTCGGCGAGGACTTCCGACCCGGTAACCAGGCGACGGTCAGCGTCGGCCTGCGTTACGAGGAGAACCCGAGGATCGTGCCGCAGCTCCAGATCAACGTGACGCGCAAGAGTTCGGACCAGGGGGCGCTCGCCGACACCGGCAACACGGCCGGCACGGTCGTTTATCTGTCGCCCGGCGTGACGGTGAACGTCGTGAAGAACCTGAACGTCTATGCGTTCGTCCAGAAGGCGCTGTACAGCAGGCTCAGCGGCTATCAGCTGTTTCCGCGCTGGTCGGGCACGGTGGGGGCGAGCTATGCGTTCTGACGGTTTTGGCGGAAGCAGCGGGCGTCGCCGGGCGAGGCGCGACTGGCTGCGCATGGCTGGAGGGCTTGCACTGGGCGCCGGCGTCGGCGGATGGCTGCCGGCGGCGCAGGCCGGCAGCCTGACGGTCGGCCGTCCGGCGCCCGGCCTCGTCCTGCATACGCTCGACGGACAAAGCATCGCCAGCGAGGATTGGCGGGGTTATGTCGTCATCCTGACCTTCTGGGCCACATGGTGCGAGCCCTGCCGGACCGAACTGCCGCTGTTGTCCGCGTATGCCGCGCGCCATGCGGCGGCCGGCCTGCGCGTGCTCGGCTTCAGCCTGGACGGGGCGGACAACCTCGCGGAGGTGCGGCAGGTGGCGGCCGGCCTGAGCTTTCCGGTGGGGCTGTTGGGCAGTGCCTATGCCGGAGGCTACGGGCGCATGTGGCGGATCCCGGTGAACTTCACGATCGACCGGAACGGGCTCCTCGTCGACAATGGCTGGGACGATCCGCAACCGTCGTGGACTGCCGATCGTCTCGAGCGCGTCGTTGCGCCGCTCTTGCGGAAATAGCGGGCCCACGGTCCGGCAGCGTGCGAACGAAGTGAAAGCCGCTGGCGGTCCGGCCGAACGGTGGCATGGCGCGCACACGGGTTGTGCGCGACTTCATTCGGCTCAACCATCCACCGGCTGCGCCGGTGTGTCGAGCGTCAGCTGATAGAACGCCGCATCGAGCCAGCGGCCGAATTTGAAGCCCGCCTGCGTGATCGTGCCCGAGTGCACGAATCCGAGCTTCGTATGCAGTGCGATGCTTCCCGCATTGGTCGCATCGATACAGCCGACCACCACGTGTACCTGCGCTTCACGCGCGCGCCGGACCACTTCGCGCAGCAGCACCTCGCCCAGCCCGCGGCCGCGCTGGTCGCGATGCACGTACACACTGTGTTCGACCGTGTACTTGAAGGCGGGAAACGCGCGGAACGCGCCCCAGCTCGCAAAGCCCAGCAGCGTGCCCGCTGCGTCGACCGCGCCGATGACCGGGAAGCCGCCCGCGCGCTTCGCCGCGAACCACGCGACCATCGCTTCCGGCGGACGCGGCTTGTAGTCGTACAGTGCGGTCGAGTTCGCGATCGCGTCGTTCAGGATCTCGAGGATGGCCGGCGCATGCTCGGCTTCGCTGCAATCGATCAGGCGCACGTCGTCGCGCTGTTTCGGGGAATTCATACCGGCTCCTGTAGGCAATAAATAGGGCGCGCGCATCGCTGCTGCGACGACGCGCTCATCAGGGGTTCCGCACGCCGGCGGCGGCAGACGCATCGCAGATCGCGACGACATAGCGCGCGGCATGCGACGACGGATTGCTGAAAATCAGCGGCTGGTCGAGCCGCATAGCCAGGCAGTCGCCTTCGTGAAGTTCGTGAAGCGCATCGCCGAACGTGACGTCGACGCGGCCACTGATGACCCATACCTGCTGATGCAGCGCGCTTTCGCGTCCGCCGCTGTCGTACGCGACGCGTGCACCGGGCGGGAAATCCA
This sequence comes from Burkholderia sp. AU33803, assembly GCF_002223095.1. NCBI lineage: Bacteria > Pseudomonadati > Pseudomonadota > Betaproteobacteria > Burkholderiales > Burkholderiaceae > Burkholderia > Burkholderia sp. AU33803. The sequence continues at coordinate 668,517 of NZ_NKFJ01000004.1, forward strand.
CCTCGACGAGCTGGATCGGCGACGGCCAGCCGGCCGGGGAGAGGTTGCGTCGCACATAGCCGGACGCGGGATCTCGCCATTCGGCCTGCTGCGCGCGGCGGGCCAGCGGCTGCGCGGGCGTATCGTCCGGGTCGCCGCCGAACAGGCCGGCCAGCGACACGCCGAGCCCGGCCGCGAGCTTGTCGAGCACGACCGCCGTCGGGCTCGCCGAAGCGCGTTCGATGAGCGAGATCATCGAACGACTGACGCCGGAGCGCGCGGCCAGCGCATCGAGCGTGTAGCCTCGCACGGTGCGCAGGTCGCGTACGCGCCGGGCAATGCGTTCGTTGATGCCGGTGTCGTCGGCAACGGTGGTCGCTGATTCTTTCATGATGGATTTATTTTCCAGCAAACTGGAATTCGATGTCAACGGGATCGACCTGAGAAGGCCCGACGGAATTCGAATGGCTTGCCCGGCGGTCGTGCGCGGCGTAATATACGAATCGACTACGTTTCGCTTAATTGGGGATATATGGGCATCATCAAGATTTCCGAGCACATGCACGAGCGGCTGCGCTCGACCAGCACGGCGCTGAGCCGCTCGATCAATGCACAGGCCGAACACTGGTTGCGCGTCGGGATGCTGGCGGAACTCAATCCGGCGCTGTCCTACGGCGACATCTGCCGGATGCTGATCGAGGCCGAAGCACGGGGCGGCGAGACGGGGCCGGCGGAACCGGTCGAGCACGGCATCGAGCAGGTGGCGTAATGGCGAAACGAGAAATCCCGATCCGCGGCGCCGCGGAAATTGCCAAGTCGCGTGAAGCCGCGAAGCTCGCGTCGCAGGTGCTGACGATGATCACCGAGCACGTGAAGCCGGGCGTCACCACCGACGAGCTGGACGTGCTCTGCCGCAACTACATCGTCGACGTGCTCGGCGCGATCCCGGCGAACATCGGCTATCACGGCTATCCGAAAACCGTGTGCGCGTCGGTCAATCACGTGGTGTGCCACGGCATTCCGACGTCGCGGCCGCTGCGCGACGGCGATATCGTGAACCTCGACATCGCGGTGATCAAGGACGGCTGGTTCGGCGATACGAGCCGCATGTATTTCGTCGGCGAACCGAACGAACTCGCGCGGCGCCTCGTCGCGACGACCTATGAGGCGATGCACGCGGGCATCCGCGCGGTGCGTCCGGGTGCGACGCTCGGCGACGTCGGATACGCGATCCAGCAGGTCGCGCATCGCGAAGGATTCAGCGTGGTTCGCGAATATTGCGGGCACGGCATCGGCGATGTCTATCACGATGAGCCGCAGGTGCTGCACTACGGCCGCCCGGGCACCGGCGTGCCGCTCCGGCCGGGGATGATCTTCACGATCGAGCCGATGCTCAACGCGGGCAAGCGCGACACGCGCATGCTGGCGGACGGCTGGACGGTGGTCACGAAGGACCATTCGCTGTCGGCCCAATGGGAGCACATGGTCGTGGTGACAGAAACGGGCTTCGAGGTGCTGACCGAGGACGCGAAGCCTCAGGCGTTCCCGGTGTTGTCGGGCACGCACGCCGCCTGATACCTGCAGTGCGCCACGAACGGTGGTGCGGTGGCACAGTGGAACGGGCCCCTTTGCGGGGCCCGTTTCGTTTTCGTTCGAGGCCGCGAAGCGCGGCGCGATTTACGCGTGAACGCGGGGACCAGTTGCTCGGTGGCGGAGCGCGGCCCGGCCTGGGCTCAACCGCGTGCCTTCTGCCACGCGGATTCGACGAACACGCGGCACAGCGCTTCCATCCCCTTGCGGTCTTCGTCGTCGAAGCGCGCGGCGACCGGGCTGTCGACGTCCCACACGCCGATCAGCGTGCCGTCGGCGGCCACCAGCGGCACGACGATTTCCGATTCCGAGGCGGCGTCGCACGCGATATGGCCGGGGAAGTCATGCACGTCGCGCACGACTTGCGTCTCGCGCGTCTGCGCCGCCGTGCCGCACACGCCCTTGCCGAGCGCGATCCGCACGCAGGCGGGCTTGCCCTGGAACGGCCCGACCACGAGTTCCGTCCCGTCGAAAAAGTAGAAGCCGGCCCAGTTGAGACGGTCGAGCGAGTGGTAGACCAGCGCGGAGAAGTTGGCCGCATTCGCGGTCAGGTCGCGTTCGGACTCGACGAGCGCGCGTGCCTGCTCGACGAGCGTTGCGTATTGGCCGGCCTTGGAGGCGTTGGGGTCGTTGGACAGCGTGAACATGGCGGGAAAGCAATCAGGGTTGTGGAATGCGCGATGCGCGTACCGCAGTCTACGGCACGCGCGCAGGGTTTGCAGCGCCCGGTCGCGCATGAAGCGGCGCGCTCAATCGGGCTCGAGTTCGGCAAACCGCTCCGCGAGAAAATCCAGCAGGGCACGCACCGCGGGCAGCAACCCCCGGCGCGACGCGAACACCGCGTGCACGATTTCGCGGCGCGGCGCCCAGTCGGGCAGCACGGTCACCAGCTCGCCGCGCGCGACCTCGTCGCGCACCATCATCGTCGGCAACTGCACGATGCCGACGCCCGCGACGGCCGCCGCGCGCAGCGCGAGCATGCCGCCCGTCACGAAGCGCGGCTGGTGATGAATTTCCGCGTGAGCGCCGTCGGGCCCGCGCAGCCGCCACACGTGCGCGGACTGCGGGGCGCCGTGATCGAGGCTCGGCAGGCGCGCGAGATCGGCGGGAACGGCCGGTGCGCCGTGCTCGCGCAGCAGCGCCGGGCTTGCGACGAGGCACTGGCCGCGCTCGGCCAGCACGCGCAGCGCGAGATCGCTGTCTTCGAGCGGCGGCGGGCGTACACGGATCGCGACGTCGATCCCTTCGCCGACCACGTCGACGCGCCGGTTGGTCGCTTCCAGATGAATCTCGACGCGCGGGCATGCGACCATGAACGCGGCGATCATCGTGCCGACCAGTGAATCGAGCAGCACGATCGGGCAACTGACGCGCACGATGCCGCGTGGTTCCTCGTGCAGCAGCGCGATCGCCTCGTCGGCGGCGTCGGCCTCGACGAGCATCGCGCGGCAATGCGCGTAATAGGTCTGGCCGACGTCGGTGACCGTGAAGCGGCGTGTCGAGCGCTGGATCAGCCGCATCCCGAGCCGCGCCTCGAGCAGCGCGATGCGGCGGCTCAGCTTCGATTTCGGCATGTCCAGCGCCCGCCCGGCCGGTGCGAAGCCGCCGTGTTCGACGACCTGTACAAAGTAATAGAGATCGTTCAGATCCCGCGCTTTATCGTTCATGAAATGGAACGCTGCGTGCGATTTTGGCAGTCTACCGGATCGATCGTTCCATCACTATATTTCTACCCAGGATGCGAAACACGCGTTTCGCCGCAATTCGGAGAAGGCAATGAAGAAGATCCAGGGTGTGTACAGTGCGCCGCGCGGCCATTGGGTCGGCGACGGTTTCCCGGTGCGTTCGATGTTCAGCTACCAGTCCCACGGTGCGCACCTGAGCCCGTTCCTGCTGCTCGATTACGCCGGCCCGACCACGTTCGAGCCGGGCTCGGCCTCGGCACCGCGCGGTGTCGGCCAGCATCCGCACCGTGGGTTCGAGACGGTGACGATCGTCTATGACGGCGAGGTCGCGCACCGCGACTCGACCGGCGCGGGCGGCGTGATCGGCCCGGGCGACGTGCAGTGGATGACGGCCGCGAGCGGGATCCTGCACGAGGAATTCCACTCGGAAGGGTTCACGCAGCGGGGCGGCCCGCTCGAGATGGTGCAGCTGTGGGTGAACCTGCCCGCCGCGGACAAGATGGGCGCGCCCGGCTACCAGACGCTGCTGAACGCCGACATCCCCGTGGTCGAGCTGCCGGACGGCGCGGGGCGTGCGCGGATCATCGCGGGTGAGTTCGACGGGCGGCGTGGGCCGGCCCGCACGCATACGCCGATCGACGTGTGGGACGTGCGGCTCGTGGCCGGCGGCCATGCGCGGTTCCCGGTCGCCGACGGGCGTACGCTCGCGGTGGTCGTGCTGAGCGGCACCGTGCAGGTGAACGGCGAGACGGTCGCCCGCGAAGCGCAGTTCGTGCAACTCGGCCGCGACGGCAGCGATGTCGAGATCGAAGCGAACGGCGACGCGAAGCTGCTGATCCTGAGCGGCGAACCGATCGACGAACCCGTCGTCGGTTACGGGCCGTTCGTGATGAACTCGCAAGCGGAGATTCGTACCGCGATCGAGGACTTCAACAGCGGCCGCTTCGGCCAGATGCCGGCATGACGGACAGGCCCCGCGCAATGCGGGGCCTTTTTTGTGCGCGGGCAGTCGGTCGCGCGGCGCGTGCGCTTCGAGGCATAATCGTCGATTGCCGCGCGCCGGCCGGCGCGCCCGAATCAGGACCGACCATGAACGCATCCGCTGCATCCCCGAGCGCCGCCGATCTCGACTGGCGCTGGAAATCCTTCGACGCGCTGACGGCGCGCGAAGTCTATTCGATCCTCGAAGCGCGCAGCGCGGTATTCGTCGTCGAGCAGAACTGCGTGTATCGCGACATCGACGATGCGGATCAGGCCGCATGGCACCTGGCCGCCTTCGATCCGGCCGGCCGCCTGGCCGGCTATCTGCGCGTGCTGCTGCCCGATGCGCAGCACACCGACGTCCGCATCGGCCGCGTGCTGACGACCGCCGCGTTTCGCGGCGCGGGCCTCGGCAACGGGCTGCTGTCGCGCGCGCTCGAGCATATCCGTGCGCAGTGGCCGGATACGCCGGTAAGCCTGCATGCGCAGGCCCACTTGCAGCGTTTTTACGGGGCATTCGGCTTCGCGCCGAGTTCGGACGTGCACGACGAGGACGGCATCCCGCACGTGTGGATGAGCAGCGCACGCGCGTAATGCGATGCGCCGCGCCGCGCCGCGCGGCAGTCAGTGCGCGGCGTGCGCGACCGGCGGCCGGGCTGCGCGCTGTGCCGCGGCCCGTTCATCGATCAGGCGGCCGCGCGCGGACAGCCGCAGCCAGTGGCGCAGCGCGATCAGCGCGCCGATCACGCTCATCATCGAGCCGGGAATCCACAGCAGCAGGCCGCCGATCTGCTGGTCACGCAGCGGGCTCAGCCATGTGAACGCGCGGCCGCAGATCGAATAGATCGGATACAGCTCGTGCGGCGTGAAGAAGATCAGCGCGCCGAGCGCGATCTGCGGCGGAATCGCCGCGACGACGATCAGGATCCGGCGGCCCGGCGACAACCGCGCGGGCGGCGCGGGACGCGGATCGACGACGAGCCACCAGAACAGCAGCCCATCGATCACCATGCTCCAGTTCATCACGCGATAGAGACGCCAGTCGAGCATCGCGATGAAGTGAATCGGCGACAGCAGCCAGAAATAGATCAGCCCGACGAACAGCACGACCGCGACGACGGGATGGAACACCACGTCGAGTGTCGCGCGCACGGGCGCCCACGCGAGCGCGGGGCGCACGACACGCTGCCGCCAGCGGAACGGAATGCCCGCGCGCATCGCGGCGCCCGGATACGACAGCGCGATGAAGAACGGCCCGAGGTGGTGCAGCACCAGATGCTGCGCGCGGTGCAGGAAGAATTCGTGCTCGAAGAAATAGTCGAGCCGCGTATGCAGCGCGATGTAGAGCGCCGTCAGCCCGAACCAGAACGAGAACTGCCGCAGCGGCGACACCTTCGCCTTCTTCACGCCGCGTGCGAACAGCACGGCGGCGGTCAGCACCGCGATCACCACGGTGGGCGACGGTTCCCACGGATCGAGCCAGTACAGGAGGTTCATCGCGCGCGCATCACTTCGCCTGGGCCGGCGATTTCACGGCGAACGGCGCATCGACCGTTTCGCCGTCGGAGAACTTCAGGCGCAGGTGCACGGTGTCGCCCGGCTTGATCGCGTGCTTCGGCTCTTCGAGCATGAAGTGGTAGCCGCCCGGCGCGATGTCGACCTTGCCGCGCGCGGGGATCGTCAGCTTGTCGACCATTTCCATTTTCTGCGTCGAGCCGTTCGAGACGGTCTGGTGCAGCATCGCCATCCCGTAGTCGGGGCTGTCGACGTCGACGAGATCGACCGGCTTGTCGCTCGTGTTCACGAGCGTCACGTAGCCGCCGGCCGGCAGCTTGTTCGGCAGCCAGCGCACCCAGGCGTTCTGCGCGGTGATCGCGCCAGCGGCATACGCATGGGCGCCTGCGCACAGCGCGGCGAGGAGGGCGAGCGTCTTGAGGGTCGTTGTCGTTTTCATGTCGGGATGCATTCAGGTAGTGGAGGCGGTGTCGATGATCCGGCGCAGATCGGCGGCGATGGCGTCGGGCGAGTCGCGGTCGGTCGCAAGCAGGCGGGCGCGGCCGCTTGCGTCGAAGATGTAGACGGCCGAGCTGTGCGTGACTTCGTAGCCGCCGGACGGATCGCGCTTTTCCATCTGGTAGGCGACGCGATAGCGCTTCGCGAGCGATTCGATCTGGCGGTCGGTGCCGGTCAGGCCGCGCGCATGCGCGGCGTCGAATGCGGCGACATACGATTGCATTGCCTGCGGCGTGTCGCGAGCAGGGTCGACCGAGACGAACAGGATGCGCACGTTGTTGGCCTGCGGGCCGAGCTTCGCCAGCACTTCCATCAGCCGCGCCATCGTTTCGGGGCAGACATCGGGGCAGTGCGTGTAGCCGAAGTAGACGAGCGCGACCTGACCATGGAACGCATCGGCGTCGACGGGGTGGCCGTCGCCGCCCGTCAGCGTGAACGACAGGTCGGGCAGGTGGCCGGTAACGTTGGTCAGGTTCCAGCGCGGCTCGTCGTGCGTGCACGCGGCGAGCGCCACGGCGGCGGCGAGGGCCGCGGCCGTGCGGATGAGGCGGGAGAAGCGCCGGTGCGGCGTGGTGCAGGCAGACGACATCCTGGGGCTCGATCGGACGGAATGGTGGCCGGCCGGCGCGGCGCCATGCGTCGCGCGGCAGGCGGTTGCGACTGTAGCGCAATTCGCGCGCCCGCGTCCTTTCGAAACCCGTACGCCGCGGGCGAGCGGGGCAATATGTCGCAGTTGACGCAGGCGGCAGCGCAATGCCGGCGCCGCGCCGGTTTCGCCCATCTCGATGCGCAGGCGCGGTAAGATGCGCACAATTCCATTCGCGCAGCGGCCGCCCGGCGTTTGCCGGCCGGCCCTCACACTATCGAATCGATGCAATCCGTTCCGGCTTCCCTGTCCCTGACCGACACCGCGTTCTTCTTCGACTTCGACGGCACGCTCGTCGAACTGGCGCCGACGCCCGACAGCATTCATGTTCCGCCGTCGCTGCTGACGCTGCTCGACGAACTGCAGCGCCGCTCGCACGGCGCGGTCGCGATCGTGTCCGGGCGCGGCATCGACAACATCGACACGTTCCTGAAGATGCCCGGCATGCCGATCGCCGGCCTGCACGGCGCGGAGCGCCGCGATGCGAACGGCGACACGCAGCGCATCGGCTTCAACGACGAGCGCCTGCTGCGCATCGAGCGCGAGCTGGCGGCCGTCGTCGACCGTCATCCGGGCATGCTGCTCGAAATCAAGGGCGCGGCCGTCGCGCTGCACTACCGCAACGCGCCCGAGCGCGAGGCGACGGCGCGCGCGGCCACCGAGCGCCTCGTCGCCGACTATGCCGATGCGTATGTGCTCCAGCCGGGCAAGATGGTGTTCGAGATCAAGCCGAAAGGCGTCGACAAGGGGCGCGCGCTCGCTGCGTTCCTCGACGAGCCGCCGTTTGCCGGCCGTGTGCCGGTGTTCGCGGGCGACGACCTGACCGACGAGAAGGGCTTCGCGGTGGTCAACGCGCGCGGGGGGCTGTCGATCAAGATCGGCGCGGGCGAGACGTCCGCCCGCACGCGGCTCGATTCGGTCGACGCGCTGCATGAGCAGATCGCGCGCTGGCTCGGTGCGGAGCAGCCGGACGCATGAGTCGCCTCATCATCGTTTCAAACCGCGTCGCGCCGATTTCGGAAGGCGAACCGGCGGCGGGTGGTCTTGCGATCGGCGTCTACGATGCGCTGAAGGAGACGGGCGGCATGTGGTTCGGCTGGAGCGGCGAGGTCGTCGCGTCCGGCGCGCCGCAGATCCGCGTCGAGGAGCACGGGCCGGTCACGTTCGCGACCATCGGCCTGTCGCGGCGCGACTACGACCAGTATTACCGCGGCTTCTCGAACGCGACGCTGTGGCCCGCGTTTCACTACCGCACCGACCTGATCCAGTACGACCGTCACGAGTTCGAAGGCTATGGCCGCGTGAACGTGTGGCTCGCCCAGCAGCTCGTGCCGCTGCTGCAGGACGACGACGTGATCTGGGTGCACGACTATCACCTGATCCCGTTCGCGCGCGCGCTGCGCGCGGCCGGCGTGAAGAACCGCATCGGCTTCTTCCTGCACATCCCGTTTCCGGCTGCGCAGGTGCTCGTCAGCGTGCCGCCGCATCGCGACCTCGTCGAGTCGCTGTGCGCGTTCGACCTGCTCGGCTTCCAGACCGAGCCCGACCTGCGCGCGTTCTGCGACTACGTCGAGTCGGAAGCGGACGGCGCGATCGAGCGCAACGGCCACCTGGCGACGGTGCGCGCATTCGGCCGGACGTTGCGCGCGGCCGCGTATCCGATCGGCGTGCATCCGGACGAGATCGCGTCGCTCGCGCAGGCCGGCGAGCACGGCAAGGCGGTGCGCACGCTCGCGACCTCGCTGCGCGGCCGCAAGCTGATCATGAGCGTCGACCGGCTCGATTACTCGAAGGGGCTCGTCGAGCGCTTTCGGGCGTTCGAGAAGCTGCTCGAGCACGAGCCGTCGCATCGCAATCGCGTGTCGTTCCTGCAGATCGCGCCGTCGACGCGCGCGGAACTGCGCGCGTACCAGGACATCCGCCTGCAGCTCGAAGGGGAGTCGGGGCGCATCAACGGACGCTTCGCCGAGCTCGACTGGGCGCCGATCCTCTATATCCATCGCCAGTACGACCGCCAGCTGCTCGCCGCGCTGTACCGGCTCGCACGGGTCGGCTACGTGACGCCGCTGCGCGACGGGATGAACCTCGTCGCGAAGGAATACGTATCCGCGCAGAACCCGGAGGACCCGGGCGTGCTCGTGCTGTCGCGCTTCGCCGGCGCCGCACGCGAGCTGACGGGGGCGCTGATCGTCAATCCGATCGATATCGACGGGATGGCCGATGCGCTGTCGCAGGCGCTGACGATGCCGCTCGCCGAGCGGCGCGCGCGTTATACGGACATGATCGCGCAGCTTCGCGAGAACAACGTGTCGGTGTGGCGCGACAACTTCCTGCGCGATCTGCAGCACGCGTAAACGGCGGGTCATCGAGCAATAAAAAAGCCGCAGTGCGTGAAGCACTGCGGCTTTTTTGTCGGCTGCAGCCGAGGTGTCAGGCCACGCGTTCGCCGGTCGGCGTGCTGCCGTCCGGCGCGGGGTGATGGCGGCCGTGCTGTTTCGCGAGCAGGTCGCGGTACAGGCCCGGGCGGTTGCGCAGCACGTCGGGCGGACCGTCGTCGATCACCTTGCCGTTGTTCATCACGATGATCCGGTCGAAGTTGCGCAGCGTCGACAGGCGGTGAGCGATCGCGATCACCGTGCGGCCGACCATCAGGCGGTCGAGCGCGCTCTGGATCGCTTCCTCGGATGCGCTGTCGAGCGCGGACGTCGCTTCGTCGAGCAGCAGGATCGGCGCATCCTTCAGGATCGCGCGCGCGATCGCGATGCGCTGGCGCTGGCCGCCCGACAGCTTGACGCCGCGGTCGCCGACGATCGTGTCATAGCCTTCCGGCATCGCTTCGATGAATTCCGCGCAGCGCGCGTCGCGCGCGGCCGCGAGCACTTCGTCGCGGGTCGCGTCGGGGCGGCCGTACGCGATGTTGTCGTAGATCGTCCGGTGCAGCAGCGAGATGTCCTGCGGCACGAGCGCGATCGCCTGGCGCAGGCTGTCCTGCGTGATCGTCTTCACGTCCTGGCCGTCGACCTGCACGGCGCCGTCCTGCGTGTCGTAGAAGCGCTGCAGCAGCGCGAGCACGGTCGACTTGCCGGCGCCCGACTTGCCGATCAGGCCGACGCGCTGGCCCGGCTCGATATGAAGATCGAAGTGATCGAGGATCGCGCGGCGGTGCGGATACGCGAACGTCACGCGCTCGAAATCGACGCGGCCGCCCTTGGCCGACAGCGGCTGCGCGTCGGAGCGGTCAGGCATCCCGTGCGGCTCGAGCAGTGTCTTGACGGCTTCGGACAGGCGCGCGATGTGCTGCGTGACGTCGACGAGCGCGACCGCGAGATCGCGCGTGCCGTGCAGGATCGTGAAGCCGAGCGAGCTGACGAGCACGATGTCGCCCGACGTCGCGCGGCCCTGGTCCCACAGCCACAGCGCCCAGCCGAGCAGGCCGGCGGACAGCATCGCGGTGATCACCGCGTGCAGCAGGCGCAGCTTCTCGAGATAGAGCAGGCTCTGCTGGCGCGCATCCATCTCGGCCTTGACCGTTGCGCCGAAGCGCTTCTGTTCGCGCAGCGTCATCCCGAACGCGCGCACGAGGCCCATGTTGCCGATCACGTCGACGAGCTCGCCATCGACCGCCGCAGCCTTCGCCGCGAACGCGTGGTGGCGGGCCGAGCCGCGCCCGGCGAGCTTGAACAGGATGACGGACAGCACGGCCGAACAGCCGAGCAGGCCGGCGGCCATCATCGGATTGACGACGATGATCATCAGGATCGCGCCCATCACCGCGATGCACGGCGGCAGCACGTTCCACGCCATCGTGTTCTCCGACGTGTAGACGGCGTTCGACGTGGCCGTGATGCGACTCGCCAGCGTGCCGGGCTGCTTTTCGGCGTAGTAGGTGGGCGAATGGCCGATCAGGTACTGGAACAGGTCGCGCCGCAGGTCGCCTGTGACCGCGACGAACGTGTGCGCGGCGAACCAGCCGCCGACGCGCCACAGCAGGTTGTCGGCCGCAATCAGCCCGACGAGCAGCGCGAACGCGCTCCACAGCGGGCCGGGGTGATGCCGCCCGGTCGCCAGCACGTCGATCAGGTGCTTGATCGCGTATTGCGAGCCGAGCGCGCAGCCGACGGCGGCCAGCACGCTGAAGAGCACGATCAGGTGGGCGACGGGATGCAGGCGGATGTAGCGGAACAGGAACGCGATCGGTCGATGCGCGTAGCTCGACAGCTTCGCGTTGTGGGCGTTGCGCTGGGCAGGGGTGAGAGATTCCAAAATATGCGTGCGGTGATTCGGTGAGTGAGCGTGGCGGCTGGATCGCAGGCCGGCGTTCGCCCGGACTGAATAATCCGGCATTGTAAACAAGCCCGCGTGTCGCGCTGCGCGAATCTTGCCTTGGCCAGGGGCTCGCGGTCGATTTTGAGATAAAATCCGGCATCCCGTCCTGCCTCATGTGCCGGAATCACGCTGCCGGCGGTCACGGGGTCAAGGAATGCCAAAAGGGCCTTCCACTCTAGAACGGACACCCGAGTCCGCGGGTTGCAAAGTGTTGCACCTTTGTAACAAAGTAAAGTGTTTGAAATGTTGTGCGCCGTATCGGGATTAACCCTAGATAATCGGCTCCGGGTTCGATTCCAGGTTTTTACGAACCCCTGTCAACGGGTCTTCGTTTCAAACGTTCTATGCCTGTCGCGTCGCCGACGCTCCTTGAGCAGCGCGGGTTTGACGCCCCCGGCAGGCTGATTCGTCCGATCTTCGGACGACACGCATCCAGCCCGGACCGCCGGCAGGTTGCCGACCCATACCTGGTTTTTAGCCGATTTTTTAGGAGTTACGCATGCGAATCGCCCAAATCGCTCCGTTGCACGAAGCGGTGCCCCCGAAACTGTACGGTGGTACCGAGCGAGTGGTGTCCTACCTCACCGAAGCACTCGTCGAGATGGGGCATGACGTCACGCTCTTCGCGAGCGGCGATTCGCAAACCTCCGCGAAGCTCGAAGCCTGCTGGCCGCAGGCGCTGCGCCTCGACCCGACGATCCGCGACGTGATGGCCCCGCACATGCTGCTCCTCGAGCAGGTGCGCCGCCGCGCGGAAGAGTTCGATGTCCTGCACTGCCACATCGACTACTACCCGTTCTCGCTGTTCTCGCGCCAGCCGGTCCCGCATCTGACGACGATGCACGGCCGTCTCGACCTGCCGGAACTGCAGCCGATCTTCAACGCATTCAGCGACGTGCCGGTCGTGTCGATCTCCGACAACCAGCGCATCCCGCTGCCGCAGGCGAACTGGCTGTCGACCGTCTACCACGGCCTGCCGGAAAACCTGCTGACGCCGATCCCGAACGTCAAGCCGAGCTACCTCGCGTTCCTGGGCCGCATCTCGCCGGAGAAGCGCGTCGACACGGCGATCCGCATCGCCGAGCAGGCCGGCCTGCCGATCAAGATCGCCGCGAAGCTCGACAAGGCTGACCGCGCGTACTACGAAGAGAAGATCAAGCCGCTGTTCGCGCTGCCGCACGTCGAGTACATCGGTGAAATCAGCGAATCCGAAAAGACCGAATTCCTCGGCAACGCGCACGCGCTGCTGTTCCCGATCGACTGGCCGGAGCCCTTCGGCCTGGTGATGATCGAGGCGATGGCTTGCGGCACGCCGGTGATCGCGTTCAAGCGCGGCTCGGTGCCGGAAGTGATCGACAACGGCGTGTCGGGCTTCGTCGTCGAAGACGAGCTGTCGGCCGTTGCCGCGCTCAAGCGCCTCGATACGCTGCCGCGCGAGAAGGTCCGCGCCGCGTTCGAAGCCCGCTTCTCGTCGAAGGTGATGGCGCAGAACTACGTGAGGGGCTACGAGGAGCTGCTGCGCCAGAAGCGCCGCACGGTGCTCCGCGAAGTCAACGCAAGCTGATTGCGGGCCGCCGCCGCGCTGCGGCGCGCGGCTTGCCATCGACGCCCCGTCCGGGTTCCCGGCGGGGCGTTGTCACATCCACGGCGCGGATCTGTTGTATTCTCGCCGCGCCCGACGCCGCGAACGGCCCCCGAAGCGGCCCGGCAGGGCATCCGTCCGTCTGTCCAGACGGTAATGTCCCTATAATGGCCGTGCCGTGAAATCCGGCCCCGCACGAATATCCAGAGGAGAGCAGTCTTGGCGAGAACGAAATCCACGCGCGCAGCGCCGGCCCCCGGCGCCGGTGTGATCTTCGCGTTGCGTGCGATCGGTCTCGTGCTGCTCGCGCGCTGGCTGTTCTCGATGTCCCAGATGGGCTATCGCTCGTCGCTGTCGGCGATGGTGTCGTCGCCCTGGGCGTTCATCTACCTGCTGCTGATCTTCCTGCTGCTCGCGCTGCCGGGCGCCGTCGCGCGCGCCGAACGGCCGTTTCATCCGCTGCCGCAGTGGCTGCGCCAGGCGCTACGCGTCTTCGCGCTGATCGGTTTCCTGTTCGCGGTCTGGTCGATCGGCATGTTCGTCTGGGTGGACGGCTGGCGCCTCGCGCTGCATGCGGTGACGGCGACCAACGGCTGGCTCGTCGCCGCACCGGCGCTTTATGCGGCGATCGTCTGGATCTGCCGCCCGCGGCCGCTGTGGCGGACCAACGTGGCCGCCCGCCGCTTCGCGGTCGGCCGTTATGCGATTTCGCTCGACGTGCTGACGCGCACTGCGATCGTGTGGATGGAAAGCCGCAAGGTCGGCCAGTACGATGCGCGCGAACTGTCGGTGCGCTGGCCCGGCCGCGCGGCGCCCGCCGCAGCCGAGGGTGCAGCGGACGCGCAGCCGGCCGTCGTGCCGCCGCGCCGCGGCAGCCTCTTCAATCGGCCGAAGGTCGAACTGCTGTGGGATTCGCCGGCGGCCGTCGGCCACAACCGGCAGATCGTCATGCGTGCGCCGCTTGCGACCGAAGGCGATCGCGTCGCGGTGCTCGCGCTCGACGCCGCGCTCAAGCAGATCGTCTGACAAGTCCCGCGCACGGCATGCGGGCGACAAGGAGGCGTGATGATCGTCCACTGGTTGCTGGCTGCCATTCACCTGAGTGCGTTCGGCGTCGCGTTTGCCGCGATCGCGGGGCGTAACCGCGCGTTGCGCCGGCTCATCGCGTCGGCGCAGGCGCCCGACTTGCCCGGCGTATTCAAGGCGGATGCCGCGTGGGGGCTATCGGCACTCGTGCTGATCGCGACGGGCCTGATGCGCGCGTTCGGCGGGTTCGAGAAAGGCGCCGCGTACTACCTGCACGAACCGCTCTTTCACCTGAAGATGACCGCGCTCGTGGTGATCCTGCTGCTCGAGGTCGTGCCGATGCTCGGGCTGATCCGGTGGCGCATCGCAGCGCGTCAGCAGCGGATGCCCGATCTCGGCCGTGCGCGCACCTATGTGCGGATCGGCCATTGGCAGGCGGTGCTGGTGATCGTCATCGTGTTCGCCGCGTCGGGCATGGCGCGGGGGATTGGGGCGGCCGGCTAGGCCTGGCCGGGTAGGTGCGGCCGGCTAGGCCTGGCCCAGGCTCGACCGGGCGACCCTGCCGCCCGGCCGCACCCGCACTCAGCGCACGAGGCAGGGGCGCTTGTTGTTGAAGGACCAGCCCGGAATCAGATACTGCATCGCCGCCGCGTCGTCACGGGCGCCGAGCCCGTGCTCCTTGTACAGCTCGTGCGCGACCGCGACGGCATCCATGTCGATATCGATGCCGAGCCCCGGCCGTTTCGGCACTTCCACCAGCCCGTTCTCGATCTTTAGCGGTTCGCGCGTCAGCCGCTCGCCGTCCTGCCAGATCCAGTGCGTGTCGATCGCGGTGACCTGGCCTGGTGCTGCGGCCGCGACGTGCGTGAACATCGCGAGCGACACGTCGAAGTGGTTGTTCGAATGCGAACCCCACGTGAGGCCCCAGTCGCGGCACATCTGCGCGACGCGCACCGAACCCTGCATCGTCCAGAAGTGCGGGTCGGCGAGCGGGATGTCGACGGCCTGCAACTGCACCGCGTGACCCATTTGCCGCCAGTCGGTCGCAATCATGTTGGTGGCGGTCGGCAGCCCGGTCGCGCGGCGGAATTCGGCCATCACCTCGCGGCCCGAGTAGCCGTTCTCCGCGCCGCACGGATCTTCCGCGTACGCGAGCACGTGATGCTGGTCGCGGCACAGCCGCACGGCCTCGTCGAGCGACCACGCGCCGTTCGGGTCGAGCGTCACGCGCGCGTCGGGGAAGCGCTCGGCGAGCGCCGTCACGGCCTCGATCTCGCTCGCGCCTTCGAATACGCCGCCCTTCAGCTTGAAGTCGTTGAAACCGTAGCGCGCATGCGCGGCCTCGGCCAGCCGCACGACGGCCTCGGGCGTCAGCGCGGCTTCGTCGCGCACGCGCGTCCAGTCGTCGGTCGCGCCGCTGCCGTCGCGGTAGGCGAGCGCGGTCTTCGTGCGGTCGCCGATGTAGAACAGGTAGCCGAGCATTTCGACGCGCTCGCGCTGCTGGCCCTCGCCGAGCAGCGCGGCGACCGGCACGCCGAGATGCTGGCCGAGCAGGTCGAGCAGCGCGGCTTCGAGCGCGGTGACCGCGTGGATCGTCGTGCGCAGGTCGAAGGTCTGCAGCCCGCGGCCGCTCGCGTCACGATCGGCGAAGGTGCGCCGCACGTCGTTGAGCACCGCGTGGTAATTGCCGACCGGCTGGCCGACGACGAGCGCGCGCGCATCGTCGAGCGTGCGGCGGATGCTTTCGCCGCCCGGGACTTCGCCGACGCCGGTGCGGCCCGCGCTGTCCTTCAGGATCACGAGGTTGCGGGTGAAGAACGGGCCGTGTGCGCCGCTCAGGTTGAGCAGCATGCTGTCGTGGCCGGCGACCGGAATCGCTTGCAGGTCGACGATGCGCGGCGTGTCGTGGGAGGGCGAGGCAGTGACGGCGTTCATGGGCGGCGATGGCGAAAGGGTGGGCAATGCCGTGCGGCAAAAGCTTTGCCGCGCGCGACGGGAGGTGCGATCATTCGACAACCGACATGCGCGGCGCGCAAGCCCCGCAGGTCGACGCAACCCGAAACGGGGTGGGAGCGACAACCTGACCAGTGCAGCGCGGAACGCGAACGCTGGCTGATCGTCAAGCATGGGACCAGGCGTTGCAGGCGTGCTCGCTTGAGTCGACAGGAGATCCGTGTTTCGATCATCAGTCGTCGGATGACTTGTGACGCAGTATAATGAATCATCGGCTTTCGCTCAAACCCCGCGTAAACCCTCGGCTCACATTACGATCATTCAAAAAGGAACCGGCCTCATGTCCGTGCCTACGCTTCCCGCAGCGCCGCGCCGTCGCGCACGCAGCCTCGCACAAGATGTCGTCGACGCGCTGACCGCGCAGATCGAAAACGGCACGCTGCGTCCCGGCGACAAGCTGCCGACCGAAACCGAAGTCATGGCGGCGCAGGGGGTGAGCCGGACGGTCGTGCGCGAGGCGATCTCGCGGATGCAGGCGAGCGGCCTCATCGAGACGCGCCACGGCATCGGCAGCTTCGTGCTGGAGCCGTCGCGCCGCCAGACGCTCGGCATCGACCCGGCGACGATCACGACGCTGCGCGACGTGCTCGCGGTGCTGGAACTGCGCATCAGCCTCGAGAGCGAATGCGCGAGCCTGGCCGCGCAGCGCGCGAACGATACCGACCTGGCCGCGCTGCGGCGCGCGCTCGACGCGATCGCATCGGGGGCGGGCGGCGGCCGCGACACGGCGCAGCTCGACTTCCAGTTCCACCTGCAGATCGCGCAGTCCACCGGCAACCGCTATTTCGTCGACATCATGACGCAGCTCGGCACGTCGATCATTCCGCGCACGCGCGTGAATTCGGCCCGCTTTGCCGGCGACGATCTGGAGCGCTACGTCGGCCGGCTGAACCACGAGCACGAGGATATCTACGAGGCGATCGCACGCCACGACCCGGAAGCGGCACGTGCCGCGATGCGCACGCACCTCACCAACAGCCGCGAGCGGCTGCGCCGCGCGCACGAGGCGGCCGAGGCCGAGGCCGGCTGACGCACCGGGCGGCGCGGCCCACGGCGCCGCCGGCCCGGTCGAATCGCTTCAACATCAGTCGTCATACAAGCTCGATCTCCATTCATCGATCGCCGGCGCCGGGCGGCGTGGCCGCCGCCGGCCGCCGGCACCGCCGATCAGCCTCCCTTCGTCGTGATCGTCTTCCACGCGCCGCTCTTCACCTGGTACAGCGTCGACATCCCGCTCTTCAGCGAGCCGTCGCTCGCGAACGAGATGCGGCCGGTGACACCTTCGAAGTCGATCTTCTTCAGCGCCGGGCGATAGACCTTCGGGTCGGTCGAGCCGGCCGCCTGCATCGCCTTGATCGCCGCCCACGCCGCGTCGTAGCCGAACTGCGCGTACGACAGCACGTCGACGCCGAAGCGCTTCTTGAAGCGCGCCTCGAAATCCTTCCCTTGCGGCAGCTCGTCGAGCGGCCGGCCGTATTCCCACGCCATCGCGCCTTCGGCGGCCGGGCCCGCGATCTTGATGAACTCGTTGTCCTTCACGCCGCCGCCGCCGACGAACTGCGCGTTCAGCCCAAGCTGGCGCATCTGCTTGATGAAGTTCGCGGCGAGCGAATCGAGGCCGCCGAAGAAGATCAGGTCGGGGTTCTTCGCCTTCAGGCTCGTGATCTGCGCGCGGAAGTCGACCGCCTGGTTGCTGGTGAATTCGCGGCCGATGAGGTTGCCGCCCGCGGCCTTCACGGCCTTCTCGAACTCGTCGGCTTCGCCCTGGCCGAACGCGGTGCGGTCGTCGATGATCGCGATGCGCTTCGCCTTCGTCACGTCGACCGCATACTTGCCCGCGTTGCCGGCGTTCTGGCCGTCGGTCGCGATCACCATGAACATGTTCGCGAGCCCGCGCGCGGTGAGCGTCGGGTTGGTCGCGGCCGGATCGATCACCGGGATGCCGGCCTTGTCGTAGACGACCGACGCCGGAATCGTCGTCCCCGAGTTGAAGTGGCCGACCACGACCGACACGTTCTGGTCGACGAGCGCCTGCGCGGCCTGCACGCCGATGCGCGGGTCGGCCTGGTCGTCCTGCACGACGAGGTTGAAGTGGGCAGGCTTGCCGGCGATCTGCACCTTCTGCGCGGCGGCATCGTCGAGCGCGAGCTGCACGCCGTTCTGCAGGTCCTTGCCGTAACCGGCGTTCACGCCGGTGAGCGGCGCGGCGAAGCCGACCTTCACGTCGGTCGTATCGGCGGCCTGGGCGGCCTGTTGCGAGAGGAGGGCAAGCGCGGATGCAATCGACACCGACAGCAGGGAATGACGGAATTTCATGTTGTTCCTCTTGTTCGACACCTGCGAGTGAGTACCGCATGCGCCCGGGCGGGCCGGGTGCGTGCGACGGGCGGGCGGTTCGACCGCTTCTCGGAATCGGGCGGGGAGGTCGGCAGCGTTATCCTCGGAAGAATCTCCCGTCAGGCTCCGCGAAGAAGAGCCCCGATCGCCTCGATATATAGGTCGCCGATATGCCCGGGTCTTGGCAATTCGCCGCGCATTCGGTGCGGATTTGCGCATAGCTTCCGCGCGTGCGGCGGCAGCCGGTATCGGGAGTTTCCCGTCGCGAACGGAGCGGGCGGAGAGGAGGGGGAAACAGGGAGGCGGCGCGGCCCGCCGGGGCCGCGCCGCGCACGCGACGCCGTCAGTCGGACAGGGCGTCCGATGCGGCTTCGGCATCGTCGTGCGATGCGTGCGTGCGGATCAGCGGATCGCTGGTGCTCGGGCGGCCGGTTTCGACGTGACCCGCGAAGCGACGCAGGAAGCCGAGCAGGCGGCCATCGCTGACGGTCAGGTCGTACCAGCCGTGGCTGCCGCGCAGATCCCAGTAGTCGTCGACCTGCTGGCCCGGCGCGAGGTCGAACGTACGCGCGCGGCCGTGGCCGTACGCGTTCGTGACCTTGAGCCGCACGGCCTTGTGGCCGCGGTTCATCAGGCGCAGCGTGATGTTGCCGTTCGCGACGTCGTAGCCGTAGATCACCTCGGGGTTCACGTTCGCGCTGCCGACGCCGGTCGCGAACGGGCCGCGGAAATGGCAGTAGAAGCCGTTCGGGCCGTACACGTCGAGGTCGTACAGGCCGAGCGACGCCGCGGCGCTCCACGTGTCGGCGATCCGCTTGCCGGCTTCGACCGTGTACGCCCACGGGCCGTCGAGGCGATTGCGCGACTGCACCTGGAACGCGGCGCCTGCCCGGCCCGTGTTCGCGAAGGTCAGCCGGAACAGGCCGTTCACCGATTCGACGCGGCCGTGCACGAACAGCTCGTACGGCAGCGCGCGTGCCGGACGCAGCCCGGCCTCCTGCTTCGGCAGCTTCTGCAGCACCGGCGGCACGGGAATGTAGTCGGGGTGGCGCAGGCGGTCGGGCGGCGCATAGCCGCTCGTGTCCGGCAGCGTCGGCCAGCCGGCGTCGGCCGTCGCGAAATCGAACGCGGCGGTCAGGTCGCCGCACACCGCGCGGCGCCACGGCGAGATGTTGCCGGCCTTGACCGGGTATTGCGCGCCGAAACGTGCCTCGATGAATTGCAGCAGCGACGTGTGATCGTAGGTCTGCGAGCAGACCCAGCCGCCCTTCGTCCACGGCGACACGACGAGCATCGGCACGCGCGGCCCGAGCCCGTACGGGCCGGCCATGTGCGATGCGTTGCCGGGGAACACCTCGTTGGTGGTCGCGACCGTCGACAGCCCGTTGTCGCGCGACTGCGGCGCGAACGGCGGCGGCACGTGGTCGAAGAAGCCGTCGTTCTCGTCGTACGTGATGAAGAGCGCGGTCTTGCTCCATACCTCCGGATTCGACACGAGCGCCTGCAGCACCTGCTCGATGTACCACGCGCCGTAGTTCGCCGGCCAGTTCGGATGCTCGGAATACGCTTCCGGCGCGCAGATCCACGACACCTGCGGCAGCGTGCCGTTCTTCACGTCCTGCTGCAGGATGTCGAACAGCGTGCCGCCCGCGCTGATGTTGGTGCCGATGCGTGCCTTGTCGTACAGCGGCGTGCCGGGCAGCGCGTTGCGGTACTGGTTGAAGTAGAGCAGCGAGTTGTCGCCGTAGTTGCCGATGTACGGGTTCTGCGTCCAGCCCCACGACCCGGCGGCGTTCAGGCCGGTGCCGACGTCCTGGTAGATCTTCCACGACACGCCGGCGTTTTCCAGCACTTCCGGATAGGTCGTCCAGCCGTAGCCCGCTTCCTCGTTGCCGAGCACCGGGCCGCCGCCCGTGCCGTCGTTGCCGACGTAACCCGTCCACATGTAGTAGCGGTTCGGGTCGGTCGAGCTCGGGATCGCGCAGTGGTACGCGTCGCAGATCGTGAACGCGTCGGCGAGCTGGTAGTGGAACGGGATGTCGTCGCGCTTCAGGTACGCCATCGTCGTGGTGCCCTTGTTCGGCACCCACTGGTCGTAGCGGCCCTTGTTCCACGCGGCATGCATGTCCTGCCAGCCGTGCGGCAGGTCCTGCAGGAACTGCAGGCCGAGCTTGTCCGCGCCCGGGTGGAACGGCAGCAACTCGGCCGGGCCGACCGGCTGGTGGAACACCGACTTGCCGTTCGCGAGGCGCAGCGGACGCGGGTCACCGAAGCCGCGGACACCGCGCATCGTGCCGAAGTAGTGGTCGAACGAGCGGTTCTCCTGCATCAGGATCACGATGTGTTCGATATCGCGGATGGTGCCGGTGCGGCGGTTCGCGGGAATCGCAAGCGCATCGCGAATCACGGGGGGGAACAGGTTCAGCGCGGCGGCGCCGGCAGTGCCGGCAGCGACGCGCAGGAAGTCACGACGGTTCGATCGGGTCATGGTCGTTATCGTGCGGTAAAGGGGGGAGCCGATTGGCGGGACCTGCTGGAAGGGCGCGCCCGGGTCGCAGGATGCGGCTGCGCCGGGTGGTGCCGCCGCGAGCATAGCGGGGAATCGGTGTCATTCATGTGAAGTCCGAAAACGTTTGCATCCGCATCGAAGCGATATCGAGGCGGCGTCGGGGTGCAGGTCGCGAGCGGTCGCGGTGCGGCAGGGATGACGCGGGAAAGCGATGCGGCGCGGGATGCGCACCGGTGAAGCGGAGGGAGATGCGGGCGTGTCAGGCGTCCGTGACCCACGCGCCGAACCATTCGCTCGGGCGCGCGATTTCGTCCTGCGCGGCGACGAGTTCGAGCTCGTAGCGGCGCGCATCGTAAGTCGCCTTCACGACCGCATGCACGGCCGCGAGCGTGTGCTCGAACGCCGCGCGCACGGAGTCGCCGCGCAGCCGGCAGGCGACGAAGATCGCGCTGGTCAGGTCGCCGACGCCGACCGGATGGCGCGGAAACGCGTACAGCGGGCGCTGGCCGATCCACGCTTCGGTTTCGGTGACCGCGAGCATGTTGAAACGATCGGCGGGGCTGTTGCGGTCGTGCAGGTGCTTGACGAGGATGATCTGCGGGCCGCGACGGATCAGCGAGCGGCAGGCTTCGACGGCTTCGGCGACGGTTTCGATGCGCCGCCCGGCGAGCTTCTGCAGTTCGGTGTGGTTCGGCGACATGCCGTCCGCGAGCGCCGGCATCTCCTGGACGATGAATTCCTCGACGCCGGGCTCGGGCCGGATGCCGCCCGTCTGGCCCATCGCCGGATCGCAGAAGTACCACGCGTTCGGATTCATCGCCTTCACCGAGCGGACGATCTCGACGGCCGCACGGGCCTGCGGCGGTGAACCGAGGAAGCCGGACAGCACGGCGTCGCAGCGCTTGAGTGCGCCGATCGCGGCGATGCCGTCGACGAGCTGCTCCATCTTCGCGGCATCGATCGCGCTGCCGGCCCAGTGACCGTACTGCATGTGATTCGACAACTGGACGGTATTGAGCGGCCAGACGTTGACGCCGAGGCGCTGCATCGGGAACACGGCCGCACTGTTGCCGGCATGGCCGTAGATGACGTGCGACTGAATGCTGAGGACGTTTTTCATGGGAAGCGCCTGCACGCGTTTCAGGGTCACGTCACACGATACCCGAGTTCGTCGCGCGCGCGGAAGTCGCGCGGCCCCGGAGTGTTGCGCGCCGTCGTCAGCGCGACCGCGTAGAATCGCGGGGCGCGAGGCGGCCCGGCCGCCCGCGTGCGTCTCCAATCACCGTGATCGCCATGCTTTCGATTCGCAAGATGTTGTTTGCCGTGCGCGCCGCCGTGCTCGGCGCGGGTGTCGCCGTCGCGTGCGCCGTGCCTGCCGTCGCGGCCGCCGCATCGCCCGCCGGCAACGACGGGCCCGTGTATGGCCCGCGCCTGGAAGGGTTCACCTATCCGGCGCCCGTGCATCTCTACACGTTCGTGTCGCAGCGCGAAACCCTCGAGATGGCTTACCTCGACGTGCAGCCGGCCCACCCGAACGGCCGCACCGTCGTGCTGCTGCACGGGAAGAACTTCTGCGCGGCGACCTGGGAGGACACGATCGGCGTGCTGAGCCGCGCCGGCTATCGCGTGATCGCGCCGGACCAGATCGGCTTCTGCAAGTCGTCGAAGCCCGATCGCTACCAGTACAGCTTCCAGCAGCTCGCACGCAATACGCATGCGCTGCTCGAATCGATGGGGGTGAGGTCGGCGACGATCGTCGGCCACTCGACGGGCGGGATGCTCGCGATGCGCTACGCGCTGATGTATCCGAAGGCGACCGACCAGCTCGTGCTCGTGAACCCGATCGGCCTCGAGGACTGGAAGGCGCTCGGCGTGCCGCCGCTGCCGGTCGACTACTGGTATGCGCGCGAGCTGAAGACCACGGCCGACGGCATTCGCCGCTACGAGCAGGGCACGTACTACGCGGGCAAGTGGTCGCCGTCGTACGAGCGCTGGGTGCAGATGCTGGCCGGGATGTACCGGGGCGCCGGTCGCGACGCGGTCGCGTGGAACTCCGCGCTGATCTACGACATGATCCTCACGCAACCGGTGGTCTATGAACTCGGCGCGATCCGCGTGCCGACGCTGCTGATGATCGGCGACAAGGATACGACCGCGATCGGCAAGGACGTCTCGCCGCCCGACGTGCATGCGAAGCTCGGCCGCTACCCGGAACTCGCGAAGCGCACGCAGGCGGCGATCCCCGGCGCGCAGCTCGTCGAGTTCCCGGCGCTCGGCCATGCGCCGCAGATCCAGGATCCGGACGCGTTCCACAAGGCGCTGCTCGACGGGCTGGAGGCCGTGCACCCGCAGTGATGCGGGGCCGGCCGCGGGCGGCCCGGGCGTGCGCCGTCAGCGCGCTTCGCCCGCGAGCTCGTCGCGGATCTGCGCGGTCAATTCGAACGAGCGCAGCCGTGCCGCGTGATCGTAGATCTGCGCGGTGACGATCAGCTCGTCGGCTCCCGTCTGCGCGATGCGGTCGCGCAGCTTGTCGCGCACCGTGTCGCGCGAGCCGACGGCCGCGAACGACAGCGAATGCGCAACGGTCGCGAGTTCGAGCTCGTTCGCCTCGAGCACGTCGACCGGCGGCGGCAGCTTGCCCGGCGTGCCGCGCCGCAGATTGATGAACTGCTGCTGCAGCGACGTGAACAGGCGCCGCGCCTCGTCGTCGGTATCGGCGACGAACACGTTGACGCCGACCATCGCATGCGGCTTCGGCCATGCGGCCGACGGCCGGTACTGCGCACGATAGATCTCGAGCGCGCGCATCAGGTAATCCGGCGCGAAGTGCGACGCGAACGCGAACGGCAGCCCGAGCATCGCGGCGAGCTGGGCGCTGAACAGGCTCGAGCCGAGCAGCCACACGGGCACGTCGAGCCCTGCGCCGGGCACCGCGCGCACGCGCTGGCCGGGCACCGGCTCCGCGAAGTAGCGCTGCAGCTCGGCGACATCATCCGGAAACGAGTCGGCACTGCCGATCAGGTCGCGGCGCAGCGCGCGCGACGTGGTCTGGTCGGTGCCGGGCGCGCGGCCGAGGCCGAGGTCGATGCGCCCCGGATACAGCGACGCGAGCGTGCCAAACTGCTCGGCGATCACCAGCGGCGCATGGTTCGGCAGCATGATGCCGCCCGACCCGACCCGGATCGTCCGCGTGGCGCCCGCGACATGGCCGATCACGACGGCCGTGGCCGCGCTCGCGATGCCGGGCATGTTGTGATGCTCGGCGAGCCAGTAGCGCTGGTAACCCCAGCGTTCCGCATGCTGCGCGAGATCGACGGTATTGCGGAATGCCTGGGAAGCGTCGGCGCCGGCCGGAATGGGGGCGAGATCGAGTACGGAAAACGGAGTCATCGGATGGCCTTCGAAAGGGGCGCGCGCGGTGATGCGCTGACGCAACAAATGCCAACGATTTTGCCAAAGGGTTCCGGAACGTGCTGGCGGCGGCCCGATACCCATGCGCGTTTCAGGGGTGCAGGGTCGAATTCGGTGGTCGTTGCAAAAATCAGTTTAATCGCCGATTAATTACCGATCTTTACGTCGATTGGACGTGAATCCGCATCGACGTACAAATTTGCACGAAACGTACGATTTTCAAGACTGCAATACGCCTGCAAACCGCTTACGCTAATGTGAACGCGGGTGCGCCCAAATGGTTCGCCGACTGCACAGCTTTGCCGGAATTGCACCAGTCCGTTTCTCGTAGTGCCAAGCGCGGGGTGCCGCAGGCTGCTAAAATCCGGCGCCTACCCATGTTGTGCCGAAGGTAGCCATACGAATCTTCCCGCATCCCGTCCGGGCGTCGCGCGGAGATGCACCACGCGAAGCCGGGCATGGCCGTATCCGAAGGATGGGTCGAGCCTCCCCCTATATACAGGCGCTGCTGGAACAAGGAGTCGGGTCGTGCCCGCGTTCGTCGTTGTCGGAATACCGAATCACGCTCAATCATGCGCAAGCGTTCTCCATGGCGTTCAGTTCGCCGGGAGGCGTCGCGCAAGACGGCCACCGCAACGATGCTCGACTGGCTCCTGATCGTCTTCACGCTGGCCGCGGCCGGCTATGCGCTCGTCGCCGCGTTCGCGCCGCGGCCGCGCACGCCGCGCACGGCCGTGCGCGACGGCTTCGAGCCGGTCAGCGTGCTCAAGCCGCTGTGCGGCGCGGAGCCGCACCTGTACGAAAACCTCGCGACGTTCTGCGAGCAGCGCCATCCGCGGTATGAAGTGCTGTTCGGCGTCGCGTCGGCGGTCGATCCGGCGATTGCCGTGGTCGAACGGCTGCGCGCCGATTATCCCGAGTGCGACATCACGCTCGTGATCGACGCGCGCGTGCATGGCAAGAACCTGAAGGTCAGTAACCTGATCAACCTCGCCGAGCGCGCGAAGTACGGCCGCATCGTGATCGCGGACAGCGACATCGCGGTGAAGCCCGACTATCTGGAGCGCGTGACGGCGCCGCTCGCCGATGTGTCGGTCGGTGTCGTCACGTGCCTGTATCATGCGCGCAGCGTCGGCGGGTTCTGGACGCGGATCGGCGCGCAATTCGTCGACGCATGGTTCGCCCCGTCGGTGCGGATCACGCACCTCGGCCGCTCGAGCCGCTTCGGCTTCGGCGCGACGCTCGCGCTGACGCGCGACACGCTCGACCGGATCGGCGGCTTTCCCGCGCTGAAGGACGAACTGGCCGACGATTTCTGGCTGGCCGAGCTGCCGCGCCGCCTCGGGCGACGCACCGTGCTGTCGGAGGTCGAGGTCGCGACCGACGTGATCGAGCCGTCGTTCGGGCCGCTGTGGCACCGCGAGACCCGCTGGCTGCGCACGATCCGTTCGCTGAACCCGGCCGGCTTCGCGTTCCTGTTCATTACGTTTACCGTGCCGTGGCTCGCGATCGGCGCGGCGCTCGCGCTGCGCCTCGACGGCACCTTCGCCGGCGCGCTGGCGGGCTGGGCGGCCGTGGTGGGGGCGTTCGGGCGGCTGGTGCTGCACGCGCGCGGCGAGGACGGCTGGCGCGCGTTCTGGCGCGACCTGCCGCTCGTCGCGGTGCGCGACACGCTGCTCGCGCTCGAATGGCTCGCGGCCGCGTTCGGCACGCACGTGGTGTGGCGCGGCGCGAGGATGACGGTCGTCGGCGGCGAACGCGCGACGGCGGCAGTGGAAGCAGTGGACGGCCGCTAGGGCCGTTCCGACCGTACCCGGCCCGAGGGCCGAGACGCGCTGCGCGGCGAGGCCGCGCGGCGCGACATGACAGAGAGGCGGGCGCCGGCAGGGCGGCCCGCGGTTTTTTGACTGAATCGTTGTGACGAATCGAACTATGCAGGCTACCGGAGCATTCATGAAAACGCTGTTCTTGCAGGCCCCTTCGTATGACGGCTTCGACGGCGGAGCCGGTTCGCGCTACCAGGCGAAGCGCGAAATCCGTTCCTTCTGGTATCCGACGTGGCTCGCGCAGCCGGCCGCGCTCGTGCCGGGCAGCCGCGTCGTCGACGCACCGGCCGACGGCCTGTCGGTCGAGGAAACGCTGAAGATCGCCAACGACTACGACCTCGTGATCATCCACACGAGCACGCCGTCGTTCCCGACCGACGCGATGTTCGCGCAGGACCTGAAGAAGATGAAGCCCTCGATGCTGGTCGGCATGGTCGGCGCGAAGGTGATGGTCGATCCGCACAACTCGCTCACGGCGAGCGAGGCCATCGACTTCGTGTGCCGCGAGGAATTCGACTACACCTGCAAGGAAATCGCCGAAGGCAAGCCGTTCCCGGAGATCAAGGGCTTGAGCTGGCGCGCGAAGGACGGCTCGATCGAGCACAACGAAGCGCGTCCGATCCTCGAGAACATGGACGAACTGCCGTTCGTCGCGCCCGTCTACAAGCGCGACCTGAAGATCGACAACTACTTCATCGGCTACCTCAACTATCCGTACGTGTCGATCTACACGGGCCGCGGCTGCAAGTCGCGCTGCACCTTCTGCCTGTGGCCGCAGACGGTCAGCGGCCATCGCTACCGCACGCGCTCGGTCGAGAACGTGCTCGCGGAAGCGAAGTGGATCCGCGACAACATGCCGGAAGTGAAGGAACTGATGTTCGACGACGACACCTTCACCGACGACCTGCCGCGCGCGGAAGCCATCGCCATCGGCCTGGGCAAGCTCGGCATCACGTGGTCGTGCAACGCGAAGGCGAACGTGCCGTACAAGACGCTGAAGGTCATGAAGGAAAACGGCCTGCGCCTGCTTTTGGTCGGTTTCGAATCCGGCGACGACCAGATCCTCGTGAACATCAAGAAGGGCGTGCGCACCGATTTCGCGCGCCGCTTCAGCGCGGACTGCAAGAAGCTCGGCATCAAGATCCACGGCACCTTCATCCTCGGCCTGCCGGGCGAGACGCAGGAGACCATCAAGAAGACGATCGAGTACGCGAAGGAAATCAATCCGCACACGATCCAGGTCTCGCTCGCCGCGCCGTATCCGGGCACGACGCTCTACAAGCAGGCCGTGGAAAACGGCTGGATGGAAGAGAACAAGACCATCAACCTGGTGAGCAAGGAAGGCGTGCAGCTCGCGGCGATCGGCTATGCGCATCTGTCGCGCGACGAGATCTATCACCACCTCGAGCAGTTCTATCGCCAGTTCTACTTCCGTCCGTCGAAGATCTGGGAGATCGTCCGCGAGATGCTGACGAGCTGGGACATGATGAAGCGCCGCCTGCGCGAAGGGGTCGAGTTCTTCCGCTTCCTGCGCGCACACGAGGCCTGATGCATGGGGACGCAGCCGGCGGCGCGGGCGCTGATCTTCACCGCGGACGACTTCGGGCTGCACCCGCGTGTCAACGCGGCGGTCGAGCGCGCGCACCGCGACGGCGTGCTGAATGCCGCCAGCCTGATGGTCGGCGCGCCCGCCGCGCAAGATGCGATCGAGCGCGCGCGGCGGCTGCCGTCGCTCGCGGTCGGCCTGCATCTGGTGCTCGCGGATGGGCCGGCCACGCTGCCCGCGCATGAGATTCCCGCGCTCGTCGGCCCCGACGGGCGGTTCGGCGATGCGATGGCGAAGGACGGCTGCCGCTTCTTCTTCCTCCCGCATGTGCGAGCGCAGCTGCGCCGCGAGATTCGCGCGCAGTTCGACGCGTTCGCGGCGAGCGGCCTGCCGCTCGACCACGTGAACGCGCACAAGCATTTCCACCTGCATCCGACCGTCCTGTCGCTGATCATCGAGATCGGCCGCGACTACGGGTTGCGCGCGGTGCGGCTGCCCTACGAGACGAGCGCGCCCGCGCTGCTCAAGCCGTGGATCGCGCTCGTGCGCGCGCGGCTCGACCGCGCGGGGCTTGCGCACAACGACTACGTGGTCGGCATCGAGCATACGGGCGCGATGGACGAGGCCGTGTTGCTCGATGCGCTCGCCACGCTGCCGCCGGGCGTCGGCGAGATCTACTGCCATCCGGCCGAGGCCGGCGACGGCCCGATCACGCCGACGATGGCCGGCTACCGCCCGGTGGACGAACTCGATGCGCTGCTGTCGCCGCGCGTCGCGGCCGCGCTGAAGGCGGCGGGTGTCGCGACCGGCGGCTTTGCCGACGTGTTCGGCCAGCCCGCCGCACGGCGCGCCGCGCCGGCGTCGCGCGCACCGGGAGCGCAGCCGTCATGACCAAGTGGATCAAATGGCTCGGCTGGCCGCTCGGCATCGGCATCCTGCTCGCGCTGGGGCTGCACGAAGGCATCGGCGACGTATCGCAGATGCTCGCGCGCGCCGGTTATGCGTTGCTGTGGCTCGTGCCGTTCCATGCGCTGCCGCTGCTGCTCGACGCCTACGCGTGGCACCTGCTGCTCGACAAGCGCTCGTCGCTGCCCTTCCTCTGGTGGATTGCGACCGTGCGCGAGGCCGTGAACCGGCTGCTGCCGGTGGTCGGGATCGGCGGCGAGATCGTCGGCATCCGCCTCGCGCGCTGGCAGGTGCCCGACGCGAGCCGCGTGACGGCATCGGTGATCGTCGAGTTGCTCGTGACGATCGTCGTCCAGTATGCGTTCGCCGCGCTCGGCCTCGTGCTGCTGCTCGCGACGACGAACAGCATGGGCGGCGGCACGATCGGTCTCGCGTTGCTGCTCACGCTGCCGCTGCCGGTGCTCGGCGTCGTGCTGATGCGCCGTGGCGGCGTCTTCCATGCGATCGAGCGTTTCGCGGGCCGCCTGCTCGGCGATTCGCACCGGCTGCTGCAGGGCGTCGACGGCAAGCGTCTCGACGCCGATATCGACGGGCTGATGTCGCGCACGGGGCTGCTGTTCAGCGCATTCTTCTGGCAGCTGGCCGGCTACGTGCTCGGCGCGCTCGAGATCTACTGGGCGCTTGCGCTGCTCGGCCATCCGGTGTCGATCGGCGGCGCGATCGCCATCGAGGCGATGGCGCAGGCCGTGCGCCATGCGGCGTTCATGGTGCCGGGCGGCCTTGGTGTGCAGGAGGCGACCGTCGTGCTGCTCGCGCAGATGTTCGGCGTCGATCGCGAGACGGCGCTGTCGCTCGCGCTGGTCAAGCGCGGCCGCGAGGTGCTGTTCGGCTGCCTGGCGCTCGGTTCGTGGCAACTGGCCGAACTCGTGCGCACGCGGCGCCGTATCGGCGTGCCGCCGGCCGTGCCGCGCGCGCCGCAAGCGACGAGCCGCACGACCCGGGCCGAGACCGAAACCGAAACCGAAACGATGCACTGAATACGAGACGGGCCGCGCGCCCGTCTCGCGCTTTTGGCGTTGCGCGGGTATCCTTGCCGCGTGTTTTCTCGACGCGCATTTCTTCCGATGAATTTCCGTTTCCGGCTGCTTCCCGTGACGATGCTGGCCGCCGCGCTGGCGCTGACCGGCTGCGACGACAAGCAAGGCAATCTCGACGTGCAACGTATCAGGGATTTCTTCAACGCGATCAAGCCCGCGCCGCTGCTGCTGAAGGGGCTGAAGGTCGGCGAATCGACCGAGGCCGACGTGCGCGGCACGATGGGCAAGCCCGAGACCGAACGCGACTTCACCGACGGCTCGAAGCGGCTCGAATACCCGCGCGGCCCGATGGGCAACCAGACGTGGTTCGTCGATCTCGATGCGAACGGCCGCTATACGGGCGCGACGCAGGTGCTGACCGCCGAGAATTTCGCGAAGGTGCGCCCCGGGATGAACGAGGACGAGGTGCGGCGCCTGCTCGGCAAGCCCGGCGACATCGCGCAATATCCGCTCAAGCCCGAGATCGTCTGGAGCTGGCGCTGGCTCGAGGACGGCGTCAACACCGACGCATTCTTCAACGTCCATTTCGGCCCGGACGGGCTTGTCTATACGACTTCGCGCTCCGACATCCTGAAGGGGAGGTAGGAGCAGCCGCAGCCCCCTTCGGCGCTATATCGAAAAAGCGACCGGAAAATTGCAAAAAGTCCGCTTCCCTGCCGGTTATCCGGTTGTCAGGGAGCGGCTTTTTTCCTTTTGAAACAGCGGTGTAGGCCGCGGTTGCAAATGACGGGACGGATTGTTGCGATGCAGCAATCACGTGCAAGGTGATTTGAGGCAATCAATTTCGCTTGCGACTATCCGCGTCAGCCCGGCGCGGGACAGGCAGACGCGTCGGCATCCATTCCAACTCTGGAGACGCGCGTGTTCCTTTACGGCTTTGGTCCCGTCCTCTGGGCCGGCACCGTGCAGACCATCGAGCTGTCGGTGCTGTCGCTCGCCACTGCGGTGGCGCTGGGGCTGATCGGCGCGGTGGCGAAGCTGTCGCACAACCGGGTGCTGCGAGCGATCGCGACCGGCTATACGACGCTGATCCGCTCGGTGCCCGATCTTGTCCTGATGCTGCTGTTGTTCTACAGCATCCAGATCTGGCTGAACCAGTTCACCGACTTCGTCGGCTGGAACCAGATCGACATCGACCCGTTCGTGGCCGGCGTGCTGACGCTCGGCTTCATCTACGGCGCGTACTTCACCGAGACGTTCCGCGGCGCGTTCCTGTCGGTGCCGCGCGGCCAGCTCGAAGCCGGCGCGGCGTACGGGATGAGCGGCGCGCGCGTGTTCGCGCGGATCATGTTTCCGCAGATGATGCGCTTTGCGCTGCCGGGCATCGGCAACAACTGGCAGGTGCTCGTGAAGGCCACCGCGCTGGTGTCGATCATCGGCCTCGCGGACGTCGTGAAGGCCGCGCAGGACGCCGGCAAGAGCACGTTCAACATGTTCTTCTTCATCCTCGTCGCGGCGCTGATCTATCTCGCGATCACGACCGTTTCCAACCTCGTGCTGATCCAGCTCGAGAAGCGTTATTCCATGGGCGTGCGGCACGCAGATCTATGATCGAAATTCTCCAGGAATTCGGCCAGGCGTTCCTTTACTGGGACGGCCAGCGCCTCTCCGGCCTCGCGGTGACGCTGTGGCTGCTCGTTGCGTCGATTTCGCTCGGCTTCGTGTGCGCGGTGCCGCTCGCGGTCGCACGCGTGTCGAAGAACAAGTGGGTGTCGACGCCGGTGCGGTTCTACACGTACGTGTTCCGCGGCACGCCGCTCTACGTGCAGTTGCTGCTGCTGTACACGGGCATGTACAGCCTCGAGTTCGTGCGTTCGCACTCGCTGCTCGACGCGTTCTTCCGCAGCGGCTTCAACTGTGCGATTCTCGCGTTCGCGCTGAACACCTGCGCGTACACCACGGAGATCTTCGCGGGTGCGATCCGTGCGATTCCGCACGGTGAAGTGGAGGCGGCGCGGGCGTACGGGATGTCGCCGTTCACGATGTACCGCCGCGTGATCCTGCCGTCGGCGCTGCGCCGCGCGCTGCCGCTGTACAGCAACGAGGTGATCCTGATGCTGCACGCGACGACCGTCGCGTTCACCGCGACCGTGCCGGACATCCTCAAGGTCGCGCGCGATGCGAATTCGGCGACCTACATGGCGTTCCAGTCGTTCGGGATCGCCGCGCTGATCTATCTTGCGGTATCGTTCGCACTCGTCGCGGCGTTTCGCCGCGCGGAGCGCCACTGGCTTGCGTATCTCGCGGCCGCCCGTCATTGAATTACTTCGAGGAGAGCCAGTTGGCCGAGATCACTCAAACGAGCGCTGCCGCTTCCACCAAGCTTGCCGCGGTCGACATTCACAAGCGCTACGGTGACAACGAAGTGCTCAAGGGCGTGTCGCTGAACGCGAAGGCCGGCGACGTCATCAGCATCATCGGCGCGAGCGGCTCGGGCAAGAGCACGTTCCTGCGCTGCATCAATTTTCTCGAGCGGCCGAATGCGGGGCAGATCGTCGTCGACGGCGAGGCCGTGCGCACGAAGACCGACCGCGCCGGCGCGCTCGAAGTCGCCGATCACAAGCAGCTGCAGCGCATCCGCACCAAGCTCGCGATGGTGTTCCAGCACTTCAACCTCTGGGCGCACATGAACGTGCTCGAGAACGTGATGGAAGCGCCGGTGCACGTGCTCGGCATTTCGAAGAAGGAAGCCGAGGAGCGGGCCCGCGAGTACCTGGAGAAGGTCGGCTTGCCGCCGCGCGTCGAGAAGCAGTATCCGTCGCATCTGTCGGGTGGCCAGCAGCAGCGCGTGGCGATTGCGCGGGCGCTCGCGATGCATCCGGACGTGATGCTGTTCGACGAACCGACGTCGGCGCTCGACCCGGAGCTGGTGGGCGAAGTGCTGAAGGTGATGCAGAAGCTGGCCGAGGAAGGCCGCACGATGATCGTCGTCACGCACGAGATGGGCTTTGCGCGCAACGTGTCGAACCACGTGATGTTCCTGCATCAGGGGCGGACCGAGGAAGAGGGCGATCCGAAGGAAGTGCTGGTCCGCCCGCAGAGCGAGCGGCTGAAGCAGTTCCTGTCGGGCAGTCTCAAGTAACGCGACAGGGCAGGTTTCAACGTGGTACCGGTGTCTCGTCCCGCAGGCGCCACCCGCACGACGCAGGTGGCGATCGTTGCATTGCCGCCCGTGTCGATGTCGGGCGTGGGTCCGATCGTCGATGCGCTGAACCTCGCGAACGAGATCGACGGGCGGCTGCTGTATCGCTGGCAGGTGTGTTCGTGGGACGGGCGGCCGGTGCCGCTCGCCGGCGGTGCGCAGTGGCATGCCGATGCGGCTTTCAACGATGCGATCGCGTGTGACTGGGTCATCGTCGTGTCGGAGCGGTTTCAGCAGTTTGCCGACTATCGGTTGTTTCTCGCGAGTCTCGCGAGGGTGGGGCAGCGCACGCCCGTTGTCACCGGGATTCATCATGGCGTTTGGTGGCTTGCGATGGCCGGGCAGCTTTCCGGGTATCGCGTGAGCGTGAACTGGGAGACGTATCAGCAGTTCGCCGAACAGTTCGAGCGGTCGATCGTCACGCAGCAGATCTTCGAGATCGATCGCGATCGGGCGACCTGTGCCGGGGGGCAGGCTACCGTTGATTTCATGCTGGCCATGATTGGCCGGGAACATGGGCCGGATCTCGCTGAGAGGATCGCCGATGCGCTCGGCGCCGGGACTTTGCGCAGCGGCGAGGAACGGCAGCGGATTCCTTTCGTGACTGCGCCGGGCGAGCGGCATCCTCGGTTGAATGATGCGTTGCTGCTCATGGAAGCCAATGTCGAGGATCCGTTGACCACCGATGAAATCGCCGAGCTCGTGGGCGTTTCACGCCGGCAACTGGAACGGCTCTTTCGGCAGTATCTCGGGGCGATGCCCTCCAAGTATTACCTCAATCTTCGGTTGCTCAAGGCTCGGACCCAGTTGCAGCGGACTAGCAAGTCGGTTGTTCAAGTCAGTCTCGCCTGTGGGTTTTCTTCTGCTGCGCACTTTTCTAATGCTTACCGCGAAAGGTTTGGGGTCACGCCTCGGGAAGATCGGCGAGCCTGGCTCGAGAAGCAGACCGGCGGCGGCGGAGAGCCTCGCGGGGGCGCGCTTGTCGAGCGCGCGGGGAAGGATTGATTTTGTTTTTTTTGGCGGTTCGCTTGCGTTGGGCGTGAAGCACCTGTTGTCTTAGCGGTCTATTTGCGTCGCCCCTGCGCGGGGCGGCGGTTACTTTTCTTTGTCTTGCCAAAGAAAAGTAACCAAAAGAAAGGCGCTGTGAAAACGCAAGACCTCCCGGTGCCATGGCACTCGGAGTGGACCGCGCCTAAGTGTCCGCGCCAGTCCAGAACACGGAGTGGTGCGAGCAATGGTTCTGACATCCTCCACTGCCCAACAGAGCGGTATACCGCCCGCCAGCTCCATCCTCGCTACGCTCGGCTGCAAGGTACTTCACGTCGCGTTGCATGCGCTCACTTGCTTCTGCCAGCGCTGCATCAGCAAAGCACGCAACCGTCTTTTCTCACACCATTCGTACCCGATCGGACTGCTTGCCATCGGTGAATGTTGGATAACGGCGTGAGCACGT
Source organism: Burkholderia sp. AU33803 (assembly GCF_002223095.1). Taxonomy (NCBI): domain Bacteria; kingdom Pseudomonadati; phylum Pseudomonadota; class Betaproteobacteria; order Burkholderiales; family Burkholderiaceae; genus Burkholderia; species Burkholderia sp. AU33803. The sequence continues at coordinate 702,585 of NZ_NKFJ01000004.1, forward strand.
AAGTGCGTGCTGCGTCCCTTTTTCGTGGTGAATGAGGGCATGCCTTGATTCGCTGAATTCGGGGTGCTCGCAGCGATTGCTGGAACTGATTGACCTGGAGCGTTACTGGCGGGGGTGTCCCTGTCGGCCGAGCAAAGCGAGGACGGAGCTAGCGGGCGGTATACCGCTCTGTTGGGCAGTGGAGGATGTCAGAACCATTGCTCGCACCACTCCGCGCTCTGGACTGGCGCGGACACTTAGGCGCGGTCCACTCCGAGCGCCATGGCACCGGGAGGTCTTGCGTTCTCACAGCGCCTTTCTTTTGGTTACTTTTCTTTGGCAAGACAAAGAAAAGTAACCGCCGCCCCGCGCAGGGGCGACGCAAATAGACCGCTAAGACAACAGGTGCTTCACGCCCAACGCAAGCGAACCGCCAAAAAAGCCTCAAAATACGCCCACCGAAACCGAACCCCCGCCCGCCCGGAAGGGCAAAACCAAACCGCACTATCCGCTTCCGATAGAACCCGTCGCAATTCCGCAAGACGCTTGCGTCACCCTTACCTAAACTTGATCCTGTTGAACCCTCTTACGAAACCGAAAGGAACGACCATGACGACCTCGACCGTGACCCGCCAGACATTCGACGAAGTGATGGTGCCGGTATTTTCCCCCGCGCCGTTCGTGCCGGATCGCGCAGAGGGCTCCCGCGTGTGGGACACGGCCGGCCGCGAGTACATCGACTTCGCGTGCGGCATCGCGGTGACGTCGCTGGGCCACGGCCACCCGGAACTGCTGAAAGTCCTGGACGAACAAGGCCGCAAGCTCTGGCACATCGGCAACGGCTACACGAACGAGCCGGTGCTGCGCCTCGCGAAGCGCCTCGAATCGCTGACCTTCGCCGACCGCGCGTTCTTCGCGAACTCCGGCGCGGAAGCGAACGAAGCCGCCCTGAAACTCGCACGCCGCGTCGCATTCGACCGCCACGGCGCCGACAAATATGAAATCGTGTCGTTCGTCCAGTCGTTCCACGGCCGCACGTTCTTCACGGTCAGCGTCGGCGGCCAGCCGAAATACTCGGAAGGCTTCGGCCCGGTGCCGGAAGGCATCAAGCACCTGCCGTTCAACGACATCGAAGCCGCCAAGGCCGCGATCGGCCCGCAAACCTGCGCGGTGATCGTCGAGCCCGTACAGGGCGAAGGCGGCGTGATCCCGGCCGATCCGGCCTTCCTGAAAGCACTGCGCGAAGCCTGCGACGCACACGGCGCGCTGCTGATTTTCGACGAAGTGCAAACGGGCGTCGGCCGCACGGGCCAGTTCTACGCTTACATGGATACGGGCGTCACGCCGGACATCCTGACGACCGCCAAGGCGCTCGGCAACGGCTTCCCGATCGGCGCGATGCTGACGACGAACGAACTGGCCGCGCACTTCAAGGTCGGCGTGCACGGCACGACGTACGGCGGCAACCCGCTCGCATCGGCGATCGCCGACAAGGTCGTCGAACTGATCGGCGACCCGGCACTGCTCGAAGGCGTGCGTGAACGCAGCGTGCGCCTGAAAGGCGCACTCGAGCGCATCAACGCGCGCTTCGGCATCTTCAAGGACGTGCGCGGCAAGGGCCTGCTCGTCGGCGCCGAACTCACCGCCGCATTCGACGGCCGCGCGAAGGACTTCGTCACCGCCGCCGCGGAAAACGGCCTGATCATGCTGATCGCCGGCCCGAACGTGCTGCGCTTCGTGCCGTCGCTGGTGATCCCGTTCGACCTGCTCGACGAAGGCATGAAGCGCTTCGAGAAGGCAGTCGAACAAGTGCTCGCCGCCCAGGAAGCCACCGCGCGCTGATCGGCGCACTCATCGCAGACAGGAACGACGATGCTATTTGTTCGCCCCGGCAAACTCACGGATCTCGATGCGCTCGCGCACATGGCGCGCACCGCGCAGCCGGTCCTGCACTCGCTGCCGCACGACCGTGCGGCGCTCGAAGCGCGCGTGGCGCTCTCCGAGGATTCGTTTCGCGCGGACGTCGACTTCGCCGGCGAGGAGTTCTACCTCTTCGTGCTCGAAGATTCGTCGACGGGCAAGCTGCTCGGCACGGCGAGCATCGTGGCCGCGGCCGGCTACTCGGAGCCGTTCTATGCGTTTCGCAACGACGCATTGATCCACGCGTCGCGCGAGCTGCACGTGAACCGCAAGATCCACGCGCTCACGATGTCGCACGAGCTGACCGGCAAGAGCCGGCTGGCGGGCTTCTACGTCGATCCGTCGCTGCGCGGCGACGCGGCCGCGCACCTGATCTCGCGTGCGCGGATGATGTACATCGCCGCGAACCGCCGCCGCTTCACGCCGGAAGTGTTCACGCTGCTGCTCGGCGTGAGCGACGGCAACGGCGCATCGCCGTTCTGGGAAGCGGTGGGCCGCAAGTTCTTCGGCCGCGACTTCACCGACGTCGACATCGCGTCGGGCGGCCGCAGCCGGACCTTCATCGCGGAAGTGATGCCGGCGTATCCGCTCTACGTGCCGCTGCTGCCGGAAGCCGCGCAGCGCGTGCTCGGCGAGCCGAACGAATCGGCGCTGCTCGCCTACGACATCCATCTCGAGGAAGGCTTCGAGCCCGACCGCTTCGTCGACATCTTCGACGCGGGCCCGGTGCTGACCGCGCAGGTTGACCGCACCGCGTGCGTGAAGCAGGGCGCCGAGCGCATCGTGCGCGAGGCCGCGCACCAGCAGGGCGATGTGGCGTACATGGTGTCGACGGGCAGCGGCGAATCGTTCCGCTGCGTGCTGGCCGACCTGCCGGGCGATGCGGGCGATGCACCGCTGGCCGGCGACGTGCGCGCGGTGCTCGATGTGAAGGATGGCGATGTCGTGCGCTGCGTGCCGCTGCACCGCCGCGACGATGAAGATTTGAAGGGAGACGCAGCATGATCGTCGTTCGGGTCGTACAAACGGGCGACGTCGACGCACTCGTGTCGCTCGCGAAGGAAACCGGGCCGGGCCTGACCACGTTCAAGCCCGACCGCGACGCGCTCGCCGCGCGCATCGAGCGCACGCGCCGCACGCTCGCGGGCGAGGCGGCGGCCGGCGAGGCCGGCTACTTCTTCGTGATGGAAGAATCGAAGACGGGCGACATCGCGGGCGTGTGCGGGATCGAGACGCAGGTCGGCCTCGAACAGCCGTTCTACAACTACCGCGTGAGCACGGTCGTGCACGCGAGCCAGGAGCTCGGCGTGTGGACGCGGATGTCCGCGCTGAACATCTCGCACGACCTGACCGGTTACGCGGAAGTGTGCTCGCTGTTCCTGAGCCCGCGCTATCGCACGGGCGGCGTGGGCGGCCTGCTGTCGCGCTCGCGCTTCATGTTCATCGCGCAGTTCCGCGAGCGCTTCCCGGAACGCATCTGCGCGGAACTGCGCGGCCACTTCGACGAGGACGGCACGTCGCCGTTCTGGCGCGCAGTCGGTTCGCACTTCTACCAGATCGATTTCAACGCGGCCGACTATCTGAGCTCGCACGGCCGCAAGTCGTTCCTCGCGGAGCTGATGCCGCGCTATCCGGTGTACGTCGACCTGCTGCCGCAGGACGCGCAGGACGCGGTCGGCCTCACGCACCGCGACACGCTGCCGGCCCGCAAGATGCTCGAGGCGGAAGGGTTGCGTTACCAGAATCACGTCGACATCTTCGACGCGGGCCCCGTGCTCGAATGCCACGTCAACGACCTGCGCACGGTGCGCGAGAGCGTCGTCGTGCCGGTCGCGATCGGTGTGCCGGATGCGCGGGATGATGCGCGGGGCGGCCATCCGCCGAAGTCGCTCGTGTCGAACACGTCGCTCACCGATTTCCGCGTCGGTGTCGCGCCGGGCGTGGTCGCGAACGGCGCGTTCGTGCTGTCGGCCGACGACGCCGTCGCGCTCGACGTGAAGGCCGGCGATCCGGTGCGCGTGCTGCCGCTCAAAGTCAAACAGGGATAAACGAATCATGACGGAACTCTTCATCGACGGCGCCTGGGTCGCAGGCTCGGGCCCCGTGTTCGCTTCGCGCAACCCCGGCACCGACGAGATCGCATGGCAGGGTGAAAGCGCGTCGGCGGCCGACGTCGATCGTGCGGTCGCCAGCGCGCGCCGCGCATTCGCCGGCTGGTCGGCGCTCGACTTCGAATCGCGCTGCGCGATCGTCAAGCGTTTCGCCGCGTTGCTCACCGAACGCAAGGAAGCGATCGCGACCGCGATCGGCCGCGAGACGGGCAAGCCGCTGTGGGAAGCGCGCACGGAAGTCGCGTCGATGGCCGCGAAGGTCGGCATCTCGATCCAGGCTTACCAGGAACGCACCGGCGAGAAACGCCAGGACATGGCCGACGGCGTCGCGGTGCTGCGTCATCGCCCGCATGGCGTGGTCGCGGTGTTCGGCCCGTACAACTTCCCCGGCCACTTGCCGAACGGCCATATCGTGCCCGCGCTGATCGCCGGCAATGCGGTCGTGTTCAAGCCGTCGGAGCTCGCACCGGGCGTCGCGCGTGCGACGGTCGAAGTGTGGAAGGAAGCGGGGCTGCCGGACGGCGTGCTGAACCTCGTGCAGGGCGAGAAGGACACGGGCATCGCGCTCGCGAACCATCGGCAGATCGACGGGCTGTTCTTCACCGGCAGCTCGGATACCGGCACGCTGCTGCACAAGCAGTTCGGCGGCCGTCCGGAAATCGTGCTCGCGCTCGAGATGGGCGGCAACAACCCGCTCGTGATCGGCGAAGTCGAGGATATCGACGCGGCGGTCCATCACACGATCCAGTCGGCGTTCCTGTCGGCCGGCCAGCGCTGCACGTGCGCGCGCCGCATCTTCGTGCCGCAGGGCACGTTCGGCGACCGCTTCCTCGCGCGCTTCGCCGACGTCACGTCGAAGATCACGGCCGACGTGTTCGACGCCGATCCGCAGCCGTTCATGGGCGCGGTGATCTCGGCGCGTGCCGCGGCGAAGCTCGTCGACGCGCAGTCGCGCCTGATCGAGCAGGGCGCGAAGCCGATCATCGCGATGACGCAGCGCGATCCGCGCCTCGGCTTCGTGAACGCGGCGATCGTCGACGTGACGGGCGTCGCGAACCTGCCGGACGAAGAGCACTTCGGCCCGCTCGCGCAGATCGTCCGCTATGCGACGTTCGACGAAGCGATCGAGCGCGCGAACGACACGGCGTTCGGCCTGTCCGCCGGCCTGCTGGCCGACGACGCGAACGCATGGGAACACTTCCGCCGCACGATTCGCGCCGGGATCGTCAACTGGAACCGGCCGACCAACGGCGCGTCGTCCGCCGCGCCGTTCGGCGGCACCGGCCGCTCGGGCAACCATCGCCCGAGCGCGTACTACGCGGCCGACTATTGCGCGTATCCGATGGCGTCGGTGGAAAGCACGCAACTGACCTTGCCCGCGAGCCTGTCGCCGGGCCTGCATTTCTGATCGAGGGAACGACGATGAACGCACAAGAAGCCAATTTCGACGGGCTCGTCGGCCCGACCCACAACTACGCCGGGCTGTCGTTCGGCAACGTGGCGTCGCTCAACAACGAAAAGTCGGCCGCGAACCCGAAGGCCGCCGCGAAGCAGGGGCTGCGCAAGATGAAGCAGCTCGCGGATCTCGGCTTCGCGCAAGGCGTGCTGCCGCCGCAGGAGCGGCCGTCGCTGCGCCTGCTGCGCGAGCTCGGCTTCTCCGGCAAGGACGCGGACGTGATCGCGAAGGCCGCGAAGCAGGCGCCCGAACTGCTCGCCGCGGCGAGCTCGGCATCGGCGATGTGGACCGCGAACGCGGCCACCGTCAGCCCGTCGGCCGACACGAGCGACGGCCGCGTGCACTTCACGCCGGCGAACCTGTGCAGCAAGCTGCATCGCGCGATCGAGCACGAAGCGACGCGCCGCACGCTGTCGACGCTGTTCGCCGATCCCGCGCATTTCGCGGTGCACGAAGCGCTGACCGGCACGCCGGCACTCGGCGACGAAGGCGCGGCGAACCACACGCGCTTTTGCGCCGAATACGGCAAGCCGGGCATCGAGTTCTTCGTGTACGGCCGTGCGGAATACCGCCGCGGGCCGGAGCCGAAGCGCTTCCCGGCGCGCCAGACCTTCGAGGCGAGCCGCGCGGTCGCGCATCGCCACGGGCTCGCGGAAGAAGCGACGGTCTATGCGCAGCAGGATCCGGACGTGATCGACGCGGGCGTGTTCCACAACGACGTGATCTCGGTCGGCAACCGCGACACGCTGTTCACGCACGAGCGCGCGTTCGTCAACAAGCAGGCGATCTACGACACGCTGACCGCCGCGCTCGACGCACGCGGTGCGCGCCTGAACGTGATCGAGGTGCCCGAGGCCGCCGTGAGCGTGAACGACGCGGTGACGTCGTACCTGTTCAACAGCCAGCTGCTGTCGCGCGCGGACGGCTCGCAGGTGCTCGTCGTGCCGCAGGAATGCCGCGAGAACGGCAACGTCGCGGCCTATCTCGACGAACTCGCGGCCGGCAACGGCCCGATCCACGACGTGCTCGTGTTCGACCTGCGCGAAAGCATGAAGAACGGCGGCGGCCCTGCGTGCCTGCGCCTGCGCGTCGTGCTGAACGAAGCGGAGCGCGCGGCCGTCACGTCGAACGTGTGGATCAACGACACGCTGTTCGCGTCGCTCGACACGTGGATCGACCGGCACTATCGCGACCGCCTCGCACCGGAAGACCTCGCCGATCCGGCGCTGCTCGACGAATCGCGCACCGCGCTCGACGAGCTCACGCAGATCCTGCGCGTCGGTTCGCTGTATGACTTCCAGCGCTGATTCCCGCATGGCCGACGCGTTGCTCGACGACTTCCTCGCGTTCACGCTGGCCGGCAGCGCACCGTCCGCGACGGACGGTACCTGCGCCGCCGGCGCCGTGCGCTGGCAATGGCGCGGCGACGGGCTGCTCGCGCTCGAACCGGTGGCGGCCGAGGCCGCCGGCCCGGCGCGCGCGAGCGTGCTCGTGTCGGCCGGCGTGCACGGTGACGAGACGGCGCCGATCGAGCTGCTGTCGATGCTCGTGCGCGATCTCGCATCGGGCGCGCTGCCGCTCGCGTGCCGGTTGCTCGTCGTGCTCGGCAACGTGCCGGCGATGCGTGCCGGCGAACGCTATCTCGACGACGACCTGAACCGCCTGTTCAGCGGCCGTCACGCGCAGGTGCCCGACAGCCGCGAAGCGCCGCGCGCCGTGCAGCTCGAAGCCGCCGCCGCCGCGTTCTTCGCGGCCGCGCCGGCCGGCGCCGCGCGCTGGCACATCGACATGCATACGGCGATCCGCGCATCGGTGTTCGAGCAGTTCGCGCTGCTGCCGCACACGGGCATGCCGCCGACGCGCACGATGTTCGAATGGCTCGGCGACGCGCGCATCGCGGCCGTGCTGCTGCATACCGCGAAGGGCAACACGTACTCGCATTTCACGGCCGAGCATTGCGGTGCGCTTGCGTGCACGCTGGAACTCGGCAAGGTGCGCCCGTTCGGCCAGAACGACCTGGCGCGCTTTGCGCCGACCGACCGCGCGGTGCGCAAGCTCGTGTCGGGCGCCGCTTGCGAGGCCGACGCGCCGTTGCCGCGCGTCTTCACGGTGATCGACCAGATCACGAAGCAGAGCGATGCGCTCGAGTTGTTCGTCGCGGCCGACGTCGCGAACTTCACCGCGTTCGCACGCGGCACGGTGCTAGCGCGGGACGGCGATTACCGCTACACGGTGACGCACGACGAGGAGCGCATCGTGTTCCCGAATCCGTCGGTGAAGCCGGGTTTGCGTGCGGGCCTGCTCGTCGTCGATACGACCCGCGAGACGGTCGCCGCGCTCGTCTGACGGTGGCCGGTTGCGCGTGGCCGCCATTCCTAATTCGAGATATCGCCCACCCGCCACGCGGAAGGCCCGCGGGTCGCGCTTGCGTATTTGCGACATCGTCTTGCAAGTTCGACGGGTCGCCCCGTTGACGTCGGCGCCCGCAGCGCAGCATCACGTGCCGGCGGCTGCTTTGCCATATCGGGCCGCGCGGATTGGTACAATCGCGGCCTTGCGGCTGTTGCGCCGCATCACGGCGCGGCGGCAGCATTGCGGTGGTCATCCGACCCTGCAATGATGCATGCGCCCGTAGTTCCGGAACATTCGAGTATCGAGGAGAACACCTGATGAAGTTGGATTGGCGTAAAGTGGCCGCGCATGCGGTGGTGGCGGCATCGGCCGTGGCGGCAGGCAGCGCGATGGCAGCGGATCTGAAAGAGATCCGTTTCGGCGTCGAAGCCTCGTACGCGCCGTTCGAATACAAGACGCCCGACGGCAAGCTGACCGGCTTCGACATCGATATCGGCAACGCGGTGTGCGCGAAGCTGAAGACGAAGTGCGTGTGGGTCGAGAACGACTTCGACGGCCTGATCCCGGCGCTGCAGGCCCGCAAGTTCGACGCGATCAACTCGGACATGACGATCACCGACCAGCGCAAGCACGCGATCGCGTTCACCGATGCGATCTACACGATCCCGAACCAGCTGATCGCGAAGCAGGGCAGCGGCCTGCTGCCGACCCCGCAATCGCTGAAGGGCAAGCGCGTGGGCGTGCTGCAAGGCACGATCCAGGAAGCGTACGCGAAGAAGAAGTGGGCGCCGGCCGGCGTCGAAGTCGTGCCGTACCAGACGCAGGACCTGGCCTACGCCGACCTGAAGTCGGGCCGTCTCGACGCGACGTTCCAGGACGCGGAAGCCGGTTCGAAGGGCTTCCTGACGAAGCCGCAAGGCCAGGGCTTCGCGTTCGCGGGCGGTACCGTAAGCGACGCCGAGATCCTCGGCTCGGGCGTCGGCTTCGGCCTGCGCAAGAACGACGCGGCGTTGAAGACCGCGCTCGATCAGGCGCTGAAGGAACTGAAGGCCGACGGCACGATCGACAACCTCGCGAAGAAGTACTTCAGCGTGCCCGTGACGCTCAAGTAAGCGCGGCGTTCGATCGCACGATGCAAGCAAACCGGCCGCTGATGCGGCCGGTTTGTTTTTTTGGGGCGGAAATTGGCGGGAAACCGCGGACGGGAAACCGCGCAGCAGCGGCCGGCGGCGGCGTCAGGCCGGAAAGAACCGGCCCAGTTCGCGCGCCAGCTCGTTGAGCACAGCCATCTCCTGCTGCGTGATCTTGCGCGCGGGCTGCGCGCCGGCCCAGTCGCCGTACAGCAGCGCGACGGTCGTCGTGCCGACGCGCACCGGCAGCAGCACGAACGCGCGCGTGTCGTCGAAGGCGTCGAGATACCACGCGGGCAGCCGCTTGAGCATCTTCGGCTCCTGCGCCTGCTCGATGAAGATGCCGACCGAGTTCGAGATCGCGAGATGGAACACGTCCGGCTCGAAGCGCTCGTCGAAGCGCAGCCGGTCGAGCGTCGTGTCGACGCCGGGGCCGAAGCCGAGGCGCGCGGCGAACATGCCGTCGTCGTGGCGCACGAACATCACGGTGCGCGTGAACGCGAGGCCGGCCAGCAAGCTTTCCGACGCCAGCGCGAGCACCGGCGTCAGCACGTGCTCGGACGGCAGCGCACGCAGGTCCGCGAGGCCGGCTTCGAGGCACGCCTCGGGCGCGGCCTGGGCGCGCGCGATCGCATCGGCGTTCGCGCGCAGCTCGACGATCTCGCGCATCACGGTGTCGCTCGCTTCCTCGCGTGCGAGCCGCTCGGCGATCTCGACGAGCGCGTCGGATTCCATGTCGAGTTCCGCGCCGTAGTGCTGCGCGAGCGCCGCGATACGCGCGTCGCGCTGCGGGCTCGCGGGCATCACCAGCGCACCCGCGACGTCGGTCGAGCAGCGGCTGATCGCGCGCAGCCAGCGGACGCGGTCGGCCGGGCCGTCATCGGTCGCACGGCCCGCATCGTGGTCGTCATCGTCGTTGCCGAACGCATCGGCATGGACCACATGGTCGTGATCGGCCATCCCCGCGCGGATCACGTCGGGCAAGCGCCAGCGCGCGGCCGCCTCGAGCCCGATCTCGTCGAAGCCGACGCCGAGCACATCGATGCAGGCGGCCGCTTCGTCGCCGTTCAGCTCGGCCGCGCGGCGGCGGATCCGGTCCCATTCGCTGTCGAGGTAGCAAACCACGAGCAGCTTGCCGACCTGGCGCATCAGCGTGCAGACGACGGCTTCCTCGCCCGAGCGCAGCTCGGCGCGCTCGGTGAGCTTGCGCGCGACGCAGCCGGACAGCAGCGCGCGGTTCAGCTCGAGCTTCGCGTCGATGCGCCGCGGTGTGCTGTGGTGGAAATGGTCGACGAGCTTGAGCCCGACGACCAGGTGGCCGACGGCGTCCATGCCGAGCACCATCAGGGCGCGGGTCACGGTCGTGATGTTGCCGCCGAACGCCATGTACATCGCGGAGTTCGCGAGCCGCAGCACTTTCTGCGTGAGCGCGAAGTCCGACAGCACGACGCGCACGAGTGCGGTGAAGTCGAGGTCGTCGTTCTTCATCGCGGCCATCGTCGCACGCAGCGATTCCGACAGCAGCGGGAAATCGCCCCGTTCGTTCATCCGGGCCCACAGCTTGTCGAGCAATGCGGTGCGGGGCAGGTGTTCGGTGATTGACATACGGATCTGTCCGGTTCGCCGCGCGCGTCAGGCAGCGGCGTGCAGGTGCAACTGCTGCGCCTCGAAGCGCCGCGCGAGCTCCTCGGACGGCAGCGCCTGGCAGACGAGCCAGCCCTGGATATGGTTGCAGCCCATCTCCGTCAGCAATTCGCGCTGCGCCTCGGTCTCGACGCCTTCGGCGACGAGTTCGAGATCGAGCGTCTGCGCGAGGCCGACCACCGCCGACACGATCGCGCGGTCATTGCGCGAGGTCAGCAGGTTCTCGACGAAACTGCGGTCGATCTTCAGCTTCGCGAGCGGGAAGCGCTGCAGGTACGCGAGGCTCGAATAGCCGGTGCCGAAATCGTCGATCGCGAAGCGGATGCCGAGATCGGTCAGCTCCTCGAGCAGCCCCTTCGCCTGCGCGGGATCGTGCATCAGCAGGCTTTCGGTGATTTCGAGCACGATGCGGCGCGGATCGATGCCCGTCAGCGCGATCGCCTCGCGCACGCTCTGCGTGAAGCGCGGGTCACGGAACTGCTGCGGCGACACGTTGACCGCCACGTACTGCAGCGCAAGCCCCTGGCGGTCCCAGGCGACGAGCTGCATGCACGCGGCCTTGAGCACCCAGTTGCCGAGATAGTTGATCAGGCCGATCGATTCGGCGAGCGGAATGAAGGTCGCCGGCGGCACGAGGCCGTGCACCGGATGGCGCCAGCGGATCAGCGCCTCGACCCCGACCACCGCGCCCGACTGGCTGCGCGTGATCGGCTGGAAATGGAGCGAAAACTCGCCGTTGCGCACGCCGTCGTACAGGTCGGCCTCGAGCTTCAGCCGTTCGGCGTCGGCCGGATCGTCGACGGGGGCGTGGAACGCGAGCGCATTGCCGCCCGACGCCTTCGCCTGCGCGAGCGCGTGGTCGGCGCGGCGCAGCAGCGGGCTGTGGTGCTGCGCGCGGTGCGGCGCCGAGCGCTCGTCGGGGTAAAGCGCGATGCCGATGCTCGCGGACAGGTGCACGGTCTGCCCCTGGTACACGTAGGGCTCGCGCACCGCGGCCTGCAGCCGGCGGGCGAGTGCGTCCGCCGCGTTGCTCGCCTGCGTGCGGTCCGGTGCGCCGAGCACGACCGCGAACTTGTCGCTCGCAACGCGCGCGAGCTGCTCGTTCGGCGTGACGAGCGCCTTCAGCCGCTGCGCGGTCTCGCGCAGCAGCGTGTCGCCCGCGTCGTAGCCGAGCGCGCGGTTGATCCGCTGGTAGTCGTCGAGGTCGAGCAGCAGCAGCGCCGCGCACGAGCCGTCACCGTCGGCGGCCTGCTGCGCGCGCATCAGCGCGGGCACGAGCGCGGACAGGTTGCCGAGCCCCGTCATCGGGTCGTGGTGCATCTCGTAAGTCAGGCGCGCCTCGAGCGCGCGCCACGACGACACGTCGAACGCCGCGATCGCGAACCCGTCGACCCCGTGATGGCGGCTCTTGAACGCGCGGATCTCGACGTCCAGCGGGTAGGTGAGCGACTTGACGATGCACATCGTCGCCTTCTCGACCTGGCCCGAACGCGCGGCGCGTGCAAGCAGGCCTTCGAGCGCCGCGGTATCCTGTTCGGCGATCAGGTCGCGCAGCGTCAGCGTGTGCAGGTAGTCGCGGTGGTAGCCGATGAAGCGCAGGCTCGCGTCGGACACGTACAGAAAGCGCAGCTCGCGGTCGACATGGGCGAGGAAATCCACCGTGCCGACCGTCTGTTCCAGCCAGTTGCGCACGGAGTCGTCGCGTCGCGGCGCACCGGCGCGCGCGGGCATCAGCGCGCCGCCCGACCAGGCGAAGCGGCGCAGCGTATGCAAGGCGCTGCGCCAGGAGCCCTTGCGTGACGTCTGTTTCCTGTTGGCTTCCATGTTTCTCGCTGACGTGAAGGGCTGGAACCGGTTGTCCGGAAGGAATAACGGCAGACTGTGCGGAATCTTTAACGGACCGGCCGCGGTGGCGTTGCCGCTGGGCCGGATCGGCCTCGTGGGTGTTCGACAGGCGAACGCCGGCGGGGCCTGCATCGAGGCTGACTTTATAAGAAATGAGGACGCAGATGAAGCGAAAACTGTTGCTGGGCGCCGCCGTGGCGGCGCTGGTGGCCGGCCATGCGCTGATGGCGCAGGCGGAATTGAAGCCGGGTGCCGCGGCGCCCGATTTCACGACGCAGGCGTCGCTGGGCGGCAAGACTTACACGTACTCGCTCGCGGACGCGCTGAAGCAGGGGCCGGTCGTGCTGTATTTCTATCCGGCCGCGTTCACGAAGGGCTGCACGATCGAGGCGCATGCGTTCGCGGACGCGGTCGACCGTTACAAGGCTTACGGTGCGACGGTGATTGGCGTCTCGGCTGACAAGATCGACACGCTGACGAAGTTCTCGGTGAGCGAGTGCCGGAGCAAGTTCCCGGTCGCGGCCGATCCGGACGCGAAGATCATCCGGGAATATGACGCGAAGCTGCCGGCGATCGACAAGGCGAACCGCGTGTCCTACGTGATTTCGCCGGAAGGGAAGGTGCTCTACGAATACACGAGCCTGTCGCCGGACAAGCACGTCGAGAATACGCTCGCCGCCGTGAAGGCGTGGGCGGACGCGCATCCGAAGCAGTAAGCGGGCGACCCGCACGGCAAAGCGGCCCGTCGTGCGGGCCGCCGGTACGGAGCGACGCAGCCGCCGCGCGTGAGAGGCTGTTATGCGCGCAATGCCTGCTCGATCGGCACGCTGCCGCCGACGAAGCCGACGATCTTGCGCGAGATGCCCAGCTTGATCGCCTCGATCGCGGCCCAGGCGACATCCTGGCGCGATACGGGTGGGGCGCCATCGAACCATGCGTCGGTGAGCGCGATCTTGCCGACACCCGGATCGTCCGTGAGCGGGCCGGGGCGCAGGATCGCGTAGTCGACGCCCGACGCGATCACGCGATCGTCGCCTTCGCGCTTCATCTGCGAATAGTGGCGCAGCGCGTCCGGGCCGAGCTCCGGCCGGTACGCGGACAGCGAGCTGATCACCACCAGCTTCTGCGCGTTGTAAGCCAGCGCGTATTCGGCCGCGCGGGCGACCGCGTCGCGGTCGACCTGTTCCTCTTCGGCCGCGCCTTCCGATTCGGCCGAGCCGGCCGCGTAGATCACGTGCGAGATGCCCTGGAATGCGTGCGAGAAATCGTTCGTCAGGTCGGCCTCGACCACCCGTGCGCCTGCGAGCGCATAGCCGTGGCGGCGCACGAGCGCCGTGACCTCGAACTCCGGCTGCTTGAGCAGCAGATCCGCGCAGGCCTGACCCGTTCGGCCGGTCGCGCCAATCAGCAGTACCTTCGTCGTCATGAAACCGCTCCTTGCTCGATGCGTCATCCTTCCAGATAGGGACGGACGACCGATAACTCAAGTGTAATGTCGATTTGCCGCGGCGGCGGGGGTGTATTAAGGGGCATACCGGCATCGGGCATACCGGCTGCGCGCGACCGACATCGACATTCCGGCCGCCAATCGTTCACACGGATGCGGGAATGACGCGCCGACCGGCTATCATGTGCGCGATGCTTTTTTCGCCGTTACGTCCTACAACGCATCGGCCCACTGGTTGGAGTACACATGGCATTACCCCTGGACAACGTCAGCATGGCCGTGTTCTGCGACTTCGAGAACGTCGCGCTCGGCGTGCGCGACGCGAAGTACGAGAAGTTCGACATCAAGCCCGTGCTGGAGCGCCTGCTGCTGAAGGGCAGCATCGTCGTGAAGAAGGCCTATTGCGACTGGGATCGCTACAAGGGCTTCAAGGCGTCGATGCACGAGGCGAGCTTCGAGCTGATCGAGATTCCGCACGTGCGCCAGTCGGGCAAGAACTCGGCCGACATCCGGCTCGTCGTCGACGCGCTCGACCTCTGCTACACGAAGTCGCACGTCGATACGTTCGTGATCATCAGCGGCGACTCGGATTTTTCGCCGCTGGTGTCGAAGCTGCGCGAGAACGCGAAGAAGGTGATCGGCGTCGGTGTGAAGAAATCGACGTCGGACCTGCTGGTCGCGAACTGCGACGAATTCATCTTCTACGACGACCTGGTGCGCGAGCAGCAACGCGCGCTCGCGAAGCGCGAACAACAGCAGCGCGCGGGCAACGGCGGCGCGAAGCGGCCGGACGAGCCGTCGTCGCGCAAGCACGACCTGGACGCGCGCAAGGCCGAGGCGATCGCGCTGGCCGTCGAGACGTTCGACGCGCTCGCGTCGGAGCGGGACGATGTCGGCAAGATCTGGGCGTCGGTGCTCAAGAGCGCGATCAAGCGCCGCAAGCCGGATTTCAACGAGTCGTATTACGGATTCCGCGCGTTCGGCAACCTGCTCGACGAGGCGCAGGCGCGCGGCCTGCTCGAAGTCGGGCGTGACGACAAGTCGGGCGCGTTCGTGTCGCGGGCACGCCAGCAGTCGACCGCGGAGCACGTCACGGCGGGCGGTGAAAGCGGCGGGCACGGCGGCGGACACGGCGGCGCGCACCACGGTACGCGCGCGGCCGAGCCGGCGCGGGCCGCGCGCAATGCGCAACGTCGCGGGCAGCGGGCGGAAGCGGTCATGCACGAAAGCGTGCAGGTCGAAGCGGACGAGACGGAAGTGGCCGACGTCGCCGAGGTGGCTGAGGCGGCACCGATGAGGTCGCCGGCGGAAACGGTCGAAGTGGCCGAAGTGGCCGACGCGCATGGCGATGCGAAGGATGGCCGCAAGCGCGCGCGCAAGACCGCGGCGAAGAAGGCAGGCGCGAAGAAGGGCGCCGCCGCGAAGCGCGCAGACCGTCAGGCAGCCGGGACGCCGGACGACGCCGGGCATGGCGCGCCGAAGCACGGCGACAGCAAGCACGCGCACGGCAAGCATGCCGACGACGCGCATCGCGACGCGGAGCAGGGCGACGAGCAGCATGTCACGATGACCCACGCCGGGCCGGCGGCAGGCGATGCCGGCAGCGAGCGTGCCGCCGCCCAGCCATCGCACGACGCGGCGCCGGCTGAAGCCCATGCCGACGCGGTTGCGCAAGCGCCGGCCGCTGCCAAGCCGAAGAAGCCGGCCCGCAAGGCCGCCCCGCGCGCGCGTCGTCCGCGCAAGACGGCGGCGGACGCTGCCGAGTAACGTCGGTCGGCCGGATGCCGTCCCGAGCGGGGCGGCATCCGCGTCACGGTACGGGCCGGTGCAACGCCGGCCCGTCGAACTAGCCGTTCAGCACGTAAGGCTGCGTCATCACTTCGAGGAAGTGGCCGTCCGGATCGTCGAAGTACACGCCTCGGCCGCCGTTGTGGCGGTAGATGTCATCGGGTTGCCGCTTCGCCGGATCGGCCCAGTGCGGCAGCCCGCGCTCGCGAATGCGCGCGAGCACGCGATCGAAGCCTGCTTCGTCGAGCAGGAACGCGTAATGCTGCGACGCGATCGCTCCCGACCGTTCATAGAAATCGAGCGACACGCCGTTGCCGAGCGGGACGACCAGCATCGCGCCGAACGGCGTCGGCGGCGGCAATTCCAGCAGCTCGGTGAGGAAGCGGCTCGACGCGTGCTTGTCGCGGCACCAGACGATCGTATGGTTGAGCTGGACGTTCATGGTGGGTCCCCGTGAAGGGCGCAGCGGTGGGCATGGACTCACGATAGCCGATCGTCGCCGCGGTTCAAGCGCAAAAAAACGGCCGCACAAGGCGGCCGCTTCATCACTCCCCGGCAACGGCCGGCCCGCCGCTATTCCCGCGGCGGTTGCGCCGTTTCTCGGCCCACACGCGGAAGCGATCCATATACAGGTAGACGACCGGCGTCGTATAGAGCGTCAGCACCTGCGACACGATCAGGCCGCCGGCGATCGCGATCCCGAGCGGCGCGCGCAGCTCGGCACCGTCGCCGTGGCCGAACGCGAGCGGCAGCGCGCCGAGCAGCGCGGCCATCGTCGTCATCATGATCGGGCGGAAGCGCAGCAGGCACGCCTCGTGGATCGCGTCGAACGACGACTTTCCGTTGTTGCGCGTCTGGTCGATCGCGAAGTCGACCATCATGATCGCGTTTTTCTTCACGATCCCGATCAGCAGGATCACGCCGATCAGCGCGATGATGCTGAACTCGGTCTTGCACAGCAGCAGCGCGAGCAGCGCGCCTACGCCGGCCGACGGCAGCGTCGACAGGATCGTGATCGGGTGGATGTAGCTTTCGTACAGGATCCCGAGCACGATATAGACGGCCAGCAGCGCCGCGAGGATCAGGATCGGCTGGTCGTTCATCGACTGCTGGAACGCCTGCGCGGTGCCCTGGAAGCTGCCGACGATGGTCGGCGGGACGCCGACCTGCGCCATCGTCTGGTAGATCACCTGCGTCGCCTGCGACAGCGACACGCCGGGCGGCAGGTTGAACGAGATCGTCGTCGCGACGAACAGCCCCTGGTGGTTGACCGACAGCGGCGTCGTGCTCGGCCCGAACGTCGCGATTGCCGACAGCGGGATCATCGTCGACTTCGACGTCGACACCGACGCACCCGACGACGCGCTCGACTTGCCGCTCGCCGCGATCGAGTTGAGCGCCTGGTTGCGCGCGGAGTCGGACGCGATCGCCGCGGCGCTCTGCGTGGCCGTGCCGGCGCTCGACGTGCCGGCGGCCGTCGCGACGTAGGTGCCGGCCGCTGCGTTGGTGGTCTGCGAGCCGTTTGCGCTGCCGCCCGACGTGCTGACCCACACCTGGTTCAGCATCTCGGGGCTCTGCCAGTACTTCGGCGCGACTTCCATCACCACGTGGTACTGGTTCAGCGGGTTGTAGATCGTCGAGACCTGGCGCTGGCCGAATGCGTCGTACAGCGTATTGTCGATCTGCGCGGGCTTGATGCCGAACCGCGCGGCCGTCGCCCGATCGATCGTCACCATGGCTTCCATGCCGCCTTGCTGCTGGTCGGAGTTCACGTCGGTCAGCTCGGGGCGCTTCTGCAGCGCCTCGGTCAGGATCGGCCCCCACTTGTACAGGTCGGCGCTCGAATCGCCGAGCAGCGTGAACTGGTACTGCGCGTTGCTCTGCCGGCCGCCGACGCGAATGTCCTGCGCGGCCTGCAGGAACGTGCTCGCGCCGGCGACATCCGACAGCGGGACGCGCAGTTGCTGGATCACCTGGTCGGCCGACAGCTTGCGCTCGGTGCGATCCTTCAGCGTGACGAACATGAAGCCCGAGTTGGTCTGCGTGCCGCCGGTGAAGCCCGCGACGCTCTTCACGTTCGGGTTGCCCTGCACGATCCGCATCATCTCGGAGAACTTCAGCTTCATCGCCTGGAACGACGTCGACTGGTCGGCCCGGATGCCGCCGATCATCAGCCCGGTGTCCTGCTGCGGGAAGAAACCCTTCGGCACGACGATGTACAGGTAGACGTTCAGCCCGATCGTCGCGAACAGGGTCAGCAGGATCAGGAGCGGCCGGCGCAGCGCCCACGACAGCGAGCGCTCGTAGCCGCGCTGCATGCGGCTGAAACAGCGTTCCAGGAAACGTCCGAAGCGGCCTTCGTTTTGCGGGTCGTGCGACTCGGGCAGCAGGCGCGCGCACATCATCGGCGTGACCGTGAGCGACACCGCGAGCGAGACGGCGATCGCGAGCGACAGCGTCAGTGCGAACTCGCGGAACAGCCGCCCGACGATGCCGCCCATCAGCAGGATCGGCAGGAACACCGCGACGAGCGAAATGCTCATCGACAACACCGTGAAGCCGACCTCGCGCGCGCCGTCGAACGCGGCCTGCATGCGCGACTTGCCGTTCTCGATATGCCGCGAGATGTTCTCGAGCACGACGATCGCATCGTCGACGACGAAGCCGGTCGCGACGATCAGCGCCATCAGCGACAGGTTGTCGATCGAGAAGCCGAGCAGGTACATCGCACCGAACGTGCCGATGATCGAGATCGGCACCGCGACGCTCGGGATCAGCGTCGCGCGCCAGTTGCGCAGGAACAGGAACACGACCATCACGACGAGGCTGACCGCGATCAGCAGCGTGTGCTCGGTGTCCTTCAGCGACGCGCGAATCGTGGTCGAGCGGTCGAGCACGGGCGTGACGGTGATGTCGGCCGGCAGCGACGCGGTGAGCTGCGGCAGCGCCGCGCGCACGCGGTCGATCGTGTCGATGATGTTCGCGCCGGGCGAGCGGTAGAGGATCACGAGCACCGCGCGCTTGCCGTTCGACAGGCCGAGGTTGCGGAGATCCTCGACCGAATCGACGACGTCCGACAGGTCGGACAGCCGCACGGCCGAGCCGTTGCGGTAAGCCACGACGAGGTCGCGATATTGCGACGCCTCGGATGCCTGGTCGTTCGTATAGAGCTGGTAGCGCTGCGGGCCGAATTCGATCGCGCCCTTCGGCGCGTTGGCGTTCGCGGAGGCCAGCGCCGCGCGCACGTCCTCGAGGCCGATCCCGTAGTGGAACAGCGCCTGCGGCTCGAGCTCGACGCGCACGGCCGGGTTCGCGGAGCCGCTCACCGACACCTGGCCGATCCCGTCGATCTGCGACAGCGACTGCTGCAGCACCGTCGACGCGGCGTCGTACAGCTTCGCGGGCGACGAGGTCTCCGACGTCAGCGACACGATCATGATCGGCGAATCGGCCGGGTTGACCTTGCGGTAGGTCGGGTTGCTCTTCAGCGCGGCGGGCAGGTCGGCGCGCGCCGCGTTGATCGCGGCCTGCACGTCGCGCGCGGCGCCGTCGATGTCGCGGTTCAGCCCGAACTGCAGGATGATCCGCGCGTTGCCGACCGTGCTCGTCGACGTCATTTCGGACACGTCGGCGATCGAGCCGAGGTGCCGCTCGAGCGGGCTCGTCACGCTGGTCGCGACCGTTTCCGGGCTCGCGCCCGGCAGCGACGCCTGCACCGAGATGGTCGGGAAGTCGACCTGCGGCAGCGGCGACACCGGCAGCTTGACGAACGCGAACAGGCCCGCGAGCGCGACGCCGATCGCGAGCAGCGTCGTCGCGACGGGGCGGGTGATGAAGGGGCGCGACAGGTTCATCGATTACGCATCCGTGCGCGGGCCGGCTTGCGGGCCGTGGCGTTCGAACCAGCCGCGCACGCGGCGTGCGAGCGAGTCGAAGCCGAGGTAGATCACGGGCGTCGTGAACAGCGTCAGCACCTGCGACACGATCAGGCCGCCGGCGATCGCGATCCCGAGCGGCTGGCGCAGCTCGGAGCCCGCGCCGGAGCCGACGATCAGCGGCACCGCGCCGAGCAGCGCGGCGAGCGTCGTCATCAGGATCGGCCGGAAGCGCAGCAGGCACGCCTGGTAGATCGCCTCGCGCGGCGGCTTGCCTTCGACGCGCTCGGCCTCGAGCGCGAAGTCGATCATCATGATCGCGTTCTTCTTCACGATGCCGATCAGCAGCACGATGCCGATGATCCCGATGATGTCGAGGTCGTGCCCGGTGATCATCAGCGCGAGCAGCGCGCCGACGCCGGCCGACGGCAGCGTCGACAGGATCGTGATCGGGTGGATGTAGCTCTCGTACAGCACGCCGAGCACGATGTACATCGTGACGACCGCGGCGAGGATCAGGAACAGCTGGTTCGACAGCGATGCCTGGAACGCGAGCGCCGCGCCCTGGAAGCGCGTCTGGAACGACGCGGGCAGCCCGATGTCCTTCTCGGCGGCGTCGATCGCCTTGACCGCCTCGCCGAGCGACGCGCCCGGCGCGAGGTTGAACGAGATGGTGGTCGACGGGAACTGCGACAGGTGCGCGACCAAGAGCGGCGACGGCCGCTCGTGGAACGACGCGATCGACGCCAGCGGCACCTGGCCGCCGCCCGCCGACGGCAGGTAGATGTCGTTCAGCGATTGCGCGTAGTGCTGGTCCTTCGGCTCGGACTCGAGAATCACGCGGTACTGGTTCGACTGCGTGAAGATCGTCGACACGATGCGCTGGCCGAATGCGTCGTACAGCGCGTTGTCGACGGTCGCCGGCGTGATGCCGAAGCGCGCGGCGCTCGGGCGGTCGATCTCGATGTAGACCGACTGGCCGTTGCTTTGCAGGTCGGTCGCGACGTCGGCGAGCGACGGCTCCTGCTGCAGCCGGGCCACGAGCTTCGGCACCCAGGTCGCGAATTCCTCCGAGTTCGGGCTCGTCAGCATGAACTGGTACTGCGTCGGGCTGACGGTCGAGTCGATCGTCAGGTCCTGCACCGACTGCATGAACAGCGAGATGCCGGTGATGTTCGCGACGCGGTGCTGCAGGTCGCGGATGATCTGTGCGGCCGACTCGGAGCGTTCGTCGCGCGCCTTGAGGTTGATCAGCATCCGGCCGCTGTTCAGCGTGATGTTGCTGCCGTCGACGCCGATGAACGACGTGAGGCTCTCGACGTTCGGATCCTTCAGGATCTCGGCCGCGAGCGCCTGCTGGCGTTCGGCCATCGCGCCGTACGAGATCGACTGCGGCGCCTGCGTGATCGCCTGGATCACGCCGGTATCCTGCGCGGGGAAGAAGCCCTTCGGCACGTAGACGTACAGCAGGCCGGTCAGCGCGAGCGTCAATAGCGCGACGACGAGCGTCGAGCGCTGGCGGTTCAGCACCCATTCGAGCGCGACCGCGTAGCGCGCGATCACCCAGTCGATCGCCCGGTGCACGCGCGCCTCGAAGCGGTGGCTCTCGGGCGGCGGCGAATGGCGCAGCAGCTTCGCGCACATCATCGGCACGAGCGTGAGCGACACGATCGCCGAGATCACGATCGTCACCGCGAGCGTGATCGCGAATTCATGGAACAGGCGCCCGACCACGTCGCCCATGAACAGCAGCGGGATCAGCACCGCGATCAGCGACACCGTCAGCGAGATGATCGTGAAGCCGATCTGCCGCGAGCCCTTCAGCGCGGCCTCGAGCCCCGTTTCGCCTTCCTCGACGTAGCGCGCGATGTTCTCGATCATCACGATCGCGTCGTCGACGACGAAGCCGGTCGCGATGGTGAGCGCCATCAGCGACAGGTTGTTCAGCGAGAAGCCGGCCATGTACATCACCGCGAGCGTGCCGATCAGCGACAGCGGCACCGACAGGCTCGGGATGATCGTCGCGTATACGTTCGCGAGGAACAGGTACATCACGAGCACGACCAGCGCGACCGCGAGCATCAGTTCGAACTGCACGTCGCGCACGGCGGCGCGGATCATCGTCGTGCGGTCCGTGACGATCTCCACGTCGAGCGCGGCCGGCAGCGTTTCCTGCAGCTTCGGCAATTGCGCCTTGATCGCGTCGACGGTCGCGATCACGTTCGCGCCCGGCTGGCGCTGCACGTTCAGGATGATGGCCGGGTCCGAATTCACCCACGCGCCGAGCTTGGTGTTCTCCGAGCCGGCGACGACCGTCGCGACGTCGGTGAGCATCACCGGGCGACCGTTCTTGTAGGCGACGACCGCGCTGTTGTACTGGTCGGCGCTCGTCAGCTGGTCGTTCGCGTTGATCGTGTACGCGCGCGTCGGGCCGTCGAAGTTGCCCTTCGGCGTGTTCACGTTCAGGTTCGAGATCGTCGTGCGCAGGTCGTCGAGGTTCATCCCGTACTTCGCGAGCGCGGTCGGGTTCGCCTGGATCCGCACGGCCGGGCGGTTGCCGCCCGACAGGCTGACGAGACCGACGCCCGCGACCTGCGAGATCTTCATCGCGAGGCGCGTGTCGGCGAGATCCTGCACCTGCGTGAGCGGCAGCGTCTTCGACTTGACGGCGAGCGTCAGCACCGGTGCGTCGGCCGGGTTGACCTTCGCGTAGATCGGCGGGGCAGGGAGGTCGGACGGCAGCAGGTTGCCGGCCGCGTTGATCGCGGCCTGCACTTCCTGTTCGGCGATGTCGAGCGGCAGGTCGAGCGAGAACTGCAGCGTGATCACGGACGAGCCGGCCGAACTCTGCGACGACATCTGGTTCAGCGACGGCATCTGCCCGAACTGACGTTCGAGCGGCGCGGTGACCGACGAGGTCATCACCTCCGGGCTCGCGCCCGGGTAGAAGGTCTGGACCTGGATCGTTGGATAGTCGACTTCCGGCAGCGCGGCGAGCGGCAGGAAGCGCAGCGCGACGAGACCGGCCAGCATGATCGCCGCCATCAGGAGGGCGGTGCCGACCGGCCGGAGAATGAAGAGGCGGGATGGATTCATCGAGCGGCCCGCGCGTTACTGGGCCGCGGGGGCCGCTGCCTGCGACGCGCCGTGCTTGTGTCCGCCGCGATGGCCGCCGGCATCCGATGCGCCCGACGCCGCAGCGGCGCCGCGCGCGCCCGACGCGCCTTTCGGCTTGTCGGCCGGGATCGAGATCTTCGCGCCTTCGCGCAGGCGGTCGGAGCCGTCGGTCACCACGCGCTCGCCGACCGACACGCCGCTGACGATGCTCGTGCGTTCGCCGTCGACCGGGCCGATCGTGACCTTGCGCACGGTCACCGTGTTGTCGGGTTTCACGACGTAGACGAACTGGCCGATCGAGCCGGTCAGCACGGCCGAGGTCGGCACGATCGTCGCGTTGCGCAGCACGTCGACGAGCAGGCGCGTGTTCACGAACTGATTCGGGAACAGCATGCCTTCCTTGTTATCGAAGTTCGCGCGCAGCTTGACCGTGCCCGTGCTCGTGTCGATCTGGTTGTCGAGCGTCGCGAGCGAGCCGGTCTCGAGCGGCACCGTGTTGTTGCGGTTGTACGCGGTGACCGACAGCTTCTGGCCCGCGTTCACCTGCTTGAGGATCTGCGGCAGGTTGTCTTCCGACGTCGTGAAGATCACGCTCATCGGCTGCAGCTGCGTGATCACGACGAGGCCGTTGGTATCGCCCGGCGTCACGTAGTTGCCGGGGTCGACCTGGCGCAGGCCGACGCGGCCCGACACCGGCGCGGTGATGCGCGCATACGTGAGGTTCAGCTTCGCGGAATCGATCGCGGCCTGGTCGGTCTTCACCGCGCCTTCGTATTGCTTGACGAGGGAGGCCTGCGTATCGACGGTCTGCGACGCGATCGAGTCCTGCGACAGCAGCGTCTGGTAGCGCTTCAGGTCGAGGCGGGCGGTTGCGAGCAGCGCCGAGTCGCGCGCGTGCGTGCCTTCGGCGTTCTCGAGCGCGACCTGGTACGGGCGCGGGTCGATCTGCGCGAGCAGGTCGCCCTTCTTGACGATCTGGCCTTCCTGGAACGCGACCGACTGCAGGTAGCCGGACAGCTGCGTCTTGACCGTCACGTTCGCGAGCGGCGTGACGGTGCCGAGCGCGGACAGCACGATCGGCATTTCGCCCTGGGTCGCGGTCGCGACCTGGACGGGCTGCGGAACGTTCGCCATCGCGGCGGGGCCGCCACGGCCGCGCTTTGCGCCGCCGGCGCTGGCCGCCGTGCCTTGCGCCGTGCTGCCGGCCGCCGGCGTGCGGTTCCACGGATGCCACCAGAGCAGGCCGCCGATGACGACGACCGCGAGTGCGCCGGCCATCAGCGTGCGGCGCGGGCGCCGCGCGGCGGGGGACGCGGGGTCTTTCGAAGGAGGCGTGGGCTTTTGTTCGTTATCCATTGTGATCTGTCAGGAAGACGGCGCGGCGGGCCGGAAATCGGACTGCTGGGCTGCGCGTGGGCGAGCGGTGCCGGGGAGGGGGCGCCCGGCTCGGTCCGGGCCCCCGCCGGTCTGCGCGGGAAAAGAGCGGTGCGCACCGCGAGTGCGGCGCGACGATGGGCATGATCCTACGTCCCGTCCCCGTTACAGTCCAGTGGTCTATCTTTCAACGGGTTACGGTCGTTACAGAACGCGACAGTGCGATGACGAAACGCTTACACGCTGATGCGACGGGCCGGTGCGCCGCCGATCTCGCGGGTGATTTTCGCGATACATTCGTGCAGCGCGGGCACCACGTGTTCGTGCAGCCATTCGGGCGGGCACTGGTGCGACGCGCCACCGCAATTCACCGAATAGCGCTGGCCCGACGGGCCGACGAAACCGGCCGCGACGGCATTCAGACCTTCGCGCCATTCGCCGATCGCGATCGCGTGGCCGTCGCGCATCGCCTCGTCCAGACCGGGGGTCAGGCGGGCGGACACATGCGGCCAGTCGTCGCCCGCCGTGGTGCGCAGCGACTCGAGCAACTGGCGGCGTTCGTCGTCCTCGAGTGCGGCAAGATACGCGCGGCCGACCGCGGTGCGTGCGATGTCCATCCGCGAGCCGATTTCGAGGCGCGTGACGAGGACGGCCGAACGCGGGCGGATCACGTCGATCGCGACCATGTCGAGCCGGTCGCGCACCGCGAGATGCACGGACAGCGACGTGCGTTCGGCCAGCTCGATCATGAACGGCCGCGAACGCGCGCGGATGTCGAAGTTGCGCAGGAAGCCGTGGCTCAGTTCGAGCACCGACGCGGTGAGCACGAAGCGCTCGCTGTCGGGCAACTGGAACAGGAAACCGGCGCTGACGAGCGTCGCGGTGATGCGCGAGACGGTCGGCTTCGGGATGCCGGTCAGTTCGGTCAGCTCGCGGTTGCTGACGGGCGCGTCGGCCGCCGCGATGCGGCGTAGCACGGCGAGGCCGCGGGCAAGGGCGGTGATCTCGTCGGGCGACGATTCACGGTCCCGCGACGCGGGAGGGGTTACAGTTGTCGACACGAGGGATTCTCTCTAATTCCGAAACTCGATTTCAATTTTGTTGGTATTGTAGGACTATTGTCAAAGGATGCATGTTCTGCGGGCGAACCGGTCATCGGATGAGATTTTACGGGTTCACCCTTGGTTTATTAGGAAAACGCTCAAATGAGCGTTGCCAGAAAGTGCATGAACCGGTGCAAATACCGCTTGACTTGTCGGGCGGA
Source organism: Burkholderia sp. AU33803 (assembly GCF_002223095.1). Taxonomy (NCBI): domain Bacteria; kingdom Pseudomonadati; phylum Pseudomonadota; class Betaproteobacteria; order Burkholderiales; family Burkholderiaceae; genus Burkholderia; species Burkholderia sp. AU33803. Next base: position 727,887 of record NZ_NKFJ01000004.1, read on the forward strand.
AACGGAAAGAATGTCTCACGTTTTCGAAACATCGTTTCAAGAGTTTAACCGGCAACGATGTTTCGCGCAGTCTCTCAGGTTCTAGCACGGCCCTCGGAATGGCTAGAACTTTTTTAGCGCCACGGTCTCCGTGGCGCTTTTTTTTGCCCGTTTTCCGGCAACCGCCCGGTTTGCCGCGATCGAAGATCCGCTTCGTTGCAGCGGGGCCGGCACCGCTTGCCGCGTCCTGCACGATCCACCGCCACCCCCGCGATTTTAATTAATTTCTGCTATCGGGAAAATTCCGGCAATACGTCGACGGTCGTCGTGCGCGTTGCATCGGACAAATCCTGGGCCACGACGCGTCTGCCCGAACGTCGCACGTCCCCTCCGTGCGGAGCATGTCGCCCCTTCGCGTGCCGGAGCCCCCCTATGCAAAAGTAGGGGGGTGACCCATCCCGGCCAGCCGCGCACCTCTGCAGAATCCAGATACGGGCCGATGCGAAGACTTCGTCGGCCCGCGTCCGCAGCACAGCATGACGTCCAGCCCGTATCGCTGGTTGACCCCTTGGATGGAGGTCATATGTTCCGTACCCGCGCGTGTTGCAGCAGTGTGGCGGCACTGTTGCTCCTGATGTGCGCCGTTCCCTCGTTCGCCCAGTCGTTCCGGGTCCAGTGCCCGTTCACCACGCCGTCGCACCCGACCGCGCTGGCGCCCGGTGTCGGCGAACCCGCTTACACGAAGCCGACCTATACCGGCCAGAATTCCACGTCGACCGGCGCGGTGAACGGCGCGATCAAGTGCCAGCAGATCTCGGGCGGCGACGGCTACGCCACGATGGCCAACGGCGTGCAGACCTACCTGTTCGCGTTCGGCCCGCTGTCCGGGCTCGCGGACATCAAGGCCGGGCTGCCCGGCACGCAGCTCGCGTCGGTGTTCAACACCGTCGGCGACCCCAGGACGGACCCGACCTACAACGGCGCGGTCGGTCTCGCGCCCGATCCGGATGCCGGCGGCGCGCTGACCGGCCACGTCGATCCGCGCCCGATCATGGACATCGGCGTGATGAACGGCAACCAGCCCGCGCCGATGATGGCGATCGACGAGGACGACGAGTTCTTCCTCACGCTCACGAACGTCGGGATGATCATGCGCCCCGACCTGTTCGAGAAGCATACGGTGCACTTCCACGGCTATCCGAACGCGTCGTCGTTCTATGACGGCGTGCCGGACGCGTCGGTCGCGATCAATATCGGCGCGAGCTTCACGTACTACTATCTCGCGCCGGATGCGGGTACCTATTTCTGGCACTGCCACATCACGCCGCCGGAGCACCTGCAGATGGGCATGGTCGGCCAGATCTACGTGCGGCCGCGGCAGGACCGGGTGCCGAAGGGCGTGTCGCTGTACGACGCGCTGATGACGCAGCAGTCGGACCTGCGCACGCGCTGCGGCAACGACATTCTGTGCTCGACGCCGGTGCCGCCGCAGAACAACGGCCTCGTGCGGGCGGCCAACGTCAACATTCCGCCGACCACGCCGGAGACGCTGTCGCTCTACGCATACAACGACGGCGACGGCTCGACCGCGTACGACGTCGAGTATCCGATCCAGATCCATGGCTTCGATCCGAACTTCCACTTCGTCGGCATGACGTTCAATCCCGAACCGTTCACCGACATGAAGGACAAGTTCTTCCTGCTGAACGGCCGCAGCTATCCGGACACGGTGACCCAAGGCGCGATGTCGACGCCCGCGTCCGACAGTGCGATGCATCCGTCGCAACCGCTGCCGACGCTGGTCAACATTCCGGCCGGCGGCCGCGCGCTGTTGCGGATCTCGGATCTCGACGTGACCGAATACCAGACGCTGGCGTCGCTCGGCATCCCGATGCACGTGATCGCGCTGAATGCCCGCATGTTGCGCGACATGGCCGGCAACAACATGGCCTACGACACGAACTCGATCACGCTCGGAGGCGGCGAGTCGCTCGACCTGATTCTCGACGCCAGCGACAAGACGAAGTACCACTCGGGCCAGATTTTCTACCTGTACACGCCGAACCTCGATCACCTGTCGAACGATCAGGAGAACTTCGGCGGCCTGATGACCGAGGTCCACATCTGCAGCGCCGTGGATCCGGTCACGAAGCATTGCACTCTTTGATGACCAGGGGCCGCCCGCATCATCGGGCGGGCCCCCGGCCGGGAAGTCCTGCCCTGAGGAGAAAAGCCGTGGGACACATCACTCATCATGCGTGGACCGCGACGCTCGCCCGTCTCGGACGGCTCGCACGCGTCGGTGTCGCGACGCTCGCCGCGTTGCTGTCGGTGCACGCGCACGCCGCCGCGCCGGGCATCACCGGCAAGGTCTTCAACCTCACGGCACAGGAAGCGCGCATCACCCAGCCGGACGGCACGAGCGTCTATTCGTGGGGCTACGGCTGCGCGGCGACCAGCGCGACGCCGCTCGTCTTCTCGCCGTCGACGATTACCGGCGCGACCTGTCCGACGATGCAGATCCCCGGTCCGACGCTGATCGTCAGGCAGGGCGACATCATCACCGTGACACTCACCAACAACCTGCCGGCGGCAGCCGGCAACACGTCGATGCTGTTTCCCGGCTTCGTCGTGTGCACGGGCACCCTGAGCCCGGACGGCAAGACCTGCACCGGCACCTCCGGCGTTGCGGGGCTGCTCGCGCAGGAGGCGCAGCACGGCGCGACGGTCACCTACACGTTCGTCGCGGCGACGCCGGGCACGCATGCGTACTACAGCGGCACGCAGGGCGATCTGCAGATCGAGATGGGGATGTACGGCGCGATCATCGTGCTGCCGAATACGGCGGTCAACACGGCGGGCTGCATGGCGCTGCCGGATTCGGGCCGGCCGTTCGGCCAGCGCGATTTCCGCAACGCGGCGGCGGCATTCGACAACAGCGCCGCCTGCTATGACCGTGAGTATCTTTTTCAGTTCTCCGAAATGGATCCGCGCATCCATCAGCAGGCGGAGCAGCAGGTTGCGGCGAATACGTCGTGCACCAGGCCGACCGGCTGCATGACGGTCGAGACCGAGCCTTATCACCCGGCCTATTTCATGGTCAACGGCCGCTCGATGCCGGACGACATGGATCCGAACTACGCGCCGCAGTACCCGCACCAGCCGTACAACGGCAATCCGCACATGCATCCGGGCGAACTGGTGCTGCTGCGGATCATCGGCACCGGCCGCTGGCAGCATCCGTTCCACGAGCACGGCAACCACGTGCGCGTGCTGGCGCGCGACGGCAACCTGTTGCTCAGCCCGGTCGACCCGAGCCACCCGGCGAACCCGCGGCTGCCGGCCGGCCCGCTGCTGTTCACGACCACCACGACGCCGGGCGCGACGATGGACGGGATTTTCTACTGGACCGGCAAGGGCCTGAACTGGGACGTCTACGCGCACTACCCGGGCGACGGCTCCGTCTGCGTGCCCGACGCGAACGGCTACTACACGACGGCGTCGAACCCGCCGGCGCCGCGCAACGCGCCGAACTACTACGAGTGGTGCCAGGACCACGGCAAGGCGCTCGAGAAGGCGCCGTTCGGCAAGGTCGCCAGCGGCGGGCCGGTCACGTTGCCGGACTCGAACATCCTGACGAACGGCTTCTGGTATGGCGGCAGTCCCTATCTCGGGCCGGACGCGACCGTGCGTGCGACGGCGCCGACCGGCACGTCGCCACCCAGCAACACGATCCTGAACCCGCCGGCGACGGAAGCAGGCTTCGCGTTCATGTGGCACTCGCATAACGAGCGCGAGATCACGACGAACAACATCTTCCCGGGCGGAATGATGATGATGATGCTCGTTGATCCTCCGGTATTTCCGATCGACGAATCCAATTAGGGGTGGGGAGAAAGACGATGAGATCCACCAAGCTCACGGCGACGCTCCTTGATCTGTTCAAGGCGGGGGTCGCGGCATCCATCTTGCTGACGGCAGGCGAAGCCTGTTTCGCGCAAGCGGTCGTCAATCTGACGGCGAAAGCGTCCACGGCGTTGATGCCGGACGGGCAGGCCGTGCCGATGTGGGGCTACAGCTGCACGCCGGCTGCCGTGGCGACGGTGCCGGCCGCGAATGCGACCTGCGCGGCGGCGAATCCGGCCGCCGGCGCGAACTGGTCGCCGGTGGTCGTCACCGTGCCGGCCGGGCAGCTGCAGATCAACCTGACGAACAACCTGCCTGCGCCCGTGCCGACCTCGCTCGTCATCGTCGGCCAGCTGGGCGGCGGTCTGGGCGACAAGCCGACGACCACGCCGAGCCCGGTCCATCCGACGCAGACCGCCACGACCTGGCCGATCGTCACGGCGACCTCGACCGCGCCGATGGCATCGTTCGTGCCGCCCGCGCAAGGGCCGCGCGTCCAGTCGTTCGGGACCGAGGTGGCGGCGTCGACCGATCCGAAATCGCACACGACGCTCACCTGGACCAATCTCAAGCCCGGCACCTACCTGCTCGAGTCGGGCACGCACCCGTCGATCCAGGGGCCGATGGGCCTCTACGGGGTGCTGGTGGTGAAGAGCCCGAGCGTCCCCAGCTCGACGTGCGCATCGACGAAACAGGCCTATCCGAATTCGGTGTCCTGCTATGACGCTGACGTGCCGCTCGTGATGAGCGAGATCGATCCGGTGCAGAACGCTGCTGTTGCCGCGGCCGTCGCGACCAAGGGCTTCAGCGAAACCGCTGCGTGGTCGGGGCAGCCCGGCGGATGCGGCGACTCGAAGTCGGTCACGTTCGGCACCTGCTATCCGCCGGTGGTGAACTACGATCCGCGCTACTACCTGATCAACGGCGTGGCCTTCGATCGCACCAACCCGAACGCGTCGGCGTTCCCGCCGAGCGCGATGGTGCCGCCGTCGACGGGGCAGGTGCTCGTGCGCCTGGTGAACGCCGGGCTGCGCATGCACGTTCCGGCCGTGGTCGGCGCGCAAACGGGCAATCCGTCCGTTCCGGGCTTCACGCTGATCGCCGAGGACGGCAACGTGATTCCCGGCGCCGCGCGCATCCAGAACGCCGTGTTCATGGCGGCCGGCAAGAGCTACGACGTGATGCTGAACGCGCCGGCCGCCGGTGCGATGCCGGTATACGACCGCGAGTTGAGCCTGTCGACCAACAACATGCGCGATGGCGGGATGCAAGGCTACATCGCGGTCAACAACGCCCAACCGTCGGCGACTGCCGGCATCGGCGAAACGCCGACCGCCGCGGGTGCGAACTATTACTTCGTGCCGGGCACGACGCTTGCCGTGTCGGATCCGGCCAAGGGCGTGATCGCGAGCGACTCCGGCGTGTACGGCGTGAAGGTCAAGACGCCGCCCGCGAGCGGCACGCTCACGTTGAACACCGACGGTACGTTCACGTATCTATCGAGTAGCAGTGCGAACGACAGTTTCGTCTATCAGTCGACCAACGGCACGCCGCCGGTGACGGCGAAGGTGACGTTGACCGCCTGTACCACGAGCAACAAGTGCCTGTCGGTCCCGACGGCCGGCAATGCGAGTTTCGCGAGCAACATCGCGTCGCAGATCCAGGTCGGCGCACCGGGCGTGCTCGCCAGCGCGAACGATCCGGCCGGGTTGCCGCTCACCGCGCAAATCGTCGCGTCGAGCGCGACGAACGGCACCGTGACGCTGAATCCGGACGGCTCGTTTACCGCGGTGCCGTCGACGCCGCGGGTCGGCAACGGCGCGGCCGCGCAGACGATGACGTTCCAGTACAAGGTCACCAATACGCAGATGCAGACGAGCGCGAATGCAGGGACGGTGACCGTGACCTTCAATCCCGGCAGCGGGCTGGTCGTGAACGTGATGGACGCGCCGAGCATGGCGCCGGATGCGACCGCGCCGAACAAGGCGGTCAAGCTCACCGACTATCGCTGGATCATCGAGGAAGACCGCACGATGCAGATCGATCCGGCCTGCCAGGTGAATTCCGCGACGGGGCGGCCGGCGAACTGCCCGCCGCTGCCGGTCCCGAGCCTCGGCACGAACTTCCACACGAGCTACATGCCGGTGGTGGCGTCGGGCTGTGTCGGCACCGTCGCATGCGAATCCGGCCAGACCGTGTACGACCCGGTGTCCAACACGCACGTGGCGACCGTATGCGACGTCGGCAACGGCGTGTGCCGCACGGGCCCGAACGTCTCGCAACAGGCGCCGGTCGATCCGAAGTACGTGGCGCTCGATCCGACCAAGCATTACTACATCTCGATCCTGCCGGGCGATGCCGGTAACACGTTCACGAACGGCGGCGGCGTGTCGCCGGACGGCAAGCGGCCATTCAGCATCGCGCTCGACTGCCCGTCGGGCCCGAGCGGCGCGGATTTCGCGCCGGGCACCGGCAAGTGCGGCCACAGCATGGGCGGCGCGCCGATTGCGCCCGCGCAGGTCGCGGCGGCGAAGGCCGGACAGACCGGTGCGGGACAGGCCGGGCAGCTCAACGTGCTGTTGACGGAAACGCCGTACCAGACCGCGAAGCTGTCGGTGTTCGTGTTCGAGGACGATGCGCCGCTGAACGGCGAAGTGGACGTCAGCGGCGGGTCCGACGGATTCGGCACCGCACGCGAGCCGGGGCTCGGCGGATTCGAGATCAAGCTCTGGGACGATGCGGGCGGCACCGGCGACCCGACCGGACAGATGACCTACGACATGTTCAACATGCCGCTGTCGAATTCGCTGCAAGGCACCGTCGACCCGCTCACCGGGCTCAATGCGTGCCCGATCTCGACGGCGACCGACGGCCTGGTCGGCATGATTCCGACCTGCCCGAAATACGAATCGGACGGCAAGACGCTGTCGCCGCTCGTCGGCCAGGCCATCATCGCCAACCTGATGCCGGGCCGCTACGGCGTGATCGCGACACCGGCGGCCGACCGGATCGGCCGCGGCGAGGAGTGGCTGCAGACCAACACGCTCGACGGACAGAAGGCGCACGACGCGTTCATCAAGGTCGGCGGCCCCGCATACTTCCAGGAGTTCGGGCCGGCCGGCTATCACGTGTCGATCGGCTTCGCGAATCCGAAGATCATCAACGCGCGCAGGACCAACGCGGCCAAGACCGGGATATGCGACACCGGTCCGTGCCCGAACACGCTCACGGGCCGCGTGACGAACCTGCACTACAGCCGCCCGCCGAACGAGAACCTGTACAGCAGCGGTTCGCGCGACTCGCTGGCGTTCTCGCAATGCTATGTGAGCGTCGGCGATCCGGACAGCGAGGACTACGGCTTCACCAAATGCGACAGCCAGGGCCGGTTCACGATCAGCGGCTTGCCGAGCGGCACGACCCGCATCACCGTGTTCGATCAATGGAACGACCAGATCGTCGACGGGCTGGCCAAGGCGGTCCAGTTGCCCGCGGCCAACGGGAGCACGACGGTCGACGTCGGCGACCTGTCCGTACTGCAGTGGCATACGAACCTCTATACGCGGACCTTCATCGACCTGCACGGCGACGGCGTCTCGCATCCTGACGACCCCGGCATCGCGCTGGCATCGGTCAACATGCGGTTCCGCGACGGCAGCTTCTCGAACTTCAATGCGACCGACGGCAATGGTTACGCGCCGTTCAACGAAGTGTTTCCGCTGTTCAACTGGTATGTGGTCGACGACGACCTGACGCGCTTCAAGTCGACCGGCACGCACGTGGTGTACGACGCGGGCGGTCCGGTGGACGGCACCGGCGCTGCCGGCAGCGGGCACTCGACGGTGGCCGCGTACTTCGCGAACACGGCCGAAACCGTGCCGCTGCCGTCGAACCTGCATGTGCCGGGCGCCCGGTATTGCGCGGACGCGGACTGCGCGTCGACCGGCAGCGGTTCGACCGGGCGCGTCGATCCGCCGTGGGCGGGCACGGAGGCATGGCAGGGCTTCTCCGGCCAGAACTCGTTCATCGAGTACGGCAAGACGCCGTTCGCGAAGGGCGAGAACGGCGGGATACGCGGCGAGGTGATCTACGCGTCGACGCGGCCGTTCGACGATCCGACGCTGCTGATCCACACGAAGTGGACACCCGACGTGCCGAACGTCACGGTGAACCTGTACCAGGAGGGCACGGCCACGGACGGCACGACCAACCTGACGCTGGTGGACACGACCAAGACGGCGAGCTGGGACGACTGGGCGCAGGGCTTCCGCGCGGACGGCGTGACGCCGAACATGAACTGCCCGGGCCAGGATCCGAACGACCCGTTCTACTTCACGCTGAAGAACAGCACCAACTGGCTCGATCCGCAACATCGCCAGCTGCCCGCGAACGCACAGTACAAGTGCTACGACGGCATGCACGCGTTCAACCAGATCCAGCCGGCGCCGTATGACGGGATGTACAAGTTCCCGAGCGTGACCGCGACGGATGCGAACGGCAAGCCGGTCGCGTCGAACTGCACGATCTGCGTCGGGAAGAACCCCGTCGACGGCACGCCGATGCTGCCGGCCGGCAAATACGTGGTCGAGATCATCGTGCCGCCGGGCTACGAACTGGTGAAGGAGGAAGACAAGAACATCCTGATCGGCGACAACTACATCGCTCCGGTGACGCAGCAGTTCGCCGGCATCGGCGCGGTCTTCATCCTGCCCGACCAGGCCGCGGTGAACTCGACGTACAACAAGAACAACCCGCAGAACCCGACCACGAACCTCGGTTCGACGCCCCATGCCGAAGGCGACACCGGCAGCGTCGAGCGGTTCTGGCCGTGCGTCGGCGAGCTGCGCATCGTGCCGGACTACATGAGCCTGTTCCCGGGATCGAAGGAAGTCGCGCCGTTCGCGGGTGCATCGCGGCATCTGTGCGATCGCAAGGAGGTGATGCTGACCGACGAGGAATCGGTGCTCGCGAAGTTCTGGATTTTCAGCTCGACGCACGTCGCGGCGCACTACACGGGCTTCATGCTCGACGACTTCTCGTCGGAGTTCGACCCGTATTCGCCGCAGTTCGGCGAGAAGTTCGCCGTGCCGAACGTGCCGATCTCGTTCAAGGATTTCTCCGGCAACGAAACCTCGCGCACCTATACGGACCAATGGGGCATCTACAACGGGCTGACGTTCTCGACCTGGGAAGTGAACCCCCCGAACCCGACCGGGTATGCGCCGACGATGATGGTCGCGTGCATGAACGATCCGGGCCCGATCCCCGATCCGCAGCACCCCGGCAAGACGATTGCCGACCCGCTGTACAACCCGGCATACAGCCAGTTCTGTTACGAGATTCCGTTCATGCCCGGACAGACGCAGTACATGGATACGCCGGTGGTGCCGGTGCAGTCCTTCGCGGACGGCTATAACCAGCCCGACTGCGCGTATCCGGATGCGACGCCGGCGATCTCGAGCGTGACCGGCGATGCGATCGGCGCCGGCGCGGGCCCGTGGGTCAGCGCGCCCGGCAAGCAACTGACGATCAACGCGCTGGGCGACCAGCAGGTGGTGAACCACGCGTACACAGGACCGAGCCAGACCACGGCGCCGTTCAACCAGAAGTTCATCACGCGCCACTACGGCTTCGGCGCGACGCAGGGCACCGGCTCGGTCACGATCGCGGGCGTCAATGCGACGGTCGTGTCGTGGAGCGACTCGAAGATCGTGGTGCTTGCGCCTGACCTGAGCCTTCCGTCGCTCCCGTCGCTGAAGGTGCCGTCGACCTGCACGATCCAGCAGATGGGCGCACCCGCGACGCAGTGCGGCGAGCTCGTGATCACGGCCGGCAACGGCAAGCGGTCGATCGATGCGGTCACGGTGACGATCGGCGGCAAGGCGCCGACCTACGTGAGCGGCGAGAACGGCGCGAGCAATGCGCTCCAGACGGCGATCAACAATGCGAGCGCGGGCGACATGATCGTCGTCGGTCCGGGCACGTACAACGAGATGCTGGTGATGTGGAAGCCGGTGCGGCTGCAAGGCGTGGGCGCAGCGTCGGTGACGATCAATGCGAATACGCATCCGTCCGGCAAGCTCGATCCGTGGCGCAGGCTCATCGCGTGCCTGTTCGGCACGTCGCTGAACGGTGGGGTGATTTCGGCCACGTACGACCCGACGAAGCCGATCTCGTCGACCAACAACCCGTACGATCCGTCAGGCACCTACCAGTGCCCGGTGCAGATGCAGGGGCACGTGGATCCGATTCCGTTCGAGCCGACCGTCGGCTGGGACAGCAATCAGAACGGCAACCTGGGCGAGCTGCTGATCGAGCCGTCGCTGCTGGGCGCGTATGAAGGCGCGGGCATCACGGTGCTGGCCAAGGGGGTGCAGCCGAGCACGAACTGCACCGCGAACGGCATCTGCACGATGCTCACGGCGCACGATTGCACGACGGACCCGAACAACCCGAACTACGGCAACTTCCTGTGCAACCCGTCGCGCATCGACGGGGTCACGGTCACCAACAGCTCGCAGGGCGGCGGCGGGATCTTCCTGCACGGCTGGAACCATTACACGGAGGTATCGAACAACCGCGTGACCGGGAATGCCGGCACGCTGTCGGGCGGCATCACGGTCGGCCAGGTGGAAGTGCCGGACGGCAACATCGCCGCGGACGGCGTGACGCAGTTGCCGTTCATGTACAACACGTTCGTCAACGTTCACCACAACGCCGTCACGGCAAACGCGTCGTATGGCGACGAGATCAACTCGACCACGCCGTCCTCAGCCGGCGGCGTGACCCTGTGCTCGGGCGCCGACTACTACCGCTTCAACTACAACTGGGTCTGCGGCAACATGAGCAGCGGTGACGGCGGCGGCGTCTCGCACTTCGGGTTCAGCTACAACGGCGACCTGTCGCACAACGTGGTGTTGTTCAACCAGAGCAACAACCCGACGTTGCCGACGTACGGCGGCGGGATCATCGCGCAGGGGGTGCCGCCCGACGGCACGTTCTGCGAGAACTCGACCGTCGACGTCGATTGCGCGCCGCAGCTGTCCGACGGCATCGGCCCGAATCTCGTGATCGACGGCAACCTGATCATGGGCAACACGGCGGAAAGCGGGAAGGGCGGCGGGCTGCGGCTGCAGAACGTCAACGGCACGGACGTGCAACGCAATCTCGGCAATCCGAACAACTGGTACCAGGTGCGCGTGATCAACAACATCATCGCGAACAACGTGGCCGGCTGGTCGGGCGGCGGCGTGTCGCTGCAGGATGCGGTGCGCGTCAGCTTCATCAACAACACGGTGATCGCGAACGATGCGACGGCGTCGGCGGGCGTGCTCTTCAATACGCCGGCCGCGTCGCAGTCGAACGTGGCGCCGCCGGGATGCACGAGCAGCACGACCAGTGCGGACTCGACCTGCACGAGTTTCATCGAGACATCGACGCAGCAGCCGGCAGGACTGGAGACGACGACGCATACGCAGAACCTGATGGCGGCGTTCGTTCCGCCCGCGGGCTTCACGGGGCAAGTCACCTGTCCCGCGAACGCGCCGAACTGCACGAAGTTCTCGAATCCGGTGCTGAGCAACAACCTGTTCTGGCAAAACCGCTCGTTCTACATCTCGGTGAGTGCGCAGCCGAACCCGAACATACCCGGCTTGCAGAACGCGGTCACGCTGAACCCGGTGCTGAACCAGAAGGGGCAATCGACAGGCTTTTGCGTGACGGGCGGCGCGACCCCGCCGTTCTACTGGGACATCGGCGCGTACGGCGACACCGGGCCGGCCAATCACCAGTCCGGGCTGACCATGAACCCGCAGTACTCGATCATGACCAGCACGGCCGGTTACGACGCGACCAACAAGGCAGCGGACCCGCAGACGACCAGCCAGTACTGCAACGGCTCGCGGGTGCCGCCGGAAGCCGGCGGGAACGGCTTTGCCGTACCGCCCGGGATCGCCGACGCGGTGTTGCCGAACCCGTTGTTCGGGCTGATGCCGTCGGCCACGCCCGATGAAGGCAACCAGTGGATCAACATGTCGTACGGGCCGCTGTCGCTGTCCAACGAGGCGCTCCAGCCGGGCAGTGCCGGCTACAACGTGATGATGGGCAACTACTCCATCAAGGGCACGTCGCCGGCGATCGGGGCAGCCACCGCGAACGGCGCGCCGAATCACGACATCTTCGGCACGCCGCGGCCGCAAGCCAACGGCTACGACATCGGCGCGGTCGAGTACGTCGCGCCTGGCCTGCTCGGCGGCCTGCTCGGCGGCGGTACGCCGATCGACCCGCTCGCATTGGGGAGCCAGCCGACCGGCCTGGCCGCGCTGATCCCCGGAGGCGGCGGAATTCCGGGCGGCGGTGGCATCCCGGGTGTCGGCGGTATTCCGGGCGGCGGTGGAATCCCGGGTGTCGGTGGCATCCCGGGCGGCGGCGGCATCCCGGGCGGTGGTGGCATCCCGGGCGGCGGCGGCATCCCGGGCGGCGGTGGAATTCCGGGTGTCGGTGGCATCCCGGGCGGTGGTGGAATTCCGGGCGGTGGTGGAATTCCGGGCGGTGGAGGCATCCCGGGCATCGGCGGCATCCCGGGGATCGGCGGAATCCCGGCCATCTTCAGCCGTAACGTGCCGCTGCCGCCGATCAAGGCGCCGGCGCTGCGGCGGCCGCTGGCAGGGGCGCGGCTGGCTCCGCCGGTGACCCGGCCGCTGCCGGCCGGCGTGTTGGCGCAGTCTCCGGCGCTGGCGCGGCCGCAATCGGCTGCGCTGCTGCAGGCCCCGGCCCGGACGCCGCCGCGTGCCCGCACGCAGACGCCTGGGCAGTCGCCGGCGCAGACACGCGCGCAGCCGTCCGTGCGGCTTCCGGCGCCGACCCCGGCGCAGGCGCTACCCGCGCCGCTCACGGGAGCGATGCAATGAAACGGGCGGCCGTCCGTGCGGCATCGATGCTGCTCGCGGGCGCTGCCTGCCTCGCCGCGGTCCGGCCTCAGCCGGCCGCGGCCGGGCAGGATGCGCCGGCCGGACCCGCGGCCATCCGGCACTCGCCGTACCTGCCGGTGAGCCTGCCGCGGCAGGCGAAGGCCTATTACCAGATGGCGAAGGGCATCGACAACTTGCACGTGCGCAGCACCGCGTCCGGCAACCTGATCCGTTTCAGCTACCGCGTGACCGATCCCGACAAGGCGCGGCTGCTCGGCGACACGAAAGCGACCGTCTATCTGTACGGCGAAACGAGCCACGCAATGCTCGTGATTCCGGTGATGGACCAGATCGGCGCGCTGCGGCAGACCGGTCAGCTCGAGACCGGACGCGAATACTGGATGGTGTTTTCCAACAAGGGAGGGCCGATCAAGCGCGGCGAACGGGTCAGCATCCTGATCGATTCGCTGCACATCGACGGGCTGGTGGTCGAGTAATCACATACATGCGCATGCCGCCGCGCATCGGCAACGGGCGGCCTGCATGCGGGGAGAGCAGTCATGAACCGGTTTCTTTTCAAGTCGATTTCGGCGGCATGTGCCGCCGGCTTGTTGACTTGCGGCCAGGTCGCATCCGCGGCCTCGGCGGCGGGGAATGCGCAGGAGGCGTCGGCGTCGCACATGGATGCGGCGCAGATCGCCGAGCGCAATGCGGCGGCCCGTGGCGGGCTGCAGGCGTGGCGGGCGGTGTCGTCGATCAGGATGACGGGGCAGCTCGATGCGGGCGGCACGAAGAACGTCAGGCTGCCGTTCACGCTGACGTTGAAGCGCCCGCGCAAGAGCCGGCTCGAAATCCAGTTCGAGCAGCAAACGGCGCTGCAGGTGTACGACGGCTCGCAGGGCTGGCTGGTCCGGCCGTACCTCGGGCGCAACGACGTCGAGCCGTATACGCCGGCGCAACTCAAGTCCGCCGCGTCATCGGCCGAACTCGACGGGCCGCTGATCGACTACGCGGCCAAGGGCACCACGATCCAGGCGCTCGGCACGGAGCAGGTGGAAGGGCATCGCGCGTATGTGCTGAAGCTGACGTCGAAGGAGGGCGCGACGCGCCGCCTGTGGGTCGACGCGTCGAGCTTTCTCGAACTGAAGATCGACGGCGAGCCGCGCGTGCTGGACGGCAAGACGCACAGCGTCGCCGTGTTCTATCGCGACTACCGGAAGGAGAACGGCCTCGTCATGCCGCACACGCTCGAGACCGTCGTGAGCGGCGTCAAGGGCGCGCACCGGATCACGATCGAGCATGTCGCGCTCAACGAGCCGGCCGACGACGGGATGTTCGGCAAGCCGCCGCTCACCTTCGCGAAGGCGCCGAGTCACCCGGCCGAGACCCGGACGAGGTGACCACCATGGGACGGATCGGATCGTGGGTGCTCGCCGGCTGCGCGATGGCGGCCTTGTGCGGGTGCGAGCAATTGCCGGGGCAGGGCCTCGGCGTGGACCAGATCGTCGAGAAGAACATCGCGGCGAGAGGCGGGCTCGACGCGTGGCGCAAGGTCCAGACGATGGTCTGGTCGGGCCATGTGGACAGCCCGAATGCGCCCGTGCGCAACATGCCGTTCGTCCTGGCGATGAAGCGCCCGAACAAGACGCGCTTCGAGATCACCGTGCTCAACCAGAAGGCCGTGCGCGTGTTCGATGGCCGCGAAGGCTGGAAACAGGCCGCGAGCGGCAGCGCCGGCGTGCGGCCGTATACGCCGGGCGAGCTGCTGTCCGCGCGCGACGAGCAGGTGATCGACGGCCCGCTGTTCGACCACGATGCGAAGGGCATCGGCGTGACGCTGGAGGGCGTCGACCCGATCGGCGGACACGATGCATACCGCCTGGCGGTGAAGTTGCCGTCCGGCGCGGTACGGCATGTGTGGATCGACGGGCGGAGCTTCCTGGACGTGAAGGCCGACCGCCAGGTGCGCGGGCCGAGCGGCCCGCTCACGGTGGAGGTGAACTACGGCAACTTCAAGCTCATCGACGGCCTGCAAATCCCGCTCAGGATCGAGAGCGGAACGGCAGCCGCGCCGACCAAGGACACGCTGATCATCGACAAGGTGTCGCTGAATCCGCCGCTCGACGATGCGCTCTTCGGCCGGCCCGTATCGCCGGGCGGACGCCGTGCGGCGTCGATCGATGCACGCGTGTCGGCGGCCCCGCCGGGCGTGGCCCGGCCGACGGCACGGCCATGAACGGCATCCGGGGGCGAGCGCGCGCCCTCGCGGCGGCGTGGCCGCCGGTCTCGCGCGGGCGGCTGGCGCGGTGGGTGGTGCTGGCCGCGCTGTGCGCAAGCGCGGGCCACGCGATCGGCGGCGAGCCGGCGGCACCCGTCGTGCCCGCGGATGCGGGAGAAGCCCTCTTCCAGCGTGGCATCCTCGGTTCCGGTGCGCCGCTCGAAGCCGTGCATCAGGACGGCGTGCGCCTGCAAGGCGCCGCTGCCGCCTGCGTCAATTGCCATCGGCGCAGCGGGCTGGGCTCGAAGGAGGGCAACACCACCATCCCGCCGATCACGTGGCGCTACCTGGTGCATCCGCGCGCGCAGACCGCCGAGGATCTCGACATCCCGTACGTTCCGGGCATGCGCACCGATCGCGAGCCGTACACGGAAGAGCGGCTCGCGCGCGCCGTGCGCGACGGAATCGACCCGGAGGGCCGGCCGCTCGGCAGACTGATGCCGCAATATGCGCTCGGCGACGCCGACATGGCCGCGCTGACCGGCTATCTGCAGCGTCTCGATCGCCGCCCGCCGTCGGGCGTGACGGACACGGTGCTGCATTTCGCGACGATCGTCACGCCGGACGCGGACCCGGTGAAGCGGGCGGGCATGCTCGACGTCCTGCAGCACTACTTCGCGGACAAGAACGCGTTTCCGTTCGGCACGACGCCGCCGCTGCGTTCCACGCGAAAAATGATGTTCATGGTCAATCGCCGCTGGGAACTGCACGTGTGGGAACTGAACGGTCCGCCGGACACGTGGCGCGCGCAGTTGACGCAGTTTCTCGCCCGACAGCCGGTGCTGGCCGTGGTGTCGGGGCTCGGCGGCAGGAACTGGGCGCCCGTTCACGACTTCTGCGAGGCGCAGGCCGTGCCCTGCCTCTTTCCGAACGTCGAGGTGCCGGTCGAAGCCGATCACGATTTCTATTCGGTGTACTTCTCGCGCGGCGTGCTGCTCGAGTCGGACCTGATCGCGAAGCGCGTGCTGGACGAAGTCGGCGCGCGGCCGGTGAAGACGGTCAGGCAAGTCTATCGCGCCGGCGACAACGGCGAGCGCGGTGCTCAGGCGCTCGCCGCGGCGCTGAGGGCACGCGGCATCGCGGTGTCGAATCATGCGCTCGCACCGCACGACGGCGTCGCGCGCGCGTTGCGCGGGATGTCGCGCAACGATGTGCTCGTGCTGTGGCTGAGGCCGCCCGATCTCGCGGCGCTCGAGCATGTGCCGCCGACGGTGGACACCGTGTTCATGTCGGGGCTGCTCGGCGGGCTCGACAGCACGCCGCTGCCGACGAGCTGGCGCGCCGTCACGCGCGTGGCCTATCCGTTCGACTTGCCCGAAGGGCGGCGCGTGCGCGTCGACTACGCGTTCGGCTGGTTCACGATCCGGAAGATTCCGATGGTCGCGCCGCAGGTGCAGGCGGATACCTATCTCGCGTGCGGCCTGCTCGCCGAGACGCTGAGCCACATGGTCGACGCGTTCGTGCGCGAGTATCTCGTCGAGCGCATCCAGGACATGCTCGAACGCCGCATCCTGACCGGCTACTACCCGCGCCTGACGCTCGCGACCGGGCAGCGCTTCGCGTCGAAAGGCGGCTACATCGTCCGGTTTGCCGGGCCGGACCGCACGAAGATCGCCGCCGACGGAGACTGGATCGTTCCCTGAGCCGTCGCGCGCCTTCGGATGGAGGAGGAAACAGGCCGCGTATGGAGGGAGTCGCCCCATGTCGGTTTCGATGCACGCATCGCACACTGAAGACATCGTGCGACATGGCGATGTCGCGCCGGAGCATCGCGGCATACGATGCGGGGAGGGAAACCGTCATGACAACGTTCCTGGCCGGCCATGGTGTTCGACATCGCCGGGCACGTCGCGGCTGGCTGGCCGCGCTCGCGGTGCTCGCGTTGCTGCAATTGCCGGTCGCGCACGCGTTGCCGATCTTCGCGCGCCAGACCGGGCAGAGCTGCGTCGCATGCCATGCCGGCGGACAGTTTCCGGAACTCACGCCGTACGGGCGCATGTTCAAGCTGAACGGCTACACGTTCGGCGAACGCACGATTCCGCTGGCCGCGATGGCGATTGGCGACCTGAGCAAGACGCGCTACAACAGCGACTCCAACGGCGCGCCGATCAACCCCAAGGACGGCCTGCCGATCTTCGACTTCGCGAGCGTGTTCCTCGCCGGGAAGATTACCGACCATCTCGGCGGCTTCGCGCAGTTCACCTACATCGCCCACGATCATCAGGACGGCGACGGGCGATGGAAAGGCCACTGGACGTCGGACAATACCGACTTCCGCTTCGTCGACCGGATCATGACGTCGGCGAACGACCTGATCGTCGGCTTGACGGTGCACAACAACCCGACCGTGCAGGACGTATTCAACACCGCACCGGCATGGGGATACCCGTACGTCTCGTCGACCATCAGCCCGGTGGCGAAGATCCAGAACCTGCCCTTGCTCGAAAGCGGGGCGCTCGCGACGCAGGCGGTCGGCACCGGCGCCTACCTGTACTGGAACAGCCTGCTGTACGCGGAGCTGACCACCTACAGCACCGCGGACGGCATCTGGTCGTTCCTGAGCCACGGGAACAGCGAAGGGAACCCGAATCACCCGCAGGTCTATCTGCGCGGCTACAACCCGTATGCGCGCATCGCGCTGACCCACGAGTGGGGGCCGCATAGCGTGATGGTCGGCGCGTTCGGCTTCAGCGTCGACGTCTACCCGCACGACGCGAACAATTTCCCGATTTTCGGGACCGGCGTCACGCGTTTTCGCGACTATGGTCTCGACGCGCAATACGAGTACCTGCTGGAGCCGCACACGATCACCGCGCAGGCGCGCTACGTGCGGGAGAACATTCACGATCCGAACAATTTCGTCGTGAGCGACAACACCTCCGCGAACCTGAATTCGCTGCGGCTCAAGGCGTCGTACGTCTTCCAGGCCAAGTACGGCGTCAGCCTGTCGTTCTTCAATACGACGGGCACGGCCGACAGCGCGGCCTACGCGGCGAGTGCGAACTTCCATCCGAATACGCAGGGCTGGACGCCGGAAATATTCTGGATGCCGGATCAACACGTGCGCGTCGGCATCCAGTACACGCACTTCACCAAGTACCTCGGCGCGACGACCAACTACGACGGCAACGGGCGCAATGCGAGGGACAACGATACGTTGTTCGTCTATCTATGGCTCGCTTCGTTCTGACATCGGGCGGGCGACGGACGTTACGGCAGGGAGAGCGCTGACATGAACAAGGTGACCCATTTCGCTTGGCTCGCGCTGGTGCTGGCGGCATCGGGTTGTCACGACCTGGAGCGGTCGCGGGAAGTCGATAATCCGGCCGTATCGGGCAGGACCATCGCGCTGCAGGTGTGCTCGAACTGCCACGGCGCGACCGGCGTGTCGGTGTCGCCGATGTTTCCGAAGCTCGCCGGACAGCGCAAGGAATACCTCGTCGACCAGTTGACCGACTTCAAGCATCACGCGCGTGCCGATCCGAATGCGAAGCGCTACATGTGGGGATTCACGCATCTCACCGATGCGCAGATCGACGAGATCGCCGACTATTTTTCGGGCCAGCCGCCGGTCCTCGGCGCGTCCGACGATCACGCGCTGCTCGATGCGGGCAAGGCGATCTTTGTGTCGGGGTTGCCCGACAAGGGCGTGTCGGCGTGTGTCGGGTGTCATGGGCAGCATGGCGAGGGCATGAGCCGGTTCCCGCGGCTCGCCGGCCAGCACGCGGACTACGTGCTGAAGCAACTGAGGGTGTTCCGGGAAACCGATTCGCGGCCGCGCGGCGCTGTCATGAAATCGGTGTGCGCGAACATGACCGAGCAGGACATGCGCGCCGTCGCGGCGTACGTCGAGGCGTTTCCGCTGGAAGCCGACGCACCGGCGAGCCCGGCGGCCGAGCAATGAACACGCGCCGCTGAATCGGCGTCGCGTGCGGCGGGTGCCGCGCAGCGGACAGACGAACGGCGACGGCGGCGACCATTTGGGTGTCTCGTCTTCCCCGGGGCGGGGCACCTTCTTTTAAAACGGGCAGTTCCATTCCGGTGAAGCACATGAAGGCCATTCAATCCCCACGCGGCGGCATGGCGTCCGTCGCCGCGTCGCTGCAGCGGCGACTTCGTGCGCCGGCCGCGATGCGCTCGCGCGAGCCGGATCACGACCGTGCGTTCCTCGCGCGCCTGTCGTTGCTCGACTGGCTGTTCGCACTGGCGCTCGTGGTGGGCGCGGGCTATGCGCTCGTGCACTACAACGCGCACATGGATGACTACGACAAGGCGGTGATGATCGGCACCGTGCCGGCGCTCATCGCGCTCGGCTGGCGCTGGAAGCCCGCGCGACTGATGATGGCGTCGATCGCCGTGCTGGCGCTGCTGTCGATCCAGATCTACCAGGGCGATCTCGCGCGCGCCGATTCGGCGTTCTTCCTCAAGTACTTCCTGTCGAGCCAGTCGGCGATCCTGTGGATGAGCGCGCTGTTCGTGCTCGCGACGCTCTTCTACTGGATCGGCTTGCTCGCGCGCTCGGAGTCGGGCGCCGCGATCGGCCAGAAGCTCACGTGGGTCGCCGTGCTGATGGGCTTCACCGGCCTGATGGTGCGCTGGTACGAGTCCTACCTGATCGGGGCGGACGTCGGGCACATTCCGGTATCGAACCTGTATGAAGTGTTCGTGCTGTTCAGCCTGATCACCGCGCTGCTCTATCTGTATTACGAAGGCCACTACGGCACGCGCGCGCTCGGCGCGTTCGTGCTGCTGGTGATCAGCGCGGCCGTGGGCTTCCTGATGTGGTACTCGGTCGCGCGCGACGCGCAGCAGATCCAGCCGCTCGTGCCGGCGCTGCAAAGCTGGTGGATGAAGATCCACGTGCCGGCGAACTTCATCGGCTACGGCAGCTTCGCGCTGTCGGCGATGGTGTCGGTCGCGTACCTGATGAAGGAGCGCGGCGTGCTCGCCGATCGCCTGCCGACGCTCGACGTGCTTCACGACGTGATGGTCAAGTCGATCACGGTCGGTTTCGCGTTCTTCACGGTCGCAACGATCCTCGGCGCGCTGTGGGCCGCGGAAGCATGGGGCGGCTACTGGAGCTGGGACCCGAAGGAAACCTGGGCGCTGATCGTGTGGCTCAACTACGCGGCGTGGCTGCACATGCGCCTGATGAAGGGCCTGCGCGGCACGGTGGCCGCATGGTGGGCGCTCACGGGCCTGCTCGTGACGACCTTCGCGTTCCTCGGCGTCAACATGTTCCTGTCCGGGCTGCACAGCTACGGGCGGCTCTGAGGCGCGCGCGGCGGCGCCTACCGTGTTCTACCCATGCAGTTTGGCGAGCATTACCACTACAAGCCGGATGCGCGCCGAGCCAGAATGGTTCAAGGGCGTATCGCCGCATTGCGCGGTGACGTAGGAGGAGCCATGAGACGCGTCTATTTCCTGTTGCCGACGACGCAATGCGCGCAGTCGGTCGTCGGCGAGTTGCTGTCGCTGCGAGTCGAGTGGCGACATATCCATTGCCTCGCGAATCACGCCGTGATGCGCGACGGGTTGCCGGAGGCGACGCTCGCGCAGCGCAGCGACCTGCTGCCGTCGCTCGCGCGCGGCACCGCCGTCGGCTTCGGGACCGGCATGCTGCTCGGGCTGCTCCTGCTGGCGTTCCCGCCCGATGGTTTGCGGATCGGCGGCGGCGTCGTCGTGGCGATCACGCTGTTCGGCGCGGCCTTCGGCGCATGGGTGTCGACGATGATCGGCGTCGACGTGCCGAGCACGCGCCTGAAGCGCTTCGAGGACGGCATCGAGCACGGTGAATTGCTGATGATGATCGACGTTCCGACCGACCGCGTCCACGAGATCGAAGACGCGATCAAGCTTCACCACACGGATGCGCACCTGCAAGGCGAAGATCCGACCATCCCGGCGTTTCCCTGATCGCCACTCGACCCGCCGGCCGGTGTCGCGCCGGCCGACGCCGGCGTTTCAACTCGCGGCGAGCAGCCGTTTGTAGCGCGCCAGGACGCGCGGCACGTACTCGCGCGTCTGCGGCATCGACGGAATGCGATAGCCTGCCCGAATCACGGCGTTCTCCCCGGCATTGTAGGCAGCGAGCGTGAGCTCGACGTTCTCCTTGAACAGGTCGAGCAGGAAGCGCAGATACCGCGCGCCGGTCAGCACGTTGTCGCGCGGATCGAACATGTCGACGCCGGCGAAGCGCCGCGCCGTTTCCGGCATCAATTGCATGAGCCCGAGCGCGCCTTTGTCCGAGACTGCCTTCGGGTTGTATCCCGATTCGACGTCGATCACCGCGCGAAGGAGTTCGGGCGGAATATTGAACGACCGGCTTGCCTCGGCGATGACGTCCGCCAACGACGACGCGATCGCCGCTTTCGGCGCGGCGCGCTTCGCTTCCGCTGCGCTCGGCCTTTCGGCGGCGACGATCACTTTCAGATTGGCCGTGCCGGGCTCGTTGGTCAGGACGATGGCGCCGTTGCTCGTCACCGTGCCGAAGATCTGCGCGTGCGCGGTGCATGACCACATCGAGCCGAATCCCGCGCATGCGGCAACGAGCGCTGTTCCCAATACGGATGAAGGGCGGCTGTGCATCTTTCTGGCCTCCTGCATCTGCATTGTCGTTGCGGGTACATCGGATCGGCAATGGGGCGACCTCCTACACTTCGATGCCGCCAGCGACACGCCGCGCGGCGATGCAAAACTGTTACAAAAGAAATCGCGGGTAATATCGGGCCGGCGGGCGAAGTTGACGATTCTTACGCGGAACAGTTGGTTTCTGCTCAATGCGCGCGCCGTTGCGGAATGATTTGTTTCTTGCGTGCCGGAAACGATCGGGTAGTCCCGCCATCCGTAGTCCTACTGATGGGACGCACACAGTCAATTCGATTCAGCCCTGAAACATTCCGGCCCGTGCGCCACGTTTCGGCGAGGGCATGTCCGTCGCGGACGCTCGCGCGCGGCGCGCTGGCCCGAACCTTGCACGGAGCACGGGTGTGACCTGTTGGTCGCGAGACAGGTCGCCAGACCGGGCAAGGCAACAAGAACACATCCGGCACCGTGCAAACGAGGCGTCGAGATCCGACGTGGTGCAAGCGCGGAAAACTTGGGGGAAGCCGTGAATACAAAATGTCGCGTGATGATTGCGGAAGATCATGATCTTCTGCGAAACGGGCTACGGTCGATGCTTTCCGCGCAAGGCGACTACGAAGTCGTCGGCGAAGCGCGCGACGGCAAGGAAGCGTGCCACCTGGCCATGACGCTCGCGCCGGACCTGATCCTGATGGATCTGTCGATGCGCGGGATGAACGGTATCGATGCGAGTGCGACGATCAAGCGGCGTGTACCGACGATCCGCATCGTCGTGCTCACCGTGCACCAGAACGAGGAGTACGTGCGCGAGGCGCTGCGTGCCGGCGTCGAAGGCTACGTGCTCAAGGACGTTTCGTTTGACGAATTGCTGCTCGCGATGCGCATGGTCATGCTGGGAAAGCGGCACCTGAGCGCGGATGTGTACGGCTACATGGTCGACTCGTTCGTGACCGGCCGCGAAACGCCCGCGCCCAAAAAGGCGTGGGACATCCTGACCGCGCGCGAACGCAGCGTGTTGAAGCTGATCGCGGAAGGGCGCACGAACCGGCAGGTCGGCCTGTACCTGAGCCTGAGCCCGAAGACGATCGAGAAGTACCGGGCGAGCATGATGCACAAGCTCCATCTCGCGAATCTGACGGAACTGGTGCTCGTCGCGATGAACATGGGTCTGTTGACCACGCTCGCGGCGAAATGCGCGGAAACGGATGTGGCCGACGTGCCGGCCCGGCCGGTCGACGACGACGTGCAGGTGCCCGACGCCGTCGCGCGGCTGGACGACTATCCCGCTGGCGGCGCGAAGCGCTGAGCGTCGCCGGTATCAGAGCGGCCAGGTTGCCGAGACACGCGTGCCCGTCGTGGCGGACGACTGGATCCCGAACGTGCCGCCGTGCGACTCGATGCGGTGCTGCATGCCGATCAGCCCGAGCCCCGCCGCGCGTGCGTCGTCCGTCGCAAGCGGATGGCGCTCGTAGCCGACGCCGTTGTCGTCGATCGTCAGCAGCAGCCCACCGGCATCGTGTTGCAGGCCGAGCATGATTTCGGTGGCCTGCGCATGCTTGACGACGTTGTGCAGCGCCTCCTGCGCGACCCGGAACATGTCCGCTTTCAGATGCTCGGGAATCTCGTCGTCGTCGACGTCGCAATTGAACTCGACCGACAGCGGGCTCGCGTCACGCTCGATGCGGTGGCACAGCGACGCGAGCGCGGCCGGCAGCCCGAGCCTGTCGAGCATCGGCGGCTTCAGTTCGCCGCAGATCTGGCGCACTTCGCCGATCGTTTCGCGAATCCGCAGCACGGCGACGTCGAGCAGCGCCGTCGCGTCGGCGATCTCGCCGCGACGAAGCCGCATGAGCGCGTCCTCATTCATCAGCTTGATGAGCGTCAGCGCCTGGCCGAGCCCGTCGTGCAATTCCGCGGCGAGCCGATGCCGCTCCTTCTGCTGGCCCATCAGCAGATACGTGTGGCACGCATGCACGCCCGCATCGTTGGCCGCGTCGCCGCGTCGTGCGGGCTCGGGCATCGGCGATTCCTCGAACAGCGTCAGCCACAGCCGGGTGCCGGGCAGTGCCTGCCGATAGATGACGAATTGCGCGGGATGGCCGCTTCGCCCGCCGAGCATCGCCGTGAACGAATGATGCTCGAGCGCGGCGCTCGCGGAGAGTGCGTCCGCAAGCCCGACGTGGGCGTCGTCGGGCGCCAGGTCGCGCAGCGGCCGGCCGACGAGTTCGGCGCCGCTGTATCCGAACAGCGCGGCGGTGCTGCGATTGACCGATACGAACGCGCCGTCGTCGGCGAGAATGGCGAGCGCCGCGCCCCGTGCGTCGGTGACGATGGCGCGGCGGCGATCGTCGTGACGAAGCGCACTGCGCAGCTTGCGCATCGCGTCGATCAGATCGAGCAGCCGGATCCTTGGTCCTTCGGGCTGGCGTTCAGTCATGGTGGCTCCCGAGGCGCGTCTTCAGGAAAACGTAAGGTTTCGACCATTCTAGGACGTGACCGAGGCGGCCCGCAACATGGGGATTGCGCGCGTTCGTCATAGGGAAACGCCTGCCGCGCGCATTGCGGGATCGTGCCGGGCGGGCATGTCCTACCGGCCTTTGGGGGGCGTCATCCCATGACGCTCTCCGGCAAATTCATGACACTGCATGGGCGGGGCACGGAATTGTCCGCTGCCTCGCTCGTGTCATGGAGGCCGGTATGAACAGGATCGCCAGATCGACAATGGGCGCATGCGTGGTGGCGGGCATTGCCCTCGCCGCAGCGCCCGCGTGGTGCGCGTCCGACGGCGGCGCGATGGAGAACGCCGGCGCGGCGGCGGTCGAAAGCGCGGCGGCGGCCGGGAGCGTCACGGAAAACCCGGCGCCGGAAGCCGTCGACAGTTCGATGGACAAGGACATGCAGAACGGTGTCGAACACGCTGCCGGAAACGCAGCGGACGGCACCGACGGGAATGCCGCCGGCGGCGCGGCGATGCCCGCGCCGGAGCACCCGATGGAGCACGCGATGGAGCCGGCGAGTGACCCTGCCGCGGCGCCCGCAGCGCCCACCGCAGGACCCGCGATGGCGCCCGCGACCGACGCCCCCGCGCAGCCTGTACCGGCCGCGCCTGCCGGTAACGCGGTCGACAAGGCCGGCATGACCGACGGCGCGACGGAAGCCGCGGGCATGCACATGCATCACGCGATGATGCCGGGGACCGTGCACACGATGGTCCAGTATGCGGCGCCGACGGTTCAGCTCGTGCGAGACGACGGTCGGACCGTCTTGCTGGCCAAGGAGCTCGACGACGGCCGGCCGGTGATCCTGACGTTCATCTACACCAGCTGCACGACCATCTGCCCGATGATCAGCCAGACGCTCGAGCAATTGCAGGGCGAACTCGGCGCCGACCGCGACAAGGTCCACATCATGTCGATCTCGATCGATCCGGAGGCCGACACGCCGGAGCGGCTCAGGGCTTACGCGGCCCGCTTCGATGCCGGTCCCGAATGGCAGCATTACACGGGGACCGTCGAGGCGAGCGTGGCCGCGCAGCGCGCGTTCAACGTCTTTCGCGGCGACAAGATGAACCACACGCCGGTGACGTTCGTGCGGGCCGCGCCGGGCCAGCCATGGCTGAGGATCGACGGTTTCGCGACGCCCACCGAGCTGCTCGCTGCCTATCGCGACGTCGTCGCGTCCAACTAGTGCCCGTTCCCGCCGACAGCGGGCCGTGGGTGCCACGTTTCTGCGAGGGAGCGTCGAAATTGGACAACAAGCATCGTGTGCTGATCGTCGAGGACCAGCATCTGTTGCGCGTCGGCCTGAGTCATCTGGTTTCCGAGCTGGCCGACTACTGCATCGTCGGCGCGGCGAGCGGCGGGGTCGAGGCGTGTCATCTCGCCGAGAAGACCCGGCCCGACCTGGTCCTGATGGATCTGTCGATGCCGGGCGGCAGCGGCTTCGAGGCAATCGCGTCGATCAAGCGCAACGTGCCGCATGCGCGGATCATCGTCCTCACGGTTCATCACGGCGAAGACGACGTGAGCGACGCGTTCGCCGCGGGTGCGGACGGCTACGTGCTCAAGGACTCGCCGTTCGCCGACCTGGTGCGCGAGATGCGCTTCGTGATGCAGGGCAAGTGCGTGGTCAGCCTCGACGCCTATCGCGCCCGCGTCGGCCTGCATGGGTTGCGCGACGCGAACGCGCACAAGGCGCGCTTGTGGAGCGCGCTGACCAATCGCGAGCGCACCGTGTTGCGCCTCGTCGTCGAGGGGCACACGAGCCGGCAGGTCGGCGAGTGCCTCAAGGTCAGTCCGAAAACCGTGGACAAGCACCGCGCCAATCTGATGCGCAAGCTCGGCATCGCCAACCTGACCGGCCTGGTTCATTTCGCGATCGACATCGGCGTGCTCGCGCTGAACGACGACGACCGTGTGTGAATTCCCTCCATTGACGCATCGCCCAACTGGGGGGGATCTACCCATGGGGATGGACGGCACTCCCTACTTCTGGCGCGTACCCGCGTGAACAAGAATGCAATCAACGGCATCCGCGGCGCCGACGCCGCGGGTTGATACAGGGAGGAAAGCCGTGAGCCATGGATCGTCCTCGATACCGGCCGGCGGGCCGGACCGGCGGCCGCGCGACGAACGAAGCGTGTGCCGCGCACGCGCGAGCCGCGGCTTCACGTTGCTCGAACTGCTCGTCGTGATGGTCATCATCGGGTTGCTGGCGGGGCTCGTCGCGCCACGGTATTTCGAACAGGTCGGCAAGTCGAACGTGAAGGTCGCGCGCGCGCAGATCGTGTCGCTCGGCCAGGCACTGGATCAGTACCGGCTCGACGTCGGTTCGTATCCGACCACCGAGGAAGGGCTCGACGCGCTCGTGAACAAGCCGCAAAGCGCATCGCGGTGGAGCGGCCCCTATCTGCAGAAGGCCGTCCCGGTGGATCCGTGGGATCGGCCCTATCAGTATCGTTCACCGGGCGAACACGGCGACTACGACCTGTTTTCGCTCGGCAAGGACGGACGCGGGGGCGGGACCGGCGAGAACGTGACGATCTCGTCGTGGTAGCGGCGCGGTCAGGGTGCGCGGCGTGAGCAACCGCAAGGAGAGTCGACGTGAAATTCGTGCTGCGGGTATTCGATACGAGTGGGTCGGTGCAGACGCTGCGGATCGACAGCGATTCGCCGGCGAACGCCGCATCGCTCGCTCGCGCGCGCGGCCTGCGCGTCGTGTCGGTCAGCGCGGACGCCGCGCGGCAGCGGCGCGGCACGAACCGGTTCGGGATGCCGCGCGCGCGCTTCGACGTCGACATGTTCGCGCGCGAGCTGGCGGCGCTGCTCGATGCGGGCGTCGGCCTCGTCGACGCACTGCGCACGCTCGGCGGCAGCACCCGGCGCGAAGCGTCCGTCCAGGTGTATCACGACCTGTTGCGGCATCTCGAGGAAGGGCAGGCGCTGTCGATGGCGCTCGAGCACGCGAGCCCGATCTTTCCGCCGGTGCTGGTGGCGTGCGTGAAGGCGAGCGAGCAGACCGGCGGACTGGCCGACAGCCTCACGCGTTATTCGGTCAACAGCGCGACGCTGCGTGAGCTGCGCGCACGCGTCGTGTCGGCGGCGATCTACCCGACGGTGCTGCTGTTCGTCGGCGCGGCCGTCGTGCTGTTCCTGCTCGGCTTCGTGGTGCCGCGGTTCGCCACGCTCCTCGAACACAGCGGGCGCGAACTGCCGCTGATGTCCCGGCTGCTGATGGCGTGGGGCGGCATGGTGCACGCGCATGGCACCGGGCTGGCCGTTGGCCTGGCCGTGCTGGCGGTCGCCGCCGGGCTCGCGCTGCGGCGGCCGGCCCTGCGGATCTGGCTCGCCGATCGCCTGCTGGCGCTGCCCGGCATCGGGCAACACTTCCGCGTGTTCCGCCAGTCGCAGTTCTATCGCACGACCGCGATGCTGGTCGACGGCGGCATTCCCGCGATTCGCGCGTTCGACCTCGCGCGCGGCCTGGTCGGCCGTGCCGATCAGGCCGCGCTCGCCGCCGCGCTCCAGCAGATCCGCAACGGCGCGAAGATGTCCGATGCGTTCCAGCAGGCCGGCCTCGCGGACGCGATCGGCTATCGCCTGCTGACGGTGGCCGAAAAGACCGGCGCGCTCGGGCCCGTCCTCGACCGGATCGCCGCATTCCAGGAAGCGCAGGTTTCGCGCACGATCGACCTGATCTCGCGACTGATCGAACCCGCGATGATGATCGTGATCGGCGTGGTGATCGGCGGCATCGTCGTGTTGATGTACATGCCGATCTTCGAGATCGCGTCGAGCATTCAGTAGGCCGCCCCGGAGACTCGCATGGACACCGTCACTTCTCCCGTCGATCCCGATCCCGACGCGGATGCCGGCCGGGGCGACCTGCGCGACTTGCTTCGCACGCTCGGCGAACGCCACGGGTCCGGCATTCGCGCGCTCGAGGCATTGACGGCGCACACGGCGCTCGGCGCGGACGAAATCCGCGAGCGGCTCGCCACGCAGTTCAGGATGAAGCCGATCGGCATACGCGAGCTGAACCGCCTGGAGCCGGATTTCGAACGCGTGCCGTTCGTCGAGGCGATGGCACGTCTCTGCGTGTGCCTGCGCGATCCCGACAGCGGCGCGCTGCTGTTCGCTGTCGCCGATCCGCTCGATGCCCGCACGCGCGGCTGGGTCGAACACCGGATGCGCGCGCACCCGACGCTGCCGTACCGATGGGCGCTCGCGAGCGCGGGCGACCTGAGCGCGTATCTGGCGGTGCGCGAGAAGGACATCCGCGCGATGGATTCGCTCGCGTTCGACGACCCGATCCAGTGCGCGCCCGATCCGGCGTCGCTCGCGTTGACGCTGCAGGGCATCAGCAGCGACGACAGCCCGGTGGTGCGCCTGCTCAATTCGACGATCTACGATGCGCTCAAGATGCTGGCGAGCGACATCCACCTCGAATGCAGGGCGGCCGGCTTGATGATCAAGTGCCGCGTCGACGGCGTGCTCACGGTGGTGGGGCGGGTGGAGGGCCGCGACGTCGCGGATCAGGTGCTGTCGCGCGTGAAGGTGATTTCCGAACTCGACATCGCGGAGCGCCGCATCCCGCAGGACGGGCGCTTCAAGGCGATGTACGCGGGACGCGAAATCGATTTTCGCGTGTCGATCATGCCGAACCAGTTCGGCGAGGATGCCGTGTTGCGGATTCTCGACCGCTATCAGCTCTCCCAGGCGTCCGGCGGCCTGACGCTCGAGGCGCTGGGGTTCCAGCCGGCCGACACGCGCTTCATGCGGTCGGTCGCGTCGATGCCGTACGGCATGCTGCTCGTCACGGGGCCGACCGGCAGCGGCAAGACCACGACGCTTTACGCGATCCTCACCGAAATCAACAACGGGCTCGAGAAGATCGTCACGATCGAGGATCCGGTCGAGTACCAGCTGGGCGAGATCCTGCAGATTCCGGTCAACGAGGCGAAGGGCCTGACGTTCGCGCGCGGCTTGCGGTCGATCCTGCGGCACGACCCGGACAAGATCATGGTCGGCGAGATCCGCGATCCCGAAACCGCGCAGATCGCCGTGCAGGCGGCGCTGACCGGCCACCAGGTGTTCACCACCGTGCACGCGAACAACGTGTTCGACGTGATCGGCCGGTTCACGAACATGGAGGTCGATCCGTACAGCTTCGTATCGGCGCTGAACGGCGTCATCGCGCAGCGGCTGCTGCGCCAGTGCTGCACGGACTGCCTCGACGAGGACACGGTGGACGCCGATGCGCTCGCCCGTTCGGGCATCGACCCGGATACGGCCGGCAGCTACCTGTTTCGACGCGGCACCGGGTGCGCGATGTGCCGCGGCAGCGGCTATCGCGGCCGGCGGGCGATCGCGGAGGCGCTGCGCATGAACGACGAACTGCGGCAACTGCTGTCCGAGCGCGCGCCGCTCGGGCACATCAAGGCCGCGGCGCTGCGCTACGGGATGACGACGTTGCGGGCGTCGGCGCTCGACCTGGTCAGGCGCGGCGAAACGACGCTCGAGGAGATCAATCGTGTCACCATGGTCGAATGATCGTCTTGCCGTCGGTGTCGGGACGCGCGAGATCGCCGTCGGCATCCGCACGCGCGCACTGTGGCGGCCGCACCGGCGCGGGTTCGTCGCCGATCCGCTCAGCGTCGCCATTCCCGATGAGCAGTTCGGCAGCGAGGCGGGGCTGCTCGATGCGCTGCGCGCCGCGCTGGCCGCGATGCACGATGCCGATGCCGGCGCGAAGCGGGCGCTGGTGCGCGGCGCGCATGTCGTGCTCGACGATTTCTGGTGTTGTCATGCGATCCTGCGCGGAGACTTCCGCGCGCTGCACGCCCGCGAGCTGGAGGAAATCGCGCTCGCGCATTTCTCCGACACGTACGGCGTTGCCGCGGAGTCGCTGGTTGCGCGCTTCGACGTGCGGCGCGGTGGCAGGGTGCTCTTTGCCAGCGCGCTGCCGCGTACGCTGTACGACGGCATCCTCGGTGCCGGTGCGTCCGGCGACGTGCCGATCCGCGGCCTGCGCGCGGCCCTTCCGGAGACGCTCGACCGGTTCGCGGTGAAGCCGGACGGCGATGCGATGCTGCTCGTCGTCGACGAGGCGCTGCTGCAAGCGGTCATGATCGAGCACGGCGAGTGGGCCGCGTACGACACGCAGCGCCTCTTTCCGGGCGAGTCCGGCGACGCGTCGCGGCTCGCCGAGCTCGCCGAGCAGCTGTTCGAGCGCTCGGCGCTGCGCACGGGCCTGAAGCTCGACGCCTGCAAGGTCTATCTGTTCGGCACCGACCTGGACGTAACGCCGTTCGGCGCGCGTTGCGCCGCGTTCGCGCTGCCGGGCCGCGCGGCGCACGACGGTTCGCCCGCGCGCCGATTGCTGGAGTACGCGCCATGATCCGCACGCTCGACATCGATTTTTGCCGGCGCCGCGCGCGCATCGGCGCCGGCGGAGTGATCCTCCTCGGTGTCGCCGCGTTGCTGTGGAGCGCGTGCGCCGTCCGGCTCTGGCACACGTACGCGGAAAACGATCGCATCAGGGAGAGCCTGACGGTCGTCCAGCATCGCCTGCTCGCGCAGCAACACGTCGCGAAGCCGCCGCCGACCGCGGCTGCCCGGCTTGCGGAAAAGCAGAGCCAGGCCGTGCTGCGCGAGCTGACCGTGCCGTGGCAGACGCTCTTCTCGATCGTCGAGGACTATCCGGGCCATGACGTCGCGCTCATCGGCATCGACCAGAACCCGGCGCAAGGCCAGATTCGCATCACGGCCGAAGCGAAGGACCCGGACGCGATGATCGCGTACCTGAAGTACTTGCAGACGAGCGTCGTGCTGCGCGAGGCGACGCTCAACGGTCATCTCGTCGAGGAGAACGTGGCGGGCAAGCCGGTGCGTTTCCAGATCACGGCCGTCTGGAGGAAATCATGAAAGCCGATCGTTTCGCGGACCGCCTGCTCACGCTTCGCTTCGAGTGGCGACGCGCCTTCGGTCTGCCGGGGCTCGCCGGCGTGCTGATGCTCGGCGCGGCCGCCATCACGTACGCGGCGATCGCGGGTGTCGAGTCCGACACGCGCGCGATGCTTGCGCCGGCCAGTGTGGTGCGCGCCGCACCCGGCCATCGTCGCGTGGATGTGCGCGGCACGGCGGCGGACGCGACCCCGCTCGACGCGCTGCCCGCGCTCTTTCCGGCTTCTTCGCAAAGCGCGGAAGACATCGCGTCGATCTTCGAGCAGGCGCGCGACAGTCACCTGACACTCGGGTCGGCCGAGTACCAGATGACGACCGAGTCGGGCGGGCGCTTCGCGCGCTACCAGGTGCTGCTGCCCGTGAAGGACCAGTACGGCGCGATCCGGCATTTTCTTGCATCGGTGCTGAACAACGTGCCGAACGCGGCGCTGCAGGAGATCCACGTCGAGCGTCCGGCAGTGGGCAGCAGCATTCTCGACGCGCGGGTGCGTTTCGAGCTCGTCTACCGGAGCGCCCAGCCATGATCTCCGCCGCCATGAAGCCCGCTTCGCGCCATCGGCTCGCACTCGCGCTGGCTTGCCTCGTCGTCGCCGGTGCCGGATATCGCGTGCTGGTGGCGGCGATGCAGCAGCCGGCGCCGGCTGCCGCAAGCATCGTGGTGCGTCACGACGGGGTGCGGGCGGTGCCCGCGCCGGCCCGTGCGCGCGTCGCGCCGGCCTCTCATGCCGCGGCGCCCGCGCCCGCGTCGCATGCAGCGGCGGCGACCCCGCGCGAGCAGCTCGCCGCATTGCGTGCGCCCGTGTCCGTCGAAGCCGCACACGATCCGTTCACGGCGTCGTCATGGCTGCCGCCGCCGCCCGTCGTGCCGCCGCCGCCCGAGACGCGTCCGGCGCCGCCGACCGCGCCGCCGGTGCCGTTCGTCTATCTCGGCCAGCAGGATGCCAAGTCGGCGAAGCCGCAGGTGTTCCTCGGCAACGGAGATCAGTTGCTGATTGTTTCGCCGGGTGACGTGATCGGCGGCCAGTATCGGGTGGAGTCGGTGTCCGCGTCGAACGTGGTGCTCACCTATCTGCCGCTGAACCAGGTCCAGACGGTGCTCATTCCAGTGGAAGGAAAGTAAATGAAAACCATACGTACACGGGATGCGCGTCGCGATGGGGACGACGGCCGGTCGACATGTCTTGGCTCCGCCCCCCGGGCCGCTGCGCGCTTGGCACTGCCGACCAGCCGGTGCGCGACGAAACGCGCGCTGGCGATCGCCGTGGCGCTGCTCGCATGCGGCGGATGTGCGCATGTGCCGAACCTTCACGACGATCCGACCAATGCACAGGTGAAGATCGACGCAATGCACGACCGCAAGGAGGCCGTCGACGATCTGCTCGACAACGCGGACGCGTTTCGCCAGAAGAACGAGTTCGACGACGCGGCACGCTCCGTCTACATGGCGATGCAACTCGATCCGACCAGCGAGCGCGCGCGCCGGATCGGCACGATGATCGACCAGGACCGCAAGCATCTCGCGATTCTGCAGGAAGCGGACCGCATGATGAAGCGCGGTTCGTACGCGCAGGCGGCCGAGCGCGTGCATCGCGTGCTGGTCGAGGATCCGGCCAATGCGATGGCGGCAAGCATGCAGGCGGAGCTGAGCGAGAAGCGCCGCCAGCAACACGCGGAGCGCGACGACAAGCTCGCGGCGTCGTCGATCATGCGCACGCCGGTGTCGCTGCAGTTCCGCGACGCGAACGTGCGGATGGTGTTCGAGGCCTTGTCGCGGACATCCGGGCTGAACGTCATTTTCGATCGCGACGTGCGCGCCGATCTGAAGACGACGATCTTCGTGCAGAACGCGTCGCTGCAGGACACGGTCGACATGATCCTGTTGCAGAACCAGCTCGACAAGAAGCAGATGAACGCGAACACGCTGTTCATCTACCCGGCGACACCGGCCAAGGAGCTCGAGTACCAGGAGCTCAAGGTGCGGACGTTCCAGTTGTCGAACGTCGACGCGAAGCAGGTGCAGTCGCTGCTGAAGAGCCTGTTGAAGGTGAAGGAAGCGGTGATCGACGAGCGCTCGAACACGGTGACGATCCGCGGCACGCCCGACATGATCAAGGTCGCTGAGGAGATGATCGCCGCCCAGGACTTGCCGGAGCCGGAAGTGATGCTCGAGGTCGAGGTACTGGAGGTGTCGCACGACCGGATGTCTCAGTTGGGCATCAACTGGCCCAGCTCGTTTACGGTGTCGACGCCGAGCTCGGCCGATACCTGGGGCGTGCTGCACCATCTGCCGATCAATGCGCTGAACGTCAGCAGCCTGTCGGCCACCGCGGACTTCAAGCTGACCGATACCGACGCGAACCTGCTCGCGAGCCCGCGCATCCGTGCGCGCAACAAGGAGAAGGCGCGCATCATGATCGGCGACAAGGTCCCGGTGATCTCGAGCTCGAGCACGCCGAGCACCAGCGGCCCGTCGTTTACGCAGATGATCCAGTACCTCGACGTGGGCATCAAGCTCGAGGTCGAGCCGCAGGTCTATCGCGACGGCGACGTCGGAATCAAGCTGAATCTCGAGGTCAGCAACATCACCAACACGATCTCGAGCGGCAACTCGCAGGGGCTGAGTTCGCTCGCCTACCAGATCGGTACGCGCAGTGCGTCGACCAGCCTGCGGCTGCGCGACGGCGAAACGCAGATCATGGGCGGCCTGATTTCGGACGAGGATCGCCGCAACGCGAACAAGGTGCCGGGTCTCGGGCAGTTGCCGGTGCTCGGTCGCCTGTTCTCCGATCACGGCGGCGATCACAAGAAGACCGAGATCGTGCTGCAGATCACGCCGCATATCGTCCGGCCGCAAGTGGCGGCGGATGCGGACACCCAGGAAGTATGGTCGGGCACCGACGTCAACGTGCACGCCGACCAGCTGCGACTCGATCCGGTTGCGCTGAACGCGGAGGCGCAGAACGCGGAGGCGCCCGCCGCGCCGACGGCGAGGGTCGTTCCGGGCAGCGTGGGGGGCGGGACGTCGGGCGGCAGGGCGCCGACCCCCCTGGAGGCTGCCGCGATCCGCGCGCAGCCGTCGCCCGAGAGCGGCGCGTTCGGACAGATGCCGGCCGCACCGCGTACGACGCCGCCCCCCGAACCTTACGGCGGGCGGTTCTCGAGGCCGCAAGCGGCATTGCCGGCACCGGCCGGCGGGAGCGGCGGGGCAGCCGCGGCGGAGCCGCCGCCCGCGGGCAACGAAGTCGCGCCCGCGCCGGGCACCACCGTGACGCCGGTTGCGTCGCCCGCGCCGGCCGAGCAGGCTGCCCCGGCCGTCAATGCACCCGCCGCCGCACCGGCGGCCCCGCCCCCGACGCTGCAGATGCCGGCGGGCGACATTCCGAGCGAAAACCCGCTTCGCCCGGTCGGGAAGTGAGCCGTGGCCGCGCGCAATGCAGCGACTTGCGTCGGCCGCGGCAGCCGCATCGGCCTGCGCGGCTTCACGTTGATCGAGATGGTCATCACGCTCGCGCTCGTGGCGATCCTCGCGCTCGCGGTCATGCCGTTCTCCGAACTGCTCGTGCAGCGGCAGAAGGAACAGGCGTTGAGTGCCGCGTTGCGCGAGATCCGCACCGCGCTCGATGCGTACAAGGAGGCGAGCGACGCGGGGAAGATCGACAAGGAAGCCGAATCGTCCGGCTATCCGCCGTCGCTGACCGTGCTCGTGACGGGCGTGAAAAACGCCCGCGACCCGAAGGGCGGCCTGGTGATGTTCCTGCGCCGCGTGCCGCGCGATCCGTTCTTCACCGGCGACCCCGATACGCCGGACGAGGACACCTGGGACGTGCGTGCATACGGCACGCCGCCGGAGCCGGCGGCGGACGGGCCTGCGGGGGGCTTCGAGCCCGGCAAGGACGTGTTCGACGTGACGTCGAAATCGGCACGTATCGGCATCAACGGCATTCCGTACAAACAGTGGTGACCTGCCATCATGAAACTCGCTCGCATCCGCAGGATCCGCGGCTTTACGCTGATCGAAATCGTGGTCGTGATGGCGCTCATCGGACTGCTTCTGACGTTGGCCGTGCCGCGCTACATGCACAGCATCGAGCATGGCAAGGAGCAGGTGAGGCTGCAGAACCTGGCGGTGATGCGCAATGCGATCGACCAGTATTACGGCGACAACGGGCAGTATCCCGAGACGCTCGACGAGCTGGTCGCGAAGCACTATTTGCGGGCGGTGCCGGTCGATCCGGTCAACGGCGACGACAAATGGGCGACGCTTGCCTCGCCGGACGAGAACAAGCCCGGCGTGTACGACGTCGGGCCCGCGAGCGCCGCGCAGGGCGTGCAGCCCGGCGTCGCGGCAACGGCTGCGCCTGTGGCGGGGGCAGCGAAATGAAGCGGGCCGGGCGCCGCTTCGCGCGCGCGCCGCAGGCCCGCTGCCGGCGGCAGCGCGGGCTCGTGCTGCTTGCCTTGCTGATCGCGCTGATGCTGATGTCGATCGCACTGGCCGGCGCGCTGGACGTCTGGTCGCTGCAGCGGCGCCGCGAGCAGGAGCGGCAACTGCTGTTCGTCGGCGACCAGTACCGCAAGGCCATCGTCAGCTATTACCGGCTCGCGCGCGCGTACCCGCAGACGGTCGACGATCTGCTGGAAGACACCCGCTTCGCGAAGCCGATGCACCACCTGCGCCGCGCGTATCCGGATCCGGTCAGCGGCAAGAACGACTGGTCCTTCTTGTGGCGGGGCGAGCGCTTCTACGGCGTGTTCAGCAGCTCGGACGGCGCGACGATCAAGCGCGCGGGATTTCCGGATCGGTACATGGATTTCGAAGGGGCCGAGACGTATCGGCAATGGAAGTTCCTGTACCTCGCGCCCGGGCTGTCCGCGCCGCCCGCCGACGCGCCGGCGATTGCCCCGGCGATGCCGGCCAGTGCGCCGAGCCTGTCCGGTTTTCCGGGAGGCACGCTGCCGGGACAGGGCCTGGCCGGCCGGCATTGACGCGCTCGCCGCACAAAAAAAAGCGCGACGCCCGCAACGGGCATCGCGCATCAAACGGCGTGGAGCGCCGACGAATGAACGTGATGAAGAAACGGGCCCGCCGGCGGTGGCGGACCTCCCTCGCGTGACCCGGTCAGGCCTTCGCGAGCTGGATGCTGGTCTGCTCGGCCGTCAGGTAGCCGACGCTGGCGCCGAAGCGGTCCTTGAAGTTCGCACGCACGAGCGGATCGAGCGTCGGCTTCACCTTGTCGTGCAGCGGTGATTCCCAGTCGCCCGCGTGCTGGAAGTTGCTCATGATGTAGGTCCAGCCGTTGATCTCGTCGACCGCGTGCAGGCCCGTCGATTCGGCGCCGGCCGGGCACGACAGCACGCGTACCAGCGACTTCGTGTCGACGTTGTACGCCCACAGGAAGTTGTTCACGTGCATGCCCGAGTCTTCGCCGATGAACAGCGTGCGCAGCTTTTCGGAGAACTTCAGGTTGTCCGGGTTCGCGATCTTGTCCGGGTTCGCGAGGTTGCCGAGCCCGTCGGCCGCGGCGAGATCCTCGCCGACGAGCGCGGCCGGCGCGCCCATGTCGACCGGCACCCATTCGCTGTCGATCGCGCTACCCGTCGTGTCGCGCTGGCTGCCCTTCAGGTTCAGCGCATAGACGGCGCCCGCGGCGATCTTCTTGTCGAGCGCGACGTCGCGCGACACCGCATTGCCCTTGACCATCGACGTCTCGATCCGCGACATCGCCGTGTAGACGATCTTGTCCTTCGCGTTCACGGTCGTGCCTTCGAGCTTCGTGAAGCCCATGCTGCCGCCGAGCAGCGCCGCGTAGCGGTGCGTCTCGAGGAACGCGGCCGCCTTTTCCATCCCCGGCTTCACGCGCATCCAGTTGAACTTGCCGCCGAAGTGGATCTTCGTGTAGCTCGCATCGTTCGGGTCGGTGGTCGCGAGGTCCATGATGTCCGACGCCTTCAGCGTGTTCGCGAGCGCTTCGATCTCGCCGCTGGTTGCGTGGCCGATCCTGATCCACGTGAGCGTCGCGGTGCCCGCGCCGGCGGACGACGTCTGCGTCCACTTCGCGACGTACAGCGTGCCGGCGGACAGGTCGGCCGCCTTGTCGGCAACGAACATGAACAGGCCGCCGTTGGTGGCGTCGTCACCCATCATCACGGTGCGCTGGTCCGGCATCACCTGGATCAGCTCGTGCGAGATGCGGCCGAGGCAGTAGTGCTTCTTCACGGTGCCCGTGCCGTCCGGATTCACGGTGATCTCGGGCAGGTGGCCGTAGTGATAGGGGTTCGCCTTCGTCTCGTCGCCGAACGTGTTCTTGCTGAACGCCTTGAACTGCGCGTCGGTCGCGACCTTCGTCGCGTCCGGCTCGTACTCCTCGCTCGACAGGTGCGTGCCCCACGGCGACAGGCTCGCGCCGCACGTGATCCACAGGCCGTGCGCCTTCGACGTGTCGACGTTGTGGTACTTGACGACCTTCAGCGCGCCGTTGGCCGGATCCTGGTCGAGCGTGAGCACCGCGATCGGCGACGGCAGCTGGCCGTACTGCGAGGCGCTCGCCTGGTCGCGCGTCGTGTATTCGAACTGCACGACGGCGAACACCGTGTTGCCCTTCACGCCGGGCACGTTCGCGTTCTTCAGCGTCAGCAGCGAGCTGCCGTCCGGGCAGTCGGAATAGAACTGGCGCTCCTTGCCGGCCACCGAGCGATCGATGATCGGCTGGTTGTTGATGTCGTAGTAGCCGCCCGCGAGCGTGGTGCCGCCCTTGCCGTCCGGCACCTGGTCGCCCGTCACGAAGAACGGCCGGTACGCCAGCTTGAAGTTGCGCGCCGAGCCGTCCGAGAACGACACCGACAGCGTCGAGCCGACCGTCGTCGTGGCCATCGCGGCCGCGTTGTCGAGCGTCGGGGCGGCCATCGCCGAGAACGTCGCCGACGTGTACGCGGCGGCGACTGGGGCCGGCGTCGATGCGGGATTGTCGTCGCCGCCGCAACCCGTCAGCAGGGCCGGCAGCGCGAGGCCGGAAAGGGGAAGCATCGGCGCGCCGGCGAGGATCTTCAGGGCCTGACGACGGGCAGCATTGGGCAACGCGGGCATGTGGAGTCCAGTTTCAGTTGTTGGAAGAATGGCCTTCGCGAAGCAGGCGGTCGGCAAGCTCGGCGAAGGCAAATTGAAAACTGGACGGAAGTGTAAGGACGCTCGATGAAAGTTTTTTGAATTGAAAACGTAATGTTGCGTCGGGCGTTCGTCAGGCGCTCAATCGCGTTCGGGCGTCGCCGAGATGCGATGGATCGACAGGTCCGCGCCGTCGAACTCGGCTTCGCGATCGAGGCGCAACCCGACGGTCGCTTTCAGCGCGCCGTAGACGAGCGTGCCGCCGGCGGTCGCGATCGCGATGCCGCCGAGCGTGCCGACGAGTTGCGACAGGAACGACACACCGCCGAGACCGCCGAGCGCGGGCACGCCGAACACGCCGGCCGCGAGGCCGCCGAGCGCGCCGCACATGCCGTGCAGCGGCCACACGCCGAGCACGTCGTCGATGCGCCACTTGTTCTGCACGCAGGTGAACATCGCGACGAACAGCGCACCGGCCGCGGCGCCCGTGACGAGCGCGCCGATCGGGTGCATCACGTCGGAGCCCGCGCACACCGCGACGAGGCCCGCAAGCGGCCCGTTGTACGTGAAGCCCGGGTCGTTGCGGCCGGCCATCCACGCGGCGAGCGTGCCGCCGACCATCGCCATCAGCGAGTTCACGGCGACGAGGCCGCTGATCTTGTCGAGCGTCTGCGCGCTCATCACGTTGAAGCCGAACCAGCCGACCGCGAGCACCCACGCGCCGAGCGCGAGGAACGGGATGTTCGACGGCGGGTGCGCGGCGATCCGGCCGTCCTTCGCATAGCGGCCGTGGCGCGCGCCGAGCAGCAGCACGGCCGGCAGCGCGACCCAGCCGCCGAACGCGTGCACGACGACGGAGCCCGCGAAATCATGGAACGGCGCACCGAACGCGTGCGTGAGCCAGGCCTGCACGCCGAAGCGCTCGTTCCAGGCGATCCCTTCGAAGAACGGATAGATGAAGCCGACGATGATCAGCGTCGCGACGAGCTGCGGATTGAACTTCGCGCGCTCGGCGATGCCGCCGGACACGATCGCGGGGATCGCCGCCGCGAAGGTCAGCAGGAAGAAGAAGCGCACGAGCGCGTAGCCGCTGTGTTGCGACAGCGTGCCGATGTCGTCGAAGAACTCGACGCCGTACGCGATCGTGTAGCCGATGAAGAAATACGCGAGCGTCGACACCGAGAAGTCGACCAGGATCTTCACGAGCGCATTGACCTGGTTCTTCTTGCGGACCGTGCCGAGTTCGAGAAATGCGAAGCCCGCGTGCATCGCGAGCACCATGACGGCGCCGATCAACAGGAACAGTGTGTCGACGCCGGATTTCAGACCATCCATGCCGTGGCTTCCTTGCGCAAAAAACGGGCAAGGAATGCAAGTATCGAGCCAACTTGGTGAACGGCTGCGTGGAGTTGGTGCTTCAACCCCGTGGGGTGCGGCAATCCGGTGAATCGTGCACGGGAAGAGGGCGTGGCCGGTGCGGCTGCGATGCGAGGCCGGGTGCACGCGTGTGGTGCGACGTGTGCGGAACTGGTGCGTGCGATATATCGATTGGCGCGGCGTGGTGCGTGATGGTGCGTTGCCGCGCACCGTGGCGGCGCGTCAGTGGCGCGGGAACAGCAGCGGCGGCCGGCGCAGCCGCAGCGCGCACGCCGACCAGTAAGCGGCGACGGTCGTCAACCCAAGCGCGGCAAACGCGAGTGCCGCGAAGCCCGCCAGCGACTGACCGTCGGCGGTGGGGCCAAGGATGCCTTCCGCGACGATCAGCGCGGCCGTCCAGAAGCCGATCACGGCCTGCGTGAGCAGGCGCGCG
Organism: Burkholderia sp. AU33803; assembly: GCF_002223095.1. Classification (NCBI taxonomy): domain Bacteria; kingdom Pseudomonadati; phylum Pseudomonadota; class Betaproteobacteria; order Burkholderiales; family Burkholderiaceae; genus Burkholderia; species Burkholderia sp. AU33803. Next base: position 767,914 of record NZ_NKFJ01000004.1, read on the forward strand.
GACGCGACGCGGCGCGGGCGCCCGGATTCGGCCAGGCGGCGCGCCGACGGCGGGCGCAGGGACAGGAACAGGGTGGCGGCAAGCACGGCGGCCAGGGCGATGAGCCAGTCGACGAGGAAATCCATGAGAAAAAGGGGGCGCGTCCAAAGCGGATTGAAGCGTGCCCACTTTAGTGTCCTCGCGTGTGCGATTGAATCAGACGAGTCCGAAATTGAAAGCCATTTTTAATCACGGTGCGTGATTGGCCCTGTTCCACAGGCGGTATCATCGACGTCGGTCCAACCACGAGGCCGCGCGACGCGCGGCCGGAGATTGCTGATGAACATGAAGACATCGCGGGCGCGTCGCGTGCCCGGGTTCGTGCTGGCGGCCGTGGCCGCCGGTGCGCTGCTGTTGCTCGCGGGCTGCGAGAAGTCCGGCGCGCCGGCCACGCAACCCGATACGGCCGCGAGCGCGGCCGCCGATGCCGCGAACAATGCGGCCAAGGCGCTCGACCAGGTCGCGAGCACCGTCAACCAGCAGCTCAACGCCGCGAAGGCCGGCATCGCGTCCGCGGCGTCGGCCGTGCCGCCGCTGTCCGCGAGCGGCCTCGCCTCCGCCGCGCAGGCGCAGATCGACGCGGCCGCGTCCGCGGTCGTCGCGCATGCGGCTTCCGAAGCCGGCGCGAAAATCGCCGAAGCCGGCAAGAAGCTCCAGCAGTGGAGCCAGCAGAATGCGCCGGGCGCCAAGCCCGCGAGCGGAGAGTGACGCGGGCTTGCATGATCCGCTAAATGTAATTATGATAGTTACACATGTCGCCGGCTGCGGAATGGGCCGGCGTCGTCAAGTGAGTCAGGAATGAATACCAGCAGCCGGTTCGCGTTTGCCGTCCACGTGCTTGCCTTGCTGTCGATGCAGGAGGGCGTGCCGTTGTCGTCCGACATCATCGCGGGCAGCGTGAACACGAATCCGGCGCTGATCCGCCGGTTGTTGTCGATGCTGGCGGCCGCGGGGCTGACCACGTCGCAACTGGGCGCGGGCGGCGGTGCGCTGCTGGCGCGCGAGCCCGGCGCGATCACGCTGCTCGACGTGTACCGCGCGGTCGACGATGCGCAACTGTTCGCGCTGCACCGTGAGGCGCCGAATCCCGCGTGTCTCGTCGGGCGGCACATCCAGGGCGCGCTGGTCGACTACATCGGCGACGCGCAGCGGGCGATGGAAGCGTCGCTGGGCACGCGCACGCTGGCTGACGTGACGGCCGACGTGCTGGAGCTGGAGCAGCGCACGCAGCAGGCGACACGCGCCGGCGGGTGAGCGGCGGCAGGGCAGGAGGCCGGGCGGCGCGAGAGGCGCGGCGACCGGCGCGACGGGGGCTTTGCCCCGTTTTTTTCGGTCTTATATGTAATTAACTACGTTACATATTTTTCTTACTGGAGAATCGATATGACGCAACGTACCTTGAATATCGCGCTGTTCGGCGCCACCGGCACGATCGGCTCGCGCATTGCCGCTGAAGCCGCGCGACGCGGCCATCGCGTGACCGCACTGTCGCGCAATCCGGGCGCAGCCGGCGACGGCATCACCGCGAAGGCGGCCGACTTGTTCGACGCGGCCAGCATTGCGGCCGCGCTGCCGGGCCATGACGTCGTCGCGAGCGCGTACGGCCCGAAACAGGACGATGCGGCGAAGGTCGTCGCAGCGGCGAAGGCGCTGGTCGCCGGCACGCGCCAGGCGGGGCTGAAGCGGCTCGTCGTGGTGGGCGGCGCCGGTTCGCTCGAAGTTGCGCCGGGCAAGCAGCTCGTCGACAGCGAAGGTTTCCCGGAAGCGTACAAGGCGGTCGCACTCGCGCACCGCGATGCACTCGACTACCTGAAGACGGTCGGCGATCTCGACTGGACGTTCTTCGCGCCGGCCGCGCTGATCGCCCCGGGCGAGCGCACGGGTACGTTCCGCACGGGCGTCGGCAAGCTGATCGCGGACGCACAAGGCAACAGCAAGATCTCGGCGGAAGACTACGCGGTCGCGTTCGTCGACGCGCTCGAGCAAGGCAGCTTCGTGCACGAGATCGCGACGGTCGCGTATTGAGCGGTGCGCTGACGCTGGCCGGCGGCGCGTGAGCGCCCGGCGGGCCGCACTGTGCAGGAACGCCAGGCGATTCCCCTTTCACGGGCGGAATCGCCTGTTTCATTTGGCGCATGCGGTGTGGCGGAGATTCGCTCGCTGCGCGCGCATACCGGATCGGTATTTATACCGGTCGACGCGGCGAAGCCGTTTTCATATTGTTCCCCGTTGTGCAGGATGCATAGAATAAATTTCTATCTACGAGGGACTGGAGAAATGGACGCCATCGATCGCAAGCTGCTGGAGCTGTTGCAGGCGGACGCCACGCTACCGATCGCGGAACTGGCGCAGCGCGTGAACCTGTCGCAGACGCCGTGCTGGAAGCGCGTGCAGCGGCTCAAGGAAACCGGCGCGATTCGCGCGCAGGTTGCGCTGTGCGATCCGCGCAAGCTCGGGGTCGGCACGACCGTGTTCGTCGCGATCCGCACGAACCAGCACACCGAGGAATGGGCGCAGCGTTTCACGCAGGCCGTGCGCGACATGCCGGAAGTGGTCGAGGTGTACCGGATGAGCGGCGAGACCGATTACCTGCTGCGCGTCGTGGTAACCGGCATCGACGATTACGACCGCGTCTACAAGCAGCTGATTCGCGCGGTGCCGCTGTTCGACGTCAGCTCGTCGTTCGCGATGGAGCAGATCAAATATTCGACCGCGTTGCCCGTGCGCGATCTTGCCGAGCCGGCCTGACGCGGCAACGAAACGCAGCGATGAAACGACGCGGGCGCGCGCATCGCGCCCGCGAGTTCAGCGGCCGCGCGCCAGTGCGCGCGCGCGTTCGTCGGCCAGCGCGTCGCGGCGCACGAAATCCGCGACGAACGGGCTGGCCGGATGGTGATGCAGCGCGTACGGCGTATCCCATTGCGCGAGCTGGCCGTCCTTCATCACGCCGATCCGGTCGGCGATCGCGAACGCTTCGGCCTGGTTGTGCGTGACGAGGATCGCGGTGTGGCCCGTGCGTTTCAGGATGTCGCGCAGCTCGAACGCGAGCCGCTCGCGCGTATCGACGTCGAGATTCGAGAACGGCTCGTCGAGCAGCAGTAGCTCCGGCGACGGTGCGAGCGCACGCGCGAGTGCGACGCGCTGCTGCTGGCCGCCCGACAGCTCGTGCGGATACGCGCCGCCGGCATCGGCGAGGCCGACGAGCTCGAGCATTTCCGCGACACGCACGCGCCGTTCGGCCTTCGGCATGCGCCGCAGCCCGAACGCGACGTTGTCCGCCGCGCTCAGGTGCGGGAACAGCGCGTAATCCTGGAACATCATGCCGATGCGCCGCCGCTCGGGCGGCACGTCGAGCGATGGCGCCGCGACGGGCACGCCGTCCAGCATGATGCGCCCCATGCGCACCGGCTCGAAGCCGGCGATCGCGCGCAGCACGGTGGTCTTGCCGCAGCCGGACGCGCCGAGCAGGCAGCCGATGTCGCCGCGCGGCAGCGCGAGGCTCAGCCCGTCGACGACGGTGCGGCGGCCGTGCGGCGTGTCGTAGGCGAGGCAGAGGTCATCGAGTTCGAGCAGGTTCACGGTGTCAGGCTCCGATCTTGTGGCGGGTGCGGGCGAGCAGGATCACGGGCACGAGCCCGGCCAGCACGATCGCGAGCGCGGCGACCGCGCCTTCCTCGTAGGTGCCGCGCGCGGCTTCCGCATACAGCCAGGTCGCGAGCGTGTCGAAGTTCAGCGGGCGCAGCAGCAGCGTCGCCGGCAATTCCTTCATCGCATCGACGAACACCAGCAGCGCGCTCGTCGTGAGCGCGGGCCGCAGCAGCGGCAGGTGCACGCGGCGCAGCGTGCCGCCGGCCGTCTCGCCGAGCGAGCGCGCCGCCTGTTCGAGCGACGGCGGGATGCGCGCGAGGCCGGCCTCGATGCTGCCGGCCGGGATCGCGAGAAAGCGCACGGTATAGGCGATCACGAGCGCGGCCGACGAGCCCATCAGCAGCAGCCCGTCGCGGCCGAGCACCGCGCCGAACAGCCGGTCGGCCGCCGCGAACGGGATCAGCAGGCCGATCGCGAGCACGGTGCCGGGCACCGCGTAGCCGAGGCTGGCGATGCGCGCACCCACGCGGGCCGGGCCCGCGCGGGCGCTGTCGCGTTGCGCGCGCGCGGCCCATGCGACGACGAGCCCGCACGCGAGCGTCGCGACGGTGGCGGCGGTGGCGATCGTCAGCGTGTTCGCGAGCCCCGTCATCAGTTGTGCGGATACGCCGCCGACCAGATGCAGCCGCTTGGCGGTTTCCACCGCGAGGTACGCGGCCGGTGCGCCGAAGCCGAGCAGCACGGGCAGCCAGCCGAGCACGGCGGCGCCCAACGCGGCCGCGCCTGTCAGGCGGCGCGGCGCGATCGGCCGCATGCGCCGCCCATGCGCATAGCGCTGGCGGCGGCGCCCGTAGCGTTCGAGCACGATCATGCCGACGACGATCGCGAGCATCGCAAGGGCGATCTGCGCGGCGCCGGCGAGGTCGGAGCGCGTGATCCACGTCGTGTAGACGGACACGGTCAGCGTTTGCACGCCGAGGAATTCCGACGCGCCGATATCGTTCAGCGTTTCGAGCAGCGCGAGGCTCACGCCCACCGCGATCGCGGGCCGCGCGAGCGGCACGACGACGCGCCAGAACGTGGCGATGCGTCCCGCGCCGAGCGTGCGCGCGGCTTCGAGCAGGCTCGCGGACTGCGTGACGAACATCGCGCGCGTGCTCAGGTAAACATACGGATACAGCACGAAGCCGAGCACGAAGATCGCGCCGGGCAGCGAGCGCAGGTCGGGCAGGCGGAACTGGCGCGGGCTGTCGAAGCCGAGCAGCCAGCGGATCGCGCCCTGCACCGGGCCGATCGGGTGCAGCAGGTCGAGATACGCGAACGCGACGATGTAGGTGGGAACCGCGAGCGGCAGCAGCAGCGCCCACGTCAGCATCCGGCGGCCGGGAAAGTCGTACGCGGTGACGAGCCACGCGCAGCCGGTGCCGACGATCGACACGATCGCGCCGACGCCCGCGAGCAGCAGCAACGTATTGACGAGCGCCTGCGGCAGCACGAATTCGGCGAGATGGCGCCAGTGCGCGAGATCGGCGTCGAACGCGGCGGCCACGAGCACCGCGAGCGGCGCCGCGACCGCCGCGGCGATCGCCAGCGCTGCGAGCAGCCACAGGCTGCCCGCGCGCGGCAGCAGGCGCGGCCGGCAGGGCGCGCGGCGCGCGCCGCCGGCGGGGGTTGCGTCAGTTGTCAAAACCGACCTTGTCGACCAACTGGCTCGCCTGCTTGCGATGCTTCGCGATGTCCGCCAGCGGCAGCGGGTCGATCTTCAGCGTGCCGAAGCTGGCGATCACCGGGTCGAGCTTCACGTTCGCGCGCACCGGGTATTCGTAGTTCGCCTGCGCATACAGCGCCTGCGCTTCCGGCGACACGAGGTACTCGAGCAGTTTCACCGCGTTGGCCTTGTGCGGCGCATGCTTCGCGACCGTCGCGCCGCTGATGTTCACGTGCGTGCCGCCGCTCTTCGCGTTCGCGAACGTCGGCCGCACGACCTTGATCGCATCGCCCCACTTGCGCGCGTCGCTGCCGGGCTCCGCATTCTTCATGTGGCCGACGTAGTACGCGTTCGCGAGGCCGACGTCGCAGATGCCGCCGAGGATGTCGCGCGCGACGTCGCGGTCGCCGCCCGTCGCCTTGCGCGCGAGGTTCGCCTTCACCCCGCGCAGCCACTTCTCGGTCGCACCTTCGCCGTCGTGCGCGATCATCGCCGCGACGAGCGCCGTGTTGTACGGGTGCTGGCCCGAGCGGATGCAGACCTTGCCCTTCCATTTCGGATCGGCGAGATCCTCGTAGCGGAACGCGTCGACCTTCAGGTCCTTCTCGACGTACAGCACGCGGTCGCGCAGCGACAGCGCGTACCAGTCGCCGTTCGCGCCGCGCAGGTTCGCCGGAATCGCGTCGTCGAGCGCCTTCGAGCGCACCGGCTGCGTGAGCCCGCCGTCGACGAGATCGAGCAGGTTGCCGACGTCGACCGTCATCAGCACGTCGGCCGGCGACTGCGCGCCTTCCGCCTTCACGCGCTCGAGCAGGCCGTCCTTCACGAACACCGTGTTGACCTTGACGCCGCTCTGCTTCGTGAAGGCGTCGATGAGCGGCTGGATCAGCTTCGGTTCGCGAGTCGTGTACAGGCTCACTTCCTCGGCCGCGTGGGCCAGCGGCGCGAATGCGGCGGCGGCAAGGGCGAGGGCGCCGGCAAGCGGCAGCAGGCGGGTGCGCGGATTCGACATGAAGACTCCGGGAGGGGCAGGTGGACGATGGGAGCGTTCCGGGGCGCGCCTGCCGCCCGAGCGACCCGAAACATTACAAAATGAAAGACTCGAGATTCTAGATCGAAATGGGAACGATTATCAAATGAAAGCTTGCGGCGGCCGGAGGAAGGACGGAGAAGGGGGATCGGAACGGCGCGTCGCAGCGGGCGCGCAAGCGCGTAGAATGCCCGCTTCGATGAATTTGACGGAGTCGCCCCGACCATGAACGATCAGCGCAAGAAGAACCCTGTCCGCAACGTGAGCATCCTGATCGTCGTGGCCGTGCTGCTCGTGATCGGGACGATCCTGTACAACGCGATTTCGCAGAAGCACGCGTACGACGAGGCCCATCCGGCCGAGGCCGCGAGCGCGGCGTCGCACTGACGTGCCGAAGCGCGGCCCGCGGGGCCGCGCACGCAGGTGCAGGCGAAGGGGATGAATCCCCGGCTGTTGGCGCGCGGGATGCCGCGCGGAGCCGGGAGAGAAGCGGGCGCCGGAACCGGCGCGCCGCGCAGGCAGGTCAGTCGTGCGTCAACGTGACGCAGGGGCGAACTTCGGGCGGATCCGTGCGTAGAACACGGCCGCGAGCAGCGCGAGCCAGGCCGCGCCGACATACAGCGCGACGCGCGTGTCCTCGAACCAGCCGAGCATCACGATCACGAAGCCCATGAACGCGATCGTCAGTGCCGGCGCGACCGGCCACAACGGCACCTTGAACTTCAGCGCCGCGACTTCGGCGCTCGACAGCCGGCGGCGCATCGCGACCTGCGACAGCAGGATCATCAGCCACACCCACACGGTGGCGAACGTCGCGATCGCGGCGACCATCAGGAACACGTCCTTCGGCATCAGGTAGTTGAGCAGCACGCCGACGAGCAGCGCGGCCGCCATCACGAGCACCGTGACCCACGGCACACCGTGCCGCGACGTCGTCATCAGCACGGCCGGCGCCTGGCCCTGGCGCGCCATCCCGAACATCATCCGGCCCGCGCCGAAGATGTCGCTGTTGATCGCGGAGATCGCCGCGCTGATCACCACCAGGTTGAGGATGGTTGCAGCCGACTTCACGCCGAGTGCCGAGAAGATCTGCACGAACGGGCTGCCGTCGTTGCCGACACCCGTCCACGGGCTGATCGACATCAGCACGACCATCGTCAGCACGTAGAACAGCAGGATGCGCGCGGGCACCGCGTTGATCGCGCGCGGAATCACGCGCTCCGGATCCTTCGCCTCGCCGGCGCTCATCCCGATCACCTCGATCCCGCCGTACGCGAAGATCACGACCGACAGCGACGCGATCAGCCCGCCGACGCCGTTCGGCAGGAAGCCGCCATGGTTCCACAGGTTCGCGAACGTCGGCACGTCGGCCGAATGGCCGAAGTGCATGCCGGTCAGCAGGATCGCGACGCCGCCGCCGATCATCGCGATGATCGCGCCGACCTTGATGATCGACAGCCAGAACTCGAGCTCGCCGAACACCTTCACGTGGCACAGGTTCAGCCCGCAGATGATCGCGACCACGCCGAGCACCCAGATCCATTGCGGGACATCCGGAAACCAGAAGCCCATGTAGATGCCGAACGCGGTGATGTCGGCGATCGCGACGATCACCATTTCGAGCGTGTAGGTCCAGCCGGTGACGAATCCGGCGAACGGGCCGAGGTTCTCGGTCGCGTAGTGGCCGAACGAGCCGGCGACGGGCTCGCGCACGGCCATCTCGCCGAGCGCGCGCATCACCATGTAGACGGCCGCGCCGCCCAGGATGTACGCCAGGATCACGGCCGGGCCCGCGAGCTGGATCGCGGATGCCGACCCGTAGAACAGGCCCGTGCCGATCGCCGAACCCAGCGCGAGAAAGCGGATGTGCCGCGCGCTCAGGTGGCGCTGCAAGTTTTTCATCGTGTCTCCGATATCGTTATGCGACGGACCGGGCGAGCGGGGCCGGTCCGATTGGCTCAAGTTGTATAGACAACTTAAATGTGAACGAATGATAACAAGCCGGGCCGGGTGACCGGAATCGGGTATTCCCTGACTGGCGCGACGGGCGCAATGGGGGGCTGGGCGGTCGCGCGTCGAGCGCGCGGGCCGCGTGGAACGGGCGGGTCATGCTTCGGGGATCGCTGAATCGGAGAGCGCCGGGGCCGAGCCGCGGCATGCGCGGGCCGGCCACCGGCGGGGTCAAGCCTGGGTCAGGCGGGCAGGCGGATCACGCTCGCATCCTTGCGGATCAGCAGCGACGACGCGAGCATCTGCTTGCACTGGTGCGCGAGCACCTTCAGGTCGTGCGTGAGCTCGGCCCCCACCGCATCGGATTGCTCCGCGGACACGACCATCGCGTCGAGGTCGCGCGTGATCTGCTTCGACGCGTCGAGCTGGTCGGCGGGCGGCGGCTCGCCCGCTTCGGCCTTCTCGAGATTGTCGAGCACGGCGGCGAGGCCGCGATGCAGCGCGTCGTCGTGGAGGATGCTGCCGTCGGCCGCGCAGGCTGCGCGGATCAGCGGCGCGGCGGCCGTGATCTGCGCGCCGAGCACGTGCGTCTGCACGAGCAGGTCGTTCAGTTCGGGCACGAAGCGCTGGTGCGCCTTCGGCTCGATCATCATCCGCTGGAACGCCTGCCCGAGATTCGCGAACGCGATGTGCACGTCCTTGCGCGCGAGGCGGTAGCGGTAGTCGTCGTCGAGGGCCGTGGTCGGCGTCTCGATGGCCGCGGCGACGACCGGCACGACGGCCGCGCCGTCGGCGGCCGGCACCGGCGGCGGCGACATGCCGCGCCCGGCGCGCCATACGGCTTCGAAATACTTGCGGGTGGCGGTGAGCATGTCGGCGACCTGCTTGCCCATCAGCCGGTATTCCCAGTACGGGAACAGCCGGCTCGCGGCGATCGCGATCATGCAGCCGACCACCGTGTCGATTGCGCGCTCGCCGATGATCCGCATGCTGCCCGGCGCGAGCAGGTGGAACATCAGCAGCACGTACGACGACGTGAACACGACGCTCGCCGCGTAGTTGAACAGCAGCAGGCTGTAGCTCATCACCATCGACCCGAACATGATCGCGATCAGCAGGTGCGTATCCTTGACCGTGTAGATCAGCGCGACGCTTGCCGCGCAGCCGATCAGCGTACCGACGATACGCGCCGCGTTGCGCTGCTTGGTGAGCGAGTAGCCGGGCTTCAGGATGATGATGGTCGTCATCACGATCCAGTACGCGTTCGTGAGCGGCAGCAGCCGGCCGAGCCAGAACCCGACCGCGACCGCGATCGTCACGCGCAGCGCGTGGCGGAAGCTCGGCGAGCGCATGTTCAGGTTCGAGAAGATCAGGAGCGGCGACATCCGGCGGCGCTGCAGGAAGCGCGTGAGCGCCTTGTCGATCTTCAGTTCGGTTTGCTGCGGATCGGCGTGGCCCGACAGGTTGCGGCGCATCCGGTCGATCAGGCGCGTCGCGCTCCAGATGCGCCGGAACGTGGCCAGCACGGCCGCATAGGCTTCCGCGTTGGTGGCCGGGAAGTTCTTCTTGCGCATCAGCTCGATCTCGTACTCGATCGCGCGCAGCTCGGCCTTCACGCTGATCCGCGAATGCGGTGCGCGGTTCTCGAGCACCGCGAGGCCGATTTCCTCGAGATCGGCAGCCGCCTTGCGGATCAGGTCGCGGTAGAAAATGATCAGGTCGGAGCCGCCGAACGTATTGCGCACCAGCGGGTAGTCGGTGTGGGCGCCGACGAACAGCTCGTGCAGGTCGACGCTGTTGATGAACAGGTTGTACATTGTCGTGCGGCCGGGGTCGAGCTTGCCGCGGCGCAACTTCGGCAGGTTGCGCAGCACGATGTCGCGCGCGGTTTCCTGCGTTTCGACCGCCGTGATCTGCTTGGCGACGAGATTGCGGTAGCACTCGTCGAGATCGGCATCGAGATCGTAGAACTGCGCGCGCGCGAGCAGGTAGTCGGCGCACGCGAACAGGCTCTCGGCCAGCGCCTGCTGCTCGATGCGGCGCGCCTGCCATTGCGACACGAGCGTGGCCCAGTACGTGTACCAGAGGCCGCCCGCGAGAATCCAGCCGGCGTTGATGAACGCCTGCAGCGGCGTGAACTTCTCCTCGAGCGTCATCACCATCATGAACAGCGTCGCGAAGCTGATCTGCGGCCAGCGGTTGCCGTAGACGACGATCAGCGACAGCACGAAGGTGAGCGGCACGATGGTGAGCCACAGCACGAAGATGTTCGGTGTCGCGAGGCCGGTGGCGAGCGCGGCCAGAAAACCGATCACGCTGCAAGCGAGCATTTCGTTGTGCTTGTACTTGAGCGGGCCGGGCATGTCGACGACACAGGCGCCGAGCGCGCCCGTCGAGATCGTGAAGCCGAGCTCCCGGTTGTGAAACACGATCAGGCACAGCACGGCCGGCAGCGAGACGCCGACCGCGATCCGCAGGCCGCCGAAAAAGTACTGGCTGTAGAAAAACTTTCTGATTTCGACCGAATAGCGCATCGATGGGCTGAATGGCAGACGAAGACGCCCGGGGGCGGCATCTTGACTGGCGACGAGTCTATCGTATTTCGCGATCCGTAAAACCTGGCCGTCCGGACGAGGTTCGCGACGGCGGCCCATTTGCTATCCTTGGTGATCCTGTTCGCCCGGCCCGGCCGGCGCGAGGTTCCGACGCCCGCTTCATGCTCCATCTCTTCTATTCGAATCGTCACGAAACGCTGGCCGACGCGCTGCTCGAGGATCTGGCCGCGTTCCCGGCCCGCAATGGCCCGTGGGCGCCGCAACAGGTCATCGTGCCGAGCGCGGCGCTGCGCCGCCGTCTCGAGCTCGACATCGCCGCTCGCAACGGCGTGTGCGCGAACGTCGAGTTCACCTATCTCGCGCAATGGCTGTGGGCGCAGATCGGTCGCGTGCTGACGGTTCCTGCGCGTTCGCCGTTCGCACCCGATCGCCTCGTGTGGCGCTGCTACCGGCTGTTCGCGCAGGCGGCCGACGGCGCGCCGTGGCTCGCGTCGCCGCGGCTGGCCGCGTATCTGTCCGCGTCCGACGATGCGATGCGCTACGAGCTGGCACACCGCGTCGCGGCCGTGCTCGATCATTACCTGACCTATCGTCCCGAATGGCTGGCCGCATGGCAGGCCGGCGAGTCCGTGCTCGCCGGCGACGGCGCGCCGCGCGGGATCAGCGACGCCGCGCGCGACGACGAGCGCTGGCAGGCCGCGCTGTGGCGCGCACTGCTCGCGGAGCTGAGCGACAGCGGCACGCCGCCGGCGCACCGTTTCCTCGTCGAGGCGCGCCATCTCGATCCCGAAGCCATCGCGCGCGCGGACTGGCCGGAATCGGTCAGCGTGTTCGCGCTGCCGACGATGCCGCCGCTGCACGTCGCGTTGCTGCGCGAGCTGTCGCGCTGGATCGACGTGCGCGTCTATGCGCTGAACCCGTGCCGCGAATTCTGGTTCGACATCGTGACCGCCGCGCATGCCGAGGCGCTCGATGCGGCCGGGCGGCTCGATTACCAGGAAGTCGGCCATCCGCTGCTCGCCGAATGGGGCCGGCAGACCCAGGCGCAGCTGCACATGCTGCACGAGCTGACTGAAAGCGCCGCATCGGGCGACGCGTCGCGTTTCGTCGAGAATCCCGCGCCGACGTGGCTCGCGCGCGTGCAGAACGCGATCCTCGAACTGCAGCCGGAGGCCGAAATCGGCGACACGCCGGCCGAGCGCGGGATCGAGGTGCACGTGTGCCACAGCCTCGCGCGCCAGCTCGAGGTGCTGCACGACCGGCTGCTCGCATGGTTCGACGCCGACGCGAGCCTGCAACCGTCCGACGTGCTCGTCGCGGTGGCCGATCTCGCGGCCGCCGGGCCGCTGATCGACGCCGTGTTCGGCACGGCCGGCGCCGGCGGCTCGCGTGTGCCTTACCGGATCACCGGCTTGCCGCCGTCGCAGGCGAACCCGGTCGCGCGCGTGCTGCTCGACTGGCTCGCGTTGCCGGAGCGGCAGGTCGGCGCGCCCGAGCTGGTCGAATGGCTGCGTGTCGACGCGGTGGCGGCGCGCTACGGCATCGATGCGGCGGCGCTGGAGACGGTGCAGACCTGGCTCGCGGCGGCCGGTGCGCGGCGCGGGCTGTCGCCGCTCGTGAGCGACGATGCCGCCGTGCCGTCGCCGCGCCATACGTTCTCCGATGCGCTCGCGCGGCTCTTTCTCGGTTATGCGATGCCGGAGGGTGCGGCGCCGGTCGGCGCGTGGCTGCCGATCGAGGCGGCCACCGGCAGCGAGGCCGAACTGCTCGGCCGGCTCGCGCGCTTCACCGACGATCTCGACGGCTTCGCGCGGCGGCTGGCTGAATCGCATACGCCGCAAGGCTGGAGCGAGCTGTTCGCCGATACGCTCGCGCGGTTCTTCGATTCGGGCGCCGCGTATGCGGACGCGCTTGCGGGCGTGCGCGACGCGCTCGACGCGATGCTGGCCGCGATGACGGAGGGGGCGCCCGATGAGGCGTTGCCGGCGGCCGTCGTCCGGGCGGGGCTGGCCGCCGCGCTCGACGATCCGGCGCGCGGCGGCGTGCCGTGGGGCGGCGTCACGTTCTCGTCGCTGACGAGCCTGCGCGGCCTGCCGTATCGCGTCGTCTGCCTGCTCGGGATGGACGATGGCGTGCTGCCGAGCCTCGCGCGTGCCGACGAATTCGACCTGATGGCCGTGTTGCCGAAGCTCGGCGACCGCCAGCGCCGCGACGACGAGCGCAACCTGTTTCTCGACCTGCTGCTCGCCGCGCGCGACCGGTTGATGATTGCCTACACGGGCCGCAGCATTCGCGACAACGCGCCGTTGCCGCCCGCGGCACTCGTCGACGAACTGCTCGACCATCTCGCGCTCGTCACGGCCGGGCCCGACGCGGCGCCGGACGCGGTCGATGCCGCGCGGCGTTCATTCGTCGTCGAGCATCCGCTGCAACCGTTCGCGGCCGCGTATTTCCAGCCCGGCAGCGAACTCGTTTCCTTCGACGCCGAGCGTGCGACGCTCGCGTCGCTGCTGGCCGCCGAGGCGTCGCGCGACGGGCCGCGCGAGCTGCCGTTCTTCGCGCAGCCGCTGCCGGCCGAACCGGTCGAGCCTGTCGCATTCAGCGAATTCGAACGCTTCTGGCGCCATCCCGCGCGTGCGCTGCTGCGCGCGCGGCTCGGCATCGTGCTTGCCGACGCGCAGGCCGAACTGCTCGACACCGAGCCGTTCGCGCTCGACTTCGCCGGCAGCGATGCGCTCGCCGAGCGCGTGCTGCCGTTGCTGATCGAGTCGGACGAGGGCGGCGTGCTCGATCACGCGCTGCGCATCGCGGACGCGAGCCCCGAACTGCCGGGCGGTGCGACGGGCGCCGTGTGGCGCGACCAGGCGCTCGGTTCGATGACGCAGCTCGCGTCGAACGTGCGCCGCGCGCTGGCCGACGGGATCGAGCGGCGGCCGTTCACGCTTACCGTGGTGCCGGCCTGGCCGGATACCGAACAGGCGCTGTTCGGCGCCGACGACGCGCGGCTGTCGGCCGACGCGGTGAGCGCGCCGCTCGACCTGCACGGCACGCTGAACCGGCTCACGCCGGCCGGGCAGATCATCTATCGCTATGCACGGGCGAGTGCGCGCGACTACCTGTCCGCGTGGCTCGCGCATCTCGTCTACTGCGCGGCGGAGCCTGGCGGCCCGCGCCGCACGCTGTGGTTCGGCAGCGGCGGTGCATTCGAGCTGACGCCCGTCGCGGCGCCGCTCGAGCAGCTCGCGCCGCTGGCCGCGCTGTTTCGCGCGGGGCGGCGCATGCCGCTGCGGTTTTTCCCGCGCAGCGCGTGGGCGAGGGTGTCCGATGGCGAGGCGAAGGCTGCGAGCGTCTGGATCAACGAGCGGGTCGTGAGCGAAGCCGACGATCCGGCCATCGCGATCGCGTGGCGCGGCGCGCATGCATCGCTCGACGAGCCGTTCGGCACGCTCGCGCGGCTCGTGTTCGATCCGCTCGTCGCCCATCTGAAGGAGGTCGCATGAGCGCCGTGTCGCAGCCGCAGCAGGCGCTCGAACTCGATGTGTTCGCGTGCCCGCTCGACGGTGTCAACCAGATCGAGGCGTCCGCCGGCACCGGCAAGACCTGGAACATCTGCGCGCTGTATGTGCGCCTGCTGCTGGAGAAGGATCTCGGTGCGGATCAAATCCTCGTCGTGACCTTCACGAAAGCGGCGACCGCCGAGCTGCACGAACGGATTCGCGGCCGGCTCGCGCAGCTCGCGCATGCGCTCGACACCGGTGACGACGGCGGTGATCCGTTCATCGAGCGTCTGCTGGAAACCACGCTCGGCGAAGACGGCGCGCTCGATCCCGAAACGGCCGCGAAGCGGATCCGGCGTGCGCTGCGCGCGTTCGACCAGGCCGCGATCCATACGATCCATGCGTTCTGCCAGCGCGCGCTGCAGGAAGCGCCGTTCGCGGCGGCAATGCCGTTCGCGTTCGACATGGAGGCCGACGACGCGTCGCTGCGCTTCGAACTGGCAGCGGATTTCTGGCGCACGCGTGTCGAGCCGGCAGCCGCGCGCTGGCCGGGCTTCGCGACCTGGCTCGTCGAGTCGGGCGCCGGCCCGGCCGCGCTCGATGCGCAGCTCGCGCGGCGACTGAAGAAGCCGCTCGCCGCGCTGCGCTGGGACGGCGTGACCGAGCCGGACGAATCGGCCGAGGCGGCGGCAGCCGAATGCTTCGCCGAGGCCGGGCGGATGTGGGCCGCCGAGCGCGACGCGATCGATGCGTTGCTGCGCGTCGCGCAACCCGCGCTCAACCAGCGCTCGCACAAACCCGAGGCCGTGGCCGATGCGCTGGCCGCATGGACCGCGCATTTCGCGCAGGGCGACGCGACGGCTGCGCTGCCGAAGGCTGCGCTGAAGCTCACCCGCACCGCGCTCGTGAAGGCCACGAAAAAAAGCGGCACGACGCCCGAACACGCATTCTTCGACGTGGCCGACGCGCTCGAAGCGGCCGTGGCCGCGGCCGAGGCCGCGCAGCGCGCGCGCTGGCTCGCGCTGATCGGCGAATGGCTCGACATGGCGCCGGGCGAGCTGGCCGAGCGCAAGCGCACGCGGCGCGTCGTCTCGTTCGACGATCTGCTCGCGAACCTGTACCACGCGCTGCATGCGCATCCGTGGCTCGCCGAGACGCTGCGCGCGCGCTATCCGGCCGCGCTGATCGACGAATTCCAGGATACCGACCCGCTGCAGTTCGCGATCTTCGACCGGATCTTCGCGCCGGGCGGCCCGCTGTTCCTGGTCGGCGATCCGAAGCAGGCGATCTACAGCTTCCGCGCGGCCGATCTGCATACCTATCTCGCCGCGCGCGCGCGGGCGAGCGCGTGCTACACGCTCGCGGTCAACCAGCGTTCGACGCCCGCGATCGTCGATGCATGCAACCGCTTCTTCATGTCGAATCCGCGCGCGTTCGTGCTCGACGGGCTCGACTATTACGCGGTGCGTGCCGGCACACGCGTGCGTGCGCCGTTCGTCGACGCAACCGATCCGGGCCCGGCCGGCGACTTCCGGGTGTGGGCGTTGCCGGGCGGCGAAGGCACGTTGCTCAAGCGCGACGCGCAGGCACAGGCCGCTCAGGCCTGCGCGGCCGAGATCGCACGGCTGATGCGCGGCGCGCGCGAAGGGCGCGTGCGGCTCGGCGAGACACCGCTGTCGCCGGGCGATATCGCGGTGCTCGTGCAGACGCACCGGCAGGGCAGTCTCGTGAAGCGCGTGCTGGCCACGTGGGGCATCGGCAGCGTCGAACTGGCGCAGGCTTCGGTGTTCTCGACCCATGACGCCGAGCAGCTCGAACGTGTGCTGGCAGCAATCGATGCGCCAGGCGACCTGCGGCGCTTGCGCGCGGCGCTCGCATCCGACTGGTTCGGCCTCGATGCCGGCGCGCTGTGGCGGATGGAGCAGGGCGACGGCGACGCGCAACGTGAAGCATCGGCGGCGGACAGCGCCGACGCGATGAGCTGGGTCGAGCGCTTCTCGCGGTATCGGCTGTTGTGGCGCGAACGCGGCTTCGCGGTGATGTGGCGCACGTTCACGCGGGAGCTGCGGATTGCCGAGCGCCTGATGGCCGGCGCGGACGGCGAGCGTCGCGTGACCGACATCAACCATCTGGCCGAACTGACGCAGGCACGCGCGTCCGCGCAGCCGGGCATCGCGCCGACGCTGCGCTGGCTCGCCGCGCAACGGCTCGACGGCGGCGGCGAGGAAGCGCAGCTGCGGCTCGAATCCGATCGCAACCTCGTGCAGATCGTCACCGTGCACAAGTCGAAAGGCCTCGAATACGCGATCGTGTTCTGTCCGTTCCTGAACGACGGCGGGTTGCGCGAGCCGCCCGCGTCCGCATTGCCCGATGCGCGCGAGTATCACGACGATGCGGGCGACGCGGTGCTGCATTACGGGTGCGACGAGGAGGCAGCCGAGCATGCGGCGCGGCAGGCGCTGCGCGAGCAGGCGGCGGAACGCGCGCGGCTCGTCTACGTGGCACTCACGCGCGCGGTCTATCGCTGCTACGTCGTCGCCGGGCCGTACCTGTCGTCGCGCTCGACGCGTGAGTCACGGCGCAGCGTGCTGAACTGGCTCGTCGCGGGCGCCGGCCAGTCGTTCGATGCATGGCTCGACGAGCCGCCCGACGAAGCCGCGCTCGATACGGCGTGGCAGGCGCTCGCGGGTGGCCCCGTGAGCGTCGCGCCGCTGCCGGCGCCTGTGCGCCCCGAGCGCCTCGCGGCCGGGCACGACGCATCGCAGACGCTCGCGGCGCGCCATGCGACGCGCGTGCTGCGCGATGCGTGGCGGATGGCCAGCTTCAGTTCGCTGACCGCGTCGATGGCGCGCGAGGAGGCGGGCGTCGCTGCCGTGCCCGATGACGAGCTGCGGCCCGATCACGATGCGCTTGCCGCGGTGGCGCCGGATGGCGAATGGCTGTTGGCCGATACGGTTGCGCCCGAGCCGCCGGACGACGATATCCTCGTGTTCCCGCGCGGCGCGGCGGCCGGCGAGTGCCTGCACCGCCTGTTCGAGCTCAGCCGCTTCACGGATCCCGAGTCGTGGCCCAGGGCCGCGCTCGGCGCGCTGCACGACCGGCCGGTCGAGGCCGTGCCCGAGCTGGCCGCACGCCTGCCGGCGATGATGGTGCAGCTGGTCGACGATGTCGTGCACACCGAGCTCGTGCCGGGCATGCGGCTCGCCGATCTCGATCCCGCGAAGCGGCTCGACGAAATGGGTTTCCTGTTCCCGGCTCCCGCGCTCGACCTGATGGCGCTGCGCCGGCTGCTGGTCGCGCACGGCTATCCGGACGTTGCACTGGAGGCGGGCATGCTCGCCGGTTTCATCAAGGGTTTCATCGACATGATCGTCGAACACGACGGCCGCTTCTGGATCGTCGACTGGAAGTCGAACCATCTCGGCACGACGCCGGACGCCTATGGTCCGCGCGCGCTCGACGTCGCGATGGCCGATCACGCGTATCACCTGCAGGCGCTGCTCTATACGGTCGCACTGCACCGCTATCTGCGCGGGCGGCTGCCCGACTATGACTACGACACGCATATCGCGGGCTACCTGTACCTGTTCGTGCGCGGTGTACGGCCCGACTGGCGCAGCGGCGGCGAACCGGCCGGCGTGCATGCGCGGCGGCCCGAGCGCGCGCTCGTCGACGCACTCGACCGGATGATGGAAGGGGGCCGCGCATGAACGTGAACGCGCAGGACGACACGCTCGAATTTACCGGCGGCCTCGTCGCGCGGCTGCCCGAACCCGCCGATTTCGGCATCGCGCTCGCGGAAGGGTTTGCGCGCCGCATCGGCGATCTGGCTCGTCGCGCCGGTGCGCCGGCCGCGGCCGCGCGCTGGGCGGCGCGCGCCGCGTTCGCGACGAGTCGTGCGACCGCGGGCGGCCACGTGTGTGTCGCGCTCGGCGCGCTCGCGCAGCGCTACGAAGCCCCGCTCGACGAAGTCCGCGCGGCGCTTGCCGCGAGCGGCGTGGTCGCGTTCGGCACGCTCGCACGCGGTGACGAGCGGCCGCTGATCGTCGACCGCCACGACCACCTGTACCTGTCGCGCTATTTCGACTACGAGCGGCGGCTTGCCGATGCGCTCGTCGCGCAGGCCGGCGTGGCCGCGCCGGACGAAGGTCTCGCGCCCGACCGGTTGCGCGACAGCCTCGCGCGTTACTTCGGGCCGGCAACCGGCGAAGTCGACTGGCAGCGCGTCGCGGCGATCGTCGCGCTGACGGGCCGCGTGACGATCGTCAGCGGCGGCCCGGGCACGGGCAAGACGACGACCGTCGTCGGCGTGCTGGCCTGTCTGCTCGACGCGCATCCGGGGCTGCGCGTTGCGCTGGCCGCGCCGACCGGCAAGGCCGCGCAACGGATGCAGGAAGCGCTGCACGCGCGGGCCGGCGACCTCCCGCCCGAACTTGCGGCGCGCCTGCCGGAGACGTCGTTCACGCTGCATCGGTTGCTGGGCGGCGGCGGGGCGGCCGGGTTCCGGCATCATCGCGACAATCCGCTGCCATACGACCTGATCGTCGTGGACGAGGCGTCGATGATCGACGTCGCGCTCGCCGCGCATCTGCTCGATGCGCTCGCGCCGGGTGCGCGGCTCGTGCTGCTCGGCGACAAGGACCAACTGGCCGCGGTCGAGGCGGGCGCCGTGTTCGCAGAGTTGAGCGCGCGACCGGCGTTTACCGCCGCGGCGCGCACGCGCATCGCGCGGGCGCTCGGCATCGACGAGGCGGCATTCGTCGCGGCGCTGCCGGTGCAGGACGCCGCCGCGACCGCCGCCGCTCCCGCTGCGCATCCGGCTTCCGCCGCGGTCGAGGCACCGGCGCCTGCCGCGGCCGCGGCGCGCAAACCAGCGTCGCGCCGGAAAGTCGATGAGCGACAGGCATCGCTCTTCGACGACGAGCCGCAGGATGACGACAGTTCGCCGTCCCGCGTCGCGCCGCCGCCGGCCGTAGATCCGGCGCTGATCGAAACCGGTGAGCCAGGCGACGCCCCCGCGTGGATCGAGGTCGACGAACTTGCGTGGCTTGACGCCGTCGAGCTGCCGCCGTTCGACGCGGGCGACGTGGCGCTTGCATCGATCACATCGATACCGCCGGGCGAACCCGCCGCCGCGCCCGCCACGCCCGCACCTGCACCTGCACCCGCACCCGCACCGCTCGCCGACTGCGTGGTCTGGCTCGAACGCAATTACCGCTTCGGTCTCGATTCGCCGATCGGCCGGCTGTCGCTCGCGATCCGCAGCGGCGACGTGCAGGCCGCGCTCGACGCGCTGCCCGCCGACGATTCGGCCGCCGCGTCATTCCATGACGATGCGGGCGAGTCGCTCGCGTCGTCGACGGTCGAGCGGCTCGCGCGGCGCTTCGGCGCTTACCTCGACGCGTTGCGCGACACACTGGCCGCGCCGGCGCCCGATCCGCTGCCGCTGTTCGACGCGCTCAACCGGTTCCGGATCCTGTGCGCGACCCGTAGCGGCCTGCGCGGCGCGGAGCACGTCAATGCGCTCGTGGCCGCGCACGTGCGCCACGCGGCGCGCGTGCCGCTGGCGGTCGGCGCGCACTGGTTCACGGGGCGGCCGATCATGGTGACGCGCAACGACTATGCGCTCGGGCTGTTCAACGGCGATATCGGCATTGCGCTGCCCGACGCGCACGGCGTGCTGCGCGTGTGGTTCAGGCGCGCGGACGGCACCGCGCGCGCGGTGTCGCCGGCCGCGCTGCCGCCGCACGAAACCGCGTTCGCGCTGACGGTCCACAAGTCGCAGGGCTCGGAATTCGACGAAGCCGCGCTCGTGCTGCCGGCATCGTTCGGCCGCGTGCTCACGCGTGAGCTCGTCTATACGGCCGTCACGCGTGCCCGCACACGTGTGCAGGTGATCGGGCCTCGGCGCGTACTCGCGCAGGCGGTCGCGACGCGCACGCAGCGCGATTCGGGGCTCGCGGCACGCGTCGACGAGGCGCTTGCACGGCGCCGCGGGGAGGCTGCGCGATGATGATCCGCTATACGCTCGATCCGGCCGAAGTCGAATGGACGGCCGTGCGCGCGCAGGGCGCGGGCGGGCAGAACGTGAACAAGGTGTCGAGCGCGATCCACCTGCGCTTCGATATCCGCGCGTCGTCGTTGCCGCCCGTCATCAAGGAGCGGCTCCTCGCGCTGTCCGACCAGCGCATCACGCGTGACGGCATCGTCGTGATCAAGTCGCAGGAATATCGCACCCAGGAGAAGAATCGCGAAGCCGCGCTGGCGCGACTCGATGCATTGATCAGCGGCGTTGCATTCACGCCGCGTGCGCGGGTCGCCACGCGGCCCACGCGTGCGTCGAAGGAGCGACGGCTCGAGCACAAGTCGCGCCGCAGCGTGGTGAAGTCGGGACGAGGGAAGGTGACCGACTGACGAATGGATGCACCGACGAACGGCGGGCGCGACAGCCGAACGCTTGCCATCGCACCGATTAGCGCATGACGGTCCCGGCGCTGTCGAGCACGAAGTCGACGCAGAACACGACCAGCCGGCTCTGCGCGCGGATCGCGACGGCGGCCGTATAGCAGTCGCGGCCTTCCGTCAGCGAGAAGTGCGGGCCCATCAGCGCGACGCGTCCGGGCGCGGCGATCGCGCGCTGGAAATACGGGCGCCGCGACCAGTTGCTGTGGGTTTCCGGGAAGAGCGGTGAAAGGCGGGTGACGCCCGCCTGGCCGTCGTCGGCGCGCGCGCCGATCGACGGCAGGAACTGCTCGCCGGTTTCGTCGGTGACGAACACGCGGCGCGCGGCCGGCACCGCGAACACGCGTTGCGCGGCGTCCTGCAGGTTGCCGCTTGCGGAAAATGCCGCCGCCCCCGACAGCACGAGCCGCTCGATCGCGTCGAAGCCGGGCTGCTCGGCGGCCACCGGCGTGTGCCGGCGCGCGATGAAGCGCTGCCACGCGGCGTCGAGCATCGCGGGTGCTGCCGCGCTGGCATGGGCGATCGATGCATCGGGCTGGCCGAACTGGAAACCCTGCACGAAATCGATGTCGGCTTCCATCAGCGCCTGCAGCGAGTCGTCGCTCTCGACACCCTCGGCGAGCACCATCGCACCGGCCTGATGCAGCATCGACACGAGGTGATGCATGATGCGGCGATCGTCGGCCGAACCGGTCGAGCGTACGACGAGCGAGCGATCGAGCTTGACGATGTCGGGGCGCGCGCGCCACACGCGGTCGAAGTTCGAGAATCCCGTGCCGAAGTCGTCGATCGCGATCAGGAAATCGCGATGCTGGATCATGTCGATCGTGCGGGCGAGCTCGGCTTCGTCGCGCGACGGCTGTTCGACGACTTCCAGCACGATGCGGTTCGGCGGCAGCGCGAAATGCCGGCACAGCGCTTCGACGAATTCGCGCTGCACGAGGCCCGAGTCGAGCACGCGCGGGTTGACGTTCAGGAACAGCCAGCCGTCGCCGATACCCTGCGCGATGAAGTTGGCCGTGTGCAGGCAGCGCGCGAGCCGGTCGAGCAGCAGCGCGTCGGCGTCGGCGCGCGTCTTGTCGAACAGCGCGGCGGGCGAGATCAGTGCGCCGTTCGGATCGACGACGCGCAGCAGCGCCTCGTAGCCGACGACCCGCTTGTGCGTGATCGACAGCACGGGCTGGAACACGCTGCGCAATGTCGTGGTGCGATAGGTGGCGACCCAGCCGCCGGGCGTCGGCGTGAGGCGTTCGAGCAGGGAGTCGAGCGAGAGGTCGCGGGCGGGCTTCATGTCAACGGTGCCCGGGGCCAAGCGGCGCAACGGCAGCGCGCCGCCACGCTGAAGCAGTCGCACGCGCCGGCGGACGCGAAAGGACGTGGGACATCGAGACCGCCTTCTGCGGGTAAGTGTCCGAAGTGTAACGGGAATGCGGCGGCTCGCGTATCAGGGAAACTCCAGACCCACGCGGGAACGGCACTGCGGCCGGCGCCGCTCGCATGCGCGCAGTGCATGACCGCCGCGTCGCGTCGGGCGTCGCCGCCGCACATGACAATCGGGCAGCATGGCATGCGCGACAAGGCGAGGCGGGAAATCCCGACAGCCGCCAAATCGCGAACGAAGCTCGCTGTCAGCGGAATGCCGGCCGCGCCGCGGCACTATTCGAGGGCGCGGCGATGAATAGCCGGCGCCCGGTCGTCACGCATCACGGCCGGAACGATGGCGGCGCGTGCACCCGAATGTATCGTCAGGTCGCTTCGCCGCTGCGCGGCCGGATCCCGGGAATCCGCTTGATCGCGCCGGTCGCGAGCGCGGTGCCGACGAGCACGATCACGCAGCCTTCGATCATCACGGCCGACACGTGTTCGCCGAGGAACAGCGCGCCCCACAGCAGGCCGAACACGGGAATCACGAACGTCACGGTAATCGCCCGCGCGGGGCCGATGTGCGCGATCAGGTGGAAGAAGATGAAATACGCGATGCCGGTACAGGCGACGCCCAGCGCGAGCACCGAGCCCCATGCGTGCGCGCTGACCGGCGCGGCAGGCCACGTGGCGATCGCGAACGGCAGCAGCAGGAGGGTCGAGCCGATCATGCTGCCGGTCGCGTTGACGAGCGGATCGACGCCGGTCAACTTGCGCTTCGTGTAGTTGGCCGCGATGCCGTACAGCAGCGTCGCGCCGAGCGCCGCGGCGGCGGCGAGCGCGGTCGCGGCGGCGCCCGTTTCGCCGTGCGCATTCGCGATCTGGTTCCACACGAGCGTGAGCACGCCGGCGAAACCGATCACGAGGCCGAGCGCGCGCGGCAGCGACAGCTTGTCCTTCAGCCAAAGGTAGGCGACGAGCGCGCCCCACAGCGGCGTCGTCGCGTTGATCACCGACGTCACGCCGGCCGACAGCGTCAGCTCGGCGAACGCGAACAGGCAGAACGGGATGCCCGAGTTCAGCGCGCCGACGACGAACAACGGCCATGCATGCCGGCGCAGCCGGGCGCCGAGATCGGCGGGTTTGAAGCGCGTCAGCGCGAAGCCGGCGAGAAACAGCGCGCCGATGCCCACCCGCAACGCCATCAGCGGCGCGACGCCGAAATCGACCACGCCGACGCGGATGAACAGGAAGGACGCGCCCCACAGGGCGGCGAGCACGGTCAGCAGGAAAGCGTTCTTGGGTGACATCGATCGGCGAGGGCGGGGACGGGATGCGAGGAATCTTACACCGCGTTACTGCCCGTCGTTTCACGATCGGATGAAACGACAAGAAACGGCCATTCCGCCGGTTTGCCGCCGGGCCGCAGACGCTCCGCCACGTGCGGCGCGGCCGGTCAGATCAGTGATGGCGCCAGCCGCCGCGTCCGCCGAAGCCGAAATTGAGCGACAGCGCCGGGCCCCAATAACCGCCCCATGCTGGCGCATAGGCCGGCGCCGGATAGTAGTAGGCGGGGGCCGGATCGACATACACGGGCGCGGGCTGCACCGGCACCGGCGCCGCCGTGTAATAGCCGCCCGGATAATAGCCGTACGGGTAATAGCAGCCGGCAAGCGTCGTGCAGGCAAGCGCCGCGGCGACGAGGGTCCTGTTCATGATGTGTCTCCGGCGGAGCCGGCGATCGGCAGATGCTTGAAGCTTAGGCCGAGTCCCGATGACACGGTATGAGAAACGGTAACCGATCATTTCCGGGCGGAGCGGCCCGGCCTGTTGCGGCCCGACAGACGAAAACGGCGCTTCCGCACCGCGGAAACGCCGTTGAACCACCGGCCTGCGGCTGGGCGGCGACGCCCGGCCGGCCGATGTCGGACTGCTTACTTGCCGACCTGGTTACCGATGATGCCGCCGGCCGCCGCGCCGCCCAGCGTCGACAGCGCGTTGCCGCCGATCGCCGCGCCGGCGACGCCGCCGACACCCGCACCGATTGCCGTATCGCGCTGGCGTCGCGACATCGAATCGCAGGCCGACAGGCTGGCCACTGTCGCGACGAGGAGAGCGCATACCCCAAAACGCCGAATCGAATTCATGATCGTTGTCCTTGTGGTAGTGAACGGGAAGGCGCACGACCGGCTGGCGGCCGCGCATGAACCCAATCTACGCGCCGTCCCGCGCGGCTGCTGTAAGGACTTGTTAAGGCTCGCGCGGTTTCGTAATCAATTGTTTCGCATGCGCCGGCGGGCACGCGACATGCGCAAAAAAGCCCGCTCGAAAGCGGGCTTCGTGCGTGGCGAGGCGATCCGGCGGGAATCGCCGGACCGCGCATTCGCTTACTGACGGTGATAGATTTCGGCGCCGGTCTTGACGAACTCGACCGCCTTCACTTCCATCCCCTTCTTCAGCGCTTCGGTTTCCGACACACCCTGCTGCGCCGCGAACTCGCGCACGTCCTGCGTGATCTTCATCGAGCAGAAGTGCGGGCCGCACATCGAGCAGAAGTGCGCGACCTTCGCCGAATCCTTCGGCAGCGTTTCGTCGTGGAATTCGCGCGCCTTGTCCGGATCGAGGCCGATGTTGAACTGGTCTTCCCAGCGGAACTCGAAGCGCGCCTTCGACAGCGCGTTGTCGCGCACCTGCGCGCCCGGGTGGCCCTTCGCGAGATCGGCGGCGTGCGCGGCGAGCTTGTACGTGATGATGCCTTCCTTCACGTCGTCCTTGTTCGGCAGGCCCAGGTGCTCCTTCGGCGTCACGTAGCAGAGCATCGCGGTGCCGAACCAGCCGATCATCGCGGCGCCGATGCCGGACGTGATGTGGTCGTAGCCCGGTGCGATGTCGGTGGTCAGCGGCCCGAGCGTGTAGAACGGCGCTTCCTTGCACCAGTCGAGCTGGAGATCCATGTTCTCCTTGATCAGCTGCATCGGCACGTGGCCGGGGCCTTCGATCATCACCTGCACGTCGTGCTTCCACGCGATCTGCGTGAGTTCGCCGAGCGTCTTCAGCTCGCCGAGCTGCGCTTCGTCGTTCGCGTCGTAGATCGAGCCGGGGCGCAGGCCGTCGCCGAGCGAGAAGCTCACGTCGTACGCCTTCATGATCTCGCAGATCTCTTCGAAGTGTTCGTACAGGAAGCTTTCCTTGTGATGCGCGAGGCACCACTTCGCCATGATCGAGCCGCCGCGCGACACGATGCCGGTCATCCGGTTCGCGGTGAGCGGCACGTACTGCAGGCGCACGCCCGCGTGGATCGTGAAGTAGTCGACGCCTTGCTCGGCCTGTTCGATCAGCGTGTCGCGGAAGATTTCCCAGGTGAGATCCTCGGCCTTGCCGTTGACCTTTTCCAGCGCCTGGTAGATCGGCACCGTGCCGATCGGCACCGGGCTGTTGCGGATGATCCACTCGCGCGTTTCATGGATGTGCTTGCCGGTCGACAGGTCCATCACCGTGTCGCCGCCCCAGCGGATCGCCCAGGTCATCTTGTCGACTTCTTCGCCGATCGACGACGTGACGGCCGAGTTGCCGATGTTCGCGTTGATCTTCACGAGGAAGTTGCGGCCGATGATCATCGGCTCGGATTCCGGGTGGTTGATGTTCGCGGGGATGATCGCGCGGCCGCACGCCACTTCCGAGCGCACGAATTCCGGCGTGATCTCGGCCGGCGCATTCGCGCCGAAGGCCGCTGCGCCGAACGCCTGGCCCGGGTGCTGGCGGCCCATCATCGCGGCGAGCTTCGCGCCGTTCGGGCCGCTCGCCTTCAGGCTCTCGAGGTACTCGGCGCGGCGCTGGTTCTCGCGGATCGCGATGTATTCCATTTCCGGCGTGATGATGCCCTGGCGCGCATAGTGCATCTGCGTGACGTTCTTGCCGGCCTGGGCGCGGCGCGGGTTGCGGTGCAGGCCCGGGAAGCGCAGGTCGGCGGTGGCCGGGTCGGCCGCGCGCTCGAGGCCGTACTGGCTCGACAGGCCGTCGAGCACTTCCGTGTCGCCGCGCGCCTCGATCCAGCCCTGACGCAGCGCGGCCAGGCCCGCGCGGATGTCGATCTTCACGTCCGGATCGGTGTAGGGGCCCGACGTGTCGTACACGTAGATCGGCGGATTCTTTTCGCCGCCGAAGCCGGTCGGCGTGTCGGCCTGCGTGATTTCACGCATCGGCACGCGGATGTCGGGCCGGGAGCCGGTGACATAAACCTTGCGGGAATTCGGCAGCGGGGCGACGGCCGCGGCATCGACATGAGCGTCGGCGGACAGAAACTTCGGATTGGCGTTCATGCAATCTCCTGTGTGAGCGCCGGACAGGCGCTTCGGCGCTTGCCCGGAGCCCTTGACGTATGTGGGGCTCGAGCTAAGCAGGAGACGAGGCTTGGTGAGGCGGCGGATTTCGTCAGAAGGATGGCGGCGAAATCCGTACGCTTCCCTGCGCTGGCATTATCCAGATCAGGTTCAAAGGGTATTTCTCACCCGCAATGCCGGTTGTTTGACCGGGCGCATTGCAGGACCCCCGCGTTAGCAGGGCAC
This sequence comes from Burkholderia sp. AU33803, assembly GCF_002223095.1. Lineage (NCBI taxonomy): Bacteria > Pseudomonadati > Pseudomonadota > Betaproteobacteria > Burkholderiales > Burkholderiaceae > Burkholderia > Burkholderia sp. AU33803. The sequence continues at coordinate 794,670 of NZ_NKFJ01000004.1, forward strand.
ACGATACACTGGCTTGGCGGCGGTTTCAACCGGGAGAGAATCGGCTGCCCCGGTGCGGCCGCAGCATGGCGGGCGGCACGGTGGCCCGTCGAAATGGCAGCGCGCGTCGCCGCCGCATGGCCTCCCGGCCCGGCCGGCCAGGGCAATGCGGTGCAGCACGGCGCGCTTTCGCGCAACCTCAAAAAAATTTTCGCAGCGGCTGTCATTTCCCGCGACGTCGTCCGTCTATTCGGCTCCTTAAACCCATGTTGTTCTGGAGAGATGTCATGAAAAAAGTACTGATTGCCGCTTGCGTCGCCGCTTTCGCCACGATCGCCACGGGCGCGTATGCGCAGAACGATGCGATGTCGCAGCCGGGTTCGTCGATGTCGAAAGACGCGATGGGCCACGACGCGATGGCCAAGGATGCAATGGGCCACGACGCGATGAAGAAGGACGGCATGAAGAAGCATGCGATGAAGAAAGACGCGATGAAGAAAGACGCGATGTCGCACGACGAGATGGGCAAGCCGTCGGGCGACAAGATGGCGCCGTCGAACTGACGAAAGGCGGACGCGGCGCGGCCGGCGCGTGCGTCGCACGGCGGCCGCCCGCATCGCGTCCCGTCCCGTCGACTCATTCCGGGAGTCTTCATCATGCAAACCGTTCCCGCCACCGGCCGCGCGGCCGCCACGCCGCCCGCGCGCCCGATCCATCCGCTGTGGGTGCGCGCGAGCCACTGGCTCAACGCGCTCGCGGCGATCCTGATGGTGCTGTCCGGCTGGCGCATCTACGACGCGTCGCCGATCTATCCGCCGTTCACGTTCCCGCACGGGCTCACGATCGGCGGCTGGCTCGGCGGCGCGCTGCAATGGCATTTCGCGGCGATGTGGCTGCTCGTCTTCAACGGCCTGTTCTATCTGACGATGTCGATCGCGACGGGGCGCCTCGCGCGCAAGATGCTGCCCGTCACGCCGGCGTCGATCTGGCGCGACATCCGTGCCGCGCTGGGCGGGCGGTTGTCGCACGCCGACCTGAGCGTGTACAACGCGGTGCAGCGTGCCGCGTACCTGACCGCGATCGTCGATCTCGTCGTGCTGGTGCTGTCGGGGCTCACGATCTGGAAATCCGTGCAATTCCCGCTGCTGCGCGAATTGTTCGGCGGCTACGACAACGCGCGTGTCGTGCACTTCTGGGCGATGTCGCTGCTCGTCGGATTCATTGTCGTTCACGTCGCGATGGCGCTGCTGGTGCCGCGCTCGCTGCTCGCGATGCTGCGCGGGCGCTGACCCGTCAACCTCGGGTGAAGGAAATCATCATGTCGGAATCCGAAACCAAGCGCGACGGTTCGCGCTGGACGCTCGACCGGAAGTCGCTCGAACTCGACGTGCGCCGCGAGCTCGAGATGCCGTCGCGGCGGCTGTTCAACCGGCGCGTGCTGACGCTCGGCGGCCTGACGATGCTGACCGGCTGCACGCTGAAGGACGACGCGTCGGTCAACACGTTCCTCGAGACGGTGTCGCGCATGAACGATCGCGTGCAGGCCTGGCTGTTCAGCGGCGAGCGGCTCGCGCCGACCTACACCGAAGCCGACATCACGCGACCGTTCCCGTTCAACGCGTACTACGGGATCGACGACGTGCCGCACGTCGACGCGTCGACGTACCGGCTCGTGCTGTCCGGCCGCGTGACGGGCAAGCGCGTGTGGACGCTCGACGAACTGTATGCGCTGCCGCACGCGGAGCAGATCACGCGGCATATCTGCGTGGAAGGGTGGAGTGCGATCGGCCGCTGGGGCGGTACGCCGTTCGGCGCGTTTCTCGCGCGCGCCGGCGCCGACACGCGGGCGAAGTACGTCGGCTTCAAGTGCGCGGACGATTACTACGAAAGCATCGACATGCCGACCGCGCTGCATCCGCAGACGCTGCTCGCGTTCGACTACGACGGCCAGCGGCTGCCGCCGGAGTTCGGCTTCCCGATGAAGCTGCGGATGCCGACCAAGCTCGGCTACAAGAATCCGAAGCACATCATGGAGATCTTCGTGACCGATACGTTTCCGGGCGGCTACTGGGTCGACCAGGGGTACAACTGGTTCGGCGGATCGTGAGCGGGGCGTTGCGAGCCGCGGCGGCACATGCGCGTGTCGCTATGCGTCGGGCATCGCGGCATCGCACGTGACGCGTCACGCGGATTCGCGCAACTGGAGGTCGACGCGCAGGCCGACGGCCGCCGCCATGTTCACGAGCGCGTCGAGCCCGAACAGGTTGATCTTGCCGCGCATCAGGTCGGAGACGCGCGGCTGCGTGACGCCCAGTCGTTCCGCAGCCTGGGCCTGACTGAGCTCGAGCTGCGCGATGCGCTGCTTGAGCGCGATCATCAGCTCGGATCGCAGTTTCATGTTCTCGGCTTCGGCCGGCTGGCCCTCGATTGCGTCCCAGACGCTCGAATAACGGTTGGTGGTCATCGTTTCCTCTCCATCGTCAGCGCGCGATAGCGCCGGGCGGCCAGTTCGATATCGGCTCGGGTGGTGCGCGTCGCTTGCTTGCGGAAGCAGTGCAGCACGTAGACGGCGTCGGCGAACGTCGCGACGTAAATGATCCGGAACGCGCCGCTCGCATCGCGCAGGCGAATTTCCCGCACGCCGACGCCGACGGTGCGCATCGGCTTCCAGTCGTCGGGCGCGAACCCGCGTTGTACCTGGTCGATCTGGTGGCCGGCTTCGCGTCGCGCAGGCAGCGGAAAGCCGCGCAGATCCGCGAGCGCGCTGCCGACGAAAACAACAGGCTTCGGCGGGAGAATGGTCGAATTATACAAAATTTTGTATGGGCGGTGCAGGTGTCGAAGGAAGGTCGTTCCGCGCATGCGGCGCGTGAGCCGACCGTCACGATAAGGGGGAAGTGCTGGCTGGCGCGCAGGACTGGCCGTTCGGCCGATGGCTGACTCGATCGCGACGGATGGCGTGAATGGCGTGAATGGCGGGTCGGATCGACACCGTGGCAACGCACGCGTGTCGCGTATCCGGCCCCCGATTTCAGCCGCCCGCCGGCCGGGAAATGTCGCGCGGAAACATCATTCGCGATCCTTTCAGACTGGTCCGACGATGCTTTCGAATCCTTGATGCCATAATGCCGAGCGTGTGCAGCCGAAGCGGTTGCGCGCGTTTTTTTGTCCCTCTGCCGCCGCTTGCCGGTTCTCTTTCGTCGCCGTTCGCACTGCCATGTCGTTCCGCACGTTCGCTCTGCCTTCCCGGTCCCGCCAGGGCCGTTTGCCGGCATCGCCGGTGTCTTTCAGCGGAGCACGCGGCGTGACGTGCGGGCAGGCTGCTCGATGACGCCGCTCGACCGTCTCCTCGATTTCTTCGCCCGCTTCTCGTTCCGGATCCGCCTGCCGCAAAGCCGCGGCGGCCGCGTCGCGCTGGCGCTCGTCTTCATCTATTTCGTGTGGGGTTCGACCTACAGCGGCCTGCATTTCGCGCTGCAGTCGTTTCCGCCGCTGCTGCTGTCGGGGCTGCGCAACCTGCTCGGCGGGATCGGCCTGTTTATCTTCGCGCTGCGGCGCAAGCCCGAATGGCCGACGCTGCTCGAAATCCGCAATGCGGGGATCGTCGGCACGATGCTCGTCGCGCTGTCGTCCGGCACGATCGCGCTCGGGATCAGTCTGGTCAGTAGCGGCTCGGCCGCGGTGATGGTGGCCACGGTGCCGCTGTTCGCGACCGTGATCGCCGCGGTTGCCGGGCGGCCGGTCACGAAAGGCGAGTGGTCGGCCGTGGCGCTCGGGATGGTCGGCATCGTCGTGCTGAATTCGGGCGGCGCGGCCGCGCAGAGCTCGGCGCTCGGCACGATCTGCGTGCTGGCCGGCGCCCTGTTCTGGGCCGGCGGCGCGCATCTCGCGACGCGGCTCAAGCTGCCGTCCGACCTGTTCCTGTCCACCTCGCTGCAGATCGGCCTCGGCGGCATGATCTCGACGCTCGTCGCATGGCTGGTCGGCGAACGCGTCGAGCACCTGATGGTGGGGCCGGTGTTCGCGTTCCTGTACCTGATGGTGTTCTGCACGATGGCCGCGTACGTCGCGTACGGCTACCTGATCCGCCACACGAGCCCGATCATCGCGAGCAGCTGCATGTACGTGAACCCGATCGTCGCGGTCGCGCTCGGTGCGCTGCTGCTTGGCGAGCCGGTGACGATGGCGACCGTGGTCGCGACCGTCGCGATCCTCGGCAGCGTCGGGCTGTCGTTCGTGTTCGATCCGGCGCGCCGGCCCGCGGCGCGCGCGGCGGCTGCCAGTTCGGCGGCCGCGGCAGCCGCATCGACGGTGGAGGCGGCAGCGGCGCCCGAACCGATCGCGGTGCCCGATGCGGCGCCGATCCTGGCGCCTTCCGCCGTTCAGTTGGCCGTGCCGGCGCCGGGCGCCGTGATGGATCCAGCCGCGGTCATTGAACCGGCACCGGCATTCGCCACGCCGCCCAGCGCCGAACCGGCACCGGCGTTCGCGCCGTCGCCCGCCGCTGAACCGGCACCCGCGTTCGCTACGCCGCCCGCCGTCGAACCGGCCGCACCGCGCGCCGACGCGTGACGCGGCCGTGGCCGGTCGCGCTCAGTCGCGCCGGCCGCCGCGATGGTGGAACCAGCCCCCGAGCGCGGTGAACACCAGCCCGGTTGCACACATCCCGATCCAGCCGAATGCGTGCCATGCGGCGACGCCGGCCGACGAGCCGAGTGCGCCGCCGATGAAATAGCACACCATGTACACCGTGTTGACGCGGCTGCGTGCCTCGGGCTTCAGCGCATAGATGCGCGACTGATTCGAGATCTGCGCGGCCTGCACGCCGACGTCCAGCACGATCACGCCGATCACGAGCCCGACGAGGCTCGAGCCCGACAGCGCGAAGATCACGAACGACAGCGCGAGCAGCGCGATCGCGAGCGAGATGATCGCGCGCGGGCCGCGCTTGTCCGCGAAGCGGCCCGCGTACGGTGCCGCGAGCGCACCCGCCGCGCCGACGATCCCGAACAGGCCGGCTGCCTGCGGGCCGAGATGAAACGGCGCACCGGCGAGCAGCAGCGTGAGCACGGGCCAGAACGCGCTGAATGCCGCGAACAGCGCGGCGCCCGTCAGCGAGGCCTCGCGCAGCCCGCGCAATTCGACCGCCAGATGCCACATCGAGCCGAGCAGCTTGCCGTGCGACAGCGTCGACGTCGGCGAGCTGCGCGGCAGCCGCAGCACGATCACGGCGGCGAGTGCGACGAGCGCCGCGACCGACGCGGCGAACACTGCGCGCCAGCCGAAATACTCGGCGACGAAGCCGGCGGCCGTGCGCGCGAGCAGGATGCCGAGCAGCAGGCCGCTCATCACGGTGCCGACCGCCTGCCCGCGTTCGGCCGGCGGCGCGATCTCGGCGGCGAACGGCACGGCCTGCTGCGCGATGGTCGCGAGAATACCGATCGCGAGGCTCGCCACGGCGAGCACGGCCAGCGACGGCGCGGTGGCCGCGACGATCAGCGCGACCGACAGGCCGGCGATCTGCATCAGGATCAGCCCGCGGCGGTCGAAGCGATCGCCGAGCGGCGCGAGCAGGAACATGCCGGCCGCATAGCCGAGCTGCGTCGCGGTGGGCACCGCGCCGATCCACGAGGCGCCGTCGGGAAACGCCGAGCGGAAGCTGTCGAGCAGCGGCTGGTTGTAGTAGATGTTCGCGACGGACACCCCCGCGATCGTCGCGAGCAGCAACAGCAGGCTGCGCGAATAGTGGGGCGAGGCGGCGTCGGTCGGACGGTCGGTGGAGGCGGTGGACATGGCGGCGCGAACGGAAGTGGGGCGGCGCGGCGCGCGGCGCACGCGGCGGGTGCGCAGGCCGGCGGGGCGCCGTCGAGGCTGCCGATCATACCGGAGCGACGGGAATCCTGCCGGACGGGGGCAGACCGGCCAACCCGGCCGAACCTGCGTAACTGGCCGGCCGCTGCCCGTCAGCGTGCGTGCGTCAACCCGTCAGTCGACCAGCTCACCCGTCGGTTCATAGAACGGATAAGGCCCGGCGCCTTCATCGACATATACGTGATGCGACGTCATCCCCGCGTCGGGCACATAGTGATGGACCGCGAACGCCGGCGGTTCGAGCCGGAACGCGGAGGGCCCATCGGTTCGCAGGTCGAATGCGACCTGATGCGCGGGCGACGGCACCGCGGCGGCGAGCGTGCCGCCGAAGCGCGTGAACATCGTCCGATGCACGTGGCCGCACAGCACGCGCTCGACGTTCGGATGGCCGCGCAGCAGCGCGTCGAGTTTCGCGGAAGCCGCGGGCGCGAGGCGCAGCTTGTCCATGTGGCCGATGCCCGACGCGAACGGCGGGTGATGTAGCGCGACGATCACCGGACGGTCGCGCTCCGCGTCGAGCTGCGCGGCGAGCCAGGCGAGCCGTGCATCGCACAGGTCGCCGTAGCTGGCGCCCGGCACCTGCGAATCGAGCGCGAGCACGCGCACCGCGCCGACGTCGAGCGCGTATTGCACGAATTCGCCCGCCTGCAGTTCGGCGCGATCGGCGAACGCGCGGCGCAGCCCGGCGCGGTCGTCGTGATTGCCGATCATCAGGTAGTACGGAATCTCGAGCGCGGCGAGCAGCCCGCGCAGGTTGCCGTACTCCTCGTCGTGGCCGAAATCGGTCAGGTCGCCGGTGACGAGCACCGCATCCGGGCGCGGCACGAGCGCGTTCAGTTTTTCGATGCAGCGCGTGAGCGCGGCCGCGGTGTCGACGCGCCGGTACGCGAGCTGTCCCGGACGCTTGATGTGGAGATCGCTGATTTGAGCAAGCAGCATCGTCGTTCCTCGGAATTGTGTGATTGTTGTCGCGGCGTCGTGCGCCGCGGTGGGGTGCTGCATGAATGATGCCGGAAGGACGGATCAGGCGCCGAGCGCGATCAGGCCTTCCGGCGCGACCGTGAGGCCGACCGCCGTGCCGCGTGCGAGCGCGATGCGGCCCGGCACGTCGATGACGAGCGCGTCCGGAGCCGCGTGCTCGATCGTGAGCCGTGTGCGCTCGCCGAGGAATGCGCATGCGCTCACGGCACCGCGCAGCGGCGCATGCGCGGGATCGGCGAGTTGCGCATCCTCGGGGCGGAAGAACCACTCGTCGGCGGCGTGCGGCGTCGCGATCGCGCCGCCCGTAGTCACCAGCGTGCCGTCGCGCCATTGCCCGGCGAGCCGGTTCAGCGTGCCGATGAACTGCGCGACCGTGCGGTTGGCGGGGTGGTAGTAGATGTCGCGCGGCGTGCCGATCTGTTCGATGCGGCCCGCGCCCATCACGACGATCCGGTCGCCGAGCTCCATCGCTTCGGCCTGGTCGTGCGTCACGTAGACCGTCGTCACGCCGAGCTCGCGCAGCAGCGTATTCATCTCGCGACGCAGCGTGTCGCGCAGCTTCGCGTCGAGCGCGGTCAGCGGCTCGTCGAGCAGCAGCACGCGCGGCCGCACCGCCAGTGCGCGGGCCAGTGCGACGCGCTGGCGCTGGCCGCCCGACAGCTGGTCGATCGGCTTGTCCGCATGCGCGTCGAGCCGCATCATCGCGAGCAGCTCGTCGACGCGCTCGCGCAGCGCGCGCGGCTCGGTCTTGCGGATCTTCAGCCCGTAGCCGACGTTGCCCCGCACCGTCAGGTTCGGAAACAGCGCGTAGTTCTGGAACACCATGCCGACCTGCCGGCGCTCGATCGGCAGCGCGGTGACGTCGTCGTTGCCGAATGCGATCGTGCCGCCGGCGTCCGGCGTGTCGAGGCCCGCGATCAGGCGCAGCGTCGTGGTCTTGCCGCAGCCCGACGGGCCGAGCAGCACGAGCGTTTCGCCCGCGCCGATCGACAGGTCGAGCGGTTCGAGCACGCGCGTGCCGCGGAACGTCTTCGCGCAGCGGGTCAGGGTGATGGGAGTGGAATCGAGTTTCATGTCTGCGAGAAATTCAGCGCGGGCGCTTCTTGAGTGCCCGCGTGCCGGACGGATCGACGCCGAGCCACTGCATCGCGACGAGCAGCGGCAGCGTCATCAGCAGGAACAGGATCGTGTACGCGCTGCCGACTTCGAGGCGCAGCGACGCATACGTATCGGCGAGCCCGACCGGCAGTGTCTTGGTGTCGGGCGTATGCAGCATCCACGTGAGGTTGAATTCGCCGATCGACAGCGTGAGCACCGCGAGCGCACCCGCGACGATGCCGGGGCGCAGGTTCGGCAGCACGATCGTGACGAAGCGCGTGACGAACGATGCACCGAGGCTGGCCGCGCCTTCCTCGAGCGTGCGCAGGTCGGCGCCGGCCGCGACGGCTGCCACCGCACGCACCATGAACGGCAGCGTGAACACGACGTGGCCGACGACGATGAACCACAGGCTCATGCGGAACGCGGTGAAGCCGCCGTACACGACCAGCAGCGCGAGCGCCGACGCGAGGCCGGGCAGCGCGACCGGCAGCACGAGCGCCTCCTCGATCGCGCGCGCGGCGCGGCTCTTGCTGCGCGCGAGCGCATAGCCGGCCGGCACGCCGACCGCGAGCACGATCGCGAGCGTCGCGAACGCCACGTAAAGCGACAGCGCGACCGAGCCGTGATACTGCTGCCACACTTGTTCGAGCCAGCGCAGCGTGAGGCCGCTCGACAGGCCGCGGAAATAGTTGACGGTGAGGCCCGCGAGCACCGACATCACGACGGGCACGATCAGGAACGCGCACAGCAGCAGCGTGACGCCCCATTGCAGCGCGGCGATCGCGCGCGCGCCGGTGACGCGCGGCGCGCGGCGGGCGACGCCGTTCGCCTGCGCGGGAGCGGGAGCCGGGGCCGGCGACGGCGCGGAAGAGCCGGAAAGCGATTGCATGCAGGAATCCTCAGGCCGCGGCGGCGGCGGTGTGGCCGGTGAAGCGGCGCGCGAGTGCGAGCACGGCCCAGGTGACGATGCCGAGCACGATCGACAGGCCGGCCGCCGTCGCGATGTTCGCGTTCAGCGTGAACTCGGTATAGATCGTCATCGGCAGCACGTTCAGGTCGGTGGCGAGCGTGAACGCGGTGCCGAACGCGCCCATCGCGGTCGCGAAGCAGATCGCGCCGGCCGCGATCAGCCCCGGCGCGAGCGCGGGCAGCACGATGTCGACGAAGATGCGCCACGGCGATGCGCCGAGCGAGCGCGCGGCTTCCTCGAGCGACGCGTCGAGCTTGGACGCGGCCGCGATCACGGTGACGATCACGCGCGGAATCGAGAAGTACAAGTAGCCGATGAACAGGCCCGCGACCGAGTATGCGAATACCCACTTGTCACCGGTGAGCTTCGCGGACAGCATGCCGATCAACCCCTGCCGGCCGGCGAGCATGATCACCATGAACCCGACGACGACGCCCGGGAACGCGAGCGGGAAGGTGAGCAGCGCGAGCAGCACGCGCTTGCCCGCGAATTCGCGGCGAGCGAGCAGCAGGCCCGAGATCGTTGACAGCGCGAGCGTCGCGAGCGTGACGCCCGCGGACAGCGCGATGGTTTCGCCGAGGCTCTTCATGTAGCGCGCATTGCCGAGCAGCGCCGCGTAGTGCGAGAAGAACGCGCCGTCGGCGGACACCTGCACGAGCGCCGCCATCGGCAGCAGCCAGAACGCGGCGAACACCGCGAGCGCCGGCGCGACGAGCGCGATGCGCCAGCGCAGCGGGAAAGTCAGGTCAAGCATCGATGAGGTCCGCCGCTTACTGCATGACTTGCAGGTATTGCTGGCCGAATGCCTGCTGGCCGGCTGCCATCTTGCCGAAGTCGACCGGTTTCGCACGCGCATATTCGCTCGCCGGCAGGAACTTCGACGCGATGTCGGCGCCGAGCGCTTGCGCGCGCACCGGGCGCAGGTACGCGTTGGCCCACAGCTTCTGGCCTTCGTCGGACAACACGAAGTCGAGCACCTTCTTGCCGTTCGCGTCGTGCGGGGCGCCCTTCACGAGACTCATCACGTACGGCACCGCGATCGTGCCTTCCTTCGGAATCACGAACTCGACGTTCGCGCTGTCCTTGTACTTCGCGCGATACGCGTCGAAGTCGTAGTCGAGCAGGATCGGAATTTCACCCGACAGCACGCGCGCATACGCGGTCTGCTTCGGCACGATCGGTGCGTTCGCCTTCAGCTTCCTGAACCAGTCGAGCGCCGGCTTGAAGTTGTCGAGGCTGCCGCCGAGCGCCTGGTTCACGGCGACCGCGCCCGCATAGCCGACGAACGCGCTCGACGGATCGAGATAGCCGACCATGCCCTTGTATTCCGGCTTCAGCAGGTCGGCCCACGAGCGCGGCACCGGCTTGCCGTCGAGCGCATCCTTGTTCACGAAGAAGCCGAGCGTGCCCGAATGGATCGCGAACCAGTAGCCTTGCGGGTCCTTCAGGTTCGCGGGGATGTCGTTCCAGTGCGCGGGCTTGTACGGCGCGATCACGCCCTTGTCCTTCGCCTGGAACGCCGACGACACGCCGAGGTAGACCACGTCGGCGACCGGGCTCTTCTGCTCGGCGATCAGCTGCGCGATCGACTGGCCCGAGTTCTTGTTGTCGAACGGCACGCGGATGCCGGTTTTCTGCTTGATCGCCGCGATCTGCGCGGCCCAGTCGGCCCATTCGGGCGGGCAGTTGTAGCAGATCGCCGTTTCGTCGGCGTGGGCGGCGGGCGCGCCGGCGAGGAGCGCGGCGCAGGCGACGGGCGCTGCAAGCGCGCGCAGCAGCGAGGTCAGGCGAAAGGACACGGTAGGTCTCCGGGCGAGGGTGAGGCGCTGGGGTGGCGTGGTGGTGTGCAGGGTGTGCGGCGCGGGCTCAGGCCTTGCGCAATTGCAGGTCGGTGGCCGGCGGCGCCACGGTCGCGCCGTCGCGGACCACGTGCGGCAGGATCCGCGACGTGCGTTCGATCGCTGCGCCGCCGATGCATTCGACGAGACGCTGCCATGCGTGGCGGCCGATGTCGCGGTTCGGTGTCGCGACGCTCGCGAGCGGCGGCGCGAGCAGTTCGCCGAGCGCGATCCCGTCGAAGCCGAGCACCGACAGGTCGTCGGGAATCGAGAAGCCCGCGCGGCGCAGGCCGCGCATCACGACCATCGCGAGCAGGTCGTTGCTGCAGAAGAGGGCGGTCGGGCGCGTCGCGTGCGCGGTGAGATGCGCGAGCACCGCATCGGGCAACTCGGGCGCGTTGAAATCGACTTCGACCGGCGGCAGCGGGGCGACGCCGATTTCCTCGAGGGCCTGCGCATAGCCGAGATGACGCTGGCGTGCGCGATCCGACGCGGCGAGCGAGCCGGCCAGCATCAGCACGCGGCGGTGGCCGCGCGCGGTCAGCAGCCGCACGCCGTCATACGCGGCACGGCGGTTGTCGACCGACACCGACGGGCGGCGCTGCGTGTCGTTGTGCATCAGCACGTAGTGCGGGCCGTCGTGGTCGAGCATGTCGAGCAGCGGGTGGGTATCGGCATCGGCGACGGTGAGGATCAGCCCTTCGACGCGCTGCTCGCGCAGCGTCTCGATCGCGTGGCGCTCGCGCGCCGCGTCGTATTCGGTCGTCATCAGGATCAGCTTGAAGCCGGCCGCGGTCGCGAGTTCGTCGATGCCTTGCAGGCAGTCGGCGAACACGGGGTTCGACAACGTCGGCACGACGACGCCGACGAGCCGCGTGCGCTCGCCGCGCAGCTGCCGGCCGAGCGGGCTCGGGCGGAACTGCAGTGTGTCGATCGCGGTGCGGATCGTTTGCAGCGTGGCGGGGCTGACGGTATGCGGGGCGTTGATCGCGCGCGAGACGGTGGCGATCGAGAAGCCCGCGAGGGCAGCGACGTCCTTGATGGTCGAGGTCATGAAAGCTTGCGATGTAAACGTTTTCGGCCGGGAAATTATCGAAAACGTTTGTGACTTCGCGATGACTTGGGCGACGTTTGTTTCGCAAAAAGCACGATACAAAAGTCAGACGGTTGGAACGTCGGGCAGGGCGGATTCATGTGAAGGATCAGCCGCGCGCCGCCGCTGTGGATTGTATCGGTGAACGCGGGCGCGGTGCGAGATGTCCGTCGTCGGGCGCGAGGCGGCCCGACGTGCACGCGCATGCGGGCGGATGCGTGCGCCGCGTTCCGCCGCTGGCCCGCGGCGGCGCCGCCGCGCAGGTTGGCGTTACAGCGCGACGAACAGGATGCCGTGCGGGTCCTGAAGGGCGGATGCGTTGCCGATGCTCGTCGCGACGGGCGTCAGGTGGCCGGACTTCGGGTCCAGTTTCATCACCTGGCCTTGGCCGGCGCTGTAGGCGTCACCTTGCGAGAACGGCGCATCGACACGGTAGGTCGTGTTGCTGGCGTCGGTGAACAGCATGAAGGTCTTGCCTTGCGGGCCCGGCGCCGGCACCCAGCGCGTATCGTCGACCGGATAGACAGGGCCGTCCTTGTCGTTGAAGAGCGTCAGCGTCAGCACGCTGACGGTCTGGCTCGCGCCCGGATTGTGGATGAACACCAGCTTGCCGTCGGCCTGGCTGTCGAGCACGAGATCGCCGGCGGAGTTGATCGCTTCGGAATCGGGGTCCGTCAGGCTCAGTGTCACCTGCTGGTTGAAGGTGGGATTCGGCGATCCGCCGACGGACGGAGTCACGTCGGTGGCCTGCGCGTTACCGGCGAGCACCGGTGCGACGTCGAACGTCGTGCCGTTCGCGTTCAGCGTGAGCTGTCCGACGGTCGGTGCGGCGGTGCCGGGCGTCGTCGGGTTCGACGCGCTCACGTAGACGTTCCCGTTGAGCAACTGCATGTCGTCGAAGCCGCCGCCGTGTGCGGTCGGATTGACCGTCGCCGCGTAGGTCTTCTGCGTGCCGGCCTTGAGATCGATGATCGTCAGCTCGGGATTGCCGTCCTCATTGGCCATCGCCCACAGCGTGTTCGTATCGGCGCGGGCCATCAGGCCGTCGACGTGGCCCGGCACCGTATACGTCTTGAGCACGTTGCCGCTCAGGTCGTATTGCACGATGTCGTTGGTCAGCCCCGGGACCGACCCGTCCTTGACATCACCGGCCTTCTGGTAGCCGATGAAGACGGTGTTGTTGAACTGGACGATCGAGTCGGGCTTGTCGGTGGAGACCGGTGCTTTCGCGAACACGGATAGCGTATAGCCGGACGCGGTGGCCGTGTTCGGCACGGCCGCGGTATTGGTCGGTGCGATACCGGGGGTCGAGGTCGCATCGTCTCCACCGCATGCCGCAAGAAAGATCGATGTCGACATCGCAATGAACAGAAGCTTTCTAGACATTTCGTTTTCCTGAACGAATGATTCGGACCGACCGAATCGGGTTGATCTATTACCGCTGGTTACATGGCGCAGGTCAGGCTAAGGCGCATATATTTCGTTTCGGTGAAAAGATCGCGAACGTGCGGCGTGCCGTTCGCAACGCGGGAATCGGCTATCACGGCGTTGCTTAAGGCGGGCTTAACGAAATGTGGCGAATTGCCTGCGGATCGAAATTCCGTCTGAAATCGGGCCATCGGCCGCGTCGGTCGAGCATGCGGATGTCAGGCGAAATCGAAGCCTTTCATTTTGCGGATGTAAGGCGCATGCGATCGAGCGCGCGGCCGATCGTGCCGGCAAACATCGATGCCGTTGCATGGAGCGATGTTCCACCGGCCGGGATCGAACTCGGGAGGTTGCCGTCGCAGCGCGTCGCCGGTCGGGCAATCCGCGACGGAACAAATGAGGAACGGGGGCGCGAGCAATGGTAGAATCGCGTCCGCCCTCTTGCCGGGGTGATGAAATTGGTAAACATAGCGGACTTAAACGATTGAGTGCCCGGTCGGAAACGGTCGGTGCAGAACCCTTCAAATTCGGCGAAACCCCTGATGCGCGCATCGAGGCAACGCCGAGCCAAGCCTCGCGGCCGCCGCGAGGAAGGTGTAGAGACTAGACGGGGGGCGCCTAAGGCGCATGGGCAGCAGGCAAGCCCGCGCGCGACGGCGAAGGCATAGTCCAGCGCACGAACGGCATCGCGCACGCGACGCCGGCTTTGAAAGAAGCAGTGTGACGAAAATCCGCCGCCTTAACTGGCTTGCCGGTTCGAGTCCGGTCCCCGGCACCACGATCGCTTCATCGCGATTCGATGGAGGGACGAAAGCCCGCGAGAAGCCCTGCGCTCGCGGGTTTTTTGTTTTTGCGGCGCGGCATCGGCGGTGATTACCGACGACCGAACGGCGACGCCACCGCCATCAGCGACGCGATCCCTACGAATCACCCCGCTCGCGCACGAAGGCCAGGTTGCGCGTGCGCGACGTGTCGATGCGAAAGCGCATCACCTCGTGACCCGAGCGTTCCACCGTCAACACGCCGTGCATGACGGCCATCTGACCGGCAGGGTCGAACGTGAAAATGTCGTCGGCCACCGGCTCCAGCCGGTAGCCGGCACTGCCGGCGGCGCCGGTCATGGTGAGGGTGAGTTCACCGTTCGTCACGGCGATCGTCGCACGTGCCGCGGCATCGTGACTGTGATACGTGCCCGCCAGGCCCGCCGACGCATCGGAGAGCGACGGCGCGTGATCGGGCAAGCGCTCGAGCGTCTCCGCGTGGCCGCAGTCCACCAGCTCGATAGCCGTCACGCGAGCCGCCGCCGTCGACGCTCGAGGTTTGATCAGCAGCGCTCTGCCTGTGCCGTCGTCAACCCGCAATCCGGCCTCCGTCTCGATGAGCGGTTGGGGCATCTGCTCGACGTTCTGAAAGCTCGCGTTGAGCTGCCCGTTGCGATCGCCGATCACGCAATACGTCCCCGACACACGCGAGTGGTACCTGCCGAGCAAGGTTTCGTGCCCGGCAGTGTGCAGGGGCGTGGCGGGCTTCGCGCCAAGGACGGCGTCGCCCAGCACGATATCGACGATCTGCGTCGCCACTTCAACCGGATTGACTGCCGCGCCATTGGTGAGAATGATGACGTCCAGTGCGTGCTCGGCCACGGTCAACATCTGACAAGATCCACCGAACACTCCGCCGGCATGGTGCAGCACCTCCACGTCGCGATGCGGCGTGAGCATCAGCCCGAGCGCGTAGACGCCTTCCGCGCCGCTCGAATAGCGCGGTCGGGTCAGCATCTGGTGCCAGCTTGCTTCGCTGCCGACGCGCTTGGGGCCGCGCAGATGCGCGAGCCAGCGCAGCATGTCGTCGACCGTCGACACGATCCCGCCTTCGCCGAGCACTTCCCACGTCGGAAAGAGGCCGCGCATGAAGCCGCCTTTTCCATCCGGCACATGCTGGGTCGCCATGCGCGGGCGAATGCGCATGTCGTCGGCGACCGATTCCGTGTCGACCATGCCCATCACGTCGAAGATGCGCGCCTTCAGAAAGGTCTCGAAGGGGATGCCGCTGACCCGCTCGATCGCGAGCGACAGCAGGTGATATCCGCCGTTGCAGTAGATCATCCGCTCGCCCGGCGGAAAATTGACGTCGCGTTGCCGGACTTGCGCCGCCAGCACGCCGCCACGCGGCAATGTCGCGACGCCTTGCGCGAGCAGCGTGAGGTCGAGATAGCAGCGGTAGCCGCCCGTATGCGTCATCAGCTGGCGCAAGCTGGGGTCGCCTGCGAGTAGCGGCAGTTCAGGCAGGTACGTGCGGATCCCGGCGTCGACGTCGAGCTTGCCGTCCTCGGCGAGCAGGAGGGCGGCAAGGCAGGTGAAGTGTTTGCTCGTCGAGCCGATGCGCAAGCGCGTGGCCGGCGTATTGGCGACACCGTGTTCCAGGCTTGCCATGCCGAAGCCTCGCCGGTAGAGGACGTCGCCTCGATGGGCGACGGCCATGACGAGGCCGGGTTCGTCGCTCCTGTTGAAGCGGTCGAAAAGGGTATCCAGTTGCTCGACGATGTCGTGCGATGCTTGAGTCATTTTAGGTATCCCTATTATTTAGAACGGAACGGTCAGCGCCGCGCCGATCGTGCGGGGCTGAATCACGCTGACGAGCGCCGGGCCGCCCATCGGTATCAGCGACGTGCCGGCCGCGATCAACGCGCGACGGTCGAACAGGTTGCGAACATAGAACGCCAGGCTGAACTTCCTGAAATCCACGCCCGCTTGCAGATCCGTGATCGCGTAGCCCGGCAACGGATAATCCGGTCGGCCCGAGCTGGCGTCGAACCCGCTATGACGTCGGCCGACGAAACGTTGGGTCACGCCCGCATACGACGGATACCCTTGCGCGGTGAACAGATAGGTGCCCGAGAGCGTAGCGGCGACCTTGGCCGAGTTCGGCAAGGGCGCGCCCGCCGTCGTCCCCGCGTTGGCGTTGCCGCTCGTCAGGCCGGCGTCGATGAGCGACAGGTTCGCACTGAAGTTCCAGTGCGGGGTGGGGCGGAACGTGCCGGAGAACTCCAGGCCCTTGATGCGCGCGTTGCCGGCGTTGATGACCTGGTTGACGCCGTCGACCGTGCCGAGCTGCTGGATGTTCTTCCACTCGATGTCGTAGACCGACGTTTCCAGCGACAGCCGCTTGTCGAGCAGGTCGGCCTTGTAGCCCGCCTCATAGCTCCACAGCGTGTCGGGTGCGAAGGTCGGGCTACCCGCCGCGCGCATGCCGGTGAGGGGATCGATCAGCAGCGCATTCGGGCCGCCGGGCCGGTATCCGCTCGCGATGCGGACATACGCATTGCTGTTGGCGGTCAGCGCATAGCGCGCGGTGAACATGTAGGTCTTGCTGGTGTCCGACGACGGCGCCGAAATGGTCTGGGTCGGGCCGGCGAGCGTGCCGTAGGTCGTCTGCTCGTAGGTCTGGGTATTGTGGGCGATCCGCACGCCGCCGGTCAGCGAAAGGCGCGGTGTCAGGTGATAAGTCAGGTCGCCGTAGGCCGCGTACTCGTTGTACGTGCTGGGCGCCTGGAGCTCCGACAGGTCCGGGCCGGGCGAGCCGTCGGGCAAGGTCGTCAGAAAGCCTTCGCTCGAATGGCTGCGCTCGTGCGTATAGAAGAGGCCGGCCAGCCATTCGAGTCGCTGGTTGCCCGGCGACGTCAGGCGAAACTCCTGGGTCACCTTGTTCGTGGTGGCCACGTCCTTGGCGACCACCGAACCCAGGTTCAGCCCCTGGGCGGCAAATAGCGGCCCGTAGACACCGGTCAGGTCCTGCGGCGCACTCGTGTTGATCCTTTGATACGACGTGATCGAGTTCAGGCGCGCCCAGCCGAGCTCGTATTCGATCCCGGCCGAATAGAGCTGGATGTTTTGATGAAAGGGCTGCGGGGCAAACTGTCGCGTGGTCAGGTCGCCCCAGACCGGCTTGCCGTCGGCGCCGTATTCAACGTAGTTCGGATCGTTGCGATTGATGTTTTGCGAGAGCGCGGTCAGCCGGACCGTCAGATCCCGGGTCGGCGTCAGCAGCAACGACGCGCGGGCACCGTAGGTGTCGCCGCGATCGATGTGGGTGTCCGCCTTGGGGCCCACTGCGTCGACATACCCGCCATCGTGCTGCCCGAACACGGAGACGCGCAGCGCGGCAACGTCGGTCTTCAGCGGGATGTTCAACGTTGCGTTGGCCGTTCCGCTCACGCCGCCATGCGCCGTTCCCGACACGCCGGTGCCGACCTGCCCGGAAAATTGACTGGAGTCCGGTTCGTTGGTCACGTATTTCAGCAAGCCGCCCATCGCACCCGCGCCATACAACGTGCCCTGCGGACCTCGCAGGATTTCGACGTGGTTGAGGTCGAGCAGGCTCATGTCGAGCGAGAACGTCGCACTTTGGGAGAACAGCGTGCTGCCGCCGAACGCGACGTCGTCGACGTACATGCCGACCGTCGGCCCCGTCTGCACACCGGTCGTCACGCCGCGAATACTGACCTGACCGGCTCCGCTGCCGCCGCTGGCGTTCAAGTCGACCCCCGGCTCCGACGACAGGAAGTCGGACATCGTTTTCGCGCCGCTCTTCTGCAGCTCGTCGGCCGACAATACATTGACCTGCATGGGGACTTCGCGAGCCGGTTCACGTCGGCGTGTCGCGGTCACGACGACGGTATTGAGCGTCGCGCCACCCTTGCCTTGCGCCTTCGTCACCTCGGCCGCAGGGGTGTTCGGCGCCGCGGCGCCGGGCGCGGCGGCAGGCGTCGCGGTGGACGCCGCATCAGGCGCGGCGACCTGCTGCGTCGTCGCCGGTGTTTGCGCCTGTTCCTGCGCGTGCACGCCCAACGATGCCAACCCGAATACGGGGCCGACGAAGAGCGGAGCGTAACGTCTGCCGTGCCGCAGCGGTGGCGTTACCGAAACCGCCGCGTGCTTCGTCCGGTTTTTCATCCTCACCATTGTCTCCTCCTGGTTTTGCAATCGACTGAACGCGATGCCGTGTAGCGCAACTCAGGGTGAACGGTAAGTGCCGGTTATTTCTGGTTCATGTGGCGTTTGTATCGGTGCTGATACAAACGATCGGTGACGGAGCGGGGCCGCCACGCCGGCCGACGCGGTGCAAAACCGGGACGAAGACTTGTTTCGGGTTTGCAATAAAGGGCTCACATGGCCCCTACATTCACGGGCGATAATCGACGCCATCGCTCGCCGTCGGCCAGGACCATGCACAAACCCCGCTTCGATTCAGCTTTCTATCGCCTGTTCTTCGTGATGATCTCGATCATCCTCGTGATGCAGATCAGTGCCGGCCTGCTGCTCTTCAAGCTCTACAGCACCGCGCCGTTCAAGCCGCCGCCCGGGATGAGCGCGGCGTTGCAGTGTGGCGCCGCGGTGATGATCCAGGTGATGCCCGCGCTGATCTCGTCCTGGATCGGCGCGCGCATGCTGGCGGCCCCGTTCCGAACGCTCGCCATCGGGGCCGCTGAACTGTCGAGGAATATCGATGCGCCGCCCATCAAGGAAATCGGCCCGGTCGAGGCGCGTCAGGCCGCCAGCGTGTTCAACACGATGCAGGCGTCGCTGCGGCGGCAAATGAGTGAGCGCAACCGCTTCCTCGCTGCCGTATCGCACGATCTGCGCACGCCGCTGACGCGCATGAAGCTGCGCCTTCGATCCGCTCAGGATACCGAATTGAGAGACCGGATCAGGGACGATATCGACGAGATGACGCAGCTTCTGGAGGCCACGCTGTCGTTCCTGCGCAATGAAGAGGTGGTCGAGGCGTTCAGTCCGGTCGATATCAATGCACTGGTGGATGCCATCGCGGAAGATGCGGCCGAACACGGCCAAAAGGTGACGATCAGTGGTGAGGTGCCGCCGATCTCGGCGCAGCCGCTGGGCCTCAAGCGCTGCCTGACGAATCTGGTCGCCAACGCGATTCGATACGGTGAAGACGCGCACATCCGCCTGATCGATGCACCGTCGTGCGTGCGGATCCAGATCGTCGATCACGGCCCGGGCATCCCGGAGTCGCAACTGGAGCGCGCGCTGGAGCCGTTCTACCGGGTGGAAAGTTCGCGCAACCGGAACACGGGCGGGACGGGGCTCGGCCTTGCCATCGCGAACGACGTCGTGAAGCGTCACGGCGGGGAGCTGGTGTTGCGCAACGGTCCGGAAGGCGGGCTGGTCGCACAGGTCACGCTGCCGCGTCGATAGGGCGGGTGGTCGGATCGAACGTTGGCACTGCTCTGTTTCACGCTTGATACAGATTGCTCACAAAGCGGAAATAGCGCGTGCTTATAGTCGTTTCACACCCCTTCACTCCCATTCGGCAGACTTCGTCATGAAAATATTCACGGCTCAGCTTTCGACGGAAACCAATACCTTTGCCCCGTGCCCGACCGGATGGGGCGGCTTCGAAGAGTTCACGATTTTTCATGGCGACGCAAGTGTGCGCGAGCCCGACGGCGTGGGGCACGTGCTCGCGGAAGTGCGGCGCCTCGCGCAGGCCGACGGTCACGAAATTGCTGAAGGTCTGTGTGCCGAAGCCCAGCCGTCCGGCCGCACGATTCGCGCGGTCTACGAATCCCTGAGGGACGAAATTCTCGATGGCGTAAAGGCCGCCTTGCCGCTGGATGCCGTGATTCTGCTGCTGCACGGCGCGATGGTGGCGGAGGGCTACGACGATTGCGAAGGCGACCTGCTCGCCGGCGTGCGCGCCGTGGTTGGCCCCGACGTTCCGATCTCGGTCACGCTCGACCCGCACTGTCACTTCACGCAATTGATGAAGGCGTCGGCCGATGTCCTGATCGCCTACAAGGAGTATCCGCATATCGACGCCGTCGAGCGGGCGCGCGACGCCTATCGACTGACGCTCGATATGGCTGCCGGGCGCATCCGTCCGACGATCGGCGTGTTCGACTGCCGGATGGTCGGCGCCTGGCACACCACCAGCGAACCGATGGCCGGGTTCGTCCGGCGCATGCAGTCGTTCGAAGGGCGCGACGGTGTGTTGTCGGTGTCGCTCGGCCACGGGTTTCCGTGGGGCGACGTGCCGGAAGCCGGCGCGAAACTCTGGGTGGTGACGGACGACGATCTCGCCAAGGCCGACGCGCTGGCGGCGCAACTGGCGCGCGAGTTCTGGGCGTTGCGCGACGCGACACGCCCCGCGTGGCTCGATATCGATGCCGGGCTGGATCGCGCGCTGGCGGTCGAGGGCGGGCCGGTCGTGCTGGCGGACGTCGCGGACAATCCCGGCGGCGGCGCGCCGTGCGACAGCACGTTCATTCTGCGTCGCGTGGTCGAGCGACAAATTGCGAATGTTGCGATCGGGTGTTTCTGGGATCTCGGCGCCATCCAGATCTGCAAGGACGCGGGTGTCGGGGCCACGCTGAATCTGCGCATCGGCGGCAAGTGCAGTGTGTACTCCGGAGAACCGGTGGACCTGCGCGTCACCGTCCGCAACGTGGTCGAGCGGCATACGCAAAGCATCATGGGCCTCGAGCAACCGCTTGGCCGGGCAGTGTGGGTGGAAGCGGACAACGGGCTGGACATCGCGCTGATATCGGTTCGCACCCAGGTGCTCGGCGTGGACGCATTCACCGGCCTTGGCATCGACTTCGCCGGCAAGAAGGGGGTGATCGTGAAGTCGACGCAGCATTTCCAGACCGACTTCGCGCCGCGTTCGAAGGCCGTCTTGCATATCGCCGCGCCAGGGGCACTCTCGATGGACTTCGCCGAACTGGACTATCGGCTTCGTGACCTCAACTACTGGCCACGCGTGGCGAATCCGTTTGCGTCGGCGAGGTGAATACACGCCGGCGTCGACCGACGCCGGCCAGCGTCAGGTGTCGGCGTGTACCCGCGTGAAAACCAGATGCCGGGTACGCGCGGTATCGACGCGAAAGCCGGTCATGTCGCCGCGCGTTGCGTCGCGCGTCAACGTAAGCATTCCCGTCGTGATGTTCACTGGATCGATCGGCACCAGTTCGAAAGCATCGTGGGCCAATGGCGTGAGGCGGTAGTCGCAACGGCCCACCGCGCCGTGCAGGCGAAGCACGAGGGCTTCGTCGTCGAGCCGAATGGTCGCGTGGGCATCGGCGTCGTGGCTTGCAAATGTGCCGGACATCGCGGCGGCGAGATCCGGCGTCATCGCGGGCGCTTCGCTGACGCGTGTGAACGTGTCGACATGGCCGCAATGCACGATGCGCAGGCTGGAGAGATCGCTCGGTGTGCAGGACGATCCCCACCGCAGCGCCAACAGGCCGTCGCCGCTCGCTTCGAGTTGGACGTCGTCCCGTTCATCGGCGCTGTCGTAGAGCATCATCGAGCGTCTGGGGCAAAGGGGGCCCGCCAGCACCAGCGCACCGTCATGATCCTCCAGGGCATACACGGCACCGGTGCGGGCCGACCGGTAGCTGCCGAGGCGTGCCGCGTGATCCGAGGCGCGCGCCGCGACAGGCGGGCCATCTCCATCCAGCTCGTCCGCCAGAACGATATCGACGACACGCTTCGACAGTTCGAGCGGTGCGTCGAGCGCGCCGTTGCTGAGCAATACGACGTCAAGCCCATGCGCCACCGATACCAGCATCTGGCAAGTTCCACCCACGACGCCACCGGAATGCTGCATCAGCTCGACACCTCGGTAGGTGCTCTGCGTGAGACCGAGCGAGTATTGGCTGCGCAGACCGCTGGAGAATACGGGCAACGCCAGCATCTGGCGCCAGGTGTCGGCGTTGCCGACGATCTTCTCGCTGCATCGCAGGTGCGCGGTCCATCGCAGCATGTCGTCGACGGTCGAGACGATCGAGCCTTCGCCGAGCAGTTCCCACGTCGGAAAGATGCCGCGGCGGAATCCGCCCATGCCGTCGGGCACATGCATCGTCGCGATGCCGTGCTCGATCGTCATGTCGTTGGGTACACATGCGGTGTCATGCATGAGCAGGGGCGCGAAAATATGGGTCGCGAGGAACGCGTCGAACGGCATCCCGCTCGCACGTTCGACGGCAAGCGAAAGCAGGTGATAGCCGCCGTTCGAATACATCATGCGTTCTCCCGGCGGAAAATTTTCGTCGCGCTGACGTTGCTGCGATGCGAGGAACGCGCCAGGCGGCGACATGGCGAGACCCTGCGTCAGCAGCGCAAGATCCAGTGCGCATCGCTGCCCGCCGCGATGCGACATCAACTGCCGCAGCGTCGGTCGGCCGGCGGCCGGCGGCAGCGCCGGCAGATACGTGCCGATGGGGGCATCGGCGTCGAGCGCGCCGCGCTCGCACAGGAGCAGCACGGCGAGGCAAGTGACATGCTTGCTGACCGAGCCGATGCGCATGCGGGTGGCCGGCGTGTTGGCGATGCCGTGTTCGAGGCTGGCCAGGCCGAACGCGCGCCGATACAGCAGCTGGTCGCGATGGACGATGCCGGCGATCAAGCCGGGTGCGTCGGCGCGGCGATAACGCGCGAACAGCGCGTCGAGCTGCGTCGTCGTGGTGGATGAGTCGGATGTCATGTCGATGGCTCAGCGAGAGGAGGCAGGGGGGCCAGCGTGGCCCCAGACGTTGGACGGGCAGTGCAGCAGGCCGTCGATGTACGCGACACCCGGCTCGCGATCGCGTGCGAGGAAGATCGGTCCGTCGAGATCGACGTGATCGCACAGTTGTCCGAGCAGAAACGCGGGGGCGATCGCCAGCGAAGTGCCTGCCATGCAACCGACCATCACGGACAAGCCTGCTTCGCGTATCCGCGCGGCAAGATCGAACGCGCGCGTCAGGCCACCGCATTTGTCGAGCTTGAGGTTGACGATGTCGTAGCGGCGCGCGACGGCGGACAGGTCGCCGAGATCCTGAAACGATTCGTCGGCCGCGAGCGGGATCGGACAATCGATCGCTTCGAGACAGGCGTCCGCACCGATCGCAAACGGCTGTTCGAGCATGCCGACATCAAGCTGTTGCAGCACGGGGAGCATCGTGTCGAAGTGCGCGCGCGACCAGCCCTGATTCGCGTCGACGGCGAGCGGTATATCCGGGCGCACGTCACGGATGGCGAAGAGGCGCGCGGCGTCGGCGGCGCTGCCGTCCAGCTTGACCTTCAGCGCCCGCGCGTGGGGCAATCTCAGCGCGGCCCCGGCCATCGCATTCGGCGTATCCACGCCGATCGTCATCGTGGTCCGCAATGGGCGCGGCTCGGAGAGGCCCGCGATGCGCCAGGCAGGCATCGCTTGCCGTTGCGATTCGAGCGCCCACAATGCCGCATCGACCGCATTGCGTGCGCCGCCGGGCGGCAATACGTCGAGCAATCGCGCGCGCGTGATGCCCGCTTCGATCGACGGTCGGACGCGCTCGATTTGCGCGGCGATGGATTCCGGCGTTTCACCGAGGTAAAAGATCCCGGCGGCTTCGCCGTTGCCGGCGTGGTGCCCGTCGTCGACGGTCACGCTCACGAGGCGAGCGGTGTCGATGACGTGGCCGGTGATATGGAACGGCGTGGCCAACGGCCAGCGTTCGATACGCAGCGAGAGTGAGAGCGGGCGGGGTGACATGGGAGCGGAAGGAGGAGGGGAATTACGCATAGCGTTCGATCGCGTCGCGCACACCGCGGCCCGCCGCACGCATCAACAGGCAGGCGGCAAAGAAGCCGAACGCCGCCACGCAGACGATCGACCACAGCAAGCCCTGGCTGAACGCATGCAGACGATCCGACATGAACCCGATGAACACGGGGCTGCCGGACTGCACGATGATCGACGTCAGGGCGCCGATCGCTGCCACGCGCGAGCGCAGGTGGGCGGGGCAGATGTTCTGCATGAGGGTGGGAAACAGCACCATGCCGGCGACCATGCAGGCGAGCTGTGCGCCGAAGAGCGCGTAGACCGGCGTCAGCGAGCCCACGGCCAGATACAGGAACGACAGGCCGCCGGCGACCAGCGCGCCACATTCACACACGCGCAAAGGCGCGAGCACGCCGAAGCGCGCTCGCATGCGGCCGGCAACGAGTCCGCTGAGCACGCAACCCGCGATGCCGCCGGCCATCGCCGCCACGCCCATGCCGCCGCCCGCTTCAGCCGGCGTCGCGCCGAAGGTTCGCACCGCCACGACCGGCATCCATGTCGCGACACCGCCGAACGACAGGTTGACCAGCCCGATGGCGCCAAAGAACTTGAGCATCATGATGGCTTCGCGCCGGAAGTAGACCGGTGCGGACGGCAGCGGCGCGGAACTCCGGTGACGCGTGGTGGAGGCTTCCGTGTCGCCGTGCCTGCCGGGTCGAATGAGCAGAACCAGCACGGCCAGCACGGGGGCGGGCAACGCAACGGCAAAGAACGCGAGCCGCCACGGTTCGAGATCGGCGAGCCCCGCTGGCAACGCGCCGTGCGCCGCCGCGATGCCGTGCATCAGTGCGCCGCCGAGCGCCATCCCCGCCCCTGATCCCAACAGGTTGGCGAGCGCGAAGATCGCATTGGCGAGCACGCGCCGGCGCGCAGGGAAGAGATCGGGAATCAGGCCGTAGATCACCGGCACCAGTCCGGCTTCGCCGATCCCCAGCCCGACGGTGGCGATGAACAACTGCCAGAAGTGAGTGGTCATGCCGCAGATCGCGGTGGCGGCGCTCCAGACGAGGACGCACGTGACCAGCACGACACGACGATCCACGCGGTCGGCGACCCAGCCGATCGGCAACGACGCCACGCCGGCGAACAGGGCGATGCCCGCGCCTTGCATCAGGCCGATTTGCGTGTCGGTCAGCCCGAAATCGTGGCGGATGGGTTCCGTCAGCAGGATCAGCATCTGACGATCGACGAACGCGAAAAACGCCACGATCACGAGAATCGCGAGACCGAACCATGCGCGCGGCCCGGCCGGTGAATCGGATGGCGGGCTCGAGGCCGCCACGGGGGCGAGCACGTCGGGGTTGGAGTCGAACATGAGGGCTCCGTGATGAGAAGGCGGTTACTGCGTGAACTGCTCGTTGCCCACGAGCCCGATGCGGTTCGCGCCGAGCCGCTGCGCGGAGGCCATGACCATGGCGACGGCGCGGTAAGGCGCCGCCTTGTCGGGTCGCAAATGCAGTTCGGTCGGCGCGGGGTCGACGGCGACGTCGTGCAAGCGCGTTTCCAGTTGCTCGCGCGAATTCAGCGTCTCGCCGTTCCATGCGATGGCGCCGTCGGCCGCGATATCGATCCGCACCACCGGCGGTGTCCGCGGCTGCGCCGGCGGCGCGCCGGTCGGCATGTCCAGCTTGACCGCGTTCGTCTGGATCGGAATGGTGAGGATCAGCATGATGAGCAGGACCAGCATCACGTCGATGAGCGGTGTGGTGTTGATCTCGATCATCACGTCGGGTTCGTCGGCGTTGCCGGTGGGCATCGTCATGGCCATCTCGGGTCTCCTGGTCGGTATGAAGGGATCATTGGCGCGGCGGCGGTTCGGTGATGAAGTCGACCTTGACGATGCCCGCCCGCTGGCAGGCATACACGACCCGGCCGACGGCGGCGTAGCGCGCGTCGAGATCGCCGCGGATGTGGACTTCCGGTTGCGGCGATTGCACGGCAACCGCCTTGAGTTTCTCGACGAGCGTTGCCGCGTCGGGCACGCGCCGTTCGTCCCAGAACACGTCGCCTTCTTTCGTCACGGCGAGAATCACGTTCTGCGGCGTCGTTTGCAGCGGCTGCACGGTCTCCTTGGGCAGCGTGACCGGCACGGTGTGCGAGACCACCGGAATCGTGATGAGGAAGATGATCAGCAGCACCAGCATCACGTCGACCAGCGGCGTCGTGTTGATGGACGACATGGTCTCGTCGTGCTCGGCGCCGTCGCGGGAGCCTGTGGTCATGGCCATGGCTCACCCCACGCGGGTCAGGGCGGCGGCCTTGGTCGCGGCGGCGGCCCCGGCCGTGGTCGTGCCGGTCAGGAGGACGATGTGCAGTTCCGTCGAAAACCCGCGCACGCGTTCCATCACCGCCTTGTTGCGGCGCACGAGCCAGTTGTAGCCGAGCACGGCTGGCACCGCGACGGCCAGGCCGATGGCCGTCATGATCAGCGCTTCGCCGACCGGCCCCGCGACCTTGTCGATGGAGGCCTGACCGGCGATGCCGATCGCCGTCAGCGCGTGATAGATGCCCCACACCGTGCCGAACAGGCCAATGAACGGCGCGGTCGAACCGACGGTGCCGAGAAACGCGAGGCCGTCCTGCAGGCGGCTCGAGACGGACGTGGTCGCCCGCTCGATGGCCGCCGCGACCCACTGGTTGAGGTCGACCTGTTCGACCAGCGCGCCTTCGTGATGGTCGAATGCCGCGAGACCGGTTTCGGCGATGAAGCGGAACGGGCTGCCGGCGTCCAGTTTTTTCGTGCCTTCGCTGAGACTGCCCGCTTTCCAGAAACCCGTTTCCGCCGCCTTCGCGCGGCGCAGCACACGCGCTTGCTCGAGCAGTTTCGCGACGATGATGTACCAGCTGCCCATCGACATGACGACCAGGATGAGCAGCGTGCCGCGTGCGATGAAATCCCCGCCTTTCCAGAGCGCATCGAGGCCGTAGGGATTCGTCACCGTGTCGGTGGAGGCGTGGGCGGCGCTGGCCGCGAGGAACAGTGCCGTCGCCATGGCGGCCTTGCGGGTTCGGTTGAGCATGAATGTCTCCTGAAATGCGTTGCCAAGTGGAAAGGGAACGGCTGTCGGGGGCAGCCTCAATCGAGCTTGAAAGAGAAGGGCACCTGCACGCGGACTTCCTCGCCCTGCGCGACGCAGTGGAACTGCCGCACGGCGTTTTCCGCGGCCCGGTCGAGAACGGGCGCGGCCGACTGGGTCACGCTCAGGTCCTTGACGTTGCCGTCGGTGCCGACCACGAACGTCACGACGACGTCGCCGGTCAGGTTGTCCTTCAGCGCTTCACGCGGATAGCGAATGGCGGCGCGGACCTGCGTCGAGTTGGGACACACCACGCCGACGCTCGTCGACACCGGCGCCGCAGCGGCGGGCGGCGCCGGCGGCGCGACGGGGGCCGACGGCGCGGGCGTGGTCGACTGCGCGGCGATCGCGTTCGGCGACGGCGGTGCCGCGACGCGCACTTCCGGGGGCGGCACGAACGGCGGCGGGGGCGCGACGTGCTTCGGCGGCGGCGGTGCGATGTGCTTCGGCGGTGGGGGTGGGGGCGGCGGCGGCTTGATCTCTTCGATGATGCGCGTCTCGATCGGCTGGCGAATCACGTCCACGACTTTCGTCGCGAGACCGGTGAGCAGTGCGTAGACGATCACCGCATGCAATCCGACCACGAAGGCGATGCCGCCGATGCGCCGGACAGGCGGCTTGGGTTGTGCGTAGTTCATGTCCCGCGTGTCTCCTGCGTCGAGATGACTTGGGAGCCACGTTAAAACCCGGGCATTTCTGGTTCATATCGGCTTTGTATCGGCGCTGACACAAAGTCTTTCCGGATGAGCCAAGTCGCGGCGGGAGTCGAGAAGCCAGACGGAGCGGCGAAGGCGGACGATGCCGAGCGGCGTCTCTTCGGGAAAATACCGGGCGGGTTATCCATGACGTGAACGCTCGTCAGGCGTCCAGATTTTTCCGGATGACCTTGTGGGGCAAGGTGCCGGGGCGATTATTTCAACGCTGCAACAATTCGTGCAAAAAGCCCTTATATTGGCGGGCAATAATGAGTGAGGCACATCTCACCGCCGCAACATCGGAGACAAGACGCCGTGAACAAAGCGATTCGTATTCTCGTCGTCGACGACGACTCGCAGATTCGCAGCCTGTTGTGCGACTGCCTGGCAGACTTCGGCATGACGACCGCGCAAGCCGGCAGCGGCGCGGAAATGCATCATGCGCTCGGGGAGGGCGGCTTCGATCTCGTGGTGCTCGACCTGATGCTGCCGGACGACGACGGCCTCAATCTCTGCCGGGAGATTCGTGCGACCTCGGAGATTCCGTTGATCATCCTGACCGCGCGCGGCGAGATGACCGACCGGATCGTCGGGCTGGAACTCGGTGCCGACGACTACATCGTCAAGCCGTTCGAGCCGCGTGAGCTGGTCGCGCGCATCCAGACGATCCTGCGCCGCGTGCGTGCGCAAACGCAAGGCCGGACGCGGGCGCAGGAGGAAAGCCGCTTCGCCGGATGGCGGCTTCACCAGATCGGCCGCCACCTGATCGCGGCCGACAACACGGTCATTCCGCTGTCGAACGCGGAATTTCGCCTGCTCAATGCGTTCCTCGCCGCGCCGGGGCGTGTACTCAGCCGCGAGTACCTGATGGATACCGCGCGCGGCAAGTCGATCGACACGTTCGACCGCAGCATCGACGTGCAGATATCACGCTTGCGTCAGAAGTTGCGCGAGGACATCAAGGAGCCGCGCCTGATTCGCACGATTCGCGGGGAAGGGTACATGCTGGATGTCGGTCATCGTTAGGGTTGCGTGCCGGCCGTGGCATCCCGCCCGGGATCGGCTGTTTCCCGCGGCGGCGGCAGGCCGGCGATATCGTCCGACGCATTCGGTATGCGGCCGCGGCGACGCCGGCAAATTCCCGTCCGGGCCCGGTTCGAAGCGGCACGGCCACGCGTGTCCACGCGCCGCGGCGGTCCCGCCCGCTGGTCGTCCGGTTTCCGACATGGCAAATCTGCTCACCGCAATCGAGCGGCTTGGGCATCGACGTCCGCTGCCGCAAGGCATAAATTTCCAAGGTTGACGTGCCTATCCGCACGCCAGCCCGCGCGCAGGCCGGCAACCGGCCTGCGCGTTCCCAAACAGCGTGAGACACAATCGAGCGTGGAGACGACACGATGAGCCTGTCAGAGCCATTGCGTCTGCATGTGCCGGAGCCCACCGGGCGCCCGGGCTGCAAGACGGACTTTTCCTATCTGCATCTATCGCCGGCCGGCGCCGTTCGCCGCCCGCCGATCGACGTTGCCGCGGCGGACACCGCCGATCTCGCCCGCAGCCTCGTGCGCGTGCTCGACGACAGCGGCAAGGCCGTCGGCCCGTGGGCACCGGATCTCGACGATGCGCGGTTGATCGCCGGCCTGCGCGCGATGCTCAAGACCC
Source organism: Burkholderia sp. AU33803 (assembly GCF_002223095.1). NCBI lineage: Bacteria > Pseudomonadati > Pseudomonadota > Betaproteobacteria > Burkholderiales > Burkholderiaceae > Burkholderia > Burkholderia sp. AU33803. The sequence continues at coordinate 823,967 of NZ_NKFJ01000004.1, forward strand.
GCATTTTCGACGCGCGCATGATGATCGCGCAGCGTCAGAAGAAAATCTCCTTCTACATGTTGAGCCTCGGCGAAGAGGCGATCGGCACCGCGCACACGATGGCGCTGCGCGACGGCGACATGTGCTTCCCGACCTACCGGCAGCAGAGCATTCTGATCACGCGCGACGTCCCGCTCGAACGGATGATCTGCCAGCTGATGTCGAACGAAGGCGATCCGCTGAAAGGCCGCCAGCTCCCCGTGATGTACTCGGATCGCGAAGCGGGCTTCTTCTCCATCTCCGGCAACCTCGCGACGCAGTTCATCCAGGCGGTCGGCTGGGCGATGGCGTCGGCGATCAAGGGCGACACGAAGATCGCGTCCGCGTGGATCGGCGACGGCGCGACGGCCGAATCCGACTTCCATACCGCGCTCACGTTCGCGCACGTGTACCGCGCGCCGGTCGTGCTGAACGTCGTCAACAACCAGTGGGCGATCTCGACGTTCCAGGCGATCGCGGGCGGCGAGGGCACGACCTTCGCCGGGCGCGGCGTCGGCTGCGGGATCGCGTCGCTGCGCGTCGACGGCAACGACTTCCTCGCGATCTACGCGGCGTCGAGCTGGGCGGCCGAACGCGCGCGCCGCAATCTCGGCCCGACGCTGATCGAGTGGGTGACCTACCGTGCGGGCGCGCACTCGACGTCGGACGATCCGACCAAGTACCGGCCGAGCGACGACTGGTCCCATTTCCCGCTCGGCGATCCGATCGAACGCTTCAAGCGCCACCTGATCGTCAAGGGCATCTGGTCCGACAGCGCGCACGAAGCGTTGACGGCCGAGCTCGAGGCCGAGGTGATCGCCGCGCAGAAGGAAGCGGAGAAATTCGGCACGCTGGCCGACGACCGGATTCCGTCGCCGGCGTCGATGTTCGACGACGTGTACAAGGAGCTGCCCGCGCACCTGCGCCGTCAGCGCCAGGAACTGGGAGCGTGATCATGGCGCAACAAGAGGCAGGCACGGCAACGCAGCCGATGACGATGATCCAGGCGCTGCGCTCGGCGATGGACGTGATGCTCGGGCGCGACAGCGACGTGGTCGTGTTCGGGCAGGACGTCGGTTATTTCGGCGGTGTGTTCCGCTGCACCGAAGGACTGCAGAACAAATACGGCAAGTCGCGCGTGTTCGACGCACCGATCTCCGAAAGCGGGATCGTCGGCGCGGCGGTGGGGATGGGCGCGTACGGGCTGCGCCCGGTGTGCGAGATCCAGTTCGCCGACTATTTCTACCCGGCGTCCGACCAGATCGTGTCGGAAGGCGCGCGGCTGCGCTATCGCTCGGCCGGCCAGTTCATCGCGCCGATGACGATCCGCATGCCCTGCGGCGGCGGCATCTACGGCGGCCAGACGCACAGCCAGAGCCCGGAGGCGATGTTCACGCAGGTGTGCGGACTGCGCACGGTGATGCCGTCGAATCCGTATGACGCGAAGGGGCTACTGATCGCGTCGATCGAGAACGACGATCCGGTGATCTTCCTCGAGCCGAAACGGCTGTACAACGGGCCGTTCGACGGCCATCACGACCGGCCGGTCACGTCGTGGCTCAAGCATCCGGCGAGCGCGGTGCCCGAGGGCTACTATACGGTGCCGCTCGATACGGCCGCCGTGGTGCGCCCCGGCAACGACGTGACGGTGCTGACCTACGGCACGACGGTGCACGTGTCGCTCGCCGCGGCCGAGGAGACGGGCATCGACGCGGAGGTGATCGACCTGCGCACGCTGTGGCCGCTCGACCTCGACACGATCGTCGCGTCGGTGCGCAAGACCGGGCGCTGCGTCGTCGTGCACGAGGCGACGCGCACCTGCGGTTACGGTGCGGAACTGGTGTCGCTGGTCCAGGAACATTGCTTCTACCACCTCGAGGCGCCGGTCGAGCGCACGACGGGCTGGGATACGCCGTATCCGCATGCGCAGGAGTGGGCGTACTTTCCGGGCCCGGCCCGGGTCGGTGAAGCGTTGCGACGCGTGATGGAGGCGTGAGATGGGGATTCATGTCATCAAGATGCCGGATATCGGCGAAGGGATTGCCGAGGTCGAGCTGGTGGCCTGGCACGTGGAAGTCGGGCAGACGATCAAGGAAGACCAGCCGCTCGCCGATGTGATGACCGACAAGGCGGCGGTCGAGATTCCGTCGCCGGTGACGGGCAAGGTGATCGAGCTCGGCGGCCGGATCGGCGAGATGATGGCGGTCGGCAGCGAGCTGATTCGCCTCGAGGTCGAAGGCGACGGCAACCTGAAGGCCGGCGCACCGGTGCGGGAATCAAAGGTAGCAACCGCACCGGTCGCTTCGGCGCCGTCGAAGTCGGTGGCCGACGCGCCGGCGGAATCGTCCGCCAAGCCGGCGGCGAAGCACGGACCCGCGGAGCCGCGTCGTGCGAAGCAGGCCGAGCACGCGGAGCGCGTCGAGTCGCCGCGCGCGGCGCTCGCGCCGGGTGAACGGCCGCTCGCGTCGCCGGCCGTGCGCCAGCGCGCGTGGGACATGGGCATCGAGCTGCGCTATGTGCGCGGCACCGGTGAAGCAGGGCGGATCCTGCATGCGGACCTCGATGCGTATGCGGGTACCGGCAGCGGCGCGGCGCGCGGATCGCACGCGCATGGCTACGCCGAACGCAACGACGAAACCGACGTGCCGGTAATCGGCCTGCGGCGCGCGATCGCACGCAAGATGCAGGAAGCGAAGCGTCGCATTCCGCACTTCAGCTACGTCGAGGAGATCGACGTCACCGAGCTCGAATCGTTGCGCACGGAACTGAATCGCCGCCACGGCGACACGCGCGGCAAGCTCACGCCGCTGCCGCTGCTGATCCGCGCGATGGTGATTGCGTTGCGCGACTTCCCGCAGATCAACGCGCGTTTCGACGACGAAGCGGGTGTCGTCACGCGCTACGGCGCGGTGCACATGGGCGTCGCGACACAGACGGACGGCGGCCTCACGGTGCCCGTGCTGCGTCATGCGGAAGCGCGCGACGTGTGGTCGATTTCCGCCGAGATCGCGCGGCTTGCCGACGCAGTGCGCGCGAACCGCGCGCAGCGCGACGAGCTGAGCGGCTCGACGATCACGATCTCGAGCCTCGGCGCGCTCGGCGGCATCGTGTCGACACCGGTCATCAATCATCCTGAAGTCGGCATCGTCGGCGTGAACCGCATCGTCGAGCGGCCGATGATCCGCGACGGCGCGGTCGTCGCGCGCAAGATGATGAACCTGTCGTCGTCGTTCGACCATCGCGTCGTCGACGGCGCGGATGCGGCCGAATTCATCCAGGCCGTGCGCGCGGTGCTCGAGCGCCCGGCACTGCTGTTCGTGGAGTGATCACGCAATGAAGAACGAACACACCACGCTGCTGGTGATCGGCGGCGGCCCGGGCGGCTACGTCGCCGCGATTCGCGCCGGCCAGCTCGGCATTCCGACCGTGCTCGTCGAGCGCGACCGGCTCGGCGGCACGTGCCTGAACATCGGCTGCATTCCGTCGAAGGCCCTGATCCACGTGGCCGATGCATTCGAACAGGCCCGCGGCCACGCGGGCGAGGGCGCACTCGGGATCCGCGTGCGCACGCCCGAGATCGACATCGCGAAAAGCGTCGCCTGGAAGGACGGCATCGTCGACCGGCTGACGCGCGGGGTCGGCGCGCTGCTCAAGAAGAACGGCGTGCGCGTGCTGCACGGCGATGCGCAGGTGGTCGACGGCAAGACCGTCGACGTCGTCGGCGGTGGCCATACGACGCGCATCAGTTGCGAGCACCTGTTGCTCGCGACCGGCTCCGAACCGGTCGCGCTGCCGTCGATGCCGTTCGGCGGGCATGTCGTGTCGTCCACCGAGGCGCTGTCGCCCGAGACGTTGCCGAAGCGGCTGGTCGTCGTCGGGGCCGGGTATATCGGGCTCGAACTCGGGATCGTCTATCGCAAGCTCGGCGTCGACGTGAGCGTCGTCGAAGCGGCGGAGCGCGTGTTGCCCGCGTACGATGCCGAACTCGTGCGGCCGGTCGCCGATTCGCTCGCGCGGCTGGGCGTGCGGCTGTTGCTCGGCCACAAGGTGCTCGGGCTCGCGGAGCACGGCGCGGTGCGCGTACAGGCCGCCGATGGCGCGGAGCAGACGCTGCAGGCCGACCGCGTGCTGGTGGCGGTGGGCCGCCGGCCGCGCGTCGACGGCTTCGGGCTCGAGTCGCTGCCGCTCGATCGCAACGGCCGCGCGCTGTGGATCGACGACGAGTGCCGGACGTCGATGCGCAACGTCTGGGCGATCGGTGACGTGGCCGGCGAGCCGATGCTCGCGCATCGTGCGATGGCGCAGGGCGAGATGGTGGCCGAGCTGATCGCCGGCAAGCGCCGCAAGTTCGTGCCCGCATCGATCCCGGCGGTGTGCTTCACCGATCCGGAGATCGTCACGGCCGGCTGGTCGCCGGACGACGCGCGCGCGGCCGATGTCGACTGCGTGAGCGCGTCGTTCCCGTTCGCGGCGAACGGGCGCGCGATGACGCTGCAGGCGACCGACGGCTTCGTGCGCGTCGTCGCGCGGCGCGACAACCACCTGATCGTCGGCTGGCAGGCGGTCGGGCGCGGCGTGTCGGAGCTGGCTGCCGCGTTCTCGCAGTCGCTGGAGATGGGCGCGCGGCTGGAGGACATCGGCGGCACGATCCATGCGCACCCGACGCTCGGCGAAGCGCTGCAGGAGGCGGCGCTGCGTGCGCTTGGGCACGCGGTGCATATCTGACGTGTCTCGCGGGTGATACGAAGCCGCCGATGCGCGACGTGCGCATCGGCGGCTTTTCATTTGCAGTGCCGGCTCGACCGGTTGCAGGGCGACGGCGCATGCGTCAGGGGCATGTCGGGCGCGGTGCGCAAGATCCGCGCGCAGGCGCCGATCGCGGGAGGGCGGTTGTCGATCAAGGAAATCGCGCAGAACCGGGGATTTAGCGGCATGTCGTCGTTCTGGCAGGCGTACAGGCGCTGGACAGGTGGTGCGCCGAGCGTGTCGGGACAGGGGGCGGCTCGTAGCGCGCACCGCGGCGAAGCAGGCACATCCTGTAATTTTTCGAGATGTTGGGAGGTTGTCGTCGCCGAGTCGCCCGGCGATCATGCAGGAAGCCGGAAACCGGGCCGTTCCTGGCCCGTCAACACACAGGCTCCATACGGAAGAACCCGACATGATATTGCTGCTCGTCGGCGCGACCGGACTCGCGGGCGTCACGTCCTCGAAGTCGCGCTCGCCGATGCGCGGGTCGATCAGGTGATCGTCGTCGCGCGCCGCCCGTTGTCGCCGCACCCGAAAATGCGCGCGCTCGAGGTCGATTTCGATCATCTGCCCGACACGGCAGACTGGTGGCACGCCGATGCCGTGATCTGCGCGCTCGGCACCACGATGCGCGCTGCGGGCTCCCAGGCGGCATTCCGGCGCGTCGACCACGACTATCCGCTCGCGGTCGCGCGGCTCGCACACCGCCACGGCACACCGGCTTACGTGCTGAATTCCGCACTCGGCGCGGATCCGGCGTCGCGCATCTTCTACAACCGCGTGAAGGGCGAGGTCGAGCAGGCGCTCGCCGGCGTCGGGTTCGCGTCGCTCACTTACGTGCGGCCCGGCCTGATCGGCGGCAGCCGCGACGAATTCAGGTTCGGCGAGCGGCTGTTGGTGTCGGCGTTGAACGTGGCCCGGCCTGTTTTGCCGGCGAAATGGCGCGTGAATCCCGCGTCGCGGATTGCCCGCGCGATGCTCGACGCGGCAGTCGCTGCGCGGCCGGGCGTGCAGGTCATCGCGTCGGACCGGCTCGCCTGACGCAATACGGGCGGCGTGCGCCGGTCACTGATCGGCGAAGCCGTCGAGCCCGCCGAACTGTTCGGCAAGCGCCGCCGTGAACGCCTCCAGCGCTTCGCTGCCATCGCAGTTCCTTGGCGTTGCGAGCTGGAATTCGACCGTATGGCTCAGCTTGCTCGCGAGCAGCCGGCGCATCTTGCCCGCGGCGACCCACGGCGCCGCGACGTGGTCGGGCAGGAAGCCGACATGCGCGCCGGACAGGATGAAGATCACGTCGGCGTCGACGTTTTCGGAGAACGCGGTCGGTTGCGCGTTGCGTGGCGCCGCACCCGACGTATTCGTCTTGTAGAGCCGCGCGACGTTGCTCGCGTTCGCAATGTCGTTGACCGACACGGTCTTCTTCGCGAACAGCGGATGCCGCGCGCCGCAGTACAGCGACTGGTGCTCGACGAACAGCGGTGCGTAGTGCAGGCCGGCCTGATGGCCGGAAAAGTAGCCGATCGCAAGCTGCAGTTCGCCTTTCAGCAACCGGCGCTCCAGTTCGTCGGGCGGCACCGCGATCATCTCGATCAGTACATCCGGCGCCCGTTCGCGGAAGCGGCCGACGCTCGCCGCGATCGATTCGACGACGTCCGGTGCGAGCCGCTCGGACAGCCCGATGCGCAGTTCGCCGAGCAACGTGCCCGACACGTGCTGCGTATCGCGCGTGAACACGTCCATCGCGTGCAGGAGCCGCCGCGTCGACTGCAGCACGCGCTCGCCCTTCGGCGTCAGCCGGAAGCCGCTCTTGCCGCGATCGCACAGCCGGAACCCGAGGCGCGTCTCGAGCTTGGCCATCTGCGTGCTGATCGTCGACGGCGCCATGCCGAGCGTGCCCTGCGCGGCGCTGAAGCCGCCGCTTTCGACGATCGTCAGAAAGAGCCGCAGCAGCTGCAAATCCATGTCTCTCAATCGGGTCAGCATGGCGATACATCGCGTTTCGTGAAGTCGGCTTATGTTAGTTCATATTTTTCGTCGGATGCCGTGACGGCAGAATCGGGCACGAGGTCGCCAGCCGCGCGGCCGTTTCCCGACAGACAGGAATCCGACGATGAGCCAGAATGATTTCGCCTTCACGCGCGACAGCCTCTACGGCACGCAGGCCGAACCGACCTTCGCGGGCGCGACGAGCTTCATGCGCCGGCGTTTCAGCCGCGATCTCGACGGCGTCGACCTCGCGATCACCGGCGTGCCGTTCGACTCCGCCGCGTCGCACCGGCCCGGCACGCGCTTCGGCCCGCGCGGGTTGCGGATCGCGTCGACGGGCATCGCGTGGGAGCGCCCGTGGCCGTGGTCGTTCGATCCGTTCGACGTGCTGGCCGCGGTCGACTACGGCGATTGCGCATTCGATCTCGGGCAACCCGAATCGGTGCCGGGTGCGATCGAGCGGCATGCGGACGCGATCCTCGCGCGCGGCTGCGCGATGCTGACGCTCGGCGGCGATCACTTCATCACGTATCCGCTGTTGAAGGCGCATGCGAAGGTGCACGGGCCGCTGTCGCTCGTGCACTTCGACGCGCATACCGACACGTGGCCCGACCGCGACGTGAAGCGCATCGATCACGGCACGATGTTCTATCACGCGGCGCGGGAAGGGTGGATCGTGCCCGACCGGTCGGCGCAGATCGGCATCCGGACGACCAACGACGAGCCGATGGGCTTCGACATCCAGGATGCGCGCCAGGTGCATGCGTCGACGCCCGCCGCGACCGCCGCGCGCATTCGCGAGCGGGTCGGCGACCATCCCGTGTACCTGACGTTCGACATCGACTGCCTCGATCCGGCGTTCGCGCCGGGCACGGGTACGCCGGTCTCGGGCGGGCTGTCGAGCCATCAGGCGTTCGAGATCCTGCGGCATCTGGACGGCATCAACCTGGTCGGCATGGATGTGGTCGAAGTGTCGCCGCCGTACGATCATGCGGAAATCACGTCGCTGGCCGGCGCGACGATCGCGCTGGAACTGATCTGCCTGTACGCATCGCGCCGGCGGCGAGCGACGGGAAAATAGATTCGTAAAACTGTTTCGTCATACCAAACAATAGCGCGGCCGCGGCCGCTGCGCTGATCTACGATGGAGACATTGCATCCATCGTCCGCCGAGCCGTGTGCACTCACTACCGCGCCCCCGACGAAGACCCGGGCATCAGCGAACTGAAGATCGGCATCGGCGATCTGTATCGCCGCGACCCGTGGGCGCCCGACGTGTATCCCGACTACGCGGCGCCGATCGCGCGCGCCGCCGGCGACGGCCTCGAAGTCGTCGCGGCCGTGTTCGGCTTCTGGCCGAAATTCATGCAGCCCGAGCGGCTCGTCGAGAACGGCCGTAAAAAGAAGAAGCTCGACACGGTGAACGCGCGCGCGGAAACGGTCGGCTCGTCGCGGCTCTACGGCAACGCGTGGCGCAATGGCCAGCGCTGCCTGATTCCGGTGCGCTGGATCTTCGAACCCTGCTACGAAACCGGTCGCAACGTGTGGCAGCGGATCGGCGTCGACGGCTGGCAGCCGTACTGTGTCGCCGGCATCTGGCGGCGCTACGAAGGTGACGACGGCCGCGAGCGCGTGGGCATGGCGATGCTCACGGTCAACGCGGATACGCACCCGCTGTTCGCGCGGATGCATCGGCCCGGCGAAGAGAAGCGGGGTGTCGTGATGCTGCGCCGCGACGACTACGACGAATGGCTGCACGTGCGCGACATCGAGGCCGCCCGGCGCATGCTGAACCTCCTGCCCGCCGCCGACATGACGGCCGAGCCCGATCAGGCATCGCCCGCACGCGCCTGAGCTTTCATTATTCCGACATCCGACTTTCGACTGGACACGCCGAACGTAGCCCGTTTATTCGGACATTTTCGAAAATCGGCGGATTCCGGGTAATCACCGATACCTCGCAAGTTGTATATACAAGATCATCCGCTGGCAATGTCGGCACACGTCGTGCCGCTTGCGCGCCAGTGCGCAGACCGTGCGTGCGTGGCGCATGCCGGCGATCCACGGCGCCCCGCACCCGCCGAGCCGAAAGGGCGGCTCGCAGCTTCCCGACTCGTTCAAACCATTTGTGATCCTGAGTATTTTGGAGATTTCCCCGTGTCAACGAATCCCAGTGGAAAAGCCGGCGGCCTGATCGAAGTCCGTTCGATCGACTTCATTCCCGATGCCGAGCGCCACGGCGGCTTACTGAGCCAGTTCACGCTGTGGCTGTCGGCGAACATGCAGATCACGGCCATCGTCACGGGCGCACTCGCGGTCGTGCTCGGCGGCGACGTGTTCTGGTCGCTGGTCGCGCTGCTGCTCGGCCAGTTCATCGGCGGCGCGGTGATGGCGCTGCATGGCGCGCAGGGGCCGCAGCTCGGGCTGCCGCAGATGATCTCGAGCCGCGTGCAGTTCGGCGTCTACGGCGCGATGATCCCGATCGTGCTCGTGTGCCTGATGTACATCGGCTTTTCCGCGAGCGGCTCGGTGCTGGCCGGGCAGGCCGTCGCGCAGTTGCTGCACATCGACGACGCGGCCGGCATCCTGCTGTTCGCGGCCGTGATCGTCGTGCTGACCGTGTTCGGCTATCGCGCGATCCACGCCGTCGGCCGGATCGCCAGCGTGGTCGGCATCGCCGCGTTCGTCTACATGTTCACGCAGCTGTTCGCGAACCACGACATCGGCGCGCTGCTCGCGAACAAGCATTTCTCGCTCGCGAGCTTCCTGCTGTCGATGTCGCTGTCCGCGTCGTGGCAGATCGCGTTCGGCCCGTACGTCGCCGACTATTCGCGCTACCTGCCGCGCTCGACGTCGTCGGTCGCGACGTTCGTCGCGGTCGGCCTCGGCTCGGTGATCGGCGCGCAGGCAGCGATGGTGTTCGGCGTGTTTGCGGCCGCGCTGGCCGGCGGGCAGTTCGCGCACCATGAGGTCGCGTATATCGTCGGTCTCGGCTCGACGGGCGCCGTGGCTGCGCTGCTGTACTTCAGCATCGCGTTCGGCAAGGTGACGGTGACGGCGCTCAACGCGTACGGCAGCTTCATGTCGATGGCGACGATCGTCAGCGGCTTTCGCGGCAAGCACGCCGTGTCGTCGCGCAGCCGCCTCGTGTACATCTTCGGGATGATCTGCGTCTCCACGCTCATCGCGCTCGCGGGTCGCCACTCGTTCCTGAAGGAATTCACCGCGTTCATCCTGTTCCTGCTCGCGTTCTTTACGCCGTGGAGCGCGATCAACCTGGTCGATTACTACTGCTTCACGCGCTCGCGCTACGACGTGCCGGCGCTGTCCGATCCGGACGGCCGCTACGGACGCTGGAACATGATGGCGATCACGATCTACGTGGTCGGCATCCTCGTGCAGTTGCCGTTCATGTCGACGCACATCTACACGGGGCCGCTCGTCGACGCGCTCGGCGGCACCGACATCTCGTGGATCCTCGGCCTGCTCGTGCCGGCCGTGCTGTACTACATCGGCGCACGCGCATCGCGCCGCAGCATTCCCGAGCGCCTGATCCTGCCGCTCGAGCGCAGCGAAGTTCACCACTGACGACACGTCACGCGCATCGGGCCGGCCGGCTGCCGGCCTGACTGTCGCGCGAGCCGGGCGCCGCCTGCGCCCGGTTCTCCCCCAGGTTTTCTTTCCCACGATGCCGGTGCGGCGCGACTGCCGCGCCCGGTGTCGTTTCATTCTCTGACCATTGAATAGTATGACTAAACAAACGACAGCGCGCGGAAGCGATTCCCGGGCGCGGATGGTGCACGCCGGTTTTCGCATGACGATCGCGATGGCATGCGTCGCCGGACCGGGCGCCGCGTTCGCGCAGGACGGCGTCACGCTGTACGGCGTGATCGACGAATTCGCGCAGTACGTGAATACGGGCAACGGCTACACGGCGGCGATCAATTCGGGCGGCCAGTGGGGCAGCCGGTTCGGGCTGAAGGGCGGCGAGGATCTCGGCGGCGGGCAGAAGATCGAGTTCGCGCTGGAGAACGGCTTCAATCCGAACGACGGTTCGCTCGCGAGTGCGGGCAGACTCTTCAACCGGCAGGCATGGGTCGGCATCGCGGGGCAGTGGGGCAAGGTGCGCGCGGGCCGCCAGAATTCGCCGCTGTTCAACGACCAGGGCGGCCAGGATGCGTTCGGCGGCGTCACGCAGGCGTCCGGCATGGACAACCTGACCGTGTTCGCGTTCCGCACCAGCAACACGCTGTCGTACCAGAGCCCGGAGATCGCGGGCTTCCAGGGCGGGCTGTACTTCGGATTCGGCGATGCGGGCGGCGTGCGCTCGGCAGGTTCCAGCCAACAGTTCGACCTGACCTACGAACACGGGCCGTTCGGCGCGTTCGTCGCGGGCCAGTGGCTGAAGAACGCGACGGCGACCACGACCGATCGCACGATCATGGCCGGCGCGTCGTACGAGATCGGCAAGGCCACCGTGTACGGCGGCTTTTCCGCGGTGAAGTGGGCCGATCTCGGCATCGATTCGCGCGTGTACGGGCTGTCGGTCAAATACCAGTTCAATCCGGCGAACTACGTGGCGCTCGGCTACGCGTATCTGCACGACCAGTCGTCGCAGGGCAACCATGCGGACCAGCTCGGGCTGATGTACGAGTATGACCTGTCGAAGCGCACGAGCTTCTACGGTGCGCTGTCGTACCTGCGCAACCGCAAGCAGGCCAGCTATACGCTCGCCGGTGCGGCGAACCCCGGCCTGCCGCTCGCGTATCCGGGGGCGAATGCACGGGGTGTGCAGCTGGGTATCGTGCATCGGTTCTGACGATGCCGACGCGCCGGGCCGTGTGTGCCCGGCGTTTTTCCCCGCGCATTCGCGTCGTTACTTCCCCAACCGCTCCGCCAGCGAATAGCGCTGCATGCAGCGCTCCATCGCGTCGAGAAACGCGTGCTCGGCCGCGTTCATCTTGCGATCGCGATGCCACAGCAGGAACACGTCGACATCGACGAGCCCGTCGTCGGGCGGCAGCCGCCACAGCCGCTGCTGGGCGATGTCGTCGCGCACGATGTGCTCGGGCAGGCAGCCGATCCCGTAACCGGCGAAGATCAGCCGCCGCACTTCCTCGAGGCTCGGCGACGACGCGACGATGCGCCCCGTGAAGCCCTTCTGGTCGCGAAACACGGTGAGCGGCGACAGGCTGTCGCCGATCTGGTCGCTCGTGAACGACACGAAATTCTCGGCGAGCAGATCCTCCATCCGCAGTTGCGTCTGCCCGAACAGCCGGTGATGGCGGCCGCAGTAGATCGCATAGCGCTGGCGCAGGAAGCAGCGCATCTCCAGCTTGTCGTGCGGCGTGCGGCACAGGCCGAGCCCGGCCGTGGCCGTTTTCTGCAGCAGCGAAGACAGGATGTCCGACGAGCGCATCACTTCGATCTGCAGATCGATGCGCGGATACGCGCGATGGAAGTCCGCGAGGAATTCGTCGTAGACGGGCGACTCGATGCGGCTCACCGTCAGCAGCCGGATCGATCCGGTCAGGTCGGCGGTGCTGTCGTCGATTTCGGTTTCGAGGCGCGAGATGCCGCCGTAGATGTCGCTCGCGATCCGGTAGACGGCTTCGCCGGCAGGCGTCGGCGCGAAGTGCGTGCCGCGCCGCTCGATCAGCTTGCGCTCGAGCGTGTCCTCGAGCCGCCGCAACGCCTGGCTCACCGCGGGCTGCGTGACGTGCAGGCGCGCGGCCGCGCGGCTCACGCTGCGCTCCTGGATGATCACCAGATAGGTGCGCAACAGGTTCCAGTCGAGGCGGTCGTTCAGGAACGGGGCGAGGTCGGGGCGCATCGGGTCTCCGGGCGAGCCGTCAAGGTGTGCATTAGCCAAATTTATATGGCGAATAATAACTTGAAATTTGACTAATGATTTGCGGTCGCCGATAAAGGAGGGGTGCCGCAGCGTGCGGCGCAAGGCCGCGACAGACGGCCGTCACACGATTTTGCGCATCGCCCGCAGCGGTGCGCATCAGGAGCCCGCATGACCCAGTCCCTTTCTTCCGCCCGCCAGCCGGCGCGCGCCGCGACGGCCGCATTCATCGGCACGATGATCGAGTGGTACGACTTCTACATCTACGCGACCGCCGCCGCGCTCGTGTTCGGCGAACTCTATTTCCCGTCGCATGACCGCTTCGTCAGCACGATGGCGTCGTTCGCGACGTTCGCGGTCGGCTTCTTCGCGCGGCCGCTCGGCGGCGTGATCTTCGGTCATCTTGGCGACCGCATCGGCCGCAAGAAGGCGTTGATGACGACGCTGATGATGATGGGCGTCGCGACCGTCTGCGTCGGGCTGCTGCCCGACTATTCGAAGGTCGGCGTGCTCGCGCCGGTACTGCTCGTTGCGCTGCGCGTGGTGCAGGGGATCGCGGTCGGCGGCGAATGGGGCGGTGCGGTGCTGATGGCGGGCGAGCATGCGCCGCAGGGGCGCCGCACGTTCTTCGCGTCGTTCGCGCAGCTCGGCAGCCCGGCCGGGCTGATCCTGTCGCTGATCGCGTTCCGCGCAGTTACGTCGATGGACAAGGCGGACTTCCTCGCGTGGGGCTGGCGTCTGCCGTTTCTCGCGAGTTCGGTGCTGCTCGTGGTCGGCATCCTGATCCGGCTCGGCGTGAACGAGTCGCCGGAATTCGCGCGCGTGAAGGAATCCCACCGCACGGTGAAGCTGCCGGTCGCGGAAGTGTTCCGCTCCGCATCGGGGCTCGTCGCGCTCTGCATCGGCGCGAACACGATCGGCATCGCAGGCGTCTATTTCACGAACACGTTCATGATCGCGTACACGACGCAGTACGTCGGCGTGTCGCGCTCGCTGATCCTCGACAGCCTGTTCGCGGTCGCGATCATCCAGTTCGTCGCGCAGCCGATCGCCGCGTGGATCGCCGAGCGCATCGGCGGCGCGCGCTTCCTGAAGCTCGCGGCGCTGCTCGCGATGCTCTCGCCGTATCCGATGTTCATGCTCGTGCAGGGCGGCACGTCCGCGTCGCTGATCGCGGGCATCGCGCTCGCGGTGGTCTGCATGGCCGGCTTCTATTCGGTGATCGCGGGCTTCGTGAGCGACGTGTTCCCCGCGCACGTGCGCTATTCGGCGATCTCGCTCGCCTACCAGATCTGCGGTGCGATCGCGGGCGGGCTGACGCCGCTCGTCGGCACGTGGCTCGCCCATCGCTTCGCGGGCCAGTGGTGGCCGCTCGCGGTGTTCTACACGTGTCTCGCCGGCATCTCGCTGCTGTGCATCGTCGCGCTCGACGCCCGCCGCGCGGCACGGCCGGCCGCCGCCGAAGCGCTCGGCTCGCAGTGACCCTCATCAAAAGAATTCATCCGGAGTACACATGAAAGACCTGCTGGAAATCAACGGCGCGCGTTTGTGGCAAAGCCTGGTGGACATGGCGCGTGTCGGCGCGACGCCGCGCGGCGGCGTGCGGCGCCTCGCGCTCACCGACGACGATCGTCGCGGGCGCGACCTGTTCGCGCAGTGGTGCCGCGACGCGGGAATGACGGTGAGCGTCGACGCCGTCGGCAACCTGTTCGCGCGGCGCGACGGCACCGAAGCGCAGGCGGCTCCCGTGCTGATCGGCAGCCATCTCGACACGCAGCCCGAAGGCGGCCGCTTCGATGGCGTCTATGGCGTGCTCGCCGCGCTCGAACTCGTGCGCACGCTGAACGACGCGGGCATCGCGACCGACAAACCGCTGGAGATCGTGTCCTGGACCAACGAGGAGGGCGCGCGCTTCGCGCCGGCGATGCTCGGCTCGGCCGTGTTCACGGGCGCGTTGCCGCTCGACGAAGCGCTCGCGAAGCAGGACGCCGACGGCGTCACGCTCGGCGCGGCGCTCGACGCATGCGGCTATCGCGGCGCGCGTGCGATGGGCGGCGCGGTCGATGCGTACTTCGAAGCGCATATCGAGCAGGGCCCCGTGCTCGAGGCGAACGGCACGACGATCGGCATCGTCACGGGCGGGCAGGCGATCCGCTGGCTCGACGTGACGGTGACGGGCGTGGCCGCGCACGCGGGCACGACGCCGATGCCGTATCGCAAGGACGCGTATTTCGCGAGCGCGCAGATGGCGCTCGAACTCGAACGGATCGTCGCCGGTCATGCACCGCGCGGGCTCGCGACGATCGGTCAGGTCGGCATCCGCAACGCATCGCGCAACACCATTGCGGGAGATGTGACGTTCACGGTTGACCTGCGCCATCACGACGATGCGCAGGTCGATGCAATGGAGCGCGATTTGCGCGACGCTTGCACGCGTGTCGCCGCCGCGCGCGGCGTGCAGGTCGCGATTGAAACCTGCTGGCGCAGCCCGGCGACGCCGTTCGATCGCGACTGCGTCGAGCAGGTCGCGCAGGCGGCGGCAGCGTTCGGCTATACGAACGAACGGATCGTCAGCGGCGCCGGGCACGACGCGATCCTGCTCGCGCGTTGCGTGCCGACCGCGATGGTGTTCATCCCGTGCGTCGACGGCCTGTCGCACAACGAAGCCGAGGATGCGCTGCCGGATGACGTGACGCGCGGCTCGAACGTGCTGCTGCATGCGGTGCTCGCGCGCGCCGGCGTCGCGGCGGGCGTGGCCGTGGCGGCCGCCGCGCAGCACGCATGACGCGGCGAGCCGGCAAGCCGACCAATCGAAACACCGACGAGGGCGAACGATGAAAACCTATTTCCATCCCGAGCAGTTGCTGCACCATCCTCGCAGCTACCTGTCGCGCGGCCAGATGCGCGAGCCGCAGGAAGTCCCCGAGCGCGCGGCGCGGCTCGTCGCGGCCGTCCGGTCGCTCGACTTCGACGTGCGCGAGCCGGCCGACCGCGGCACCGCGCCGATCGCGGCCGTGCACGACATGAACTACCTGCGCTTCCTGGAAGAAGCGCATCGCGACTGGAAGCAGATGCCCGACGACTGGGGCGACGAAGTGATGTCGAACGTGTTCGTGCGCGACCCGAACCCGCTGCGCGGCGTGCTCGCGAAAGCCGCGCGCTATCTCGCCGACGGCAGCTGCCCGGTCGGTGCGAACACGTGGCGCGCCGCGTACTGGTCCGCGCAGGCCGCGCTGGCGGCCGCGGCCGACGTCAACGACGGCGCACGCGAGGCCTACGCGCTGTGCCGCCCGCCCGGCCACCATGCACGCCGCGACGCGGCCGGCGGCTTCTGCTACCTGAACAATGCGGCGATCGCCGCGCAGTCGCTGCTCGGGCGCCACCGCCGCGTCGCGATCCTCGACACCGACATGCATCACGGGCAGGGCGTGCAGGAGATCTTCTACGGCCGCGACGACGTGCTGTACGTGTCGATCCACGGCGACCCGACCAACTTCTACCCGGTCGTCGCGGGCTATGAGGAAGAGACGGGCACCGGCGCGGGCGACGGCTTCAACCTCAACTTGCCGATGCCGCACGGCGCGCCGGAGTCGGCGTTCTTCGAGCGGCTCGACGATGCGCTGCGCGCGCTCGCGCGGTTCCAGCCCGATGCGCTGGTGCTCGCGCTCGGCTTCGATATCTACCAGGACGATCCGCAATCGCAGGTGGCCGTCACGACCGACGGTTTCGGGCGGCTCGGCGGCGCGATCGGCGCGCTCGGGTTGCCGACGGTGATCGTGCAGGAAGGCGGCTATCACCTCGCCAGCCTCGACGCGAACGCGCGGGCGTTTTTCGGCGGATTCGCCGCCGCGCGCTGACCGGCGCGGTGGGGCACGGCCACGTGCGTGCGGGTTCAGGTTTTCCGCCCGCACGCCGATAATTCGTGCATATGCTGAATGGATGCACGAAGGAGAGCCACACGATGACAGCCGACCCAATCAGACGCGGTGCGATCGCGATCGCGCTCGTGCTGGCCGCGCCCGGCGTAGGGTCCCTCGCGAACGCGACGGAGCCCTCGATTCCGCTGCGCGTCAGTCTCACCATTCCGGAAACGTGCACGATCGGCACCGGCGCGCCGCAGGGCGTCGCCGATACCGGCATCCCGAGTGTCAGTTGCGCGCACGGCACGCCGTTCATGCTCAGCCACGCGCCGCTGCCCGATGCGCGGTCGGCGTCGCGCGGCGTGGGTGCGGGCGCGCCTTCCGCATGGACCGTCATGTTTTGAGCGGGCGGCGCGGCGCGTGCGCCCGCGCTCGTTCATGCCGGTGAACGCTAGAAACTGATCGTTGCGGTAATCGTGTCGCTGTAGTTGCCGGGCGCGGGCGTCGTTTGCGCTGGCACCGCGCCGTACACGGTCACGACCTGCGACGTGCCCGTGCCGACGCCCGTGACCGTCGAACTGCCGCCCGTGCCGTCGCCCCACGCAATCGAGCGCGCGGCGTCCGTATAAAGCCCGTAGTCGATCGCGCCGCCACCGCCGCTGCGCTGCATCTGGCGCGCCGTCACGCTGCCGCTGCCGCCGCCGTTCAGCGCGATTTGCCATGCGTCGCCGTTGGTGCACTGCGCGGTGATCGAACCGCTCGCCGTCAGCGAGCCCGACAGCAGGCTCGCGGTGCCGAAGCTCACATTGGTCGCGCTGATGTTGCAGTTGTTGACGACGTTCGCCGTCGCGCTGAACGGGAAGGTCCCGTTCGATGTCGTCAGCGACGCGCAGGTCGGCGCCCCGAGCAGGTAGAACCCGGTGTTGATCGACGTCGTGTTGCCGCCGAAGGTCTGCGAGTAGGTCGTGGTGCTGTTGCCGGTCGTCGGGACGGTCGGCTGGTTCCCGGTGATCTGTCCGTACACTGTGACCGTCGCGGACGCGCTCGTGCCGAGCGCAGGCTTGACCAGCGTGACGGACGCCGGTGTCGTGCCGGAATACACCGAGCCCCATGCGACCGAATGCCCGCCGTCGAGATAGAGGTCGTATTGCATCGCGTTGCTGCCGTTGACGAGGCTGCGCGGGCTCGTGCCGCCGAGGTTCAGGCACACGAGCACGTTCGGCGTCAGCGAGACGGCCGACCACGTGCAGGTGATGCTGACCGTGCCGGTCGCGGCCACCGGCGCGTTCGAGATCGGGCTGACCGAGCCGAAGCTCACGGTCGATGCGGTCGCCGTGCAGCTTTCGGCCTGTGCGTGACGGGGCGAGCCGCACCACGCGATAAAGGCGACGAGAACCAGCAGCGCGATCCTCACGGCGCGGCCCGGCACGTGAGGGGCCCGATGGTCGGCAGCGTGCCGTTGCCGGGCGCGGTGAACGCGAATGCCGCGACACAGTGCTGCGTGCCATAGTCGATCGCGAGGTGGTTGTCGTCCTTCAGTCCGTCGATGAACGTGAGCCCGTCGTAGCCGACGATCGTATCCGCGCCGCTTTCGGCGTGATGCACGCGCGCGCCGGCCGGCAGCGGGCGGCCGGTATCGTCATGCAGGATCACCGATGCCGCGCGATAGCGTGACACGCCGAAATGCGTGAATACGCCCGATTGCGCCTGCGGCACGACCGTCATCGACGTGCGGGCGATCCGCGCATCGGCGGGCAGCTTCATCGCATCGATCGCGATCCGGTTGTTCTGGTACGCATTCAGGTCGGGCACAAGCAGGTGCCCGGCACGATCGGTCGTGCCGATCACGCGGTTTTCGTGCAGCACCGGGATGCCCGCGACGCCGTCGGTCGACACCAGCGCGAAGCCGTCGGTGATGCGGCGCGACAACAGGAGGCTGCCGTCCATGAACACGAGCGCGCCGCTGACGTCGAGCGACGCGCCGGTCCGGCGGTCGATGTTCTGCGTGGCCGCGATGACTTCGCCCGCATGACCGAGATAGCGGACTTGCGCCTGCCGGTACGGCACCGCGCCCGTGCCGCCGGCCTGTACGCCCCAGCCCCAGCCGCCGTCGTAGTCGGGCGGGCGGCTCGCGTCGACGGTGTAGTTCGACTGGCCGCGCTGCCGGCCGACGGTCGTGTTGATCGACGTGTTGCGACCGAGCCCGACGTTCAGCGACACGAACGCGCCGCTCGCGCCCTGCTGCGCGAAATCGCGGTACGCGCTCACGGTCAGCGACGCGAGATCGCCGAGGCCCAGCGTGTACGACACGGTGCCGATCCGCGCGCTCGGGCCTTGCGGCATCCGGAAGCCGATGTAGCTGAGCGACAGTGTCTGGCGGCGGATGAAGGGCAGCGCGAGCGTCGCCTGGTCGGTGGCCGCCGGCACGGTCGCGCCGTCGCGCGAGGCGAGATCGCCGTAGCGGCCGAACGCGCGGATCGTCTGCGCGTTGATCGAGAAGCGCGGTTCGATCAACTGGTAGCCGGCGCTTACCTGCGTGCCCGGAAAGCGGCCGGCGCTGCCCGCGACCGCACCGCTCACGACGCCCGCGTAGCCGAGGCGCAGCAGCGCGCCGACACCCGCGTTGACCACGCCGCCGGTTGCTTCCGCATGCCCTTCGACCGTCAGCGCTTGGCTGATCCCGCGTCGCAGCGAGCCGCTGACGGCCGGCCGCGCGTCGTAGTCGAACGACTGCAGCCCGTAGTTACGGCGCAGGAAGCCGGCCTCGAACGAATAGCTCGACAGCCCGGCGGACAGCATCCGCGTATCGACATAGAGCGGCACGGACGTCGCGACGGTGCGCCCAAGCGCGTCGCGCGTGATGACGGTCGCCTGGCCGGCGCCCGTGATGCCCGGCACGTCGTGAATGATGAACGGGCCGCTCGGCACGTTGCCGGTGTACTGGCGCACGTTGTTGATGTACAGGTCGACGGCCGACGGCACGGCCGCGGAGCCCGCGAGCGACGGGATCGGGAACGTCACGAGATCGGGGCGCAGCGCGAAATTGCTGCGCCACTGGAAGCCGCCGAGGCGCACCGAGCGCGTCCACGCGAGCGACCCCGAGATCGCGTCGCCGATCTGCGTCGTGCTCGGCCGCGCCGGGTCCGAGTGGCTCCATGACGTATCGAAGCGCGTGTAGCGCCGCTGGCCGTTGTAGAAGGTCGCGACGCCCGTGGTGTCGAACACGCCGCCCGGATCGAAGTAGCGCACGTCGGTGTAGAGCGAGTACTGCCGGTCGCCGAGCGTCTGCGCGTACGCCTCGTAGTTGATCGCGAGGCCGCGCGACGCGCTGGCCGCCTGCGTCGGCGGCAATGCGCGGCTGTCGATCGCGTAGGGGCGGCGCAGCGTATCGGGCATCTGCAGTTCGACGCGCTGGCGTGCCGCGTCGTAGCGGTAGTGCAGGCCGGGAATCGTGTCGAGGTCGACCGTCGCCGCGTCGGCGATGCCGAGCCGGTCGGTTGCGACGCCGATCGTGTGCAGGTCGGCGCCGCTCGACGACAGGTGGCCGTCGCGTTCGCGGAAGTGCGCGAGCAGCGTCGTGTTCTCGCCGTTGACGCTGACTTCGAGGATCACGTCGTGCGTGCTGTCGGTCATCACCAGTGCCGAGGGTTCGTCCGCATGCGCCCAGCCGAGCGCGAAGAGGCCGCCCGCCACGAGGGCCGCGACCGCGGTGCGCGGGGAGCGTCGCGGCGCACCGCGTCCGCTGGCCGGGACCGAGCCGATGTGCGGCGAAGGGGGACGGGCCGGGCGGCGCACCGGCGGACTAGCCCGGCGGCTCCACCGCGACGACCGCGCTGGCCGGCTGCGAATTGACGGCTGCCCGCACCGTGACCTTGCCGCCGAGCGTGACGCCGGCCGGCAGCGGCACGCTCCACTGGCCCGTGCGGCCCGCGAGTGCATAGCCGAGCAGGCCGCGCGTGAGGAGGTACGTATGCCCGTCGGCGGTCACGAGTTCGACGGACGCCAGTTGCGCGCGCCGCGTGCCGCTGTTGCGGACCCGCAGCACCCAGCCGCCGTTGTTGCGCAGCAGCGCCCAGTCGAGTCGTGGCGCGCCGTCGGCGGCAGGCTCGACGAACACCGGAATCGAATAGCGCAGCCGGATCGACACGCCGTTGGCCGGCGTTTCGCCGGGCGGCGGCAATTCGTCGATCAGCAGCCGGTAGGCCTGCTCGGTGCCGGATGGCACGCGCGATGCGCGCACCACGCGGATCAGTTGCTCGGCCTGTGTGCCGACCTCGATCAGCGGTGGGCTGGCCAGCAGGTCCTGCGTGGGCGTCAAGGTGTCCTGGCCATCGGTCTGGTTCCAGACGAACACGCGCACCTGTCCGTACACCGGGCGTTCGCCCGGATTGCGCAGCGTGATGCCGCTGGCCGTGTCGTCGGCGCCGAACTCGATCGTGACGGGGGAAATCTGCAGCGACGCGGCGTGCGCGGCGCCGGCCGCGCACAGCAGCGCGACGAGCGTTCGACGGAATGCGGTCATGCGTTGCGGCGCCGGTCAGAAGTAGACGGTTGCGGTGACGGTCGTCTGATAGGTGTCCGGTTTCGGCGTCGCCTGCGCGGGCACCTGGCCATAGACGGTCAGCGATTGCGCGGCGCCCGTGCCGGTGCCGGCCACGGTGTTCGTACCTTGCGTGTTGCCCCAGATCGTCGTGCGCCCGGCGTCCTGGTAGAGCTGGAAGCCGACGGTCGTCGTCGTGTTGCCGGTGGCCGTGCCGGCCATCAGGCGGCTCGCGACGGTCGAACCCGTGACCGTGCCGGCGTCGAGGCCGACGTTGTACGGCGTCGTATTGGTGCAGGTGACGCTGACGGTCGTCTGCTGGTTGATCGCGGTGGCCAGCACCCCGTTGGTGCCGAACGCGAGCGGGTTCGCGGCGATCGTGCAGTTCGGCTGCAGCGTGAGCGTGACGTTGAAGGTCGCGGTCGCGGTGCCGTTCGAATAGGTGGCTGCGTCGGCGGCGGGTGTCGACAGGCCGATGGACAGCGCGAGCGACAATGTCATGGAAGCGATGGCGATTTTCACACTGATCCCTCATCGATCGATTTTTCGTTGGATTTATGCCGCGCTTGATCGTGCTGCTTTATCGCAAATCCTGATACGAATCGGCAATTCTTTCAATCTTTAATTTCGCTCTGTTTCATTTTGTTACATTTAATCGGACTATTGATTGAATAAAGGTGAAGAGCGTTTCGTTTTTCGGTTTTTCGAATATGATTCGCATCCGTCATTACCTTGCATCGCAGCAAAAACGGGTAATTCATGCGGGTTTCGAGACTATTTGGCGGACTGATTGGGCCGGTTGAGTCGGCCTGCGGCGAATGGGATAAGTAATGGGCCGGATGCGTTGAAGAAGAAATGAAAGTGAATCATTTGATCGAATTGATTCGTTTTTTCATTCCGCAAACGTATTGAATAGGGAACGCCGATAGATTGCTGGAGATTCGGGATTTTTCACGATTGAGGAGCGTTGGGTCGAAATCGACCGTTGAAAACGAAAACGGCCGCATTGCGCGGCCGTGAGCGTGTGTCGGTACGGATCGGCGGTCCGGCATGCCTCGCCGGTGCGCGACATGTCGCGCTTACGAATTCGCGGCGGCCGGTGCGCGGCGCTGCTGCGCGATCTGCAGGAAGACGAGCGCGAGTCCGGCCGCGGCGATCAGTCCGCCGACGAGCGGCACGGCCGCATAACCGAAGCCCGCCGACAGCGCCGCGCCGCCGGCCGCCGCGCCGAGCGCGTTGCCGAGGTTGAATGCGCCGATGTTGACGGCCGACGCGAGCCCCGGCGCTTCGTGGGCCGCCCGCATCACGCGCATCTGCAGCGGCGGCACGACCGCGAACGTCGCCACACCCCATACGAGCAGCGTGGCGGCGGCGCCCGCATGCGTGCGGCCGAGCACCGGGAACGCGGCCATCGTCGCGATCAGCAACAGCAGGAACCCGATCAGCGTGCCGTCGAGCGAGCGGTCGGCGAGGCGCCCGCCCGCGATGTTGCCGATCGAGAAGCCGACGCCGATCAGCACCAGCATCGCGGTCACGAAGCCGGGCGTCGCGCCGGTCAGGTGTTCGAGCGTCGGCGCGACATACGTGTAGAGCGTGAACATCGCGCCGGCGCCGAGCACGGTCGTCCCGAGCGCGCCGAGCACGACGGGGCGCGTCAGCACCGAGAGTTCCGCGCGCAGGTCGGGCATCTTGCCGGCTTCGCCCTTCGGCAGCGCGGCGAACAGCCCGGCGATCGCAACCAGGCCGAGGCCCGCGGTCGCCGCGAACGACATGCGCCAGCCGATGATCTGGCCGAGCCAGGTCGCGGCCGGCACGCCGCCGACGTTCGCGATCGTGAGACCCATGAACATCGTCGCGACCGCGCTCGCCTGCTTTTCGCGCGGCACGAGGCTGGCCGCGACCACCGAGCCCAGCCCGAAGAAGGCGCCGTGGTTGAGGCTCGTCACGAGGCGGGCGAGCAGCAGCGTCGTGTAGTCCGGCGCGAACGCCGACAGCAGGTTGCCGATCGTGAAGATCGACATCAGCGCGATCAGTGCCGAACGGCGCGACCAGCGCGCGAGCAGCAGCGTCATCAGCGGCGCACCGACCATCACGCCGATAGCATAGGCGCTGATCAGCATGCCGGCTTGCGGAATCGATACGTGCACGCCGTCGGCGATCACGGGCAGCAGGCCCATCGGCGAGAACTCGGTCGTGCCGATGCCGAACGCACCGGCGGCGAGTGCCAGCAGCGGCAGCGCGGCGCTGCCGCCGGGGCGGGAAGGAGAGGGAGTCGTGGGGTTCACGCGATGGGCTCCTGTAGTCGAGAAACAACGAACGGCACGGACCGTTGAGGACAGGAAGAAGTGTGCCTGCACGACTTTTGCGGAAAAAGCCGTGTCCGGACGAAATTATCTTGATTTCATGTCAATAATGCAGGGGGCGCTTGAAGCCGGGTGGCGCGGCGGGTGAAAGCGCTGCTTTTGTGAAAGATATTTGTAAAGTCAGGCGGGTGGCTTCAGGCCGGAAGATCGCGATCCATCGGCGCTTCGACGCGGACTGACGGCCGCTCCCACCGGATGATCGGGAAGCCGCTCATCGACTGACCGGCAACGGGCGGCCGCGCGGATCGGACGGGCCGGGCAGGCGGCCGGCAGCACGCCGGCCGAATCGCGTATCGTCGCCGAAAACCCTTTGCAGGCAAGGCCCGCGGGCAAAAAAAGCCCCGATCACAGGGGGACCGTGACCGGGGCGGAAACGCATCCTCTCTTTGGCACGAGGGTTGGATGCGCGCGCAGTATATTTCGGGTCATGACAATTCGAAGCGACGTTAAACGGCCGTTTTTGGTGCCAATTTAAAAACACCGGTGCTGCGGCGTCCGGTGTCGTCGTTTTGTAAGAATTTGCGCAAAAAAGATGCGGTTGTTTAGCGTGTTTCGGCAGCCGAAGCGACGGTTGGGGGGAAGGGGATTGCGCCCGTCACTCGGCACCGCGAATCGGCTCGCTCGAGTGCCGGGCGAGGCCGCCGCACCTGCTGGACATTCAGCCCGCTCAGCCCGCTTCGCCGGTCGCGTCACGCACGGCTTCGAGAAACCGCGCAACGACGGGCGACGGGGGCACGGCTGCGCCGTCGAACACGAACTCGATGTCGAAGCGGCTCGCGAGTTCGTCGAGCGCGACGAGCCGGACCGTGGCCGGGCAGGTCGGCGACGCGCTTTCCGGCACGAAAGCACAGCCCATCCCGGCCGCGACGAGGCCGATCAACGTGGGAATGTCGCTGCCGACCTGCGCGATGCGCGGCGTGAAGCCGGCTTGCTGGCACTGCGCCATCAGGAACCGGTGGTGCGCGGCGGAGCGCTGCGCGTCGAACCAGACGAACGGTTCGTTCGCGACGTCGGTCAGCGTGCGCGGCGCGGTGACGCGTCCGCCCGGCGGCGCGGGCATCGCGAGCACGAAGCGGTCGCTCAGCAGCCGCACGCCCGACAGGTGCGGCGCCTCGTCCCGACGCCACGCCATGATCCCGCCGTCGAGCTGGCCGCGCATCAGCGCGTTCGCCTGTTCGGCCGACAGCATCGGCGCGATCGACAGCTTCACGTCCGGGCACGCGTCCCGAAACGCCTTGAGGACGGTGCCGACGACGGGCAGCGGCAGGCAGTTCGGCAACGCACCGAGCCGCAGCTCGCCCAGCTGGCCGGCCGCGCAGCGCAGCGCGCGCTCCCGACTGTCCTGCAGCGTCGCGAGCAGGCCGGTCGCGTCCTGCAGGAAGCTGGCGCCGGCCGCCGTGAGCGTGACGCCCGTTGCGCGGCGCACCAGCAGCGGCGTGCCGATCGCGTCCTCGAGTTCGCGGATCTGTCGCGACAGCGCGGGCTGGACGATGCCGGCCGCGCGGGCGCCGGCCATCACGCTGCCGGCTCGCGCGACGGCCACGAAGTAGCGCAGGTGACGCAATTCGATCTGGCGCATGCCGCATCCATTCAGGTTCATTGATATACCTGTGGAGCATATCAAATACCATTCGATGGTATTGGAAAGCATGGCAGGCGTGCCGTACGATGACCGCCATCGCCGCTCGCCGTTGCACGCCGCGTGCGTTCCCCCCGTTCCCATTGGTCCCGCCCCATGCCGCTTCATATCCCGACCCCTTATCTCCGCTCGCCAATCGCCTCCCGCCGGCTCGGCAGGACCATCCGGCTGAAGCTCGATGCGCTGCAGCCGTCGGGCTCGTTCAAGCTGCGCGGCATCGGCGCCGTCTGCGAAGCGCGGCACGCGGCCGGCGCGCGGCGGTTCGTATCGTCGTCGGGCGGCAACGCGGGCATCGCGGTCGCGTATTGCGGCCGAGAACTCGGCGTGCCGGTGCTCGTCGTCGTACCGGAAAGCGCGTCGGCCCGCGCACGCGAGCTGATCCGCGTCGAGGGCGCCGAGCTCGTCGTGCACGGGGCGAGTTGGGCCGAGGCGAATGCGTTCGCGCAGGCGGCGCTCGGCGAGCATGACGCGTTCGTGCATCCGTTCGACGATCGCGTGCTGTGGCAGGGCCACGCGACGATGATCGACGAGATGGCGGCGGCCGGCCCGAAGCCCGACGCGATCGTGCTCGCGGTGGGCGGCGGCGGGCTGCTGTGCGGCGTGCTCGAAGGGTTGGCGCGCAACGGCTGGCACGACGTGCCGGTGGTCGCGGCCGAAACGGAAGGCGCCGACTGCTATGCGCGCTCGCTCGAGCAGGGGCATGCGGTCGAATTGCCGGCGATCACGAGCATCGCGACGTCGCTCGGCGCGAAGCGGCCGTGCGACGCGGCGGTCGAATGGGCGGCGCGACACGCGATTCACCCGGTCGTCGTGTCCGATGCCGAGGCGGTGGCCGCATCGCTGCGTTTCCTCGACGAGCACCGGATCGTCGTCGAGCCCGCGTGCGGTGCCGCGCTGGCCGCGCTCGAGCGGCCGGTGCCCGTGCTCGCGGCGGCGAAGGAGATTGCCGTGATCGTCTGCGGCGGCGTGACGGCGACCGTCGAGCAGATGCAGGCGTTGCGTTCGACGTTGCGGTAGGTGGGGCGGTCGGCGCCAGGCGGTTTGTCATGGGACGGCCGGATGGTGGTCGACGACGAATATCTCTGCGATCGTCTGCGATGACGCGACGGCCACCGTCGAGCCGATGCAGACGCTGCGTGCGGCGATGCAGGAGGCGAGAGAGGCCGACGGCAAGCAGGCCTGTCGTGGGATGGCCGGATGGCTGTCGACGGCGGAGATCGCCGCGATCGTCTGCGGCGGCGTCACATTGAGCATCGAGCCGATGCAGACGCTGCGTGCGTGCGGCGATGCAGAAGGCAGGGCGGCAGGAACTAGCTGGCCTGTCGGATGACGGCCGGACGGCAGTCGATCCCGGCGGACGTCGGCATCGGCTGCGCATACCCCGTCGCGAAGCATCGAAGCAACGGACATGCAGCCCGAAGCGCAGAAATTCCCGTGATGAATGACGGAGAAGGGGGCGTATCGTCGCGCGGCGCCCGATGGAGCCGGGCGCGACGATACGGACGCCCGGGGTCAGTGCACGGCCGGTGCGCTCGCGCCGGACGGTGCGGACGACGCGACGGGGTTGGCGGCGGCAGGCGCGGGCGATGCGCTCGGGGGCGCCGATGCCGATACGGGGGCCGAAGCGGTGGAGGCGGGCGCCGGTGCGACCGGCGTCGGTGTTCCAGCGGCCGGTGCCGAAGCGGCGGGTGACGATGCCGGACCGGAAGCGGATGCAGGCGCGGAAGCCGGCACGGGAGCCGAAACCGGCGCGGATGCCGGCCCGGACGCCGGTGCGGGCGTCGACGGCGCGGCCGCTGCAGCCGTCCCACCCGACGCCGCCACCGGCGCGGCAGCCCGCATCGCCGCCGGCGCAACCACGGCCGACGCGGCGGCCGGCACGGCGTTCGCCCCCGACTCGGGCGCGACCGCCGGCAACGAAAGCGGCACCGGCGCCGCGGGCGGCGTCGGCACGACCGGGGTCGTCATCTTCATCGGCTCGCCTTGCGGCGTCGGCGCGGGTTCGGGCAGCGGCGCGACGGGTTCCTTCTCGGCGGCCTTGACGGTCGCGCGGTCGCGGCGGGCCGGGTCGATCTTCAGGAAATGCTCGACGAGATTGAAGAAGCGCTCATAGAACACGCCGGCGGGAATCGTCTCGCTGGCGGTCTTCACGAGCGCATCGTCGCTCGACCCGATCGGCAGCGACAGCGAGCCGAACACGCTCAAGCCCACGCTGGCCGACGTATTCGACTTCTTCAGCGTGTAGCGATCCTGCACCGCGTTCACGTACGCGATGCTCGACGTGCCGTCCGCGTTCGCGTCCGCGCACACGACGTGAAACTCGATCACGACGTGCATGTCGTTGTTCGGCTGGAAATTCTTGCTGCCGTCGACCGCATCGTTACGCGACGACGACACCACATAGCCCTGGCTCAGCAGCGCGCGCCGCGCGGCCTCGCAGGCCGCGTCGGATTTCGAGTGGAACGTGTGCGCGTACGGGCTGCTGGTCGCGTCGAACTGTTCCTGCTGGTAGATCGGCTTGGGCGGCGACGAGCACGCCGCCAGCACGGTCGCGGCCGCGAGCGCGCACGAAACGGAAAACAGGCGAAATCGGTTGTGCATGGCGTCTTTCAGAAGGCTTGGCGAGAGGCCGCGCAACGGCGGTGCCTGGATGAAGCGCGCGGCAATCTCGTAAGGCCGGGGCGTCATTATAGTTTCGTTTGATGTCGCGCTCGCTTCAGTCGGCCGACGCGCCGCGTGCCGCGGCCAGCAATTGCGACGTCAGCGGATGGTGTTCGCCGCGCCGCGAGCGGATCGCGTGGATCTCCTCGGTCACGTCGCCGGCACGCCCGAGCCGCCGCAATCCGCGCAGCAGCGACGCGTCGTTCGCGCCGAGTTCGCTCAGCGGGAACACGCCGAGGCCGCGCGCGGCGAACACGGCCATCAGCGCGCTGTCCTCGAATTCGCCGGCCACGCGCGGCACGATCCGTTCACCCTCCAGCCACCGGTCGAGGCGCGCGCGCAGCGCCGAATGCGCGGTCGGCAACAGCACGGGCAGGTCGGCGAGGCACGCCGGAAAGTGCTGCCGCGCGGCCGGCGTGACGAGCGCCGCGGGGCCATACCAGTCGACCGGCGACGCGACGAGCCGCTCGCTCGTCACCCGCAGGTTCGAGCCGGACGGCGCGCCCTGGCCGGCCAGCACCAGATCGAGATGATGCAGCGCCAGCTCCGCGAGCAGCGCATCGTGCTCGCCTTCGTGGCACAGCAGCCGCAGCGTGGGGGTAGCCAGCACGGGGGCCAGGATCGCGTGCGCGGCGAGCTTGGAGATGCCGTCCGCGAGGCCGACCGCGAGCCGCACGGTCGGCTGGCTGGCCGCTGCGCGCACTTCGTCGGGAATCAGCCGACCCATCTCGAAGATCGCCTCCGCGCGCGCAAACGCGGCCTGGCCGGCGTCGGTCATCGTGACGCCGCGCCCGGCCGGACGCAATAACTGGTGCCCGAGCGCTTTTTCGAGCTCGCGCACCTGCGCGCTGATCGTCTGCACGGCCATGTCGAGCCGCGCGGCAGCGCGCGCGAAGCCGCCTTCCTTCACGACGACCCAGAAGTAGTACAGATGTCGGAAATTGAGCATCGGATCGTAATTTCGGAAAAACCGAACCAAAGGTCAGATTCTCTCTGATTTTTACGAAGTTCGGGGCGGCCTATGATCTGGCTTTCCACTTTCGTATCGGCCCAATTCATGGACTACCTGCTGACGCTTGCCGTTGACCCCGCCGTCTGGGCGGCGCTTCTGACGCTCGTCGTGATGGAAGTCGTGCTCGGCATCGACAACCTGATCTTCATCTCGATCCTCAGCAACAAGCTGCCCGAGGCGCAGCGCGCCCGCACGCAGCGCCTCGGCATCGCGCTCGCGCTGGTGATGCGGCTCGCGCTGCTCGGCAGCGTCGCATGGATCGCGAGCCTCACCCAGCCCGTGTTCACGCTGTTCGACCATGCGTTCTCGTGGCGTGACCTGATCCTGCTGTCCGGCGGCCTGTTCCTCGTGTGGAAGGCGACCACCGAGATCCATCACCACGTGTCGCGCGACGGTGAAGGCGCGGGCGGTTCGGGCGGGGCGGTCGGCCTGACGATGTGGGCCGCGATCGGCCAGATCGTGATGCTCGACATCGTGTTCTCGATCGACAGCATCGTGACCGCGATCGGCATGACCGAGCACGTGCCGATCATGTTCGTCGCGGTGATCGTCGCCGTCGCCGTGATGCTGTTCGCTGCACAGCCGCTCGCGCGCTTCATCGACCGCAACCCGACCATCGTGATGCTCGCGCTGTCGTTCCTGGTCGTGATCGGCATGACGCTGATCGCCGAAGGCTTCGGTTCGCATGTGCCGAAGGGCTACATCTACGCGGCAATGGCGTTCTCGGCCTTCGTCGAAGGGATGAACATGCTGGCGCGGCGCGCGAAGGCGAAGCGCTCGGCGCTGACGGATGGCCACTGAGCCGGCGCGCGTGACCTGGCTGCCGCGGCGGTGGCCGGCGTCACGCGCGTCATATGGAATCCGGATGAAATTCGCACCGAAAGGAGGAGCGCGATGAAATGCCCTGTCTGCAAGACGCCCGACCTGCTGATGGCCGAGCGCCAGTCGATCGAGATCGACTACTGTCCGACCTGCCGCGGCGTGTGGCTCGACCGCGGCGAACTCGACAAGCTGATCGCGCGCGAGGCCGGCGATGCGCCAGCGCGCCGCGATGAAGCCGCCGTGCGGCACGATGCGCAAGCACCGCGCGGCCACGATGGCGGCTGGGGCCGCGACGCTCCCTCGCACGACAGCCGTGACCGACACGATGGCCGCTCGCACGACGATCGCTACAAGCACGATAGCCAGCGTCGGAAGAAATCGGTGTTCGACCTGTTCGACTTCGACTGATCGCACCGCACGTCGTAAAAGAAAGCCCCGCCGGGCGCGTACCCGGCGGGGCTTCTTCATGCGTGCGGGATAACGGCACGCACCAATGCTTACGCGTTGCCGGCCGTCACGTCGATGCGGCGCGGACGCATTTCCTCGCGGCGCGGAATCGTCAGCGTCAGCACGCCGTCGCGCAGGCTCGCGTCGATCCTCGACGTATCGAGATCCGGGCTCAGAACGAAGCTGCGCGCATAGCGCGTCGCACGGATTTCGGCGTGTCGCACGCGCAGGTCGGCCGGCGTCTCGAGATGCGTGTCGGCTTCGATCGTCAGCGTGTTGTCGTGCACCTTCACGTCGAGGTTCTCGCGCGGCACGCCGGGCAGGTCGGCCCGCAGCGTGACGCCGAGATGATTTTCGACGATGTCGACAGCCGGCGTGATCGCGGGCCGGCGAGCCGCTTCGGCGGCAGCGGGGTGGACGGTGTTGGTCTGACGCTCGGCCAGGGTCGGGTTCGCATTCATGTTGGTATCCTGACTATTATTGAACGGTGATCGCACGCGGCTTCGATGCCTCGCGCCGGCCGACGCGAATCAGCAGGCAGCCGTTTTCGTAGCGGGCGCTGACCTGGTCGGGATCCGCGTCCCGCGGCAACTCGACGACACGGCGGAATGCGCCGTGAAAGCGTTCCTGCGCATAGGTGCGCAGATCGTCGCCTTCGCCGCGCGCCGCAGGCTTGCGCTCGCCGCTGATCGTCAGCAGGTCCTTGTCGATCGACACGTCGAAATCGGCCGCGGCCATGCCGGGTGCGAACGCGACGATCTCGATCGCGCCGTCGGTAGCGCCGACGTTGAGCGCCGGAAAGGCGCCGGGCCGTACCGCGCGAATGCCGGCCGGACGATCGCCGAGCAGGTTGGCCACTTGCCGCTGCACGCGGGCGAATTCGTCGAACAGGTCGCTGCCGAATTGGATACCGCTCATGTTGGTCCTCCTGAACAGGGAACGCGGGAGACGTGACGGCGCGACGCCTGCGGCGGGCGCGTCGTGGAAGCTCCACTGGGTCGAAACGGGGGCGGTGCGCTGCATGTTGCACTGCCCGACGACGCGTAATTAGTGGCAGCTGAAGCGCATTTCAAGAGGGAATCTGCAATCTGCGTCAATGCAGGCCTGCGCGATTCGATGCGACAATCGCCGCGATGTTTTTGCAGACCAACGACACGGGACAATCATGGACATTCGACGCATCGCGATCGTCGGCGCCGGCGTGATCGGCGCGAGCTGGGCCGCCTTCTATCTGACGCAAGGCTTCGACGTCGTCGCGACCGATCCCGCGCCGCACGCCGACACGCGGTTGCGCGACGCACTGGCCGCGTTTCTCGGCGACCGGGCCGCCGAACTTTCCGCGCGGCTGTCGTTCGACGCCGATCTCGTGCGTGCGCTCGACGGCGTCGACTTCGTGCAGGAGAACGGCCCGGAGCGGCTCGACCTGAAGCGCGAGTTGTACCGGCAGATGGACGACGTGCTGCCCGCGCACGTGCCGATCGCGTCGAGTTCGTCGGGCCTGAAGATGTCGGACATCCAGACCGCATGCGACAGGCATCCGGAGCGTTGCCTGATCGCGCATCCGTTCAATCCGCCGCACCTGATTCCGCTCGTCGAGCTGGTCGGCGGCGAGGCCACCAGCCGGGACGTGATCGCGCGCGTGAAGGATTTCTACGACGCGCTCGGCAAGCAGACGATCGTCCTCAACAAGGAGATGACCGGTCACGTCGCGAACCGGCTCGCAGCCGCGCTGTTCCGCGAGGTGTATCACCTCGTCGGCGAAGGCGTCGTGAGCGTCGCCGATGCGGACAAGGCCGTCGCATGGGGGCCCGGCCTGCGCTGGGGGCTGATGGGGCAGTGCCTGACCTATCACCTCGGCGGCGGCGCGGGCGGAATCGCCCACTTTCTCGAACACCTGTCGGGGCCGATCACGAGCTGGTGGGACGATCTCGGCACGCCTTCGTTCGATCCGGACGTCGATCGCAAGCTGAACGACGCATTGCGCGCGATCCAGGGTGAGCGCTCGATGCAGGAACTGGCGGCCGAACGCGACCGCCTGCTCGTCGAGCTGATCGACGCGCGGCGCCGCAGCTTCCTGCCGTGACCGCGCCGCGGCGTCGCGTCCAGGCCGCGGCCGGCTACTGCTGCGCGGCGGTTTGCGGTGCCTGCGGCGTCTGTGCGAGCCATGCCGGGCTCGCGGCCTGCACGAGTTCGCGATTGCGCGCGCGGGTCGCGGCGTTCGGCGGGTAGTTGCCGTCGTTCGTCGGCAGTTCGCCGTCGAGATAGGCCTGCTTGAGTTGCGCGATCACTTCCGCGCGGGTCAGCCCCTGCGTGGGCGCTGCGGTATCGGACGTCTGGGCAAAGGCGGGGGACAGCAGGGCGGCAGCGGCGGTCGCGACGGCGAATCGCAAGAATTTCATGGCGTGCTCCGATCAAGGGGACGGGACACCGGATGCGCGCGGCGGCTGGCCGTGCGTTCCGATGGGTCCCATTGTCGCGAGCGGGTGCTGCGTGGACGATGACGCGTTCCGGGCAAAGCTGTCAGGTGCGGGTGCGACGCCCCCTGCGTGGGTCGCGTCAGGCGCGGTTACAACTCCGACGCGGCGGTAATCAGCGTCGCTTCGAGTGCAAGCGTCGAACGCGATGCAGCCGCCGGCCGGTCGATCACGTATTCGAGTTCGCCGAGTTCAGGTAGCCCCGCGTCGAGCCGCGCGAGCCCGGCCGGAATCACGTAGCCGGCGAATGCGCTGACGCCGAGCCCCGCGCTCGCGGCCGCGCGCAGCACCGCGATGCTGCTGCTCACGACGGCGATCCGGTACGGCCGCCCGACGGCCTCGAGCGATTCGAGCACGCGGCGGCGCGACACGCTCGGCTCCGGATGCATCGCGAGCGGCAGCACGGCCTCGTGGCCGGTGATCCGTGAATCGGGGCCCGTGCACCAGTACAGCGGCTCGCTGCGGATCACGCGGCCGCGCCGGCTGCCGGCGATGCGCTTCGCGAACACGAGATCGTGCCGCCCTTCGTCGAGCGCGTCGAACAGGTCGCCCGACAGCCCGGTCGAGATCGCGAGCTCGACTTCCGGATTGCGCTGCACGAAGCTCGCGAGCGCGGCCGTCAGGTGCGCCGACGCGAAATCCTCCGACATCGCGAGCCGCACCTTGCCCGACAGCGGCGGCCCGCACACCGACGTGACGGCCTCGTCCATCAGTTCGAGAATGCGCACCGCGTAGCGGAACAGCGCGTCGCCGTGCTGTGACAGGTGCACGTTGCGCGTGTCGCGCTCGAACAGCGGCCGGTCGAGCAGCTCCTCGAGGCGGCGGATATGCTGGCTGACGGTCGACTGCGACAGGCTCACGCGCTCGGACGCGGCGGTGAAGCTGCCGGACTGGGCGACGGCGACGAAGCTGCGCAGCAGCTCGGGCGGTAACGGACGCATTGCTAAATCCACTGAATCGGTTTCGACAACTTCATAAATGGCCGGATATTGCGGCGCTAGTATCGGATCACGCCCCGGTGCGGCCCGCAACGGGGCGCACCGGACGCGTAGCCCGCGTCGTGCCGGTGGCTGCTTCATTCAGTCTACGGCATCCGGCGTCCGGCCCGAAACCGCATCATCCCATCGACCGCTCGAGAACGTGCCCGCATGACGGGCCGCCGGGCCGCGGCGCACCGCCGCAGGAGACACGCCCGGCATGGGATCGGCGGGCAAGGTTCGACTCCTGCTGGCGGCCATGCGCCCGTCACGAAGAGACTGGAGACGACTCATGATCATCTACGGAACCGCGCTGCTGGCGTTCTGCCACCTGGCCGGACTGTTCCTCGGCGACCTGCTCGGCAGCGCGATCGGCGTGAAGACCAACGTGGGCGGCGTCGGCATCGCGATGCTGCTGCTGATCTGCCTGCGCCTGTGGCTGCACCGCCGCGGCTGGCTGCCGAAGGAGACCGAGGCCGGCGTCGGTTTCTGGGGCGCGATGTACATCCCCGTCGTGGTCGCGATGGCCGCGAACCAGAACGTCGTCGCCGCGCTGAAGGGCGGCCCGGTCGCGTTGCTGGCCGCGGTCGGCGCGGTCGCGATCTGCGCATGCTGCATCGCGGTACTCGTGCGCACCGGGCGCGACGACACGGCCTTCGCGGGCGTGCCGCAGTTCGAAGAACAGTAACGGAGGCCGCCATGCTGCAGATGCTCGAAAAAACCGTCGCCCACAACGGGCTCGTCGCGTCGTTCGCGCTGGTCGGCCTGATCATGTGGCTGTCGTCGATGGCGTCGCGCAAGCTCACGTTCGGCCGCGTGCACGGCTCCGCGATCGCGATCGTGATCGGTCTCGTGCTGGCCTATGTCGGCGGCGCATTCACCGGCGGCGAGAAGGGGCTGGCCGACGTCAAGCTGTTCGCCGGCATCGGCCTGATGGGCGGCGCGATGTTGCGCGATTTCGCGATCGTCGCGACCGCGTTCGAAGTGCAGCCGGCCGAGGCGCGCAAGGCCGGGCTCGTCGGCGTCGTGTCGCTGCTGCTCGGCACCGTGCTGCCGTTCATCGTCGGCGCGTGCATCGCGCGCGCCTTCGGCTATACCGACGCGGTCAGCATGACGACGATCGGCGCGGGCGCCGTCACCTACATCGTCGGCCCCGTCACGGGCGCGGCGATCGGTGCAAGCTCCGACGTGATCGCACTCAGCATCGCGACGGGGTTGGTCAAGGCGATCATCGTGATGGTCGGCACGCCGGTCGCGGCCAACTTCATGGGCCTGAAGACGCCGCGCTCCGCGATGATCTTCGGCGGCCTGGCCGGTACCGTCAGCGGCGTGAGCGCGGGGCTCGCTGCAACCGACCGACGGCTCGTGCCGTATGGCGCGCTGGTCGCGACGTTCCATACCGGCGTCGGTTGCCTGCTCGGCCCGTCGCTGCTGTTCTTCACGACGCGCGCGCTGGTCGGCGCGTAGGCTCTACCGATGGGCGGCCCGTGCGCGGGCCGCATCCATCGCCGCGTCCTCTGAGTCGCATTCGTCAACATCATCAATCGGCGGCGGCGCCAGGCTTAGAATGCCGCTGAACCATCGAAGCGGAGAACTGTTCATGACCGGATGGAATCACGCGCGGCAGGCGCGCGATGCACGCCTCGCGGCCGGCGCGGCTTACGCGCAGGGCAAGCGGGTCGATGCGCGCGACACCGTGGCGTTGCTCGAAGCGGTGCTGCGGCCCGGCGATCGCGTGTGCCTCGAAGGCGACAACCAGAAGCAGGCCGACCTGCTCGCCACCGCGCTCGCCGACGTCGACAGCGCGAAGATCCACGACCTGCACATGGTGCAGTCGGGCGTCGTGCTGCCCGAGCATCTCGACGTGTTCGAGCGCGGCATCGCGAAGCGTCTCGACTTCGCGTATTCGGGCCCGCAGTCGCAGCGCATCGCGAAGCTGCTGTTCGGCGGCAAGATCGCGCTCGGCGCGGTGCACACCTATCTCGAGCTGTTCGCGCGTTACTTCATCGACCTCACGCCGCAGGTCGCGCTGATCGCCGCGGTCAGCGCCGATCGCGACGGCAATCTCTACACCGGCCCGAACACCGAAGACACGCCGACCGTCGTCGAGGCCACCGCGTTCAAGGACGGCATCGTGATCGCGCAGGTCGACCGCATCGTCGACAAGGTGCCGCGCGTCGACATCCCGGGCGATCGCGTGCACTTCGTCGTCGAGGCCGGCCGGCCGTTCTACGTCGAGCCGCTGTTCACGCGCGATCCGGCGGCGATCACCGAAACGCAGATCCTCACCGCGATGCTCGCGATCAAGGGCATCTACGCGCCGTACGGCATCAAGCGCCTGAACCACGGGATCGGCTTCAACACGGCCGCGATCGAGCTGCTGCTGCCGACCTACGGCGAGAAGCTCGGGCTGAAGGGCAAGGTCTGCTCGCACTGGGCGCTCAACCCGCACCCGACGCTGATTCCCGCGATCGAGTCGGGCTGGGTCGAGCAGATCCACTGTTTCGGCTCGGAAGTCGGGATGGACGACTACATTCGCGCGCGTTCCGACATCTGGTTCACGGGCCCCGACGGATCGCTGCGCTCGAACCGCGCGTTCTGCCAGACCGCGGGCCTCTATGCGTGCGACATGTTCATCGGCTCGACGCTGCAGATCGACCTGTCCGGCCATTCGTCGACGGTCACGGCCGAGCGCATCGCCGGTTTCGGCGGCGCGCCGAACATGGGCAGCGACGCGCGCGGCCGGCGCCATCCGAGCGAGCCGTGGCTGAAGGCCGGTGCGGAAGCCGATCCCGACACGCCGGCGGCGCTCAGGCGCGGCCGCAAGCTCGTCGTGCAGATCGGCGAGACGTTCGGCGACAAGAACGTGCCGATGTTCGTCGAGAAGCTCGACGCGCTGAAGCTCGCCGACAAGCTGCAGCTCGATCTCGCGCCGATCATGGTCTACGGCGACGACGTCACGCACATCGTCACCGAGGAAGGGATCGCGAACCTGCTGATGTGCCGCGACAAGGACGAACGCGAGCACGCGATCCGCGGCGTCGCCGGCTATACGGAAGTCGGCCGCGGCCGCGACCGGAAGATGGTCGAGCGGCTGCGCGAACGCGGCGTGATCCGTCGCCCGGAAGATCTCGGCATCGATCCGCTCGACGCCGACCGCCGCTGGCTCGCCGCGCGTTCGATCAAGGATCTCGTGCACTGGTCGGGCGGCCTGTATGCGCCGCCGGCCCGGTTCCGCAACTGGTAAGGACAACGGCATGGAACAGTTGAACTATCGCTTCACCGCGCGCGAGCGCGCAAAGGGCGAGCAGGCCGCGGCGCTCGTCGGCGTGGTGGCGTCCGGCAATCTCGAAGTGCTCGTCGAGCGCGTGCTGCCGGACAACGAATGCGAGATCGACATCCGCACGGCGGCGGTCGGGTTCGGCGCGGTGTGGCAGGCCGTCGTCGCGGATTTCGTCGAGCGGCGCACGCCGGGCGGCCTGAAGCTGTCGATCAACGACGGCGGCGCGCGGCCCGACATGGTGTCGCTGCGGCTCGCGCAAGCCGTGCGGGCGATCGAGGGGGACGCATGATGAACGACGCGATCCACGATACGCACGATACGCCCGCGTTCGTCGCGAATGCCGCGAGCTGGTACGAAGCATCGGCGCGGCAGCGCATCGACGGGCTGCTCGACGCCGGCAGCTTCAGCGAATTCCTCGGCCCGGCCGAGCGCGTGACGAGCCCGCACCTGCCGCTGTTCGACCTGCCGCAGCAATTCGACGACGGGATGGTGGTCGGCCACGGCCGGCTCGACGGCCAGCCGGTGTTCGTCGCCGCGCAGGAAGGCCGCTTCATGGGCGGCGCGTTCGGCGAAGTGCATGGCGCGAAGCTCACCGGGCTGCTGCGGGCCGCGCGCGACACCGGCAAGCCGGTGCTGATCCTGTTCGATACGGGCGGCGTGCGGCTGCAGGAGGCGAACGCGGGCGAACTCGCGATCGCCGAGATCATGCGCGCGCTCGTCGAAGCGCGCTCGGCCGGCGTGCCGGTGATCGGACTGATTGGCGGCCGCGCGGGCTGCTATGGCGGCGGCGGGTTGCTCGCCGCATGCTGCTCGGCGCTCGCGGTATCGGAGCAGGGTCGCATCAGCGTGTCGGGCCCCGAAGTGATCGAGACCAATCGCGGCGTCGAGGAATTCGATGCGAAGGACCGCGCGCTGATCTGGCGCACGATGGGCGGCAAGCACCGACGGCTGATCGGCGGCGCGGATCGCTACGTGGCCGACACGCCCGCTGCGTTCCGCGCGGCGGCGCTCGCGCTGATCGGCCGTGCGCCGACGTTCGATGCGGCGATGCTGCGCGCGGAGCAGGCCCGCCTCGAAGCGCGGGTCGAACGGTTCGGCGCATGCAAGGATGGGCTCGACGTGTGGCGTGTACTGGGTGCATCGACGCCGGAAGCGATCCCGGGGATGCCCGACGAAGCCTTCGCCGCGCTCGCGGACCAACTGCAGGAGAGCCCGCATGACGCTCGATGAAGTATTGAATTCACTGTTCCCGCAAGGCCACTCGATCGCCCGTCACGGCGGCCTGCTGACTGGCCACGCGGAACTGGCCGGCACGCGCGTCGACGTGATCGGCGTTGCCGACCGTCTGCCGTTCGGCATCGACGAGGCGCTGACGCTCGCGTCGCACGTGCTCGACACGATCGAACGTGGCGGCGACACGCCGATCCTCGTGCTGGTCGACAGCGACAGCCAGCGGATGAGCAAGCGCGACGAACTGCTCGGCCTGAACGAAGGGCTGTCGCATCTCGCGAAGTGCCTGATGCACGCGGATCTCGCCGGGCACCGGACGATCGGCGTGCTGTATGGCCACACGGCCGCCGGCGCCTTCATCGCGACCGCGCTCGCGACCCGCACGCTGCTCGCGGTGCCGGGCGCGGAGCCGGAGGTGATGGACCTGCCGTCGATGTCGCGCGTGACCAAGCTGTCGATCGACGTGCTGAAGGAGATGTCGCGCTCGACGCCGGTGTTCGCACCGGGGCTCGAGAATCTCGTGAAGATGGGCGCCGTCGACGCCGTGCTCGATCCCGCCCGCGCGCTCGACGCGCAGGTCGCCGAATGGCTCGGCAAGCCGGCCGACCGCGTCGACCGGCGTGCGTCACGCGGCCGGCCGGTTGCCGCCGATGTCGCCCAGCGCGTCGAGGCACTCGCGCGTGCCGCACGCTGAGCTGCCGCTGCGCCGCCACACGCTCGTCACGCTGACGGCGGCGGGGTGGGGCGCGGCATTCGCCCGCGATCCCGCGCTCGCGGCCAATCCGCTCGTGCGCGCGTGGGCCGAACGCGGCTGGCCGCTGATCGTGCGCCGCGCGTCGCCCGACGAGGCCGATGCCGGCCGCGTGCCGCTCGGCCTGCCGCTGCCGCCTTCCGCGGGCAAGCGGCGCATCGCGCTGAACGCGGCGGCCGACGCGCTCGCGACGGTCGGCCCGCTACCGGCGTTGTCCGACGTGCTCGCCGCCGCGCCCAACGCATGGCGCACGGCGTTGCGCGAACTCGATGCGCTCGGTGAGCGTTGCGGCGTGCAGGGCCGCGTGTTCGGCAGCCTCGCGTGGCAGGCGCTGACGGGCGAACCCTACCTGGGGGCGTCGTCCGATCTCGACCTCGTGTTCCCGCTGCCGGACCCTGCGTCGCGCGCGCCGCTGCTCGACGGCCTCGCGGCGATCGACGCGCGCGCGCCGATGCGCATCGACGGCGAACTGCTGCGCGACGACGGCGCCGGCGTCAACTGGCGCGAACTGCACGCGCGGCAGCCTGAAGTCGCGGTCAAGACCGCGATCACCGTCGAACTGATGCCGGCCGACGCGTTCCTCGGAGGGGCACGATGAGCGCATGGGCTGCCTGCCGCGTACCGGCGCCGTCCGAAGCCGAGCGCATCGCCGACCTGGCCGAGCGCAGCCTCGTGCTGGAAATCGAGACCTATCCGAAGCCGGGGCTCGTCAGCCACGTCGACACCGGCAGCCACACCGACATGGATGCCGCGACGTTCGCCCGCAGCGCCGCCGTGCTGCGGCCGTACTTCGCCGAGTTGGCCGACGCGGGCGCACGCGATGCGGACATGGCCGTGCTGCGCAAGATCGGCCTGCGTGCCGAGCACGCGATGCTCGCCGCGACCGGTGGCGTCAACACGCATCGCGGCGCAATTTTCGGGCTCGGGCTGCTGTGTGCGGCTGCCGGTCGGCGCGCGATGCCGGGAACGATGCCGGCAGGAATGACGCTCGGTGCGTTCGTCTCCCGCCGCTGGGGAGCCGATATCCTCGGCGGCCCGCGCTTGCCCGACAGCCACGGCGAACGCGCGAGCCGCCGCTACGGCGTCGGCGGCGCACGTCGCGAGGCGGCCGACGGTTTCACGACCGTCTATGCGGTCGGGCTGCCCGCGCTGCGTCGCGCGCAGCGTGACCTGCCGGGCGACCCGGAAGCCGCGCGCGTCGATGCATGCTTCGCGCTGATCGCCGCGCTCGACGATACGAACCTGCTGCACCGGGGCGGGCAGGCCGGCCTCGCGTTCGCGCGGGCGACCGCACGTGCGTTCGTGGCACGGGGCGGCGTGCGGGCGCGTGACTGGCGGCTGCGCGCGGCCGCTGCCCATCGTGCGTTCGTGGCGCGGCGGCTGAGCCCGGGCGGTGCCGCCGACCTGCTCGCGATGAGCGTCTTCGTCGATGCGCTCGAAGTTGACGAGGGCGCGCGATGACGCTGGCCATCCTCTGTTCGGGGCAGGGCGCGCAGCGCGCCGACATGTTCGACCTGACCGGCGCCGCGCCGCAGGCCGACGCGCTGTTTGCGCACGCTGGCCGGCTCCTCGGCGACGATCCGCGCGCGTGGGTCCGGCAGGCCGGGCCGGACGCGTTGCGCGAGAACCGTGCCGCGCAGATTCTCTGCACGGTCCAGGCGCTCGCCGCCGCCGCGCTGCTGGACGCGGTGTGGCCGCGCCGGCGCTGCGTCGCCGGCTACAGCGTCGGCGAAGTCGCGTCGTGGAGCGTTGCCGGGATGATCGAGCCGGACGCCGCGCTCGACCTGGCCGATGCGCGTGCGCGCGCGATGGATGCCGCGAGCGGCGGCGACGAGCGGATGGTGTTCGTACGCGGCTTGGCGCGCGCGCAACTCGCACGATTGTGCGACGGCCGCGACGCGGCGATCGCGATCGCGAATCCCGGCGACGCGTTCGTGGTCGCGGGGCGGCAGGCCGATGTCGACGCGGTGGCCGACGAGGCGTCGCGCGCCGGCGCGCTGCGCGTCGCGCCCGTCTGCGTGCGGATCGCATCGCACACGCGCCGGCTCGCCGCGGCCGTGCCGGTGTTTCGCACGTCGCTCGCCGCGACTCACGTACGGCGGCCGCTGCCCGGCACGCGGCTGTTTTCGGGGATCGATGGCGCATCGGTGCTGGACGTCGACGCCGGCCTCGACAAGCTTGCGCGGCAGATCGCGGAGCCGGTCGAGTGGGCGGCCTGTCTGGCCGCGTGCGTGGAGGCCGGTGCGACCGCGTTCCTCGAACTCGGTCCCGGCCGCGCGCTGGCCGAGATGGCAGGGGGGGCCTATCCGGCGCTGCCGGCGCGCAGTCTCGCGGATTTCCGTTCCGTCGACGGCGTGGCGAGCTGGCTCTCACGCGTCGCGACGGGCTGATCGGTCGCATGAAAGACGGGCGCTAACCCGTTCGCCGGAGACCGGTTTTGCGCTGTGTGTTGCGCCGGCGCAGCAGCCTCTCAGGTGGGGCTTGCCACGCGAATTGGCATCGCTAAAATGGCGCCCGCCATGAGACCAGCCGCCTTCCTTCTCGCCGCGCTTTGCTGCGCGGCGAGCGCCCACGCCGCCCAGATTCCGTCCGATGCCGCATCGGTCGGCACATACTTTTCGTATGACAATGCGGCGGCCGACGCGACCGTCGACCTGATCGGGCAGGCGCAGCGCCGCGTGCTGCTGGCCGGCTACACGCACGTGCCGCCGGCGGTCGCGAGCGCGCTGCGCGCGGCCCGCGCGCGCGGGGTCGAGGTGCGTGTCGTGCTCGTGCGTTCGCCGCGCGCGGGCAGATACAGCGGCGCGGGCTATCTGAAGTCTTCCGGCATCGACGTGGCGATCGATTCGCGGCACGGCGATCCCGCGCCGCGCTTCGTGATCGTCGACGACAGCGTCGCGCTGACCACGCTGTCCGAAGGCGCGGCCGCGCATGCGGAAACGGTGAACGTGTTCCAGCGTGCGCCGGAGCTCGCGCAATCCTATGCCCAGTCGTTCTGGCGGCTGTACCGGCAGGCCGGCGGCCTCTGACCTTTTCCGTCGGCCCGCGCGGGCCGGTGTGACCCTGCTTGCATCGGCGCGACCGATGAACCATGCTCGTTGACAGGCGCCGACGCGGGTTTCGCGCATCCGGCGCAACGGCAGGGAGTCGATCGTGTTCGAGTGTTTTGCCGATCGCGCCGATGCCGGCTGCCAGCTGGCCGGTGCATTGCGCGATTACGCGGGGTGTGACGATGTCGTCGTGCTCGCGTTGCCGCGCGGCGGTGTACCCGTCGCCTATCCGGTCGCTTGTGCGCTGCATGCGCCGCTCGACGTGCTGGTCGTGCGCAAGCTCGGCGTGCCGTACGATCCCGAGCTCGCGATGGGCGCGATCGCGACGGGCGGGGCGATTCATCTGCAGCGTTCGGTGCTGCGTTCGATGAAGGTGTCCGACGCGCAGCTCGCCGACGTGATCGCGCGCGAGACGGCCGAACTGCATCGCCGTGAAGCGCTGTATCGCGGCGCCGAGCCGCCGCTGCCGGTCGAAGGGCGCATTGCGATCGTCGTCGACGACGGCGTCGCGACCGGCGCATCGATGCGCGTCGCGCTGCAGGCGTTACGCGAGCGTCATCCGGCGCGGATCATCGCGGCTGCACCGGTCGCGCCGGCGGGTACACGGCATGGGTTCGACGACCTGGCCGACGCGTTCGTCACCGTGACGCTGCCGCTGCCGTTTTTCGGGATCAGCCAGTTCTACGCGCGCTTCGAGCAGACGAGTGACGACGAGGTGCGCGCGTTGCTCGACGCGGCGCGGCGCTGATCCGGTGTCACGTCCGCCGGATGCGGCGCGGGCGAGGGCGGCGGGCTTCGGCCCACGCGAACACGCGCTGCAGCATCGGATGCACGTCCCCGTGCCAGCGTGCCCCCGTGAACAGCCCGTAGTGATCGCAGTCGTCGATGTCGATGCGAAAGCGCTCGTCGTCGGCGAGGCCGCTGCACAGGTCGAGCGCCGCGTGCGTCTGGCCGGCGCCCGTGACCTTGTCGCATGCGCCTTCGACGGTCAGCAGGACGAGGCCGCGCAACGCCGCCGGCTCGACGCGCCGGCCGCCCACGTCCCAGGTGCCGAGCGCCAGGCTCATGCGCTGGAACACGATGTCGACCGTATCGAGGAAATACTCGGCCGGCATGTCGAGCAGCGCCGTGTATTCGAGCAGCGCGCGCCGCGCGCCGGCGAGTCCGGTCATGTCGAAGCGCGACGCGGCCAGCGCGTACGCTTCGATCAGCGACAGGAAGCGCTGCGGGTACACGAGCGCGATCTCGCCCTGTTGCAGATAGGTGGGAAACACGTGGCGGCCGTGCCCCGCGAAGCCGGGCGGCACGACGTCGATCAGGTGGCGGCGGCACCAGGCGAGCGAATGGGCGGCAGCGGCGGTGCCGAGCGCACTCGGATTCCGGCGCGCGTCGAGCGGGCCGCCGATCAGCGTGACGCTCGCGGGCGACGGGAGACCGCGCGCCGCCCGCAGCGCCAGCGCGCCGAGCGCCGGCACGGTCGCCTGGCACACGGCGACGACATGCAGCGGCCGGTCGTCGTGCGCGAGCCCGTCGACGAAGCCGTCGAGCGTCGCGACGTACTCGTCGAGCCCGAAACGGCCCGACGCGAGCGGTACGTCGCGCGCATTGCGCCAGTCGGTCACGCAGACATCGCCGTCCGCGAGCAGCGTCTCGACGGT
Organism: Burkholderia sp. AU33803; assembly: GCF_002223095.1. Classification (NCBI taxonomy): domain Bacteria; kingdom Pseudomonadati; phylum Pseudomonadota; class Betaproteobacteria; order Burkholderiales; family Burkholderiaceae; genus Burkholderia; species Burkholderia sp. AU33803. Next base: position 867,335 of record NZ_NKFJ01000004.1, read on the forward strand.
TTCCCGCATCATCACGGCCGCATGCCCGGCGAGCGGCGCGCACAGCAGCACCGTGCGCTGCGCGTCGGCCCGCGTGAAGCGCCGCAGGTCGCAGAACGGCGTGCGCGCGACGACGCGCTCGCCGAGCGCCGGCCATCCGATGTCGAAGTGCGGGGGCCCGTCCGGCGGCCCGAGCAGCGGCTCGAACAGGTCGTCGTAGCACGACGCCGCCGCGTGCGGCAGCGTGGCCGCGGGCCACGCGTCGAACGCATGCCGCGTCGCCGCGCGCCAGGCGCGCATCCATTCCCGCTGCTGCTCGACGAGGGCATACCACATGGCGAACCTTGGGGCGGAAGGGGGGTGAACTTGCATTATGGTCACTGTGGCCGGACATCGTGAGTCCCGCGCGCGGCGGGTTGATGTGCATCAGGCGCACGGGCGCGAAGGCCGGCCGAGCACGGTCCGCTATTTCGGCAAACGCGGTCGCGGCGCCGGCCCCCGCTCGTTGCGGGCGGGAACGGGCCCGAGCCCTAGGCGATGCCGCGCGACGCTGCTACAGTCGTCGCTCCCATTCCCCTGAAGCGGAGCGTTCGCGATGAAGCTGATCGGCATGCTGGATTCCCCGTTCGTGCGTCGGGTCGCCATTTCGGCGAAGCTGCTCGACCTCCCGTTCGAACACGAGTCGATCTCGGTGTTCCGTCATTTCGAGCAGTTCAGGGCGACCAACCCGGTCGTCAAGGCGCCGACGCTCGTGACCGACGACGGCGCGACGCTGCTCGATTCGTCGTTGATCGTCGACTATCTCGATCATCGGGTCGCGCCCGAGCGGCGCTTGCTGCCCGATACCGCCGATGCGCGGCTGCGCGCGCTCGTGCCGGTCGGTTTCGCGCTGGCGGCCGCCGAGAAGACCGTGCAGGTCGTCTACGAGCAGGCGCTGCGTCCGGCCGACAAGCAGCATGCGCCGTGGCTCGAGCGCGTACTGAGCCAGATCGAGGGCGCATACGGCGCCCTGGAGCCGCTCGTCGCGGCCGCGAACGGCTGGTTCGGCGGCGCGCGCCTGCTGCAGTCCGACGTGACGGTCGCGGTCGCATGGCGCTTCACGCAGTTCATGGCGGCCGACTACCCGACGCTCGCGCGGATCGATCCGGCCCGTTATCCGGCACTGGTCGCGCATTCGGCGCGGGCGGAGGCGCTGCCGGCGTTCGTCGAAACACCGCTCGTCTAGGCGTCGCGGCGACAGGGAGGGGCCCCCGCGCCGCTGCCCGTCGCCCGCTCAGCCTTGTCAGGCATGCCGTTGTCGATTGTTCTCGGCGGCTGACAAGTGACTTCGCATTCGCGCTGTTTATCCGGATGCGGCCGGTCCCTAGAATCCACTCCATCGAATGACGCCTTGCCTGATGGAGCCGCAGATGAAAGCCCTGATCGAATCGAGCCTGTACCACCCGTCCCTCGTGTTGCCGCTTGCCGCGCTGACGCAGTTGATGGTCGAGCGCGATTTCAATCTCGGTCAGGTCGGGCTGATCGTCGCGGCACGCGGTGCGCAGGCCGCCGTGTCGCGCTCGCGAGCGCTGATTTTCTGCCGCCACTGCGAAGCGCAGGCATGAGCGCGCCGGCGTCGAATGGATGAAAAAAAGCCCGGCCGGCGCAAGCCGGTCGGGCGGATCGGGTTCGATCGGGCCCCGGCTTCGGCCGGGGCTTTTTCATGGGTGACGCTCAGGCGCGTGCCGGCGACCCGACACTGTAGATATCCGCTTCGTCGTCTTCGCGCATCTGGCGCACGAGCTGATGAGCTTCGCGGCGCGACGCGACGGCCGGCGGCGAGCCCTTGAGCGGCTGGCGCGCGGTTTCGGCGAGCGCGACGACCGACACGATGCCGATCACGGCGGCGCCCATCATGTAATACGCGGGCATCATCAGGTTGTGCGTGACGTCGACCAGCCAGGCGGTCACGAGCGGCGTCGTGCCGCCGAACAGCGACACCGACACGTTGAAGCCGATCGCGAGCGCGCCGTAGCGGATCTCGGTCGGGAACAGCGCCGGCAGCGCCGACGGCATCACGCCGGTAAAGCACGACAGCAGCACGCCGAGGATCAGCAGCCCGCCGAACACCGACGCCGTGGTGCCCGCGTGGATCAGCATCATCGCCGGGATCGACAGCACGAGCAGGCCGACGCAGCCGGCGAGCATCACGGGCTTGCGGCCGACCTTGTCCGACAGGCGGCCGGCGGCGAGCGTGAGCGGCATCATCAGCACCATCACGATCAGCACGAGCACGAGGCTGTGCGATTCGTCGAAGTGCAGCGTCGACGACATGAAGCTCGGCAGGTACGACAGCACCATGTAGTCGGTCACGTTGAAGATCAGCACGAGGCCGACGCACAGCAGCAGGGCGCGCCAGTTGCGCATCAGCGTTTCGCGGAAGCGCGCCTTCGGCACGGCCTTGTCCTGCGCTTCGCGCTCTTCGGCCTGGCGCTTGAACGCGGGCGTTTCCTCGAGCTTCATCCGGATGTAGAGACCGATCAGGCCGAGCGGGCCGGCGATCAGGAACGGCACGCGCCAGCCCCACGACAGCAGCGCTTCCTGCGACAGCGACGCGGTGAGCAGCGCGACGACGCCCGCGCCCATCACGTAACCGATCAGCGTGCCGAACTCGAGGAAGCTGCCCATGAAGCCGCGGCGCTTGTCGGTCGAGAATTCGGCGATGAAGGTGGCGGCGCCGCCGTACTCGCCGCCGGTCGAGAAGCCCTGCACGAGGCGGGCGACGAGCAGCAGCACGGGCGCCATGATGCCGATCGACGCGTAGCTGGGGATCAGGCCGATCGCAAACGTGCCGACGGCCATCATGATCATCGTGGCGGCGAGCACGCGCTGGCGGCCGATGCGGTCGCCGAGCGGGCCGAACACCATGCCGCCGAGCGGACGCACGAGGAACGCGGCCGCGAACGTGCCGAAGGTCGCGAGCAGCTGCGCGGACGGGCTGCTGGACGGGAAGAACACCTTGCCGAGCGTGACGGCGATGTAGCTGTAGACGCCGAAGTCGAACCATTCCATCGCGTTGCCGATGGCCATGGCGCTGACGGCGCGCTTGAGGAGGCTCTGGTCGACGACGGTGATGTCGTCCGCGACGAGCGGGGCTTCGCCGGACGACGAAGCGGTGGAAGAAGCAGCGGTCGGGCTGACGTGTGTTGCGGTCAAGGTCATGCACTCCTTTGACTGCGCCGAACGGGCGGGCCGTCCGACACGGTTTGCCGGCGAGCGCGGTGTCGGATGCGGCGCGTCGGGGCAGACCTTTAAGCACTTACTGCATTGCAGGCGGTAAAGGGCCGTAAGGGGCTGCTTCGACGCGGGCCCGATGGGCCGTCGCGACAGTGCGCTCATGAAGAATGGGCCGCGTGATGCTGGCGGCAGATGCCGGTGCGGACGGTGTCCAGCGTTCCGGCAAGCGCCCCGGAGGGGCAACGAAACGAGAAAAGCGGGCCTGTCGGGCGGGCTTTCCTGTGGGTGCAATTTCGGTCGAAGCGCCGGCCCGCAACGCGCGGACGGACTTCTTGCGAAATCGAATAGACAGAGATTGAATGTTGAAACAGGCGACATGATAGCACGATGACGGATGATCATGCAAATTGCCGGGAAGCGCCCGCCTGGCGGGGCGTCCGGCGAGGGTGGCTCGGGTATGATCGGCGGCGCACGGCGGGGCCGTGCGGCCTCGGGTGACGGGGCCGAATTCACGAGGAACCGGATGACCGAACTGATGAGGATCGCGGCGCTGTTTGCCGCCACCGCGCTGGCCGAAATCGTCGGCTGTTACCTGCCGTGGCTCGTGCTGAAGGAGGGGCGGCCGCTGTGGCTGCTGGTGCCGGCCGCGCTGTCGCTCGCGCTGTTCGCGTGGCTGCTGACGCTGCACCCGAGTGCGGCGGGGCGCACCTATGCCGCGTACGGCGGCGTGTATATCGCGGTGGCGCTGGTCTGGCTGCGGGTGGTCGACGGTGTCGCGCTGACCCGCTGGGACGTGGCCGGCGCGGTGCTCGCGCTCGGCGGAATGGCGGTCATCGCGCTGCAGCCGCGCGTGTGAGCGCGGCGACGGCGCGTGCCGCCGGCCGCCTGCTTCAAGCCGCTTCGGCGGCGCCGGCTTCGGCGGACGTGCGCCACACGCAGGTGCCCTTGACCGACTTGTCGAGTTCGTCGAGCTGCGCCTGGTGCGCGGCGAGTTCGTCGTCGCTCGCGGTCACCACGACCAGATCGAGCGCGGCGAGCGACACGCGCTGGCCGTTGCCCGCACCGCCGTCGGCGCCCATGTCGTCGAGCATGTCGATCACGAGGCTGTCCTGGCCGCGCGTCATCGCCAGATACACCTCGGCGAGCAGCTCCGAGTCGAGCAGTGCGCCGTGCAGCGTACGGTGCGCGTTGCTGATGCCGAAGCGGTCGCACAGCGCGTCGAGCGAGTTGCGCTTGCCCGGGAACATCTGCTTGGCCTGCACCAGCGTGTCGATCACGCCGCCGCAATGCTCGGTGAACGGCGGCAGGCCGAGCCGCGCGAATTCCGCGTCGAGGAAGCCAAGGTCGAACGGCGCGTTGTGGATGATCAGCTCGGCATCCTTCACGAAGTCGAGGATCTGGTGGGCGACTTCCGCGAATTTCGGCTTGTCGCTCAAGAATTCGGTCGTGAGCCCGTGCACCGCCAGCGCGCCCGGATCGCTGTCGCGCTCCGGGTTCACGTAGAAGTGCAGGTTGTTGCCGGTGAGCCGCCGGTTCAGCAGCTCGACGCAGCCGATTTCGATGAGGCGGTCGCCCGTGCGGGCGTTCAGGCCGGTGGTTTCGGTATCGAGAATGATCTGGCGCATGTCGGGAAATACGTAGGAAACAGGGGAGCGGCCCGCGTTCAGGCCGTGAGCGATTCGACGCCGCGATTCGCGAGTGCGTCCGCGCGCTCGTTTTCGGGATGGCCCGCGTGGCCCTTGACCCAGCGCCACTCGACCTCGTGCTGCGCGACGAGCGCGTCGAGCCGCTTCCACAGGTCGGCGTTCTTCACGGGCGTTTTCGCCGCGGTGACCCAGCCTTTCTTCTTCCAGCCGTGGATCCACTCGCTGATGCCTTTCTGCACGTATTGCGAGTCGGTGTGCACGATCACCTGGCACGGCCGCTTCAGCGCTTCGAGCGCGGCGATCACGCCCATCAGCTCCATGCGGTTGTTGGTCGTGTTGGGCTCGCCGCCGAACAGCTCCTTCTCCTTGTCGCCGTAGCGCATCAGTGCGCCCCAGCCGCCGGGGCCGGGGTTGCCCTTGCAGGCGCCGTCGGTATAGATGTCGATGGTATCGGTAGTCATGAATGTTCTTGATGGGTGGTCGGGGAGGCCGCCGGCGTGAGGCCCGGTGCGAGCACGGGCTTCTTCATCCGGATCTGGCCGACGAGGCGCATGCCGCGCACGCGCTTGACGGCCGTCACCATGTAGACGGCGCCGAAGATCGGCCACCAGCGGTCGCCGGCGGCTTCCATGAAGCCGTAGCGGGCCAGCCACTGGTCGGTGACGAGCGGCGGCCGGTAGCAGCCGAAGCGGCCGCGTTCGAGGTCGAAGCCGAGCAGCTTGATCCAGTCCTTGAGCCGGATGAACGCGATCTGGTCGCGCGTGGCCGGCACGAACGGGCGGTTCGCCATGCGCCCGAACGATTGCCGCATGCCCCACAGGCTGAGCGAATTGAAGCCGGTGATCACGAGCTGGCCTTCCGGCATCAGCACGCGTTCGGCCTCGCGCAGCAGCCGGTGCGGATCGGACGTGAATTCGAGCGTGTGCGGCATCACGATCAGGTCGACGCTTTGCGACTCGAACGGCAGGTCGAGCAGGTCGCACCAGGTCGTGCTGCGGCCGTCGGGCGCGTGCTCGGGCGCATGCGCTTCGCGCGCCCACGGATACTGGTACGGCGCGCTCGCGCCGCTCGCCGGATCGAGCACGAGGCCGCGATACGGCATGCGGTTCTCGCGCAGCGCGTCGAGCTGCGGCAGGCCGAGCTGCAGCGCGTGGAACCCGAAGACGTCGGACACGATCCGGTCGAGCTGCGCCTGCTCCCAGCCCAGCACGTAGCGGCCGGGTGGTGAGTCGGTCCAGGCGGGCCAGTCTATAATTTGACGGTCAGACATAACGATGATTGCGCGCCCATGAACGAGCTGGAATACGTGCCGGTTCCGGCATTCGATGACAACTATATCTGGCTCGTCTCGGACGGCCGCGATGCGATTGCCGTCGATCCGGGGGAAGCCGCGCCGGTGCGCCGGGTTCTAGCCGAACGAGGCTGGCGGTTGACCGCTATTTTACTCACGCACCATCACGCCGACCACGTCGGCGGTGTCGCGGCCCTGCGCGATAGCCAACCGGACGATGTTCCGCTCGTCGTTTACGGCCCCGCGGCCGAGGCGATCGGCGTGGTCACGCAGCCGCTTTCGGGCGGCGCGCGTGTGACGCTCGAGGCGCCGGCCGCCACGTTCGACGTGCTCGACGTGCCGGGCCATACGCGCGGCCACATCGCCTATTTCCAGGCGGCCGGGCAGCGCAACGCGGCGCCGCACGTGTTCTGCGGCGACACGCTGTTCTCGTGCGGTTGCGGGCGCCTGTTCGAGGGCACGCCCGCGCAGATGCTCGCGTCGCTCGACGCGCTCGCGGCGTTGCCGGGCGACACCCACGTGCATTGCGCACACGAATACACGCTGTCCAACATCCGCTTCGCGCTCGCGTGCGAGCCCGGCAATGCGGCGCTCGCCGCGTGGCGCGACGACGCACAGGCGCTGCGCGCGCGCGGCGTGCCGACACTGCCCACTACGATCGCGCACGAGCGTGCCGTTAACCCGTTCATGCGTGCGGACAGCGAGGCGATCCGCGCGACGCTCGAAGCGGAACTGCACGAAACGGTGCCGGATCGTCTGACGGCGTTCACGCTGATGCGCGAGTGGAAAAACCGGTTCCGATGATGATTTTCGGAGGACTCCAAAGCTCAAGCGGAGTCTGTAAAAATTGCTCCAAATGTAGGATTTCGCTGAGTTTTCGGTGTTTTTATTGACGTGAAGCACGCACTTCCGTAGTATCGCCTGCAATTTCCAGCCGTCGGAAGCAGAGATTTTCATGCGACTTATATTGAGTGCGATGGTGGTTCTGCTGCTCGCCGCTTGTGCGAGCCAGGCCCCTGTCGCCAACAACGCCGCCGATTCGCAGGCGACGTCCACCTACCTCCGTAAATCCGCCACCGCCAAAGAAACTGTCGACGTCGACAAGCAATCCGTCGGCGATCTGACCAGTGCGGACTCCGATCTCTGGGGTCGCATCCGCCGCGGTTTCCAGATGCCCGACCTGCAGACCGACCTCGTCGACATGCAGACCACGTGGTACACGCAGCGCCCGGACTACGTGCAGCGCATGACCGAGCGCTCGCAGAAGTACCTGTACCACATCGTCGAGGAACTCGAGGCGCGTCACATGCCGACCGAGCTCGCGCTGCTGCCGTTCATCGAGTCTGCGTACAACCCGCAGGCGCTGTCGGTCGCGAAGGCGGCCGGCATGTGGCAGTTCATGCCCGGCACTGGCCGCACGTACAACCTGAAGCGCAACATGTGGCAGGACGAGCGCCGCGACGTGCTCGCGTCGACGAGCGCCGCGCTCGACTACCTGTCGCGCCTGCATGACATGTTCGGCGACTGGTATCTCGCGCTGGCCGCGTACAACTGGGGCGAGGGCAACGTGCAGCGCGCGATCGCCCGCAACCAGGCGGCCGGCCTGCCGACCGACTACCTGAGCCTGCGGATGCCGAACGAGACGCGCAACTACGTGCCGAAGCTGCAGGCGGTGAAGAACATCATCGCGAATCCGCAGCAGTACGGCCTTGTGCTGCCGGACATCCCGAACCACCCGTATTTCGTGACGGTCACGACGTCGCGCGACATCGACGTGGCGGTGGCCGCGAAGCTCGCGAACCTGTCGCTCGACGAATTCCGCTCGCTGAACCCGTCGTTCTCGAAGCCGGTGATCCTCGGCGCGACCGAGCCGCAGATCCTGCTGCCGTTCGACAACGCGTCGGCGTTCGAGAAGAACCTGAAGGCATACAACGGCCAGCTGTCGTCGTGGACCACCTATACGGTCAGCGAGCGGGCGCGGCCGGCCGCGATCGCCGAGAAGATCGGCGTCGACGCCGATACGCTGATGTCGATCAACAAGATTCCGGCCGGCATGCGCCTGAAGCCGGGCTCGACGATCGTCGTGCCGCGCGGCGATGACGACGACGAGGACATCAGCGCCGACGTCGCCGAAAACGGCGCGCTCGCGATGGAACCCGACGTACCCGACACGCGCAAGATGCTGATCCGCGTGCGCCGCAAGCAGTCGATGGCGGCGATCGCCGGCCGCTACGGCGTGTCGGTCGGCCAGCTCAAGGCGTGGAACCGTACGCACCGCGATCTCGCGATGCCGGGCCAGGCGCTCGTGCTGCACGTGCCGGTCGGCCGTTCGGTGCCGGCGGAACCCGGCCCGGAGCGGATCGCGACGTCGGCCGGCGGCGCGCACATCGAGCGCGCGAGCCTGGCGGTCGGCGGCAAGTCGCACGGCGCAAAGCGCGGCGCGGCGAAGCCGGCGGCCAAAGCGACGAAGGCGGCACCGGCCAAGGCCGCCGCGCACAAGGGCAAGAAGAAGTAACGCAGTCGCGAACGCATCGTGCGGCCGGCCCGGTTCGCGCGGTTGCGGTATCATCCGACGAAATGCAAGGAAACGCCGTCACCGAGGTGACGGCGTTTTTGTTTGTGCGGGGCGCGGGGGCGCTGCTTCGATGGTCTTCATACAAGAAGGGGGAGTGATGTCGTCGGTGCAGGTGAGGGTGCTCGCGCTGTTTTCGGTCGGGTATTTCGTGTCGTACGTGTTTCGCGGTGTCAATCTGGGCTTCGCGCCGTTCGTCACGCACGAGCTCGGGTTGTCGGCCGCCGATCTCGGCCTGCTCACCAGTCTCTATTTCCTCGGCTTCGCGGGCGCGCAGATTCCGGCGGGCGTGATGCTCGACCACTTCGGCCCGCGCCGCGTGACGGCCGGCATGCTGCTGTTCGCGGCGGCCGGCGCGGCCGTGTTCGGCGCCGCGCACAGTCTCGGCACGATGATGGTCGGCCGGCTGCTGATCGGCGTCGGCGTCTCGGTGTGTCTCGGCGCGGCGTTCAAGGCGCTCGCGCAGCATTTCCCGGTCGGCCGGCTGCCGCTCGTCAACGGCCTCGTGATGGCCGTGGGCGGCCTCGGCGGCGTGATGGTCGGCTCGCCGCTGACCTGGCTGCTCGGCTGGACGAGCTGGCGCGCGATCTGTTTCGGCCTCGCGGTGCTGACGGTGATCGTCGCGGCGTCGATCGGGCTGGGCGCACCCGAAGCGCAGCAGGTGCGCCACCAGGGCGGGCTCGTCAGCCAGTTCAAGGGCACGTGGCACATCCTGAGCAGCCGTGCGTTCTGGAAGATCTCGTCGTTCTCCGTCGTCACGCAGGGCGTGTTCTACGCGATGCAGTCGCTGTGGGTCGGGCCGTACCTGCGCGACGTCGCGGGGTTCGATGCGCCGCATGCCGCGCGCCTCGTGTCGGTGCTCGGCTTCGCGATGATGGCCGGCTGCGTCGGCTTCGGCGCCGCGGCGCGGGTGCTCGAGCGGCGCGGCGTGTCCGTGTACGCATTCTGCGGCGTCGGCATGGCGCTGTTCGTCGCGACGCAGGCCGCGATCGTCGCGCGCGTGCCGTTGCCGCCGGCCGTGCTGTGGGCCGCTTACGGGATGTTCGGCGGCGTCGGCATCCTGACCTACGCGGTGATGGCCGGGCATTTTCCCGCTCACCTGATCGGCCGCGCGAACACGACGCTCACGCTCGTGATCTTCCTGCTGATCTTTGCGTTCCAGATCGGGGTCGGCGCGGTGCTGACGCACTGGCCGGCGGTCGACGGCCGCTATCCGGCCGCCGCGCACTTCACCGCGTGGGGTGTGCTGCTCGTGCTGCAGCTCGCGAGCGCGGTCTGGTACGTCTGGCCCGCGCGCGGCGCTGGTCAAGCGCACTGATCCGGCGGTACGCTGGCGGGTAGGGCGGCCGCGTAAACGGGGCCGCAGTGCGTTGCGCCGCGTCGCCGGATGCGGCGCGCGCACGATCGGACGGCCATATCAATTGAAGATAGGGCCATTTTCAGGCTATAATTTGAAAGTTTGTGCTGATCAACCTCGCACCCTAGCGCCTACCTCATTCATCCCGTTCATCCGCCGCACGCCGCCTGCCGGGCGATGCCGCGAAGCCTCGTGCGCCACGCGCCGGGTTCGCGTCTCGACAACGCAGGCCGCGTCCAGCAAGCGACCACGCGCGCCCACGCAGCGCGGCGCTCGCGCGGCAGGGTAAACAGGTCGGCAGCAGGGTGTTCCCCAAGGAGCCTCCCGTGTTGCCGTCTTTTACTCCCGCCTTGCTTGCACTCGCCGACGGCACGGTCTTTCGTGGTTATTCGATCGGGGCCGAAGGCCACACGATCGGCGAAGTCGTGTTCAATACCGCGATCACCGGCTATCAGGAAATCCTGACTGACCCGAGCTACTCGCGCCAGATCGTCACGCTGACCTACCCGCATATCGGCAACGTCGGCGTCAACGCCGAAGACGTCGAAGCCACGAAAGTCCATGCCGCCGGCCTGATCATCCGTGATCTGCCGTCGCTCGCATCGAACTTCCGCATGGACCGCACGCTCGGTGATTACCTGCGCGACGAAGGCGTCGTCGCGATCGCCGGCATCGACACCCGCAAGCTGACCCGTATCCTGCGCGACAAGGGCGCGCAGAACGGCTGCATCCTGACGGGCTCGGACGACGAAGCGAAGGCGATCGAACTCGCGCGCTCGTTCCCGGGTCTCGCCGGCATGGATCTCGCGAAGGTCGTGTCGACCACGAAGCCGTTCGAGTGGAAGCAGACCGAATGGCGCCTCGAAGGCGGCTACGGCATGCAGGAAGCGCCGAAGTACCGCGTCGTCGCGTACGATTTCGGCGTCAAGTACAACATCCTGCGCATGCTCGCGGAGCGCGGCTGCCACGTGACGGTGCTGCCGGCACAGGCGAGCGCGGAAGATGCGCTCGCGCTGAATCCGGACGGCGTGTTCCTGTCGAACGGCCCCGGCGATCCGGAACCGTGCGACTACGCGATCGCGGCCACGAAGCAGTTCATCGAGCGCGGCGTGCCGACCTTCGGGATCTGCCTGGGTCACCAGATCATGGGCCTCGCGGTCGGCGCGAAGACGCTGAAGATGAAGACGGGCCACCACGGCGCGAACCACCCGGTGAAGGATCTCGGCGACGGTCGCGTGGTGATCACGTCGCAGAACCACGGCTTCGCGGTCGACGCGGATTCGCTGCCGGCCAACGCGCGCGTGACGCACGTGTCGCTGTTCGACGGCACGCTGCAGGGCTTCGAGCTGACCGACAAGCCGGCATTCTGCTTCCAGGGCCACCCGGAAGCGTCGCCCGGCCCGCACGACATCGGCTACCTGTTCGACCGTTTCACCGCGCTGATGGACGCGGCGAAGCAGCGCAACGCCTGACGTCAACGACGCAACCGAAGAACGGGAGATTCGCATCATGTTCGGCCACGCACTCGGCATCACGGATATCTGGACCTACGTGTTCGGCGTGATCTTCATCATCCTGCTGCCGGGGCCGAACTCGATGTACGTGCTGTCGCTCGCGGCGCAGCGCGGCGTGAAGGCCGGCTATCGTGCGGCGTGCGGGGTGTTCGTCGGCGACACGGTGCTGATGGTGCTGTCCGCCGCCGGCGTCGCGTCGCTGCTGAAGGCGAACCCGCTGCTGTTTTCCGTCGTCAAGTACGGCGGCGCCGCGTATCTGCTCTACATCGGCACCGGCATGCTGCGCAGCGCGTGGCAGAAGCTGCGCGCGCGCGGCGACGAGCCGGTCGAGGCAGCGCCCGCGGTCGATGGCGAGCGGCCGTTCCGCAAGGCGCTGATCGTGAGCCTGCTGAATCCGAAGGCGATCCTGTTCTTCATCTCGTTCTTCATCCAGTTCGTCGACCCGGCATTCCCGCATCCCGCGCTGTCGTTCGTCGTGCTCGGGGCGATCGCGCAATGCGCGAGCTTCCTGTACCTGAGCACGCTGATCTTCGCGGGTGCGCGGCTTGCCGAGCACTTCCGCCGCCGCCGCAAGCTTGCAGCAGGCGCGGCGAGCAGCGTGGGCGGCCTGTTCATCGGATTCTCGGTGAAGCTCGCGCTGGCGACGATGAGTTAAGCGAGTCACCCGACGATCGAACGCTTGCGCGTTTGCAGGTCGGGTGGCGGCCCAATAAAAAGAATCGACCAATCATCCGGGGAAACCATTTTGACTGACACGCCAGGAAGCAATTCGTTGAGCGAGAGCACTGCATCGATCGATTTGACGGCCGCATCCGCGGCTGCCACGCCGCGGAATGAGGCGGACGGGGCGGTCGCGCGCATTCGGATGTCGATCGACATCGAGTCGTCCACTGCCGTGCTGTCCTTCGGCGACGACGCGATGCGCGAGCTCAGCGCGTATTCGGATCGCATCCTGGCAGACGTGAAAGGCAAGGATGTAGGCGAAGCGGGGGCGCTGCTGTCGAATCTGCAGGACCAGATCCGTTCACTGGATCCGGAGTCGTTGCAGAAGCAGGGTTTCGTTTCGCGTATGCTCGGCACCGCGCAGCGGGCAGTCGAGCGTTTCGTGCGCCGCTACGAGGATGTGTCGGCCCAGATCAACGAGGTGGCGCTGCGGCTCGAGATATGGCGCGAGGCGATGCGTCGCGACATCGCGATGCTGGACGACCTGCACGCGAACGGCGTCCAGTATGTGAAGAACCTGGACACCTACATCACGGCGGGCGAGCAGTACGTCGCTGAATTCCGGCAAAGCCGTATGCCGGAATTGCAGGCCGCGATGAGCGGCTTGTCGGACGATGCGCGCGCGCTCCAGCAGGAGAAGGTGCAGGATCTCGCACGCAACATCGATCGGCTCGAGCGCAAGGTGCACGACCTGAAGCTCGCGCGAATGGTCGGGTTGCAGCGCCTGCCGCAGATCCGCATCGTGCAGAACGGTGATGCCCTGCTGGTGGACAAGATCCATACGGCGATTCATACCGCGATTCCCGCATGGAAGGCGCAGTTCATCACCGCGCTTGCGCTTGAGCGGCAGAAGCAGGCGTACGAGACGCAGCAGGCCGTGGTCGACATGACCAATGAACTGCTGCGCAAGAATGCCGAGCAACTGCACCGCAGCGCTACGTCGATCGAGCAGGCAAGCCAGCGTAGCGTCATCGATATCGAATCGGTGCGTCATGCGAATGAATTGCTGCTGCGCACGGTGGGTGACGTAATGGAAATCCAGGCGGAAGGCCGGAAGAACCGCGCAGCCGTCGAGGTCGAATTGAAGAAGCTCGAATCCGATCTGCGGACGTCGTTGGCACGTCAGGCGGCGGGGGCGTGATGCTGCGCTGGGGCGGACGACTTCAATTGCCCAAGGTACGGCCGAAAGGCGGCACCCGGCTCTTTGTCCGTGCGTTGTGGATGAGCTTGTGGCACGGATTCGTGGCTTACGGTTCCGCGTTCGCGGGAACGGCGGTCGGGGTGGGTGCGGCGTCGCTGGTCGCCGCAGTCGGTCTGGTGGACAAGTTGCACGAATTCGACAAGCACGCCCGGTTCGTGGATTTTGGGCCGTGGGTGATCGCGGTGATGATCGCGGGTGCAGGCATGTCGCTCTTCCTGATGGGAGCGGTGATGGGGTTGGCGTTCCGCCACTTGTACCTGGTGCCGCGCGTCCATCTTGCCATCGGGCTTCTGACCGCTTTTGCCTATTTTCTGCCGACGGTCTGGCTGAGCGTAGGATGGATCGTGTTGCCGGCTGCGCTGCTCGTCTGGTGGGGGCTGCGCGCGCTGGAAACCCCGGACTCCGCGCGGATCGAGTGGTTGTTGCACAAGTATTACCGCGGGTTCCCGGAACTGCAGGACTGGATTCGGGAATACATCCTAACCGCGTGGATGTCGTCGTCACGAGCGGCGCCGCAGCCGCTGCAGCAAGCCGAGCTTTCGTCCGTGGCGGGTTCGGCGGCGAACAGGCACGGACTGGCGTCAAGCCTCCTCGACGAACAAATGGCCGAAATGAGCCAGATGCACGCGCAACTGAAGGGCAGTGTGATCGAGGACGAATGGAGTGCGCTGATCAGGACCAGCCAGCGTATCCATCGAATGGTGGGCACCGATGCCGAGCGGTACAGCCTGTTGAACCACTTTCTCGCGTCGCAATTGCCCAACGCGATCAGGCTTGGTTGGTTTTTCATCAAGGCTGACGGATTGACAGAATCGAACCCGTCCCGAGCGGAACACATGCGTGAAATCGAGGCGGGTCTCAAGGGACTGCTCGGCCAGTTCGAGAAGGTGCAGAACCAGATGGCGGAGAGTGATCTGGAGGGACTCCAGGCGCTACTTCGCGTCCTGAATGAAGATTTGAAGCAGGCAGAGCAGCGGGAGGCCAGCGCGCCTCTCCTGTGAAGTCGGCGGCCAGCGAACCGGCCGCGACATGCAGCATTAACGTTTATTTATTGATTGACAGAGCCATGCCAAAACGCACAGACATCAAGAGCATCCTCATCATCGGCGCCGGCCCGATCATCATCGGCCAGGCGTGCGAGTTCGACTATTCGGGCGCGCAGGCTTGCAAGGCGTTGCGTGAGGAGGGCTACAAGGTCGTTCTCGTCAACAGCAACCCTGCGACGATCATGACCGACCCGAACACGGCCGACGTGACCTACATCGAGCCGATCACGTGGGAAGTCGTCGCGCGCATCATCGAGAAGGAGCGCCCGGACGCGATCCTGCCGACGATGGGCGGCCAGACCGCGCTGAACTGCGCGCTCGACCTGCACCACCACGGCGTGCTCGAGAAGTTCGGCGTCGAGCTGATCGGCGCGTCGCCGGAGGCGATCGACAAGGCGGAAGACCGCCAGAAGTTCAAGGAAGCGATGACCAAGATCGGTCTCGGTTCCGCGAAGTCGGGCATCGCGCATTCGATGGAAGAAGCGACCCAGGTGCACGCCGAGATCATGGCGCTCACCGGCGGCAGCGGCTACCCGGTCGTGATCCGTCCGTCGTTCACGCTCGGCGGCTCGGGCGGCGGCATCGCCTACAACCGCGAAGAGTTCGAAGAGATCTGCAAGCGCGGCCTGGACCTCTCGCCCACGCGCGAGCTGCTGATCGAAGAATCGCTGCTCGGCTGGAAGGAATACGAGATGGAAGTCGTGCGCGACCGCGCCGACAACTGCATCATCGTCTGCTCGATCGAGAACCTCGACCCGATGGGCGTGCACACCGGCGACTCGATCACGGTCGCGCCGGCGCAGACACTCACCGACAAGGAATACCAGATCCTGCGTAACGCATCGCTCGCGGTGCTGCGCGAGATCGGCGTCGACACGGGCGGCTCGAACGTGCAGTTCTCGATCAACCCGAAGGACGGCCGCATGGTCGTCATCGAGATGAACCCGCGCGTGTCGCGTTCGTCGGCGCTCGCGTCGAAGGCAACGGGCTTCCCGATCGCGAAGGTCGCGGCGAAGCTGGCGGTCGGCTACACGCTCGACGAGCTGAAGAACGAAATCACCGGCGGCCAGACCCCGGCGTCGTTCGAGCCGACGATCGACTACGTCGTCACGAAGATCCCGCGCTTCGCGTTCGAGAAATTCCGCGAAGCCGATTCGCGCCTGACCACGCAGATGAAGTCGGTCGGCGAAGTGATGGCGATCGGCCGCACGTTCCAGGAATCGTTCCAGAAGGCGCTGCGCGGCCTCGAAGTGGGTGTCGACGGTCTCGACGAGAAGTCGACCAACCGCGACGAGATCGCGATCGAGATCCACGAGCCGGGCCCGGACCGCATCTGGTACGTCGGCGATGCGTTCCGGATCGGCATGACGGCCCAGGAAATCTACGCGGAAACCGCGATCGACCCATGGTTCCTCGAGCAGATCGAGCAGATCATCCTGAAGGAAAAGGCGCTCGGCGGCCGCACGCTGGCGTCGCTGTCGTTCGACGAACTGCGCTACCTGAAGCAGAGCGGCTTCTCCGACCGCCGCCTCGCGAAGCTGCTCGGCGCGACGCCGGAAGACGTCCGCAAGCGCCGCGTCGAACTCAACGTGCGCCCGGTCTACAAGCGCGTCGACACCTGCGCGGCCGAGTTCGCGACGAAAACCGCGTACATGTACTCGACCTATGAGGAGGAGTGCGAGGCGCAGCCGACCACCAACAAGAAGATCATGGTGCTGGGCGGCGGCCCGAACCGGATCGGCCAGGGCATCGAGTTCGACTACTGCTGCGTGCACGCGGCCCTCGCGATGCGCGAGGACGGTTACGAAACGATCATGGTCAACTGCAACCCGGAAACGGTGTCGACCGACTATGACACGTCCGACCGCCTGTACTTCGAGCCGCTGACGCTGGAAGACGTGCTCGAGATCGTCGACAAGGAAAAGCCGGTCGGCGTGATCGTCCAGTACGGTGGCCAGACGCCGCTGAAGCTCGCGCTCGACCTCGAGGCGCACGGCGTGCCGATCGTCGGCACGTCGCCGGACATGATCGACGCAGCCGAAGACCGCGAACGCTTCCAGAAGCTGCTGCAGGATCTCGGCCTGCGCCAGCCGCCGAACCGCACCGCACGCGCCGAAGACGAAGCGCTCGCGCTCGCGGAAGAGATCGGCTATCCGCTGGTCGTGCGCCCGTCGTACGTGCTGGGCGGCCGCGCGATGGAAATCGTCCACGAGCCGCGCGACCTCGAGCGCTACATGCGCGAGGCCGTGAAGGTGTCGAACGATTCGCCGGTGCTGCTCGACCGCTTCCTGAACGACGCGATCGAGTGCGACGTCGACTGCATCTGCGACGGCGAAGCCGTGTTCATCGGCGGCGTGATGGAGCACATCGAGCAGGCGGGCGTCCACTCGGGCGACTCGGCATGCTCGCTGCCGCCGTACTCGCTGTCGAAGGAAACCGTGGCCGAGCTGAAGCGCCAGACGGGCGCGATGGCGAAGGCGCTGAACGTGGTCGGCCTGATGAACGTGCAGTTCGCGATCCAGCAGGTGCCGCAGGCGGACGGTTCGAAGCAGGACATCATCTACGTGCTGGAAGTGAACCCGCGCGCCTCGCGCACGGTGCCGTACGTGTCGAAGGCGACCAGCCTGCCGCTCGCGAAGATCGCGGCGCGTGCGATGGTCGGCCAGAAGCTCGCGCAGCAGGGCGTGACGAAGGAAGTCGAGCCGCCGTACTTCAGCGTGAAGGAAGCGGTGTTCCCGTTCGTCAAGTTCCCGACCGTCGATCCGGTCCTCGGGCCTGAAATGCGTTCGACCGGCGAAGTGATGGGTGTCGGCCAGACGTTCGGCGAAGCGCTGTTCAAGTCGCAGCTCGCGGCCGGCTCGCGCCTGCCGGAGTCGGGCACGGTGCTGCTGACCGTGATGGACGCCGACAAGCCGAAGGCGGTCGAAGTCGCGCGCATGCTGCACGACCTCGGCTACCCGATCGTCGCGACCAAGGGCACGGCTGCCGCGATCGAAGCGGCCGGCGTGCCGGTGAAGGTCGTGAACAAGGTGAAGGACGGCCGTCCGCACATCGTCGACATGATCAAGAACGGCGAGATCGCACTCGTGTTCACGACGGTCGACGAAACGCGCCAGGCGATCGCCGATTCGCGTTCGATCCGCATGAGCGCGCAGGCGCACAAGGTCACGTACTACACGACGATGTCGGGCGCGCGCGCGGCGGTTGAAGGCTTGCGCTACCTGAAGGATCTGGAAGTCTATGATTTACAAGGTCTTCACGCTCGCCTAAACTAAGCAGTCAGTTACCTGTCGAAGCAACACGTGCCGCGATTAGGCGGTGTTTCCAGTGCATCGGAAGCGCGCTTAATCGCGGTGATTTTTTTTAAAGCCGTTTTTAGCGATTGAGCCGTTTATGAGCACCATTCCGTTGACAAAGCGTGGCGCGGAACTCCTGCGCGATGAATTGCAGCGCCTCAAGTCCGTCGAGCGGCCGGCCGTGATCAACGCGATCGCGGAGGCCCGCGCACAGGGCGACCTGTCCGAAAACGCCGAATACGATGCCGCGAAGGAAAAGCAGGGCTTCATCGAGGGTCGTATCGCGGAACTCGAATCGAAGCTGTCGGCCGCGCAGGTCATCGATCCCACCGTGCTCGATGCCGAAGGCCGGGTGGTTTTCGCATCGACCGTCGAACTCGAGGATCTCGAGTCGGGCGACACCGTCAAGTACCAGATCGTCGGTGACGACGAAGCCGATATCGACCACGGCCTGATCTCGGTCAGCTCGCCGATCGCGCGCGCACTGATCGGCAAGTCCGAAGGCGACGTCGCGGCCGTGCAGGCGCCGAGCGGCGTGCGCGAGTACGAAATCATCTCGGTCAGCTACATCTGAAGCGGGGCGACGTGATGCCGCATCGCGTGTTCCGTCTGCTGTCGGCCGTGTGGGTCGGCAGCCTGCTGACGATCGGGTATGCGGTTGCGCCCGTGCTGTTCAAGACGCTGGAGCGGATGACGGCCGGTTCGGTCGCCGCCCAGCTGTTCCGTATCGAGGCGATCCTCGGTGTCGTATGCGGCGTGCTGCTGCTCGCGTTGTCGAACCAGCAGGTGCGGCGCGGCAGCAGCGAATATCGCCGCGTGCGCTGGGTCGTCGCCGCGATGGTCGTGTGCGTGCTGGTAGGGTATTTCGCACTGCAGCCGTTCATGAATGCGCTGCGGGTGGCCGCGATGGACGCGGGCACCGATATCGCGAACTCGCCGTATGCGAGCCGTTTCGGGATGCTGCACGGCGTCTCGAGCGCGTTCTACCTCGTCGAGAGTGTGCTGGGGCTGATGCTGATCTGGCGTCTGCCGGCGCGCGACGCCTGACGCGAATGCCGCGCGGCCCGGCCGAGGCCGGGCCCGCGGGCAGGGTGGCGGCACGGTGAGCCGTGCCGCCTCGATGCTTACTTGTCCTGGAACGGACGCTTCGTGCTGGCCTGGCGCTTCTTGGCGCGCTTCACGTTACCGCCGGCCGTCACGCGCTCGTTGCCGCGCACCGTGACCTTGACCGGCCGCGGGCGACGCACGGGGCTCGCGTTCGGCGATACCTTGACGACCTTGACGGTGCGCGGTGCACGGCCTTTCTTGTCGTCGACGGCTTCGGCCGCGCTGGGCACGGTGCCGGCACGACGGCCGCGAGCCGGAGCCGCTGCGGCGGCTTCGGGCTTCCAGATCACCAGCAGCTTGCCGATGTGCTGGATCGGCGCCGCGCTCAGGCGGTCGCAGATCTCGTCGTAGATCGCGATGCGCTCGTCGCGCTCGTCGCCGAACACGCGGATCTTGATCAGCTGGTGCGCGTCGAGGTGCACCTTGATTTCCTTCAGCACGGCGTCGGTGAGCCCTTCGGCCCCGATCAGCACGACGGGCTTGAGCGCATGGGCCTGGGAGCGCAGCGCGGAGCGCTCGGCGGGAGAAAGCGAAAGGGCGGGCATGGAAATGTCGAAATCTAAATAAGGGCGCGCTGACTGAATAGCGATCGCGGGATGTTACCGCGTCAGCCGTGCGCCGAAACCACGTAAAATCGCGGCTTGGGCCTGAAAAGGGGCCGCAGCCGCGCGAAGAAGACGCGTATTATCCGCTAAAAGCGCGGCTTCACGAAGCAATGGGCAGCAATCTCTCTCTCGAATGGCAAAAAACCGCTTCAACCAGCACTGGCTGCACGACCACATCAACGACCCGTACGTCAAAATGGCGCAGCGGGAGGGCTATCGCGCGCGCGCCGCGTACAAGCTGAAGGAAATCGACGAGCAGGACAAGCTGATCCGTCCCGGCCAGGTGATCGTCGACCTCGGCGCGACGCCGGGCAGCTGGAGCCAGTATGCCCGCAACAAGCTCGCGCAGGGCAAGAAGCGTGACGCGGAACGCGAAGGCGGCATCGACGGCACGATCGTGGCGCTCGACATCCTGCCGATGGAGCCGATCGCCGACGTCCACTTCCTGCAGGGCGACTTCCGCGAGGACGAAGTCCTTCATCAGCTCGAAGAAGTGCTCGAAGGGCGCGCGGTGGACCTTGTTATTTCCGACATGGCCCCCAACCTCTCTGGCGTGGCCTCGGCAGACGCGGCGCGCATCGAGCATCTCTGCGATCTGGCGCTCGAATTCGCGCAGAATCATCTGAAGCCGGATGGTGCGCTGCTCGTGAAATGCTTTCACGGCAGCGGCTACAGCCAGATCGTCGAGAAATTCAAACAGCAGTTTAAGACTGTCGCGCCGCGCAAGCCGAAGGCGTCCCGCGACAAATCGTCCGAAACGTTCATTTTGGGTCGGCATCTGAAACGTCCGCGCTGATGCGCAGCGAGGTGCCGCAAACGGGCTCCGGCCCTTGCCAGACAAGCGAAGCGCTATCGCGGCGGTTGTCAATGCTTATGGCGAGGGTGGTCGGACTGGATTAGAATGACCGAGGGGCGCCGCAAGGAAAATGTAGGCGCTCGTCTACGAGTGAAGGAGTGGTGCTTTGAACAACAATATGTTTTCGAAGGCAGCGGTGTGGCTGGTGATCGCACTGGTGCTGTTTACGGTGTTCAAGCAGTTCGACAAGCCCCGCGTCCAGGAAGGCGTGTCCTATTCGCAGTTCATGGACGACGCCAAGAACGGCAAGGTCAAGAACGTCATCGTTCAGGGGCGCAACCTCACCGTCACTCCGGCTGATGGCCAGAAATACCAGATCGTGTCGCCCGGCGACATCTGGATGGTTGGCGATCTGATGAAGTACGGCGTGCAGGTCAGCGGCAAGGCCGACGACGAGCCGAACGCGCTGATGTCCGCGTTGTACTACCTCGGGCCGACGATCCTGATCATCGTGTTCTGGTTCTACATGATGAGGCAGATGCAGGGGGGCGGCAAAGGCGGCGCATTCTCGTTCGGGAAATCGCGCGCGCGGCTGATCGACGAGAACAACAACGCGGTGAACTTCTCCGACGTCGCGGGCTGCGACGAAGCGAAGGAAGAAGTGTCCGAGCTCGTCGACTTCCTGCGTGACCCGCAGAAATTCCAGAAGCTGGGCGGCCGCATTCCGCGTGGCGTGCTGCTGGTCGGCCCTCCGGGTACCGGCAAGACGCTGCTGGCCCGCGCGATCGCGGGTGAAGCGAAGGTCCCGTTCTTCAGCATCTCGGGTTCGGACTTCGTCGAAATGTTCGTCGGTGTCGGCGCGGCGCGTGTGCGCGACATGTTCGAGCAGGCGAAGAAGCATGCACCGTGTATCGTGTTCATCGACGAAATCGACGCGGTCGGCCGTCATCGCGGCGCCGGCATGGGCGGCGGTAACGACGAGCGCGAACAGACGCTGAACCAGATGCTCGTCGAGATGGACGGCTTCGAGGCGAACTCGGGCGTGATCGTGATCGCCGCGACCAACCGTTCCGACGTGCTCGACAAGGCGCTGCTGCGTCCGGGCCGTTTCGACCGCCAAGTCTACGTCGGTCTGCCGGACATCCGCGGCCGCGAACAGATCATGCGCGTGCACCTGCGCAAGGTGCCGATCGCGAACGACGTCGATGCGGCAGTCATCGCACGCGGCACGCCGGGCTTCTCGGGCGCCGATCTCGCGAACCTCGTGAACGAGGCGGCGCTGTTCGCCGCACGTCGCGGCAAGCGCATCGTCGAGATGCAGGATTTCGAAGACGCGAAGGACAAGATCTTCATGGGTCCGGAGCGCAAGTCGGCCGTGATCCGCGAAGAAGCGAAGCGTGCGACCGCTTATCACGAGTCGGGCCACGCGGTGATCGCGAAGCTGCTGCCGAAGGCGGACCCCGTGCACAAGGTCACGATCATCCCGCGCGGTCGCGCGCTGGGTGTCACGTGGCAGTTGCCGGAGCATGACAACGAAACGTACTCGAAGGACTACCTGATGGACCGCCTTGCGATCCTGTTCGGTGGCCGGGTGGCGGAAGAGCTGTTCATGAACCTCGTCAGCACCGGCGCATCGGACGACTTCAACAAGGCGACGCAGACGGCGCGTGCGATGGTGGCCCGTTTCGGCATGACCGACGCGCTCGGGCCGATGGTCTACGTCGACGACGAAAACGATGCGTCGCCGTTCGGCCGCGGCTTCACGCGCACGATCTCGGAAGCGACCCAGCAGAAGGTCGATTCGGAAATCCGCCGTGTGCTCGACGAACAGTACGGCCTTGCGCGCCGCCTGCTCGAAGAGAACCGCGACAAGGTCGAAGCGATGACCGCCGCGCTGATGGAGTGGGAGACGATCGATGCCGATCAGATCAACGACATCATGGAAGGCCGTCCGCCGCGCTCCCCGAAGAGCTCGCCGGCTGTCGGCGGCGATTCGTCGGGTGGTGGCAGCAGCGCCGAGGTGAAGCCCGCCAACGCGCCGGCGCCTGCTTCGCCGGCGGCATAATCTCCGCTTTAGCGCCGTTCACGGGCTGGTGTGGCTTCACACCGGCCCGTTTTGCATTCAATCACGCCAGTTGCTCGTGTCCGATTCCGCTGTTTCCCCATTCATTCCCGCGCCGCTCCGGTGCGGCCGCTTCGAACTGACGTTC
This sequence comes from Burkholderia sp. AU33803, assembly GCF_002223095.1. Taxonomy (NCBI): domain Bacteria; kingdom Pseudomonadati; phylum Pseudomonadota; class Betaproteobacteria; order Burkholderiales; family Burkholderiaceae; genus Burkholderia; species Burkholderia sp. AU33803. The sequence continues at coordinate 889,894 of NZ_NKFJ01000004.1, forward strand.
GAACGCCCGCTCGTGATGGGCATCCTCAACGCCACGCCCGATTCGTTCTCCGACGGCGGCCGCTTCCTCGCGCGCGACGATGCGCTGCGCCAGGCCGAGCGAATGATTGCCGAAGGCGTCGACCTTCTCGATATCGGCGGCGAATCGACGCGCCCCGGCGCGCCGCCCGTGCCGCTCGACGAGGAACTCGCACGCGTGATCCCGCTCGTCGAAGCGCTGCGGCCGCTGAACGTGCCGCTGTCGATCGATACCTACAAGCCGGCCGTGATGCGAGCCGCGCTGGCCGCCGGCGCCGACCTGATCAACGACATCTGGGGGTTCCGCCAGCCCGGCGCGATCGACGCCGTGCGCGGCGGCAACTGCGGATTGTGTGCGATGCACATGCTGGGTGAGCCACGGACGATGCAGGTTGGCGAACCCGATTACGGCGATGTCGTGACCGACGTGCGCGATTTTCTCGCCGAGCGCGCGCAGGCGCTGCGCGATGCGGGGATTGCGCCGGAGCGGATCTGCGTCGATCCCGGTTTCGGATTCGGCAAGGCGGTCGTCGACGACAACTATGCGTTGCTGGCCGCGTTGCCGGACACGGCACCCGTGCGGCCCGACGGCCGTGCGTATCCGATACTCGCGGGCATGTCGCGCAAGTCGATGCTCGGCGCGGTGATCGGCGGCAAGCCGCCGATGGAGCGCGTCGCGGCGAGCGTGGCGGCCGCGGTGTGCGCGGTCGAGCGCGGCGCGGCGATCGTGCGCGTGCACGACGTCGCGGCAACGGTCGACGCGCTGAAAATCTTGAATGCCGTGCGCGAAGCCGCGCGGCAACGATAAAGCAGAAGACGAAGGAGGAAGGTTCACCATGGGACGTCGATATTTCGGCACGGACGGCATTCGCGGTACGGTGGGCGAGGCGCCCATCACGCCGGATTTCGTGTTGCGTCTCGGCTACGCAGCCGGCAAGGTACTGGCCAGCTCGGCCGATGTCGCGGCAGGCTCGCGCCCGACCGTGCTGATCGGCAAGGACACGCGCGTATCCGGCTACATGCTCGAAGCCGCGCTCGAGGCCGGGTTCTCGGCGGCCGGCGTCGACGTGATGCTGGCCGGCCCGATGCCGACGCCGGGCGTCGCGTACCTGACGCGCGCGCTGCGCCTGTCGGCGGGCGTCGTGATCAGCGCATCGCACAATCCCTATCACGACAACGGGATCAAGTTTTTCTCCGCCGACGGCAACAAGCTGCCCGACGACACCGAAGCCGCGATCGAAGCGTGGCTCGACAAGCCGCTCGAGTGCGCATCGTCCGACGGTCTCGGCAAGGCGCGCCGCCTTGACGACGCGGCCGGCCGCTACATCGAGTTCTGCAAGAGCACGTTCCCTGCCGCGTTCAACCTGCGCGGGCTGAAGCTCGTGATCGACTGCGCACACGGTGCCGCGTACCAGATCGCGCCGCACGTGTTCCACGAACTCGGCGCGGACGTGATTCCGATCGGGGTCGCGCCGAACGGCTTCAACATCAACGATGGTGTCGGTGCGACCGCGCCGGACGCGCTGGTGCGTGCGGTGCGTGCGAACCACGCCGATCTCGGCATTGCGCTCGACGGCGATGCTGACCGCCTGCAAGTGGTCGATGCGACCGGTCGCCTGTACAACGGCGACGAGCTGCTCTACGTGCTCGTGAAGGACCGGATCGCGACCGACGGCAAGGTCGAAGGCGCGGTCGGCACGCTGATGACGAACCTCGCGGTCGAAGTCGCGCTGCAGCGCGAGGGCGTGAAGTTCGTCCGCGCGGCGGTCGGCGATCGCTACGTGCTCGAGCAGCTGCGCGAGCACGGCTGGCAGCTCGGCGCGGAAGGCTCGGGCCACATCCTGTCGCTCGACCGCCACTCGACCGGCGACGGCATCGTGTCGGCACTGCTCGTGCTGGCCGCGCTGAAGCGCAGCGGCAAGACCCTCACGCAGATGCTCGACGGCGTCACGCTGTTCCCGCAGAAGCTGATCAATGTGCGGATGAAGCCGGGTGCCGACTGGAAGGGCAGCACGTCGATTCGCGCCGCGATCGACGCGGCCGAAGCCGCGCTCGCCGGCAGCGGCCGCGTGCTGATCCGCGCATCGGGCACGGAGCCCGTGCTGCGTGTGATGGTCGAAGCGCAGCAGGCCGCCGATGCGGTGCGCCACGCGGAGACGATCGCCGACGCGGTGCGCGCGGCGACGACCTGACGCACGGGCCCGGCGCGTCAGGTCAAACACCTGCGCGCCGGTGTTCCGGTGAACCCGCACACGGCGCCTTCGGGGCGCCGTGATTTCGTCAGACGCAAAGGTTTGCGATACCTATAAAGAGAAGGGCGCGTCGCCCCCGCAATCCAGGGTCGAAAAATCGTCAGACCCCTGATATCGGGCCAGTCACAAGCGGACTTTCCGTGGCGCAGACACTGCGCTACGATCCGCTCGCACCGATGTAAAACGGGAAGTCTCCCGTCCCTGCCAGGCAGGCAATTCTTGCCGCTGCCGCCGTTCCGGCGCCGTCCGGGCGCCGTGCCCGCCGCACCCGATACTCCCTTTCAACCAGTCATGTTACTGTCACGCCAGTTTCATCGATTGTCACATTACCGTCATGAGGAGCCCCTAACCTTCGCGGTGCCGTAGTCATCCGCTCACACACTGGAGGTCTCATGAAATTGATGCAAACCGCGATTGCCGGCCTGGCTGGCGCGCTTTTCGCCGTCGCCGCCCACGCTGCCGACATCACGGGCGCAGGCAGCACGTTCGCGATGCCGATCTATACGAAATGGGCTGCTGACTACCAGCAGACCGGCGGCGCGAAGGTCAACTATCAAGGCATCGGCTCGTCGGGCGGCCTGAAGCAGATCGTCGCGAAGACGGTCGATTTTGCCGGCTCGGACGCTCCGCTGAAGGATGAAGAGCTCGCGAAGGAAGGCCTGTTCCAGTTCCCGACGGTGGTCGGCGGCGTGGTGCCGGTCATCAACGTGCCGGGCGTGAAGCCGGGTGAACTGACGCTGTCGGGCCCGGTGCTCGGCGACATCTACCTCGGCAAGATCAAGAAGTGGAACGACCCGGCGATCGCCGCGCTGAACCCGAAGGTCAAGCTGCCGGACACGGACATCGCCGTGGTTCGCCGCGCTGACGGCTCGGGCACGAGCTTCATCTGGACGAACTACCTGTCGAAGGTCAACGACGAGTGGAAGTCGAAGGTCGGCGAAGGCACGACGGTCAACTGGCCGACGGGCACGGGCGGCAAGGGCAACGACGGCGTCGCAGCGTTCGTGCAACGCCTGCCGGGCGCGGTCGGCTACGTCGAATGGGCGTACGCGAAGAAGAACAACATGGTCTACACGGCCCTGAAGAACTCGACGGGCACGGTGGTCGAGCCGAAGACGGAAACGTTCAAGGCCGCTGCTGCTGGCGCGAACTGGTCGAAGTCGTTCTACCAGATCCTGACGAACCAGCCGGGCAAGGAAGCATGGCCGGTCGTCGGCGCGACGTTCGTGCTGCTGCACGCGAAGCAGGACAAGCCGGAGCAGGGCGTGGAAACGCTGAAGTTCTTCAGCTGGGCGTTCAAGAACGGCGAGAAGGCTGCTGACAGCCTCGACTACATCTCGCTGCCGCCGGCAGTCGAAGCGGAAATCCGCAAGCAGTGGAAGGTCAAGGTGACGGACGCTTCGGGCAAGCCGGTCGCCGCGGAGTAAGCATTGCAGCGGTTCGCTGCCCGGCCGTGCCGGTCGGGCAGTGTGTGCGGTAAAGCCGGGCGTTACGGCGCCCGGCAATCAAAAGCAGGCACCCATGTCTGATATTTCCTATACGTCCTCACGGTCCGCCGACGTTGCGCAGCAACGCGCGCCGAGCCGCCTCGGGGATGTCGTATTCGGCGGTCTCGCACGGCTTGCCGCCATCGTGACCCTGCTGCTGCTCGGCGGGATCATCGTTTCCCTGATCATCGCGTCGATGCCGACGATCCAGAAGTTCGGCCTCGGCTTCCTGTGGCAATCCGAGTGGGATCCCAACTCGGACATCTACGGCGCGCTCGTGCCGATCTACGGCACGATCGTGACGTCGGTCATCGCGCTCGTCATCGCGGTGCCGGTCAGCTTCGGCATCGCGCTGTTCCTCACCGAGCTGTCGCCCGTGTGGCTGCGCCGCCCGCTCGGCATCGCGATCGAGCTGCTCGCCGCGATTCCGTCGATCGTGTACGGCATGTGGGGCCTGCTCGTGTTCGCGCCGATCTTCGCGGAATATTTCCAGAAGCCGATCGGCCGCCTGTTCAAGGACGTGTGGGTGCTCGGCCCGCTGACCTCGGGCCCGCCGATCGGTATCGGCATCCTGGCCGCCGGCGTGATCCTCGCGATCATGATCATCCCGTACATCGCATCGGTGATGCGTGACGTGTTCGAAGTCACGCCCGTGCTGCTGAAGGAATCGGCGTACGGGATCGGCTGCACGACCTGGGAAGTAATGTGGAAAGTCGTGCTGCCCTATACGAAGACCGGCGTGATCGGCGGCGTGATGCTCGGCCTCGGCCGCGCGCTCGGCGAGACGATGGCCGTGACTTTCGTGATCGGCAATACGAACCTGCTCGACAGCGTGTCGCTGTTCGCACCGGGCAACAGCATCACGTCGGCGCTCGCGAACGAATTCGCGGAAGCGCAACCGGGCCTGCATACGTCCGCGCTGATGGAACTGGGCCTGATCCTGTTCGTGATCACGTTCATCGTGCTGTCCATCTCCAAACTGCTGCTGCTTCGTCTCGAGAAGGGAGAGGGCAAGAAATGAGCGAGCCCATCATGAATTTCCCGGGTCCGGACGGCGCCGTGCTCGACGCGATGCGCAACCGCCTGCAGCGCAAGCGCAAGGCCGTCAACGCGATCGCGCTCACCGCGTCGCTCGGTGCGATGGCATTCGGCCTCTTGTGGCTCGTGTGGATTCTCTACACGACGGTGCATCTCGGCGTCGGCGGCCTGTCGCTGCAACTGTTCACGGAATCGACGCCGGCACCGAACACGGAAGGCGGCGGTCTGGCGAACGCGATCGTCGGCAGCTTGCTGCTGTGCGGTTTCGGCACGCTGGTCGGCACGCCGATCGGCATCCTCGCCGGTGTCTATCTCGCCGAATACGGCCAGAAGAACCTGCTGGCGAGCACGATCCGCTTCATCAACGACATCCTGCTGTCCGCGCCGTCGATCGTCATCGGCCTGTTCGTGTACGCGATCGTCGTTGCAAAGTCGGGGCGCTTCTCGGGCTGGGCCGGCGTGATCGCGCTCGCGCTGCTGCAGATTCCGATCGTGATCCGCACGACCGAGAACATGCTGAAGCTCGTGCCGAACGCGCTGCGCGAAGCGGCCTTCGCGCTCGGCACGCCGAAGTGGCGCATGGTGCTGAAGATCACGCTGCGCGCGTCGGTCGGCGGGATCATCACGGGCGTGCTGCTCGCCGTCGCGCGGATCGCCGGCGAAACGGCGCCGCTGCTGTTCACCGCGCTGTCGAACCAGTTCTTCTCGTGGGACATGAGCCAGCCGATGGCGAACCTGCCCGTCACGATCTACAAGTTCGCGATGAGCCCGTTCGCGGAATGGCAGTCGCTCGCCTGGGCGGGCGTGTTCCTGATTACGCTCGGGGTGCTCGGACTCAACATCCTGGCGCGCTCGATCTTCTCGAAAAAGTAACGGCGGAGCAATCCGATGAATATGGCAGAAAGCCACCTGAATCCCGTCGAGCGCACCGCTGCGCCCGCCGGCACGCACGACGCGGCGCACGGCCGTCCGCTCGAGCCGCTGAACGCGAAGATCGAGGTCAACAACCTCAACTTCTTCTACAACAAGTTCCACGCGCTGAAGAACATCAACCTGAGCATTCCCGAAGGGAAGGTGACGGCGTTCATCGGCCCGTCGGGCTGCGGCAAGTCGACGCTGCTGCGCACGTTCAACAAGATGTTCGCGCTCTATCCGGAGCAGCGCGCCGAAGGCGAAATCCTGATGGACGGCGAGAACCTGCTGACGACGAAGCGCGACATCTCGCTGCTGCGCGCGCGGATCGGCATGGTGTTCCAGAAGCCGACCCCGTTCCCGATGTCGATCTACGACAACATCGCGTTCGGCGTGAAGATGTTCGAAAAGCTCACGCGCTCGGAAATGGACGATCGCGTCGAGTGGGCGCTCACGAAGGCCGCGCTGTGGAACGAAGTGAAGGACAAGCTGAGCCAGAGCGGCTACGGCCTCTCGGGCGGCCAGCAGCAGCGTCTGTGCATCGCGCGCGGTATCGCGATCCGTCCGGAAGTGCTGCTGCTCGACGAACCGTGCTCGGCGCTCGACCCGATCTCGACGGGCCGCATCGAAGAGCTGATCGCGGAGCTCAAGAGCGACTACACGGTCGTGATCGTCACGCACAACATGCAGCAGGCCGCACGCTGCTCGGATTTCACGGCCTACATGTACCTGGGCGAGCTGATCGAATTCGGCGAGACCGAAAAGATCTTCATCAAGCCGGTGCGCAAGGAAACGGAAGACTACATCACCGGCCGCTTCGGCTGATGACGGAGAACAACAGCCATGTCGGATAAACATCTGTCGAGCCAGTTCGACGCCGATCTCAACGCGGTGTCGTCGAAAGTGCTGGAAATGGGCGGGCTCGTCGAGTCGCAGATCGTCGGCGCGATGCACGCGCTGAACGAATTCGATCGCGATGCGGCCGAGAAGGTGATCGCGAACGAAGAAGTCCTGAACACGATGGAAGTCGACATCGACCAGGAGTGCGGCAACATCATCGCGCGGAGGCAGCCTGCCGCGCGTGACCTGCGCCTTTTGATGTCGATTTCGAAAACGATTACGAACCTCGAGCGCGCAGGCGACGAGGCTGAGAAGATCGCGAAGCGCGTGCGCCGCCTGGTCGACGAGCCGGCCGCGCGCACGGTCAACATCGCCGAGATCAAGGTGTCGGGCGAGATGGCCGTGACGATCCTGCGCCGCGCGCTCGACGCGTTCGCGCGTCTCGATACGGTGGCCGCCGCGCAGATCGTCAAGGACGACAAGGAAATCGACCAGGAATTCCGTGCGTTCGTGCGTAAGCTCGTGTCGTACATGCAGGAAGATCCGCGCACGATCTCGGTGGGCCTCGAGTACCTGTTCATCGCGAAGGCGATCGAGCGGATCGGCGACCACGCGAAGAACATCGCCGAATTCATCATCTACATCGTGAAGGGCACCGACGTGCGGCACCAGCCGCGCGACACGCTCGATCGCGAAGCCAACAGTTAATCGACTCCGTAAGGAAGAACAGAGGTGCCGATGCCCAGCAACATTCTCGTCGTTGAAGATGAGCCCGCGATTTCCGAACTGATCTCGGTGAATCTCCAGCACGCCGGTCACTGCCCGATTCGGGCGTACAACGCCGAACAGGCGCAGAACCTGATCAGCGACGTGCTGCCCGATCTCGTGCTGCTCGACTGGATGCTGCCGGGCAAGTCCGGTATTGCGTTCGCGCGTGACCTGCGCAACAACGAACGGACCAAGCACATCCCGATCATCATGCTGACCGCACGTGGCGATGAGCAGGACAAGGTGCTCGGCCTCGAAATCGGCGCGGACGACTACGTGACGAAGCCGTTCTCGCCGAAGGAGCTGATGGCGCGGATCAAGGCCGTGCTGCGTCGTCGCGCGCCGCAGCTGACCGAGGACGTCGTGTCGATCAACGGGCTGCGCCTCGACCCGGCCACGCATCGCGTCGCCGCGCATGCGGAAGGCAGCGAGATCAAGCTCGATCTCGGCCCGACCGAGTTCCGCCTGCTGCATTTCTTCATGACGCATCCGGAGCGCGTGCACAGCCGCACGCAACTGCTCGACCAGGTGTGGGGCGACCATGTATTCGTCGAGGAGCGCACCGTCGACGTGCACATCAAACGATTGCGCGCGGCCTTGAAACCGGCCGGCTGCGATGCGATGATCGAGACCGTGCGCGGCAGCGGCTACCGGCTCGCCAAGCACGCGTAACGTATCCACGCATGCCGTGTGCCACGGCATGCCGTTCATTCTTTCGGGCGCTGAATCATGAACATCATCTGGGCGCGCTTTTTGGTGTCGCTCGTGCTGCTCGTGCTGATCGGCGTATTGGTCGGCGTCTTCGCCGGCCCGACCGCGGGCCTCGTGTTCGTGGTCGTGATGCTGGTCGCGCAGGGCTTTTTCAGTACCTTTCATACGCAGCGTCTGTGGCGGCTGCTCGATGCACCGGTCTATGGCGAGGTGCCGAGCGCGCCGGGCATCTGGGGCGAGATCTACTATCGCCTGCACAAGCTCGCGAAGCAGTGGCATGCGCAGGTGCGTCAGGTCGAGCAGCAGCATTCGCGCTTCATCCAGGCGATCCAGGCGTCGCCGAACGGCGTCGCGATGCTCGACGATCACGACCAGATCGAGTGGTGCAACGCGATCGCCGAGGTCCATTTCGGCCTCGACGCGAAGCGCGACCTGCGCCAGCACATCACCAACCTGGTTCGCCATCCCGAGTTCGTCCGCTACCTGAACGCGCAGCATTACGAGGAGACGCTCGTGATGCGCGGCATGGGCGAGTCGCGTCAGAACGTGCTGGAAGTGCAGGTGTTTCCGTACGGCGAGAATCGCAAGCTGCTGCTCACGCAGGACATCACCGAGCTCGAGCGGACCGATGCGATGCGGCGTGACTTCGTTGCGAACGTATCGCACGAGTTGAAGACGCCGCTCACCGTGCTGTCGGGGTTCCTCGAAACGATGCGCGAGCTGCCGCTGAACGAGGAGGATCGCTCGCGCTATCTCGACATGATGGAGCAGCAGGCCTCGCGGATGCGGCACATCGTGACCGACCTGCTGGTGCTCGCGAAGCTGGAGGGCGAGAGCAAGCCGCCGCTCGATCGCGCGATCGACATGCGGGCCGTGTTCGACCATCTGAAGGAGGACGCGCAGACGCTGTCGAACGGGCATCACGACATCGCGTTCTCGATCGACGAGACGCTCGGCGTCACCGGTGCGCAGACGGAGCTGTTCAGCGCGTTCGCGAATCTGGTCACCAACGCGATCCGCTATACGCCGGAAGGCGGCAAGATCGTCGTGACGTGGCGGCGCGAAGGCGCGCAGGGTGTGTTTTCCGTGACGGACAGCGGCTTCGGGATTCCGGCCGCCGACCTGCCGCGGCTCACCGAACGCTTCTACCGCGTCGACCGCAGCCGTTCGCGCGACACCGGCGGCACGGGGCTCGGCCTTGCGATCGTCAAGCACGTGCTGCAGCGGCATGACGCGCACCTGTACGTGCAGAGCGAGGAAGGGCGCGGCAGCACGTTCACCGCGCGCTTCCCGGGCTCGCGCATCATCGCGATCCGGCCGGCCGCTTACGAGGCATGATCGCGTAACGGCAGCCGTCGCTCGTTCGGCGAGCGATGGTATGCCGGCTCCCAATAAAAAACGCAGCCAGTCGGCTGCGTTTTTTATTGGGAGCGACGCGGCGCGCGGCTTGTGCCGCGCGGCCGATTCTTCAGGAGCAGAACTTCGCGAGCAACCCGAGTTGCGCGTTGCGGATCGTCTTGCCGGCGCGGCGGCGGCGGTAGTGACCGTCGCTGTGCATCTGCCAGGCCGACTGGTTGTCGCCGAGGCACACCGACAGGCCCTCGGCGATCACGCGCCGCTTGAGCTTGCGATCGCGGATCGGGAACGCGACTTCGACGCGACGGAACAGGTTGCGGTCCATCCAGTCGGCGCTCGACAGATAGACCTCCTCGGCGCCGTTCGCGTGGAAGTAGTAGATCCGGTGGTGCTCGAGGAAGCGGCCGACGATCGAGCGCACGGTGATGTTTTCCGACAGCCCCGGCACGCCGGGTTTCAGCGCACAGACACCGCGCACGATCAGGTCGACCTTGACGCCGGCCTGCGACGCTTCGTACAGCGCCGCGATCACCGTCGGCTCCAGCAGCGCGTTCATTTTCGCGACGACGCGTGCGCGCTTGCCTGCGCGTGCATTGTCGATCTCCGCGCGGATCGAATCGATGATGCGCGGATGCAGCGTGAACGGCGACTGCCACAGCTCGTGCAGCGTGAGTTCGCCGCCGATGCCGGTCAGTTGCTGGAACACGTGATGGACGTCCTCGCAGATCTTCTGGTCGGCCGTCATCAGCCCGAAGTCGGTGTAGAGGCGCGCCGTGCGCGGATGGTAGTTGCCGGTGCCGAGGTGCACGTAGCGGCGCAGCGACGCCTTGCCGGCCTGCACGACGCGCCGCACGATCAGCATCATCTTCGCGTGGCACTTGTGGCCGACCACGCCGTACACGACATGCGCGCCGACGGCTTCGAGCTGCGACGCCCAGTTGATGTTGGTCTCCTCGTCGAAGCGCGCGAGCAGTTCGACGACGACGGTCACTTCCTTGCCGTTGCGCGCGGCTTCCATCAGCGCGTCCATCAGCGGCGAATCGGTGCCGGTGCGGTAGATCGTCTGCTTGATCGCGACGACGCTCGGATCCCTCGCGGCCTGCTGCAGCAGTTCGAGCACCGGCTGGAAGCTTTCGTACGGGTGGTGCAGCAGGATGTCGCCGTTGTCGATCGCGTCGAACATCGTCGGCGCGTTGGTGATCGCGGACGGGGTCGACGCGGTGAACGGCGTGAACTTCAGGTCGGGACGGTCGACGAGATCGGGAATCTGCATCAGCCGCACGAGGTTCACCGAACCGGCCACGCGATAGCAGTCCTTCTCGCCGAGTTCGCTTTCCACGAGCAGGCGGCGCACGATGTGCGGCGGCGAGTCGGCCGACACCTCGAGGCGCACTGCATTGCCGAGGTGGCGCGCGGGCAGTTCACCCTGCAGCGCGACGCGCAGGTTCGTGATTTCGTCTTCGTCGACGAACAGCTCGCTGTTGCGCGTGATGCGGAACTGGTTGCAGCTCTTCACCGTCAGTTGCGGGAAGAGCTCGCCGACGAAGCGCTGCATGAACGAGCTCAGCAGCACGAAGCCGTGCTCGAAGCCCGACAGCGCGTGCGGCATGCGCACGACGCGCGGCAGCGCGCGCGGCGCCTGCACGATGCCCATCACGGCCTGGCGTCCGAACGCGTCGCGGCCTTCGAGCTCGACGACGAAATTCAGGCTCTTGTTCAGCACGCGCGGGAACGGATGCGCGGGATCGAGGCCGATCGGCGTCAGCACCGGCAGCAGCTCGTCGAGGAAGTAGCGCCGCGCCCATTCGAGCTGCTCGTCGTTCCACGTGTCGCTCGCATGGAAGTAGATGCCTTCCTGTTCGAGCGCGGGCAGCACGGTTTCGTGCAGCATCGTGTACTGTCGATGGACGAGCCGCTGCGCGCGTTCGACGACGAGATCGTAAGCATGTTGTAACGACATGCCGTCGGGCGTCAGTGCGCCGGGGTTGTCGCGGATCTGCTCCTGCAGGCCGGCCATCCGGACTTCGAAGAATTCGTCGAGGTTGCTGCTGGTGATGCAGATGAAGCGGAGGCGCTCGAGCAAAGGGACTTGCGGATCAGCTGCCTGGGCCAGCACGCGCTCGTTGAAACCGAGGATGCCGAGTTCACGATTGAGAAGCGGGTAACGGACGGACATCGGCAGAGTAGGGGGTGATTCAGGCGATGATTCGAAAGGACGCTCGGAAACTCTCACGGTACGATGACGTGCGAATGACAATGATGTATTTATATCGGGAAATTCTACGCTGTAACCGTTTCGTCTCATAAATGTTTCGGCTATATGCAATCGAGCAGGATGCATGCCCGTGAAGCGTGGCAATGGCAAGCGTTCCACGCTTAAAATGTTGCCTTTGATTGATCGCCCGCGGTTGCCGCACCGGCCGCCGCGGGTGAACGCGCACGGAGCCCCCTTCTGATGGTTACAACCCCCCACTTGCTGGCTGCCGTGGATCTCGGCTCGAACAGCTTCCGGCTGATCGTCGGTCGCGTCGAGGAAACGCCGGCAGGCAGCCAGATCTATCCCGTCGACGCGCTGCGCGAGCCCGTCCGGCTGGCCGCGGGCCTGTCGAGCGACAAGATGCTCGATCGCGCGTCGCAGGAGCGTGGCTGGGAAGCGCTCAAGCGGTTCGGCGAGCGCCTGCGCGATTTCCATCCCGATCACGTGCGCGCGGTGGCGACCAACACGCTGCGCGTCGCGAAGAACGCGGCCGAATTTCTCGGCGAAGCCGAAGCGGCACTGGGTTTCCCGATCGAAGTGATCGCGGGCCGCGAAGAAGCGCGGCTGATCTATGCGGGCGCCGCGCACTCGGTGCCGGCGAGCGCGGGCAAGCGGCTCGTCGTCGACATCGGCGGCGGCTCCACCGAATTCATCATTGGCTCCCACTACACGCCGATCGTGATGGAGAGCCTCTATATCGGCTGCGTGAGCCACAGCCGCACCTTCTTCCCGGCCGGCAACGTCGACGAATACACGATGCGGCAGGCCGAGCTCGCGGCCAAGCGCGAGATCCAGATCATTTCGAGCGAGTACAAGAAGGCCGGCTGGGACCAGGCGATCGGCTCGTCGGGCACCGCGCGTGCGCTCGCGGAACTCGTCGAGGCAAACGGCTTCAACGATCCGGGCATCACGCACGGCATTTCGCGCGGCGGCCTCGAGCGGCTCAAGCGTGCACTGATCAAGTCGGAGAACGTCAATCGGCTGAAGCTGATCGCGCTGAAGCCCGATCGCGTGCCGGTGCTCGCGGGCGGCCTCGCGATCATGCTCGCGGTGTTCGAGGAACTCGGTGTCGACTACGTCGATACGACCGACGGCGCGTTGCGCCTCGGTGTGCTGTACGACCTGCTCGGCCGGACGCAGCACGAGGACATGCGTGCGGTGACCGTCGAGGGCTTCACGCGCCGCTACGGTGTCGACCGTGCGCAGGCCGAGCGGATCGGCGCGCTGGCGGGGCGTTTCTACGACGAACTCGAGGAAGCCGACGAAGAGGCGCGCGAGGAAGGGCGGATGTTCCTCGGCTGGGCGGCCGCATTGCACGAGATCGGTTTGTCGATCTCGCACAGCGCGTATCACAAGCACTCGGCTTATATCGCGAGCAACGCGGATATGCCGGGTTTTTCGCGCACCGACCAGGCGCGCCTCGCCGCGCTCGTGCTCGGTCACGCGGGCAAGCTCGGCAAGCTGTCGCAGGCGCGCGAGGTCGAGTGGCCGCTGCTGTTCTGCCTGCGGCTCGCGGCGCTGCTGTGTCGGCGCCGGACCGATGCCGGGCTGCCGGACATTTCCGTTTCGCAGATGAAGAAGGGCGGGTATGAAGTGCGCCTGCCGAGCGCGTGGGTCGAGCAGAACCCGCTGACCGACTACAGCCTCAGCCAGGAGGCGGCCGAGTGGGAGAAGGTCGGTATCCCGTATCGCGTGGTGTATACCGGCGCGTAACTGGCCGAAGCGAGGTCGAAGCGAGGTCGATAGCGGGGCTGGGAGGGGCGGGGCAGCAGGCAGGCTTGGTGCCCCTCAGGCTTGCCGCGTGATCGTCGTGGCGACCGCTCAGTCCGACGAGCAGACGATCGCAGTCAGGAACGGAAACGCCTGCTTCACGGTCGCGTCGCTGCCGGCCTTGCGCACGGCTTCTTCCACCGCGCTTTTCGTGCCCCGCACCACGACGCCATAGGCCCAGTCGCCGATCGGCGTGCCGTCGCCCGGGCGGAAGATCGGGTCGTTCGCCTGGTATCCGAGCACGACGTAGACGCCGAAGCCGTACGCCGTCAGCGCGTGGCTCGTGCGGAATGCATTGACCGAGTTCGATTCGACGTGCATCGGCTCCGACTGGATGTCGCCGGCGGCGAGCAGCGGCGCGACGAATTTGTGGCCGGTCGAGTGGCAGTCGAGTGCGTCGTCGAGCGCCTTGGCCGACGCGGTGCCGGCAGTCGCGAGCGCGAGCAGCGATGTGCAGAGGGCGGTCTTGAGAATGTTGTTTTTCATGCGCGGATGCAGGTTGTCCCATGCGCATTATCGCGTGTTCCGGCAAGTGCCGTATGCGGGCTGCGGATGGCGCGTTGGCCCGTATGGCGTCGATGTGATTCGACGGGCCGGGCGGGCGCTCGATTCTTTCCAGTCAGCCTTTCTCGCATTGAAAGCGCAAGGTCGTCAGCCCTTTGCTTTGTGCCGACCTTCGAAATAGGGCGGCCGGGGGCTGCGTGGATCGTTGTAGCGTCGATGCCCCAATTGATCCCTACAATGAATCGAGGCGCCGCGAACCGGGAATCCCGGTTGACGCTCGAAGGGCCCAGAAACGGAAAAGGGGCTACGGTATGAACCGTAACCCCTTGATTCCTTGGTCGGAGCGATAGGATTCGAACCTACGACCCTCTGATCCCAAATCAGATGCGCTACCAGGCTGCGCTACGCTCCGACGAGCCAAAGATTGTATCGTTGAATATCAGATCCGGTCAATCCCTATATGCGGGCAAATGCCGCGGCGGCAAACGCCCGCAATTTGCGACAATTCGCCCGATCATCGGCGGCCCGCTTGCCGAAGCAAGGAGAACATCATGATGAACCTGATCCTGTGGCGCCACGCCGAAGCCGAAGACTACGCGACGAGCGATCTCGCGCGCCAGTTGACCGTCCGGGGCCGCAAGGACGCGCAGGCGATGGCCAAATGGCTGCGTGGCCGGCTCGAGACGAACGCCTTGATCCTCGCGAGCCCGGCGGCCCGCACCGTGCAGACGGTCGAGGCGCTGACCGACCAGTACCGGACGGTCGACACGCTCGCGCCGGGCGGCGGCGTCGACGACGTGCTGACGGCGGCCGGCTGGCCGGAAGGCATCGCGCCGACGGTCGTGATCGTCGGTCATCAGCCGACGCTCGGCAGCGTTGCCGCGCAGCTGATCGCCGGCGGCGACGACAGCTGGAGCGTCAAGAAGGGCGGAATCGTGTGGCTGGCGAGCCGCACGCGTGATGGCAGCCGGCAGGCCGTATTGCGTGCGGTATTGACGCCCGACCTGCTCTGAGGCCCGCCTGAAGAGCTTTGAAGGGATTGATCATACGGTTTCGCAAGCTTTCTGCTAAAGTCAATTCGGCGACACGTCATTGAAAGGACACGGTCGTGCCACATAACGGTCACGGCCGATTACTACATTGGCGGGCATGTCGTCCTATTCCTTACGACCAGGAAAGCCTAATGCGAGAACTGCCGACGCCTACGCTCCCTTTTGCCTCGCTGCCCCTCGACACGTCGCGGCGCCACCTGCCACGCGCCGCTGAAACCGTCACATCGGAGTATCGCCTGCGCGCCGCGTGGGCGCGTACGGAAGACGAATTGCGCGAAGCCCAGCGCCTGCGTTACAGCGTGTTCGCCGAAGAGATGGGCGCGCAGGTGAGCGGCCCCTCCGGTCTCGACGTCGATCCGTTCGATGCGTACTGCGACCACCTGCTGGTTCGCGATCTCGACACCCTGAAGGTCGTCGGCACGTATCGCGTGCTGCCGCCGCACCAGGCGGCGCGCGTCGGCCGCCTGTATGCCGAAGGCGAATTCGACCTGTCGCGCCTCACGCATCTGCGCGGCAAGATGGTCGAGGTGGGCCGCTCGTGCGTGCACAGCGACTACCGCAGCGGCGCCGTCATCATGGCGCTGTGGGGCGGCCTTGGCGCGTACATGATGCAGAACGGCTACGAGACGATGCTCGGCTGCGCGAGCGTGTCGATGGCCGACGGCGGCCACTACGCGGCGAACCTGTACCAGTCGCTGTCGGCTGGCTCGCTGACGGCGCCGGAATATCGCGCGTTCCCGCACACGGCCCTGCCGGTCGACGAACTGCAGACGGGCACCGTCGTGGCGCCGCCGCCGCTGATCAAGGGTTACCTGCGTCTTGGCGCGAAGATCTGCGGTGCGCCGGCCTGGGATCCCGACTTCAACTGCGCGGATTTCCTGACGCTGTTCCGCCTGTCCGACATCAACGCGCGCTACGCCCGTCACTTCCTGGGCTGAGCCGTCGGAATCGCGTCGCGCCCGCGGGGGCGCGCGCAAGCGAACGCCGTCGCGTGGCACGTGCCGCGCGACGGCGTTCGTCCATCTGATCGACGAGTGCGACCGGACCCTGTTAATTTCGGCGATACGCAATCCCCAGCGTGCCGCGGGACGGCACGTTCGAGAACGGCCCGGGGAAGGGCCGGACGGCAGCGGCGCGCTTAGTGCTTGCGCCGCCAGTCGAGCAGGTGGTGTTCGGCCATCCAGTGGTGGATCATCCCTTCGCCTTCATGGCTGCGCTTGTATTCGCGCGACTCGAAGAACGACAGGGCGACTAGCACCATCAGACCGACGAACAGCCCGATCAGGCCGGCAATTTCTTCAGACGACATGGCAGCCTCCTTTCCGCGGCACAGCGCCATGCGTACATAGTAGGACATGCGCGGCGCGACTCCGAAGCGAGATTTCCGCTAGACTCGGCGCGGTCCCGGCGTGCGATGGGCGCGCCGATTTCCGGAGCCCTACCCGATGAACCGTTTCATGCTGGCCGTGCTGGCCGCATCCTTGCTCGCCGGCTGTACCAGCGATCCGCATCAGGCCCGTCGCGGCCATCCGCCGGAAGATCCAGCCGACTATCACGGCGTGCCGACCGACATGACGCCGCCGTCGATGCTCGACGCGCCGCCGCCGAAACCCACGCAATAACGGCCGGGTCGGCCCGCCGTCAGGCGCGGGCCGCGGGCGCGTCGGCGCCGATGTGCCGCAACAGCGCCGGCAGGTAGCGCGCCAGCGTCGCGCCGCGTGCGGCCATGAACAGCAGCAGCGCGAACCAGAGGCCGTGATTGCCGAACGTGCCGACGGCGGCAAGCGTGGCCACCACGAAGATCGAGAACGACGCGACCATTGCACGCATCAGCGATTGCGTCTGCGTGGCGCCGATGAACACGCCGTCGAGCAGGAAGCCCCAGACCGACACGATCGGCGAAAGCGCGGCCCACGGCAGGTAGCGCAGCGCCATTTCGCGGATCTCGGCCTGGTCGGTCAGGCGCGCGACGATCCAGCCGCCGGCGGCCCAGTACACGAGCGTGAACAGCAGCGCGCCGAGCGCCGACCAGAACAGCGTGACGCGTACGGCCTGCCGGAACGCGCTGCGGTCGCGCGCGCCGGCCGCCGCGCCGACGAGCGCCTCGGCCGCATGTGCGAAGCCGTCGAGGCCGTACGCCATGAACGTCTGGAAATTCAGCAGCAGCGCGTTCGCCGCGAGCGTCGCATCGCCCTGTTTTGCACCGAGGTGGGCGAACCAGCCGAATGCGCCGAGCAGGCACAGCGTGCGCAGGAAGATGTCGCGATTGAGCACGATCAGCCGCTTGAGCGCGGCGCGGTCGGCGAGTGCTCGTACCGCGATCGGCGCAAGGCCGCGCGGTCGCAGCCGCCACAGCATCCATGCGCCGAGCGCGAAACCGCATGCGTCCGCGGTGGCCGTCGCGGCGCCGATGCCGGCAATACCCCAGCCGAAGCCATACACGTAGAGCAGCACGGCGCCGATGTTCATCGCATTGATGAACACCTGCGCGACGAGCGCGAGCCGCACGCGCTGCATGCCGAGCAGGTAGCCGAGCACGACGTAGTTCGCGAGCGCGAACGGGGCGCTCCAGATTCGCGCCTGGCTGTAGGCAAGCGCCGTGGTGCGGACGGCATCGCTGCCGCCGAGCGCGGACAGCGCAAAAGACAGCAGCGGCATCTGCAGCGCCAGTACCGCGGCGCCGAGTGCGAACGCGACGATCAACGCGCGCAGCAGGTTCAGGCGGATCCCGGCGGCGTCGCCGGCGCCATGCGCTTGCGCGACGAGGCCGGTCGTCCCCATCCGCAGGAAACCGAACCCCCAGAACACGAAATTGAAGAACAGCCCGCCGAGCGCGACGCCGCCCAGGTACTGCGTGCCGTCGAGGTGGCCCGCGACGGCCGTGTCGACGGCACCGAGGATCGGCTGGGTCAGGTTCGCGAGGACGATCGGGAACGCGAGCGCGAGGACACGCCGATGCGTGACGGCGGCCGCGCCGGCCCCGTGCGGTAACGCGGCTTCGGACATGGCGGACGCGTCAGGCGCGTTCCTGCACGCAGACCCAAGGCGAGACGACGACCGCCCACAGCTCCGGGTTGCGCGCCGCATAATCGGCAGCGGTTTCGGCCGGCATGCGCGCGACGAGGCCCGACGACAGCCAGCGCGTGACCTGTTCGGCATCGTCGTCGGCAACGGCTTCCGCGACGCTGACGAGATCGAGGTCGCGTGCCACGGACAGCAGCTTGCCCTGCGCGAAGAAGCGTTCGAGATCGCACCAGTCGATCTTGGCGGTTTCGCCGAGGAGTTTGGCGTAGAGCGGGCTGTGCGACGCGCCCGCGCCGGAGTGGTGATCAGAGGACATCGTTTTCTAGGAAAGACTGCGTAGTGGCGCCACTATAAACCATCCGGCCAAGCCGGCGGCACGGCGGGCGGCCGGCCTACGCGTCGCGCAGCGCGCGGCGCACGATCTTGCCGGTCGCGGTCATCGGCAGGCTGTCGACGAACGCGATCGCGCGCGGATACTCGTGCGCGGCAAGGCGCGTGCGCACATGTGCCTGCAGCGCCTGCACGAGCGCCTCGTCGCCGGCGTGGCCGGGATTCAGCACCACGAACGCCTTGACGATCTCGGTGCGCGTCGCGTCGGGCACGCCGACCACGGCGGCCATCCGCACCGCCGGATGCGTGAGCAGGCAGTCCTCGATCGGGCCCGGGCCGATCCGGTAGCCGGCGCTCGTGATCACGTCGTCGTCGCGGCCGACGAAGCGCACGAAACCGTCGGCGTCGATCGTGCCCGTGTCGCCGGTGAGCAGGTAGTCGCCGGCGAACTTGTCGCGCGTGGCGTCGGGGTTGCGCCAGTATTCGAGGAACATCACCGGGTCGGGGCGGTGCACCGCGATGCGCCCTTCGACGCCGGGCGGCAGCGGCGTGCCGTCCGCGTCGACGATCGCGACCGCATGGCCGGGCACCGCCTTGCCGATCGCGCCGGGCTGCGCATCGAACAGCGCCGCGCACGACGACAGCACCATGTTGCACTCGGTTTGCCCGTAGAACTCGTTGATCGTCACGCCGAGCGCGTCGCGCCCCCAGGCCGTCAGCTCGGTGCCGAGCGATTCCCCGCCGCTCGCGACGGATTTCAGCGACAGCGCGTACCGTTCGCGCGGTGCCGCGACGGTGCGCATCAGCTTCAGCGCGGTGGGCGGCAGGAATGCATGGGTGACACCGTGCCGCGCCATCAGTGCGAACGCCGCGTCGCCGTCGAATTTCTCGAAGCGACGCGCAAGCACGGGCACGCCGTGATGCCACGACGGCAGCAGCACGTCGAGCAGGCCGCCGATCCATGCCCAGTCGGCGGGCGTCCAGAACAGGCGCGCGTCGCGCGGGAAGCACTGCTGCGACATCTCGACGCCCGGCAGGTGGCCCAGCAGCACGCGATGCGCGTGCAGCGCGCCTTTCGGTTTGCCCGTCGTGCCGGACGTGTAGATGATGATCGCCGGATCGTCGGCGGCCGTATCGGCCGGCACGAAGTCGGGTGTTTCGGCGGCGAGCGCCGCGTCGTAGCGCAACACGCCCGGCTGATCGGGCTCATCGGGCTGATCGGGCGCATCGTCGCCGATGCAGTAGACGGTACGGAGCGCCGGCAGCCGGGCGCGCAGCGGCGCGATTTTCGCGTAGCCGGCCGCATCGGTGACGAGCGCAGCCGCGTCGCTGTTCGCGAGCCGGTATTCGAGCGCATCGACGCCGAACAACGTGAAGAGCGGCACAGCGATGGCGCCGAGCTTGTACGCGGCGAGGTGCGCGACCGCCGTTTCGGGGCCCTGCGCGAGAAAGATGCCGATCCGGTCGCCGCGCCGCAGGCCGGCGCGCGCAAAGCTGTTCGCGAGCCGGTTAGAAGCATTCTTCAAGTCGTCGAACGTGAAGCGAACAACCTCGCCTTGCGCCGTTTCGTGGATCAGCGCGAGGCGTCCGCTGCCGTCCGCCCATTTGTCGCAGACGTCCACGCCGATGTTGTAACGCGCCGGAACGTCCCACGCGAAGCGGGAGAGCAGGTCGTCGTAGCGGTCGGCGGCGGGCAGCATCGAGGTGTCTCCTGGGGGCGAACGTGATGTCGGCCGATTGGATTACATCAGGATTTCACGCAGACGAATCCACAATGGCGTCTGAGGGTAGGGAATCTTCGTACTCGTCCAATAGCCTCGGCTCAGTGCACGATTCCACAATGACGCATAAGATCACGAAAAAATCAGTGTGTGACCATGGATTTGCTTCTGATAGCTGCGGGGTTCAGCCTGATCGGAATCGGCGTACTGGTAGCGTTTGCCCGTCACGTCGATCCGTTGTCCGGCCGGTTCACCGGACGTCTGCGCAAGCGCTGACATCACCTTTCCCGGTTTTCACCGCGACGACACGCGATGCGTGCCGGCATCGCGTGTCGTCCATCGGGTGCTCAGCGCGCCGGCAGGTAGCGTGACGGGTCGATCGATCGGCCGCCGTAGCGCAGCTCGAAATGCAGCGCGACGCGATCGCTGTCGCTGTTGCCCATCTCGGCGATCGATTGCCCTTGCGTGACCGACTGGCCTTCCTTCACCAGCAGCGCGCGGTTGTGCGCGTAGGCGGTCAGGTAGTCGGCGTTGTGCTTGAGGATGATCAGGTTGCCGTAGCCGCGCAGCCCGTTACCCGCATAGACCACCACACCCGGCGCAGCCGCGACCACCGGCGTGCCCGGCGAGTTCGCGATGTCGATGCCCTTCGATTTCGAGCCGTCGAACGTGCGGATCACGTTGCCGGCGGCCGGCCAGATCAGCGCGATGCTCGAGGCCGGCTTGACGGCCGATTCGACCGGAGCGGACGGCGCGGGGCGGGCCCGGCCGGCACTGCCGGTGCCGGTGGTCGACGGCGTCGATGCGGTGGTCGTGCCGGGCGGCGGCGCGACGCGCAGCACCTGGCCGACTTCGATCGCATCGGGGTTCGTCATCTGGTTCCAGCGCACGATGTTCGATACCGACGTGCGGTTGTCGCGCGCGATCTTGTAGAGCGTATCGCCGCGCTCGACGCGATAGAACCCGGGGCCGACGGGCGCGGAGCCGCACGCGACGAGCAGGGCGGCGCAGGCGGCTGCGAAGAGTCGCTTCGTTGTTGTTCCGAACATTGAACCTCGCAAAACCCTGCCGCGCGTGACGCGACAGGCAACACAAAACGTCCGATTTTAACGGGTTCGACCCGTGCACCGCAGTTTGGGCCGTTATCGGGGCTGCGGCGCGCCGGTTCCACGCGTGGCCTGACGGCGTTTCAGCCTGCGTATCAAGCCCGTGTATCAGCCGGCGAGCGGGAGGACGCGAATCCGCAGCGTGGCCGTTTCGGTCGCGCCCGGGGCAAGCAGGCGCAGCCCCTGGCCGTTGTGGATCGCATCCGGCAGCCCGAGCCACGGCTCGACGCAATAGAAGTCCGAATCCGGCTTCTCGGTCCAGGTCGTCACCGCGTACCACGGGATCGAGCCCGGCACGTCGAGCGCGATCTCGATCGTGCGGCGGCGGCCCGGCATCACGATGCGCACCGGTGTGGCCGGCACGCCGTCGAGGCAGTGGAAGCGGTCGAGGATGTCCGGGTTGTCGAGGCGATAGCGGGCCTCGCCCGGCTCGGGCGTGCTGATCGACCCGTCGGCCTGCTGCGCGCAACGATGCGTGGGCGGCAGCTCGAGCGTGGTGTCGGCGCGTTCGTCGTGCGGCAGCGCGAAATAGAAATGGTGGCCGGCGTAGTAGGGCAGCGGCGTGTCGCCGCGATTGGTCGTCGTCAGCGCGACTTCGAGCGTGTGCGAGTCGGCCAGCCGGTAGGTCGCCTCGAACCGGAAGTCGAACGGGTAACTGGCGCGCAGCGCGTCGGTCGCGTCGAGCGTCATCGACAGTGCGGTGCCGTCGGCCGACGGGCGCGCGGCGAACGGCAGGTCGCGCGCGAAGCCGTGCATCGGCAGGTCGCGCACCACGCCGGCGGCGTCGCGCCAGCGGCCGAGTTCGCCGTCGACGCGGTGACGGCCGAGGAACGGGAACAGCAGCGGGTTGCCGCCGCGCACGCGTGCGAGGTTGCTCCAGTCGGCCGAATCCGGCCAGAAGATCACCGGTTCGCCGTCGACATCCCATGACAGCAGGCGGCCGCCGAATTGCGGCGCGATCCGGACGAGCGACGGGCCGGCGTGAAGTTCGTGAATGTCGTGTTGCTGGAAGGTCGGCATGGCGAATCGGGTTGGGCGGGTGGACGGGAACGGCGCGCTCCATTATCGGGCCGTGGCGGCTCGGGGAAAACCCTTCTCGGGAAATTGCGAGTTTTTCAGACTGTCATCGGTCGGGATAATGCCTCTAAACCGGTGATGTTGCCGGGTCATGACACTTCGTGGAGGGGGCCATGGATCTGGCAATGGCAATGGGTATCGCACTGTTCGGCATGTTCACCGGCAGCACGGTATTATTTTTCTATCAGCTCGGCCGCTGACGGCAATTCCTGCCGAAGTCGAAAGGCCCGCCATGCAAATGGCGGGCTTTTTGCTTTCTGAGTGCTTACAAATTGCAAGCGTTTGTGTGCATTGCCGCAATATCCAGCCAAATGCCTTGGCGCAGTAATCCGGGCTCGGCATAATCGGGGCGCGTTTTTACGGACGCGCATCGCGTCGTCCGCTTCTCTTTCCGCTTAATTTTCACTAAAAGGACCGACGCGTGAGTCTCTGGTTTCTGGTATTCCTGAGCGTCCTGCAGGGCGTCACCGAACTGTTCCCCGTCAGCAGCCTTGGCCACACGCTGCTCGTGCCGGCGCTGTTCGGCATGCACATCGACAAGCACGCACCGCAACTGCTGCCGTTCCTCGTCGCGCTGCACCTCGGCACCGCGCTGGCGCTGCTGTGGTATTTCCGCGCGCGCTGGATCGCGCTGATCAGCGGCTTCTTCGCGCAGCTCGGCGGCCGCAAGAACGACGATGGGCACCTGATGTGGGCGCTCATCATCGGCACGATCCCGACCGGCATCGTGGGGCTGCTCCTCGAGAAGCGCATCGAACGCGTGTTCCACGACCTGCGGATCGTCGCGGTCGCGCTGATCGTGAACGGCGTGCTGCTGTGGCTCGGCGATCGCATCCAGCGCAGCCGCGCGCATCAGGCACCGGAGAAGATGACGTTCAAGCAGGCGTTCTTCGTGGGTCTCGCGCAGATCGGCGCGCTGATTCCGGGCTTCTCGCGCAGCGGGCTGACGATGATCGCCGGCAATGCCGCGGGGCTGACGGCGGAGAAGGCCGCGGAATTCTCGTTCCTGCTCGGTACGCCGATCATTTTCGCGGCGGGGGTGCTTGAGCTGCCGAAGCTGTTCCATGCGCGCGACCAGCTCGCCGATGCGCTGCTCGGCGGCGTGCTGACGGCGATCGCCGCGTATCTGAGCGTGCGGTTCCTGATGCGCTACTTCGAAGGGCGTGGCCGGCTGGCTTCGTTCGGCGTGTATTGCGTGATCGCCGGTGTGTTCTGCCTCGGCTGGTTCATGCTGCATCCGCAGCCGGTTTGACGCTGCGAAGGTCGATCTCGCGTGATGCGGCGCGATGATCGGGTATAATTTCGGGCTCGGCTTCATGCCGGGCCCGTTTTGTTTCGGGGCTTCGAGGTTGGCGGTTTTGCTGCCGCTTGAAGCTTTGTGTCAAATGCGGTCCGCGCAAGCCGTGTCTTTTCTTCCCGACCGCCCTTAGCTCAGTTGGATAGAGCAACGGCCTTCTAAGCCGTAGGTCACACGTTCGAATCGTGTAGGGCGGGCCATCAATTTCCTGAAAGATCAACGAGTTACAGCCAGGCTGAATCCGGCGGATTCAAGGCCCAATCACAGTTCAGTGTGACTGGGGTGTGACTGAATTCTACCTTGAGGCGGCCGACCTCAGAGACACCCCGTGGGCATTCAGCGTTATTCACTGATATGCATCAGTATCCCAAGTTCTGCAACTCGTTGACGGCCAGACAGGGATGACACGGCGAACACTTTTCGGCCGTCAACCTCAAGCCAGTCAAAGAACGCAATATTCGTATTTTTGTGTGCGCCTTGGCTGGTAAGGGATTGTGTGATCGGCTTTCCCGTATTGTCGACGACTTCGTAGCCTTTCCCATTGCTATCCGGAATCTCTATGACGTTGAAGGTTAGAGTCTGTGTCTGTGTTGGTGCGCCAAGGCGGAGTATGGTCATACGTCGCATGATTTGGTCCCAAGTGTGTAGTTGCTAGGAGGTTGATTTACGATCATACCCTTTTTATGGGTGGCGGTCTCCGCGGATGCGTAGTGCGTTATACTTCAATCAACTTGGGAGCATACGCATGAAATTCGATCCGAACTCACCCATCCGCAGCCAGCGTGAAAATATGCAAGCTTTCCAGCTTCGCTTGCCCAAAGAAGTAATTCGCGACTTGCAAATTCTTCGTGTCTTTGCGGGAGTAAAGGTATCGGAGGAACTGCGCGATTTGGTGTGCGCCTACGTTGAAAGTAGGCGTGATCTTATCCAGCGGGCGGCGAAAGCTGCGGCTGGTACCGATACTGAGCTGAGGGATGACGAGCAGAAGGAGGCGGCGGGCCATCTTGTCGACTCTGGAGATGCGCAGGCTATTGTCGAGGCGCGGGTCGTCAAGACAGTCAGAGTCGATACAGACCCACAAGGGAATCGGGTGCTGGCTGAGCTTCCGACGGACGATGAGGACAAGGCGGCACGGACATTCGTTCGGAAATAGTACGTGGTCCCGGGCAGGTTGTGCTGTCTACAGAAGAAAAGTATTGCGTAGTGGTTTTGTGTTGTATATGATTGCGCTGGAGCCGGAATGCGAGCGGTGTTCTTCCGGCTTATTTTTGGAATCTGCGTAGTGGTTTTTGTGTGTACATAGTTGCGCCTCCCGACGCGGGACGGAGGGTGAAGTACGGGGCCGGGGTCTCCTGACAGTACCGACAAGGCTAACGACGGGCCAGACGAGCGTAACTCGTATAAGGCGTCGGCGGCATCCGAGAGCAGCCCCGGTAAGGGGATTGAAGATGCAGAGAGGCGACGGTAGGGCGTCTCTCCTGGGCGTAAGCGTTAGCCGAATAGCGGCGCGTAGACCAGAAACATCCCGTGGTAATACCTTGGGAGCAAATCGAGAGGTTTGTTAAGGCGTTTTCCGATAGCCGCCTTAGCCAACTTCTTCAAGTCATGAGGTGCGAATGCAGCAGAAGCAAGTGATGAAATGCAAGCCGACGCGTGTTATGTCGTCGGCCATCCCAAAACATCAAGCAGCAGCATGCATCAACCCACGCTCTCCCGGACTGAACCGCGCGGCGCGTCGTGCAGCGGCGGCGAAGGATCGGGCGTCTAGGTCTAATCTCGGCTTGTCCGTGTGAATTGGCGGGAGGGGCAGCGATGCTTGATCCCGGCTCAGTGGATATACGAGCCGAGTTACGAGACCGGCAAGAACGTGTGGCAGCGGATCGGCCTATCTGGCTGGCAACCGTACTGCGTTGCGGGCATCTGGAAGAGATACGAGGATCAGGACGGGCGGTCCCTGATTGGTATGTCCATGCTGACGGTCAACGCGGACGGGCAATCCACCCGTGTTCCCCACAAAGGCCACCGTGTGAGAAAGCGATGCGTGCGCGGACAAGTTGCGTGTGTGCTGATTGATGCATGTTGCTCATTTGATGGAGTCCTTAGTAACTAAGAGATAGGAAGCTTCGATTCATAGTGCAGCGCCGATCTCGCCACCGACATCAGCGCGCACGCACGTCGCACCGACAGGCCCCGCGCTTGCGCGTAGGCAACCTGCTTGCGCCGCGCGGGCGCGCTCACCATTTTTTTGCGTTGATCTCCTTCATGACGTCCAGTTCGAGATCACGCTCGGCCAGCATCTTCTTGAGCCGTGCATTCTCCTGCTCGAGTTGCTTCAGCCGTTTTACGTCGGACGCTTCCAGTCCACCGAAATGCTGCCGCCAGTTGTAGATCGTCTGTTCGCTGATTCCGTGCTTCTTCGCCACCTCCGCGACCGGAATCTTGTCCGCCTCGCGCAGGATCGTGACCATCTGCTCTTCCGTGAACCGGCTCTTCTTCATGACTTCCTTCTCTCCGTTGGAAGCCATTCTCTCAAGTTTCAGCCGGTCCGAAAATTCCAGGGCAGGTCAATGCCAAGACGCTCCAAGTCTTGGCTTTTTTATACCGCTGACCAGCGTATTCCGTCGCAGATAGCTGGCTTGTGCCGGAATCGAAGTCCGGACGAGGGCCGCAATCCTGACCTTCAAACCGTCGCGCAAACGAAGGTTTGGCACCCTGGAGGCGTCCAGGCGTGCTCGACGGAGGGCGGGCAGGACCTCAAGGCCGCACGGACGGCGCAAGCGCCAACGCGGTTTCGAGCACGGCCCGTCCGAATGTGCGGGCGTATGCGGTCGCATCGGCGTCGTCGCGCGGTCGGTCGGCGCTCTCCTTGAACGGCAATTCGATGGTCATCGCCAGCGCATCGAATTGCTCCGCCACCCACGGGATGCACTTCCTTGGGCTCGCGTGATCAGGTCGGTCTACGGAATAGCCGCGCGCCGTCTGGAATACGGGGGAGCGCCGCAGCAGGTCCTCGTCGAACGTGCGGCGCAGGGCCTGCAAGCGTGGCGTCCAGGCGGGGCTGCCGTCGGCGCCCACCGAGAAGACGTGGGGCAGGACCTCGTCGCCGTGGAAGTCGACGAGCAGGTCGAGCCCGAGCGCTCGCATGCGACGGCGCACGGCGGCCGTCTCGGGCGCATCCGGATACTCGCGGTCCCAGCAGCGGTTGAGGTTGGCGCCGTGCGCGTTCGTGCGCAGGTTGCCCAGGCGCACACCGTCCGGATTGGCATTGACGACGACATGCACGGCTGAGCCACCGTTCTCCCAAGCAGGACGCAGCTCGCCGCAAAGCCCCTGCACGAGGCCCTCGAGGCAATAACCGCCCTGCGATTCGCCCGGATGCTGGCGAGCCATGAACCAGAGGCGAGTGCGTGGCGCATTGCCCTCGAACGAGAGCATGCGGATCGGCTCGCCGAGCGCGGAGGTCCCGAGTATCTCCAGCGTTGCGCCTGCCTGCGTCGCCTGAGCGACGAGGTTATCCTCGGCGACGCGGTCGAAGGTCGGGAAATAGGCGAAGCGCAGGCGCCGGGCCGGGCCGGGCGCGTGGAAGGCGAGCACATCGCCATCGAAGTCCGTTGGCAGGCGGCGCCAGGCCGCCGCCTCGCCGCCATCGGCGCGCATGCAGACGCGATAATCGACCCAGCCTTTAGGGTAGGACGAGCCGGCCAAACCCTCGATGCGCACGTCGATGCCCTCGGGCGGCAGATCGACCAGCTCGAACGCGAACCATTGGGCGAATTCGGCGGCGTTGTCACGGCGCAGACGCAAACGCAGGGGAGAGCCGCTGGTGGGAGAGGCAACGTGATCGATGGCGGCGGCTTCGAAATCGGTGTCGATGTGCATAGGAGTGGTGTTAGGACAGTGTCAGGGGCCTGCAGGCTCACAACGCGACATTTTGCGCGCCGTTGCTGCAGGCGTTTGTGGCACGGGACGAAGGTGCCGCAGCGGACGCGAGATCCGCCAGCAGCAGATCGGCGACGCGGGCAGCATGAGCTGCGTTCAGCACGAGGTTACTGGTGAGCAAGAACACGCCTTGCGTACTGTTCCCGATCGCGAATAATCCGTGCGCGCTTCCGTGAGCGCCGATCACGCGGTTGGTATGCGGATCGACGTCGATGCCGCCGAAAGGGTGACGACGCGCGAGCCCCCCGGCGATCAGGCTCGGATAGAGCGGCCCGGCCGACGCGTCCGGGCCGCCCACCAGACCGGTGCAGTTCACGAGCACCGGCACGCGCAGATCCGGGGCCAGCGTCGGTCCCCCCGTTCCGAAGCGCAGCACGAAGGCCTCGCCGTCGTGAGTCACCTCCTTCAGGGGCCAGAGATTGGTGACGCGGCCGGCCCGCAGCAGTCCTGCCACCTTGCGGCCGTTCTCGAGCGGGATGGAGACACGGTAGCCCATGTACGCGCCGTAGGCGCCGCGCATGAGGCGGCGGCGGTCGTCATCGGGCAGGGCGTTCCAGAAATCCGCGACGAAGTCGTTGAAGGGGATCAGGGCGTCTTGCCAGGGCTTGCGTACGTTGGCTTCGCGCTCCTCGACGCAGGCTAGAAAGGCCTGCGTGGGCGAGAGTTCGGGCCGCGTGATGCTGCGCACCGGCAGGCGTCTGCCCTCGGCACGCGCCATCTCGCGCAACATCAGGCGCATGAGGCGCACCAGCGAGACCGATCCGGGACCGGCGTGGCGTGCGTATCGAGCGACCTCCAGCGTCGCCGGCGCCAACACATGATTGCCGTTACCGCCGCCCACCATGGGCAACTGACCGGTGCGCGAGGCCAGGAAGACGGGCCCGCGATGCCCCTGATCCGTCAGCGCGATGGCCGTGTCCACCGCGCTCAGGCGACTGCCCAGCAACGCGACCGGCGCGTCGGCACCGATGCGCCGCGAGAGCCCTTCATTCGGATAAGGTAGGGCGACGTAGCCTTCCTGCCCCTCGAAGCGCCGGAACGCCGATGACGGCCCGTTGCCGGTGGCAAGCACCACGCTGCGCGCGACGAAGCTGGCGCCGTTCGATACGGTGACCCGGTATGATCCGGATTCCTCATTGATATCGATGACCATGCCACGCTCCTTGCGCACGCGCCAGCCCAGCGCCGCCAGTGCCGCCAACGTCCGGCGCACGCGGCTGACCAGGTAGTCCCCGAACAGGGGACGCGGGGCATAGCCGTCCGCCTCAAGCGGCACGTTGGCGTGCTGGGGCTCGAGCCGTCCCGCAGCGCGCTCCTCGGCGAACCAGCGGAAGAACTCGCCGAGATCGTCGGCGCGCACCGAGATGGCGGCGTTCGCGCGATTGAGAAGGTTGCTGTTCGCGTCGCGGCCGTAGGCGATGCCGCGCCCCGGCTCCTCCGCCGGATCGACGATGACGACGCTGCCGACGAAGCCGCCGGCGTCGACTTCCAGTCTCGCGAGGAAGGACGCCCCGACCGCGCCGCAGCCGACGAGCGCAATGTCGCAGGGTTCACGCATCCCGTCCTCCGACCTGCTGTCCGTCGTGCGCATCACGAGCGCCAGATCGTGCGTTGCGCGTGCCAGTCGACAAGCTTGTCCCAGCGCGACGTGACTTCACCGACGGTGTCCGCGTGGTAGACGAAGCTCGCAACCTCGGCGTTAGTCATCGCCGGGCCGTTGTACGCGCGTCCGGGTTGACCGTAGGCCGTGTATTTGACGACCCACGGAATGTCGCAGTCCTTAGGAATGGCTTCCAGCACGGCGGGCTGCGGCGGCAAGAGGATGCGAGCGGCCAGCCGCTCGCGCAGTGCGGGCCGCCACGCTTCGGCGTATCCGGGCAGGCAGCAGCAGCGCACGTATTCCATCTTCAGGTCGACGCCGGTGGCTGCCATGATCTCGTCATTGATCGCGCCGCCGCCGATGCGCGCGGCAACCTCGCACAGCATCAATCCCTCGTGCCTGTCCTGCAGCAACTGCGCATGGAACATCATGGTCGGCGCCGACGGCAGGGCGCGTCCGACCAGATGCGTGACGAACTTTTCCACCGCGAGCCGTTCGGCATCGTCCGCGGGCAGCGAATACGTGCCGACGGCTTGTCCTTTCATGAAGTCCAGCGTGGTGTTGATGTACTTGGCGACCTGCATGAACGCGGGCTCGCCGCGCAGCACGAGACCGTCGATACGGAACATCGGGCCGTCGCAGAAGGTCTCCACGAACAGTTGCGGGCGGAAATCCGTCGCGGCGATCGCACCGGACGCGAGGTAGGCCTCGAGCTCCTCATCGGTGCGCAGGACGCCAACCTGCGCCGAACCACGGCCTGAAATCGGGCGCACGATGACGGGCAGTCCGTTGGCCCGCACGAAGTGCAGCAGGTCGAAGGCGCTTTCCACGCGGGCGAACCGCGGCGTGCCGAGGCCCGCCGCACGTGCGCGTTCCTTCATCAGCAGCTTGTCGCGGAAGATCCACGCATTCGCTTCGGAGTGCCCCGGGATGCCGCAGCGTTCACGAATGCGCGCGGTGCGTAGCACGTCGACCTCCGACAGCGAGACCACGTTGCGCAGCGGCGTGGCCGCGTGGATCTCGTGCGCTCGCTTCTCCGGCAGATCGTTGTGCTCGTAATTGCAGAAGGTGTGGACGCGGGAAAACGCGCCGTCCACGTGGGCCTCGATGCGCTGACGTGCGTCGTCGGTGTCCGCGCCGGTGAAGAGGATGGCATCGGGGCCGACCGATCGCCGCCACTCCGCAGCGGGGGTAGACATCAGTACCTTGGGCGTAACGAAAAGAAGGTTTCTCATAGCGGAAGCCGCAGCGGCAAGGCCCGGCGCAAAGGGGGTTGTCGAGGCCGGCAAGTCAGGCTGCGGTGGTGTCGAGGACGACTCGCAGCCGATCGCGACTATTCTCTGCAGCGGTGGCCGCTTCGCCAGGCGTCGTGCCAACGGCCAGGCAATAACCGAGTCGCTGACTGGAACTCACGGCCGGCGCGACGCGGCTGCCCGTCTTGGCGTCGAGATGCACGGCGCGCACGCCCGGCACCGCCGAGGCGTGCTCGATGTTGTCGACACCCTTGACCGTGCCGGCGCCGGGGCTCAAGAGGAAGCGGATCGCCGCGGCCGGTGCCTGTCGCGGCAGGGGCTCGATGGTGCGCCCGCACAGGCGCGCCAGGGTTTCGCGATAGACGTTGCGGCCCGTCACGATGTGCACGAGCTCCCAGATCTGGTCGCCGCCTGGACGCGTCTGCGTCTCGATGGCCTTCGGCCCTTGCGGCGTGAGCCGGAACTCGGAATGGCAGGGCCCGTTGCGATGGGCGATTGCGGTCAGCACATCGATCGCCGCAGCACCGAGGGCTTCGAGATCGTGCACGCCGCGCGAGGCCGGGATCACGTGCCCGAGTTCGACGAAGTTCGGCGCGCCCGTGGTCAGCTTCTCCGTCACCGCCAGCACCTCATGCACGCCGTCCGCGCTGATGGTTTCGACGCTGAACTCCGGGCCGTCGACGTATTCCTCGACGATGATGGCGCCGCCCTTCGCGCCGGTGGCGTGCCGCCAGGCGGCCTCGAGCTCGGAAGCGTCGCGCACGAGACCGACACCGCGGCTCCCGCTCGCGCCCACCGGCTTGACGATGATCGGCTCGCCAATTTTCGCGAGGAAGGCCCGTGCGTCGTCCAGGTCAGCGCAGCGGCGGTAGCGCACGCCGTTGCAGCCAGCGGCGGCAAGGGCGTCGCGCGTCGCGGCCTTGTCGCACGCGGTGCGGATGGCTGCGGGCGGATTCCAGCACACGCCGAGCGCTTCGCCGACGACCGCCGCCGCGAGGAGCCAGGGTTCCTGGAAGGTAATGACGCTAGCATAAGGCCTGCGCGCATGCTCGCGGCGGGCGAAGTCGGCGATGCGCGCGACGTCGTCGTGCTCGGCGAGAAAGACTTTGCTTGTAGCAGCGCGCTGGCGCTCGGTCAGGCCTTTCTCGCTTTGTATCAGGTCGGCGCGGCAACCGAGTTCGGTCAGCCACTCGACGCTTGAGTCGCGGCCGCCGAGGATGAGGATCTTGTCGTCTGCAGTCATGAGGAGCATTCAGGGAAAATAGGTTCGGACGGCTACGAAGGCGAGCGCGAGCGCCGGCGCAAGCAGCAGCCCGTCGTAGAAGCGGGAGATCGCGAGGTACAGGGCGATGACGCCGACGAGGGTTGCCTCGCGGTGCCAGCCGCCCGAGAGCGGCGAGATGCCGGCCGGGAGCAGCAGGCCGACCACCATCGAGGCAATGCAGCAAGCCAGGAAGGCGCGGTTGAAGCGATCCATGGTCGGCGAGATCTCTCCGGTCATGCGACGCCTCGCAAGCAGCGGGAGCAGGCGCAGCGCCAGCGTGAGGCCGCCGGTAACCGCGATCACGGACCAGATGGCAAGGTGTGTCATGGCTTTTGCGAATGTGCCTGACGCCGAGGACGGCCCACGACGTCGACGATGCGCGGCGAGACCGCGAACAGCCAGGACAGCACGAACACCATCAGCAGCGTGCCGAAGGCCGGGTTCAGCGTCTTGGACAACGGGGTCAGCACCGCGCAGGCGATCGCCACGGTCACGAAGCCGGGGCCGCCCCCGGCGTTGAAGATGCGGCCCACGAGCAGCATCGCGACCATCACGTCGAGGCCATCGACCCACACCGGCGTCGCCAGGCCGCCGAGTGCGTTGCCCACGGCCGTCGACAGCACCGCAGCGACATACAGCAGCACGCAGGACACTGCGAGCTCAAGCTCCTCGCGCCACGCGTCCTCCTCCGCGTCGCTATCGCGCTGGTGCAGCTTGAAGCGCGTGAACGACAGGCCGCTTAGCATCGCGCACCAGATCGCCATGCGCCGCGCCGGCACCGTGCGCAGGCTGCTGACCACGGTGAAGGCCATGAACAGCAGGCGCAGGTTGATGATCACGACGGCCGCGCTCACCGCGCCGATGCCGACGCCCGACTTGAGCATGTCGATCATCACGAGCTGTGCGGGCGCCGCGAATACGAATGCCGTCATGGCAACGGCGTCGGGCAGGTTGAAGCCCGCGCTGCGCGCAGCCGCCCCCACCGTCATGAACGATACGACGATGGAGCCGACCAGCGGCAGCGTAGGCGCGGCCGCCGCACGCAAGGCGGCGAGATCGAGGCGCGCGCGCGTCATCGGGCGGGAAGTTCCTGGACGCTGTTGGATGCCGCGGTGTCGGTCCACGATTCGCCGCTCACCTCGTCGTGCGCCGATGTCAGGGAGCGGCCGGCGCACGGGCCCTTGACGCAGTGGCCCGATGCGTCGAAGAGGGCGCCGTGGACGCTGCAGACAACGTAGCCGTTTTCGGTGCAGAGCGGCGACATCGAGTCCAGACGGGCACCCGTGTGCGGGCAGGAGTTGACAAAGGTCGTCGTGCCGGCACGGCCGATGACGACGATGGTGCTGCCACCCGGCGCCGCGCCGATCGCGACGGTCCGAACGTCGCCCTCACGCAGGGAGGTCCCCCCGGGCGTGGTGGAAGGGCCGGTGACGTCGCGTGCCCGGTCGTGACCCTCGAAGCGGGCGCGGTAGTCGATGGCCTTGTCCAGAAAACGCTGGAAGTCGCAGTTGCGCACGAACTCCTCGACGATCGCTCCGCCCTCATAGCCCGCGGCGCCGAGACGGTGCAGGACTTCGTCGAGCGGGAAGTCGCCGTCGCCGATCGGTACGTGGGCATGGTTGCGCCCCTTCATATCGGCGATGTGGACGTTGGCGACGTAGGGCGCGATCTGCGTCAACGCGTCGAGGAAGTCGGCCTCGCTGTCGTAGCGTGAGCGCAGGTGGATCACGTCCAGGGTCACGCGAGCGCCCGTGGCTTGACACATGGCGATCTGTTCCTCGACTGAGTGGACGATGTAGGAAGGGCGTTCGTCGCCCATGTTCTCGAGACTGATCTGCACGCCGCGCGACTCGGCGTAGCACACCGCCTCCACCAACGATTCGTGCAAGTGGCGGTTGAAGATCTCGCGTTCCTGGCCCTCGTGGTAGCCGGGGTGGCAGGTCACGATGCGCGCACCGATGTCGGCGCCGAAGTCAACGGCGCGCGAGAGCAGGGTGATCGAACGCGCGCGCTCGTCGGCGCTCGGCGACGCAAGGTTCGTGGCCTCCCCGAACCAGGGCGCGTGCACGCTCAGGCGCACGCCGGTGCGTTGCGCGGTTTCGCGCAGGGAGGCGACGAGTGCGTCGTAACGCTCGTGGCCGCATTCGAGGACGGCGGGCTGGGCGTCTTCCGATATCTCGATCTCCACGGCGCCGAAACGTTCGGACAGGAAGGCGACCGCAGTGGCAACATCGGCCGGCGCGAGCGCCGTGTTGGTCGGATGATTCAGGACGTTGGTGGAAAAGCCAATCGTCGGCAGGCGGGGCGTGGTTGCGGGTTGCATGGGGGAGTCCCTCTCAACAATCGGATACAAACTCGATGGGGTGGTCGCCGGATGGGCGCGGCGCAGCGCGGGTCGCGGAGGTAAGGTCCGGCTCGCAGAACGAATAGCCCACGGCCGCGAACTGGCCGAGGTATTCGCGCACGTCGGCACGGATGCGGTCGGGCGATTCGTCCGTCCTGCCCGCGCGTCGGATCAGGTCCGCGAGAGGCTTGATGTCGCGGACCCGCACGTTGCGACGCGTGAGTTCCTGGATGCCGATGCGGATCAATTCGCCGGCGCGATCGGTCCGCGCGTTGACCGACAGGCCGCACGCACGCAAGCGCGCACAGAACTCGTAGGCACGCCCGCCCTCGAAGCCGCCGATCAACAGCATGTGCGACGCCGTGGCCGCGCCGTCGGCGCGCCGACGCACCGCGAAGCCTGTCGCGCTGAGGGCATCCGCCAGCGCGAGCGCGTTAGTCACGACCTGGCGCGCATACGCCCTGGCGTGCACTTCCATCTCGAGCAGCGTCACGTACAGCGCGAGCGCGTGATGCGTGTGCTGGCTGGAGATGATGTAGTCGCACATCGTCTCGCCGATTCGCCGGCCCACGGCCTCGCGTGCCGTGAGGATCATGCCTTTCTGCGGGCCGGGGAATGTCTTGTGCGTGTTGCCCTGGAGGACGTCGGCACCTTCGCCGATCGGATCCTGGAACTGACCGCCCGCGATGAGGCCGAGCGTATGCGACGCGTCGTAGCTGATACGCACGTCGCTGCGCACGGCCGCGCGCAAAGCGGCGACCGGCTGAGGGAAACGAGGTGCGCTGTGGTCGATCAGCACGAGCGAGCCATCGGGCAGGGCCTCGACCTGGCGCGCCGCCGTCTCGGCGTCGATTATGTCGTGCGCTTTGTCCCACGCGAGGTACGCCGAGCGGCGGCCGAGCGCGGTAACGAGGCCGCGCGTTGCGAAATGTCCGTTGTGTGCGGGGTCGATCGACAGCACCACGGCGCCGGGCCGCGACAGCGACAGCAGCGTCGCCAGCGTCGCATGCAGCCCGGAGAGGGGGCGCAATTCGACAGCCTCGACTCCGTACATCGCACGCGCTGCCGCGACCGCCCGCTGCTCGAGCGCCGTCACGGCGGGAAGGCCATCCAGCATGAGGCCGCCCTTGACGAAATCGCGGCCCTGCTCGCCGCGCTCGTCGGCCTGGCCGAGGAGATATCGGTGTGAGAGCAGGCTGGCCTGTACCGCACAGGCGAGATCCGACATGCGGTTCTCGTTGGCGGTGAGGGGAATGCAGTCGTCGACGCGACGCTCCTCGTGTGAGAGATTCTCTAGCAAGCCGCGCAATGCAGGCGGGGCCGCGGGTGCGAGTCTTAGTGTCAGCATGGCGTAGTCGAATTCCAGGCGGCCGGATCAATATCGGCAAGATCGGCATTCGCTCGGGAAGCTGTGGGGATTTGTGGTGAGATCGGCGATGCAACGCCGGATTTCAAAATGTGCACCGTGAGTTGTGTTCGAACGTCACGTATGTCCAATGGATAAATCAACACCACGTGGATATACCAACTCCACGACTCGGAAAGCACCCGCTGGCTTGTTCATCGGCATCTCCTTACCCGCCCTGACATCGGCGGAACTCGAAACGACGGATATCGACCCTTCGGAATAGTGCTGAGGGCAATTTGACCGGGTCCGGCAATAACTACCTCGACGGTTATTTGAAAGTAACCGACTTATCAATTGCTTGATGCTGATGTTCGGGAATCGAATGGCAAAAGCATTTCACGCCCGTGCCGCCTTCAATACTTCTTTTCTTTCAAATTGTTTTCAATTTCCAGGAGAAGTGACGCCGATATCTCCTGACGAAATTGTGAGCAAAGTATATGTAAATTTTTAAGCGATACAACCGGGGATCTAGGGTTTTTATTAAAACATTCGACTAGAAGATTTCGTTGACCTGAAAATCTTGGCATGTTAAATCGCGACCGTGATTCTGGATTGGTTTCCCAGTATTTGGAAATCTCTTTTTGCTGTTTATTAGCTTCGATAGATGCGCTGGGTGAAACAAATGAGTTAATTTATTAATTCATGATGATTGGATGGCTTCAGGGAATGGAACATTCCGAACTGCCGAGAAATTGAGATGGCTCTTGGGCACGCTTGCCAGGTCATTGGCGTTGATTCCCGGCTGCACAACTTGCTGGGTTGTGTCGAGCGTGTGTCTCGATGATGGATTGTCGGGATGTGGATCAATCTCGATCCGGATCCCGGATCCCGGATCCCGGATCCCGGATCCCGGATCCCGGATCCCGGACCGCGGTCGCCTAAGCCGTAGGTCACACGTTCGAATCGCGTAGGGCGGGTCGGATGGATTCCTCGAAGACCCACACAGGTCCGCCCCAGGTTACCCAGCCCCGTCACTCAACCGTCACCGATTTCGCCAGATTCCTCGGCTTGTCGATATCCGCGCCACGCAAACACGTCGCGTGATACGCAAGCAGCTGCAACGGCACCACATGCAGGATCGGCGACAACAGCCCGTAGTAATCCGGCATCCGCAGTACCGACACGCCTTCGCTGTTGTCGATCAGCGTATCGGCATCGGCGAACACGTAAAGCTGGCCGCCGCGCGCGCACTTCCTGCATGTTCGACTTCAGCTTCTCGAGCAGCGCGTCGTTCGGCGCGATCGTGGCAACAGGCATCGTATGCGTCACGAGCGCGAGTGGCCCATGCTTCAACTCGCCCGCGGGATACGCCTCCGCGTGGATGTACGAAATCTCCTTCAGCTTCAGCGCACCTTCGAGCGCGATCGGGTAGTGCAGCCCGCGCCCGAGAAACAGCGCATTCTCGTGTCGTGAGAATTCCTCCGCCCAGCGCTCGATCTGCGGCTCGAGCCCGAGCACATCCTCGAGCGCACCGGGCACCCGCCGCAATTGCTTCGTGTAGCGCGCGAGCTGCGCATCGTCGACATAGCCGCGCAGCCGGCCGAGCGTGACCGCGAGAATGAACAGCGCGACCAACTGCGTCGTGAACGCCTTGGTCGACGCGACGCCGATCTCCGGGCCGGCCCGCGTCAGGAAGCGCAGGGCGGTCTGGCGCATCATCGCGCTGGTCGGCACGTTGCAGATTGCCAGCGTGTCGACATGGCCGAGCGCCTGCGCGTACTTGAGCGCGGCGAGCGTGTCGGCGGTCTCGCCGGATTGGGACACGCTGACTACCAGCGTGTTCGGCATCGCGAGCGCATCGCTGTAACGGTATTCGCTCGCGATCTCGACCTGCGCGGGCAGGCGTGCGATCGTTTCGAGCCAGCGGCGCACGGTCAGGCCGGAATAGTGACTCGTGCCGCACGCGAGAATCAGTACGTTGTCGATCTGCTCGAACGCCCGCGCGGCGTCGGGGCCGAACACGGCCGGATCGAACAGCCCCGCATCCGGGAGGGTCGCGGCCACGGCCTGCGGTTGCTCGAAAATCTCCTTCTGCATGAAGTGCCGGTACGGCCCGAGTTTGACCGCGGCCTGCGCGGAGGAAATGGTTTGCACCGCGCGCTCGACTGGTGCGCCGCAACGATCGAGTACGCGCACGCCGCCCGGCCTCAATTCGACGATGTCGCCTTCCTCGAGAAAGATGAAGCGGTCGGTGATGCCGGCGGGCGCGAGCGCATCGGAGGCGAGAAAGCATTCGCCGTCCTTCACGCCGACGACGAGCGGTGAGCCGACTTTCGCGCCGATCAGCCGCTGCGGCTCGTGCTTGCTGAACACGGCGATCGCGTACGCGCCGTGAAGCTGAGAAGTCGCTGCACGGACGGCGGCGAGCAGATCGCCGCGGTACTGGCTGTGGATCAGGTGCGCGACGACCTCGGTGTCGGTCTGGCCATCGAATTCGTAATGCACATCGGAAAGTTGCTTGCGCAACGTTTCGTGGTTTTCGATGATGCCGTTGTGCACGAGTGCGATTTCGTCGCGCGAGAAGATCGGATGCGCGTTGCAGGTTGCCGGTGCGCCGTGCGTCGCTCAACGCGTGTGCGCGATGCCGGTGCCGCCGGCGAGGCCGGTGGTGCGCACGTGCGCGTCGAGATCGGCGACACGCGACACACTGCGTTCGCGACGCGCCTGGCCGTTCACGACCGTCGCCACGCCTCATGAATCGTCGCCGCGATACTCGAGGCGACGCAAACCTTCAATCAGAATCGGGACGATGTCCCGTTGCGCGACCGCGCCGACGATGCCACACATGACACGTCTCCTCCCTGTTAGTCATCATGGACCGCGCGCGTCGTTGCGTCAGCGCGATGCGGTTGCCGTTGCCGCTGCCGTCGTGAATCCGCATCGAGCGGCGATGACGGGCGCGGCCATCCGGCTTTCGAATGCCAGATAAAGCGACTCCTCTAGTACGTTCCAGTGCGCGCCGTGCCGGTACGGGCCCGATCGCGCTTGCCAGCAGGCGACGGTGCCCCAATCGTTCATCTTGAGCGCTACCAGCGCGATCAAGCTCCACGGATAATCGGTGTTGGCGAGTTGCGGCCAGCTCTTGCCGTACTTCCGCATCCCCTGCGCGTAGAACGTCTCGCCGGATTGTTCGGGAACCTGAATACCGGAAAGGAGCGGGAGGATCTGCACCGACGACGCAAAACTGCCGCACATCAGTTAGAGTTGGAGCCCGGGGCGATTCCGCATACGATTCTGGCGCCCCCTGAGCAATGTCGAACCCGCCGAGGCCGAACGTGGCACGCAAGTGCTGCGATCCGAGTCGCCATTTCTGGCAGTTCCGACATGATCGCGTTGCCTGAGTGACGGTTTGCATGGGGCAGAATCCGGGCTGGTGCGTGCCCGCTATCCATCCGGATCGCGGGCCCGATGGCCATCCCCAGCCAGCCGCGCCAATCACCACGCATTGACCGCCGGCCCTGCCGGCGGAGCAGTCCACAAGACGGCGCGGGACCAGCGCAGCAGAGCGCACCCGCCGCCGTTCGAATCCCCACCCGGCACCCGTGGTGCGATGCGGGCGCCTCGACCAGGAGGTGAACGATGATCACGCTGACCGTCAACGGTAGCGAGCAGCACTTCGACGGCAATCCCGACATGCCGTTGCTCTGGTATCTGCGCGATGTCCTCGGCCACACCGGCACCAAGTTCGGCTGCGGCATGGCGCTGTGCGGCGCCTGCACCATACACCTCGACGGCGTTGCGATCCGCTCGTGCATCACCCCGGTCGCAGCCGCTTCCGGCAAGCGCGTGACGACGATCGAGGGACTGTCGACGGACGTCGATCATCCGCTCCAGCAGGCCTGGCAGGAACTGAACGTCGCGCAGTGCGGCTACTGTCAGTCCGGGCAGATCATGCAGGCCGCGTCGCTGCTGAAGACGAATCCCCATCCGACCGACGCCGACATCGACGATGCGATGTCCGGCAACATCTGCCGCTGCGGCACCTACACGCGCATTCGTGCGGCGATCCGCCTGGCTGTGCGCCGCGGAGGTGCCGCATGAGCGCGCCCGAACTCTCCGTCCATAACGAAAGCCGTCGCGCGCTGCTGCTCGGCTTCGCATCCGGCGGGCTACTGCTCGCGTTCGGCGTGCCGTCGCTCGTCCACGCGGCGACACCGGTGCAGCCGCCCGTCAGTGCGAATCCGCAGTATGGCGGCGCCGGGATGCCGCACGGGTTGCGCGACGATCCGCACCTGTTCGTCGCGATCGCGCCGGACGGCACGGTCACCGTGACCTGCATCCGCTCCGAGATGGGGCAGGGCGTGCGCACGAGCGTCGCGCTGGTCGTGGCGGACGAGCTGGGCGCCGACTGGGCGCGCGTGAAAGTCGCGCAGGCCGTGGGCGACGAGCCGCGCTACGGCAACCAGAACACCGACGGATCGCGCAGCCTGCGCCAGAGCTTCGCGGCGCTGCGCCGCGCGGGCGCGGCCGCGCGCACGATGCTCGAACAGGCGGCAGCCGCGGCGTGGGGCGTCGATGCGCGTCAGGTCAAGGCGACGGTGCATGAGGTCGTCGACACGAAGAGCGGGCGCAAGCTCGGCTTCGGTGAACTGGCGGCGAAGGCAGCGGCGCTGC
The DNA here is from genome assembly GCF_002223095.1 of Burkholderia sp. AU33803. Classification (NCBI taxonomy): domain Bacteria; kingdom Pseudomonadati; phylum Pseudomonadota; class Betaproteobacteria; order Burkholderiales; family Burkholderiaceae; genus Burkholderia; species Burkholderia sp. AU33803. The sequence goes on from NZ_NKFJ01000004.1 coordinate 929,835, forward strand.
CGGTGCCGGATCCGGCCACGGTGGCGTTGAAGGCGCCGGCCGAATTCCGCTATATCGGTAAGGGCGAAACGGCGCTGATCGACGGGCGCGACATCGTCGGCGGCCGCGCGCACTACGGGATCGACACGCGGCTCGACGGGATGCTGTATGCGGTCGTCGCGAGGCCGCCGACCTACGGTGACACGGTCGCATCGGTCGATGCATCGGCGGCGGAGAAGCTGCCGGGTGTCGTCAAGGTCGTGCAGCTTGCGCCAACACCGCTGCCGTCCGGCTTCCAGCCGCTCGGCGGCGTGGCCGTCGTCGCGCGCGATACGTGGACCGCGATCCAGGCGCGCGCGCAACTGAAGATCGACTGGAAGCGCGGGCCCAACGCGAACTACGATTCCGCCGCGTATCGCGAGACGCTCGAAGCGGCTGCCGCGCAACCGGGCGACGTGATCCGCAACGACGGCGATGCAGCGGCAGCGCTGGCCGGCGCCGCGAAGCGCGTGCGGGCGACGTACTACATCCCGCATCTCGCGCACGCGACGATGGAGCCGCCCGCGGCCGTCGCGCGCGTGGCCGACGGCCGTTGCGAAGTGTGGACCTGCACGCAGGCGCCGCAGACCACGCGTGACGAGGTCGCGAAGGCGCTCGGGTTACCGACGGAGCGCGTGACGGTCAACGTGACGCTGCTCGGCGGCGGTTTCGGCCGCAAGTCGAAGCCCGACTACGTGGTGGAGGCGGCGCTGCTGTCGAAGGCGGTCGGCGCACCGGTCAAGCTGACGTTCACGCGCGAGGACGACATCGCGCACGACTATTTCCATGCGGTGTCGCTCGAGGCGTTCGACGGCGGGATCGATGCGTCGGGGAAGGTGGTCGCGTGGCAGCATCGCACGGTCGCGCCGTCGATCCAGTCGACGTTCAGGGCCGGTGTCGTGCATGAGCAGCCGGGCGAGCTCGCGCAGGGGATTGCCGACTTGCCGTTCGCGATTCCGAACGTGCGGATCGAGAATCCGGCCGCGCAAGCGCACACGCGGATCGGCTGGTTCCGCTCGGTCTACAACATCCCGCATGCGTTCGGCATCCAGAGCTTCGTGTCGGAGCTGGCGCACGCGGCCGGTCGCGACGCGAAGGATTTCCTGCTCGACCTGATCGGGCCCGCGCGGCGTTTCGAGCCGCACATCACGGTGAAGAACGCGAACTACGGCGAGGATCCGGCGCTGTATCCGATCGATACCGGCCGGCTGCGGCGCGTGGTCGAGACGGTCGCGCGCGGCGCCGGCTGGGGGCGCAAGCTGCCGAAGGGGCACGGGCTCGGGATCGCCGCGCATCGCAGCTTCGTGTCGTACACGGCGGTGGTGTGCGAGGTGCAGGTCGACGCCGACGGCAAGATCACGGTGCCGCGCGTCGACATCGCGATCGACTGCGGGCCGCAGGTCAATCCGGAGCGGGTACGCTCGCAACTCGAGGGCGCGGTGGTGATGGGGCTCGGCATCGCGCTGCACGGCGAGATCACGTTCAAGGACGGCCATCCGGAGCAGAGCAACTTCAACGGCTTCCAGGTGCTGCGCATGAACGAGGCGCCGCGCGAAATCCGCGTGCATCTCGTCGCGCCGGACGATTTTGCGACACCGCTCGGCGGCGTGGGCGAGCCGGGCCTGCCGCCCGTTGCGCCGGCGCTGACCAATGCGATCTTCGCGGCGACCGGCACGCGTATCCGCAGCCTGCCGATTGCCGATCAGCTCGCGAAGCCGCACGCGGGCTGACGCACACTATTCCCCACGCCGGGCCGCATCGTGCGGCCCGGTGCACATCGACCCCTGCGCAAGGAGCGTGACGTGGCCTCTTCCGAAGTCAGCGTGAAGCAGTCGGTTTCCCCCGCCGAATGGGATGCGCGAGTCAACCTCGCGGCAGCCTATCGTCTCACCGCGCTATTCGGCTGGGACGATCTCGTATTCACCCATATTTCCGCACGCGTGCCCGGCCCGGAGCACCATTTCCTCATCAACCCGTATGGGATGATGTTCGACGAGATCACGGCATCGTCGCTGGTGAAGGTCGATCTCGACGGACGCAAGGTGTCCGAATCACCTTACGAGATCAACCCGGCCGGCTTCACCATCCACAGCGCGGTGCATGCGGCCCGCGACGACGCGCTGTGCGTGATGCATACGCATTCGATCAACGGCGTCGCCGTATCGGCGCAGGAAGGGGGCTTGCTGCCGCTGTCGCAGCAGTCGCTCGGCGTGCTGGCGTCGCTCGGCTATCACGACTACGAGGGCATTGCGCTCAACGAGGGCGAGAAGGCGCGCCTCGTGCAGGACCTCGGCGCCAAGACGAACCTGATGCTGCGCAACCACGGCCTGCTGACCGTCGGCGCGACGCCGGCAGATGCGTTCGTCGCGATGTACTTCTTCGAAGCAGCCTGCATGATCCAGGTCCGCGCGCAGGCCGGCGGCGCTGCGTTGTTGCCGATCGGCCAGCCGATTCTCGACGGTATCAAGCAGCAGATCGCCGCGGTGACGCGCGGGATGGGCGCCGGGGCGCTCGTCTGGCCCGGCTTGCTGCGCCGGCTCGATCGGCGCAATTCCGGTTACGCGGACTAGCGGATCCGTCGTTGTCGTTTTAGAACGACCGTGCTAAATTCCTGCCAGCACTTTCCGTCACGGAATCCTTCATTCGGCTGACGAAGCCGGCCCCGGGAGGCAGCACGATGAGCTTGTTGATGTCGCGACGCGATCTCGCGTTCCTGCTGTACGACTGGCTCGACGCGGAAGCGCTCGTTGCGTTGCCGCGTTACGCCGAGCACAGTCGCGAGACGTTCGACGCGGTGCTCGACACCAGCGAGCGGATCGCCGAAGACCTGTTCGCGCCGCATGCGGCGCGCGGCGATCGCGAGGAGCCGCAGTTCGACGGCGAGCGCGTGACGCTGATCCCCGACGTCGCACCGGCCGTGCGCGCCTTTGCCGACGCCGGGCTGATCGCCGCGGGCCACGACGAAGCACTCGGCGGCATGCGCTTGCCGAAGCTCGTCGAAGCCGCATCGTTCCTGTTCTTCCAGGCCGCGAACATCGCCACGTCCGCCTATCCGTTCCTGACCGCCGCCAACGCGAACCTGCTCGTCGCGCACGGCAGCCCCGCGCAGATCGACGCATTTGCGCGCCCGGAGCTGGAAGGGCGCTATCTCGGCACCATGTGCCTGTCCGAGCCGCAGGCCGGTTCGTCGCTGTCCGACATCGCGACGCGCGCGGATTTCGAAGGCGATTCGCCGCTCGGCCCGCGCTACCGGCTGACCGGCAACAAGATGTGGATCTCGGGCGGCGAACACGAGCTGACGGAGAACATCGTCCACCTCGTGCTCGCGAAGATTCCTGACGAACACGGCCGGCTGCTGCACGGCACGCGCGGCATCTCGCTGTTCATCGTGCCCAAGTACCTGCCGGGCGCCGATGGCGCGGCGCAGGGCGAGCACAACGACGTGGTGCTCGCCGGGCTGAACCACAAGATGGGTTACCGCGGCACCACCAACTGCCTGCTGAACTTCGGCGAAGGCACGCGCTACCGCCCGGAAGGGCGCGCAGGCGCGATCGGCTATCTCGTCGGCCAGCCGAACCATGGCCTCGCCTACATGTTCCACATGATGAACGAAGCGCGCATCGGTGTCGGTGCGGGCGCGGTGGCGCTCGGCTACACGGGTTATCTGCACGCGCTCGACTATGCGCGCAACCGGCCGCAGGGGCGCCCGCTCGGGCCGGCCGGCAAGAATGCCGCCGCGCCGCAGGCGCCGATCGTCGACCATCCGGACGTGCGGCGCATGCTGCTCGCGCAGAAGGCCTATGTCGAAGGCGGTCTCGCGCTGATCCTGTATTGCGCGAAACTGGTCGACGAAGCACGCGCGCACGACGATGCGGACGTGCGCGCCGATGCCACGCGCCTGCTCGACATCCTGACGCCGATCGCGAAAAGCTGGCCGTCGCAGTGGTGTCTCGCGGCGAACGACCTCGCGATCCAGGTCCACGGCGGCTATGGCTACACGCGCGATTACGCGGTCGAGCGGCTCTATCGCGACAATCGTCTCAACCCGATCCACGAAGGCACGCACGGGATCCAGGCGCTCGACCTGCTGGGCCGCAAGGTCGCGCAGGACGATGGCGCGTTGCTGCACGCACTCGATGCGCGGATCGGCGCGACCGTCGAACGCGCGCGAGCGCTTGGTGCCGAGCTGCGCGAGCAGGCCGATGCGCTGGCGCGGCGCTGGGCGCGGCTGGTCGACGTCACGCGGCAACTCGGCGCGGTCGGCGATCCGCAGGCGCGGCTCGCGAACGCGAGCGTCTATCTGGAAGCGTTCGGCCATCTCGTCGTGGCGTGGCTGTGGCTCGACGTGACGCTTGCCGCGCACGGGCACGCCGACGATTACCACGACGGCAAGCGTGCGGCGGCCCGCTATTTCTTCAACTGGGACCTGCCGAAAGTGGATGCGCAGCTCGATCTGCTCGCGCGCGTCGACACGACGACGCTCGACATGCGCGACGCGTGGTTCTGATCGTTGTTTCACCCACATTCCGGAATGCAGACGATCTCGTGGATGCCGATTCCGTCGGCTGTTGCGTATTCGCCGTGAACCGGCCATGCGGGTCCGCCCCGCAGCATGACATGATGCGCGGCGAAGCCGCTCAAGGAGAGAGACGAACATGAAAGCCCTGTTGTGTACCGCATTCGGCCCGATCGACAGCTTGCGCATCGAGGACGTGGCGATTCCCGAGCCGGCCGCGGGCCAGGTTCGGGTTCAGGTGAAGGCCGCGTCGCTCAATTTCCCCGACGCGCTGATCGTCCAGGGGCTGTACCAGGTGAAGCCGGCGCTGCCGTTTTCGCCGGGTGCGGAATTTGCCGGCGTGATCGACGCGGTGGGCGAGGGCGTGACCGCGTGGCAGCCGGGGGATGCGGTGGTCGCGTTCACCGGGCACGGCGGTTTCGCGCAGCAGTGCGTGGCCGACGTGCACCAGATTGCCGCGCTGCCGCCGGGCATGACATTCGAGCAGGGCGCGGCGCTCGTGCTGGCGTACGGTACGTCGCTGCACGCGTTGCAGCAGCGCGCGCGGCTGCAAGCAGGCGAGACGTTGCTCGTGCTGGGCGCGGCGGGCGGCGTTGGCCTCGCCGCGATCGAGATCGCGAAGGCGCTCGGCGCGCGCGTGATCGCGGCGGCGTCGAGTGCGGACAAGCTGGCGCTGTGCCGTGAAGCGGGCGCGGACGAGACGATCGACTATGCGACCGAAGACCTGCGCCGCCGCGTCGACGAATTGACCGGCGGCCGCGGCGCCGACGTCGTCTACGATCCGGTGGGCGGTGCCTACAGCGAAGCGGCGCTGCGCGCGACCGCGTGGCGCGGCCGGTTCCTCGTGGTCGGCTTCGCGGCCGGCGAGATCCCGAAGCTCGCGCTGAACCTGGCGCTGCTCAAGGAGCGCGACATTCTGGGTGTGTTCTGGGGCGATGCGGTGCGCCGCGATCCGAAGCAGCATGTCGCGAACATGCGCCTGCTGGCCGAATGGTTCGCGGCCGGCAAGGTACGACCCGCGATCACCGAGCGCGTGTCGCTGGCCGATGCGGCCGATGCGATCGCGCGGATGGCGAACCGCCAGGTGAAGGGCAAGGTGGTGATCCTGCCGGACGCGTGACCGGCTTTCCGCGCGCGGCGTGCCGCGTTCCGGCACACGCCGCGCGGCTGCGGTTCGGCGCTCGTGCGCGTTACGCGATCTGCTGCAGAAGGGCCGCGACCCGCTGCCCGAGCGCACGATGCTGATCGGCCTCGAAGTGAACGCCGTCCACCGGGCTCACCTCGATGATCGCGCCGGCATCGAGAAAGTGCGCACCGGCGTCGCTTGCCACCTGTTCGTACCGCTTCGCGAGCTGCCGGGACTTCGCTGCGCCGCCCGCGAAGATCTCGCCGAGGAAGCCGACCTCGACGATCGCCGCAGGCGCCATCAGCACGAGCGTCGGTGATGCACCGGACGGGCCGGCACCGCACGCGGCGATCTCCGCAAGCAGCACGCCGACCGACGTCGCGATGTCGGCGGGCGTGACCGAGAAGCGTGTCTTCAGGTCGTTGGTCCCGAGCATCAGCACGACGACATCGATGGGCAAGTGACTTTCGAGGCATGCACGCAGATACGACAAACCGTTCTTGTGCCGGCCTTCGATCGGATCGTCATGCACGGTCGTCCGCGCGGGCAACCCTTCTTCGATGACCCGCCAGCTCGCGCCGAGCGTGTGCGCCAGCACGCCGGTCCAGCGTTCTTCGCGTGCGAACCGCTCCAGTACGCCGGCACGCGTCATCGGGCGCGTGCCATGCGTGTTCGAATCGCCGTAGCAGAGCACGGTTTTCTGCGTCATCGTCCCTTCCTCCGTCAGTCGTTCAGTCTTTCGGCAAGCGCAGCACGTCCAGCGCGTGCTGCGAGAATTCGACCCAGAACCGCTCGTTCGCGATACCGGCCTGCAGGACCAGGTGCTGAAGGCGCTTCGTGCGCGAATCGGCGCTTTCAGAAAAATCGCGTGCCTCGATCTGCAGATACAGGTCGAGCTTTTCCTGGTGCAGCGCGATGCGCCGCCTGATTTCGTCCTCGAGGCCGGCTGGGCCGAGCACCGCTTCCGCGCGCAGGCGCACCATCAACGCTTCGCGCAGCGGCGTCGGGTCTTCCTGTTCGGCGATCCAGCGGCGCAACTCCTTCTTGCCGGCCGGCAGGATCCGGTACGCGCGCTTGCGGCCGCGCCCCGATTCGGCCGGCAGCGATTCGATCCAGCCCGTTTCCTCGAGACGCCCCAGCTCGCGATAGATCTGCTGGTGCGTCGCCTGCCAGAAATAACCGATCGAGCGATCGAAACGGTCGGCGAGTTCGGAGCCTGAACCGGGGCGTTCGGCGAGCGCGGTGAGGAGTGCGTGGGGCAGGGACATGTCGGATCGGAGGAGGCCGCGGAATGAACCGCATCTTGCCATATCGGGGCCACGGTACAAGATGACGGATGCGTTTATGCAACGGGTTGCATAAACGAAAGCGGTCGACTACTATCTGTGCAACTTGTTGCATAAAAAATGGAGACACCCCATGACGTCGCGTTACCCGCATCTGACGACCCCGCTCGAGCTCGGCTTCACGTCACTCAGGAACCGCGTGCTGATGGGGTCGATGCACGTGGGCCTCGAGGAAGCGCCGAACGGCTTCGAGCGGATGGCGGCGTTCTATGCGGAGCGGGCGCGCGGCGAGGCCGGCCTGATCGTCACGGGCGGATTCGCGCCGAACGAGCGGGGCCGTCCGGCGCCCGGCGGCGCGATGCTGACGACCGAAGCGGAAGCCGAGCGTCATCGCGTCGTGACGCGCGCGGTGCACGCGGAGGGCGGCAAGATCGCGCTGCAGATCCTGCATTTCGGGCGCTACGCGTATCACCCGGCGCTCGCTGCACCGAGCGCGCTGAAGGCGCCGATCAACCCGTTCACGCCGCATGCGCTGACGAGCGATGAAGTCGACGAGACGATCGCCGATTTCGTCCGATGTGCGGCGCTCGCGCAGCATGCGGGTTACGACGGCGTCGAGATCATGGGGTCCGAAGGCTATCTGATCAACGAATTCATCGCCGCGCGGACGAACCATCGCGACGACGCATGGGGCGGTGCGTACGAGAACCGCATCCGTTTCCCGGTCGAGATCGTGCGGCGCGTGCGCGAGCGGGTCGGCACGAACTTCATCGTCATCTACCGGCTGTCGATGCTCGATCTCGTCGAAGGCGGCTCGACGCTCGACGAAGTGATCCGGCTCGCGCAGGCGATCGAAGCGGCCGGTGCGACGATCATCAACACGGGTATCGGCTGGCACGAGGCGCGCATTCCGACCATCGCGACGAAGGTGCCGCGCGCCGCGTACGCCTGGGTCACGCGGCAGTTGATGGGCAAGGTCGGCATCCCGCTCGTCGCGACCAACCGGATCAACACGCCGGACGTCGCCGAGCAACTGCTGGCCGACGGCTATTGCGACATGGTGTCGATGGCGCGGCCGTTCCTCGCCGATGCCGAGTTCGTGCGCAAGGCGCGGGAAGGGCGCGCGGACGAAATCAACACGTGCATCGGCTGCAACCAGGCCTGCCTCGACCATACGTTCAGCGGCAGGATCACGTCGTGCCTCGTGAATCCGCGCGCGTGCCATGAAACCGAGCTCGTGATTCGCCCCGCCCAGCAGCACAAGCGGATTGCCGTGGTCGGCGCCGGGCCGGCAGGCCTCGGCTTCGCGATCACCGCGGCCGAGCGCGGCCATGCGGTGACGCTGTACGAAGCCGGCGCGGAGATCGGCGGCCAGTTCAACATCGCGAAGAAGGTGCCCGGGAAGGAAGAGTTCAACGAGACGCTGCGCTATTACCGCCGGCAGATCGAACTGCGCGGCGTGACGCTCCACCTCAATACGCGTGCGACTGCCGAGCTGCTGCTGCAACGCGAATTCGACGAAGTGGTGATCGCGACGGGCATCGTGCCGCGCACGCCGCCGATCGACGGTGTCGGGCATGCGAAGACGCTCGGTTACCTCGACGTGCTGCGCGACGGCAAGGCGGTGGGTCGCAATGTCGCGATCGTCGGCGCCGGCGGGATCGGCTTCGACGTCGCGGAGTATCTGGTGCATCGCGACGGTGCCGAGCACGTCGACGCCGACCGCTTCTTCGCCGAGTGGGGTGTCGACCGATCGTATGCGAACGCAGGCGGCTTGCGTCATGCGAACCCCGAGCCGGCGGCGCGGCAAATCCACATGCTGCAGCGCAAGGCGTCGAAGGTCGGCGACGGGCTCGGCAAGACCACCGGATGGATCCACCGCACGGCGCTGAAGGCGCGCGGTGTCGGGATGTCGTCGGCGGTGACCTACCGGCGTATCGACGACGAAGGATTCCACGTGACGATCGACGGTGTCGAGCAGACGCTGCCGGTGGACAACGTCGTGATCTGCGCGGGGCAGGAGCCGTTGCGCGAACTGGCGGAGCAACTGGAGGCCGCCGGGCGCAAGGTCCATGTGATCGGCGGCGCGTACGAAGCGGCCGAGCTCGATGCGAAGCGCGCGATTCACCAGGGCACGACGCTTGCCGCCACCCTTTGAGACTGATTCGTTTCCTTTCCGCCCGACGATACTGGAGTCTTCGATGACGAACGCAACGCTGCATCTTCAACCCGCTGTCGCGCAATCGCTCGACACGTGGCACGCGATGGTCGAACGCAAGGATTTTGGCGCACTGGAGTCGATTGTCCATCCGGACGCCGTGTTCCGTTCGCCGATGGCGTTCAAGCCGTACGGGCCGGCGCCCGCGCTATTGCTGGCGCTGCGCACGGTGATCACGATCCTCGAGGATTTCACCTATCACCGCCAGTTCGTCACCGACGACGGCAAGAGCGTGGTGCTGGAGTTCAGCGCGGCCATCGGCGAGAAGGCACTGAAGGGGATCGACATGATCCGCTTCGACGACGACGGGCGGATCGTCGAGTTCGAGGTCATGATCCGGCCGTTCAATGCGCTGCAGGCACTCGGCGCGGAAATGGGCGCGCGGCTCGCGCAGCAGTTGCCGGCGTTCAAGATCGGCAACTGAGCGGGGCGATTGCGGGTCGGCCGCCGCCGCGTTCAGCGTGCGAGTTGTGCCCGCGCGAGCCGGCCCAGGCACCGGACGCCGTCCTCGATACGTTCGTTCCATACGTGCCCGGCGCTCAGACGCAGGCAATGGCGAAAGCGCCGGCTGGCGGAGAAGATGTCGCCCGGCGCGAAGCAGATGCCCTGTTCGAGCGCGGCATCGAACAGCGCGCGTGAATCGAACCGCTTCGGCAGTTCGAGCCAGAGCACGAAACCGCCGGCTGGCCGGCTCACTTTAGTGTCGGCCGGAAAGCTGGCCTCGATCGTGCGCGTCATCCGTGCCAGGTTGTCCTCGAACACACGCCGGATGCGGCGCAAGTGCGCATCGTATGCACCGCTCGCGAGGAAGTCGGCCACCGCGACCTGCAGCAACACGGGGCCGCACAGGCTGAGCGCAAGCTTGCGTTCCATCACCTGCTGAGTGCGCGCACCCGCCGCGATCCAGCCGATCCGGTATCCCGGGGCGAGGCTCTTCGAGAACGAACTGCAGTAGATCGTATCGGCCCCGCTGTCGAGCGCGCTGAACGGCCTCGGCCGGTCTCGCCCGAAGTGGATGTCGCCGTAGACGTCGTCTTCGATCAGCGGCACGCGATGGCGTGCGAGCAGGGCAAGCAGCGCCTGTTTGTCGTCTTCGCTCATCGCGGAGCCGAGCGGATTGCCGAAGCTCGACGACAGCACGCAGGCGGCGATCGATTCCGCTTCGAGCCGCTGCGCGAGCATGCCGACGTCGACGCCTCGCAACGGGTCGGTCGGCAACTCCAGCGCCTTCAGTCCCAGTGCCTCCAGCGTATGAAGCAGGCCGAAGTAGGTCGGCGATTCCACCGCAATCGTATCGCCGCGTGTTGCCACGGCATTCAGCGCGAGCGTCAACGCTTCGGTGCAGCCGTTCGTGACGAGGATGTCGTCGGCGGACAACGGGTGCCCGAAGCGCATGGCCCGCCGCGCGATTTCGCGGCGCAGCGCCGGTTCGCCGTAGGGCGCGCAATAGACGTTGTAACGCGTGCCGTGCTGGCGTGCCGCGCGGGCGAGGGCCAGGTCGAGCCGCTTCGATTGCAGCAGCGCCGGATCGGGCACCGCGCATCCGAGCGGCACGAGCGCCGAGTTGGCCGCATGTTCGAGCATCGCGGCGACTGCGCCGCTGATCGACACCGTCGATGCTTTCGCACGCGAGCGCGAGGCGCTCGGCAACGCAAGCGTGCCGCCACGCGCGGCCGCGACGTAGAAGCCCGACTGCGGCCGCGATACGAGCACGCCGCGATCTTCGAGCAGACGGTATGCCTGCAGCGCGGTGGACACGCTGATGCGCTGCTGTTCGCTGACGGTACGCACGGACGGCAGCCGGGTGCCCGGCGCCAGCGTGCCGTTCCCGATCATGCCGACGATGAGGTCGGCCAGCTGCCTGTAGCGGAATGACGTTTGCGTTTCCATGAGACACCAGCGGCAGGGGAGTGCCCGATTATCGACCGTTCGACACGATCTCGCCACGCATAATTGTGTCGGTCCAATCGGCGGAAAATTGTGGCTGTTATGGTTTTTGGGCGAACGCTACGATGGCGGTGTTCCGATCCATCGATCGGCCATTGCGAGGCTTGCCCATGCAGACGACACAAGCACATCCCGGCGCGTGGCGCGGACGATTTCCATACAACGAAATCATTTCGCTGCTCGACGTGAACCGGACGTTCAACCTGGCGGAGAGCACGTCGCAAGACCTGACGGTCGGCGAATTGCTGGATCTGGCCGGCGTCGAAGCGGTCCGCAACCTGAAGCTTGGCTATAGCCAGTCGGCGGGGGCTGCGGTGCTGCGCGAAGCGATTGCCGACACCTGCAATGTGCCTGCCGAGCAGATCGTGACGACGCAAGGCACCGCGCTCGGGCTGTTCCTGCTGGCCTATGAAGTGTGCCGGCCCGGCGACGAGGCCGTGCTGGCGACACCCTGCTTTCCTCCGAGTCGAGACTGCCTGGTCGGTGCCGGCGCAACGGTGCGAGACGTGCGGCTGTCGTTCGAGAACGGCTATCGGCTGGACCTCGCGCAGTTCGACGCGAGCCTGTCGTCGAAGACGCGGCTGGTCAGCATCGCGTCCCCGCAGAATCCGGGCGGCGTGCAGGCGTCGCGAGCCGAGATCGACGCATTACTGGCGTTGATGGCGCAACGGTGTCCGGACGCGATACTGTTCATCGACGAAACCTATCGCGAAGCAAGCTATGGCGATGCGGCCGCGGCAGCCAGTTTCGCGGGTGTCGATCCACGCATCGTCACGGGTTCGTCGGTGTCGAAAGCGCTGGGCGCACCCGGTCTGCGGACCGGATGGCTCACGGTGGCCGATGCAGGGCTTAGGGCACGTCTGCTCGTCGCGAAGCTGAATACGGTGATCTCGGGTTCGGTGCTCGACGAGACGCTGGCTGCGACCGTGCTGCGCCACCGCGAACACGTGCTCGCGCCCCGGCGCCGGCTGCTTGCGGGCGCGCTGGATATCGTGTCGGACTGGTGCGAGCGTGAACGCGCGCGGGTGGAGTGGGTGCGGCCCGATGCGGGCGCACTGTGCTGCGTGCGGTTGCGTCAGGATGCTTTCGACGAGCCGGCCGTGTCGCGCTTCTGGCAGCGGTTGCCGGATCACGACGTGCAGCTCGCATCAGGCACGTGGTTCGGCGAAAGCAGCCGCGTGTTCAGGCTCGGGTTCGGCTATCTTCCGCTGGAGCGGCTGCCGCCTGCGTTGACGGCGCTGTCTCGGGCGATGGATGCAGCGGTTGCATGAATCGGGTGCCCGGGGGCCGGGCGCGACGAACATCATTGAACGTCAGGAGTGACGCCATGAAGGTAAGGATTGCGTACATCGAGGAACCGCCGTTCTACTGGACGGCAGAAGACGGTACCGTGACCGGTGCGGATGTCGAGGTGTCCGAGGTGGTGCTGCGTGCGATCGGCGTGACGGAAATCGAATATCACCCGACGTCGTTCGAGGAACTGCTGCCGGGCGTGCAGGCCGGTCGCTGGGACATGAACGTGCCGATCTTCGTGACGGCCGAACGCGCGCGGCACGTGACGTTCAGCGTCCCGGTGTGGACGATCGGCGACGGTTTCGTGCTGCAGGCCGGCAATCCGAAGCAGTTGACGAGCTACGCGGCCATCGCGGCGCGCAGCGATGCGCGGCTGGCGTGCGTGACCGACCAGATGCAGATCGATTCGGCCAGGGCGGCCGGCGTGCGCGACGGGCAGATCGTCATCTTCAAGGATCAACCCGACGCAGTGGCTGCGTTGCTTGCAGGGCAGGTCGACGCGTTCGCGAGCACCGCGATCGGGGCCCGCGCGGTCGCCGACACGGACACGCGACTGGAGGCCGTCTCGCACGAGCGGGGTGCCGGTGAGGCCGCGCCCGTTGGCGGATTTTCGTTCAGCCAGAACAGCGATGCGCTCGTGCAGGCCGTGAACGCAAAGCTGCGCGAGTATCTCGGCTCGGCCGATCATCGCGAGCGGATGGCGAAGTACGGCTTCACGCATGCGGAAATCGACGGCGTGGTGGAGAACGGCGGCGCGACGTCGTAATGCCGCGCGCGGTGCCGGCCGTTCGCACGGTCGACACCGCATGCGTGATCACGCAGCCGCAGCCTGCGCGAACCGCTCGACGAACCAGTCGCAGACGAACGCAGTTCGCTCGGATGCGTGGTTGTAGATCGTGTGCTCGCCGTCCGGCCAGACCTTGAGCATCGCGTCGCCGGGCGTCGCCGCATCGAGGAACGGCTGCTGATCGTCGAGCCGGATCAGCGGATCTTCGCCGCCGTGCAGCACCAGCAGCGGGCATGCGATGCGGTCGCGTTCGGACGAGAAGCTCATCCGCGCGAAATTCGCCGCGACCGCATCGGGATCGTCGTTGCCGAGCATGGCCGCAGCCTGTTCGACGAACGTGCGGAACGGCAGCAGCGTCGGCGCCGCGAGTGCGCCGTTCACGCAGCAGGCGGCGATCCGTCGGTCGCTCGCAGCGGTCGATGCGGCCCACAACCCGCCGATGCTGTTCCCCCAGATGCCGATCGACCCGGGCACGCGGTCGGCGACCGCATCGACGAAGCGCCGGTATGCGGCGCTCATGTCGACGTCGACGAAGATCCGCTGTTCGAGCCGCGTCTCGCCCTGGCCCGGCCCCTCGGCGAGCAGCGTGGCGATGCCGCGCGCCGCAAGCGCGCGTGCGATCGGCCAGTACGCGAAGCCCCAGCCGCTCTGGCCGCCGAAGAGTATGACGGTGCCGCGTACGCGTTCGGTCGGCGGCCGGACCAGCCAGCCGATCAGGTGCGCATCGCCGAACGGCACTTCGACGCGTTCGATGCGCTTGTCGGACCAGCGCGCGAGGCCGTGCGACGCGTCGACGAGCCGCGCATAGAGCGCGCGCTTGCGCGGCACGTCGTGGTTGAATGCCATCTGCGCAAACAGCAGGTTCGCGATGGCCAGCGCCTGCGCGTCGGCGGCCGTGACTAGGTGGCCGGCTTCCGCCGCCTGCGCGGCGCGCGCGAGCTGCGCGTCGGCCAGCGCTTCGGCCGCGACGTCCCACGGTTCGCCGGTGGATGTGCGCGCGTGCAGTGCCATTGCGTCCGCATAGTCCATTCCGCAGTCGAGCAAGCGCGTGACGGGCATCGCGCGTTGCAGGGACAGCGCGAACGGTGACAGTTCGGTCGTCATGCGTAGGTTTCCTTTACGATGCGTGAGTGACGGCCGACGAGGCTGCCGAGGCCGCGGACGGCTCGGTCGACGTGGCGGACCAGTGCAGCTTGTCGCGGAGTGCATCGACGAGCGCGCCGAGGTCGCGCAGCTCGGCCACCGAACCGAACACGATGAAATCGGGCCGCGCGATATATGCGCCGATCCGGTGCGCCTGCATGAACGCTTGCTGCTCGCCGTCGAGATCGACCACGGCATCCGGTGCGCTCACGTCGTCGGACAGCACGGCCACGTGACAGCCGAGCCGCGCGAGGAACGCACGCTGCGCGTCGTCGAGGTAGCGGGAAGGGTGTTCGCGCGTGACGAGCTGGAATCCCCGGCCGACCACATCGTCGAAACGGCCCTCGGCTGCGCCGCGGCGCACGCGCCCCTGCGGCGCGGGCGCGCCGGTCGTCGGCTGGCGCGTGCCGTCGGCTTCGTCGTGCAGGATGCCGTGGTCGAGCTTCGGGAACGGCGGCATCGGCGGCATGTTGCCGGAGCGGAACGCCGCGTCGCGCTCGGCGACCTTGCGCGGATCGTCCTCGTTGACGACTTGCCCGAGAAACAGCGACATCTGCGTGATCGCGGTCACGTGCGGGCGGCGCTCGGCTTCGAACGTGTCGAGCAGGTCGGGGCAGGCGCGCCCGGTCAGCACCAGGTCGAGCTTCCACGCGAGGTTGATGCCGTCGCGCATGCCGGAGCACGCGCCTTGTCCCATGTACGGCATCATCGTGTGCGCCGCGTCGCCCGCGAGCAGCACGCGGCCGGTGCGCCAGCGTTCGGCCATGCGTGTCTCGAACGTGTAGACGACGTGGCGCAGCAGCTTCAGGTCGTCCGGGCCGAAGCCGTAGTGGTCGTTGAGCCACTTCCAGCCGGCTTCTTCCGTTTCCCATTCGGCGGTCGATTCGTTCGGCAGCACGCGCAGCTCGAAGCGCGTGCGCTTCGTGCCGATCGGCATGTGCATGTACGCGCGATCCGGATCGCAGTAGATCGTCGTGCGCGCGCAGCCTTCGCCGAGATCGCGCTTGTTCTCCGAATCGAGGTTGAGCCAGCGCTCGTTGTAGCCGAAATCGGATCGTTCGATGCCGAGCGTGCGGCGCACGAAGCTGTTCGCGCCGTCGGCACCGATCACGTAGCGGGCGCGAATGGCGCGCGGCTTGCCGGTCCATTGCGCGTCCTGGCTGCCGCGCGCCGGATGCGCGGTCAGCGTCACGCCGTCGTCGTCCTGCAGCAGCGTGTCGACTTCCCAGCCGCGCAGGATCGTCACATTCCTGAAGGTGCTGGCGCGCGCATCGATCGCGTCCTCGATGTCCGGCTGGTAGATCGAGATGTGCGCGGGATAGCCGCACGCGCGGCCGGTCCAGTTCAGTTCGAGCAGCAGGTCGCCGTTCGCATCGCAGTAATGGTAGGTGTCGACGGCTTTCGCATTGCGCAGCGCGTGATCGACGTCGGCACTCGCCTGCACGATGCGTGCGGTTTCGCCGTCGATGTGCGTGAGGCGCGGCAGGCCGTACGGCGTCGGCCAGCGTTCGAGGACGATCACGCGATGGCCGGCGCGGCCCAGCATCGATGCGGCGACGAGGCCGGTCGGGCCGTAGCCGACGATGGCGACGTCACAGTGTTCGACGGAGATGTCGCCGTGGGCGCTCGATTCGGTATTCATGTGGTGTGTCTCCATGACGGTTTCGTTTGTTGGTCTGTCGTGTGGCCGGTTCAGCGCGCGGTCGAGCCGGGCAGGTTGCCTTCGAAGGCGTCCTGCAGCAACGCGCGCAGGCCGTCGCGTTCGATCGGGCGCGGGTTCCAGTACGGATTGGCGGCCGCGAGATCGGCGGCGCGATCGAGGTCGGCTTCCTGCATGCCGATCGCCTTCAACGAGAGCGGTGCGCCGTTGTCGAGCGCCAGTGCGTAGAGGCCGCGGGTCGCGTCGTTCGTGCCGATCGCACGGGCGATCCGCTGCATCGCGTCCGGCGCATGTGCGGCGTTGTACGCGAGTGCATGCGGCAGGACGACGGTGTGGGTCGGCGCGTGCGGCAGGTTGAAGCTGCCGCCGAGCGTGTGACAGAGCTTGTGGTGCAGCGCCATGCCGACGTTGCCGAGCACCATGCCGCACAGCCACGCGCCGTAGAGCGCGTCGCTGCGCGCGTCGAGATCGGCGGGGTCGCGCCGCACGCCGGGCAGGCCGCGGGCGAGCGCGCGAATGCCTTCTTCGGCCACGAGGCTCATCACCGGATTCGCGTTGTTCGCGTAGAGGCCTTCCGCTGCGTGCGCGATCGCATTGAGGCCGCTCGTCACGGACAGCTCGACGGGCAGCGTGACGGTGAGGGCGGGATCGTAGATCACCGTCTTCGGCAACACGCGTGCGTCGGAGCCCGTGCGCTTGAGGCCGCCCTCGGTCAGGCCGTAGATCGGCGTCATCTCGCTGCCGGCGTACGTCGTCGGTATCGCGAGGATCGGCAGGCTGCTTTCGAGCGCGATCGCCTTGCCGAGGCCGATCGTCGAACCGCCGCCGATCGCGATCGCGCAGTCGGCATTGCACGACCTGGCGAACGTCTGCGCATCGCGGGCGATTTCGATCGGGACGTGCATCGTCGCACGATCGTAGAGTCCGGCCGCGCGCGCACCGAGCCGCTCGACGATGCGTTGCGCGAGGTCGCGCTGCTCCGGCGTGCAGAGCACGATCGCGCGTTGCGCGCCCAGTTCCAGCACTTCGCGTTCGAGATGCTCGAGGCTGCCTGCGCCGAAGATCACGCGGGCGGGGCGGGCCTGGTAAATGAAATTCATGTTGTCGTTACTCCGTTGCGTAGTCGACCTGATGGCGCGCGATGCGCAGGCCCGTCAGTGCATCGCGTACACGTGTGTGTTCCGGATGCGTCGCGTAAGCGTCGAGTGCTTCGCGCGACTCGAAGTCGGCGACGAGAATCAGGTCGCACGCGTAATCGGCCGCGCTGAAATCCGCACCGACTTCGAGGTGCGTCATGCCCGGAATCCGGCCGCGCAGGCTTTCGAAGGCGGTCTTGACGGTGGTGCGTGCCACTGCGCGCTGGGGCTCGGTCGCGCCGGCGACGTTCCACATCACGACGTGGCGGATCATGCGGCGCGCTCCGCGGGATTGAGCACGAAGTCGTAATCGAGCGTGTAGAACGGCGTGTCCATGCGCGATCCGTCCGGCGCGATGCCGGGCGCGTGCCGGACCCAGTCGGCAACGAGCGTCGACCGGACGCCGAACACCGCATCGGAGTCGAGATAGCGGTCGCCGTCGCGGAACACGTGCGTGATCAGCGTTTCGTAGCCGCGGGCCTCGATCATGAAGTGCAGGTGCGCGGGGCGCCACGGATGACGGCCGAGCGCGTCGAGCATCGCGCCGACGGGGCCGTCGTGCGGAATCGGATACGGTTCGGCGAGGATCGAGCGGAATGCGTAGCGGCCGTCGGCACCGGTGCGCAGCCGGCCGCGCGCACGATGCGTGACCGAGCCGTCGTCGGCCGGCAGCTGCACGTCGTAGTGCCCGTCCTCGTCGGCTTGCCAGACTTCCAGCGACGCGTGCGCGATCGGCATGCCGTCGATGCCGCGCACATGGCCCGACACGAAGCAGGGCTCGCCGCAGGCGCCGTTCGCGATGTCGTCGAACATGCCGAAATCGCGGCTGCCTTCGACGTAGAACGGACCGAATACGGTCGCCTCCGTGCAGCCGGCCGGCTTCGCATGATTCTGCGCGGTGACGAGGGTCGACAGCCCGAGCACGTCGGAGAGCAGGATGAACTCCTGGCGTTTGTCGTCGGTGATGTGGCCCACCGCCGTCAGGAAGCCGATCGCGCTTTGCCATTCGGCCTCGGTGAGCTTCGTCTCCCGTGCAAACGAATGCAGGTGCTGGACGAGGCTGGTCATCACCGTGCGCAACCGCTCGTCGCGACAGCCGCCCAGCGACGCGATCACGGCCTGTGTGATGGTGTCTTCGTTGAGATTGCGCATAGGGGGTGTCTCCTGATGTCGTTGGGTGGCGCGTTGACGTAACATTAATTCCTCCTTGAATCGTAAAAAAGATGGTTTGGAGGAGTTTTGTTCTCCGCCAAGTGGAAGAATCGAACGCATGGACAAGTGGACTCAGATCGAATTTTTCGTGCAGGTCGCCGAACTGGGCAGCCTGTCGAAGGCCGCCGAGCGGCTCGGGATGTCGAGCGCGGCGGCGAGCCGCTGCCTGAACGCGCTGGAGGAGCGGCTGGGTGCGCGGCTCGTCGAGCGCACCACGCGGCGCCTGTGGCTGACCGACGCCGGGCATGAATATCACCGGCGCTGCGTCGCGATCCTGATGGAACTGTCGGAAGCCGATGCGGCGGTCAACGAAACGAGCGTCAATCCGGCCGGCACGCTGCGCGTGACCGCGTCGGTCTCGTTCGCGTCGATCTATATCGCACCGGCGTTGCCCGAGTTCCACCGGCGCTACCCGAACCTGAACGTACAGATCGTCGCGGCGAACCGCTATCCGGATTTCATCGAGGCCGGCATCGACGTGGCGATCCGCACGCGCGAGCATGAAGCGGATTCGGGCATCACCGTGCGCAAGCTCGCCGAGACGCGGCGCGTGCTGGCCGCGTCGCCCGGGTATCTGGCGAAGCACGGGGCGCCCGCGACGCCCGATGCGCTGTGCGACCACCGGCTGCTGGTCTACAACCTCGCGAACGATCCGTACGTGCTGCATTTCCGCCACGGCGCGAAGAAGCAGTCGGTCACGATCAAGAGCGTGCTCGATGCGAACGAAGGGCAGGTGATCCGCGCCGCGGCACTGGCCGGGCTCGGCATCCTGATCCAGCCGCTCTACATCATTCACGACGATATCGTCGCGGGGAAGCTGGTGCCGGTGCTCACCGACTGGCAACTGCCGGCGCTCACCGTCAACATCGCGTACCAGAGCCGCCGTCACCAGCCGGCGAAGATCCGCGTGTTCACCGAGTTCCTGATCGAGCGTTTCGAACGCCTCGGGCTCGCACGCAAATGGAAGGAAGTCGGCCGCTGAGCGCAGGCCGGCGCTGGGCCGTCGCGCATTTCTCCGCGTGACGGAGAACTGTTCTCCCGAACGTCGTCTTTTTCGCCGCTGTCGTGCGCTTTACATTGCGTCTCCCCGGGCCTGCGATGCCCGGCTCGCGATTACACGATAACAATCCGGTCTGGAGACGACATGAAATTCGCATTGCGACGGGTGCCGTTGGCACTCCTGATCGCCGGGGCCATTCAGGTTCCGGCGTCGGCCACGGAGAACGGGCAGATCAGCTATCCGTTCGGCGTCAACACGGTGCTGAACGGGCTGCTTCCGCCGCCCGGCAACACGCAGTACTTCAACTACGCGCTGTACTCCGCATCGAACCGGTTTGCCGGGCCGGACGGCGGCAGCGCGGTGCCGGGGTTCCACCTGAGCGTGGTCGCGGAGACGCCGCGCGTGGTCCACACGTGGGGCGCGACGTTCGGGCCGTTTTCGTTGTCGAGCAGTGCGATCGTCCCGATCGTCCACCTGCATCTGTCGACGCCCGGCGGCACGGGCAACCGCACGTCGCTCGGCGACGTGATCCTCGAGCCGTTCATGATCAACTATGCGAACGCATCGAAGACGTTCTTCGCGTTCTTCTCGCCGTCGTTCGCGGTGCCGACCGGCGCGTATGCGGCGAACCGGATCGCGAACACGGGGCTGAACACCTATGCGTTCCTGCCGTACGTCAGCACCACCTGGTTTCCGGGCCGCGACTGGGAGATTTCGACGACCACGCTGGTGGAGCTGAATTCGCCGAACCATGCGACGCGGTACCACTCGGGGGCGGTCGCCGTGCTCGACTACCTGATCGGCTATTCGATCGACCGGCGCGTGCAGCTCGGCGTGCAGGGCACGTTCCTGAAGCAGTTCACCGACGATACGCAGGACGGCGTCAAGGTCGCATCGGACGGCTTTCGCGGGCAATCGGTCGCGATCGGCCCGCAGCTGCGCTACATGTGGGGGCCGGCGTCGGGCGTGGTCGTGAAATACCAGCACGAGTTCGCGGTGCGCAACCGGCCGCAGGGCGACAAGCTGTGGGTGCAGTTCAGTTTCCCGTTGTAAGCACGGCGCGCGACGCCCGTCGGCAGGGCGGTTGGCACAACCTGACAAATTCCTGACGAATCGGGTTGATATTTTGTATCATCTGACGTTTTGCGTCGCCGGCCGCCCGGGCTACCGGTGTGGCCGCGCGCGGCGACTCCAGACGAAGATCGATACGACGTGACGAAAACCAGGAACCCGCCGGCGTGCGGGGAGCGGCACGCTGCCGCGTCGCGCCGGCCCACCCGCGCGTGGCGCGCACGCGGCTGCACGACCGTGCTGGGTTGCGCGATGGCGACCTCCGGCGCGATGGCCGTCGAAGCTGCCGCATCCGCACCGGACGAGCGGCATGCGCTGCCGGCGATCAACGTCAGCGCGCACGCCGCACCGGTCGACCCGCTGACGCAACCGCTCGAAACGGGCTCGCGGCTCGGGCTCGCGAGCCTCGACACGCCCGCGAGCGTCGAGACGGTCACGGCCGACACGATCGACGCGCGCGGCGATCGCACGGTGCTCGATGCGGTGACGCGCACCGCGGGGTTCTCGAGCGCGATGGCGCCCGGTACCGGCGGCACTGCATTGAGCGTGCGCGGCTTCAGCGGGCAGGAATCGGTGATGACGCTGCTCGACGGCGTGCGGCTGATGCCGGCCGCCGGCACGATCACGTTCCCGTTCGATACGTGGTCGGTCGAGCGCATCGAGGTGCTGCGCGGCCCGGCGTCGGTACTGTACGGCGAAGGGGCGATCGGCGGTGTCGTGAACGTGGTGCCGAAGCGGCCCCAGCGCACGCGCGAGACGACGCTGCAGATCGGTGTCGGCCCCGACGGCGCGAAGCGCGCCGCGTTCGATACGACGGGCGCGCTCGGCCCGCGGCTGTCGTATCGTTTCCATGCAAGCGATGCGCGCGCGAACGGTCTCGCCGGGCGGGCCGATACGCATACGACGGCCGTCGGCGGCGCGCTGAAGTTCGACGTGAGCCCGACGCTCACGCTGACGCTCGACTTCGACTACGGCCGCCAGATGCCGGCGACTTACTATGGCGTGCCGGCGCCGAACGGCATACTCGATCCGTCGCTGCGCAAGGTCAACTACAACGTCGGCGACGCGTCGATTGCCTATTACGACCAGTGGACGCGCCTGTCGGCGACCTACCGGCCGACGGCCGGCGTGACGATCGACAACCAGCTCTACTACCTGACGTCGAACCGCCAGTGGCGCAATGCCGAATCGTATGCGCTCGATGCCGCGACGAGGCGCGTCACGCGCAGCGACTATATCGAGATCGGCCACCACCAGCGGCAGATCGGCGATCGGCTGAGCGCGCGCTTCGACGGCACGCTGTTCGGCCGCGCGAACCGCTTCGTCGTCGGCACGGAATTCAGCCAGATCACGTTCAGCGGCACCAACAATTCGCCGTACGGCGGCGAATCGACGGTGCCCGCGCACGGCTTCGATCCCGGCGCATTCACGAGCCCCGACCCGACGGTGCCGCAGTTCAGCACGCGGGCGCGGCAGGCGGCGGTGTTCGCCGAGAACCGGCTCGAAGTGCTGCCGCGGCTCGCCTGGGTGAGCGGCCTGCGCTACGACCACATCGCGTTCAGCCGCGAGCAGGCGGCAACCGGCGCGGGCTTCGACAAGCGTTTCGCGAACGTCGGCTGGCGCACCGGCTTCGTGTTCGAAGTCGCGCCGACGCTCAGCGCGTATGCGCAGTACACGACGGGTGCAGAGGGCCTCGGCTCGCTCGTGACGCTGTCCGCGTCGCAGGCGGGCTACCGGCTCGCGACCGGCGAACAGTGGGAAGCCGGCGTCAAGCAGACGCTGCTCGACGGCCGCGCATACTGGACGTTCGCCGTGTACGACATCACGAAGCGCAACCTGCTCACCACCGATCCGTTCAATCCCGCGCTGCGTCAGCAGGTCGGCCGGCAATCGTCGCGCGGCATCGAGCTGACGGGCGGCGCGCGGTTGCCGCA
Source organism: Burkholderia sp. AU33803 (assembly GCF_002223095.1). Classification (NCBI taxonomy): domain Bacteria; kingdom Pseudomonadati; phylum Pseudomonadota; class Betaproteobacteria; order Burkholderiales; family Burkholderiaceae; genus Burkholderia; species Burkholderia sp. AU33803. The sequence goes on from NZ_NKFJ01000004.1 coordinate 952,182, forward strand.
CGGCTGGGCGGTCGATGCGAACGTCGCGCTGCTGCGCGCGCGCTATGACGCGTTCAACCAGAAGGTCGGCAGTGCGACGGTGTCGCGCGCCGGCAATACGCCGGCCAACGTGCCGCAGCAGACGGCGAACCTGTGGCTCGGCTGGGCGTTTGCCGAGCGCTGGCAGGCGAACGCGGGTGTGCGCTACGTCGGCGCGACCTACGGCGACGACGCGAACCGCGTGCAGGTGCCGTCGTACACGGTGTTCGACGCGTCGCTGCGCTGGCAGCCGACGTCGCGCACCGAGCTGGCGCTGATCGTGCGCAACCTCGCGAACCGCACGTATGCGGTGACGACGTCGAACGGCGGCGAGCAATGGCTGCTCGGCCCGTCGCGCTCGGCGGAGCTCGTCGCGACGATGCGCTTCTGATGCGGCACGGCTCGACTCCCGTGACGCACATGCTCGACATCGAGCGCGTGAGCTGGTCTCCCGGCGGCGCGATCACCGTGCTCGATTCGGTGACGCTGAGCGTGGCCGAAGGCGAGTTCGTCGGGCTGGTCGGCCCGAACGGCAGCGGCAAGACGAGCCTGCTGCGCTGCGTGTTCCGTTACGCGCGGCCCGATGCCGGCCGTGTCGCGCTCGATGCGCAGGACGTGTGGCGCATGCGGCCGCGCGCGGTCGCGCAGCGCATCGCGGTGCTGCAGCAGGAGGCGCCGGACGATTTCGGGCTGACGGTCGACGAACTGGTCGGCATGGGGCGCACGCCGCACCAGCGGCCGCTCGATGCGGAGACGGCGGACGATCGCCGGATCGTCGAATCCGCGCTGCACGACGTCGGTCTCGTCGAGCGCCGTGCGCAACGCTTCGCGTCGCTGTCGGGCGGCGAGAAGCAGCGCGCGCTGCTGGCCCGCGCACTCGCTCAGCAGCCCGAACTGTTGCTGCTCGACGAACCGACCAACCATCTCGACCTGCGCCATCAGCTCGAACTGCTCGCGCGCGTGCGGCGCCTCGGCATCGCGACGCTCGCCACGATTCACGACCTCAATCTCGCGGCCGCGTATTGCGACCGACTCCACGTGCTGGCGCACGGCAGGGTCGTCGCATCGGGCGTGCCGGCCGACGTGCTGACCGAAGCGTTGCTGCGCGACGTGTTCGGCGTCGCCGCGCTCGTCGATCGCCATCCCGTCACGGGCCGGCCGCGCATCACGCCGCTTCATCCGGAATGACCGCCATGCCGTTTCCTGTCTTGTCCTCCGCGTTGTCGTCCGCCTTGTCCGCTGCGTCGCCTGTATTCCGCCGGCTGCTTGCCGCGACCGTGCTCGGCTGCGCGGCCGCGCAGGCGGGCGCCTATCCCGTCACCGTGCGCAGCTGCGATCGCGACGTGACGTTCGAGCGCGCGCCGACGCGTGCGGTGAGCAACGACGTCAACCTGACCGAGATGATGCTCGTGCTCGGCCTGAAGGACCGGCTCGTCGGCTACACCGGGATCGGCGGCTGGAAGACGGGCACCGCGCGCGTGCGCGATGCGCTGCGCGGCGTGCCCGAACTGGCGAGCCAGTATCCGTCGCTCGAGGTGCTGGCGGCCGCGCGCGCCGACTTCTATCTCGCGGGCTGGAACTACGGGATGCATGTCGGCGGCCCGGTGACGCCCGCGACGCTCGCGCCGTTCGGCATCCGTGCGTACGAGCTGACGGAATCGTGTTCGCACGTGATGAAGCAGGCGGCCGCGTCGTTCGACGACGTGTTCCGCGACCTGAGCAATCTCGGCCGGATCTTCGGCGTCGACGCGCGCGCCGCACAGGTCGTCGCGTCGATGCGCACGCGTCTCGCGGCGGTGTCGCGTGCGATCGGGCATCCGGAGCCGCTGCGCGTGTTCGTCTACGACAGCGGCACCGACAAGCCGATGACGGCCGGCGGGCTCGCGATGCCGACCGCGCTGCTGGCGGCGGCCGGCGCGCGCAACGTGATGGCCGACCTGCCGCGCAGCTGGACGCAGGTGAGCTGGGAAAGCGTGGTCGCGCGCGATCCGCAGGTGATCGTGATCGTCGACTATTCGGCCGTGACGGCTGCGCAGAAGCAGCAATTCCTGCTGAGCCAGCCGTCGCTCGCACGCGTGGCCGCGATCCGCGACCGGCGCTTCATCGTGATTCCGTACGATGCGGCGACGCCGGGCCCCGAGAACGTCGCGGCCGTCGAGACGCTGGCGCGCGCGCTGTATCCGGCCGCGTTCGCCGGGCCGGCGCGATGAGCGTGCACGTGCGTGCAGCGCGGCCCGCCATGCGCGTGGTGCTGCCGGCGCTGGCGCTGCTGTTGATCGTGTCGATCGTCGCGTCGGCCGCGTTCGGGCCGGCGCCGATCGCGATGCCGGCGGCGGTGCGGATCGTCGCCACGCATATCGTGTCGGCGTTCGGCGAGGCCGGCGCAGTGGCGGCGGGGGCGGGCGACGACAGCATCGTCTGGCTGATCCGGATGCCGCGCGCGTTGCTGGCCGCGATCGTCGGCGCGACGCTGGCGGCGGTCGGCGTCGCGTTGCAGGCCGCGACCGCGAACCGCCTGGCCGATCCGCACCTGCTCGGCGTGAGTGCAGGCGCGATGCTCGGCGCCGTCGCGGTCACGGTGATGGCCGGCGCGGCATTCGGCCCGTTCACGCTGTCGGCCGCCGCGTTCGCGGGCGCGCTCGCGGCGACCGCCTGCGTCGTCGCGCTCGCTTACCGGCGCGGCCGGCTCGAATCGGACCGGCTGCTGCTCGCGGGCGTTTCGGTGTCGTTCATGATGGCCGCGTTCGGCAACCTGCTGCTGTATCTCGGCGACCAGCGTGCCGCGTCGTCGGTGCTGCTCTGGATGCTCGGCGGGGTCGGGCTGGCGCGCTGGGATCTGCTGCCGGTGCCGGCCGTGTGCGCGGCGCTCGCCGGTGGCGCGTTGTACGCGCGCCGGCGCGAACTGAATGCGCTGATGTCGGGCGATGTTGCCGCGGCTGCGCTCGGCGTGCCGAGCGCGCGAATGCGGCGCGAGGTGTTCGTCGTCGCATCGTTCGCGACGGGCGCGATGGTGGCGGTGAGCGGGGCGATCGGCTTCGTCGGGCTCGTGACGCCGCATCTGTGCCGTCGCGTCGTCGGCGCCGAGCACGGCAGGCTGCTGCCGGTGGCCGCGCTGACGGGCGCGATCCTGCTCGTCTGGGCCGATGTGGCCGCCCGCACGCTCGCGGCGCCGGAGGATCTGCCGATCGGGATCGTGACCGCGATGTTCGGCAGCCTGTTCTTCGTCGCGCTGCTGCGCCGCCGCTGAGCGGCGCGCAGGTCAGGCGAGGGGGGCCGGGGCGCCGCCCGCCGCGCGCGTCATTGCCGCGGGAGGGCCATGCCGGTGCTGCCGCCGAACGCGTCGGCATGCGTGAGGGGCTCCGGCAAGTCGAAGAGGTTGTCCGGCAGCGTCAGCGCGGGCAGCGTGATCACGAAGCGTGCGCCGCCGAGCGGCGAGTCCTCGAGCCGCACGTCACCGCCGTGCACCTGCGCGACGCGCCGCACGATCGCGAGCCCGAGCCCGAAGCCGCCGGTCTGCCGGTCGCGGCTGGAGTCGAGCCGCTGGAACGGTTCGAACACGCGGGCGCGTTCGGCGGCCGGAATGCCGGGGCCATCGTCGTCGACGCTCAACACGAGCGCGCCGGACGCGTTGCGCTCGGCGGCGAGCAGCACCGTGCGCGACGCGTAACGCGCGCCGTTGCGGATCAGGTTCAGCAACGCGCGCGCAACCAGCTTCGGGTCGCATACGTGGGTCGCGGGCGCGTCGAGGGCCGACACATCGAGCGTGATGCCGCGATCGACGATGTCGTTCGCGACGTTGCCGGCGACGCTGTCGAGCAGCGCGTCGACGACGACTTCCATCGGCGCGAGCTGGCTTGCCCCCTGTTCGAGCCGGCCGATCGTCAGCAGCTCCGTGACGAGCTCGTCGAGTTCGCGCACGTCGCGCCGCAGCGCGTCGCGGCGTTCGCGCATCCGGGCCGTTTCGTCAGGCTCGGCGAGCAGAGCGAGCCCGAATTCGAGCCGCGCGAGCGGCGTCTTCAGTTCGTGCGAGATGCCGTGCATCATTTCGCGCTGCTGCTTGATCGACGCCTCGATGCGCTCGGCCATGTCGTTGAACTGCTGCGACAGCTCGTAGATGTTCGACTTGCCGGACAGCTTCACGCGCGTCGACAGCGTACCGGCGCCGAATGCGCGGGCGGCTTCCTGCAGCCTGCGCAGGTCGCGCCAGTGATAGTGAATCCACAGCACCACCGCGAACAGCGCGCTGAGCGCGAGCAGCATGTACGCATAGATCTTGATGTCGAGGCTGAATGCTTCGATCGGCCGCGCATGCAGCACCGAACCATCCGCGAGCGGCATGTAGTAATCCTTGCGGTCGTAGCTGATCGAAATCCGGCCGGCGTCGAGATCGCGCAGCGGCTCGCCGCTCAATTGCGCGCGGGCGGTGGCCATCGGCATGAAGTCGAACCGTTCGTTGCCGTATTTCGCGAGCTCGCGCAGTGCGAACTTGCGCTGCTCGCCCGGATGGCGTTCGAGATAGTCGTTGAGCACGAACGCGTAGGTCGTCAACGAGTCGCGTTCCGCCTGCGCGCTGCGATCGTAGAAGATCCGGTCGAACGACATCTGGACGAAGACGATCGACGCCGCGACGAACACGATCACGACGAGGTACAGCCGAATCAATGGGCGGAGCATTTATTCGTCCCACGCGGAAGGGCTGAACAGGTAGCCGCGGCCCCAGATCGTCTTGATCTTGTGCGGCTCCGACGACGCATCCTCGAAGCGGCGGCGCAGCTTCGAGATGCCGGAATCGACCGAGCGGTCGAGTCCGTCGAACTCGATGCCGCGCAGCTGCTTCAGGATGTCGTCGCGGCTCAGCACGGTGCCGGCCGCGCGCGCGAGAATCAGCAGCAGGTTGAACTCGGCGGTCTTCAGGTCGACCGGCTCGCCGCGCCACGTGACGGTGCGGTTCGGCGGCGAGATTGCCAGTTCGCCGAACACGAGCGCTTCGGGCGCGGCCACCGGCGCTTCCGCGACGGCCGGCTGCGCGCGGCGCAGCAGCGCGCGGGCGACCAGCACGCGCGGTTCGATCGGCTTCGTCACGTAGTCGTCGGCGCCCGTCTCGAGGCCCGCGACCTGGTCGTAGACGTCCAGGCGCGCGGTCAGGATCAGTACGGGGACGTTGGTGAACGCGCGGATGCGCCGGCAGACTTCCATCCCGTCGAGGTTCGGCAGCATCAGGTCGAGTATCACGAGGGCCGGCTGGTGCTCGCGCACCGCGGCGACGGCGAGGTCGCCGCGTCGCACGACCGTTACCGCGAATTCATAACCGTCGAGGTATTCGCGGACGAGCTGCGCCAGGCGGTCGTCGTCTTCGATCAGCAGTACACGGTATTTGAGTGGGTCTTCGTTCATAGTCTCCTCGAGGCGCACGCGCCAACGCACGCCCGGGCACGCCGGTGCGTGGCGCGGCACGCGAATTCTATCCGGCGCGCCGAAGGCCGGGGGAGCGGGGCGACAATCTCGAACAATCGAACACAATTGAGCACAGATTCCCCGAATATTCAGGACAGTCGCGGCGCAGGGCGGCACCTAGACTGCGGGCTCCGTCACTCTTATCTCAATATTGTGCGCCCAATACTTCGCCGCTACCGCTATTGCATGCCGCTCGCCGGCCTGACCCTCGCCGCCGCCGCCCACGCGGAAAACCAGTATTCGCTGTCGCTGGGTGGCGGTATCGCGCCGCGCTACCCGGGCAGCAACCAGTCTCGCGGCGTCGTCGCGCCGGGTTTCTCTGCGAAGTTCGGCAATGGCTTCTTCATCGACAGCACGCAGGGCGCCGGTTACCGGCTGGACCTGCCGCACGGCGCGTTCGTGTCGGCGGCGGTGAGCTATGACCCGGGGCGAGCCGACGAGAACCGCCTCGACTTGCCTGGCTCCGACTACCTGAAGGGCATGGGCCGCGTTCCGGGCTCGGTGCTGGTCGGCGTGCGCGCGGGCGTGACGCTGTTCAACGCGGCGGAACTGAGCGTCACGATCGACTCGCCCGTGACCCACACGTCGCGCGGCGTGTCGGGGCACATGGATCTCGCGGTGCCGGTGTTCAAGACCGCGCAGCACGAGATCATCGTGACGGGCACCGTGCATGCGGGCTCGGGGCGCTACACGCAGACGTTCTACGGCGTGACCGATGCGCAGTCGATGACGAGCCGGTTCCGGCCGTATTCGACGCGCGGCGGGATCGACAGCGCGTCGATGGCGCTCGCGTGGAACTGGACGCTGTCGCAGCACTGGTCGGTGCTCGCGACCGGCGGCGTGACGCGGCTGCTCGGCCGCTACGGCGACAGCCCGATCGTCCAGTCGCGCAGCAACTACTACGCCATCGCGGGCGCGACCTACAAGTTCTGAGCGAATCGTCGCGGCACGCATCGTGTGGCGCAGCCGGCCTGCTCGTGCCGTCACGCCGCGCGGCGTGCGGTAACATGCAGGCGGCTTCGGCGGCAGGCCGAACCCGCGGCTGCGGGCACGCGGAATCGGCGTGGCCCGGGCGCGCGGACCGAACATGCATGCCACGCCCGGTCGGCCGGGAACGCCGTACAGGTTCCGCCGGGCGCAACAGGGAGAATCCGATGAAGAAGACGATCGCGATGGTGATGGCGCTGGTTGCGGGCGCAACGTTTGCGGGATGCACGGACATGAAAACGAAGAATGCGACCGCGGGCGGCATGGTGATGAATGGCGAGCCGGCACGTACTTCGCAGGCCTGCAAGGCGGACGCGGGGCCGGACGACGCGCTGGTCGGCAAGACCGAGGCCGATGCGGCGGCGCAGCTGGACGGCTGCCTGTGGCGCGTGCTCGAGCGCGACGGCACGTCGTTGCCGGGCACGATGGATTACCGGCAGGAACGCCGCAATCTCGGTATTCGCGACGGCAAGGTGATCTGGGTGCGGCGCGGGTGAGCGGTGTGGCCGGTGGCGGCGTGCGTGCGGGTACGCGAGCGCGTGCCGTCGACGTCGCGCTATCCGAACCGGGTGGACGACATGACCGCGCCCGAGCTGCCGCCGACCGTGGCGCAATGATCGCCGCGCGACGCGTGCGACCGGCGGTGCGCTACTTCGAGATGTACCACAGCGCATCCGCGCTGGCGCGCGACGGCTGAGGCTGAGCGGCTGCAGCCGGCACCTGGGCCGGCGCGGGCGGCGGCGTGTTCGACGTGATCGCGGTCGGCAGCGTGGCCGGAATGTTCGCGGTCGACGGGGAGGCCGCCGCGGTTCCCGACGTCGAAGGCGTATTCACGTACCACAGCGCATCGGCCGACACCGTGCGTTTTGCCGCGGTCGCGGTCGCTGCCGCCGGATTGGCTGCCGTACTCGTCGCCGTATTCGCCGACTTTTTCGACCCGGCGGCCGCAGCTGCACCCCCCGTTCCGGCCTGCGCCGTCATCCCGGCGCCATTGCCCGCGCTACGCTGCGCGCGCGCCTCGAACGGCCCGAGCTGGAAGATTAACGTTTGCGCGGGACGCGTCAGGACGGCATACGGAAACTGCAGCTCCCACGACATCAGCACGCGCCCGGACGACGTCTCGGTGAAGATCGCCGGCACGTGCTTCATGTCGCTGAACTGCACGTAGATCCGCGCGCCGTCGTCGAAGACCTGGGTCGGCTTCGCCTGGTCCGCCCCCGTGACCGTCCATCCGAAGTTGTACGAGCCGGCCGGGCCGGCGGGGCCGCCTTGCGGCGGCGGGGGCGGCGGAGCCGACGAAATCGTGCGCGGACGCGTGACCTGCGGCGGGGCGGACACGCTCAGGCTCGCGAACGGGTTGTACGCCTGGGCCTGTTGCGGCGGCGTAAAGGATGGGGGAAGGATGGGCATGGGAGTATCCGGCGAATCCGGCATGGTCCGGATTGCATCATAGACCTTGCGCGCATACGCGAGGCGCTTGTCGGGCGAGGCGGAGTTGTACGCGCCGATCGCGTTCCAGTTGGCGCCGAGCTGGCGAATGTTCTGCGACAGGATCCACGCGCCGACATACGCGTTCGTGCAGGCATCGAACAGGCTCTCCCGCGTGATGCCTTCGCGCGCGAGCGTCGGCAGCCAGGTGCTGTTGATCTGCATCAGGCCGATGTCGACCGTGCCGTTCGTGTTGGTGTTGACGGCGTTCGGATTCATGCCCGACTCGACCTGCGCGATGCCGCGCATCAGGCTGACGCTCACGTGCTGGAACGCGGCCGCGTCGTCGAGGCAATCGGCCCGCGCGACGCCGGCGAGCGCGCACGACAGCGCAATCGTCGCGGCGATTTTCGGCGTTGCTCGGCTGATCGAACGGGTTGTCTGACGCGGCATGGCAGGATGGGGCGGAATCCGGCCGCCCGGTGCAAGGAAATTACGCAGACGCGAAGTGTGCCATAGCGCGCACGCAAATGGCTCACGTCAAACTTTCCTTTGCATTTGCCCCAAGCATTCACCACGCATTTTTATCGTGTCCGATCACGCGATTCGGCGAAGTATTATCGGTAAAAATGGCCGGATTTTCGCGCGAATACGCGCGTCGTGGCGCTGCCGGAATACTGACGCGTCGCGTCATTTACTTGCGGAAATCGGTGCTGAATCGAACCGGATGGAAATTGCGCTGAGGTCGCTATCCGAGATGAAAAGAGACGGCGACTCAAAAACAACGGCGGCCGCAGCCGCCATATCGGTGTATCGGTGAATGCGGATTCGACCGGCCGCGCGGCGCGCAGCCGGCCGTCTCGCATCAGAAGCGGTGACGCAGGCCGAGGTTGACCATCGTCTGCGAGCTCGTGCCCGCATAGCCGTACGAACCGATCGACGCCTGCGCGGCCATCGAGCCGCCGTTGCCGTCGCCGGTCCGGCCGCTCGCGTGCTGGTACGCGGCGGTCAGGTAGACGTCGGTGCGCTTCGACAGGTTGTAGTCCGCGCCGGCCGATACCTGGTGATAGGTGGCCGACGTGTCGCCGCCCGAGCGCGTATAGCTGTAGCCGACGCCGACCAGCAGCGCGTTGGTCGCCTGGTAGTTCACGAAGCCTTGCCCCGTGTTGTAGTGCTCGTTCGAGCCGAACACCGAGCTGCCATCGCGGCGGTACTGCGCGTTGCTGTAGCCGAGGCCGACCGTGAACGGGCCGGCGACGTACTGGCCCGCGATGCGCGCGATGCCGATCGAATGCGCGCTCGCGTAGCCGCTGTTGATCGGGCCGTCGAACGTGCCGTCCGACGAGCTGGTCCAGCCGGTGCGCTGCGCGTTCGACGCGGGGCTGTTGGTCGTGTGGAAGTAGCCGCCCGCGACGCTGAACGGCCCGTTGTTGTACGAAACGGCGGCCGAATACGAATTCGCGGCGCCGGTGCTGCCGGCGATGCCGCCGAACGAATACATCGCCGAGAACTGCAGGCCCGAATAGACGGCCGACGTGTACTTCACCGCGTTGTCGACGCGGAAGCTGTTGTCGTAGTTGTCGACGTCGCCCGGCGTCGCGAACACGCTGCCCAGATAGTTGTCGGCGGTGATGCCTTGCACGAGATCGACGAGCGGATCGTACTGGCGGCCGAACGTGAGCGTGCCGTAACGGTCGCTCGTCAGGCCGACGAACGCCTGCCGGCCGAACATGCGGCCGCCCTGGCCCATCCGGCCGTTGCTCGGGTCGAAGCCGTTTTCGAGCTGGAACAGCGCCTTCAGCCCGCCGCCGAGATCCTCGGTGCCTTTCACGCCCCAGCGGCTGCCGGCCAGGTTGCCCGCGCTGCTGTTGCCGAGCATCCACGCGTTGTCCTTGCCCTGAGCATGGTTCACGTAGGTGATCGACGTGTCGATCACGCCATACAGCGTGACGCTCGACTGCGCATGCGCGACGGGTATCGCCGCGAACGACGCGATGGAAATCAGCGAGAGGGTCGTGCGTTTCATTGTCATCTCCTTGCGCATTGGCTTGTGTGCGTGATCCGGAATGGCAGGAGACTACCGAGCCCGATTAAAACGGCAAAAATGAAATTCTCTTTTGTGGCCTGACGCAGACAGGGATGTCCTCCGATTCCCGAGATCGAGGGATTTGAATTGTTGAAAATTACGTATCAATCGATTGGCATTTCGCGATCTGGCCATTGCGGCTTGCATATCTCGCGATAATTTCGGCCAATTCAGCGAGGAATCGGGAGGGCCGGGATATTGTTATCGATCCGTCAAATAATTATTGAATGAATCGATTTGGCCGAGGGGTAGTGAATGTGTTAATTACGCGGCGCGCGCGGCCGGCGACGGCCTCACGATTGGGTGACCGATTCGTCATCATGGGCGCTGCGCGTGTGGAACGTCGTGCGCGTGTCACGCCGGCGTGACCGACTGCGTCGCGCTGCCCGCCGCAGCGCAGCCACCCCCGCGCACCGAAACGCCGGTCGCCGGTCTGGTTTTGTATATAATAATCATTCTCATTTACAAAATCGTTGACGCCTGCGCCTCCCGGAACCCGGCCATGTCTGCTGACAAGCTGTCTCTCCATCGAGAAATCGACGCCCTCTACACCGGCCACCACGCATGGCTGCGCGGCTGGTTGAGCCGGAAGCTCGGTTGCGCGCACCGCGCGGCCGATCTCGCGCACGACACGTTCATGCGTCTGCTTGCGCGCGACGAGCCGATCGGCGCCGACGAGCCGCGCGCGTTCCTGACGACGGTCGCGCAGCGTGTGCTGAGCAACCACTGGCGGCGCGAGCAGATCGAGCGCGCGTATCTCGATGCGCTCGCGTTGCGCCCCGAAGCGCATGCGCCATCGCCGGAGGAGCGGGCCGTCGTGCTCGAGACGCTGCTCGAAATCGACCGGCTGCTCGACGGGCTGCCGCTCGCCGCGAAGCGGGCGTTCCTGCTCGCGCAGCTCGACGGGCTCACGCAGGCCGAGATCGCGCGCGAACTCGGCGTGTCGCTGGCGACGGTGAAACGCTATCTCGTGAAGGCCGGCACACAGTGCTTCTTCGCGATGGCGGCCTGACCGATGGCCGCCCCGGGAGCGAAGGCGGTGCCGCCGCAAGTGGCGCGGCGCGCGGTGGAATGGTGGGTCGACCGGCAGGCCGGCCCCACCGACGAAGCGTTCGATGCCGCGCTCGCGCGCTGGCGCGCCGAGGATCCGGCGCACGACGCGGCATGGCGACATATCGAAACGATGCAGCGCCGGTTCGGCGGCCTGGCGGCCGGGCTCGACCCGCAGGCCGCGCAGGCGGCGCTGCTGCCGCCGCGTGCGGGCCGCCGCCGCGCGGCCGTGAAGGCGCTGGCCGTGCTGCTGTTCGCGGGCGGTGCCGCATGGATGGCCGAACCCGCGCGGCGCGCGGCGATCTGGCCGGCGGACCTGCGCACGGCGGTCGGCGAGCGGCGCACGGTGACGCTCGCGGATCGCACGGTCGTCGTCCTCGATACCGACACGGCGCTCGACGTGCGCTTCGACGATACGGCGCGCCGCCTGCGCCTGTTGCGCGGCACGATCATGGTGACGAGCGGCCACGACGGTCGCGTGCCCGCGCGGCCGCTGGTCGTTGCGACGGCACAGGGTGAGCTGCGGCCGCTCGGCACGCGCTTCGCGGTGCGGCAGCGCGACGGCGCGACCCGCGTCGAGGTGTTCGCCGGTGCGGTGCGCGTGCAGCCCGACGATGCGACGGCCGACGCACGCGTGATCGCGGCCGGAGAGGGCGCGGATTTCACGCGCGACACGATCGACGCGCCGGCGCCGCTCGATGCGTATGCGTCCGCGTGGACGGGCGGCATGCTCGTCGCGTCGCGCATGCGGCTGGCCGACCTCGTCGCCGAGCTCGACCGCTATCGCCGCGGCAGCCTGCGCTGCGAGGCGGCCGTGGCCGACCTGCGCGTGTCGGGCACCTATCCGCTCGACGATCCCGCGCGCGTGCTCGACACGCTGAAGGCGACGCTGCCGATCGACGTTCACTACCTGACGCGCTACTGGGCGACGGTCGTACCGGCCCGTTCGTGAGCCCGTCGAAAAAATTTTCCGCTGACCTGAGCTGTTTCTCGATGTTCGCGTGACATGGGTAATGAAAGCAGCACTGGCCCATCGTCCACCGACCTCCCGATCATGGTTTCCATCCGTCTCACGTATCGGCGCCGTCCGGCGCCTGCCCGACCTCTGCCGCGCGCGTCCCGCCCGGCCGCATCCGCCGCACCTGCCGCGCCGGGTCGCCTCGCGCGCCGGCTGGCCGGCGCCGTCCTGGTGTCGGCGCTGCTGCCGCTGCCCGCGCTGGCCGACACCGACACCGATGCGGCGCCGTCCGCGCAGCGCGCGGCACGCCGTGCGTTCGACATTCCGGCCGGCCCGCTCGAAGCGGCGCTGAACCGGTTCGGCCGCGACGCGGGCATCCTGCTCGCGTTTCCGGCGGAGCTGACCGCCGGCCTGACGAGCGGCGGCGTGCAGGGGCGCTTCGACGTCGACGGCGCGCTCGACCGCCTGCTCGCGGGCACGGGGCTCGTCGCGTTGCGGCAAGCGGGCGGCGGCTACACGCTCAAGCGCACGGACGGCTCGGTCGCACGGCCCGCGGCGGCCGGCGTCGCGGCGGGCGCCGAGTTGCCCGCGATCAACGTGCGCACCAGTGCGCTGCGCGCCGAAAGCTATCGCGCGCCGAAGGAAGCGGGCGTGCTCCGTTCCGAGATCCCGCTGCTCGACACCGCGCAGGCCGTCAACATCGTGCCCGCGCAGGTGCTGCGCGACCAGCGCCCGCGCAACCTGGACGACGCGCTCGGCAACGTCAGCGGCATCACGCAGGGCAACACGCTCGCGGGCACGCAGGACACGATCATGAAGCGCGGCTTCGGCGGCAACCGCGACGGCTCGATCATGCAGAACGGGATGCCGCTCGTGCAGGGGCGTGCGTTCAACGCGGCGGTCGACAGCGTCGAGGTGCTGAAGGGGCCGACGTCGCTGCTGTACGGGCTGATGGACCCGGGCGGCGTGGTCAACGTCGTCACCAAACAGCCGCAGCTCAAGCGCTACAACGCGATCTCGCTCGGCGCGTCGACGTTCGGGCACGGCAAGAACGGCGGCAGCGCGACCTTCGACTCGACCGGGCCGGTCGGCGATTCACGGCTCGCGTACCGGCTGATCGTCGACCAGTCGAACGAGCAGTACTGGCGCAACTTCGGCGAATACCGGCAGACCTTCGTCGCGCCGTCGCTCGCATGGTATGGCCGCGATACGCAGGTCGCGGTGTCCTACCAGTACCGAAAATTCCATACGCCGTTCGATCGCGGCACCGCGCTCGACCCGCGCACCAACGCGCCGCTCGACATTCCCGCGCGGCGGCGCATCGACGAGCCGTTCAACAACATGGACGGCGAATCGCACCTCGCGCAGGTGAGCGTCGATCACCAGTTCAACGCCGACTGGAGCGCGCATTTCGGCTACAGCTACAACCGCGAGACCTACGACGCGAACCAGTTGCGCACGACGGGTGTCGATCCGGTGAAGGGCACGATGACGCGCAGCAACGACGCGACGCACGGCTCGCTCAGCACCGACAGCTACGGGATCGGCTACGTGAACGGCAAGCTGATGCTGGGCGGGATGCAGCACGACGTGCAGGTCGGCTTCGATACCGAATACCGCCGCATCTACCGCAAGGACATGCTGCGGCAGGCCGTGAAGACGCCGTTCAACTATCTCAACCCCGTCTACGGGCTGCTGCCGCCGTCGAGCACGGTGTCGGCGAGCGACAGCGACCAGACCGACACGCTGCACGATGCGTCCGCGTTCGTGCAGGACACGATCCACCTGACCGACAAGTGGATCGTGTCGGGCGGGTTGCGCTACATCACGTACAACCAGGTCGCCGGACGCGGCCGGCCGTTCGTCGCGAACACCGATCTCAGCGGCTCGAAGTGGTTGCCGCGCGCGGGCGTCGTCTACAAGTGGACCGACACGTTCTCGCTGTACGGCAGCTACTCGCAATCGCTGAAGCCGTCGTCGTCGATCGCGCCGATGGCGGGCTACATCATCGACGGCGCGACGCCGCCCGAGGAAGCGACCGCGTGGGAAGTGGGCGGCAAGCTCGACCTGCCGGGCGGGATGACGGGCACGCTCGCGCTCTTCAACATCGACAAGAAGAACGTGCTCGTGTCGCAGTACAACGACGCGACCAAGCTGACCGACTGGCGCACGTCGGGCAAGGCGCGCTCGCGCGGGATCGAGCTCGACGTGTCGGGCAAGCTCGGCGAGCGCGTGAACGTGATCGCGAGCTACGCGTACATCGACGCGAAGACGACCGAGGATCCGCTGTACGCGGGCAACCAGCTGTGGAACGTCGCGCGCCACACCGCGTCGCTCGCGGCCGTCTACGACTTCGGCACGGTGGCCGGCGGCGACGACCTGCGCATCGGCGCGGACCTGCGCTACGTCGGCGCGCGGCCCGGCGATTCGGCGAACAGCTTCACGCTGCCGTCGTACGTGCTCGCCGATGCGTTCGCCACGTACGACACGCGGATCGGCAAGCAGAAGCTGTCGTTCCAGCTCAACGTGAAGAACCTCTTCAATCGCACGTACTACCCGTCGAGCGCAAACCGTTACTTCGTCGCGATCGGCGATGCGCGACAGGTGTCGCTGCTCACCACGCTGCAGTTCTGACCACGCAATCGCCGCGCGGCCGTCATGGCGGCGCGCGGCTTCGGAGAAGATCCAGATGAACCGGAACATGAAGACCGGCGCCGTGCGCGCCGTGGCCGCGAGTGCGCGGCGCCGCGCATTGCGCACGATCGCGGGCTCGGTGCTCGCGATCGGCGCGGGCCTGGGCCTCGGCGCGGGGGTGGCCGCCCCCGCGTGGGCGGCCGATGCGCCGCAGGCCGTCACGCGCGTCGCGATGCTCGTGCAGTTGCGCGGGCCGAACCTGAAGGTTGACGAACGCATCAGCCAGCATCTCGGCGAACGCGGCTACGCGGTGCGGCTGATCGACGAGTCGTCGACGCCCGATGCGGCGCGCGATGCCGACCTGGTCGTGATTTCGTCGACGGTGTCGTCGAAGAACGTGCGGCCGGGCTGGCGCACGCTCGACAAGCCGCTCGTGACCTGGGAAAACGACCTGCTCGACGATCTCGCGATGACGGGCAAGCGTCACGACGTCGACTTCGGCGAAACGGGCAAGGAGCGCTACCTGTGGCTCGTCAATGCACCGCACCCGATCTCGGCCGGGCTGCCGGCCGGCACGACGAACGTGTACGGCAAGCAGGCGCCGATGAGCTGGGGCAAGCCGGGGCTCGGCGCGATCACGATCGCGACCGTGTATGGCCAGCCCGACAAGGCCGCGATCTTCGCGTACGAGAAGGGCGCGACGATGGACTACGAAGCGCTCGCGCCCGCGCGCCGCGTGATGTTCTTCCTCGACAACGACACGTTCGTGAACCTGTCGCCGGCCGGTGTCGCGCTGTTCGACGCGGCCGTCGACTGGGCGGCCGGGCGGCGCTGATCGTCAACGTCGGCGCTACGCCGGCTGCCGCGCCGCCGCCTCGATCAGTTGCGCGAGCATTTGCGCCGGCTCCGACATCGCGCGCCGCGCGCGATGCACGAGCCCGATGTCGCGATGGAACGTGTGATGCCCGAGGTCGAGCGCGCGCACGCCGGCCGGCCAGCGGCGATACACGGCGGTCTGCGGGACGAGCGCGACGCCGACGCCGTTCTCGACCAGCTTGACGATCGCGTCGAGCTCGTCGAGCTCGCAGGTGTCGCGCACCGCGACATGCATTTTCCGCAGGAAACGGTCGACCTGGCGGCCGCCGAACGACGCGCGGTCGTAGCGCACGAACGGCTCGCGCGCGAGCAGCTCGGCCGAGTCCTTGCCCTTCACGCCGCGCGGCACGATCAGCCGGAACGGCTCCTGCACGAGGGTCGTCCAGTGCAGGTCGCTCTGCAGCGAAAACGGCGGCCGGATGATCGCGGCCATGTCGAGCTCGCCCGCATCGACGCGGTTGACCAGCTCGATCGACAGGCCCGGTATCACGCGCGTCCGGCACGCGGGATGCCGGCGATGGAAATCGGCGAGCGCGGCCGGCAGCAGCGCGCTCTGTACCGATGCGATCGCGCCGATCGTCACGCGCACGGCGGCGGGCGACCCGGGCGACGTCGAGCTCAGGTTCTCGTACAGGCCGATCAGCGCTTGCGCCTGGTCGAGCACGTGATGACCCATCTCGTTGAGCCGCGCCGAGCGGCCTTGCCGGTCGAACAGCGCGAAGCCGAGTTCGGCTTCGAGCCGCTGCATCTGCGCGCTGACTGCCGCCTGCGTGAGCCCGATACGATTGCCGGCCGCGGCGAACGTGCCTTCCCGGGCGACGGCGACGAGGGTTTTCAGTTCGCGGATCATTGATCAATTCTGTTTGTGAATGACGCAACTATATATTGATTTAATTTCTGCTTGACCTTGACTACCATGGTGCCGTCCTCGCGCCACGCGAGCGTTCCATCACGAGGCCACCATGAGTCTTTCCCCGTTTCACCTGGCGATTCCCGTCTACGACCTGCCGGCCGCGCGCGATTTCTACGGCCGTGTGTTCGGGCTGGCAGAAGGGCGCTCGAGCGCGCAGTGGGTCGACTTCGACTTCTACGGGCATCAGCTCGTGATCCATGAGCATCCGAAGACCGCGTCGCAGGAAGGCGCGCATACGAACGCGGTAGACGGTCACGACGTGCCGGTGCCGCATTTCGGGATCGTGCTCGACTGGCCAAGCTGGGAGGCGCTGGCCGAGCGGCTGAAGTCGTTCGGCGTGACCTTCGTGATCGAGCCGTATGTGCGATTCCAGGGGCAGGTCGGCGAACAGGCGACGATGTTCCTGTTCGACCCGTGCGGCAATGCGCTCGAATTCAAGGCGTTCCGCGATATCGGCCAGCTGTTCGCGAAGTGACCGGCGGCGCGGTCAGCGCCGATCGACATTGGGTGCGAGAATGCGGCCTCCGGCCCGGTTGCGCGCTTGCGCACCAGCCGGCGCCGTGCCGCGCGGGGTCCGTCCGTGCGAGCCGTTCTCCAAGGAACCCGTATGGACAGTCACATCGCTCCGGTGGAGCTGAAGAAGGCCTACCGTCTCCTCAACCATGGCCCGACCGTGCTCGTGTCGGCCCGCCACGATGGCGTCGACAACGTGATGGCCGCCGCGTGGGCGTGCGCGCTGGATTTCCTGCCGCCGAAGCTGACGGTCGTGCTGGACAAGACCGCGAAGACGCGTGAGCTCGTCGAGCGCAGCGGCACGTTCGTGATCCAGGTGCCGACGGCCGTGCAGCTGCGGCTCACGCATGCGGTCGGCAGCCACAGTCTCGCGGAGCGTCCCGACAAGCTGCGCGAAGCGGGCGTCACGCTGTTCGATGTCGAAGGGCACGACCTGCCGCTCGTCGCCGGCTGTTCGGGCTGGCTCGCGTGCAGGCTGATTCCGGAGCCGCACAACCAGCAGACCTACGACCTGTTCATCGGCGAGGTGGTCGCGGCGTGGTCCGACACGCGCGTGTTTCGCGACGGCCACTGGTATTTCGAATCGGCCGATCCGGCGCTGCGCAGCCTGCACTACATCGCGGGCGGCAATTTCTATGCGATCGGCGAATCGCTGCACGTCGATCCGGACGCGAAGTAAGCGTCGGGCGGGCGACCGGTTCCGCCGTTCCGGGCGCGCGGTTCACGCGCGCTTGTTCAATTCCGTCAGCAGGGTTTCGGCGAACGCCTGCGCGACACGCGGCAGCGTGCGGCCGCGCTTCGTGACGAGCGCGATCGGCCGCACGAACGCGGGGTCGTCGATCGGCTTCGCGACCAGCTCGGGCTCGGCGCGCACCTCGCGCGCGGTTGCCGGCAGGATCGTCACGCCGAGCCCGCCGCGCACCATCGCGACGGCCGTCATCATGTAGGTCGGCTCGCACGCGATGGCGGGCGTGCAGCCGGCCGCGTCCAGCGCGGCATCGACGACGCTGCGCACGCTCGTGCCTCGTGCGGTGAGCACGAGCGGCACGGCGGCGACGTCCGCCGTGGTCAAGCGGCGTTTGCGCGCGAGCGGATGATCCTTCGGGCACACGGCGACGAGCCGGTCGGCGCCCGCATACAGCACCTCCAGCGACGCATCGAAGGTATCGCCGCCCGTCAAGCCGAGATCGGCTTCCTCGTTGCGCACGAGCGCGGTGACGAGGCTCGCGACGCCGTCGCGGATCTCGAAGCCCGCAAGCGGCACCTCGCGCCGGAACGACTGGATCAGCTCGGGCAGCACGCTGGACGCGAAGGTCGGCAGGCACGCGAGCCGCACCGTGCCGCTCGTGCCTTCGCCGAGCGCACGCGCGTCGCGCAGCACGCGCTCCATGTCGTCGAGCGAGCGTTGCAGCAGCGGCAGCAGCTCGCGCCCGGTCTGCGTGAGCGCGACGTTGCGGCTGTTGCGGTCAAACAGGCGCGCGCCGACGATCTCCTCGAGCCGACGGATCTGCACGGTCAGCGCCGGCTGCGACAGGTGCAGGCGCGCGGCCGCACGCGTGAAGTTGCCGGCCTGCGCGACGGTGACGAACGCGCGAATGTCGCGAAGATTCAGATCCATAACAGTTCGTGATTGCTGCGATCAAATCATTTCAATTGTGCTATCGCTGCGCCGACCTTACGCTCGTCTCCAACAAAAGACAAGGTAGGAGACACGGATGCTGCCGTTACTCGGGCTGGGCACGATCGTCGTGCTGCTGGCCGCGATTCTGTCGAAGCGGATGTCGCCGCTGGTCGCGCTGATCATCGTGCCGATCGTCGCGTCGCTGATCGGCGGCTTCGGGCTGCACACCAGCAAGTTCGTCATCGACGGGCTGAAGGGGCTCGCGCCCGTCGTCGGGATGTTCGTGTTCGCGATCCTCTATTTCGGGACGATCACCGACGCCGGCACGCTCGACCCGATCATCGACCGCATCCTGCGCGCGGTCGGCACGCGGCCGACGCGCATCGTGATGGGGACGACGCTGCTCGCGCTGCTGATCCACCTCGACGGCTCGGGCGCCGTCTGCTTTCTCGTGACGATTCCGGCCGTGCTGCCGCTGTACGACCGGCTGAAGATGGACCGGCGCGTGCTGGCCGCCGCGGTGTCGATGGCCGCGGGCATCAACTTCCTGCCGTGGACGGGGCCGATGATCCGCGCGTCGGCGTCGCTGCACCTGCCGGTGTCGGCGCTGTTCAATCCGCTGATCCCGGTGCAGGCGATCGGGCTCGTGTTCGTGTTCGGCGTCGCGTACTGGCTCGGGCGGCGCGAGGAGAAGCGGCTCGGCCTGTCGCGCGACGATGCGTCGATTCCGCTGCCGAAGCGCGAGCTGACGCCCGACGAGCAGGCGCTGCGCCGGCCGCACCTGTTCTGGTTCAACCTCGTGCTGACGCTCGTCGTGCTCGGCACGATGGTCGTGATGGGCGAGAAGATTCCGCCCGCGATCATGTTTATGGTCGGGCTGTGCATCGCGTTGATGGTGAACTACCCGGACGTCGACATGCAGAGGAAGCGCATCGACGCGCATGCGCGCGCCGCGCTGATGATGGCCGGCATCCTGCTCGCGGCCGGTGTGTTCACGGGGATCATGCAGGGCAGCGGGATGCTGAAGGCGATGGCGCAGGCGGCGGTCGGCTTCGTGCCGCCGTCGATGGCGGGCCACATTCCAGTGGTGCTCGGCCTCGCGTCGATGCCGCTCAGTATGCTGTTCGATCCCGATTCGTTCTACTTCGGCGTGCTGCCCGTGATCGCGGAGGTGGCCGGCCAGCTTGGCGTGCCGGCCGTGCAGGTCGGGCAGGCTGCGTTGCTCGGCCAGATGACGACCGGGTTCCCGGTCAGCCCGCTGACGCCCGCGACCTTCCTCGTCGTCGGCCTGTGCGGCATCGAGCTGGCCGAGCACCAGAAATTCACGTTTCCGCTGCTGTTCGGCGCCTCGATCGTGATGACGATCGCGTGCGTCGCGCTGGGCATCTTTTGATCTTTCCCGGCGGCGACTGCCGCCGGACGACGGTACGGACATGACAGCAAAGCAACCTGAACGGCTCGTGCGCATCGGCGCGGGCGCCGGCTACTCGGGCGACCGGATCGAGCCCGCGGTCGAACTGGCCGAACACGGGCAGCTCGACTATCTCGTCTTCGAATGCCTGGCCGAGCGCACGATCGCGATCGCGCAGCAGGCGCGGCGCCAGGACACGGCACTCGGCTACGACCCGCTGCTCGACGCGCGGATGCAGGCGGTGCTGCCGGTCGCCGTGCCGAAGGGCGTGCGCATCGTATCGAACATGGGCGCGGCGAATCCGCGTGCGGCCGCGCGGCGTACCGCGCAGATCGCGCAATCGCTGGGTTTCACGAAGCTGAAGGTCGCGGCGGTCGAGGGCGACGACGTGCTCGACGTCGTGCGGCGCGGCGCATTCCGCTTCGAGGAATCGGGTGACGACGTCGCCGCGTATCACGACCGCATCGTGTCCGCGAACGCGTACCTCGGCGCCGCGCCGATCGTCGATGCGCTCGCGGCCGGCGCGGACGTCGTGCTGACCGGGCGCGTCGCCGATCCGTCGCTGTTCGCCGCACCGCTGATCCACTCATTCGGCTGGCGGATGGACGACTGGGACACGCTTGGCGCCGCGACGGTCGTCGGCCACCTGCTCGAATGCGCGGGGCAGGTGACCGGCGGCTATTTCGCCGATCCCGGCTACAAGGACGTGCCGAACCTCGCACGCCTCGGTTTTCCGATCGGCGAAGTGGCGGCGGACGGCTCGGTCGTGATCACCAAGGTGCCGCACGCGGGCGGCCGCGTGAGCGCGGCGACCTGCAAGGAACAGCTGCTCTACGAGATTCACGACCCGGCGCGCTATCTGCAGCCCGATGTCGTCGCGGATTTCACGCAGGTCACCGTGGCCGAGGAGGCGACCGATCGCGTGCGCGTGACGGGCGGGCGCGGCACCGCGCGGCCCGATACGCTGAAGGTATCGGTGGCTTACGTCGACGGCTGGATCGGTGAAGGGCAGATCTCGTACGGCGGCCCCGGTGCGCTCGAACGCGCACGTCTCGCGCTCGAGATCGTCCGCGAGCGGTTGGCCATGACCGGTGTCGCCGCGACCGAGCTGCGCTTCGACCTGATCGGTGTCGATTCGCTGTATGGCGACGCGACGCCGGCCGTGCGCGGCGAGCCGGCCGAGGTGCGCGTGCGGGTGGCCGGCCGTGCGGCGAGCGCCGCCGAAGCCGCGCGCATCGGCAACGAAGTCGAGACGCTCTATACGAACGGGCCGGCCGGCGGCGGCGGCGCGTTCAAGTCGACGCGCGAGGTGATCGCGGTGCAGTCGGTGCTGCTGCCGCGCGCGGCCGTGACGCCGTCGTTTTCATTCGTGGAGGCATGATGCAACTGCGTGAACTCGCGCATGCGCGCACCGGCGACAAGGGCAATACGCTGAACGTGTCGGTGATCTGCCACGATCCGCGTCATTACGCTCACCTGCGCACGCATCTGGATGCCGACGCCGTGAAGGCGTGGCTCGCAGGCATCGTGCACGGCGACGTCGTGCGTTACGAACTGCCGGCGCTCGGCGCATTCAATTTCGTGCTGCGCGATGCGCTCGGCGGCGGCGTCACGCGCTCGCTCGCGCTCGACGCGCACGGCAAGTCGGTCAGTTCCGCGCTGCTGGCGATCGAGGTGCCCGCCCCGGCGTGACGGAGGTCGCCGCCGGGGGCGGGCCAGCGCTTACGGAATCAGCAGTTCGCGCAGGCCGTTGGCGTGCTCGATGCGTTCGCCGCCGATGTGCAGGCGCTGATCGCGGCGATAGTCGTAGACCGCGCGCGACGCGGCGAGCTGGTCGAAATCGAGTTCGACCGCGTGACGCGATTCGGTATTGCCGGCTTCGAAGATCAGGTTGCCGAACGGATCGGCCGCAAGGCTGCCGCCCGCGAACACGACGTCGTGCGCGCTGCCGCCGACGCGGTTGGCGACCACCGCGAACACCTGGTTCTCCATCGCCCGCGCCGTGGCCGACGTGCGGTGGACGGGGCGGTACGGCTCCATGTTGCCGTCGGTGATGAGGATCAGCTCGGCGCCGAGCGCGGCGAGCGCGCGGCCGGTTTCGGGGAATTCGTTGTCGTAGCAGATCAGCAGGCCGATCCGCACGCCGCGCCATTCGATCGTCGCGAAACGGTCGCCGGGCAGCACGACGCCGCGCTCGCTCACCCACAGATGCGTCTTGCGATAGCGCAGCGCGATGCCGTCCGGCGTGACGAAGACGGTCGTGTTGTAGAAGCGGCCGCCGTCGTTCTCGATCAGCCCGACCACGACTGCCACATCGCGTGCGCGTGCGGCTGCGATGACGGCGCCGACGCTCGGGCCGTCGAGCGGCTCCGCGCATTCCGCGAGATTCGACGAATCGAGGAAGCCGGTGAGCTGCGCTTCCGGAAACATCACGATGTCGGTGCCTGGAGCGCAGGTGGCGATCGCGTCGAGCGTGCGTTGCAGGTTGTAGGGCGTGTCGCCGTCGCGACCGGCGAGCTGGACGATATCGAGCTTCAGTTTCATGGCGATGTCGGTATGCAGGGGCCCGTCGCTGATGGCGCCGGAAGGGTGGGTAAGGAGGCCCCAGTATGCGCCGAAGCGGCGGATTTCCCATCCCGCCGGCGCGTTAACCCTTCGGGGGTATTGATCTGCGACGCCGCCGGTGCCGGCCCGCGATGCGCGTCAGGAGCCGGTTTGCGCGTTCAGGAACAGCGAGAACAGCTCCGATTGCGAGTTGATCGCGAGCTTCCCGTAGATGTTGCGGCGATGGACCTTGACCGTCTCGGCGGAGATCGCCAGCTTGTTCGCGACTTCCTTGTTCGAGCGGCCGCTCAGGATCAGCCGGATCACGTCGAGTTCGCGCGCGGTGAGCGGCGTGCCGAGCCGCGCCATCGCGCGCTCGAAGCCGTCCTGCGCATGGCTGCCGGCCCGCGGCGGCACCGCGGCTTCGACGGCGGCCGGCTCGAACGCGAGCCGCTGCCGCATCAGCCCGGCCACCCACGGCCGGATCAGGTCGAGCAGCGCCACCTGCTCGGGGCTGAAGCGCCGCTTGCTGCCGAGCGACAGGCACAGCGTGCGCGCATCGCCGAGCACGACGTTGAACTGCACCTCGTCCTCGACGACGTTGTGCGTGAAATAGAGCGTGTAGTACTCGGTATCGCGGAAGCATTCGGGCGCGACGTCGGACAGCCGGAACAGGCCGCTCTTCGGCGCGTCGCGGTTCGCGATGTAGAACGGGTCGAGCTGGTACAGGCCCTGCACGTAGTCGCGGAACAGCGGGTCGGGGCCGCCGCCTTCGTACGGGCATTCGGCGAGCACCTGCGGGCGGCCGTCGCCGAACGTCAGCGCGACCCAGCTGTCGACCGCGACGTATTCCTCGATCAGCCGGATCAGCGCCAGCCAGAAGCCCGGCTGGTCGAGCGACTCGATGAGCCGTCCGACCGAGCGGTGCCATGCGACGTCCTGCAACGTGAGGTTCATGCGTGGGTCCATGTCGGGCAGGTGCGATGTGCGCTTGCGGTGCCGCGCCGTACGTGTACGCTACGGGCTCGCGGGCCGGTTCCCGCGCGCATCGAACGGAGCCTGGGTGAAGAACGAGATCGTAACGCCGGCCGGCGCGAATGGCGAGGCCGGATGCCGCCGCCGGTTCGCGGCGGCTGTCGCCGTGCCTGCTGCGATGGCATGCCTGGGCGCGATGGCCGTGCAAACGGCCGCCGCCATGCCGCCGGCGTCGTGCAATGAGCAACTGACCCGGTTGATCGTACCGGCACTGCGGCAGACCGGGATGAACCGGCGCGACATCCATGCCGACGTGGACGAGCGTGACGGCAACGTCTACCGCGTCAGGCTGTTCACGATGCCGGATCATCCGGGCACGCCGAATCGCGACGCGACGATCGGCTGGGTCACGCTCGATACGCAGGCGATGCGGGCGCTCGACGTCACGCGCGATCCCGACCGGCCGGACGTGCTGAAGATCGACCGGCGCGCGTTGTCGCGTTTCGTGTCGGCGTGCGTTGCGCCGGCCGCGCCCGTGCGCGACGCCGTCGATTGCGATGCGCTGAACCGCCGCGCGCAGGCGCAGGGCAATTACGTGATGGGCAGCGACGCCGGGCGGGTCGTCACCGGCCACGGGCGCCTGCCGTTCTATTCCGCGCCGGACGACGCGTGCCGGATCGACGGGCGGTTCATCGTCGAGCACGATCACGTCGATGCGCGTGCCGACTATGGCCGGTTCACGTCGGTCGTCTACCTGAATCCGCGCACGCGCGGCATCGCCGAAGGGTGGGTGCCAACCGCGCGGCTGAAGCCGGACGGCACCGGCATCGCACCACGGCAACCGTGATCGGGTGGGCCCGCCACCATTCGCGACACTTCTTTTCGACCAGAACGAACCACGTCATGACAGTCCCGCACCGGAACACACGTCTGAAGCCGCTCGCGGCTTCGCTCGCCGCGCTTGCGGTGCTCACTGCACTTTCCGCGCTGTCGCCCGTTCATGCGGCCGAGCCGGTCCAGCCCGATCGTCTGTTGAAGGCCTTCATCCACGACACATACGGCAAGTGGCGCGCCGACCGCAAGGGCTGGCAGGCGGACGGGGACGATCTTGTCTATGCGCCGTGCGGTTCGCTGCGCGTGGCAACGGCCGACGGCCCGCGCACGCTGCTCGCGATGTGCGGCGAGACCGAGGCGGCCGTGCAGAACGGGATGCCGGGGATGGATTCGGACGCGACGACCGGCACGATCGACCTGTATGTGCTGAAACCGGCGGCGGACGGCAAGACGCTCGAGCCGGTCATGAAGAAAACGGAGATCGCGTCGGGCGGCCGCGGCGAGCCGGGCACGGTGCGCATCGAGCGGCTCGGGCCGCACCTGTTCGGGTTCGTCATCGGCGAAAGCGACACGCGGCAAGGCTATACGCAACGCTTCCGCGCGATCTGGCTGCCGGTCGGCCATGCACTGGTGCTGGCGGCGGCACGCCTCGACGAGGCGCTCGACAACGCGGATTCGACCGAATGTGCGAACGCGCGGGCGCGCTGCGAGGAACGCCGCTTCGAAATCGCGCCGGACCTGACCGGCACCGGCGACGTCTATCCGCTGACGGTCACGGAAACCGGCACGCGCGGCAACCAGGCCATCCACGCGCGCTACACGGTGAAGTTCGACGCGGCGCGTGGCCGCTATGTCGTGCCGAAGGCCTTGCGCGAAGGGTACTGATCCTTCGCGCGCAGGAACGGGCGGCGTGGCGCCGCCCGCGCATCACACGTACAGATAGCGCACGAGGTGGAAGAACACCGGCGCGGCGAAGCAGATCGAGTCGACCCGATCGAGCATCCCGCCGTGGCCCGCGATCATCGAGCCCCAGTCCTTGGTGCCGAGCGAGCGCTTGACGGCCGACAGCACGAGCCCGCCGACGAAGCCCGCGATCACGATCGCGAGCGAGATGCCGAATGCCGACCCGAAGCTGAACGGCGTCACGCGATACAGCGATGCACCGCACAGCGTGGCCAGCAGACCGCCGCCGATGAACCCCTCGATCGTCTTCGACGGCGACAGCTGCGGCGCGATCTTGCGCTTGCCGAACAGCTTGCCGACCACGTACTGCAGCACGTCGCTGATCTGCACGACGAACAGGAAGAAGAACAGCAGCAACGCGTTCTGCCCCGCGTAGTGCGGAATGTCGAGGATCAGCACGGCCGGCGCATGGCTCAACCCGTACACGCACACCATCAGCGCCCAGTTGATCTTCGCGTTGCGGCTCAGGAAGTCGCGCGTGTCCTGCGTGAGCGCCGACACGAGCGACATCGCGAAGAACAGGTGCACGGGCACGAAGATCGAATACATCCCGTACCAGTTGATCCCGAGCAGCAGGTATTGCACGGGGATCGCGACGAAGAACGCGATGAACAGCGTCGTATGGTCGCTCGGCGTGGTGGGCGTGAGCGTGATGAATTCGCGCAGCGTCAGGTAGGACAGCACCGCGAACACGAGATAGGTGATGTTGTTGCCGAGGCCGATCGCGATGGCCATGATCGCGATCATCGCCCACCACGCACGGATGCGCTGGTTCAGGTTGACGATGGTCGCGTTCGTGCCGCCGCTGCGCGCGCCGAGGATCGCGCCGATCACGGTCGCGACGACGAGCACGCCCGTGACGCCCGCGACCAGTTCCCAGAAAATGGTTCGCATGGTTGATATCCGGAAAGGGGAGAAGAGGGCGCCGCGTTCAGCCGGCCGGCCGCTGCGGTGGCGCGAGCGCGACGACCGCGTCGCGCATGCGGGCGAGGAACGTCGGCTTGTCCTCGTCGGCGCCGCGCTGTTCGTTCGCACCGAAGTGCACCTTGCAGATCAGCGGCACTGGCCAGATCGCACCCTTCGGCATGATCCGCTGCAGGTTCTCGAGATAGACGGGCGCGAGCGCGACGTCCGGAAACTCGGTCGCGAGGTGGAACAGCCCGCTCTTGAACGGCTGCGGCAGGATCTCGGCGCCGCGCGTGCCTTCCGGGAAGATGATGATCGAATGGCCCTGCCTGAGCGCGTCGCGCACCGGGTCCAGCGGGTCGCCGCCGGATTCGCGGTGGCGGTCGATCAGCACGACGTTCAGCAGCTTCTGCGCGATGTGGCGCTTCATGTCGCTGCTGTCCCAGTAGTCGCGCGCGGCGACCGGCCGCACGACCGCGCGCACGTTGCGCGGCAGCGCGGCGAGGATCGCGAGCGTGTCGATGTGGCTCGTGTGGTTCGAGAAGTAGATCTTCTGCGTCGGGGACGGCGGCGCCTGATGCCAGACCGGATACGCGCCGGCGACGAGCCGCACGATGGACAGCAGGAAATCGCGCTGCCAGACGTTGAGGATGTTCATCGGCGCTGCGCCTCCTGCGTGCCTGCATGGCCCGCTGCGCGTGAGCGGCGGGCGGGACCCCGGAATGCCGGCGCGGCAGGATGCGCGCCGGACGGCCCTTGTTTAAATTTTTTCAAATTCGTGGCTGCCTGTCGCAGGTCCGCGATAATCGGACGAGTCGCCGTCACACGCGGTTGCGTCGCGGCGAATGCGCCGGTCGGCGGCGTGATAATCGGCTGTTGCACGAGCGCCCGTTTGCAGTTCGAATGGATCTCGCTGCGATCGGGCCAGCGGATTATCGCGAGTTTCCGTCAAAAACGCCAGATTGGCGCCGCGCGTGCGGGCCGGGCGCGCGCTTGACGCATCGGGGCCGCTCGGCGACGATTAGGGCCGTCCATGGAAGGCCGTCCAAGGCCGTTTCGCCGCCCGGGGCATGGCGGCGGGAAATGTATCCGACTGTGCCGCGCAAATTAAAACGATGAGCCTATACGCACTCAAACCCAAATTCCAGAACACGCTGCGCCCGTTCGCGAACGCGCTCGCCGAGCGCGGCGTGACGGCCAACCAGGTCACGCTGTTCGCGGCCGGCGGCTCGATCGTCGTCGGCGCGCTCGCCGGCCTCGGTGTGTTTGCCCGAGCGCTGTTCCTGCTGATCCCGCTGTGGCTGTTCGCACGGATGGCGCTCAATGCGATCGACGGGATGCTCGCGCGCGAGCACGGCCAGAAGAGCACGCTCGGCGCCTACCTGAACGAGCTCGGCGACGTCGTGTCCGATGTCGCGCTGGTGCTGCCGTTTCTCGCGATTCCGGCGTTCGCTCCGGCAGACGTCTGGCTGTTCGCGCTGACGGCGGTGATCGTCGAATGCGCGGGGCTGATCGGTCCGCTGGTCGGCGTGAGCCGCCGCTACGACGGCCCGTTCGGCAAGAGCGACCGTGCGCTCGCGCTCGGCGCGTTCGCGTTGTGGATCGGGCTCGGCTTCCCGGTCGGTGGCGTCGCCGCCTGGCTGTGGCGCCTGCTGATCGTGCTGTCGATCGTGACCGTGGTGCGGCGCGTGCAGGCCGGCATCGCGGAAAAGGGCGGTTGAAAGGGCGGTTGAAGCGGCGGTTGAAACAGTTGTCAACGCAGTTGCGGTACCGGGCGCCGGAGGGCGGCGCACCAAGATTCGAATAACGAAACGAGAGAAAAACGCATGAGCGCACGCATGGCCCGCGAGGCCGACTTCATCACGCACGACGGCGAAGCGCTGTTCTATCGTCACTGGCCCGCCACGGGCCCGCGCTGCCGCGGCGCCATCGTGTTGCTGCACCGCGGCCACGAACACTCGGCGCGCGTCGCGCACCTGGTCGACGAACTCGATCTGCCCGATTTCGCATTTTTTGCGTGGGATGCGCGCGGCCACGGCCGCTCGCCCGGCGCGCGCGGTTTCAGCCCGAGCGCGGCCGCGTCGGTGCGCGACCTGCAGACCTTCGTCGAACATATCCGCGACACGCACGGCATCGCGATCGAGGACATGGCGGTGGTCGGCCAGAGCGTCGGCGCGGTGCTCGCGGCCACCTGGGCGCACGATTATGCGCCGCCGATCCGCGCGCTCGTCGTCGCGTCGCCGGCGTTCCACATCAAGCTCTACGTGCCGTTCGCGCGGCCGGGCCTGCGGCTGATGCACAAGCTGCGCGGGCTGTTCTATGTGAACAGCTACGTGAAGCCGAAATTCCTCACGCACGATCCCGAGCGGATCGCGAGCTATGCGTCCGATCCGCTGATCACGCGGCCGATCGCGGTCAACATGCTGCTCGACCTGCACGACACCGCGCAGCGGATCGTCGCCGACGCGGCCGCGATCACCGTGCCGACGCAGCTGCTGATCTCGGGCGCCGACTGGGTCGTGCATCGCGGCCCGCAGGACCGCTTCTTCGAACGCCTCGGCGCCGCGCGCAAGGAGCGCATCGTGCTGCCGGGCTTCTATCACGACACGCTCGGCGAACGCGACCGCGCGCAGGCGCTCGCCCCGCTGCGTGCCTTCGTGCTGCGCGAATTCGATGCGCCGAGCCCGCGCGTGTCGCTCGCCGACGCCGACCGGCGCGGCGCGTTCCACGACGAATACGCGGCGCTCGGCCGGCCGCCCGCGAATGCGTTCGCGCGGGCGTACTGGGCGCTCACGCGCGCCGGCCTGAAGGCCGGCGGCGCGCTGTCGGACGGCATCGCGCTCGGGTTGCGGCTCGGCTTCGATTCGGGCTCGACGCTCGACTACGTGTACCGCAACCGCGCGCAAGGGCGGCTCGGCGTCGGTGCGCTGATCGACCGCACCTATCTCGATTCGCCGGGCTGGGTCGGCATCCGCCAGCGCAAGGTGCATCTGCAGGAGCTGATCGGCGCGGCGATCGGCCGCCTGCGCGGCCACGGCGCACCGGTGCGGATCGTCGACATCGCGGCCGGGCACGGGCGCTACGTGCTCGACGCGATCGCGTCGGCCGCCGAGCGTGACGGCGCGGCGCCCGACGACATCACGCTGCGCGACTACAGCCCGCCGAACGTCCAGGCCGGGCGCGTGCTGATCGCGCAGCGCGGCCTCGAGTCGATCGCACGCTTCGAGCGCGGCGACGCGTTCGACGAGGCGTCGCTCGCGACGCTCGAGCCGCGTCCGACGCTCGCGATCGTGTCGGGCCTCTACGAGCTGTTCGGCGAGAACGCGCTGATCGAGCGCTCGCTGCGCGGGCTCGCGCAGGCCGTGCCGCCGGGCGGCTATCTCGTCTACACGGGGCAGCCGTGGCATCCGCAGCTCGAATTCATCGCACGGGCGCTGAACAATCACCGAGGCGAAGCGACCTGGGTGATGCGCCGCCGCTCGCAGGCCGAGATGGACGAGCTCGTCGCGCGCGCGGGCTTCCGCAAGCTCGACCAGCGGATCGACGACATGGGCATCTTCACGGTCAGCCTCGCGCAGCGGGTCGACGCGTCATGAGCGCGCTCGGCGGCGGCGCGAGCGACCTCGCCGAACCGGCCTCGGCGGCCGATGCCGGCGCCGGCGCCGGCGCGCGCGACGCGTCGCTCGCGCTGCGTTTCGGCTGGCTCGCGGTGATGGGGGCCGTGTTCTTCTCGACCTACGGCTTTGCGAACTGGCTCGCCGCGCGCCGCGCGGCGGTGCCGACCTTCGCGTTCGGCTGGGAACACGCAATCCCGTTCGTGCCGTGGACGATCGTGCCGTACTGGTCGATCGACCTGCTGTATGCGCTGTCGTTCTTTTTCTGGACGCGCCGCGCCGACCTGCTCGATCACGTGAAGCGGCTGTTGACCGTGCAGCTGATCTCGGTCGCGTGCTTCATCGCGTGGCCGCTGCGCTTCGGGTTCGAGCGGCCCGACGCCGGCGGCGTGGCCGGTGCGCTGTTCACGCTGCTGATGGGCTTCGACAAGCCGTTCAACCAGGCGCCGTCGCTGCACATCGGGTTGCTCGTCGTGCTGTGGGCCGTGTATGCGAAGCACCTGCATGGCGCGCTCGCGCGCGGCGTGCTGCACCTGTGGTTCGCGGCGATCGGCGTATCGGTGCTGACCACCTACCAGCATCATGCGATCGACGTGCCGACCGGCGCGGCCGTCGGCTGTCTCGCGCTGTTCCTGTTTCCGTTGCGCGATGCCGCGGGCCGCCTGCCGGGCGCCGATGCGTCGCCGGGCGCGGCCGGCCGTGCGCTCGCGCGCCGCTATGCGCTTGGCGCGGCGGCGCTCGCGCTCGTGGCGCTCGGGTGCGTGCCGCGCGCACCCGGCTGGGCGCTGGCGGCAGGGTGGGTCGCGCTGGCGCTCGCCTGTGTCGCGTGGATCTACCGGCGCGGCGCGCCCGGCGCTTTCCAGAAGGACGCGCTCGGCCGGTTCCCGGTCGTCATGCGCTGGCTGCTCGCGCCGACGATTGCCGGCGCGTTCGTCAATTCGCGGCTATGGACGTTCCGGCAGCCGGCGCCGGTGAGGATCGACGAACGCGTGTCGATCGGCCGCACGCCGACCACGCGCGACGTGCGCCGCCACGGTTTCACCGCGCTGGTCGACCTGACCGCCGAAATGCCGCGCTGGACGTCGGTCGATGCGTCGCTCGCGTATGCGACCGTGCCGCAACTCGACCTCGTCGCGCCGACGGCTGCGCAACTCGCGCAGGCCGTCGCGGCGCTCGAACGCCTGCATGGGGAAGGGCGCGACGTGCTGGTCTGCTGTGCGCTCGGCTACGGGCGCAGCGTACTGTGCGCGGCCGCGTGGCTGGCGGCGCGACGCGGGCTCGGCGATGCGCGCGACGCGCTGGCCGCCGTGCGTGCGATGCGGCCGCATGCGGTGTGGTCGGACGACGGCGTGGCCGTGCTGCAGCAGTGGATCGATTGCCGTCGCGGCGCGGGAGGCGCGTGATGCGCGACCCGTCCGCGCCCTTCAGGATTGCCGCCGCGCGCGGCGCGCTCGATGCGGGTGCGTGGGCGATCGCGGCCGCGCTGGCCGCGGCCGGCGCCGGCTGGTGGATCGCGGCGGGCTGGGCGCCGACGACGATCGCCCGCGTGCTGCTGGCGGTGGTCAGCACCGGGTCGGGGATCGCGGCGCTGTGGTACGCGGTGCGGATCGAGATCGACCGCCGGTTGTTCGCCGCGCTCGCGCGTGCGGCGGCGGGCGACGGATCGGTCGACGACGGCCTCGCGGCGCTCGACCGCGCGCTCGCCGATCTCGGCTGGATCGATGCGTCGAAGGCCGGACGCGCACTCGACGCCCGCGTGCGCGGCGCGGTCGGGCTGTGCCGGGCCGGTGTGCTCGTCGCGATCGTCCAGTGGGTCGTGGTCGGGCTCGCGATCGCCGTGCCGCAGATCGGCTAGCGCCCGTACAAGGCCGCCGCCGCCGGCTCGTCGCGCCGCGTTACGCGTGAGCGACCCGCTGCGACCGCGTGCGTTTCACTTCATACATCGCCTGGTCCGCATGCTCGATCAGCGCGTTCATGTCGGTGCCGTCGTCGGGCAGCAGCGCGATCCCGACGCTGACGCCGAGCCGCATCGGGCGCCCCTCGAATTCGAACGGTTCGCTCACCTGACGCGCGAGCCGCGTGCTTTGCGCATGCGCATCGTCGCGGTTGCCGATGTTCGGCAGGATCACCGCGAATTCGTCGCCGCCGATGCGCGCGACCGTGTCCGAGCGCCGCACCGCCCCCTGCATCCGCGTGGCGATCTCGCGCAGCGCCGCGTCGCCCGCGCGATGGCCGAACCCGTCGTTGATCGGTTTCAGCCCGTCCATGTCGATGTTGAGGATGCCGAGCCGGCCGTTCGCGCGCAGCGTCGTGTGCATCGACTGCCGCAGCCGGTCGTAGAACAGCGCGCGGTTGGGCAGGCCGGTGAGCGCGTCGTGCGTCGCGCGCAGGTACAGTTCGTTCGCCTCGTTACGCGCCGCGTGGAACATCGCGGCGGCGATCAGGTCGGCCGTCAGCCGCAGCGTGCCCGCGTCGGCTGGCGAAAAGCCGTCGACTTCCGGCGACATCACTTTCAGCACGCCGACGGTCGTGTCGGCATGGGTGAGCGGCATCACGAGCATCGAGCGCAGGCCGACCCGCCGGCAGGCGTCACGATCCACGCGCGGGTCGGTTTCCGAATCGATGCAGTGCAGCAACGCGCCTTGCTGCACGCACAGGCCCGACAGGCTGCCCGAGCGCCGCAGCCGCAGGCCGAGCATCCCGGCTGCCGTGCCGGACGCCGCGCGGTACACCATGTCGTCGCCCTCGGCGAATTCGACCGCGGCGGCGCTCGCGCCGGTGAGCCGTGGCACCTGTTCGGCCACATAGGCCATCACGCTGCCGAGATCGAGGCCGAGCTTCGCGATCTCGGTCTGCACGGCAATGATGCGCAGCAGCGTATCGGGGGACGGAGTGGCAGTGTCGACGATTTGATTCAAGTCAGTTTTCCGTGAAAGAAAGCACGTCCGGCGGCGTCGGAATGCGGTAGCATACGCGCCGCCTCGCGGCCGCGCGTTCAGGCCGGGCGGTCTGCAACGGATCGCCGCCGGCCAGCCGATCCGCGCCGGCAGTATGCCGTTTGACCTGCCGGGCGACAACGGCGCAATTCTTACCATTCATCCCTCTCGCGCAGCATTTCCGACCGGATTGAGGTTTTTTCGCTTCAACTTCGCGAATCGGGGTAAGTTTTGTCCTATTTTTGAGATAGTGTGACGAATGGGCGTGTGCCGGTGCCAGGCGCGCGTCGCACGATGCCGCGCGATTAAAGAAAGCGCCGCATCGTTTCGATAAATGAATCAGGCCAGTTAGATATATGAGGGGAAGCAGTGGGGATGTTCACTCACGGGCATAGCTGCTTTGCGTGCATCGATTTCGATTGCGATGCGACGGACGACCGGATGATCCTGACGAAACGGAGTGCCGCATGAAGCCGGCCGTGTCGCTGCTCGTCCTCTCGGCCGCGATGGCCGGCGCGTTTCATGCCGCCGCGCTGTCGGCCGCGCCGCTGCCGGCCGTGCCGGTCGCCGCCGCGTCCGGCGCTGCGCCGGTGCTCGCGGCCGCGCCCGCGGCGGCCGGCGCGAGTCCAGCCGGGCTGCCGGTGACGACGGTGCGCCTGCCGTTCGCGTCGCTCGGCGCGTTCGATCCGCTGCGCCTGCGCGGCGCCGACGACGCCCGCACGATCAATGCGGGCGTGCGGCTCGACCGCGTGGTCACCGGCGCGCGGCTGCGCCTGACCTACGCGTATTCGCCGTCGCTGGTGTTCCCGATGTCGCACCTGAAGGTGTCGGTGAACGGCGAGGTGATCGCGACCGTTCCGTTCGACGCCGCACAGGCGGGTCGCACGGTCACACAAGAGATCCCGATCGATCCGCGCTACTTCTCGGACTTCAACCAGATCGGCCTGCGCCTGATCGCGCACTACACGCTCGACCATTGCGAGGATCCGGCCAACTCGGCGCTGTGGGCCGACGTGAGCCCGAAGAGCGAGCTGATCCTCGACGAATCGCCGGTCCGCCTGCCGAACGATCTCGCGCTGCTTCCCGCGCCGTTCTTCGACCGGCGCGACAACGGCCGCGTGCGGCTGCCGTTCGTGCTGCCGGCGTCGCCCGATTCGGCGACGCTGCGCAGCGCGGGCGTGCTCGCGTCGTGGTTCGGCGCGCTGGCCGACTACCGGCATGCGCGCTTCCCGGTATCGACCGGGCTGCCGGCCGACGACCAGGCGGTCGTGATCGGCACGGCCGCGACGCTGCCGGCCGGCCTCGCGCTGCCGTCGATCAACGGCCCGCTGCTCGCGGTGGCCGACAACCCGGCCGCGCCGGGGCGCAAGTTGCTCGTCGTCACGGGCCGCACGGCGGCCGAGGTCGACGATGCGGTCGCGACGCTCGTGCTGGGCCGCGTGGCGCTGTCGGGGCCGTCGGCGACGGTCGCGCACGTCGATCTCGGCGCGCCGCGCAAACCGTACGACGCGCCGCGCTGGCTGCCGGTGAACCGGCCGATCCCGTTCCGCGAACTCGTCGCCGATACGCGCGAGCTGGAAGTGCGCGGCACCACGCCCGACGCCATTCGCCTGAACCTGCGCGTGCCGTCCGACCTGCATTCGTGGAACGGCGCGGGCGTGCCGATCACGCTGCGCTACCGCTACACGGCGCCGACGGTGCAGGACAACTCGACGCTCGCCGTCGAGATCAACGACCAGCTCGTGAAGTCGTACCGGCTCGGGCCGGCCCATGCCGAGGACGCGCACGGCCGCATGCAGCTGCCGTTGCTGTCGGTGCCGGAAGGGCGCGTGACGAGCGACGTCGACATCCCGGCTTTCCGGGTCGGCAGCGGCAACCAGTTGCAGTTCCGCTTCACGCTCGATTCGCAGAAGACGGGCCTGTGCTCGAGCACGGCGACCGAGCCGCAGCGTGCGGCGATCGATCCCGATTCGACGATCGACTTCTCGCACTTCGTCCATTACGCGCAGTTGCCGAACCTCGCGTTCTTCGCGAACAGCGGCTTCCCGTTCACGCGCTTCGCCGACCTGGCGCAGACGGCCGTCGTGATGCCCGACCGGCCGTCGCCGCAGGAGCTCGAGGCCTACCTGACGATGCTCGGCCACATGGGCGAATGGACCGGCTTCCCGGCACTGCGCGTGCAGGTCGCGCGGCCCGGCGACGTCGCCGCGCTGTCGGGCAGCAAGGATCTGCTCGTGATCGACGGCTCGCCCACGTCGCCGCTGCTCGCGCACTGGCGCTCGGCGCTGCCGCTCGTGATCGGCGAGCAGGGCAGCGCGGGCGGCGCAGGCGCCGCGCGCGTCGCCTTCTCGGTGAAGGAGCGCTGGCGCAACGGCGTCGGCCTGACGGAAGGCGGCGCGCATATCGAGCAGACGGGCTCGCTCGCGGCGCTCGCCGGGTTCGAGCTGCCGGGCAGCCGCGGGCGCAGTGTCGTCGCGCTGACGGCGACCGACCAGCCGCGCCTCGGCGATCTGCTCGACGTGTTCGAGAACGGCGGGCTCGTGTCGCAGCTGCAGGGCGACCTGGCGCTGGTGCGGCCGGGGCAGGTCGACAGCCTGCGCGTCGGCGAGCCTTACGTAGTCGGGTTCGTGCCGTGGTATGCGCGGGTGTGGACGCAGGCGGCGCGGCATCCCGTCGTGCTGGGCGCGGTCGGCGTCGTGGCGGGGCTGCTGCTCGCGCTCGGCGTGTTCAGCGTGCTGCAGAGAATCGCCGCGCGTCGACGGGGGATGTAACGGATGGCGCGGGCAATGGCGAAGCGACGGGCAACGCGGCCGGCGCGGCGCGTCGGCGCGGCACTCGCGCTGGCGGTGGCGATGACGTGCGCGGCGGCCGGAATGGCCACGCGCGCGCAGGCCGCGGGAGCCGCTGCGGCTGACGCGGCCGACGCGGGCTGCGGCGCGGCGTGGCCGCGCTGGGACGCGTTCAAGCGCGATTTCATCTCGGCCGACGGCCGCGTGATCGACGTCGGCTCGGCCGATTCACGCACGGTATCGGAGGGGCAGGCGTATGGACTTTTCTTCGCGCTGGTCGCGAACGACCGGCGCATGTTCGACACGATCCTCGCATGGACCGAGAACAATCTCGCGCAGGGCGACCTGAGCGCGCACCTGCCCGCGTGGCTGTGGGGCCGCGCGCCCGACGGCGCGTGGCGCGTGCTCGACGCGAACGCGGCGTCGGACGCCGACCTGTGGATCGCGTATGCGCTCGTCGAGGCCGGACGGATGTGGCACGAACGCAGCTACACGGCGCGCGGCGCGCTGCTCGCGAAGCGCGTGCTCGACGTCGAGACGGCGACCGTGCCGGGCCTCGGCCTCACGCTGCTGCCCGGGCCGACGGGGTTCAAGCTCGCCGACGGCCAGTGGCGCGTGAACCCGAGCTACTCGCCGCCGCAGGTGATCCGTGCGCTCGGCGCGCGCCTGCCCGACGACAAGCGCTGGGCCGCGCTCGCCGCCAGCACCGGCCGCGTGCTGCTCGACACCGCCCCGAAAGGCTTCTCGCCCGACTGGGCGCTGTATCGCGCGGGTACGGGTTTCGGGCCCGATCGCGACACGCAGGCGGAGAGCGCGTACAACGCGATCCGCGTGTATCTGTGGGCCGGCATGCTCGACCGCGCCGATCCGCTCGCCGCGCCGATGCTCGCGCGTTTTGCGCCGTTCGCCGACCATATCGCCGCGCACGGCGCGCCGCCGGAGAAGGTCGACACGACGACCGGCGTCGCCGGGCCGAACGACGGCAACGGCGGCTTCTCGGCGGCGGCCGTGCCGTTCCTCGACGCACGCGGCCAGCGCGCGCTGGCCGATGCCCAGGCGGCGCGTGTCGATACGCTCGCGCGCCAGTCGCCGCCCGGTTACTACACGAGCGTGCTGACGCTGTTCGGGCTCGGCTGGCGCGACGGGCGCTACCGGTTCGGTGCGGACGGCACGCTCGACGCCCGCTGGGGAGGCCGCGCGTGCGCCGCCCGCTGAAGCGCGCCGCGCCGCACGTCGCGGGATTCGCGTGGCTCGCGTCGTCGGTGTGTGCGGCGGCGCCGGGCACCGCCGCGCACGCGCCGCCGGCGAACCCCGCGACGCCGGCGACTGCCGCGTCCGCCGATGCGCAGCGTCTGCTCGACACCGCGCGGATGTGGGGCGTCAAGCATCGCGACGACCTCGCGCGCGACGCGCTGCGCAAGGGGCTGCTGATCGCACCGGGCGATCCCGAGCTGCTGGCCGAACAAGTGCGCGTGCTGCTGCGGCTCGGCGATGCGAAAGGCGCGCAGGCGTCGCTCGCGCGCCTGCAGGCGCAGTCGCCGAATGCGCCCGCCACGCGGCGGGTGGCTGACGAATACCGCGTCGCGACGAGCGGGCGCGGCGAGATGGCGCAGATTCGCCTGCTCGCGCGCAGCGGCCGCGCGGACGAAGCGGCCCGGCGGATCGTCGCGCTGTTTCCGAACGGCGCGCCGTCGGGTGCGCTCGGCGCCGAGTATTACCAGATCGTGTCGAATGCGCCGGGCGGACGCGAGCCGGCGATCGCCGCGCTGCGCCGCGCGGTCGCGGCCGATCCGCAGGACACGAGCGCGACGATGGCGCTCGCGCGGCTCCTGAACCAGCGCGCCGAGACGCGGCCGGAGGCGAACCGGATCGCCTGGGCGCTCGCGAAGCGCGCCGACGCCGACCATACGGAGGCGATGGCGCTGTGGCGACGCGTGCTGCAGTCGGCCGGCAGCGATCCCGCGTATCTCGACGCGCTGCATGCGTACCTCGCGCTCGTGCCGGACGATACCGAATTCGTCGACCGCGTCGCGGAACTGGATCGCCAGCGCGACGCGCAGCGCCAGCTCGAACGCAATCCCGACTACATCGCGCAGCAGCGCGGGCTGCAGGCGCTCGCGCGCGGCGACCTGGCCGGCGCCGATCCGCTGCTCGCGCGCGCCGCGCGGACGCGGGCGGACGACGCCGACGCGATCGGCGGGCTCGGCCTGCTGCGCCTGCGCGAAGGGCGGCACGACGAAGCGCGCACGTTGTTCGCGCGCGCCGCGACGCTGTCGACCGACCAGCGCGGCAAATGGCAGGGCCTCGCGCGCACCGCCCAGTTCTGGGGGCTGCTCGCGCAGGGCCGCGCGGCGGCCGCGGCAGGCCGTCCGCAGGACGAGGAGCGCACCGCACGCGCGGCACTCGCGATGCAGCCGGACAGCCCGGATGCGAAGCTGCAGCTTGCCGACGCGTTGCTCGCGCAGCGCGACTGGGCACGCGCGGAGCCGTTGCTGCGCGAGTTGCTGGCCGCACGTTCGCCGGACCTCGCGGCCGTGCGCGGCACGGCCACGCTGTACGAGAACACCGGCCGCGCGGACCAGATCGGCCCGCTGCTCGATGCGCTGCAAGGCCGCGTGACGGGCCGCGACGATCGGCGCGCGCTCGACGGCCTGCGTGCCGACCTGCTCGCGAACCAGGCGCGTGCGCTCGCCGACAAGGGCGAACGCGGGCCCGCCGCGCAGCGTTACGAGGCGGCCGTGCGCGCGGCGCCCGACGCGCCGTGGACGCGCTTCGCGCTCGCACGCCTCTATCGCGACATGGGGCTGCCGCAGCTCGGCCGCACGGTGATGGACGACGGGCTGGCGCAGAGCGCGACGCCCGAGATGCGCTACGCGAGCGCGCTGTACCGCAATTCGCTCGACGACGTCGCGGGCGCGCAGGCCGCGCTCGCGCCGGTCGACGAGGCGCATCGTTCGGACGGGATGCGCGCGCTGGCGCGCAAGCTCGATGCGCAACGCGCGCTGGCCGATGCACGCGGTGCGCTCGCGCGCGGCGACCGCACGGCGTTTGCCGCGTCGCTCGCGCAGGCGCAGGCGAGTGCGCCGGACGACCCCGACATGCTCGCCGCGATCGGCGCGCAATGGATCGACGCGGGCGAACCCGACCGCGGGCTCGCCCCGTTGCACGACTGGATCGCCGCGCACCCGCGCGAAGCCGACGCGGACGTGCGGCTGCGCTACGGCGACCTGCTCGGCAGTGCGGGGCGCGACGACGCGCTCGCCGCATGGCTCGACACGCTGCGCCGCGAACCGTCGCTGACGCCCGCACAGACGGCGCGGATCGAAGACCAGTCGCTCCGGCTCGTGCTGCGGCAGACGGACGACGCGATCGCGCAGCAGGATTACGCGCAGGCGCGCACGCTGCTCGATCGTGCGAGCCCGGCCGGCCGCGCGGACAAGCGTTATGCGCTCGAACTGGCCGATCTCGAACGGGCGCAAGGCCATTACGATGCGGCGCGCGCCGCGCTTGCGCCGGTCGTCGCGCGCACGCCGGACGATGCGGAGACGCAGCTCGCGCTGGCCCGCATCGACGAGGACAGCGGCAATCGGGCCGCGGCGCTTGCCCGCGTGCAGGCGGTGCTGGCCCGCACGCCGGACGACGACGTCGACACGCAACTGTCGGCCGTGCGTCGCCTGAATGCGTTGCGCCGTCCGGACGAAGCCGGGCAGGTGACCGACCGGCTGCATGCCGCGTACCCGGCGCGCGCCGACGTGACGGTCGCGGCCGGCCGCGTGGCCGAGGCGCAGGGGCGCTATGACGATGCGGCGTCGCTGTACCAGATGTCGCAGTCGCAGGAGCGCACGACGGGCGTGAGCCCGGGCCGTGACGGACTGACGCCCGCGCAGGCCGCGTTCGCGGATCTCCAGCAGCGGCGCAATCCCGAGATCGAAACCGGCTGGACGCCCGCCTACAAGTCGGGCGACGAAGGCGTCTCGTCGTATCGCGCGCAGCAGGTGCCGATCTACATGCAGATGCCGATCCGCTACGACGGGCACGTGTTCGCGCAGATCGACACCGTGCATCTCGACCCGGGCACGCTCGACACGAGCAACCCGAACGCGTATTCGCTCACCACGTTCGGCAGCTACGCGGAACTCAAGGCAAAGAACGAGCTGACGCCCGCATCGATCGCGAATCCGCCGGGCTCCGTGCACCAGACGGCCACCGGCGTCGCGCTCGGCGCCGGCTACCTGACGGACGCATGGCGCTTCGATCTCGGTACGTCGCCGCTCGGTTTCCCCGTGCATTACCTGGTCGGCGGCGTGCGCTATCGCTTCGATGCCGGCCCGGCCAGTTTCTCGGTGAATGCGTCGCGGCGCCCGGAAACGAGCAGCGTGCTGTCGTATTCGGGGATGCGCGACCCCTGGACGGGCGCGGTCTGGGGCGGCGTGCGCCGGGATGGCGTGACCCTGCGCGCGTCGGTCGACGTCGGCCGCACGAACCTGTTCGCGGAACTCGGCGCGGGCGTGCTGTCCGGCCGCAACGTCGAACGCAACGCGGAGGTCACGCTGCGCACCGGCTTCACGGTGCCCGTGTACGAGCGCGCGACGATGAAGGTCAGCACCGGGCTCGTCGGCAATGCATGGCACTACGCGGAGAACCTGCGCTACTACACGTACGGGCAGGGCGGCTACTACAGCCCGCAACGCTACCTGTCGCTCGGCGTGCCGATCGAATGGGCGGGGCGGCACGATGCGCTGTCGTGGGACCTGACCGTCACCGGCGGGATTTCGAACAGCTACGAGAAGGATTCGCTGTATTACCCGATGTCGTCGGACCAGCGGGCCGCGCAGGTGGCGGCGGGGTTCGTGTACACGGGCAGCTCGACGCGCGGCGTGTCGTTCTCGTACGGGATCAACGGGATCGTCGAGTACCGCGTGAACCCGCACCTGAGCGTGGGCGCGCAGTTGAAGGTCGACCGGTCGCACGACTACGCGCCGAGTTCGGCGCTCGTGTACCTGCGCTATGCGTTCGACGCGCGCGCACAACGCAGCTGGCTCGTCACGCCGACGCCGGTGCGGCTTTATTCGGATTACTAGGGGAACGCCGTGAATACGGAACTCGATGCCACCCGCTCCGCGCTCGGCGCCACCGGCCTGGTCGATCGCCTGCGCGCGCTGCTGCGCGTGGGGCCGGCCGGCGGTCGCGCCGGCACGGTGAGCCGGCTCGCGATCGACGGCTTGCCCGATACGTGGACGCAACTGGAAGCCGGCGGCCTGTACGCGATCTACGCGGCCGGCGGCACGCCGGCCTGCGACGCGCTCGTGTGGGAGAGCGCGCGACAGGCGCGCACGCGCGACGTGACGGTCGTGCTCGCACGCGACGCGACGCACGTCGCCGAACAGATGCAGGCGCGCGGCTTTGCAGGCGGCGCGCAGCCGGCCGGCTGGCCGCGCAACCTGAACGTGCTGGCGATGCCGCCCGCGACTGAGCCGGCCAACGGTGACCACACCGGCACCGGCGCCGGCGCAACCGCGGACGCCCCGCGCCGCGCGGCACCGGGCCCGTTCGCACGGCTGACCGGCGGCCTGCGCGCGCTGAAGCGCTACGGCTTTTGCGCGCGCTCGCTGTATTTCGTCGAAGGCGCGCAGCGCTGGTTCAGCTGGGACGACCCGATCGCGCTCGCCGACGAGGCGCATGCACTCGCCGACTGGTGCCGCACGCGCCGGATCGCGCTGGTGCTGCTGCTCGATCCCGAAGCGACCCGCGCGGGCGGCGCCGCGCGCACCGACGATGCGCCGCTCGTGCGCGATGCGGATCGCACGCCGCGCAGCGGTTTCCACGGTATCTGCTCGGGCGTCGCGCAGTTGCAGCGCACGCACGGCGAGCTGCTGTGGGTCGTCGATTTCTGGCGGGCGGGCGACACGCTCGCGGCCGGCGAAGTGCGGCCGCTGCGCTTTACGCCGGGCGGCCGGCTGTCGGCGAGCATCGACGGCGGCACGACCGAGCCCGCACGCCGGATGAAGCTCGCGAGCGACGAGGATCGTGTCGTCGTCAGCCGCGCGGTGCTCGAAGGCACGAACCGCGTGCCGGACGGCTGGGAGATCGTCGAGGACAACGCGGCCGTCGTCGCCGCCTGCGCACATGCGCAGGCCGCCACCGCGGTGCTCGTGTTCCGCTCGCATGCGCAGCTCGAAGCGCTCTGCGCGGACGTGCACGCATTGCGCCGGCAGTGCGGCGGTGCGCTGAAGATCGCGGTCGTCGAGCGCGGCGAAGTGCTGCGCCAGCAGTTCGAGATGCTCGTGCTGAGCGTCGGCGCGAGCCGCGTCGTCGCGCGCGATTTGCCGGTATCGCGGATGCAGGCCGCCGTGCACGCATTGCGCGGCCAGCTCTATGCGCGGCCCGTCGCGGCCGACTATCGCGCGGCGCTCGCGGCCGCGCTCGGCGATTCGGTGCTCGGCTACCTGCCGGTCGGCGCGTTCTGCCTGCGAATTCGCGCGGTGCTCGATCGCGGCGCCGTGCTCGCGCTGCCGCACACGCTTGCGAAGATCACGCTGCTGCCGGGCGTGTCGCACGTCGACGCGCTGCGTCATTGCAAGCCGCGCCGCGCGGGCGACGTCGTGACGGCCGATGCCGCGCACCTGTACGTGTTCCTGTTCGCGTGCGAACCGGCCGATGCGGAGGACGCGCTCGCGCGCATCTTCGACGTGCCGGTCGACACGCTGTCCGACCGCGTCGTATGTCTCGGGCACGGCAGCATCGACACCGAGCTCAATGCGCTGAAGGCGGAGAACCGGCGCGCGCCGATTGCCGACTACAGTGACCTGTTCGCGGCCACGCAGCCGGCGGGCGCGGCGCGCACATCGCCCGCGCGCACCGACCTCGGCGCGGCGTTGCCCGACGCGAGCGACGTGAGCAGCGCGATCGACGCGATCGATACGATCGTCGCGCTCGAGGCGATCGGTGCGACACCGACGGCCGCGGCTGTCGGTGCATCGGCGCCGGAGCCCGTCATTCCCGCCGCGCG
Organism: Burkholderia sp. AU33803; assembly: GCF_002223095.1. NCBI lineage: Bacteria > Pseudomonadati > Pseudomonadota > Betaproteobacteria > Burkholderiales > Burkholderiaceae > Burkholderia > Burkholderia sp. AU33803. The sequence continues at coordinate 994,701 of NZ_NKFJ01000004.1, forward strand.
CAAGCGCAGCGCCGTCCGCAGCGCGATGCCGCTGCGCAAGGAGGGAGTCGCATGATTGCCGAAATCGTCATCGGTTTCATCGTCGGCATCGTGATCGCGGTGCCGGTGTGGATCGTCGCGCAGCACCTCGGCATCGGCCGCGGTTTTCATGCGCCGCGCGGCATCGACCGGCGCGACGCGGTGCCGTGCGAACTGGTGCCGGTCGCGCTGCGCGGACGGCTGCTGCCCGATGCGGCGCGCGGCGAGCATAGCGGCGAGGCGGCCCGATGAAGACGATCGCCATTGCGTCGACGACGGGCGGCGCGGGCCGCACGACGCTCACGGCCGCGCTCGCGGTGCTGCTCGCGCGTCGCGGCCGGCCGGTCGTCGCCGTCGAATTCGATGCACAGAACCTGATGGGCGCGACGCTCGGCCTCGACTCGCTGGCCGAGCATGGCCTCGCGCAGAGCCTGCTCGGTGGCGGCGAGCCGTGGCATGCCCATACGTGGCGTAACGCCGACGGCGTGCTGTTCGTCCCGTACGGGCAGGTCGACGCGGCCGGCGCCGCCGCATGCGATGCGCGGCTCGCGGCCGATCCCGCGTGGCTCGCGCGCGCGCTCGACGAGATTGCGCTGCCGGCCGACGGCGTCGTGCTGATCGACACCGCGCGCTATCCGTCGACGCAGGCCGAGCAGGCGATTCGCCGCGCGGACCTGACGCTCGTCGTCGTGCCGCCCGAGCCGACCGCGTGCGCGACGACGGCCGCGCGGCTCGGTGCGCTGCGGGCCGGCGGCGGCGAACTGCAGATCGTCGTGAACCGGCTGAATCCGGCGCGCGACATGCAGCGCGATGCGCTCGGCATGCTGCGCGCGGTCGCGGGGCCGGCGTCGATGCTCGAGCAGCGCATCCACGTCGATGCGGCCGTGCCCGAAGCGCTCGCGCGCGGCAGCTGGATCTTCGACGACGCGCCGTATTCGCAGGCGTCGCACGACCTGAACGGCGTCGCGAACTGGGTCGATACGTGGCTGGCGGCAGGCGCCGCCGGTCGCCGCGGAGCGGCGCGATGAACGCGGGCTTCGCGCTGCGCCTGCGTGCGGCCGGCCGTCGTGCGGCCGACTGGCTCGCACGTGGCATCGGGTTGCCGGCGCAACGCACGCTGGTCGACTGGATCGTGCGGCTGTTCTTCCACGCGCCGCCGCCGGGCCGGCCGGATCACGTGCGCCGCTGGGTGCGCGTCGCGTCGCTGCGGCTGGCGCAGGAGTGGGGCGTGCTGCAGCCGCTCAGCCCGCGCGAATGGCTGTGGCGCGCGATCGTGCGGGCGCCGCGTGCGGCGGACGGGCGGCCCGCGCGCGATCCGCTCGCGTGGTTCGACAAGTATGTCGTGCCCGTCTATCTGGCCGGGCGCGCGGTCGGCCGGCGCATCGACGCGCTGCTCGCTCGCCTGCCGTGGGTGCGCTGGGGCGGCTGGCTCGATGCGCGTGCGAACGGCGTCGGCCGGCACCGCTGGCTCGCGCCGCTGCTGCTGGTCGCCGGCGCGCTGCTGTGGGCCGCGGCCGGGATGTCGCCGCTGATGCCGGGCGCACAGTTCGCGTTCTTCGCGATCGTCGCGGTGCTGGCGCTCGCGCTGCGCCGCCTGCCGGGCCATCTGCCGACGCTCGCGCTCGCGTCGCTCGCCCTGCTCGCGACGGTGCGCTACATGTGGTGGCGCACCACGCAGACGCTCGATTTCCGCAGCCCGGTCGAGGCCGTCGCCGGCTATCTGCTGTACGGCGCGGAAGCCTATACGTGGATGATCCTGCTGCTCGGCTTCGTGCAGACCGCGTGGCCGCTCGACCGGCCGATCGTGCCGCTGCCCGACGATCCCGACACCTGGCCGACCGTCGACATCTACATCCCGACCTACAACGAGCCGCTGTCGGTCGTGAAGCCGACCGTGTTTGCCGCGCAGAGCATCGACTGGCCGACGGCCAAGCTGCGCGTGTATCTGCTCGACGACGGCAAGCGCCCCGAATTCGAGGCGTTCGCGCGCGAGGCCGGCATCGACTACGTGACGCGCGACGACAACCGCCACGCGAAGGCCGGCAACATCAACCGCGCGCTGCCGAAGACGCACGGCGAATACATCGCGATCTTCGACTGCGATCACGTGCCGACGCGCTCGTTCCTGCAGACGACGATGGGCGTGTTCCTGCGCGACCCGAAATGCGCGCTCGTGCAGACGCCGCACCATTTCTTCTCGCCCGATCCGTTCGAGCGCAACCTCGGCACGTTCCGCGAGATCCCGAACGAGGGCAACCTGTTCTACGGCCTCGTGCAGTCGGGCAACGACCTGTGGAACGCGACGTTCTTCTGCGGCTCGTGCGCGGTGCTCAAGCGCAGCGCGCTGGAAGAGGTGGGCGGCGTCGCGGTCGAGACCGTGACCGAGGATGCGCACACGGCGCTCAAGCTGCACCGGCGCGGCTATACGTCGGCATACCTGCCGACCGTGCAGGCGGCCGGCCTCGCGACCGAAAGCCTCGCGGGCCACGTGAAGCAGCGCACGCGCTGGGCGCGCGGGATGGCGCAGATCTTCCGCATCGACAACCCGTTCCTCGGGCGCGGGCTCGGCCTCATCCAGCGGATCTGCTACGGCAACGCGATGCTGCACTTCTTCTACGGGATTCCGCGGCTGGTGTTCCTGACGATCCCGCTCGCGTACCTGTTCTTCCACCTGTACTTCATCAACGCGTCGGCGCTCGCGCTCGCGAGCTACGTGATCCCGTATCTGGTGCTCGCGAACGTCGCGAACTCGCGGATGCAGGGGCGCTACCGCCATTCGTTCTGGGCCGAGGTCTACGAATCGGTGCTCGCGTGGTACATCGCGCTGCCGACCACCGTCGCGTTCTTCAGCCCGAAGCACGGCAAGTTCAACGTGACCGACAAGGGCGGCAAGATCGACGAAGGCTACGTCGACTGGTCGACGTCGAAGCCGTATCTGGTGCTGTTCGGGATGAACGTGCTCGCGATCCTCGCCGGCCTGTGGCGGCTCGTGGCCGACCAGGGCGACGAGGCGTCGACGATCCTGATCACGCTCGGCTGGACCGTGTACAACCTCGCGATGCTCGGCGCGGCGCTGGCCGTGGCGCGCGAGACCAAGCAGGTGCGCGTCACGCACCGGATCGCGATGCGCGTGCCGGCCATGTTGCTGCTTGCCGACGGCTCGACGGCCGCGTGCTTCACGAGCGACTACTCGACCGGCGGCCTCGGCCTCGAAGCGGTGCCGGGGCTCCCGCTTGCCGTCGGCGACACGCTGACGGTGTGCGTGACGCGCGGAGACCGGCCGTTCCCGTTCCCGGTGCGCGTGAGCCGCGTGACGCCGACCCACGTCGGCGTGAGCTTCGACGAACTCACGCTCGAACAGGAGCGCCAGCTCGTGCAATGCACGTTCGGCCGCGCGGACGCGTGGCTCGACTGGCACGAAGGCCAGCGGATCGACACGCCGCTGGGCGGGCTGAAGGAAGTGTTGCGGATCGGCCTGGACGGCAACGTACGGATGTGGAAGGGTGCGGCGCGCGGCCTGCTGGCCATGCTGGCGCCGAAACTCGATCGGGCGCGCGACTGACGCGGCGCTCATCATGGAGTGGGTTAGATGACGTTCTGGAATCTGTATTTCATCCTGAAGTTCGCGCTGTTCGCGACCGGGCACCTGCAGCCGTTCTGGCTCGCGAACCTCGCGTTCGCGGTGGCGCTCGCGGCGAGCGCACCGATCCGGCGGCGCGCGTGGCGCATCGTGCGGCAGGTCGTCGCGATCGCGATCGCGGTGCCGCTGCTCGCGCGCGAGATGCATGCGCCGCCGCTCGCCCGGCTCGTCGAGGCCGCGCGTGAAGTGAGCACGTTCAACCTCGACTACTGGATGGAGCTGCTGCCGCGCCTGCTGCCGCCGGTGCTGCTGCTGACGGTGGCCGGCGCGCTGATCGTCTACTTCATCGTCAACCGCTGGCTGCGCGTCGCGACGTTCGTGCTGGCCGTGCTGATCGTGATGCCGTTGTGGCAGGCCGGCAGCGGGCTGATGGCGCGCGTCGTCGCACCGCTTCCGCAGCAGGCGGCCGCGACGGGCGCGACGCTCGCCGGCCAGCCGGAGGATCACAACGCCGCGCTCGCGACATTCCGCACGCAGGAATCGCAGCGGCAGGTCGCGTTCGGCCATCTCGGCAACGATCCGGCCGCGCAGTTCGACGTGATCGTGCTGCACATCTGCTCGCTGTCGTGGGACGACCTCGACGCCGCGAAGGCGCGCAACCATCCGATGCTGAGTCACTTCGACTACCTGTTCACCAACTTCAGCACGGCCGCGAGCTACAGCGGGCCGGCGGCGATCCGCGTGCTGCGCGCGAGCTGCGGGCAGGAAGCGCACGCCGACCTGTACAAGCCGGCGCCGCAGCAGTGCTACCTGTTCTCGCAACTGGCGAGCGCGGGCTACAAGGTGCAGTCGCTGCTGAACCACGACGGCCACTTCGACAACTTCCTGCAGGTGATCCACGACAACATCGGCGTGCCCGACGCGCCGCCGGTGTCGAACGCGGCCGCGCCCGTCGCGATGCACGCGTTCGACGGCTCGGAAATCAAGAGCGACTACGCGACACTCGCGAACTGGTACACGCAGCGCGCGTCGGTGCCGGGCCCGGTCGCGCTGTACTACAACACGATCAGCCTGCACGACGGCAACCGCGTCGTCGGCAGCGCGCTCACGAGCATCGACTCGTATCCGCAGCGCGTGACGAAGCTGATGGACGACTTCGATCACCTGGCCGACCTGATCGCGCAATCGGGCCGCCGCGCGGTGATCGTGTTCGTGCCCGAGCACGGCGCCGCGTTGCGCGGCGACAAGAACCAGGTCGCGGGGCTGCGCGAGATTCCGACGCCGCGCATCGTGCACGGGCCGGTCGGCGTGCGGCTCGTCGGCTTTACCGGCAACCACGGCGCGACGACCGTGATCGACCAGCCGACCAGCTTCCTCGCGCTCGCGCAACTGCTGTCGAACCTCGTGTCGAACAGCCCGTTCAAGCCGGGCACGACGCTCGCGCAGTACGCGGCCGACCTGCCGCGCACGCGGATGGTGGGCGAGAACGAGGGCACGGTGACGATGCAGACGGCCGCGGGCTACTCGGTGAAAACTCCGGATGGCGTATGGATCGACGAACAGTAATGCTCCCCGCCGACAGCGACGATGCGCGCCTGTCGCAACCGAACGACGTGCTCGGCCTCGCACGGCATCTGCCCGCGCTCGATCCCGAGCGTTACGTCGACGAGCAGGCGCGCCGCGCGTTCATCGAGTCGCTCGACCGGTGGCCGACGCTCGCGAAGCTGATGGGGTTGAAGCGGTAAACGCACGACGGCCGGCATGTGTGCCGGCCGTTGCGTTGCTTGCCTGCGGGCGAACCTGCTTACTGCGCGTTGTTACCTTGTTGCGCCTTGCGTTCCGGCTGGCGCGTCCACTCGTTTTCTTCGCCCGGCACCTTGCCGAAGGTCTGGTCGGCCCACGCCGCGCGGGCCGCATCGATCTTCGCACGCGAGCTCGACACGAAATTCCATTCGATGAACCGCTCGCCCGGCAGATGGGCACCGCCGAGCAGCATCACGCGGGCGCCGTTCGCGCTCGCGAGCGTCACGGTCGCACCCGGTTCGAGCACGGCCATCGTCGCGGCGGTGAGGGGCGTGCCGTCGATCGAGAGGTCGCCGTCAACGAGGTACACGCCGCGCTCCTCATGTTCGGCATCGAGCGCCAGCGTGCCGTTTGCCGTGAATTGCGCGTACGCATAGAGCGTGGGCGAGAACACGGCGACCGGCGACGTGAGCCCGAACGCGGTACCCGCGATCACGCGCACGCTCGCGCCGTCGCGCGAGAACGACGGCAGCGTGTCGGCCGCATGATGGACGAACGCGGGCGCGGTGTCTTCATGCTCGACCGGCAGCGCGACCCAGGTCTGGATTCCGTGGACCGGCTGATCGCGCGGCCGGTCTTCGTCGGGCGAGCGCTCCGAATGCACGATGCCGCGGCCGGCGGTCATCCAGTTCACGTCGCCCGGCACGATCTTTTGCCGGAAGCCGAGGCTGTCGTGATGCATCAGCGAACCGTCGAACAGGTAGGTGACGGTCGCGAGGCCGATGTGCGGATGCGGCAGCACGTCGATGCCGCGGCCGGCCGGCAGCACGGCCGGCCCCATCTCGTCGAAGAAGATGAACGGGCCGACGAGGCGGGCGGCGCGCGCGGGCAGCACGCGACGCACGACGAGGTTGCCGATGTCGCTTTCGCGCGGCGTGAGCAGGGTCTTGATCGAGGCGGACATGGTGGGGATCTGGTAGTCGAGGCGGAGCGCGTCAGGCGATCGCCGTGTCGATGGTGATCGGATGCGTGAGGATCTTGTGCACCGGGCACGCGTTCGCGATCTGCAGCAGGCGTTCGCGCTGTTCGCCGGACAGGTCGCCTTCGAGCGTGATGCGGCGCACGATCGTGCTGCCCGCGCTGCCCGATTCGTGCGCGAGCTTCACGTGCACTTCGGTGAGCGGCCAGCCCTTGCGCTGCGCATACATCTTCAGCGTGATCGCCGTGCATGCGCCGAGGCTCGACAGCAGCAGCGCGACGGGCGTCGGCGCCGCATCGCCGCCGCCGAGCGAAGCGGGTTCGTCGGCGCGCCACTGGTGGACGCCGTCGCTGAAGTGGACCAGGTAATCGACCGAGCCGATGCTCGCTTCGACGGACAGTTCGCTCATTGCAGTTCCATGTGAAAAAAAGGGAGGCCGGCGGCCGGGCCGGGCGTTACGGTTCGAGCAGTCGCTGCAGCCGTAGTTCCTCGAAGTCGAGTTCCGATTCGATCCGGTGCAGCACGGCGTCGTCGACCCGGCCGTCGCGATGCAGGTCGAGCAGCGCGCGGCGCGACACGCCGACGAGGTCGAGTTCGACGCGCAGCATGCGCGAGCGCACGTTGGCCGGCTCGGCGCCCTGGCGATGCGCGCGTTCGTTGAAGGTGACGCGGTTCCGGTATTCGGCGAGCAGGCGGTCGAGCGACGGCCGCTCGAGAGTCGAGCCGCGCTGTTCGAGCGCGTCGAGTTCGGCGAGCGCCGCGCCGAACGTATGCGCGCGCACCGCGTGCTCGGACATCGTGTGGCGCGCGGCCGGGCGCAGCTTCAGCACGCGGATCAGCGGTGCGAGCGTGCCGCCCTGCACGACGAGCGTGGCGATGATCAGCAGGAACGTGCTGAACAGGATCAGGTCGCGGCCTGGGAAATTGGCGGGCAGCGCGATCGCGGCCGCGAGGCTCACGACGCCGCGCATGCCCGACCAGCCGAGCACGACGGCCTCGCGCCACGACCACGGTGCGTGGCCGGCGCGCGGCGCGCGCAGGCGGCCCGGCAGCCACATCGCGACGAACACCCACACGATGCGCGCGGCGATCGCGGCGGCGGTGGCAGGTAGTGCGACGCGCAGGCCGGCCATCAGCACCGCGCCTTCGTGGTTCACGCGCGCGAGGATCGCATGCAGCGCGAGGCCGATCAGGATGAACACGAGCGCGTCGAGCACGAACACGATCGCCTCCCAGGTCGCCTTCGCCTTGATCCGCATGTCGGCGTCGAACACGCGATGCTGGCGCACGCCGAGCACGAGGCCGCAGGTGACGACCGACAGCACGCCCGAGCCGTCGACGGCTTCGGCGACACCGTAGCTGCCCCATGCCATCGCGAAGGTCACGACGATGCCGAGCATCGGATCGCGCAGGCGCGGCAGCACCCAGCTCATCGCATGGCCGCACGCGAGGCCGACCGCGATGCCGATCAGCGTGAGCGAGAAGAACAGGCCGGTGGCGCTCGCGGCCGTGATCGACACGGCGAGCGCGGCCGACACGGCCATCTGGTACAGCAGCAGGCCCGACGCATCGTTGACGAGACTTTCGCCTTCGAGCACCGCAACGAGCCGCGCGGGCAGCGGGTGGCGCTGCAGGATCGCCTTCGCGGCGACCGCATCGGGCGGCGACACGATCGCGCCGAGCGTGAAGCACGCGGCCCATGGCAGCGCGGGGTTCACCGCATGCACGGCGAACGCGACCGCGACGGTCGTGAACACCACCGCGCCGAGCGCGAGCGACGCGATCGACACAAGCTCCTGCCGGAATTCCTTCCACGCGGTGTAGAACCCGCTCGACATCAGCAGCGGCGGCAGCACGGCCGCGAGCAGCAGCGCCGGGTCCATGTCGGGCACGCGCTTGCCGAAGACCGCGACGACACAGCCGCCGAGCAGCAGCACGACGGCCGGGGGAATCGAAATCCGTTCGGCGAGCCACGTGAGCGCGCCTGCCCCGCAGATCAACAGCAGCAGGTAATGAAACAGCTCGACGTTGGTCATGCGTGATAGGTGATGAGCGATTGCATCACGACGGCTTGCGGTCGTTCGTGGTGCCGCCGGGCAGCGCGCCGAACATGTGCTGGCTGCACTTCGCGTCGCGCCATGCGGTGTTCAGCCGGTGGCCCGCGAGCATGCGCCGCGCGACCGGCAGGATCTGTTCGCCGGCGAGCATGCCGAGCAGGCCGGTGAGCGCGATGATCGGCGGCGCCGGCGAATTCACGCCGATCGTGCCGTAGATGGCGCCGGCGAGGACGCCGGCGAGCAGCGACAGGAAATACGGTTTCATGGCGGGCGTCCCGTGATGGCAGACGAGCGGCGCGGGGCGCGCCGTCAAGATTTCGAAAGCGTATCGGGTTTGCGTGAAGAATAAAAGGGCGGGCAGCCCCGAACAGGCATCGATCCGGGAATCGGATCGATTCCGTTTCTTGGGTGTTCGCGCCGCGCGTTTGCGGCTTAAATATTTCGGCCCGGATGACGATCCGGCGCTGACGTACCTCCGGCTCCTCCCGTTCTGACGGTCGAGGCAGGCCCCCCTTTTTTCGTTCACAGGACACCTTGCGCCATGAGCAATCCGAAACTTGAAGTACTGACGCCGCAGAACAGCCAGCTGATCTTCATCGACCAGCAGCCGCAAATGGCGTTCGGCGTGCAGTCGATCGATCGCCAGACGCTGAAGAACAACGTCGTCGGGCTCGCGAAGGCCGCCAAGGCGTTCAACGTGCCGACCACCATCACGACGGTCGAGACCGAGGCCTTCTCCGGCCATACCTTCCCGGAGCTGCTCGACGTGTTCCCGAACCAGAAGACGCTCGAACGCACGTCGATGAACTCGTGGGACGACCAGAAGGTGCGCGACGCGCTCGCCGCGAATGGCCGCAAGAAGGTGGTCGTGTCGGGCCTCTGGACGGAAGTCTGCAATACCACGTTCGCCCTGTGCGCGATGCTCGAAGGCGACTACGAGATCTACATGGTGGCCGACGCATCGGGCGGCACGTCGCAGGCCGCGCACGACTTCGCGATGCAGCGCATGGTGCAGGCCGGTGTCGTGCCCGTCACGTGGCAGCAGGTTTTGCTCGAATGGCAGCGCGACTGGGCGCGCCGCGACAGCTACGACGCGGTGATGGCGATCGCGAAGGAGCACTCGGGTGCGTACGGAATGGGCGTCGACTACGCATACACGATGGTTCACAAGGCCGCGCAGCGTACCGCGACGCCGCACGAGTCGATCCCGGCCGTACCGGCGAAGTAACGGGCGACCGGCCGCGATCGTGGCAACGGCCGGCCGCGGCGATCCGCTGTCGCCGGCCGCCGCCCGCTCAGGCTGCCGGCAGCGCCCACGGCGCGTGCGCGAAGTGTTCCGCGAGGAAGTCGAGCAGCACCGTCACGCGCGCGGCGCGCAGCATGCCGGGCGGCGTGACGAGGTTGACGTTGATGTCGGCGATCTTCCAGTCCGCCATCACTTCCTCGAGCTCGCCGCTCTGCATGGCTTCCCACACCAGGAACTCCGGCTGAAGGGCAAGGCCATGACCGGCGATGAGCGAGGGGACGATCACGTCGGCGTTGTTGGTGCGGATGCGTCCGTGCACGTTCACGCCGAAGTCGTCGCCCGAGGCCGGATGGCGAAAGCGCCAGTGCTCGGGTGTCGGCAGGTTGGTGTAGGTGAGGCACACGTGCTTCTCGATGTCGCGCGGATGCGTCGGCCGGCCATGACGGTCCAGATACGCCGGCGACGCGACGAGCGGGCGGCGCACCGCGCACAGGCGGCGCGAGCGCAGCGACGAATCGCTCAGCTCGGCGATGCGGATCGCGACGTCGAAGCCGCCGGACACGATGTCGACGATGTGATCGGAGAGCACGAGGTCGATGTCGACGCGCGGATAGCGTTCGAGAAACGCGGGCAGCACCGGCGACAGGTGGCGCACCCCGAACGACATCGGCGCATTCACGCGCACGAGGCCATGCGGTTCGAGCGCCTGCGCGGACGCTTCGCTCTCGATCAGTTCCGCATCGGCGAGCAGCCGGATCGCACGGTCGCGCAGCAGTTCGCCGGTCGGCGTGAGCGACAGCTTGCGCGACGTGCGGTACAGCAGCATCGCGCCAAGGCGCTTTTCGAGGCGCGCGATGGCTTTCGACACCGTCGGCTGCGTGACGCCGAGCAGGTCGGCGGCTTTCGCGAACGAGCCCGTCTCCGCGACGCGCGCAAAGATGGCCCAGGCTTCGAGATCAGGAAGGTGTTGCATGGTCGGAAAGAGTGGCAGGGAAGCGAAGTGGATACGGCGCGCAGCATGCGGCCGGCGCGAAGCGACTCATTCTAATCCGGTCACGGAGAAAAAACGTTATGGAATCTTATCTATGGTCGCTGTCGGCCGGCGTGCTGGTCGGCGTCGTATACAGCGTGATCAAGGTGCGTTCGCCAGCGCCGCCACTCATTGCGCTGATCGGTCTGGCCGGCATGCTGATCGGCTCGCAGGCCATCGGCTCCATCCGTCACTGGCTCGGCTTCTGACCGCATCGAGGACATATTAATGAGCTCAACTGATAATCAACCGGATCTGATCCTGCACAACGGGCGCATCACGACGCTCGATCGTGGGAACCCCGTCGCCACCGCCGTGGCGATCAAGGATGGCCGCTTCGTCGCGGTCGGCGCGGACGCGGACGTGATGCCGCTCGCGGGCCGCGCGACGAAGGTCGTCGATCTCGAGTGCCGCAGCGTGCTGCCGGGCCTGATCGACAACCACACGCACGTGATTCGCGGCGGCCTGAACTACAACCTCGAGCTGCGCTGGGATGGCGTGCGTTCGCTCGCGGTCGCGATGGAAATGCTCAAGCACCAGGTCGCGATCACGCCGGCGCCACAATGGGTGCGCGTGGTCGGGGGCTTCACCGAACACCAGTTCGTCGAGAAGCGCCTACCGACGATCGACGAACTCAATGCGGTCGCACCCGATACGCCGGTGTTCATCCTGCACCTGTACGACCGCGCGCTGCTGAACGCGGCCGCGCTGCGCGTGGTGGGCTACACGAAGGACACGCCGGAGCCGCCGGGCGGCACGATCCTGCGCGACGCCGCGGGCAACCCGACCGGCCTGCTGCTCGCGAACCCGAACGCGACGATCCTCTACGCGACGCTCGCGAAAGGCCCGAAGCTGCCGTTCGAGTATCAGTACAACTCGACGCGCCACTTCATGCGCGAACTCAATCGCCTGGGCGTGACGGGCGTGATCGACGCAGGCGGCGGATCGCAGAATTATCCCGACGACTACGAGGTGATCCGCAAGCTGCACGACGCGGGCGAGATGACGGTGCGCATCGCGTACAACCTGTTCACGCAGAAGCCGAACGCGGAGAAGGAAGACTTCGTGAACTGGACGAAGAGCGTCAAGTACCACGATGGCACCGACTACTTCCGCCACAACGGCGCGGGCGAGATGCTGGTGTTTTCGGCGGCCGATTTCGAGGATTTCCGCGTCGCGCGCCCCGACTTGCCGGCGCAGATGGAGGACGATCTCGAAGGCGTCGTGCGCGTGCTCGCGCAGAACCGCTGGCCGTGGCGCATGCATGCGACCTACGACGAAACGATCAGCCGTGCGCTCGACGTGTTCGAGAAGGTCAACGAGGACATTCCGCTCGACGGGCTGAACTGGTTCTTCGATCACGCGGAAACGATCTCGGAACGTTCGATGGACCGCATTGCCGCGCTCGGCGGCGGCATCGCGGTGCAGCACCGGATGGCGTACCAGGGCGAATACTTCGTCGAGCGTTACGGCGCGCAGGCGGCCGAGGCGACGCCGCCGGTCGCGAAGATGCTCGAGAAGGGGCTCAAGGTGTCGGCCGGCACCGACGCGACGCGCGTGGCGTCGTACAACCCGTGGGTGTCGCTCGCGTGGCTGGTGACGGGCAAGACGGTCGGCGGGATGCGGATGTATCCGCAGCGCAACCTGCTCGATCGCGAGACCGCGCTGCGCATGTGGACCGAGTATGTGACGTGGTTCTCGAACGAGGAAGGCAAGAAAGGGCGCATCGCGGTGGGCCAGCTCGCCGACCTGATGGTCCCGGATCGCGATTTCTTCACGTGCGCGGAGGACGATATCGTCGATACGACTGCATTGCTGACGGTAGTCGGCGGCCGGATCGTGTGGGGGGCGGGGCCGTTCGCGTCGCACGATGCGCCGATTCCGCCCGCGATGCCCGACTGGTCGCCGGTGCGCGAGTACGGCGGCTACGGCGGCTGGGGCGCGACGCAGCGCAACGGCGCGCCGCTGCAGCGCGCCGCGGCGGCCGCCGCGCAGTGCGGTTGCGCGAGCGCGTGCGGCCTGCACGGCCATGCACACGCGAACGCGTGGAGCCGCGCGCTGCCGACGTCGGACGCGAAGGGCTTCTGGGGCGCGTTCGGCTGTTCGTGCTGGGCGGTCTGACATGGCGACCCCGACCCCTCACGTCGGCGCCGGCAACCCGGCGTGGGTCCGCGCGCTGCTCGCGCAGCCGTGGATCCTGCCGCTCGCGCGGCTGGCGCTGGTGTCCGCGTACCTGATCGGCGGTGTCGCGAAGGCGCTGGACTTCCAAGGCGCGGTCGCGGAGCAGGCGCATTTCGGGCTGCAGCCGGCCGCGCTGTGGGCGGCGCTCGCGATCGCAGTCGAGATCGCCGGCTCGCTGTGCATCGTGCTGGGCCGCTTCACGTGGCTCGGCGCGGGCAGCCTCGGTATGCTGACGCTGGTCGCGATGGCGGTGGCCAACGATTTCTGGAACCGGACGGGCGCCGAGCATTTCATGGCGCTCAACAGCTTTTTCGAGCATCTCGGGCTGATCGCCGCACTCGTGCTTGCGACCGTGCTCGCCGATGCGAAGCGCGTGGACGACGATGTCCGCGCGTGATTGATTGCACTATTCGATGACACAACAAGGAAACCTGATCATGATGACCATTCGATCCGCACTGTGCGCGCTGACGATCGCGGCCGGCTGCGTCGCGGCGCCGGCGACGTTCGCGAAACCGCCGGTGCCGCCCGCGCCGGTGCCGGTGCTGGCCGTCGGTCCGCAATACGACACGACGCACGTGTGCGTGGCGCCGGAAGACTTCGACCGCTTCACCGACAGCTTCGTCGCGACGTTCGGCGGCAAGAAGTCGAAGCAGGGCGTGTTCCAGGTCACGCCCACGCCGAGCCAGACGATGTCGCAGCTCGTGCTCACGCCGGCCGGCACGATCTCGGTGTTCGGCTTCAAGACCCCGATCCCGTATCCGTTCTGCTCGGAGCGCACCGGTTATCTCGTCACCGACATGGACGTCGCGATGAAGACGGCGCGCGCACACGGCGCGGACGTGATCGTCGACACGTTCCCCGATCCGATCGGCCGCGACGCGATCATCCGCTGGACCGGCGGGCTGAACATGCAACTTTATTGGCATACCGAAGCGCCGAGCTACGACGCGCTGGAGACGGTGCCCGAGAATCGCGTGTACGTGTCGCCGGAAAGCGTGCGCAAGCTGGTGCACGATTTCGTGAAGTTCTCGAACGGCAAGGTGGTGTCCGACACCCTCAAGGCGCCGGGCATCGAGATCGGCCGGCCGAACGACACGTATCGCCGCATCCGCATCGAATCGGGCTTCGGCAAGATGACCGTGCTCGTGACCGACGGCCACCTGCCATACCCGTTCGGACGCGAGATGACCGGCTACGAAGTGCATGATCTCGCCGCGACGCTGGAGAAGGCCAAGGCAGCCGGCGTGACCGTGCTCGTGCCGCCGTTCACGTCGGACGGCCGTGACGCGGCGCTCGTGCAGTTCCCGGGCGGCTACGTCGCCGAGATCCACGCGAGCGCGGCGCGATGAAGCACGAGGATACGATCCTTGCCGCGGTGGCCGGCTTCGTCGACACGCTGAGCTTCGTCGCGCTGTTCGGGCTGTTCACCGCGCACGTGACCGGCAACTTCGTGCTGATCGGCGCGGGCATCGCGGGCTTTGGCCAGGGCATCGTGCTGAAGCTCAGCGTGTTTCCCGCGTTCGTGTGCGGTGTGATCGCGAGCAGCCTGATCGCGCGGGCGATGTCCGGGCGGCCGGCGTGGCAGGGCGCGCGCACGCTGCATGCGGTACAGGCCGTGCTGCTGCTCGGCTTCTGCGCGGCTGGCGTATGGGCGACGCCCGTCACGCAGCCCGACAGCCTGCCGGCGCTCGTGGCCGGCATCGTCGGCACGTTCGCGATGGGCGTGCAGAACGCGCATCCGCGCGTGATTGCGCGTGCCGGCGGCGTGCCGAACACGGTGATGACCGGCAACGTGACGCAGGCGATTCTCGACGCGGTCGACCTGCTGTCGGCCGGCACCGCCGATGCCGCGCGCGCGGCGGCGCGGGCGCGCTTCGGCAAGATGCTGCCGGCGATCGTGGCGTTCGCGCTCGGCGCCGCAGGCGGCGCGCTCGGGTTCCGCTTCGTCGGGTTCCTCGCGCTGCTCGCGCCGGTCGGCGCGCTCGCGACGCTGGCCCTGTGCGCGGCACAAACGGCGGGTACGACCACACAGGAGCGCGCATGATCGAGCGGAGAGGGGGGAGACATCAAGGCCGGCACGCCGCACGGGCCGCGCACGCGTCGCTCGTCGCGGGGCTGCTGTTCGCGGGTGCCGACGCGGCATGCGCGCAAACGGTGGCGGCCTCGACGGCGACTTCCACGCCGGTGCAGGAGCCGGCGCCGGCCGCGTCATCGGCAACGCCAACGACATCGGCGACGACATCGGCAACGCCAACCGCCGCTGCCGCATCGACCTGCACGGCCAAGCGCCCCGTGGTGCTGTTCAACCGCTGGCAGGAAGACTGGTCGGTGCTCGCGAATCCGTGCGTGCCGCGCGCACCGCTCGACGGCCTGAAATACCTTCCGCTCGGCAACGATCCGGCCTCCTATCTGTCGCTCGGCGTGAACCTGCGCGAGCGTCTCGAGACCAATGACGCGCCGCTGTTCGGGATCGGCTCCGCGCAATCGGATACGTACCTGATCCAGCGCATCGAAGTGCATGCCGACGCGCATCTCGGCCAGCACTGGCAGTTCTTCGTGCAGTTGCAGGACGCCCGCGCGTTCGGCAAGAACACGGTGTCGCCGGTCGACAAGAATCCGCTCGATCTCGAGCAGGCGTTCGCGACCTACACGGGCGCGCTCGGCGGCGGCACGTTCAAGTTCCGCGTGGGCCGGCAGGAGATGGCGTTCGACTTGCAGCGTTTCATCGCCACGCGCGACGGCCCGAACGTACGGCAGGCGTTCGATGCGGTCTGGGCCGTGTACGAGTACCAGAAGTGGCGCTTCATCGGCTACGCGACGCAGCCGGTGCAGAACCGCAACGCGTCCGATTTCGACGACGTGTCGAATCGCGATCTCACGTTCAGCGGCGTGCGCGTCGAGCGGCAGTCGGTCGGGCCGGGCGACCTGTCCGGCTACTGGTCGCGCTACAACCGCAACAACGCGCGGTTCCTCGACGCGAGCGGTCCCGAGCATCGCGACGTGTGGGACGTACGCTACACGGGCACGCTGGGGCGCTTCGACTGGGATCTCGAAACGATGCTGCAGACCGGCACGGTCGGCAACGCGACGATCGGGGCGTGGGCCGTCGGTTCGATCGCCGGCTACAAGCTCGATGCGCCGTGGTCGCCGCGCATCGCGCTGCAGGTCGACGCGGCATCGGGCGACCGGCATCCGCACGACGGCCGTGTCGGGACCTTCAATCCGCTGTTTCCGAACGGCTATTACTTCACGCTCGCCGGCTATACGAGTTACGCGAACCTGATCCACGTGAAGCCGTCCGTGACGCTGAAGCCGTCGGCGAACCTGTCGCTGCTCGGTGCGCTCGGCTTCCAGTGGCGCGAGACGACCGGCGACGCCGTCTATCAGCAGCCGAACATCCCGGTGCCGGGCACGGCGGGCAAGGGCGGGTTGTGGACCGGGATGTACGTGCAGTTGCGCGCGGACTGGACGATCGCCGCGAACCTGATCGGTGCGATCGAGGCCGTGCATTTCCAGGTCGGCGATGCGATCCGCCAGGCGGGCGGGCACAACGCCGACTATGTCGGCGTCGAGCTGAAGTATGGGTGGTAGCGCGCGAGCCGCCGCGCGTCCGCCGGCGAAGCGTTGCCCGATGCGTGGTGCCGGATGAACGCGCGTGTGCAGGTGCTCGCGTATTCGGACGAGATGCTGATCGTGCGCCCGCTTGCGCCGGGTAGTGCGGAACAGCGCTGGGCGCCGGCGCGTGCGCTTCGCTCGGGCCGCTGCGCGCTGTCCGGCGAGAAGATCGTCTGCGGCGACGCCGTGTTCAGCCCGCGCGGGCGGGCGCCATTCGAATCGAAAACGATGATCCTCGCGGCCGCGCTCGACCGTCCGCGCGTGTCGACGGTGCGCCCGCACGTGCAGGTGCTCGAGCGCTCGGCGCAACTGCTGGTCGTGCGCTGGGTCGAGCCGGGGCGTGCGCATTTCGGCGAGCAGCACTGGAAACCGGGGCGCGCACGGCACGCCGGTGTCTGCGTGCTGTCGGGCGCGCGGATCGCGTGCGGGGACGACGTGTTTCGCCCGAGTGGCCGCCCGACGCCGCCGAATGCGCGCGCGATGATCCTGGCCATCGCACTCGACACTGCCGGGCTGAAACACGGCGGGCGATGCGGCGCGCACGTGCTGACGTTCGCGTGGGCGCGTATGCGCCATGACACAGGGCGGCCGAAGCCGCCCTGTGTCATGGGGTGGCCGGCATCGCGCCGGCCGGTGCGTTGCAGTGCTGCCGGGCCGTTACAGGTTCGGCGACAGTTGCAGCGCGTTCGTCAGGTCGCCCATTGGCTGCGCGCCGTTGGCCTTCAGCGCGTCGTCGCGCTGTTGCAGGCCCGCGAGGCGCGGCAGCGAGAAGCGGCGCGTGATGAAGCGCAGGATCGACCCGGTGTCGTACTGCGTGTGGTCGACGAAGCCCTTCTTCGCGTACGGCGACACGATCAGCGCCGGAATGCGGGTGCCGGGGCCCCAGCGGTCGGCGGTCGGCGGCGCGGCATGATCCCAGAAGCCGCCGTTTTCGTCGTACGTGACGATCACGACCATGTTCTTCCACTGCGGGCTTGCCTGCAGGTGCGCGATCACGTCGGCGATGTGTTGGTCGCCCGAGGTGACGTCCGTGTAGCCCGGGTGCTCGTTCAGGTTGCCCTGCGGCTTGTAGAACGTGACCTGCGGCAGCGTGCCCGCATCGATCGCCTTGATGAACTCGGCGCCGTTCGCGCCGCCGTCGAGCAGGTGCTGCGCGCGGCTCGCGGTGCCCGGCGCCTGGTTCGCGAAGTAGTTGAACGGCTGGTGGTGCGGCTGGAAGTTCGGCGTCGACAGATCGGCACCGTAGATCACGTTCGACGTGCCGTTCTGGCTCGCCTGCAGCGCCTGGCCCCACGCGCCGCTGTACCATGCCCACGACACGCCCGCGTTGGTCATCAGGTCGCCGATGTTGGTCGCCGTCTGCGGCGGCATCGTCGACGGATTGGCCGGGTCGGCGAGCAGCGGATCGCCGCCCGTGGCCGCCTTGTTGCCGCTCGGCTGGTACGCCGGCTGCATCGTGTTGATGCCGTAGAAGTCAGGCGTCAGCGCGCCGTCGTTGACGAACTTCGGCGGCCCGCTCAGCGCCGAGGCCGGCGAGTTCGCGGCGACCTTCAGCGACTTGCCGTCGGCGTTCAGGACTGCGATCTTGCCGGCCGCCGGGCTCTTGTCCGCGTTCGCATAGAACGGCGCGCACGCGCAGATCAGGTACTGGTGGTTCAGGAACGAGCCGCCGAACGCACCCATGAAGAAGTTGTCGGCGAGCACGTACTGCTGCGCGACCTTCCACAGCGGCAGCTTCGACGGGTCGGCGGTGTAGTGGCCCATCGTCAGGCCGCCCGCATCGGTCCACGCGGCATACATGTCGTTCTTGCCGCCGTTGATCTGCATCTGGTCCTGGTAGAAGCGGTGCACGATGTCACGCGTCGCGATGCTCATCGACTGGTTGAAGCCTTTCGGATCGTCGATCGCGAACGGCGTGTTCGGCAGGTTCGCCGTCATCGCCTCGGTCACCGCCGGCGTGATGCCGGTCGCGGTCAGGCCGCCCCAGATCTTCGGCAGCGTCGCCATCGTCGAGCCGTCGCGATCCTTTTGCACCGAGTTCGCGGCCGTGGCGTTCTGCAGGCCGTTCGCGCCGGGGAAGTTGCCATACAGGTTGTCGAAGCTGCGGTTTTCCGCATAGATCACGACCACGTTCTTGACGGCCGACAGGCCTTGCTGCGTGACATCGTCGCCGCCGCAGGCAGTCAGGCTGAGCGCGGCCGCGAGGGCGATCGGCGTATAGCGAATCCAGGCGTGCTTCTTCATGCGATGTTCTCTCTTTCGTCGTTTGTCGCGTGTGGGAACCGGGTTGATGTACGGCCGGCGCGGGCATTGCGAGGCACCGACCGGTTGCGCGCATTATCTGGAACCGATTTGACAGGCGGGTGTAGGGCTGCTTTCAATTGACTGTCGGTGGAACGTCATGCAACGGTCATGGAACTGACATAAGCTCCGGCCGATTGCCCACCGCTACAAGAAGAACGACGATGCCCAGCCTTCTGAAACCCCGCGCGTTCGCGCGATCGTTGACCCCTGCCGCGGCCGCGCTGGCGCTGGCCGCCGGGCTCGCGGCGCTCGCCGGTTGCGATGCGCGGCCCGGCGCGACTACGTCGGCCGCGTCCGTCGTGCCGGCGGCGCAAGCGGCCCCGGCCGCGCCCGCGGTGGCGCCGGCCAGCCAGCCGCAGACGCGCGCGCAGGTATTCGAGGGCGTCAAGCAGATGACGGCGCTCGGCAAGCAGTTGTTCTTCGATCCGTCGCTGTCGGGCTCCGGCAAGCTCGCCTGCGCGTCGTGCCATAGCGCCGAGCATGCGTTCGGGCCGCCGAACGCGCTGTCGGTGCAGCTCGGCGGCGACGACATGCACCGCACGGGCTTTCGCGCCGTGCCGTCGTTGAAGTACCTGCGCGGCATTCCACCGTTCAGCGAGCACTTCCACGATTCGCCGGACGAAGGTGACGAAAGCATCGACGCGGGGCCGACCGGCGGGCTGACCTGGGACGGTCGCGTCGACACCCGCGACGCGCAGGCGCGCATTCCGCTCACGTCGCCATTCGAGATGAGCAGCTCGCCGGCGAGGGTCGCGAAGGCGGTTCGCGCCGCACCGTATGCGGACGCGTTCCGCAAGGCGTTCGGCGACCAGGTGCTCGGCGACGACCAGGCGACCTTCGACGCGGTGCTGCGCGCGCTCGACGCGTTCCAGCAGCAGCCGGCGCTGTTCGATCCGTACACGAGCAAGTACGACGCGTATCTGGCCGGTCATGCGCAGCTCACGCCAGCGGAGTTGCGCGGGCTGCAGCTGTTCAACGACGAGAAGAAGGGCAACTGCGCGAGCTGCCACATCAGCCAGCGCACGCTCGAGGGCGGCCCGCCGCAGTTCAGCGATTTCGGGCTGATCGCGATCGCGGTGCCGCGCAACCGCGCGCTGCCTGTCAATCACGACCCGCGTTTCCACGATCTCGGCGCGTGCGGCCCCGAGCGGACCGACCTGAAGGGCCGCGACGAATTCTGCGGGCTGTTCCGCACGCCGTCGCTGCGCAACGTCGCGCTGCGCAAGACGTTCTTCCACAACGGCGTGTATCACTCGCTGGAGGACGTGATGCGCTTCTACGTCGAACGCGACATCCATCCGGAGAAGTTCTATCCGGTCGTGAACGGCAAGGTGCAGATCTATGACGACCTGCCCAAGCGCTACTGGCCGAACATCAACCGCGAGGCGCCGTTCGATCGCAAGCGCGGCGACCAGCCGGCGCTGAATGCGGCCGAGATCAAGGACGTGATCGCGTTCCTGGGGACGCTGACTGACGGATATCAGCAAACGGCCGCGCCGGCCAAGCCGTAGAGGCATTCATTACAGCACGCATGCTATCCTCGCTCGCTGACGGGCGTGGTGTGCGTGCCGGATGGCCGGCCCCCGGTTCGCCGGCATGCACCACGCCGTTCGATCGAACATCCAAGGAGAAAAAACATGTCGATGCGTGCATCCCTTTCCGTCGTCACGCGCGTGCTGGCCGGCGCCGCGTGCGCAGCCGCGATGCTGCCCGCCCATGCACAGAACAACCTGAACTTCCTGAACGACACGCCAATCAGCTATTTCAGCAAGACCGACCGCGCGTCGCTGTCGAAGGCGGTCGTGCAGGTGCGCGACGAAGGCAAGGACGGCGAAACCACGACGTGGCAGAGCAGCGGCCGCGGCACGCAGATCGATGCGAAGCTCACGCCGACCACGACCGAGACGGACGGCAAGACCTGCCGTGAAGTCGCCACCGAGATCACCGCGAAGGGCCAGACGATGACGCTCAAGCCCGTCTACTGCAAGACGGCCGCGGGCAAGTGGCAGCTGCAGAAACGCTGAGCAAGCGCATGATGAAGCGGGGCGCCGCGCCGCGCACGGTGTCGTGCGGCGTCGTGATCCTCGATGCGGCCGGCCGCGTGTTCCTCGCGCACGCGACGGATACCACGCACTGGGACATCCCGAAAGGGCAGGGCGAGCCGGGCGAGACGCCGGCCGAAGCGGCGCTGCGCGAACTGCTCGAGGAAACGGGCATCGTGTTCGGCGCCGATCGGCTGCTCGATCTTGGCCGCTTCGCGTACCGGCACGACAAGGATCTGCACCTGTTCGCGGTGCGCGTGGCCGACGACGAAGTCGATCTCACGCACTGTACGTGCACGTCGCTGTTTCCGAGCCGTCGCGACGGCTCGATGATTCCTGAGATGGATGCGTATCGCTGGACCCCACCCGGCGACATCGACGCGTATGCGAGCCGCAGCCTCGCGCGGCTGTTTCGCACGAAGCTGTCGCTCGCGGATTTGCATCGGCGGTTGATGGGGGAGTGAGCGGGCGCGGCGGCTTCTGCGGCTGCATGTCGCGGCTTCGCTTCGAAGCACGCAACAAAAAACCGGCCCTGGGGCCGGTTTTTTTATGTTCACGCGACGGCGGCTTGCGAAGCCGCGAGCCGCGTGCGAAGCATGCCGTTACGCCGGCTTGCCCCAGCTGTCGCGCAGCCCGACGATCCGGTTGAACACCGGCTTGCCCGGCTTCGAATCGACCCGGTCGGCGACGAAGTAGCCGTGACGCTCGAACTGCAGGCGCGTCTCCGGTGCGATGTCGTCATTGCCCGGTTCGATGTAGGCCTGCACGATCTTCTTCGAGTCGGGGTTCAGCGCCTCGAGGAAGTTCGCGCCGCCCGCGTCCGGATGCGGCTCCTTGAACAGGCGGTCGTAGATCCGCACTTCGGCCGGCTGCGCATGCTTCGCGCTGACCCAGTGGATGTTGCCCTTGACCTTGTACGTGTTCGCGCCTTCGGTGCCCGACTTGCTGTCCGGGAAGTAGTTGCAGTGCACGGCCGTCACGTTGCCGTCGGCGTCCTTGTCGAAGCCCGTGCATTCGATCACGTAGCCGTAGCGCAGGCGCACCTTGTTGCCCGGGAACAGGCGGAAATAGCCCTTCGGCGGGTTCTCGACGAAATCCTCGCGCTCGATCCACAGCTCGCGCGAGATCGGGAACGTGCGCACGCCGCGATCCGGGTGGTGCGGGTGCACGGGCGCCGTGCACGCTTCCTCAAGGTCTTCCGGATAGTTGTCGATCACGAGCTTCAGCGGATCGAGCACGGCGACGGTACGGGCTGCCTTGTCGTCGAGGTCGTCGCGCAGCGCGCCTTCGAAGATGCTCATGTCGATCCACGAGTCGATCTTCGTCACGCCGATCCGCTCGCAGAACAGGTGGATGCTCTCCGGCGTGAAGCCGCGGCGGCGCACGCCGACGATCGTCGGCATACGCGGGTCGTCCCAGCCGTCGACGTGGCCCTCGGTCACGAGCTGCAGCAGCTTGCGCTTGCTGGTGATCGCGTACGTGAGGTTCAGTCGCGAGAATTCGATCTGTTGCGGCAGCGGGCGCGTGAACTTGCCGGCTTCCGCGAGTTCGTTCAGCACCCAGTCGTACAGCGGGCGGTGATCCTCGAATTCGAGCGTGCACAGCGAATGCGTGATGCCTTCGAGCGCATCCGAGATGCAGTGCGTGTAGTCGTACATCGGATACACGCACCATGCGTCGCCGGTGCGGTAGTGGTGCGCGTAGCGGATCCGGTAGATCACCGGGTCGCGCATGTTCATGTTCGGCGAAGCCATGTCGATCTTCGCGCGCAGCACGTGCTCGCCTTCCTTGAACTCGCCGGCCTTCATGCGGCGGAACAGGTCGAGGTTTTCTTCCGGCGTGCGATCGCGGAACGGCGACGGCTTGCCGCCTTCCGTCAGCGAGCCGCGGTTCGCGCGCATTTCATCGGCGCTCTGGCTGTCGACATAGGCCTTGCCGCGCTGGATCAGCAGCTCGGCGAACTCGTACAGCTTGTCGTAGTAGTCGCTCGCGAAGTACTGGTGATCGACCGCGTCCTTGCGCCAGTCGAAGCCGAGCCAGCGCACCGCGTCGACGATCGAATCGACGTACTCGACGCTTTCCTTTTCCGGGTTCGTATCGTCGAAGCGCAGGTGGCACACGCCACCGTAGTCGCGCGCGACGCTGAAGTTCAGGCAGATGCTCTTGGCATGGCCGATGTGCAGATAGCCGTTCGGCTCGGGCGGAAAGCGCGTCTCGACACGTCCGCCCCATTTGCCGGTGCGGTTGTCGTCGTCGATGATGTTGCGGATGAAATTGGAAGCCGCGGGGGCGTCGTTGCGTTCGGTGCTCATGCGGATGGCGTCAGGTTGTGTCGGCGCGCGCGTCGCGCCGGTTTAATCCCGTGATTCTACCTGACCGGGGTCCGTCCCGTGCGGCGTGCGGCATGATGGGGGCGGGTTTCGACCGATTATCTCGATATTGTGTCGGCTGTAACACGACGTAAATCGGATTGCCCGGGCCGTTTGGCGTTGCCTATGATGGCTTCACCGAATCAATGCCGCCGTCCGGGATGCCGCGCGGCGGGAGGAAACTAAAAACCATGATGAAAAAGACCACGTTTATCGTTCGTACCGCCGTGATCGTCGCGGCCCTGTCGCAACTCGGCGCGTGCGCCATGACGCATACGCAGCGCAATGCCGGTATCGGCGCAGCCGCGGGCGGCGCGCTCGGCTACCTGGTCACGGGCGGCCCGCTCGGCACGGTCGCCGGCGCCGCGGCTGGCGGCATCGTCGGTGCGAACGTGCGCTGACCGACCGACATGACGCGAGCCGCCTGCAAAACGGCGGCTTGACGTCCGGTCGCGACGCTGCGCTCAGCGCGTCCCGATCCCACGCACATCCTTCCAATATCAGACAGGCAGCATCAGGGAGGAACGGGTGTGCGACACTGCGCCGACGCACCATAACGATTTCACTCGTCGACGCACTTTCCATGAGCCGTTTACCCGTTCTCGTCCTGCCGGGCTACGCCAATTCGGGCCCGCTTCACTGGCAGAGCCGCTGGGAGCGTGCCGACGCACGCTTCTCGCGGGTCGCGATGCCGGACTGGGACCGTGCGTTCCGCAACGGCTGGTGTCTCGCGCTCGATCGCGCGGTTGAGGCCGCACGCGGGCCGGTGCTGATTGCCGGCCACAGCCTCGGTACGCTCACCACCGCGTGGTGGGCGACGCGCTATGCGCGCCCGGCCGCGCTCGCCAAAGTGCGCGGCGCGCTGCTCGTCGCGTTGCCCGATCCCGACGGTCCCGCGTTTCCGGCTGACGCGCACGGGTTCGGGCCCGTGCCGCTCGAACGGCTGCCGTTTCCGACCTGCGTCGTCGCCAGCAGCGACGATCCGTATGGCTCGCTCGCGTTCGCCCGCACCTGCGCGAACGCGTGGGGCAGCGCCTTCCACGACATCGGCCCACGCGGCCACATCAATGCGGACAGCGGGCTGGGCGACTGGCCCGAGGCGCGCGGCTGGCTCGACGCGCTCGCCCGTCGCGATTGACCGCTCGACTGACCGCCCAATCGACCGCGCGGGGCGGGGCGGCGGTGGAGGCCGCTGCCACGCCGGCCGTCCGCACCCGCACTACCCACCGCGTTCAGATCGCCTGTTTCGCCCGCAGCGCGGCGATCTTCGTGTCGTCGTAGCCGAGCATGTCGCGCAGCACGTCGTCGGTCTGCGCGCCGAGCAGCGGCGGGGCCGTGCGTGCTTCCGGCGGCGTCGCGCTCATCCGGATCGGGTTGCGCACGAGCTTCGCGTCCGCGCCGCACGGGTGCGGCAGCGACACCTGCATTCCGCGCGCGACGACCTGCTCGTTGTCGAACACCTCGTCGAGATTGTTGATCGGGCCGCACGGCACGCCGGCCGCTTCGAGCGCACCGATCCAGTCGGCCTTGTCGCGCGCCTTCACCATCTCCGCGAGGATCGGCACCAGCGTGTCGCGGTGACGCACGCGCGACGGGTTCGTCGCGAACCGCTCGTCGTCCGCCAGCTCGGGCCGGCCGCCGGCCTCGACGAACTTGCGGAACTGCCCGTCGTTGCCGACCGCGACGATGATCCACCCGTCGCGCGTCTGGAACGTCTGGTACGGCACGATGTTCGGATGCGCGTTGCCCCAGCGCACCGGCGGCTTGCCGCTCGCGAGGAAGTTGGTGTTCATGTTCGCGAGCAGAGCGACCTGCACGTCGAGCAGCGCCATGTCGATGTACTGGCCTTCGCCGGTCCGGTCGCGGTGCGCGAGCGCGGCGAGCACCGCGATCGTCGAGTAGAGGCCGGTCGCGAGGTCGGCAATCGCGACGCCGGCCTTCTGCGGGCCGCCGCCCGGCTCGCCGTCGCGCTCGCCGGTGATGCTCATGAAGCCGCCGATCCCCTGGATGATGAAGTCGTAGCCCGCGCGGTGCGCGTACGGGCCGGTCTGGCCGAACCCGGTGACCGAGCAGTAGACGAGGTCGGGCTTCACCGCGCGCAGCGAATCGTAGTCGAGCCCGTATTTCTTCAGCTGGCCGACCTTGTAGTTCTCGAGCACGACGTCGCTCTGCGCGGCGAGCTCGCGCACGATCTGCTGGCCCTCGGGCGTCGCGATGTCGACCGTCACCGAGCGCTTGTTGCGGTTCGCCGCGAGGTAGTACGCGGCCTCGGCGGTATCCGCGCCGTCCGCGTCCTTCAGGTACGGCGGCCCCCAGTGGCGCGTGTCGTCGCCGGCGCCCGGGCGCTCGACCTTGATCACGTCCGCGCCGAAATCGGCAAGCGTCTGCGCGCACCACGGGCCCGCGAGCACGCGGGTGAGGTCCAGCACGCGGATATGGCTCAGGGCACCCATCGTCGAATCGTCTCCTTTCATGGCTCGCCTGGTCGGGCAGGGCCGGTTGGCATGCCGAGCATCTTAAGGCGAATCGGCTGCGCGAGTGGCCCACCCGGCCCGGCGCGAGGGCCGAGCCGCTTTCCGGCGCTTTGCCCGGAAGCCGGCCCCGATCCCGTATAATCGATCGTTTCCGAATCCATGCCGCCGCGCGCCCCGACAAGGGCGCCGGCGTTTGAAGCCGTCTTTGCCAGACTGTCCCCGCACGCCATGAAAGCTGCCGAAATCCGCGAGAAATTCCTCAAATTCTTCGAATCGAAGGGCCACACGATCGTCCGCTCGTCGAGCCTCGTGCCCGGTAACGACCCCACGCTGATGTTCACGAACTCGGGCATGGTCCAGTTCAAGGACGTGTTCCTCGGCACGGACCCGCGTCCGTACTCGCGCGCCACGACGGCGCAGCGCAGCGTGCGCGCGGGCGGCAAGCACAACGACCTCGAGAACGTCGGCTACACGGCGCGCCACCACACGTTCTTCGAGATGCTCGGCAACTTCTCGTTCGGCGACTACTTCAAGCACGACGCGATCAAGTTCGCGTGGGAGCTGCTGACCACGGTCTACCAGCTGCCGAAGGAGAAGCTGTGGGTCACGGTCTACCAGGAAGACGACGAGGCGTACGACATCTGGGCGAAGGAAGTCGGCGTGCCGACCGAGCGCATCATCCGCATCGGCGACAACAAGGGCGCGCGCTACGCGTCGGACAACTTCTGGACGATGGGCGACACCGGCCCGTGCGGCCCGTGTACCGAAATCTTCTACGACCACGGCCCGGACGTGTGGGGCGGCCCGCCGGGATCGCCTGAAGAAGACGGCGACCGCTACATCGAGATCTGGAACCTCGTGTTCATGCAGTTCAACCGCGATGCGCAGGGCAACATGACGCGCCTGCCGAAGCAGTCGGTGGACACCGGCATGGGCCTCGAGCGTCTCGCCGCGGTGCTGCAGCACGTGCACAGCAACTACGAGATCGATCTGTTCCAGAACCTGATCAAGGCCGCCGCGCGCGTGACCGAGATCAGCGACCTCACGAACAACTCGCTGAAGGTGATCGCCGATCACATCCGCGCCTGCTCGTTCCTGATCGTCGACGGCGTGATCCCCGGCAACGAAGGCCGCGGCTACGTGCTGCGCCGGATCGTGCGCCGCGCGATCCGTCACGGCTACAAGCTCGGCCGCAAGGGTTCGTTCTTCCACAAGCTGGTGGCCGACCTCGTCGCCGAGATGGGCACGGCCTATCCGGAGCTGAAGGAAGCCGAGCAGCGCGTGACCGACGTGCTGCGCCAGGAAGAAGAGCGCTTCTTCGAGACGATCGAGCACGGCATGTCGATCCTCGAAGCCGCGCTGGCCGACGTCGAAGCGAAGGGCGGCAAGGTGCTCGACGGCGAGCTCGCATTCAAGCTGCACGACACCTACGGCTTCCCGCTGGATCTGACGGCCGACGTGTGCCGCGAGCGCGGGATGACGGTCGACGAGCCGGCATTCGACGACGCGATGGCGCGCCAGCGCGAGCAGGCGCGTGCGGCCGGCAAGTTCAAGGCCGCGCAGGGCCTCGAATACACGGGCGCGAAGACCACCTTCCACGGCTATGAAGAAATCGCGTTCGACGACGCGAAGGTCGTCGCGCTGTACGTCGACGGTTCGTCGGTCAACGAAGTGAAGGCGGGCCAGGACGCGGTCGTCGTGCTCGACCACACGCCGTTCTACGCGGAATCGGGCGGCCAGGTCGGCGACCAGGGCGTGCTCGCGAACGCCGCGACGCGCTTCGCGGTGGCCGACACGCTGAAGGTGCAGGCCGACGTGATCGGCCACCACGGCACGCTGGAGCAGGGCACGCTGAAGGTCGGCGACGTGCTGCGCGCGGAAATCGACGCGCATCGCCGCGCCCGCACGCAGCGCAACCACTCGGCCACCCACCTGATGCACAAGGCGCTGCGCGAGGTGCTCGGCGCGCACGTGCAGCAGAAGGGTTCGCTGGTCGACGCGGAAAAGACCCGCTTCGACTTCGCGCACAACGCACCGATGACCGACGACGAAATCCGTCGCGTCGAGCAGATCGTCAACAACGAAATCCTCGCGAACGCGCCGGGCATCGTGCGCGTGATGCCGTACGACGAAGCGGTGAAGGGCGGCGCGATGGCGCTGTTCGGCGAGAAGTACGGCGATGAAGTGCGCGTGCTCGACCTCGGCTTCTCGCGCGAACTGTGCGGCGGCACGCACGTGCACCGCACCGGCGACATCGGCTTGTTCAAGATCGTCGTCGAAGGCGGCGTCGCGGCCGGCATCCGCCGCGTCGAGGCGATCACCGGCGACAACGCGGTGCGCTACGTGCAGGAACTCGACGCGCGCGTGAACGAAGCCGCGGCCGCGCTGAAGGCGCAGCCGTCGGAACTCACGCAGCGGATCGCGCAGGTGCAGGACCAGGTGAAGTCGCTCGAGAAGGAGCTGGGCGCGCTGAAGTCGAAGCTGGCGTCGAGCCAGGGCGACGAGCTCGCGCAGCAGGCGGTCGAAATCGGCGGCGTGTTCGTGCTGGCCGCGACGCTCGACGGCGCCGACGCGAAGACGCTGCGCGAAACGGTCGACAAGCTGAAGGACAAGCTGAAGAGCGCGGCGATCGTGCTGGCGGCCGTCGAAGGCGGCAAGGTCAGCCTGATCGCGGGTGTCACGCCCGACGCGAGCAAGAAGGTCAAGGCCGGCGAACTCGTGAACTTCGTCGCGCAGCAGGTCGGCGGCAAGGGCGGCGGCCGTCCGGACATGGCGCAGGCAGGCGGCACCGAGCCGGCGAACCTGCCGGGCGCGCTGGCTGGCGTGAAGGGCTGGGTCGAAGAGCGGCTCTGATCGTCGCGACCGATGTGATGCCGTCTCGTTACGGCATCACTTGAAATAAGAAAGACCCGATCGGCATGCGCCGGTCGGGTCTTTTTGTTGCTCCGCCGGAACGATGCGTGCCGGCCGCGCCCGACGATTCAGGCCGGCACGGTGACCGGCGGCTTCGCTGCACCATCCGCCTGCCGTGCGGCCTCGGTGAGCGCATCGCGCAACGCGGCCAACGCGGCCGACGCATACCCCTGGCGCCACGCGAGCAGCGTATCGATGCCTTCCAGTTCGGGGATCACATGCGCGGTGATGTTGCCGGTCTCGGGCTGCAGGTCGAGCACCGAACGCGGCGCGACTGCGATGCCGGCACCGGCCGCGACGCACGCGACGATCGCGTGATACGACCCGAGTTCGAGCACGCGCGCCGGCTTGACGCCATGCCCCGCGTACCACTGCTCGACGTACTTGCGATACGTGCAGCCGCGCTCGAACGCGATCAGCGTCGGCAGGATCACGTCGCGCGGCGTGCGCACCGGCGGGTGGCCGCGCGGCGTGAGCAGCACCAGGTCCTCGCGGAAGACCGGCACCGTCTCGAACGTGTCGGGGAGCGTCTCCGGCGCGGGCGGGCGGGCGAACAGCGCGGCGTCGATCTCGAAGTCGCGCACGCGGTCGATCAGCCAGCCCGTCGTGCCCGTCAGCAGCTCGAGCGATACGTCGGGCCATGCATGGTGATAGCGCGCGAGCACGGTCGGCAGGCGGCTCGCGGCCGTGCTTTCCATCGTGCCGAGCCGCAGCCGCCCGCGCGGCGTGTCCTCGCGTATGGCGTCGCGCGCCTCGTCGGCGAGCGCGAGCAGGCGCTCCGCATACGGCAGCAGCGTATGGCCGGCCGGCGTCAGCACGAGCCGGCGGCCGTCGCGCACGAACAGCGCCGCGCCGAGTTCCTCCTCGAGCTGCTTGATGCGCGTCGTGACGTTCGACTGCACGCGATTGAGCTTGGCCGCCGCACGCGTCACGCCGTTCTCGCGCACCACGGCCCGGAAAATCGCCAGCGCCGCCAGGTCCATGATTCTCTCCGAGCGATGATTGGATTCTCAATTATTCATTTTTCGAGAACGTTTGGTCAAGCTAGGATGGAAGCATTCCGATTTCCGATCCGGCCGGCGCGTTGAACGCCGGCCCTTGCCGCCATGTCCCGCTCCGATACCCCGACCGCCGCCGGCGCGCCTTTCGTCGATGATGCCGACCGCCGCGCCCGCACGGCCGCGCTGGCCTGCATGGTCGGCCTCGCGGTCGTGCTCGGCGTCGGCCGCTTTGCGTTCACGCCCTTGTTGCCGCTGATGCTCGCGGACGGCTCGATCGGCCTGAAGGCCGGCGGCTGGCTCGCGTCGGCGAACTACGCGGGCTACTTCGTCGGCGCGGTCAGTTGCGCTGCGCTGCGGGTGACGCCCGCGCGCATGGTGCGCGTCGGGCTCGTAGCCACCGTGCTGCTCACCGCCGCGATGGGTGTCGGCCATCTGCTGCCGGTGTGGCTCGCGGTGCGCTTCGTCGCGGGCGTCGTCAGCGCATGGACGTTCGTGTTCGTGTCGCAATGGGGGCTACGCCGGCTGGCCGACCTGCACGCGCCCGAGTGGAGCGGGGTGATCTATGCGGGGCCCGGCGTCGGCATCGTCGTGACG
The DNA here is from genome assembly GCF_002223095.1 of Burkholderia sp. AU33803. Taxonomy (NCBI): domain Bacteria; kingdom Pseudomonadati; phylum Pseudomonadota; class Betaproteobacteria; order Burkholderiales; family Burkholderiaceae; genus Burkholderia; species Burkholderia sp. AU33803. The sequence goes on from NZ_NKFJ01000004.1 coordinate 1,024,850, forward strand.
GGGCTGATCGGCAGCGCGCTGGCCGGCCAGCGCGCGGCGTCGGGCTGGCTCGGTTTTGCCGCGCTGTCCGCGGTGCTGTCGGTCGTGATCTGGCGCACGTTTGCGGCCACCCCGGCGCAAGCCGTGCCGTCGGGCGGCGCCGCACCGCAGGCGGCCGCCGCAACTGCGTCGCACCGCGCGCACCAGCGCCGCCATCGCGCGGACGCCGCTTGGCTCGTCGTGCTGTACGGCATGCCGGGCTTCGGCTACATCATCACCGCGACGTTCCTGCCGGTGATCGCGCGCGCCGCGCTGCCGGCCGGTTCGCCGTGGCCCGACCTGTTCTGGCCGATGTTCGGCGCGGCGTTGATCGTCGGCGCGATCACCGCCGCGCGGCTGCCCGGGCACTGGGACAACCGGCTCCTGCTGGCCGCCGGTTGCGCGATGCAGGCGTTCGGCATTGCCGCCGGGATCGTGTGGCCGAACGCGGCCGGTTTCTCGGTCGGCAGCGCGCTGCTCGGCCTGCCGTTCACCGCGATCACGCTGTTTGCGATGCGCGAGGCGCGGCGCTTGCACGGCGAGCGGGCCGCCGGGCTGATGGGCTATGCGACCGCGTCGTACGGGGTCGGGCAGATTCTCGGCCCGCTCGTCGCGGCGCCGCTGGCCGCGCGCTTCGGGTCGTTTTCTCCCGCGCTGTGGGTTGCGGTCGCCGCGCTGCTGCTGGGCGCCGCCGGCTTCGCGGCAACCGCCGCACGCGGGCGCCGGCAACCCTGATGTCGGCGGGGCCGGATCGTCTGCGGCCCGGGCAAACTCGCTAGAATGAAGCCTTTCCCGCGCCGAGCGGGTGCGCGGGCAGCCGGCAGGCGGCCGTCCGGCGCCTGCCAGATTCCCATCGATGACCACCGCCGATTACCGCTTTTGCCCGCGCTGCGCGAGCCCGCTCACCGAGCGCGCCGATCCCGATCATGAAGGCGGCCGCATTCGCCAGGCTTGCCCCGACGACAGCTGCGGCTATGTGCACTGGAACAACCCGCTGCCCGTCGTCGCGGCGATCGTCGAGCTCGACGGCAAGATCCTGCTCGCGCGCAACGCGGCCTGGCCGGAAGGGATGTTCGCGCTGATCACCGGCTTCCTCGAGAACGGCGAGACGCCCGAGGACGGCATCGCGCGCGAGGTGTTCGAGGAAACGGCGCTGAAGGCCGAGCACGTGTCGCTCGTCGGCGTCTACGAATTCATCCGCAAGAACGAGCTGATCATCGCGTACCACGTGCGGGCGTCGGGCACGGTCGCGTTGTCGCCGGAACTGCTCGAATACAAGCTCGTCGATCCGCCGCTGCTGCGCCCGTGGCGCGCCGGCACGGGCGTCGCGCTCGCCGACTGGATGCGGGCGCGCGGCCTCGATTTCGAGTTCGTCGACCGGCCGGGGCAGTGACGGGCCGGCCCGCCAGCCGCGTTGCCTCCGCCGTGCCGCGCGCGATCGCGGCGCGGCGTTCCGCTTCCTGCCGGCGCGCCGTGTCCCGCGGCCGCCGCGCGTCGTCCACCTCGCTTCCCTCGTCCTGACCGCCATCGCCATGTCCGACAAGCCGCAACCGCGTCCGCGCGACGCCTATCGCCACTTCCTGCCGATCACGACCCGCTGGATGGACAACGACGTCTACGGGCACGTGAACAACGTCGTCTACTACAGCTACTTCGACACGGTCGTGAACGAATACCTGATCCGCGCCGGCGTGCTCGACGTCGAGCACGGGCAGACGATCGGCCTCGTGGTCGAGACGCAGTGCAACTACTTCGCGCCGCTCGTGTTCCCGCAGTCGGTCGACGCCGGGCTGCGGGTCGTGAAGCTCGGCACGTCGAGCGTGCGCTACGAGGTCGGGCTGTTCGCGCAGGGCGACGCCACGCCCGCCGCACAGGGGCACTTCGTGCACGTGTACGTCGATCGCGGCACGCGCCGGCCGGTGCCGCTGCCCGACGCGCTGCGCGCCGCGCTCGAGCCGCTCGCGGCCTGATTGCGCGGTGCACGCGTTCGCGCTCCAGGCCTTCAACGGCCTCAGCTACGGCTTGCTGCTGTTCATGCTGTCGGCCGGCCTCACACTGATCTTCAGCGTGCAGGGCGTGCTCAATTTCGCGCATGCGAGCTTCTACATGCTCGGCGCGTACGTCGGCTACAGCATCGCGGCCGGCGCGGGCTTCTGGCCCGCGCTGGTGCTCGCGCCGCTCGCGGTCGGGCTGCTCGGCGCCGGCTGCGAACGCATGCTGCTGCGCCGCGTGCAGGCGCGCGGCCATACGAGCGAACTGCTGCTGACCTTCGGCCTCGCGTACCTGATCGGCGAGGGCGCGAAACTCGTATGGGGCCTCGCGCCGTTGCCGGCGCCCGTGCCGGCGCTGTTCGACGGCGCGCCCGTCACCGTATTCGGCCTCGCGCTGCCGCGCTACCGGCTGTTCATGATGGGGATGTCCACCGCGATGCTGGTCGCGCTCGGCGCGCTGCTGCGCGCGTCGCGCATCGGGCTCGTCGTGCGCGCGGCGCTCACGCACCGTGCGGCCGTCGAGGCGCTCGGCTACGACGTGCCGCGCGTGATGACGGCGCTGTTCGGTGCGGGCACCGCGCTCGCGGCGCTGGCCGGCGTGATCGGCGCGCCGCTCGCGGTGATCGAACCCGCGCTGGCCGAAACCGTCGGGTCGGTCGTGTTCGCGGTCGTCGTGATCGGCGGGCTCGGCTCGCTCGGCGGCGCGTTCGCGGCGTCGCTCGCGGTCGGCTTCGCACAGACCTTCGCGGCCGCGAGCGACACGTCGCTGCGCGACCTCACGGAATGGGCCGGCATCGCGCTGCCCGACAGCGTGGCTGCGGTGTCGATCGCGCAGCTCGCGCCGCTGGTGCCGTACCTGCTGCTCGTCGCGGTGCTGGTCGCGCGGCCGCGCGGGCTGTTCGGCGAGCGTGCCGATGCGTAACCGCATGCTCGCCGGCGTCATGCGCTGGTCTCTGTTCGCCGCCTGCGTCGTGCTGCCCGCTTGGCTGTGGCCGCATGGCGCGATGCTCGGCTATCTCGCACAGACGGCCGCGCTCGTCGTGCTCGCGCTGTCGTACAACCTGCAGCTCGGCACGACCGGGCTGCTGTCGTTCGGGCACGCGGCGTTCGCGGGCCTCGGCGCGTTCGCGGCCGCGCACTGGTTCAACCACTTTGGCGGCCCGCTGCCGCTGTTGCCGCTCGTCGGCGGCGTGGCCGGCGCCGCTTTCGGCTTTGCCGCCGGGCTGCTCGCGACGCGCCGCTCGGGCACCGCGTTCGCGATGATCACGCTCGGGCTCGGCGAGTGCGTCGCGGCCGCCGCGTGGAGCGTGCCGGCCTGGTTCGGCGGAATCGGCGGCGTGCCGATCGACCGGGCGAGCGGCACGCCGTGGGGCGGCTGGCATTTCGGCGCACCCGTCCAGGCGTATGCGGTGATCGCCGCGTGGTGCCTCGCGTCGGCGTGGGCGATGCACGCTCTGACACGCACGCCGCTCGCGCGGCTCGCGAATGCGGTGCGCGACAACCCGGTGCGCGTCGCCGCGCTCGGCTCCGATCCGCGCCGCGTGCGGCTCGCGATGGTCACCTGCGCGTCGTTCTTCGCCGGCGTCGCCGGCACGCTGACGTTGATCGACGTCGAGATCGCGACGCCCGACAGCGTATCGATGGCGCGTTCGGCGACCGTGCTGATCGCCGCGGTGATCGGCGGCACCGGCGCGTTCTTCGGGCCGGCGGCCGGTGCCGCCGTGCTCACGGTGCTGAGCATCGTCGTCGCGGGCGTGTCGCGCGCGTGGGCGCTGTATCTCGGCGTGCTGTTCGTCGCGGTCGTCGTGGCCGCGCCAGGCGGGATCGCCGGGATCGTGCCAGCGCTCGCGCATGCATTGCGGCGCGGCGCACCGGCGGCCGAGCGGTGGCGCATGCTGTGCGCGGTCGGTGCGTGCGTGTTCTGGGGCGTCGCGCTCGTCTGCGCGGCCGAGCTCGGCTACGCGTGGCGTTTCGCGCAGGATGACGGCGCGGGCTTCGCGTTCGGCGCCTGGCGCATCGACGCCGATACGCCGGCCGGCTGGGCCGTCGCGTGCTCCGCGTTCGGCATCGGCACGCTGCTGTGGGGCTGGCGCGCGCGGCTCGCGCCGGGCGGGCAGGCCGGCCTGCGGGAGGACGGGCGATGAACGGCAACGCGATCGCGCTGCACGGCGTGGTGCAGCGCTTCGGCGCGCAGACGGTGCTCGACGGCGTCGAACTGAGCATCGCGGCCGGCGAGCGTCACGCGCTGATCGGGCCGAACGGCGCGGGCAAGTCGACGCTGTTCGGCGTGATCGCCGGTGCGGTGCGGCCCACGCGCGGGCGCGTCGTGCTGCACGGCGTCGAGCTGCGCGGGCGCGGGCCGGTCGTCGCGAGCCGGCTCGGCATCGGCCGCAGTTTCCAGCAGACGAGCGCGTTCGCGCGGCTGACCGTGTTCGACAACCTGCGCTGCGCGGCGCTGCATGCGCCGGCCGAGCGGCGGCGCTGGTGGAACCGGCTGCGCGAATCGGCGTCGGTCGATCTCGCGGCCGCTCGCGTGCTGCACGATATCGGCCTCGATGCGCACCGCGACACGCTGGCCGGCGCACTGAGCTATGCGGAACAGCGCGCGCTCGATCTCGGGATCGCACTCGCGAGCGGCGCACGCACGCTGCTGCTCGACGAGCCGACGGCCGGCATGAGCCGCGCGCAGGCGGCCCGGATGATCGCGCTGATTCGTGCGACGACGCAGGGGCGCACGGTCCTGCTGATCGAACACGACATGGATGCGGTGTTCGGCTTCGCCGAACGCATCACGGTGCTCGTGCGCGGCACGGTGGTCGCGACCGGCGCGCCCGATGCGATCCGCGCCGATCCGGCCGTGCGGGCCGCCTATCTGGGCGAGGGCGGCCCATGAGCGCATTGCTCGAGATTCGCGACCTGCGCGCGTGGTACGGGCTGCAACCCGTGCTCGACGGCGTCGATCTCGCGCTCGCGCCGGGCGAGACGCTGGCGCTGCTCGGCCGCAACGGCTCGGGGCGCTCGACGCTCGCGAAGGCCGTGATGGGGCTCGTGCGCACGGCCGGCTCGGTGCGTATCGGCGGCGCCGAATGCGTGGGGGCGCGCACGTTCGAGATCGCGCGGCGCGGCGTCGCTTACGTTGCCGAAAGCCGCGACGTGTTCCCGCTGCTGACGGTACGCGACAACCTGCGGCTCGGGCTGCGCGGCGCCAGCGGCGCGGCCGAGCGCACGGCGCTCGAACGGCTGTTCGACCGCTTTCCGTTGCTGGCCGCGCGCGCGGACGTGAAAGCGGGGCGGCTGTCGGGCGGTGAGCAGCAGGTGCTCGCGCTGGTGCGGGCGCTGGCCGGCCGCCCGCGCGTGCTGATCGTCGACGAACCGGCGGAAGGGCTCGCGCCGCTCGCGGTCGACGAAGTCGGCGCATGCCTCGCCGCGCTGCAGGCCGACGGTGTTGCAATCGTGCTGATCGAGCAGCGGCTGCAGTTCGCGCCGCGGCTCGCGCGGCGCGTCGCGGTCATGGGGCGCGGACGGATCGTCTACGACGGTGCGCTCGACGGGTTGGGCGGCGAGGTGGCGAATGCATGGCTGAGCGCCGGCTGATAGCGCACGAACGATTGTTCGGAAAACGCTGCCAGTCAATTCGCGTCGAGCCGCTTTATCGTCGTCATGCCGCACCGTAAATTGCCGGTCATACCGGTTGCATATCGATGCGGCAACGCGGCAGCCGGCACCCTCCATCGAAAGTCTTCTGACTGAGGAATGAAATCATGAGCAAGCTGGCAAACAAGGTCGCGATCGTCACGGGCGGATCGAAGGGCATCGGCGCGGCGATCGCGAAGGCACTGGCCGCGGAAGGCGCGTCGGTGGTCGTCAACTACGCAAGCAGCAAGGCGGGCGCCGATGCGGTGGTGAGCGCGATCGTCGAAGCCGGCGGCCGCGCGGTCGCGGTTGGCGGCGACGTGTCGAAGGCAGCCGACGCGCAACGCATCGTCGATACGGCGATCGACACGTACGGGCGTCTGGACGTGCTCGTCAACAATTCCGGCGTATACGAATTCGCACCGATCGAAGCGATCACCGAAGAGCACTACCGCCGTCAGTTCGACACGAACGTGTTCGGCGTGCTGCTGACCACGCAGGCCGCGGTCAAGCATCTCGGCGAAGGCGCGAGCATCATCAACATCAGCTCGGTGGTGACCAGCATCACGCCGCCCGCGAGCGCCGTGTATAGCGGCACCAAGGGCGCGGTCGACGCGATCACCGGCGTGCTCGCACTCGAACTCGCGCCGCGCAAGATCCGCGTGAACGCGATCAACCCGGGAATGGTCGTGACCGAAGGCACGCACAGCGCGGGCATCATCGGTTCCGATCTCGAAGCGCAGGTGCTTGGCCAGACGCCGCTCGGCCGCCTCGGCGAGCCGGACGACATCGCGTCGGTCGCCGTGTTCCTCGCATCGGACGATGCACGCTGGATGACCGGCGAGCACCTCGTCGTGAGCGGCGGGTTGAACTGATCCGGCAACGGCGGTGCAGCGGCGCGCGTGCGCCGGTCGTGCTGCCCGTTTCGTTACGCGTGCCTCGCGAGCGCGTAACGGCCGACGTGCCACTGCAGGCTCTCGACGACGAGCGCGTGATTGTGCTCGGAGTCGAGCCCCGCGATCGTCATCGCACCGACGATGCCGGCCCCGGCAATCCGCAGCGGCACGCCGCCGCCGTCGAGCGCATAGTCGTCATCCGACAGCCCCTGCGACTGCAGCGACCAGCCGGCGCGGCGAAACCGCTCGCCGACCGCGAGCGAACTCAGGCCGAAGCGCAACACCGTGTTCTGCCGCCGGCGGATCGCGTCGCTGTCATCGGCATCGCTGCCGTCGAGCGCGCAGTAGAACAGCGGCGCCTGCTCGCCGACGATGCTCACCGCGATCGGCAGCCCGCGGCGCGACGCAAGATTGACGGCGATTTCCCCCATCCGGCGCGCAACGGCCGCGTCGAAGCGCGGCAGCGCCGGGTTCGACGCGTCGTCGTCGAAAGGATGGGGGTCGAGGCGAAAGAGGGTCGTCACCATGGCGGCTCCGTGGCGTCGCCGGCGCTGGGCACGCGCGCCGGGCGTCGCATCGTCGCGGGCCGCGCGCGGGCCCGTCTTTCCATCAGCGCTTCGGGGCGTCGAGCATCCACTCGTGCGCGGGATCGTTCTTGAACGCCCACGCGCGGTTCGGCCCGGCCATCACGTTCAGGTAGTACAGGTTGTAGCCGTGCGGCGCGACCACCGGATGGTAGCCGCGCGGCACCATCACGACGTCGTGGTCCTCGACCGCGCACGCTTCGTCGAGGCTGCGGTCGTCCGTGTACACGCGCTGGAACGCGAAGCCTTGCGGCGGATCGATCCGGTGGTAATAGGTTTCCTCGAGCGACGTTTCTTCCGGCGCCGCGTCGCGGTCGTGCTTGTGCGGCGGATAGCTGCTCGAATGGCTGGCCGGCGTGACGACCTCGACCACGAGCAGCCGGTCGGCCGCCGGGTTGTCGCCCATCAGGATGTCGCACACGTACCGCGTGTTGGTGCCTTGCCCGCGTACCGAGCGGCGCATCCGCTCGCCGTCGAGGCGTTGCACGGGCTTGTCGCCGCTCGCGTACGGCGCGGTGCACAGCGCGATTTCCGCATCGCGCGTCGCGACCAGCGTGACCGTCTTGCCGCCCGGCACGTACAGCGCGTCCGGCGACACGTCCTCGAAGACGCTGTCGCGCTTGCCGAGCGCATCGTAGGTTTTACCGTCGACATCCGCACGCACCGTGCCGGTGAGCACGACGACGCACAGTTCGCGCGCGCCGGTGTCGAGCGTCTCGGTGTCGCCGGCCTTCAGGCGCAGCGCACGGAAGCCGACGTGTTTCCAGCCGGCCGACTCGGGCGTGACGTTGCAGATCTCGCGGTCGGCCGAGGCCTTGATCAGCAGGGGAGAAATCGTCATGGGGTGGGGCTCCGCAACAGGGTAGGGCTCATGCGTTCACGCGTTCATGTGTTCACGCGCTCAACCGGTCGACGATCGCGCGCAGCGATTCGTAACCCTTCTTCGCATACGCATAGCTCGGCGCGACGGCCGGATCCTGCTCGGCCTCGACGACGAGCCAGCCTTCGTAGCCGGCGTCCTTCAGCGTACGGAGCGTCGCCTCGTAGTCGAGCGCGCCGTCACCCGGCACGGTGAAGGTGCCGTTGATCACGCCGTTCAGGAAGCTCCAGCCGTCGTTGCGCGCCTGCGTGACGACCTGCGGCCGCACGTCCTTGCAATGCACGTGGACCACGCGCGACACATGCTTCTTCAGCAGCGTGACCGGGTCGGCCGCGCCGCCGAAATACGCGTGGCCGGTGTCGAACAGCAGGAACACTTTCGACGGGTCGGTCAGCGCCATCAGCCGGTCGACGTCGTCGGGCGACTCGACGTACGCGCCCATGTGGTGATGGTAGGCAAGCTTGATGCCGTACGTGTCGAGCAGGTGCGCGCCGAACGCGTCGAGGCGCGCCGCATAGCGCCGCCAGGCTGCGTCGTCGACGAAGCGCGGCCGCTTCGCGACCGGCATGTCGATGTTGCCCTGGATCGTGCCCGCGCATTCGCCGTACACGACGACCTTCACGTCGTTGACCTGCAGCTTCGTCAGGTGCGCGCGGCAGCGCTCGATCTCGGCGGCGACCGCATCGTCGTCGCTCATGCCCGGCTCGACCTCGGCGAGGAAGCCCGAATACCAGCCCGACACGCACACGAGCCCGAACTCGGCGAGCTTCGCCTTCAGCTCGGGGCCGGTCTTCGGAAACTTGTTGCCGAGCTCGAAGCCCGCATAGCCGATTTCGGCGCCTTCCTTCAGCGCCGTTTCGAGCGGCGTCTCGCCGCCGAGCGACGGCAGGTCGTCGTTCATCCACGACAGGGGATTGATACCGATGCGGACGTTCCAGCTCATGACGTGCTTCCTTGGTTCGAATGTGTTTTTCGCGGGGAGGGTGGGCAGTGCGCGCGATCAGCGTCGCTGCCGGGTTTTCGCATCGAGATACGCGCGGTGCGCTGCATCGACGCCGGCGCGTTCGGATACTTGCGGCACCGCGACTTCCCACCATGCGCCGCCGTCGTCGGTCGTGCGGCGGTGCGTGGTGTCGATCACGAGCACCTGGCTCTTCGTCGCCGCGCGGGCGCGTTTCATCTCGCTGCGCAGCTCGCCGATGTCGCGCACGTGCACGGCTTCGGCGCCCATCGCGCGCGCATGCATCGCGAAGTCGATCGTCGAGCGCTCGCCGCCCTCCGGCACGCAGTCGTCGAGCATGTTGTTGAAGCTCGCGCCGCCGCAATTCAGTTGCAGCCGCTCGATGCAGCCGTAGCCGCGGTTGTCGAGGATCACGACGATGAGCTTGCGGCCGAGCATCACCGACGTCGCGAGTTCCGCGTTGAGCATCATGTACGAGCCGTCGCCGACGATCACGATCACTTCGCGTTCGGGCCGCGCGAGTTTCGCGCCGAGGCCGCCCGCGACCTCGTAGCCCATGCACGAGTACGCGTAGTCCATGTGGTAGTTGCCCGGCGCGCCGCTGCGCCACAGCTTGTGCAGCTCGGCCGGCAGCGTGCCGGCCGCGCACACGACGAGGTCATCACGTGCGCTGTCGCGGCCCGCGTCCGCTGCGGAGTCGCGCACGGCACCGATCACTTCCGCGTCGTACGGCAGCGTGTCCTTCGGAATGCGGGTCGTGAGCTCGGTCACGCGCGCGCTCCAGGCGGCGGCCTGGTCGCGGTTGCTGGCGGTCCACGCCGGATCGGCTTGCCAGCCGGCCAGCGCGGCCGACAGCTGGCCGAGGCCCGTGCGCGCATCGGCCACCAGTTGACGGCCGCGTTTCTTGCCTGCGTCGAACGGCTGCACGTTCAGGCTCAAGAGCGTCGCATGGCCGTAGAGCGCATGCGAGCCGGTCGTGAAGTCCTGCAGCCGCGTGCCGACCGCGAACACCACGTCGGCCTGCGCGGCCGCGCGATTCGCGGCCGGCGAGCCCGTCACGCCGATCGACCCGAGATTCAGCGGATGGTCCCATGCGAGGCTGCCCTTGCCGGCCTGCGATTCGGCGACCGGCACGCCATGCGTATCGGCGAACGCGCGCAGCGCATCCCACGCCTGGCTGTACAGCACGCCGCCGCCCGCGACGATCAGCGGCTTCTTCGCGGCCTTCAGCACGTCGAGCGCATCGGCGAGTTCGAGCGCGTCGGCCGGCGGCCGGCGCATCCGGATCACCGGCGGTGCGAAGAAGTCCTCGGGCCAGTCGTATGCGAAGGTCTGTACGTCCTGTGGCAACGCGAGGCACACCGGGCCGCACTGCGCGGGATCGGTCATCACCTGGATCGCGCGCGGCAGCGCGACGAGCAGCTGCTCGGGCGACGTGATGCGGTCGAAGTAGCGCGTCACCGGCCGGAAGCAGTCGTTCGCGCTGACGTCGCCCTGTTCGAAATCCTCGACCTGCTGCAGCACGGGGTCGGGCAGCCGCGACACGAACACGTCGCCGGGCAGCAGCAGCAGCGGCAGCCGGCCGACGTGCGCGAGCGCGGCCGACGTCAGCATGTTGGTCGCGCCGGGGCCGATGCTCGACGTCGCGGCCATCATCCGCTGGCGGAAGTTCGCTTTCGCGAACGCGATGGCCGCATTGGCCATCCCTTGCTCGTTGTGCGCGCGGAAGGTCGGCAGGCGGTCTTTTTCCGCGTGCAGCGCCTCGCCGAGCCCGGCCACGTTGCCGTGGCCGAAGATCGCGAACACGCCGCCGCAGTACGGCAGGATCTCGGTGCGGCCGTCGGGCTGGACGACTTCGGCGCGCAGGGCGGCCAGGTAGCGCACGAGCGCCTGGCTGACGGTCAGTCTCACGGTAGAGGTCATGTCGGTCGGTGAAGAGGAAAGGGGCATCGCAGGCATCGCGTCAGGCCGCGGCGGCGCGGGCAGCCGCGGCACGACGGCCGAGCCACGCATCGACCAGTTGCGCGAAGTTGCCGGCGACTTCGTCGATCAGCGCCTGGTCGTCGATCCGGCCGGCGAACCAGTTCAGCGATGCGTCGGCCCACAGCGTGCGCCCGACCATGAAGCCCTTGACGATCGGGTTGGTCGCCGAGCGGAAGCTGTCGACGAGGTATTGCAGCGGCTGGTTCAGCCCGAGGATCACCGCGCCGCGGCAATACGGGTCGCGCTCGGCGATCAATGCGGCGAGCCGCGTCCAGCCGTCGGCGGAGAGCGGCGTGAGCTTCCACCATTCGGGCTTCACGCCGAGGTTGTAGAAGCGCGCGATCGTGCGCAGCACCGCGTCGTCCTCGGTGCCGGCCGGCGTGACCGCGCGCGGCGGAATCATTTCCAGCAGCAGCTCGTTGCCGCTGGCGCGCGTGGCTTCCCACAGTTCCAGCACGCGCTGCTCCTGTTCGACGCGCAGGTCGACCGGGTCGTCCGGGTGATAGTGCACGAGGCACTTCACGACCTGTTCGGTCGGCCAGTGCGTGAGCGACGAGCCGACCGAGCGCGTTTCGTCGAAGCGCAGCGGCCGCGAGCCGGGCAGCTCGACCGGGCGGCCGACCCACCAGCCGCGTCCGGTCGCCGACGCCAGCGCGTCGCTGCCGTAGCCGCCGCCGTCGATCAGCACGCCCACGTGGCCTGCGATCTGGCGATCGCGCTCGACCTGTTCGACGGCGCGCACGAGCAGGCGCTTCAAGGTCTTGATCCGCGCTTCGTCCGCTCCGGCCTGCACCGCGAGTTCGTAGAACTGGCTGCGATGGTCGAACGCCATCACGCACAGGTCGTCCCATTCGCGGCGCGGCACCGTCACGCGATGCAGGTGCGCGAGCGTGTGGTCGGCGTCGACCACCGGATTGCGGCTGCCGTCGAACCAGTGGGCCAGCTCGGCCGGCGTCGGCATCGCGGCGGAGCACGCGTGGCGCGACACGACGATCGCGCCGCACGCGTTCGCGATGCGCGTCGACTCGGCCCAGTCGCGCCCGCGCAGCAGCCCCGACAGCAGGCCCGACAGGAATGCGTCGCCCGCGCCGAGCACGTTGAGCACCTCGACGCGTTCGCCGAGATAGGTCGGCGCATCGCCGATGCGCTCGGGAATGTCGCCTTCGATCACGCAGCAGCCGAGTGCGCCGCGCTTGACGACCAGCGTCGCGTTCGTGATCTTGCGCACCGCCTGCAACGAGCAGATCACGTCGTGCGGCACGCCGCCGGCGATCAGGAATTCCTCTTCGGTGCCGACCAGCAGGTCGAATTCGCCGAGCACCTGCTGCAATTGCCGCGTCACCTGCGCGTCCGGCACGTAGCGGTTTTCGCCCGCGCCGCGCGCGGTCAGCCCCCACAGCACCGGCCGGTAGTCGATGTCGAGTATCCGCACGACGCCATGGCGGCGCGCGTAACCGAGCGCGGTCAGCGACGCCTCGCGCGTGCCCGGCGTCGACAGGTGCGTGCCGGTGATCGCGAGCGCGCGGCAGCCGGCGATGAAGTCCTCGCTGATCTCGTCGGCGCGCACGGCCATGTCCGCGCAGTTCTCGCGCACGAACAGCAGCGGGAACGTGTCGCGGTCCTTCAGCCCGAGCAGCACCAGCGCGGTGAGGCGTTCGCGGTCGGTCTGCAGCTGGCTCGTGTCGCAGCCTTCGCGCTCGAGCGTCTCGCGCAGGAAGCGGCCCATCTGCTCGTCGCCGACGCGCGAGATCATCGCGGTCTTCAGCCCGAGCCGGGCCACGCCGAACGCGACGTTGCCGGACGAGCCGCCGAGATACATCTGGAAACTGCGCGCATCTTCCAGGCGGCTGCCGTACTGCTGCGCATAGAGATCCACGGCCACGCGGCCGAGGCAGGCGAGATCGATGGGGCGGTCACTCGGAAAGGTCAGCAGGCTCATATCACGTATCACGCTCGCGGCCGGCGTTCGGCGATGCCGGCGGATTAGGGGACCGAACCTCCGGCGACGCTGCGCACCGTGTGGGGCACGACGCGGGACTGCCTGCCGCAAGGAATCGGGCTACGGAACGGAGTCTAGACTTTTTGGAAATCCAGTTCCCTAGGTGAAATCACGTAGAAATAAATTTCCAAATTTTCGACGAAGTGATCTACAGTTTCATCCGGATGCTTCAGTCCGTATCGGATTCGATCGGACTCGGCCCGGCGGCGCGCAACGCGCCGTCTTCCGCCCCCCGGAGATGAGGAGACAGATTGATCATGAAGACCAAGCTGATGGCCGTCGCGGCCGCCGCGATCCTGGCTGCGCCGCTCGCGCATGCCGAGAAGATCGGCGTGACGATGGCGTCGTTCGACGACACGTTCCTGACCATCCTGCGCAACAGCATTTCCGACGCAGCGAAGAAGGACGGCGCGACGGTGCAGATCGAGGACGGCGGCAACGACGTCGGCAAGCAGTTGAGCCAGGTCCAGAACATGATCGCGCAGAAGGTCGACGCGATCATCGTGAACGCGGTCGATACCGACGCGACGCCGAAGATCACCAAGATGGTGACGGCGGCGAAGATTCCGCTCGTGTACGTGAACCGCAAGCCGGTCGATTTCGACAAGCTGCCGACGGGCGTCGCGGTCGTCGCGTCCGACGAGAAGCAGTCGGGCACGCTGCAGGCGCGCCAGGTGTGCAAGCTGCTCGGCGGCAAGGGCGATCTCCTCGTGCTGATGGGCGAGCTGTCCAACGAGTCGGCGCGTGCCCGCACCAAGGACATCGAGGATGTGATCGCGACGAAGGATTGCTCGGGCATGAAGATCGTCGACAAGCGCGAGGGCAAGTGGAGCCGCACGCAAGGCCAGGACATCACGATGAACTGGCTGAGCTCCGGCACGAAGTACGACGCGATCATCTCCAACAACGACGAGATGGCGATCGGCGCGATCAACGCGCTGAAGGCCGCGCGCAAGTGGACGCCGAAGACGATCGTCGCCGGCATCGACGCGACGCCGGACGGCCTCGCATCGATGAAGAGCGGCGAGCTGAAGGTGTCGGTGTACCAGAACGCATCCGGGCAGGGGCAGCAGGCCGTCGCGGCCGCGCTCAAGCTCGCGAAGAAACAGCCCGTCGACCGCTACGTGAACGTGCCGTTCGAGCTCGTGACGCCCGAGAACATGAACCAGTACGCGAAGCACTGACCGGTGATCCGTTGAATGGCGCGGGCCCGGCACGACCGGGTTCGCGCACGACTTGTCGAGGAACGTCCATGTTTACAGCCAGAGTCGCGCGCCCGATGGCCGGCGACGATGCGCGGGCCGCTTCGTCCGGCTCGACCGGCGTGTCGGCCCCGCCGGCTTCTTCCGCGGCCGACTGCGTGCTCGAGGTGCGCGGCGTCGGCAAGTCCTTTCCGGGCGTCGTCGCGCTCGACGGCGTGCAGTTCCGCGTGCGGCGCGGCACCGTCCATGCGCTGATGGGCGAGAACGGCGCGGGCAAGTCGACGCTGATGAAGATCATCGCGGGCGTCTACACGCCCGACCAGGGCGAGATCCTGATCAACGGCGAGCCGGTCGTGCTCAACGGCCCGCTCGATGCGCTCGACCGCGGCATCGCGATGATCCACCAGGAACTCAACCTGATGCCGTACATGACGGTCGCGGAGAACATCTGGATCCGCCGCGAACCGACGAACCGTTTCGGCCTGATCGATCACGCCGCGCTGCGCCGCCAGACGGCCGCGCTGTTCGAGCGGCTGTCGATCGACATCGACCCGGAAACCGACGTGCGCACGCTGACGGTCGCGAGCCGCCAGATGGTCGAGATCGCGAAGGCCGTGTCGTTCGACTCCGACGTGCTGATCATGGACGAGCCGACCTCCGCGCTGACCGACAAGGAAGTCACGCACCTGTTCCGGATCATTCGCCAGCTGCGCGAGCAGGGCAAGGGCATCGTCTACATCACGCACAAGATGAACGAGCTGTTCGAGATCGCCGACGAGTTCTCGGTGTTCCGCGACGGCAAGTACATCGGCACGCATGCATCGAGCGACGTCACGCGCGACGACATCATCCGCATGATGGTCGGGCGCGAGATCACGCAGATGTTCCCGAAGGAGGAAGTGCCGATCGGCGACGTCGTGCTGTCGGTGAAGAACCTCGGCGTCGACGGCGTGTTCCGCGACGTGAGCTTCGAGCTGCGCGCGGGCGAGATTCTCGGCGTGGCCGGCCTCGTCGGCTCGGGGCGCTCGAACGTCGCGGAGGCGCTGTTCGGCGTCGTGCCGGCCACGTCGGGCGAGATCCGCATCGACGGCAAGCCGGTGCGCATCACGACGCCCGCGCAGGCGATGAAGCACGGGATGGCCTTCCTCACCGAAGACCGCAAGGACACCGGCTGCTTCCTGAATCTCGACCTGCTCGCGAACATGGAAGCGGCGGTGCTCAGCAACCGCTACGTGAAGTTCAATTTCGTGCGGCAGGCGCAGCTCAAGCGCGACTGCGAGGCAATGAGCCGGATGCTGCGCGTGAAGTCGCCCGGGCTGCACGAGGAAATCCAGAACCTGTCGGGCGGCAACCAGCAGAAGGTGCTGATCGGCCGCTGGCTGCTCACGCAGCCGCGCATCCTGATCCTCGACGAACCGACGCGCGGCATCGACGTCGGCGCGAAGGCCGAGATCCACCGGCTCGTCAGCGCGCTCGCGGGCAAGGGCGTCGCGGTGCTGATGATCTCGTCGGAGATGCCGGAAGTGCTGGGAATGAGCGATCGCGTGATGGTGATGCACGAAGGGCGCATGACCGGCATCGTCGATCGCAAGGACGCCGACCAGGTCCGCATCATGGATCTCGCGTCGCGCTGAGCCGAACCAAGATTGGAGACAAAGCAATGGGCAACCTGAACCCGGTCGCGGATGCGCAGACCATGACCCTCAAGACGCGGCACACGAAGTGGCCGCCCGAGCTGAGCATCTTCCTCGTGCTCGTCGGCATCAGCCTGTTCTTCGAGATCGTCGGCTGGATCGTCGTCGGCCAGAGCTTCCTGTTCAACACCGAGCGGCTCGAGATCATCGTGCTGCAGATGGCCGTGATCGGCATCATCGCGGTCGGCGTGAACCTCGTGATCATCACCAGCGGGATCGACCTGTCGTCGGGCTCGGTCGTGGCCGCCGCGGCGGTCGTCTCGGCCAGTCTCGCGCAGGTGTCCGACTTCCCGCGCGCGGTGTTTCCGCACCTGACCGACCTGCCGATCATCTGGCCCGTGCTGGCCGGCGTGTGTGTCGGGCTGCTGGTCGGCCTGCTGAACGGCTCGCTGATCGCGATGACGGGCATCCCGCCGTTCATCGCGACGCTCGGCACGATGGTCGCGGCGCGCGGCTTCGCGAAGTGGTTCACCAACGGGATGCCGGTGTCGATGCTGACCGACTCGTTCGCGGCCATCGGCGCAGGCGCCAACCCGGTGATCATCTTTCTCGTGATCGCCGCGATCTTCCACGTCGTGCTGCGCTACACGCGCTTCGGCAAGTACACGTATGCGATCGGCGCGAACCGGCATGCGGCCGTCGTGTCGGGCATCAACGTCACGCGCCACCTGATCTTCGTCTATGCGATCGCGGGCCTCCTGAGCGGGATCGCCGGCACCGTGACGGCCGCGCGCGCGATCTCGGGCCAGTCGGGCATGGGCGTGATGTACGAGCTCGATGCGATCGCAGCGGTCGTGATCGGCGGCACGTCGCTGTCGGGTGGCCTCGGCCGCGTGACGGGCACCGTGATCGGCGTGCTGATCCTCGGCGTGATGACGTCGGGCTTCACGTTCATCCGCATCGACGCGTATTACCAGGAGATGGTCAAGGGCGCGATCATCGTCGCGGCCGTGATCGCCGACCAGTACCGCAACAAGAAGAAGCGCCGCTAACCCTTCGTGCATCGCCGGCGAGGGCGGCACGTGCCGCCGCCCGCGTCCGGCACCCGCTACCCGCCATCGTCGAGGATATTCGATGAAGATCGCGCTGGACCCCTACATGATTCGCCACCTGCCGCTCGACCGCCTGCCGCACGCGGTGGCCGAGCTCGGCTACGACCAGATCGAGCTGTCGCCGCGCAGCGACTTTCTCGACTGGTGGGTAATGCCCCGCGCCACGCGCGAGCGGATGGCCGCGTTCCGGCAGGCGATGCGCGCGAGCGGCGTCGGCCTCGCGTCGCTGCAGCCGATGTACCGCTGGGCGAGCCCGTTCGAGGACGAGCGGCAATGGGCGGTGCGCTGCTGGAAGAAGGCGATC
Organism: Burkholderia sp. AU33803; assembly: GCF_002223095.1. Taxonomy (NCBI): domain Bacteria; kingdom Pseudomonadati; phylum Pseudomonadota; class Betaproteobacteria; order Burkholderiales; family Burkholderiaceae; genus Burkholderia; species Burkholderia sp. AU33803. The sequence goes on from NZ_NKFJ01000004.1 coordinate 1,042,047, forward strand.
GAGGTGGCGGTCGAGATGGAGTGTGCGCTGATGGTGTCGGAGTTCGGGCGCGGCGCATCGCCCGAGCGCTCGGTCGGCGAACGGCCGGGCGCGAACCCGAAGGAGCTGTGCGAAGCCGCGTGGTTCCGGTCGATGGACGAGTTGCTGCCGATCCTCGAGCGCGAGCGCATCGTGCTGTCGGTCGAGCCGCATCCGGAGGACTGGATCGAGCAGCTGCAGCCGGCGATCGACATCGTCACGAACCTCGGCTCGCCGTCGCTGAAGCTGTCGTACATCGCGCCGCACACGTTCTACTACGGCGACGACATGGCCGCGATGATCGCGCAGGCCGCGCCGATCCTCGCGCACGTGCGCGTGGCCGACACCTTCGACCATCGCAAGAGCAGCCAGCTGCGCTACATCGTGAACCCGCCGGGTTCGCACCAGATCCGCGTGCACCAGCATCTCGACATCGGGCAGGGCGAGATCGACTGGGACGTGTTCTTTCGCGCGCTCGGCGCGGCAGGCTTCGACGGCGTGATGTCGTCGTGCGTGTTCGCGTGGGAGGACCGCGCGGAAGCATCGTCGCGCTACATGCGCGACACGATCCAGCGCTACGTCGATCGTCATTTCGATCGCACCGCGCGCTGACGGATGACTGACCGGTGCGGCGCGTGCCGCACCGCCAATGAACGACTGGAGACTGTTAGATGACCTTGCAAATCGGCGTGATCGGCTGCGGAGCGATCGGCCAGGACCATATTCGCAGACTGACCCGCACGCTGTCCGGCGCGCGCGTCGTGGCCGTCAACGACATCGATCCGCAGCAGGCGCGCGACGCGGTGACGAAGTACGGGCTCGACGCCGAGATCTACGGCGACGGCCACGAGGTGGTCGCGGCCGCCGACGTGCAGGCCGTGCTCGTCACGTCGTGGGGGCCGACGCACGAAGCGTTCGTGCTCGACGCGATCGCGCATGGCAAGCCGGTGTTCTGCGAGAAGCCGCTCGCCGTGACGGCCGAAGGCTGCATGCGGATCGTCGAAGCCGAGGTCGCGCACGGCAAGCGGCTCGTGCAGGTCGGCTTCATGCGGCCGTACGACGAAGGCTATCGCGCGCTGAAGCGCGTGATCGACAGCGGCGAGATCGGCGCGCCGCTGATGCTGCATTGCGCGCACCGCAACCAGTCGGTCGGCGAGCGCTACACGACCGACATGGCGATCACCGACACGCTGATCCACGAACTCGACGTGCTGCGCTGGCTGCTCGGCGAGGACTACGTGAGCACGCAGGTCGTCTATCCGAAGAAGACGCGCCATGCGTCCTCGCATCTCGCCGATCCGCAGATCGTGCTGCTGGAAACCGCGAGCGGCGTGCGCATCGACGTCGAGATCTTCGTGAACTGCCAGTACGGCTACGACATCCAGTGCGAGGTGGTCGGCGAGCAGGGCATCGCGAAGCTGCCCGATCCGCCGGCCGTCGGGCTCAAGCATGCCGCGCGGCAGTCGGTCGAGATCATGACCGACTGGAAGGAGCGCTTCATCGCGTCGTACGACGTCGAGCTGCAGGCGTTCATCGACGGCGTGCGCGCGCAAGCGCTCACCGGGCCGTCGGCCTGGGACGGCTACGCGGCGGCGGTCGCGGCCGACGCCTGCGTGCGCGCGCAAAAGAGCGGGGCGGTCGAGCCGATCGCGATGGCCGAACGCCCCGCGTTCTATCGCGGCTGAACCGCAGCCGCTACTTGCCGGACTGACCGACATGACGATGAAGATGGGTTGCGCACCGTGCTGCTGGGGTGTCGACGACGTGAAGAACCCGCACCTGCCGCCGTGGCGGCAGGTGCTTGGCGAAGCGGCCGAGGCCGGCTACTCGGGCATCGAGCTGGGGCCGTACGGCTACATCCCGCTCGAACTCGACGTGGTGAGTGCCGAGCTCGAGCGGCAGCGCCTGAGCATCACCGCCGGCACGATCTTCGACGATCTGGTGTCGCCGGAGAACCTGCCGAACCTGTTGCGCCAGACGCGCGAGATCTGCGCGCTGATCTCGCGTCTGCCGAAGCTGCCGACGCAGGACGGCCAGCGCTACGCGGCCCCGTACCTCGTCGTGATGGACTGGGGCCACGACGAACGCGACTACGCGGCGGGCCACCGCGACCGCGCGCCACGGCTGTCGGACGAAGGCTGGTCGACGATGGTCGAGCACATCCGGCAGATCGCGACGATCGCACGCGACGAATTCGGCGTGCGCACGGTGATCCATCCGCATGCGGGCGGCTACATCGAGTTCGCGGACGAGATCGACCGGATCGTCGCCGACATTCCCGCCGACACGGCCGGGCTCTGTCTCGACACGGGCCACCTGTACTACTCGGGCATGGACCCGCAGGCGTGGCTGCGCCGCCACGCGGCGCGCCTCGACTACGTGCATTTCAAGGACATCGACGCGGCCGTATACGACGCGGTGATGGGCGAGCGCATCGCGTTCTTCGCCGCCTGCGCGCGCGGCGTGATGTGCCCGATCGGCACCGGCGTGCTCGACTACCCAGCGATCCGCCGCGCGCTCATCGACATCGGTTATGCGGGCTATATCACGATCGAGCAGGAGCGCGACCCGCGCCATGCCGGCACGAGCCTGCGCGACGTCGCCGCGAGTCGCGCGTTTCTCGCGTCGGCCGGTTTCGCATGATCCTGCACACCACGCATTCCCTGAACTGAACACGGACCAGGAACACCCTCATCATGATTGACGGACAGATTCTGCTTGGACATTCGATTCGCTGGGGCATGGTCGGCGGCGGGCTCGGCAGCCAGATCGGCTACAGCCACCGGTCGGCCGCGCTGCGCGACGGCAGCTTCCAGCTGGTCGCCGGCGCGTTCGACATCGATCCCGAACGCGGCCGCCAGTTCGGCGTGAAGCTCGGCGTCGCGGCCGAGCGCTGCTATCCCGACTATGCGACGATGTTCGACGCCGAGGCGCGCCGCCCGGACGGCATCCGCGCGGTGTCGATCGCGACGCCGAACAACACGCACTTCGAGATCTGCCGAGCCGCGCTGAACGCGGGCCTGCACGTGGTCTGCGAGAAGCCGCTGTGCTTCACGACCGAGGAGGCCGAGGCGCTGGAGCGGCTGTCGGTCGAGAAGAACCGGATCGTCGGCGTCGCGTACGGTTATTCCGGACACCAGATGATCGAGCAGGCGCGCGAGATGATCGCGCGCGGCGATCTCGGCGAGATCCGCATCGTGCAGATGCAGTTCGCGCACGGGTTCCACAGCGACGGTGTCGAGGCCGCGAGCGCGGCCGCGCGCTGGCGCGTCGACCCGAAGTTCGCGGGCCCGAGCTACGTGCTCGGCGACATCGGCACGCATCCGCTGTACATCTCCGAGGTGATGGCGCCCGAGCTGAAGATCCGGCGCCTGATGTGTTCGCGGCAGAGCTTCGTGAAGAGCCGCGCGCCGCTGGAAGACAACGCGTTCACGATCATGGAATACGACACGGGTGCGGTCGGCTACGTGTGGTCGAGCGCGGTGAATGCGGGCTCGATGCACGGCCAGAAGGTGCGCGTGATCGGCTCGAAGGCGAGCGTCGAGTGGTGGGACGAGCATCCGAACCAGTTGCGCTACGAAGTGCAGGGGCAGCCCGCGCAGGTGCTCGATCGCGGGATGGGTTATCTGCATCCGCATGCATTGCGCGAGGATCGCATCGGCGCCGGGCATCCGGAAGGGCTGTTCGAGGCCTGGTCGAACCTGTATGCGCGCTTCGCGCTCGCGATGGATGCGGCCGACCGCGGCGACGTCGCGGCACTGAAGAACATCCGCTATCCGGACGTCCATGCGGGCGTGGAAGGCGTGCGCTGGGTCGAGAACTGCGTGCGCTCCGCCGATGCGGGCGGCGCGTGGGTCGACTATCGTTGAACCGGTCGAACCGCGCGCGACGGGCCGGCGGTGCGCCGCGCGCCCGTCGCGCAAGGCTTTGCACCGACGGCCGGCCTTGGTAGACGCCCTAATCTTTACGCCGCCGCGAGCGCGTTGGACAATCGCTTCCAGTGTTGCCGTGGAGCGTAGGCAAGTGATGATCGAGCGCGTGGGAGCGAGCACGCGGCGCGGGCCGCGTCGCAAACGTGATTAAATTCGCCCTTCATGCATGTATCCAGGTGAGCCCCGGCCCGCGTTCGTCAACATCGCGCGCACATCGGGGCCGTCAACTTCGCGCTATCCGATGAGTTCATCCGAGAAACCTCCCGCCACCGTCGAGCAGTTCCTGCAGCACCTGACGCAGGAATACGACGGCCTCAGCAATCGCCTGAAGGTGATTGCGCGCCATGTGGAAACGCATCGGGACCAGCTTGGCCTGGAGGGTATCCAGTCGCTCGCGGAAGCGTGCGGCGTCCAGCCGTCGGCCGTCGTGCGCTTCGCGAAGCATTTCGGCTTTTCCGGATTCTCGGAGATGCAGAAGCTGTTCCGCGAGGGGCTCGCGCAGCAGATCGCGCCGGGGCGTGCGTACAACCTGCGGCTGCGCGACGTGATCGAATCGGGCTCGTCGAGCCTGCAGCCCGAGCAGATCGCCGACGAATTCATCAAGGGCAGCATTGCCGGGATGCAGCAGCTGCGGCAGACGCTCGATTCGCAGGCGCTCGCGCAGGCCGTCGACCTGCTCGCCGAGACGCAGGCGATCTGGATCGCGGGCTCGCGGCGCGCGTTTCCGATTGCCGTCTATCTCGACTACGCGCTGCAGCACACCGACAAGCGCATCGGGCTGTTCAGCGCGCTCGGCAGCATGCATCTCGGGCAGATCCGTTCGGTGCGCGAGGGTGACGTGATGATCGTCATCTCGTTCATGCCGTATGCGGAGGAAACCGTGCAGGTCGCGCAGCAGGCCGTGCAGCGCGGCGCGCGGCTGATCGCGATCACCGACAGCCGGATGAGCCCGCTGGCACGTGAGGCCGAGGTGACGCTGATGGTGCAGGACAGCGCGACGTTCGGCTTCCGCGCGCTGACGGCCACGATGGGCCTTGCACAGAGCCTGTTCGTCGCGCTCGCGTACCGGCTCGAACTGTCGTACCTGCCGACCGCCGACGGCGCGCACGGCACGCAGGCCGGCTGACGCGTCCTGCCGGTGTTGCCGGCGCACCGCCCGCGCGACGGCGCAGCGGGCGGCGTGCCGTCAGACGGTTACTTCGCGGTCGGCATCGCGAATTCGGCGCCCTTGCCGATGCTCGACGACCAGCGCTGCATCACCGACTTCTGGCGCGTGTAGAAGCGCACGCCTTCCTCGCCGTACGCGTGCATGTCGCCGAACAGGCTCTTCTTCCAGCCGCCGAAGCCATGCCACGCCATCGGCACCGGAATCGGCACGTTGATGCCGACCATCCCGACCTGAATGCGCCGCGCGAACTCGCGCGCGATGCCGCCGTCGCTCGTGAAGCACGACACACCGTTGCCGAATTCGTGCGCGTTGATCAGGTCGACCGCTTCGCCGAAGTCCTTCACGCGCACGCAGCCGAGCACCGGCCCGAAGATTTCTTCCTTGTAGATGCGCATGTCGGGCGTCACGTGATCGAACAGCGTGCCGCCGGTGAAGAAGCCGGCCTCGCGGCCCGGCACACGCAGCCCGCGGCCGTCGACCACCAGCTGCGCGCCTTCGTTCACGCCTTGCTCGATATAGCCTTCGATGCGCTTCAGCGCGTCGCCGGTGACGATCGGGCCCATCTCGACTTCCGGCGACATGCCGTCGCCGATCACCAGCTTGCGCGCGCGTTCGGCCACCAGCGGCACGATCTGGTCCGCGATGTCGCCCACCAGCACCGCGACGCTGATCGCCATGCAGCGTTCGCCGGCCGAGCCGTACGCGGCGCCGATCAGCGCGTCGACGGCCTGCTCGAGGTTCGCGTCGGGCATCACGACGAGGTGGTTCTTCGCGCCGCCGAGTGCCTGCACGCGCTTGCCGGATTGCACGGCACGCTGCTGCACGTAGGCCGCGATCGGCGTCGAGCCGACGAAGCTGACGGCCTGCACGTCGGGGTGGTCGAGCAGCGCGTCGACCGCGCCCTTGTCGCCCTGCACGACGTTGAACACGCCGGCCGGGAGACCTGCCTGCGTGAGCAGGTCGGCGATGAACAGGGCCGCCGACGGGTCGCGCTCGCTCGGCTTCAGCACGAACGTGTTGCCCGTCGCGATCGCGACCGGGAACATCCAGCACGGCACCATGCACGGGAAGTTGAACGGCGTGATGCCCGCGACGACGCCGAGCGGCTGGCGCATCGTCCAGTTGTCGATGCCGGTGCTGACCTGGTCGGTGAAGTCGCCCTTCAGGAGCTGCGGCACGCCGCACGCGAATTCGATGATGTCGATGCCGCGCGCGACTTCGCCCTGCGCATCGGAGAACACCTTGCCGTGCTCGGCCGTGATGATCGCCGCGAGGGCGTCGCGGTGCTCGTTCATCAGCTGCAGGAAGCGGTGCAGCACGCGCGCGCGGCGGATCGGCGGCGTCGCGGCCCAGGCCGGGAACGCGGCGTGGGCCGACGCGACGGCCTGCTGCACTTCGCTGTCGTCGGCGAGCGCCACGCGGCGCACCGCGCGGCCGAGCGCCGGGTTGAGGACGTCCTGGAAGCGGCCGCTGCGGCCGGCGACGGGCGCGCCGTCGACATAGTGGCCGACGTCGGCGTCGGAGGTGTACGCGGGAACCGGATTCATCGTGTCTCCTGGGGGATCTCGGGTGAGGGTGGACAGCGCCCAGTCTAGGCAAACGGGCAGGGCGGGAGAAGGCCGCGCAGCTTGATTCACTGTTCAGAATTCTGAATAATCACCGCATGAATCAGCAAAATGTCCAGGCGCTCTGGCCGCATATCCATTCGCTGACGGTACTGGCCGCGGCCGGCAGTTTCACGGCCGCCGCGCAACGGCTCGGCATCAGCAAGGCCGCGATGAGCCAGCGCATCGCCGATCTCGAAAAGGCGGCCGGCGTGCCGCTCGTGCGGCGCACGACGCGCAGCGTGCGCCTCACCGACGCGGGCCAGACGCTCGTCGACAGCACGCGCGACGCGTTCGAGTCGATCGGGCAGCACTTCGCGCGCGTGAAGGACCTGGCCGGCGAGCCGCGCGGCCTGCTGCGCCTGACAGTGCCGGTTGCGCTCGGGCGCCAGCAGGTCGTGCCGCACCTGCCCGATTTCCTGCGGCAGCATCCGGGCGTGCAGATCGAGCTCGACCTGTCGGACCGGCTGCATTCGCTGACGCAGGAGGGTTTCGATCTCGCGATCCGCCATACGACCACCGCGCCGCAGACCCACGTTGCGTGGAAACTGTGCGACACGCGCTCGCTGCTCGTCGCGAGCCGCGACTATCTCGACGCGCGCGGCGCGCCGCGGCACCCGAGCGAGCTCGTCGAGCACAGCTGCCTGTGCTACCTGCGCGACAACGAGCCGGCCGCCTGGAGCTTCGAGCCGCACGGCCGGCGGCGCGAGCGCGTGAGCGTGCCGGTGCGCGGCAGCTTCGCGGCGAACAATAGCGAGGCGATGCGCGAGGCGGCGCTCGGCGGGCTCGGCATCGCGCTGCTGCCGGATTTCAGCGCGCAGCGCGATCTCGACGCCGGCCGGCTGGTCGCGCTGCTCGATGGCTGGCGGCCGTCGGGCGCGTTCGGCGACCACATCTTCGCGATCCGTCCGTACAGCCCGGTCGTGCCGAGCGCGGTGCGCGCGCTCGTGCGGCACCTGCGCGAACGGCTCGCGGGCGGCTTCTCGGGCACTTGAACCGGTGTCCGCGGGCGTCGGGCTGCCGGCAGCGCGGGCAGGCACGACGGCGCTGCGGTAAAATCACGCCTTCTCTCCGCGCCTTGAACGGCGCGTCATTCGAAGGTCGACAGCCGATGCAGATTCACAAGGAAGTGGACGCGCGCGGGCTCAATTGCCCGTTGCCGATCCTGCGTGCCAAGAAAGCGCTCGCCGATATGGAAAGCGGGCAAATCCTCAAGGTGCTCGCGACCGATCCCGGCTCGCAGCGCGATTTCGCCGCGTTCGCGAAGCAGACGGGCAACGAGATCGTCGAATCGACGACGCAGGACAAGACCTTCGTGTTCCTGATGCGCCGCCGCTGACGGCCCGCATCACGCCGCCGGCAGCGCCTGGCGCCGGCCGCGCGTCGCCGCCACACTTTTCTGACAATTCTTAAACCTCGCTGCGTGATCGGCTGCGTATACTGACCCGGCCGGTCGTCCGCTCCCAGCGGATGCGCCGGCCACGGTACGTCGTACGGCGGGCACGGGGGCCATGCCTGACGTTACCGTCGTACAACGGGGAGAGGACATGTCCTTCAGACCAGGGACCATTCGAAGTCCGTCCGGAGCGGAACGCAGCGTATCGGGACTGAGCCGTATCGAGCTCGACCCGCAACAGGATCGCCACGCGCGTGCCGCGCTGGAGGCCTACGCGGATTCCGCCGCGGCCGAGATGCCGTGGCTGGCCGAGTGGCTCGACGAACGGCTGCGCGATGCCGCGCAGGACGACGGCTCGGGCCTGACCTATTGCGGTGCGACGATCGAGCGCGTGTTCGATCTGGCGCAGGCGTGGGCGGCGAGCCAGCCGGACTACGCGGCGGCCGCGTGGGAGCGCGTGCGCGGCCAGTTGCAGCGGATGCTTGTACAACCGGCGCGTCCGGAGCCGCTGTCGCATCGCGTACCGGCCGACGACGTCGCCGAGCCGGTGGCGGGCATCACGGGCGCCGATTAGGCGCTCGATTGCGCGGCAGGAAGGATTATTCGAAGAAAAGACGGTAGTCCGCGCAATTTATTGGCGAATTTCATACTACTATGATGAAATCGCCGGTTCGTCCGTGCCCCGTTTTTGAGATATTTTGCCGGGGTCGCCGGTTTGCGCAGTTGGCGCGAGCGGCGAACGACGGCTCGCCGGCCGGTATCCGGGAGCCGCGCACGTGCTGCGCGGCCGGGTGGGGGCGGGGAGCTGAACAGGACGAATCGATTTCGATTTGCGGGGTGCTATGAGAATTGCTGTACTGGATGACGATCCGGCCCAGACGGATTTCGTCAGTCAAACGCTGACGGCCGTTGGCCATACGTGCTATGCGTTCAAGGAAGGCAAGGCCCTGAAGAAGCGTCTGCAGCGCGAGACGTTCGATCTGCTGGTGCTCGACTGGAACGTGCCCGACATGTCCGGCGAGGAGGTGTTGAAGTGGGTGCGTGCCAATCAGACCGAGCACAGCCTGCCGATCATCTTCATGACGAGCCGTGACGACGAGGCGGGGATCACGCAGATCCTCAACGCCGGTGCCGACGATTACGTGGTCAAGCCGGTGTCGGGCCCGATCCTGCGCGCGCGCATCGGCTCGCTGCTGCGTCGCGCGTATCCGGTCAACGCCGAGGCCACCGTTCGCGAATTCGATCAGTTCCGTTTCGACGTGAACCTGAAGCAGGCCTACGTCGGCGACAAGGCCGTGAGCCTCACGCAGAAGGAATTCGAACTCGCGCTGCTGCTGTTCCAGCACCTCGACCGGCCGCTGTCGCGCGCGCACATTCTCGATCTCGTGTGGAAGCAGGCGACCGACATCCCGTCGCGCACGATGGATACGCACATCTCGATGCTGCGCACCAAGCTCGGCCTGCGGCCCGAAAACGGCTATCGCCTCGCGCCGATCTACGGCTACGGCTACCGGCTCGAACGGGTCGGGCAGGGAGAACCGGAGTGACCACGGGAATCACGCAGCGCACGGCGAACCTGCGCACGGTCGCGCGGCGCGCAGCCTGCGCGGTCGCGTTTGCGTTCGCCGCGCAGCATGCGGCCGCCCAGCCGCCCGCGGCGGCGGCGGCGGGCAAGACGGTCGTCTACCGCACGCAGGCGGGCGACACGCTGTACGACGTCGCCGCGCGCTATCTGCAGGGCGCGGACGACTGGCAACTGCTTCAACAGATCAACGGCGTGCCCGCGCCGAAGCACCTGCAGCCCGGCATCGCGCTGAAGCTGCCGGTGGCGCGCCTGCGCAAGGAAAAGCTGACCGCCCGCGTCATCGCGGTGCAGGGCACGGCCGAACGCGCGTCCGGCGATGCTTTTGTGCCGCTCGCGAACGACGCGACGCTCGCCGAGGGCGATCGCGTGCGCACGGGCCCGAACGGCTTCGTGACGCTCGAGCTCGCCGACGGCACGCACATGAGCCTGCCGCCCGACAGCCAGCTTAACCTGAAGGCGCTGCGCCGCACGGTGCTGACCGGCACGCTCGATCGTGAGTTCGAACTCACGCGCGGCTCGGTCGACAGCGAAGTCACCCATCTGAAAAAACGCGACGACCGCTTCCAGATCCGGTCGCCGTCGGTCGTGGCCGGTGTGCGCGGCACGCACTTTCGCGTGAACTACGACGCGGCCGGCAATGCGTCGACGCGCGTCGAAGTGCTCGACGGCACCGTCGGCGTCGCGGGCGGCCGGAAGCCCGCCGATCCGACGCTCGTGCATGCGAATTTCGGCAGCGTCGCGACATCGTCCGGCGCGGTCGGCGCGCCCGTCGAGCTGCTGCCCGCGCCGGCGCTTGCGCATCCCGACAAGGTGCAGGACGAGCCCGAGGTCGCCTTCGACGTCGCGCCGCTCGCCGACGCGCATGCGTACCGCGTGCAACTCGCGCACGACGCCGGGCTGCTCGACCTGTTCCGCGAAACGCGCACCGATTCGCCGCGCGCGGTTTTCCGCGACGTGCCGAACGGGAACTACTTCGTGCGGATCGCCGCGATCGATGCGAACGGCCTCGAGGGCCGGCCGCGGACGTACGCGTTCGAACGCCGCGTGATGGGGCTCGACGCGAGCGCGTCGCCCGGCGCCGGCGGCTACGAGTTCCGCTGGTCGCCGAACGGATCGGGCAAGGGCGCGCGCTACCGGTTCGTGCTGTCGCGCTCGAAGGACCTGAGCGCGCCGGTCGTCGACCAGGTCGGCCTGCATACGCGCCAGATCACCGTCGCGCACCTGCCGCCGGGTGAGTATTTCTGGGCCGTGACCGTCGAGGAGTTCGAAGGCGGCAAGTTCTACGAGAAGACTAGTCCGGTCAGCGCGTTCACGCTGTCGCGCTGATCCGCGGCGCATGAAACCCGATTCCGTTTCTCCGCGGCGGCACCTCGGCCGCCGCTTCCTGATCGAATGGATCGCGATCGGCTGCCTCGGGATCGCGGTGATCCTCGCGTGCACGCTCGGCCGGCTGTCGGCGAGCGTCGACGGCCTGATCTACGACCGGCTGCTGATGCTGCGCAGCCTGCCGCTGTCACCCGACGTGGTCGTCGTCGACATCGACAACCAGAGCGTGTCCGCGCTCGGCCGCTGGCCGTGGCCGCGCGACGTGCATGCACGGTTGCTCGACACGCTGGCGCGCGCGCAGCCGGCCGCCGTCGTCTACGACGTGCTGTTTACCGAACCATCGTCGGAAGATCGCGCGTTCGCGGACGCAATGACCCACGTGCCGACCTTCCTGCCCGTGCTGCTGAGTCCCGAGCAGGCGGACGGCACGCGCGCGGTCGATCCGCCGGTGGCCGCACTCGCGGCGCGCGCGGTCGGGCTCGGCCACATCAACCTCGAAGTCGATCGCGACGGCATCGTACGCAGCGTGGCGCTGTACGAAAGCGACGGCCGCGTGCGCTGGCCGCAGCTGATGGTGCCCGTCTACCGCGCGATCCAGGCCGGCCGGCTGCACCCGGTCGGCGGCGTGCCCGGCGCGGATGCGCACGACCTGTCGCGCGATGCGGCGGGCGAGGGCCGCTATCTGATCCCGTTCAGCCGCAACACGCCCGCGTATCCGACACTGTCGTTCGACGACGTCCTCGAAGGGCGCGTGAAGCCCGACGCGCTGCGCGGCAAGATCGTCGTCGTCGGCGTGACGGCGTCGGGGCTGTACGACCGCTTCGCCACGCCCGTGTCCGGCGAGTTCGGGCCGCTCGCCGGCGTGTATATCCATGCCAACGTGCTCGACATGCTGGCGACCGGCAGTGCGATCTCGCCGGCGTCGCGCGCCGGGCTGTTCGTCGCGTCGCTGCTGCCGCTCGCCGTGCTGGTGGGCGGCTTCCTGATGCTGTCGCCGTGGCGCGCGCTGCTGCTCACGCTGAGCCTGGCCGCGCTGGCCGTCGTCGCGAGCATGGCGCTGCTGTTCGAGGCGCGCATCTGGCTGTCGCCGGCGCCCGCGATCTTCGGGCTGATCGCCGTCTACCCGATCTGGAACTGGCGGCGCCTGGAAATGACGATGTCGTACCTGCGCCGCGAGCTGCAGCGGCTCGCCGACGAGCCGCACCTGCTGCCCGAGGCGCCGCGCACGCGCAGCGTCGGCGGCGACGTGCTGGAGCGGCAGATGGCGCTGATGGCGCAAGCCGCGCAGCGCGTGCAGGACATGAAGCGCTTCGTGTGGGACAGCCTCGACAGCATGCCCGAGCCGATCTTCGTGACCGACCTGGCCGGCACGGTGCTGATCGCGAACCACGCGGCCAAGCGCTACGGGTCGCGCCTGTCGCTGCCGCTGCCGGAAGGGCGGCCGCTGCGCACCGCGCTCGGCGAGCTGACCTTCATGAAGACCGTCGACGGCAACGCCGAACACGACGCGACGATCCGCGAACACTGGCCGGCGGCGCTCGACCCGACGCTCGAGGCCGAGCACGACGCGATGGCGCGCGGCATCGAGGTGCGCGATCGTGACGGGCTCGACCATCTGCTACGCTACGCGGCGTGTACGAACGCGCAGGGCCGCGTGACGGGCTGGATCGCCGGCCTCGTCGACGTGACGGAACTGCATGCGGCCGAGCGGCAGCGCGAGGAAGCGCTGCACCTGCTGTCGCACGACATGCGCTCGCCGCAGTCGTCGATTCTCGCGCTCGTCGAGATCGAGCGCGACCGCGCCGAGACCGACGCGATGCGCGGGCTGCTCGCGCGGATCGAGCGCTATGCGCACCGCGCGCTGTCGCTGGCCGACGAGTTCGTGCAACTGGCGCGCGCGGAGTCGCAGGTGTACCAGCTCGAGGTGACGAGCCTCGTCGACGTGCTGATCGATGCGAGCGACGAGGTGTGGCCGCAGGCGCAGGCGAAGCACATTCGCGTCGACACCGACGTCGGCACCGACATGTGCTGGGTGCGCGCGGACCGCTCGCTGATCACGCGCGCGTTCGTGAACCTGCTGAACAACGCAGTCAAATACAGTCCGTCCGATACCGTGATCACGTGTACGCTGGCGGTCGAGCACGCGTCGAAACGGATGTTCTGTACGATTCGCGATCAGGGATACGGCATTGCGCCGGAAGATCAGCGGCATCTGTTCGAGCGTTTCAAGCGATTCCATGCCGGCGAGCGGCCCGAAATCTCGGGCTCCGGGCTCGGCATGGCATTCGTGAAGACGGTCGTCACGCGCCATGGGGGCAGCGTGTCGGTCGACAGCGAGGTGGGTGTCGGCACCGCGGTGACGGTGTCGCTGCCCGCGATCGACGAGCCGTCCGCTTGACAGGGCCGGGCGCGACGGCAGGCATTTGGGGAAAGCCATGAGAAAGGAATGGGCAGCGACCGCGCTGGCGGCGTCGCTGTTGACGGGTTGCGCCGGCGTGACGAGCGGCGTCAGTGCGGTCGGGCAGCCGAACGCGTTCGCATCCGGTGCGCACGGCTACGATTTCGTGCGCACGGCCGCGCAGGCCGACGATGCCGAATACCGGCAGATCGAGACGCTCGTGCGCGACGAACTCGCGCACCGCGGTTTCGATGCGAAGCCGCTCGCGGCCGCGCGCTACCGGCTGTCGATCGCGTATGCGACGCAGCCGGCCTCGGTCGCGGCGCGCGCCGACGGGTGCGGGGCCGCGAGCAGCGCATGCGTGACGGTCGATGGGCCGGCGCCGTTCGCGCTGCCGTTCATGGGCCGCGTGTATCGCCATGTGCTGACGCTGCGCTTCGTCGACGCGAAATCGGGCGCCGACGTCTACCGCGTATCGGCCGCGCTGCGCGATCGCGATCCCGGCACGCAGCAGGCCGCGCCGGCGCTCGTGAAGAGCGCACTCGCGAAGCTGCCGTTCGGCGACGGCGGCGGCTGGCTCGTCAAGACGAAAAAAGACGACGCGGGCGCGATGCCGGGCGTCGTCTCGGTGAAGCCGGCCGAAGCGCGCTGAGCGTCGGCCGGTGAGGTGAGGGCGGGCCCGCCGGAGCGGGCCGTCGTGCCCTTGCCGCGTTCAGGCGGCCGGGTGTGCGCCGTTGCGTGTGCGCAGGTACGCGTCGAACTCCGCGCCGACTTCCGCGTGGCGCAGCGCGAATTCGACCGTCGCCTTCAGGTAGCCGAGCTTGCTGCCGCAGTCGTAGCGCGTGCCCTGGTACTTGTAGGCCAGCACTTGCTCATCGGCGAGCAGCGCCTGGATCGCGTCGGTGAGCTGCAGCTCGCCGCCCGCGCCGGGCTTCAGCGCACGCAGGTGCTCGAAGATCCGCGGCTTCAGGATGTAGCGGCCGACCACGCCGAGGTTCGACGGCGCGACTTCCGGCGCCGGCTTCTCGACGATCGCCGACATCTTGACGATCGACTCTTCCCACTCCTTGCCGTCGACGATCCCGTACGACTTCGTCTCCGACGGCGGGATCTCTTCGACGCCGATCACCGAGCTGTGATAGTGGTCGAACACGTCGACCATCTGCTTCATCACGGGCGGGTTGCCGTCGAGCAGGTCGTCCGCGAGGATCACCGCGAACGGGTTGTCGGCCACCAGCTTTTCCGCGCACAGCACCGCATGGCCGAGGCCGAGCGCTTCCGGCTGGCGCACGTAGAAGCAGTCGACATGGCTCGGCTTGATGCTGCGCACCAGTTCGAGCAGCTTTTCCTTGCCGCGCGCCTCGAGTTCGGCCTCGACCTCGTACGACTTGTCGAAGTGGTCCTCGATCGCGCGCTTGCTGCGCCCGGTGACGAAGATCATCTCGGTGATGCCGGCGGCGATCGCCTCTTCAACCGCGTACTGGATCAGCGGCTTGTCGACGACCGGCAGCATTTCCTTTGGGCTCGCTTTCGTTGCCGGGAGGAACCGCGTGCCGAGACCAGCAACGGGGAACACTGCCTTGGTAACTTTCAACATGATCGAACCTTTATTCCTGTAATCGACTTGTCAGATGGTCTATGTTCACGTCCCCATTATAGTGAACGCAAACGACCTTACCCTTTGTTACGCAGGCAACCGATCGAGCTGCGCGCGCAGTTTTTCAAGCGTGCTCTGGAATTCCGCGACGCGCTTCTGCTCCTGTTCGACCACGGCCGGCGGCGCTTTCGCGACGAATGCCTCGTTGCCGAGCTTCGCATTGCACTTCGTGATCTCGTTCGTCAGGCGCGTGATTTCCTTCGACAGGCGCTCGCGTTCGGCCGCGACGTCGATCTCGACCTTCAGCACCAGCTTGTTCGGCCCGACGATCGCGATCGGCGCGCCGTGCGCTTCCTTGTCGAGCGTCGCTTCGTCGGCGAGGATCTGCACTTCCGACAGGCGCGCGAGGGCCTGGACGTACGGCGCGAACGAGCGCAGGCGCTCGGCATCGCCGGCTGCGAGCAGCGGCACCTTGGTGGCCGGCGACAGGTTCATCTCGCCGCGCAGGTTGCGGCACGCGTCGACGATCGCCTTCAGGTCGGCCGCCCACTGTTCGGACACCTCGTCGATCTTCTGCAGGTTCGCGACCGGGTACGCCTGCGTCATCAGCGACGCTTCGCTTTCGGCCATGCCCTGCGGATACCGGCCCGCCAGCGGCGCGACCTTCTGCCAGAGCGCTTCGGTGATGAACGGGATGATCGGGTGCGCGAGGCGCAGCACCGTCTCGAGCACGCGCAGCAGCGTGCGGCGCGTCGCGCGCTGCTGTTCCGGCGTGCCGTTCTGGATCTGCACCTTCGCGAGTTCGAGATACCAGTCGCAGTACTCGTCCCACACGAACTTGTAGATGCTGCTGGCGATGTTGTCGAAGCGGTAATCGGCGAAGCCCTTCGCGATGTCGGCCTCCGTGCGCTGCAGCAGCGACACGATCCAGCGGTCGGCCGCCGAGAAGTCGAGGTAGCCGCCCGGGCCGCAATCGCCCGCGCCGCAGACTTCCGGCTTGTCGCTGCCGCAGTCGTGGCCTTCGCAGTTCATCAGCACGAAGCGCGTGGCGTTCCACAGCTTGTTGCAGAAGTTGCGATAGCCTTCGCAGCGCGCGAGGTCGAAGTTCACGTTGCGGCCGAGCGTCGCCATCGACGCCATCGTGAAGCGCAGCGCGTCGGTGCCGAACGCGGCGATGCCGTCCGGGAATTCCTTGCGCGTCTTCTTCTCGATCGTCGCGGCCTGCTTCGGGTTCATCAGGCCAGTCGTGCGCTTCGCGACCAGCGTGTCGAGGTCGATGCCGTCGACGATGTCGATCGGGTCGAGCGTGTTGCCCTTGCTCTTCGACATCTTCTGGCCTTCCGCGTCGCGCACGAGGCCGTGCACGTAGACGGTGTGGAACGGCACCTTGCCCGTGAAGTGCGTGGTCATCATCACCATCCGGGCGACCCAGAAGAAGATGATGTCGAAGCCCGTGACGAGCACCGACGACGGCAGGAAGTGCTTCAGTTCAGGCGTTTCGTTCGGCCAGCCGAGCGACGAGAACGGCACGAGCGCCGACGAGAACCACGTGTCGAGCACGTCTTCGTCGCGCTTCAGCGCACCCGTGTAACCCTTCGCGGCAGCCTGCGCGCGCGCTTCTTCCTCGTTGCGCGCGACGAACACCTCGCCGTTCTCGCCGTACCACGCGGGAATCTGGTGGCCCCACCACAGCTGGCGCGAGATGCACCAGTCCTGGATGTTCTCGAGCCACTGGTAGTAGGTGGTCGTCCAGTTTTCGGGGACGAACTTGATCTGGCCGCTGCGCACGACGTCGAGCGACGTTTCCGTGATCGACTTGCCCGGATTGAACGTGCCTTCCGGCGCCGGCTTCGTCATCGCGACGAACCACTGGTCGGTCAGCATCGGCTCGATCACGACGCCCGTGCGGTCGCCGCGCGGCACCATCAGCTTGTGCGGCTTCACCGAGTCGAGGAAGCCTTCCGCGTCGAGGTCGGCGACGATCGCCTTGCGCGCGTCGAAGCGGTCGAGGCCGCGATACTGCTCGGGGCCGTTGTCGTTGATCTTCGCGTCGAGCGTCAGGATCTCGATCGGCGCGAGCTTGTGGCGCTGGCCGACCTGGTAGTCGTTGAAGTCGTGCGCGGGCGTGACCTTCACGACGCCCGTGCCGAACTCGCGATCGACGTAGTCGTCGGCGATCACCGGGATCTGGCGGCCCGTCAGCGGCAGCGTGACGAGCTTGCCGATCAGGTGCGCGTAGCGCTCGTCTTCCGGGTGGACCATCAGCGCGACGTCGCCGAGCATCGTTTCCGGGCGCGTCGTGGCCACGGTCAGCGAACCCGAGCCGTCGACCAGCGGGTAGCGGATGTGCCACAGGTGGCCGTTTTCCTCTTCGCTCACGACTTCGAGGTCCGACACGGCAGTCAGCAGCACCGGATCCCAGTTCACGAGGCGCTTGCCGCGGTAGATCAGGCCCTGTTCAAAGAGCGTGACGAACACGTCGCGCACGGCGGCCGACATCTTGTCGTCCATCGTGAAGTATTCGCGCGACCAGTCGGTCGACGCGCCGAGGCGGCGCACCTGGCCGGTGATCGTCGAGCCCGATTTTTCCTTCCATTCCCACACGCGTTCGACGAACTTCTCGCGGCCGAGGTCGTGGCGCGATACGCCCTGTGCATCGAGCTGGCGCTCGACGACGATCTGGGTCGCGATCCCCGCGTGGTCGGTGCCGGGCACCCACAGCGTGTTCTCGCCGAGCATCCGGTGGTAGCGGGCGAGGCCGTCCATGATCGTCTGATTGAACGCGTGGCCCATGTGCAGCGTGCCCGTCACGTTCGGCGGCGGCAACTGGATCGCGAAATCGGGGCGGGCCGGGTCGAATGCCGGGGCGGCGTAGCCGCGTTTTTCCCACTCCGGCCCCCATTGGGACTCGATGGTGTGGGGCTCGAAGCTCTTCGCAATCGTGTTGTCGCTCATGTTGGAAATCTGCCGAAAAATGCGTGAATTGGATGCCGAATCTGACAATTATAAATGGATGCACATCGACCAGCCATCGCCTTGCCGGCGCGGGCCTCGCGGGACGCCGCAACAGCGCGTCCGTGACGTGCCGGCGAACGGATCGGGAACGGCATCGCGCGGCCGACTTATAATGTCGGGTCCGCATTTTTCTCGCCCGTTTGCTGCCGCTCCATGCCCGATCTGCTCGCCAATCTGAACCCCGAACAACTCGCCGCCGTCACGTTGCCGAACGAACCGGCGCTGATCCTCGCAGGGGCGGGCAGCGGCAAGACCCGCGTGCTGATCACCCGCATCGCGTGGCTGATCCAGCAGGGCTACGCGTCGCCGCCCACCGTGCTCGCCGTGACCTTCACGAACAAGGCCGCGCGCGAAATGATGGCGCGCCTGTCGGCGATGATGCCGATCGACACGCGCGGGATGTGGATCGGCACGTTCCACGGCCTGTGCAACCGGATGCTGCGCACGCACTGGCGTGATGCCGGCCTGCCGCAGACCTTCCAGATCCTCGATACGGCCGACCAGCTGTCCGCGATCAAGCGGCTGATGAAGTCGGCGAACGTCGATGATGAAAAGTACCCGCCGAAGAACGTGCAGTACTTCATCAACAACGCGAAGGAGCAGGGGCTGCGTCCCGACAAGGTCGACGCGTCCGACAACTTCAACCGCAAGTTCGTCGAGCTGTACCAGGCGTACGACCAGCAGTGCCAGCGCGAGGGCGTCGTCGATTTCCCCGAGCTGCTGCTGCGCTGCTACGAACTGCTCGCGTACAACGCGCCGCTGCGCGCGCACTACCAGGCGCGCTTCCGCCACATTCTCGTCGACGAGTTCCAGGACACCAACAAGCTGCAGTACGCGTGGCTCAAGATGCTCGCGGGCGGCGAAAACGCGATCTTCGCGGTCGGCGACGACGACCAGTCGATCTATGCGTTCCGCGGCGCGAACGTCGGCAACATGCGTGACTTCGAAGACGAATTCCGCGTGCGCAACCTGATCAAGCTCGAGCAGAACTACCGGTCGCACGGCAACATCCTCGACGCGGCCAACCAGCTGATCTCGAACAACGCGCACCGCCTCGGCAAGAACCTGCGCACCGACGCGGGCCACGGCGAGCCCGTGCGCGTGTACGAAGCGAGCACCGATTCGCAGGAAGCCGGCTGGATCGTCGAGGAGATCCGCTCGCTGATCAACACCGGGATGGCGCGCAGCGAAGTGGCCGTCCTGTACCGCAGCAACGCGCAGTCGCGCTCGATCGAGCACACGCTGATGTCGTCGGGCATCCCGTACCGCGTGTACGGCGGCCTGCGCTTCTTCGAGCGCCAGGAAGTCAAGCATGCGCTCGCGTACCTGCGCCTGATCGACAACCCGAACGACGACACCGCGTTCGTGCGCGTCGTGAACTTCCCGACCCGCGGCATCGGTGCGCGCTCGATCGAGCAGCTGGCCGACGCCGCGCGCCTGTACGGTTGCTCGATGGCCGCCGCGATTCCGTACGTGACGGGCAAGGCCGGCACGAGCCTCGGCGGGTTCGCGAACCTGGTCGCGAAGATGCGCGCCGACACGCAGCACATGAACCTGCCCGACACCGTCGAGCACATCGTGCGCGCCAGCGGCCTCGCCGATTTCTACCAGGGCGAGCGCGAAGGCCAGGACCGTCTCGAGAACTTGCAGGAACTCGTGAACGCGGCCACCGCGTTCATCGCCGAGGAAGGCTACGGGCTCGACACGCCGGCCCGTTCGATCCCGCTGCGCGCGGGCGCGATCGCGGCGCCCGAGCTCGGCACCGCGACGGACGATCCGGCCGTCGACGTGCTCGACCCGGTATCGCCCGCCGACCCGGCGCAGAACCCCGACACGATGACGCCGCTCGCCGGCTTCCTGTCGCATGCGTCGCTGGAGGCCGGCGACAACCAGGCGCAGGCCGGGCAGGACGCCGTGCAGCTGATGACGGTGCACGCGGCGAAGGGGCTCGAATTCTCGGCCGTGTTCATCACGGGGCTCGAGGAAGGGCTGTTCCCGCACGAGAACAGCGTGCTCGAATCGGACGGCCTCGAGGAAGAGCGCCGGCTGATGTACGTCGCGATCACGCGCGCGAAGGAGCGGCTCTACCTGTCGTTCGCGCAGAGCCGGATGCTGCACGGCCAGACGCGCTACAACGTGCGCTCGCGCTTCTTCGACGAACTGCCCGAGCACGTGTTGAAGTGGCTGACGCCGAAGGTCGAGGCCGGTTCGCGCTGGGGTGGCCGGTCGGACAACGCCGGATACGGGCGCGACTGGTTCGCGCGGCCGGGCGGCGGCAGTCGCGAGCAGATCGTCGACCCGGCCGTATCCGCGCCGCTGCCCGCGTTCGCGGACAAGCAGCGCGCGGCCGATGCCGGCTTCCGGGTCGGCCAGCAGGTGTTCCACACCAAGTTCGGCGAAGGCACGGTCACCGCGCTCGAAGGCAACGGCACCGATGCGAAGGCGCAGGTGAAGTTCAAGCGGCACGGCGAGAAGTGGCTCGCGCTCGCGGTCGCGAAACTGCAGGCGGTGGAATGATGGGTATCGACCTGGATGTGACGCCTGCGGCCCGCCCGCTCGGCATTCTGGCCGCGCTGCCCGAGGAACTCGGCGACCTGATCGCCGCGATGCGCGCCGACGGCGCGATGAAGACGGTCACGCTCGGCCGTCGCGATTATCACGTCGGCACCGTGCACGGCGCGGCCTGCGTCGTGACGCTCGCACGGGTCGGCAAGGTGGCGGCCGCCGCGACGGTCAGTGCGCTGATCCACGTGTTCGGCGTGGCGGGCGTCGTGTTCACCGGCGTGGCGGGCGGCGTGTCGCGCACGGTGCGGGTCGGCGATGTCGTCGTGGCCGATACGCTGCTGCAGCACGATCTCGATGCGTCGCCGCTCTTTCCGCGCTACGAGGTGCCGCTGCTCGGCATCACGCGTTTCGCAACCGACACGGCGCTGACCGCGAGCCTGCGGGCGGCATGCACGCAGTTCGTCGAGGAAGAGGGCGCGCAGTTCGCCGCGCGCTTCGGCCTGGCCGGTGCGACGCTGCATGCGGGGCTCATCATCAGCGGCGACCGCTTCGTGTCGAGCGAGCGCGAGGTCGTCGCGCTGCGCGACGCGCTGCCGGATGCGCTTGCGGTCGAGATGGAAGGCGCCGCGATTGCGCAGGTCTGTGCGGAGCACGACGTGCCGTTCGCGCTCGTGCGCACGATCTCCGATACGGCCGACGATCATGCGACACAGTCGTTCTCGCACTTCCTGTCGGCGATCGCGAGCAGCTATTCGTCGGGCATCCTCAAGCGTTTCCTGACGCTGCATGCGACGACGGCGGCCTGAAGCCGCCGCCGTTTTCTGCATTCCTTCATTCGAGCCGTTCGACCGGCCGCGGCGCGCACGCCGCGGCCGGTTCGTCACGCCGGCTTGCGCCGGCTGCTTTCGAGGTTCGGCAGGAACACCGTCAGCACGCCGATCAGCGGCAGGAACGAGCACACCTTGTAGACGAACGGGATGCTCGTTGCGTCCGCGAGCTGGCCGAGCACGGCCGCGCCGACCCCGCCGAGGCCGAATGCGAAGCCGAAGAACAGGCCCGCGACCATCCCGACCTTGCCGGGCATCAGCTCCGTCGCATAGACGAGGATCGCGGCGAACGCCGACGCGAGCACGACGCCGATGATCACGGTCAGCACGCTGGTCCAGAACAGGTTCGCGTACGGCAGCAGCAGCGTGAACGGCGCGACGCCGAGGATCGACACCCAGATCACGTACTTGCGGCCGATCCGGTCGCCCACCGGCCCGCCGATCAGCGTGCCGGCCGCCACCGCCGCGAGGAACACGAACAGGTGGATCTGCGCGGCCTGCACCGACAGGTGGAACTTGTCGATCAGGTAGAACGTGAAATAGCTGTTGATGCTCGCGAGGTAGAAGTACTTCGAGAACACGAGCAGCACCAGCACGCCGATCGCCCCCATCACGCGGCCGCGCGACAGCGTCGGGTGGCCGGCCGCGGCGGCCTTCTTCTTCATCGACGGATGCTTCTTGTACCAGTGGCCGATCTGCGTGAGCACGATCATCGCGACGAGCGCGGCCGCCGAGAACCACGCGATGCTGTGCTGGCCGTGCGGAATGATCACCAGCGCGGCGAGCAGCGGCCCGAGCGCGGAACCCGCATTGCCGCCGACCTGGAACACCGACTGCGCGAGCCCATGCTGGCCGCCCGACGCCATCCGCGCGACGCGCGACGATTCGGGATGGAACACCGACGAGCCGCAGCCGACCAGGGCGGCGGCCACCAGCAGCATCGGGAAACTCGTCGCGACCGACATCAGCAGCAGCCCCGCGAGCGTGAAGCCCATGCCGACCGGCAGCGAATACGGCTTCGGACGCTTGTCGGTATAGAGGCCGATGAGCGGCTGCAGCAGCGACGCGGTGATCTGGTAGGTGAGCGTGATCAGGCCGATCTGCGCGAACGACAGCGCGAACTGGCTCTTGAGCATCGGATAGATCGCGAGGATCAACGACTGGATCATGTCGTTGAGCATGTGCGAGAAGCTGATCGCGCCGAGCACCGGGTACACGGTGCGGGCGACGGGCGGGGCGGATGGCTGGGCGGCGGCTGCGCCGGCGGAGCCGGTATCGAGGCTGGTTTCCATGTGAGAGCTGAACGAGTTGAGGTGGCGGGCGCGCTCTGCTGGGGATCGGCGCGTCTTGAATCGTTGCTGAGTCAAAGAAGTGTAATGTGGCGTATCGAGAATGTCAGGACAAGTTTTATCGCGAATCGGACATTCATCTGACGGATCGTCCGATACGCACTTTTTTGACCGGGTATAACGCAGGCGGCGCCCCTGCCGGTCGGCGGAGGGCGCGCCCGGGGGCGGTGCGTGGTTTCCCGGACTCAAGAAACGGCGATGGCGGCCGTAGAACGACCCAATGACAACAGGCGCGCCGCGCCCGGCACCGGCTATCCGCCGGTGCGGGCGCAGGACGCGCGGCAAGGCCAGCCATCGCGGGAACGCCGGGACCGACCTTTCCGGCCGCGTGATCAATACGGGGATAGTTCGATGAAAGCAGCATCTTTGCATCCACAGCCGGGTGTGGCAGCCGCCGCCCCCGACGTTGCCGCCGGCCGCGCCGCACGGCGCCAGCGCGCGGCGCGTCGCGAGCGCCGGCCGTGGACCGTCAAGGCGACGTTGCGCGCCGCCTTCGCGATCCTGCTGGTCGGCACGCTGGCGATCGGCGTGTTCTCGCTCTGGCAGATCAGCCGGCTGAACGCGTCGATCGCGTCGGTCTACGAGCAGGGCCACGTCGCGAGCCGCGCGGCCGAGGAGGTCCGGGCCGAAGTGCTGCGCGCGAGCCGCGCCCAGAAGATGCTGCTGACCGCGACTACCGCGAAGGAGCGCGACGAGCTGGGCGCCGACGTGGGCGCGGGGCTCGCGTCGATCGGCCAGGCGCTCGGTACGCTGCAGCGCTATGCGGATCCGGCCGACGCCGACGATTCGGCGCGGCTGCACGCGTTCTCGACGGCGGTCGGCACATGGAGCGCGCATCTGCGCGATTTCGTCGAACTCGTGCGTGCGCAGCCGCTCGACCTGTCGCAGATGAACTGGCAGGTCGGCACGCAGGACGTGTCGCTGCTGGTCGAAACCGGCAAGCTCGAGAAACTCGTCGCCGAACTCGTGAAGACGCGCGGCGCGAAGTCGAAGGCGACGCTCGATGCGTCCGCCACCATATTCTCGTCGTCGTTCGCGATGATCGCGGCGATGACGGTTGCGCTGATCGTGCTCGCGATCGTGATCGCCGAGCGCGTCGTGCGCCGTCTCGCGTCACAGCTCGGCGGCGAGCCCGCGCACGCGAAGGCGATCGCCGCGGACATCGCGCGCGGCGACCTGACGCGACCGATCACGCTGGGCCGGCACGACCGCGACAGCATGGTGCGTGCGCTGGCCGAGATGCAGACGGGGCTCGCGGCGACCGTCGGCGAGATCGCCGTCAGCGCGGAAGCGATCGCGGCGGCGTCGGGCGAGATCTCCACCGGCAACCTCGATCTGTCGAAGCGCACCGAGCAGCAGGCCGTCGCGCTCGAGCGCACCGCGGCCAGCATGGAGCAGCTCACGTCGACCGTACGCCAGAACGCCGAGAACGCGCGGCAGGCGAGCGCGCTGGCGGCCAATGCGTCGGCCGTCGCGGAGACGGGCGGGGAAGTCGTCGGGCGGGTGGTGGCGACGATGAGCGAGATCGACGACAGCGCGAAGAACATCCGCGACATCATCGGCACGATCGAGGGGATCGCGTTCCAGACCAACATTCTCGCGTTGAATGCGGCGGTCGAGGCGGCGCGCGCCGGCGAACAGGGGCGCGGCTTCTCGGTGGTAGCGGGCGAGGTGCGGTTGCTTGCGCAGCGCTCGGCGACCGCGGCGAAGGAGATTCGCGAGTTGATCGGTGCGTCGGTGGAGCGCGTCGCGAACGGTGCGACGCTCGCGCACGACGCGGGCCGCACGATGGGCGACGTCGTGCGGGCAGTGAAGCGCGTGACCGACATCATCGGCGAGATTTCGGCGGCATCCGATGAGCAGAGCGCCGGCATCGAAGAGATCGGCCGCGCGGTCACGCAAATGGACGCCGGCACCCAGCAGAACGCGGCGCTCGTCGAACAGGCGGCCGCCGCGGCGAACGCGCTCGACGAGCAGGCGCAGGCGTTGACGTCACTGGTCGGGCGCTTTCGCATCGCGGCCTGAGCGCGCCCGGCCGTCCCGCATTTACGACTTCTTCTGCTTGTCCGGGTCGATGATGACCGTGCAGGTCGTGCCCGCCGACAGCACCACGTCGGCCGGCACGTCGTCGATCTTGATGCGCACCGGCACGCGCTGGGCGAGGCGCACCCAGTTGAAGGTCGGGTTCACGTCCGCGACGAGGTCGCGGCTTTGCGGGTTGTCGCGATCGTAGATGCCGCGCGAGATGCTTTCGACGTGGCCCTTCATCACGCCGCCGCTCATCAGCCGCATCTCGGCCGGCGCACCGATCTTCACGCGCGGCAGCTTGGTTTCCTCGAAGTAGCCGTAGACCCAGAACGAATGGCTGTCGACGATCGCGAGCTTCGCCTGGCCGGCCACCGCGTAGTTGCCCTTGAACGTCTGCAGGTTCGTGATGTAGCCGTCGACCGGCGCGACGACGCGCGTGCGCTCGAGGTTGAGCTTCGCGGCATCGAGCGCGGCGATCGCCTGCTGGTATTGCGCATCGGCGCTCGACGCACTGTGCGCGGCGTTCTCGCGATTTTCCTTCGACACGACGAGCGCGTCGAGATCCGCGCGGCGGGCCGCGTCGTCGCGGCGCATCTGCAGTTCCGCGCGGCGGGCGGCAACGGCCGCCTGCGCCTGCTCGACCGCGATCTGGTAGTGCGACGGGTCGATCTGCATGATCAGGTCGCCTTTCTTGACGAGCTGGTTGTCATGCACGGGCAGCTCGACGATCGCGCCCGACACGTCCGGCGCGACGTTGACGATCTCGGCGCGTACGCGCCCGTCGCGCGTCCACGGATCATCCATGTAGTGCACCCACAGCGAGCGCCCGATCAGGATCGCGACGAGAAGAATGATGGCGGTCGCGACGAAGCCGAAGAGTTTTCTGAGAATCATGATGGTTCGGAATCAACGGTAAACGGCAAGACTCAGTCCGCCGCAAATGCAGACGAGAAGGCAGGCCCGGAACAGCGACGGGTGCCAGACGAGTCGGTAGAGGCCCGTGTAGGCGAGCAGGCGGTCGACGGCCCAGGTCGCGAGCGCGCCGAGGACGAACATCAGCACCACCGTGGGCATGTAGGCATCGAGAATGGCGATTTCACGCGGCATCATGACGAGGCTCCTGGTTGGGGACGCACGGGGCGGTTGCGGTTGAGCGCGGCGAGCGGCGATTCGGGATCGAGCAGGGCCGTGCGCACGAAATGCAGGTGGCTCAGGATCCGCTGCAACTGGTGGCGTTCCTCGCGCGTCGGCGTGAACGCGTCGAGCGTCTGCCGGGTCGCATCGATCGCAGCGTTGACCGCGGCGAGCGTGGCGTCGAAGCGTTCGGCGTCCGGCCGGGTGAACAGCGACGACAGCGCGGCGCGCATCGTCTCGATCGCGCGTCGCCACGGCGTCGTCGGCGCATAGCGCGGATCGGACGGCAGCGTGGCCAGCTCATGGCGCAGGTCGATGGCCGCGTTGCCGGTTTCGAGCACCGCGAACATCCAGCGCAGCGCGTCGCGCTGCACGTCGGGCTGGTCGGCCGACAGCGTGTGCGCCTGGTACATCAGGTCGCGCGCGCCGCTCTCGAAGCGCGTGCGCAAGCCGGCGAGCCGCGCATGGCAGGCCGCGACGGCCTGGTGGCGCAGGTCGGCGAGCAGCCGCTTCTTGAGCCACGGCGCGGTCGGCGGGAACAGCACGGCGAACGCGATCGCCGATACCAGCATCGACAGCAGCAGCGCGAGCGCATCGTTCATGAAGCTCGTCGGATCGTAGTGCGTGATGCTGTCCGGGCCCGCGAGGAAGCAGAAGAAGATCAGGTAGCCCATCCCGTAGCCCGCGAGCTTCGGCTTCAGCGTCATGTAGATGCCGATCGCGAGCAATGGCGCGAGCGCCGCGCACAGCAGCCAGAAGCCGTCGATCCGCGGGTAGATGCCGAACATCAGCAGGAAGCCGGTACAAACGGCCAGCGCCGTGCCCATCCCCATCTGGGCGGCCATCGCGGTCGGGCGCGGTGCCGACGATGCGAGCGCGCAGGTCGCCGCGGCGTTCAGCACCAGCATCACGCCGCTCGGCCACGCGGTCTCGATCCAGAACCAGCCCAGCGCGAGAATCACCGTCGCAGTGCGGATCCCCGCGATCGTGGCGGCCGTCCGGTTGGTGCGCGGCTCGTAGCGCTCGATCCAGCGTTCGCGCTCGTGCGTCGCGGTCGCGAGCGAGGCATAGGTCGCCGCATATTCCTGCAGGTCGGTGATGAAGCGGTACAACAGCTCGGCGGCCGTGTCGAAGTCGAGCAGCGGGAAGCCGGGCTGCGTTTCGAGTTCCGCGCGCGTCGCGCGGATGCGGCGCGGCAGCGCGTCGCGCCACGCGAGCAGTTGCTCGGCCGAGTGCGCGGCGTCGATCGACGTGCGCACGGGTTCGCCATGGCGCGTGAGCAGCGGCGCGATTTCGCGGAAATACGGCTCGATCGCATCGATCGCGGCCTGCGCACCGGCTGCGTGCAGCCGGTTCATCAACTGATGCAGCGCGTGAAAGCGGCTCGATGCGCTCATGAATTCGCTGTTCAGGCGTGCGAGCCGGCCGCTGCGCATGCGCGTGTCCGGATTCTCGAACACGGCCATGCTGCGCGCGGCCTCGAAGCCGACCACGTCGGCGACGAAGCGCGTGTGGATGGTCTCGATGTGCGCGCGGTCGAGCTGGCCCGACAGCGCCGATGCGACGTAGTCCACGAAGCTGCCGAAGCGCTTGCGTACCGTCGTGCGCATCTGCTCGCCGGTGTACTGCGGAAACACGAGCGCGCTGACCACGCCGGCCGACACGATCCCGATGATCACTTCGGAGACGCGCGTCATCGCGCTCATGAAGGCGCCGTCCGGGTGCTGCGACGCGGGCAGGCCGATCAGCGCCGTCGTATAGCCGGCGAGCAGGAAGCCGTAGCTGCGGAAGTTGCGGTTGCGCGCCGCGCCGGCGGTGCACAGCGCGATCCAGATGGCGATCGCCAGCAGGAACAGCTGCGGCTGCTGCGGGAACAGCCCGACGAACGTGAGCGTCGCGATGAGCCCGAAGATCGTGCCGGCGACCCGGTAGAAGCTCTTCGCGAGCACGGCGCCGCTTTGCGGCTGCATCACGATGAAGACGGTCGTCATCGCCGTCTTCGGTGCCGGCAGGTCGAGCCGCATCGATACGCCGAG
The DNA here is from genome assembly GCF_002223095.1 of Burkholderia sp. AU33803. Taxonomy (NCBI): domain Bacteria; kingdom Pseudomonadati; phylum Pseudomonadota; class Betaproteobacteria; order Burkholderiales; family Burkholderiaceae; genus Burkholderia; species Burkholderia sp. AU33803. The sequence goes on from NZ_NKFJ01000004.1 coordinate 1,069,965, forward strand.
CGCGATGAAGGTCGCGAGCAGCGCCTTGAAGAGGTAGAGCCACGCGGCGCCGTCGGTGCGGGCCCAGTCGCCGAACGCGGCGGCCCAGGCCGCCAACGGGCCGCCGGCGGGCGTGGAAGCGGGGGAGGAGGCTGACATGGCGTCGCTCCGCGTTACCGTGCGGCCGGCACGCCGGACGCGCCGGCGGCGGCCACCTGCGTGGGCCGGGCGACGGCCGCCACGGGCTTCGCGCCCGACGCGGCGGCAGGCGCGGCTGCGCCGGTGGCGGATTCGTCATGCGACGGATGGCCGCCCTGCGGATGGCCGCCCCGAACGTCCGTATCCGTCTCGACCCCACCGCCGAGCGCGGCCATCAACTGCGCGTGCGCGGCGAGGCGTTCCGCATCGATGCGGGCGGCCGTTTCCTGCGCGCGCAGCAACTGCTGCTGCGCGACCAGCACGTTCACGTAATCGGTCAGCCCGCGGCGGAAGCCTTCGCGCGACAGCTGGTAGCTGCGGTCGTTGGCGGCCACCGAGCGTGCGGCGTCCTTTTTCTGCGTATCGAGCGAACGGATCCGCACGACCTGGTCGGCGATGTCCTTGAGCGCGCCGACGATCGTCTGGTTGTAGCGCTCGACCGCCTGGTCGTAGCCGGCATTCGCGGCGCCGAGCTGCGCACGCAGCCGGCCGCCTTCGAAGATCGGCAGCGACAGCGCAGGGCCGGCCGTCCAGCCGCCGTTCATCGCGCGCAGGAAGTCGGTGAACGGTGCGGTCACGCCGAAGCCGCCGACCGTCGCGAGCAGGTCGATGTTCGGGTAGAACGACGCCTTCGCGACATCGATGCCGCGCGCCTGCGCGTCGACCGTCCAGCGCGCCGCGACGACGTCGGGGCGGCGGCCGAGCAGGTCGGCCGGCATCGCCGACGGCAGGCCGGCCGGTGCGTCGAGCGACAGCTGCGGCCGCTTGATCGCATCGCCCGCGCCCGGGCCCTTGCCGGCCAGCGCGGCGAGCTGGTGCCGCGCGAGCTGGATCGCTTCCTCATAACTGTCGATCTGGCGCTCATAATCGGGCAGCGTCGATTCCGCCTGGCTCACTTCGAGCTGCGTGCCGAGGCCGGCCTGCAGCCGCTTGCGCGCCAGATCGGCGAGCGCGCGCTGGCGTTCGAACGTTTCGTGCGCGAGGTCGAGCAGCGCATAGTTCATCGACATGCCGACGTACGCACGCACGACGTTGACTTCGAGCTCGAGCTTGGCCGCACGCGCGTCGGCGGCGGTCGCATGCGCTGTGTCGAGCGCGCGCTCGGTCGCGTTCTTGTCCTTGCCCCACAGGTCGAGGTGGTACGACAGGCCGAGCGTGCCGGTGTTGTTCCAGGTATCGGTGTTCGCGAGCGGGCCGGGGCCGTAGTACACGTTGTCCGGCCAGTGCTGGCGCATCAGCGACAGGTTGCCGTTGATCTGCGGCAGCTCGGCCGAGCGGGCCACGCGCGCCATCGCCTGCGCTTCGCGCACTCGTGCCTCGGCGGCCGCGAGCGTCGGGTTGCCGGCCTGGGCGTTGGCGATCCAGGCGTCGAGTTGCGGATCGCGGTAGGCGCGCCACCAGTCGGCCGCGGGCCAGCCCGCGTCACGGTCGGCCGCGCGAATCGCCGCGCCGGCGTCGAGCGCGTTCGCTTCGATGCGGGCTGACTGCGGCTTGTTGTCGCCCATGCTCGCGCAGCCGGCCATTATTAATGAGACTGCAAGAACCGCCAGTGCGAGCGTCCCTTTTGTCGCCGGAGACTGCACGATTTTCTCCCTTTCCGATATAGATGAGTCGGATGCGATTATATTTTTCAGTGATTCCTGAATAAATGGACAAGGGTGCAAGTCATTTTTACGAATCCTGAGACAATACTTGTTCGCCTCTGTGCAACAATCCGTCCGGATTCAAACGGGCAATGGGATGGATACGTTACAAAACATGCGGGTATTCGTCCGCGTGGTCGACGCGGGAAGTTTTACCGCGGCCGCCCAGCAGATGAATTCGACTACCGCCTACGCGTCGCGCGCGGTCTCTGATCTCGAGGCGCACCTGCGCACGCGTCTCCTGAACCGCACGACGCGCCGGATCGCGCTCACCGAAGCCGGCGAGCGCTACCTGCAGCGCTGCGAGCAGATCCTCGCGTATGTCGACCAGGCCGAAGCCGAGGCGGGCGACGCGCATGCGCGCCCGTCGGGCAAGCTGAAGGTGCATTGCTTCACGAGCCTCGGCCAGCACTACCTGGTGCCGGCCATCGCGCGCTATCGCGAGCGCTACCCGGACGTGCACGTCGAGCTGACCCTCGCGCAGCGGATGCCCGATTTGCTTGACGAGGGGTATGACGTCGCGATCGTCGTCGGCCGCGACCTGCCCGATTCCGGGCTCGTGTCGCAGCGGCTCGGCGTGAGCTACAGCGTCGTGTGCGCATCGCCCGGGTATGTCGAGTCGCACGGCGTGCCGCAGCGGCCGGCCGACCTCGCGCAGCACGTGTGCCTCGGGATGATCGCGCCGGGCTTTCACTTCGACGAATGGGCGCTGTCGGGGCCGAACGGCGACGAGGTCGTGCCGGTCACGGCGCCGCCGTTTCGCGTGAACGTCGCCGAGGCGCTCGCGGTGGCCGTGCGGGAAGGGATGGGGATCGGCGGTCTGCCGCTCTATTCGGCGATCGGCTGGCTGCGCAGCGGGCACATCGTGCGCGTGATGCCCGAGTACCGGTCGCACGTGATGAACATCTACGCGCTGTATCCGTCGCGCCAGTACCTCGACGCGAAAATTCGCACCTGGGTCGATTTCCTGCGCGACGAACTGCCGGCCACGCTCGCCGCCGACGAAGCCGCGCTCGAGCAGTACACGCGTGCGACATGACAGCGCGGTTGACCGCGATCTGACGAGATTTGTCCTTCACGCAACATTTTTTTACGAACGCGTGTCAGACAGTTTGATACTGTGAGAATTAACGAGATACGCAACCCCGGAGTGGCAATGGATACGCACCTGATGATCGGCCTTGGAGTCCTGCTGGGCGCGGCCGCGGCTGCCGCGGCGACCCGCGACCTGCTGCGCGCGATGAAGGCGAAGGCGCAGATGAGGCCGGTGCCGGTGCGGGTGCGCGAGCAACGCCGTCCCGGCCGCTGATCGGGCCGTCACGCTCCGGGTCGGAAAAGGCCGCGCAACGCGGCCGCGCGGGCCGGCGTTCAGCCGAGCTCGACGACCTTGTCCCACGCGAACGCGGTATTTTCCAGTTCGCCGGTGCGCCTGTGGATGTAGCCGCGCGGGTTGCACACCACGCGCGTGCCGCCGTCCGCCACATAGTCGAATGACGTATGCGTGTGGCCGTGGAGCCACAGATTGACCGGCGGCTGCACGAGTTCCGCCATATCCGTCACGAATCCCGCCGACGCCAGATCTTCCGCATAACGCGCCGCCAGAGAGCGCCGGTGCGGCGCATGGTGGGTCACGACGATCGTCTGGCCCGCGAACGGTGTGGCGAGCTGCGCTTCGAGCCACGCGCGGCTGCGTCGATGCAGCGCGATCGCGTCCGCCGGCGAGAAATCCCGCTCCGGCGTGCCTGGCGCCGCATGCAGCGCCGCATCGTGCGGCCAGGTCACCTGGATCAATCCCTTGAAATCGAGCATCACGCGCTGCCCGGCCTCGATCGAACCGGCAACGCTGGCTTCGTCGGCGCCGAACAGCGAAAAATCGGCCCAGAGCGTCGTGCCGAGCACGCGGTAGCGCTGCGCGGGATCGACGTAGACGTCGTTGTTCAGGTAATGCACGTTGTCGAGCGCCCGCGCCGCATCGCGCATCGCCGACTCCAGCGCGCCGAATTCCCCGTCGTAGTACTCGTGGTTGCCCGGCACGTAGATCACCGGCACCGCGGGATCGAACGTTTCGGCGGCCCAGCGCAGGCCTTCCGCATGATTGTGGATGTCGCCGGCGAGCACGACGAGATCCGCGTCGGCATGCGGGATCGCGTCGGGCAGGTTGCTTTCGAGATGCAGGTCGGACAGGACGCGGACTTTCACGGGCGTGGCTCCGGAGTGGACGGCTTCAGCGCAGGACCTTGCCGGGATTCATCAGGCCGCGCGGGTCGAGCGCGGTCTTCAGCGTGCGCATCAGCGTCGTTTCGACCGGCGACTTGTAGCGCTGCGCGTCGTCGATCTTCAACTGGCCGATGCCGTGCTCCGCGCTGATCGTGCCGTGGTGGCGGTGCACGTTGTCGTAGACGATCCGGTTGATCGGCGCCTGGAACGCGGCCAGGAATGCTTTCGGGTCGCCGCCTTCGGGCATCTGCACGTTGTAGTGGAGATTGCCGTCGCCGAGGTGGCCGAACGTCACCATCCGCGCGCCCGGCGCGGCTTGCTGGATCGCCGCGTCGGTCTCGTCGATGAAGCGCGCGATCGACGAAATCGGCACCGCGATGTCGTGCTTGATGTTGAGCCCCTCGTCGGCCTGCGCGAGCGGGATGTGCTCACGCAGATCCCAGAATGCGCGCGACTGCGCGAGATTCTCCGCGACCACCGCGTCGACCACGAGCCCGGCCTCGAACGCTTCTTCCATCAGTTTTTCGAACAGCGCGCGCGCATGCGCTTCGCTTTCGTTGTCGGACAGCTCCAGCAGCACCGTCTGCGCATGCGTCTGCGCGAACGGGTAGCGCAGTTGCGGGTAGTGCTTGCCGACGAGCTGCATGCAGAAGTCCGACATCAGCTCGAACCCGGTCAGCAGCGGCCCGGCCGCGCGCTGCGCGAGTGCGAGGAAATCGAGCGCCGCGTGCGGCGATTCGAGCGCGGCGAGGGCGGTGACCTGCGCGGCCGGCAGCGGATGCAGCTTCATCACGGCCGCCGTGATGATCCCGAGCGTGCCTTCCGCGCCGATGAACAGGTCGCGCAGGTCGTAGCCCGTGTTGTCCTTGCGCAGTCCGCGCAGCCCGTCCCAGATCTCGCCCTGCGGCGTCACGACCTCGAGCCCGAGGCACAGCTCGCGCGCGTTGCCGTAGCGCAGCACCGCGGTGCCGCCCGCGTTGGTCGACAGATTGCCGCCGATCGTGCAGCTGCCTTCCGCCGCGAGGCTCAGCGCGAACAGCCGGCCGCCTTCGCGGGCGCGCGCCTGCACGTCGGCGAGGATCACGCCGGCTTCGACGGTAATCGTGTTGTTGTGCGGATCGAGCGCACGCACGCGGTTCAGGCGCGTGACGCTCAGCACGGCCTGGCTGCCGCTCGCGTCGGGCGTGGCGCCGCCGGCCAGGCCCGTGTTGCCGCCTTGCGGCACGAGCGCGATGCCATGTGCGTTGGCCAGCTTGACGAGCGCGGCGACTTCGGCCGTGTTCGCGGGCTTCAGCACCGCGCACGCGGCACCCTTGTAGCGGCGGCGCCAGTCGGTCAGGAACGGTTCGGTATCGTGCGGGTCGGTCAGCACATGATCGGCGCCGATCGCGTCACGGCACGCGGAAACGAAAGCTTCGGAGGACATCATCACCTTGTCGCGTAAGGGGCAGGACGCGGCGCGCGACTTTTTCGCCGCGCGCTTGAACGGCGCGACGTACGCCAGCGCCGCCACGAAGAAGCCGACGGCGAGCGCGGTCTCGCACCAGCCGAGCGTCGCGGACAGCCCGCGATCGGACATGCCGCGCACGACGCCCTCGGCGAAATAGACGAGTATCAGCATGCTCGCCCACTGCATCGTATAGATGTTACGCCGCCAGACGCCGGGCAGCGCGAGCGCGAGCGGGATCGCCTTGAGCATCAGCGCGGAGCCGCCCGGGCGCAGCGGCGCGAGCCACAGCTCCCACGCGAGCGACAGCGCGATCAGTGCGACGAGGCACGCGGTGGCGATCAGCGCGTGGCGCGGCCGGGCCGCGACGGGGGGGCGGGCGGGGGTGTTCATGCGGTCTCGGCGGCCTGGGCGCTGGACAGGGCCGCCGCTGCGCGCGCGAGCCGCACGCCGAGCGCGGACGCGAGCGCCTTTTCGTCCGCCGACAGCCCGGCGGCTGCCGAGCGATCGTGCTGCGCGACGTGCGATGCGCCGTAGGGCGTGCCGCCGGTGCGCGTCGTGGTGAGCGCGGATTCCGTGTACGGAATTCCCACGATCATCATTCCGTGATGGAGCAGCGGCAGCATCATCGACAGCAACGTGGATTCCTGGCCGCCGTGCAGGCTGCCCGTCGACGTGAACACGCAGGCCGGCTTGCCGGTCAGGGCGCCCGACAGCCATTGCGGTGTGGTGCCGTCGAGGAAATACTTGAGCGCGGCGGCCATGTTGCCGAAGCGGGTCGGCGAGCCGAGCGCCAGGCCCGCGCATTCCTCGAGATCGCGCAGCTCCGCGTACGGCGGGCCGTCGGCGGGGATGTCGGGGGCGGTGGCTTCGCAGACGGCCGACACGGGCGGCACGGTGCGGATGCGGGCCTGCATGCCCGGCACGCTGTCGATGCCGTTCGCGATCGCGAGCGCGAGATCGCGCGTGGCGCCGTGGCGGCTGTAATAGAGGACGAGGATGTCTTTCATGGGCGACGGAGCCGCGTGCGGCCGCGCGCGTGCCCGGTGCAGTCGGCCCCTGCTGGAATCGAGCGGCTATTATAGGGGCTGAAGCCGTCGCGTAGCGCGGCGGCGGCGCGCCGTCGGGCGCGCGGCATCAAGAAGGAGAAGTCGTTTGCCGAAGTTGAGCGTCGATCTCGACACCATCAAGCGCCTCGCGCAGTTCGCGGCCCGGCGCAGCGCCGAGGATCGCATCCCGCAAGTGGCGGGCAGCCTCACGTTCACGACGATGCTGGCGCTCGTGCCGCTCGTGACGGTCGCGTTCGCGCTGTTCACCGCGTTCCCGATGTTCGCGTCGTTCCAGATCTCGCTGCAGGGGTTCCTCGCGGATCACCTGATGCCCGCGCAGTTCAACGTCCAGATCTTCAAGTACCTGAACCAGTTCGCGTCGAAGGCGAAGGGGTTGACGACGGCCGGCCTGATCGTGCTCGTCGTCACGTCGGTGATGACGATGATGACGATCGAGTCGGCGTTCAACCTGATCTGGCGGGTGCGCAAGCCGCGGCCGTTCGCGCAGCGCGTGCTCGCGTACTGGGCGCTGATCACGCTCGGCCCGTTGCTGTTCGGCGTGAGCCTGTCGATCTCGTCGTACCTGTTCACGCAGTCGCTGGCGTTTACCGGCGCCGCGCCGTCCACGTCGATCGTCGAGTGGCTGCTCGCGCTCGTCTCGCTGCCGTTGACGGTGCTCGCGTTCACGCTGCTGTACGTGTACCTGCCGAACTGCACGGTTGCATGGCGCGACGCGGTGATCGGCGGGCTGTTCGCGGCCGTCGCGTTCGAGCTCGCGAAGCGCGGCTTCGGCTACTACGTGCGGCGCATTCCGACCTATACGGCCGTCTATGGCGCGTTCGCGGCGCTGCCCGTGTTCCTGTTGTGGGTGTACCTGAGCTGGTTCATCGCGCTGCTCGGCGCGATGGTGGCGTCCGCGCTGCCGGCGATCCGCGTCGGCCAGTTCCACCGCATCCACTACCCGGGCAGCGACCTGCTCGACGCGCTGGAAATGCTCGCGCGGCTGGCCGAGGCGCGCGCCGCCGGCAAGCGCGGCTACACGGCGATGCGGCTCGCGACCATGTTGCGCTGCGACATGGAAACCGCGCAGCGCCTGCTGACGACGATGGAGGAGCGGGAATGGATTGCGCGGCTGGACGGCGGCGGCGAGACCACGCCGCGCTACATCCTGCTCGCGAACCCGGAGCAGTTGACGCTTGCGCAACTGTTCGACGTGCTGGTGATCGATCGCACCGAACTGACCTACCAGCTGCAGCGGCGCCGCAGCCACGTCGACGGCGCGGCGCTGCTCGCGGCGCTGTCGAGCGACCGCTTCGACGTGTCGCTCGCGTCGCTGATCGCTGCGCACCGGCTTGCGGGGGCGCAGCCGGCGGCGATTGCGGGGCAGGCACCGGGCGCCGTGCCCGATCCGCACGCGCGGCCGCCGCGCCCCGCGTGAGCGGGGCGCCCGGCCGCGTTATAACGGGATCTTGCCCGTACAGATATCCTTGAACATCACCCAGTCGCCCATCAGGCTGTAGATCGGGTGCCGAAACGTGGCCGGGCGGTTCTTCTCGAAGAAGAAGTGCCCGACCCACGCGAAGCCGTAGCCGCAGACGATCGCCGCAGGCAGCCACAGCCAGTCGCCGGTCGCGATCGCCATCGCGACGCAGCCGATCACGCCGAGCGAGCCGACGAAGTGCAGCCGCCGCGACGTCTGGTTCTGGTGTTCATTCAGGTAATACGGGTAGAAATCGGCGAAGCTGGCGAATTGCTCCGAATGCGTATGCGCCATGGACGTCTCCTCCGGCCGCTGTTCATGGGGCCATTGTGCTGCCGGCAGTCCGCTTCCGCAAGCGGGGGGCGGCCCGCCGCGCGGGCCCGCGCTTTCCTTTTGACAGGCTTTCCGATAGGATCGAAAGAGGTTTTGCATTCAAGCATGAGGGGACTACGATGCGCGTCAGCGATATTCTGAAAGTGAAGGGCAACACGCTGTTTACGGTGACGCCCGATAAGCCGCTGCGCGAAGCGGTCGATACGATGGCCGAACACGACATCGGTTCGCTCGTCGTGATGGAGTACGGCGATCTCGTCGGCATGCTGACGTTCCGCGAGATCATCCTGCGCCTGCACGTGAACGGCGGCGCGATCGGCGACGTGCAGGTGCGCAAGGTGATGGACGAGCCGCTCACGTGCACGCCGGAAACGGACGTCAACGAAGTGCGCCGGATGATGCTCGAGCGCCATGCGCGCTACATGCCGGTGCTCGACAAGAAGGTGCTGATGGGCGTCATTTCGTTCTACGACGTCGCGAAGACGGTCGTCGAGGCGCAGAGCTTCGAGAACCGGATGCTGAAAGCGTACATCCGCGACTGGCCGGAATCGGAAGCCGAAGCGCACAAGTCGTGAACCCTGCCGCGCCCGTCGTCGTCATGCGCGGGCGTCGCTACCCGGCACGCGGCGGCGCAGGTGGGTCCTGCGCCGTCTTTTTTTCAATGACCACACGAGGCCCGCGCAGCGCTGCCCAGACGGCGCGCGCGTATTCCGCATGAGCGATCAAACGCAAGCCACTTCCAGGCGGCGTGACGAACGGCACGCACACGCGTCGCAGTTCGACCTGCTGCGCGAGCGCCGTTTCGCGCCGTTCTTCACGACCCAGTTCCTCGGCGCGCTGAACGACAACGTCTTCAAGATCGGTTTCACGTCGCTCGTCACCTATCACACCGCGCGGTTCTCCGGCGTCGATGCGAAGACGGCGGCCTTCCTGATTTCCGCGATCTTCATCCTGCCGTTCGTGCTGTTCTCGGCGACGTCCGGCCAGATCGCCGACAAGTACGACAAGGCGACCCTCACGCGTTTCGTGAAGACCTTCGAGATCGTGCTGATGCTGGTCGGCGCGGCCGGTTTCGTCACGCACAGCGCGCCGCTGCTGTATCTGTGCACATTCATGATGGGGATGCACTCGACACTGTTCGGGCCCGTCAAGTATTCGTACCTGCCGCAGCATCTCGGCGAGCACGAGCTGGTCGGCGGCAACGGCCTCGTCGAGATGGGCACGTTCATCGCGATCCTGATCGGCACGATCATCGGCGGCGCGGCCGCGGGCATCGAGGGCAACGGCGAGCGCGTGCTCGCGGTGAGCGTCGTCGTCATCGCGCTCGCGGGGCGGTTCGTCGCGCAGCGCGTGCCGCCCACGCCGGCGCCGCAGCCCGATCTCGTGATCAACTGGAATCCGGTCAGCGAGACCTGGCGCAACCTCGGGCTCGCCCGGCAGAACCGCACCGTGTTCCTGAGCCTGCTCGGTATCTCGTGGCTGTGGTTCGTCGGTGCGACGTTCCTCACGTCGTTCTTCAATTTCGCGAAGGACGTGCTGTCCGCGAGCCCCGACGTCGTCACGATCCTGCTCGCGACGTTCTCGGTCGGTATCGGCCTCGGCTCGCTGTTGTGCGAACGCCTGTCGCAGCGGCGCGTCGAGATCGGCCTCGTGCCGCTCGGTTCGATCGGCATCAGCGTGTTCGCGATCGAGCTGTATTTCGCGAGCCATGCGCTGCCGTCGCCCGGCCATCTGCTGTCGGTCGGCGAATTCCTGGCCGGCGCGCGCCACTGGCGCATCCTGGCGGACCTGTTCCTGCTCGCGATGTTCGGCGGCTTCTACAGCGTGCCGCTGTACGCGCTGATCCAGAGCCGCAGCGCACCGACGCACCGCGCGCGGATCATCGCCGCGAACAACATCCTGAACGCGCTGTTCATGATCCTGTCGGCCGTGATGGCGATGGGGCTGACCAAGGCCGGCGTCGACATCCCGGGGCTGTTCCTCGTCACCGCGCTGCTGAACGTGATCGTCGCGACGTACATCTACCTGCTCGTGCCCGAGTTCCTGCTGCGCTTCGTCGCATGGGTGCTCGTGCATACGTTCTACCGGATTCGCCTCGTGCACGCGGAGCGGATTCCGGCGGAAGGGGCGGCCGTGCTCGTGTGCAACCACGTCAGTTACGTCGATGCGCTCGTGCTGGCCGCCGCGAGCCCGCGCCCGATCCGTTTCGTGATGGACCACCGGATCTTCAAGACGCGCTTCGCGAGCTGGGTGTTCCGGCATGCGAAGGCGATCCCGATCGCGCCGCGCCACGAGGATCCCGCGATGCTCGCGCGCGCGTACGACGCATGCGAGGCCGCGCTGAAGGAAGGTGAACTCGTGTGCATCTTCCCGGAAGGCAAGCTGACGAAGACGGGCGACATCAACACGTTCCACCACGGCATCACGGAGATCCTGAGCCGCACGCCGGCGCCGGTGATCCCGATGGCGCTGCGCGGGCTGTGGGGCAGCTATTTTTCGCGGCATTCCGATGCGCGGATGCCGCGGCCCATCAAGCGCGGCGTGATGAGCCGGCTGACGCTGGCGGTCGGCGAGCCGATCCCGGCGTCGGTCGCGACGCCCGAAGCGCTTCAGGCGGCAGTCACCGAACTGCGCGGCGCGCGTAAGTAGGCGGGGCGGGCCCGGCGGCATCGCCCCGGGCCGTCATGGCCGCCGTGAACGGTCCCGTTCGACCGGAACGGCGCGGGTCGGCAAGCGACGCCCGGGGCCGTTCCCGTGGCCGGCCGGTGTGGTCCGAACGGTTCACACGGCCCGCGTGCCCGGGACGGCTGGCATAATAGCGGCTTACCTCTTTTTCTCGACCGGCAAACGATCGACCTGCCTGCGGCCCGGGCAGCGCATCGGTTTGTCCATTTCTCTTTGGGCGGTTCCATCATGTCCGGCAATACCCTCGGCACGCTTTTCACTGTCACGACCTTCGGCGAATCGCACGGTCCCGCGATCGGCTGCGTGATCGACGGCTGCCCGCCGGGAATGGGGCTGACCGAAGCCGACATCCAGGTCGAACTCGATCGCCGCAAGCCCGGCACGTCGCGCCACGTGACGCAGCGGCAGGAGGCCGACGAGGTCGAGATCCTGTCGGGCGTGTTCGAAGGCGTGACGACCGGTACGCCGATCGCGCTGCTGATCCGCAACACCGACCAGCGCAGCAAGGACTACGGCAACATCGTCGAGACGTTCCGTCCCGGCCACGCCGACTATACCTACTGGCAGAAATACGGCATCCGCGACTATCGCGGCGGCGGCCGCTCGTCCGCGCGCCTGACCGCGCCGATCGTCGGCGCGGGTGCGGTCGCGAAGAAGTGGCTGCGCGAGCGCTTCGGCGTCGAGGTGCGCGGCTACATGAGCGGCCTCGGCGAGATCGACGTGCCATTCGTCGACTGGTCGCACGTCCATGAGAATCCGTTCTTCTCGCCGAATGCGGCCGTCGTGCCGGAGCTCGAGGCGTACATGGATGCGCTGCGCAAGGATGGCGATTCGATCGGCGCGCGCATTGACGTCGTCGCGTCGGGTGTGCCGGTCGGCTGGGGCGAGCCGGTGTTCGACCGTCTCGATGCGGATATCGCAAAGGCGATGATGAGCATCAATGCGGTGAAGGGCGTCGAGATCGGCGCGGGCTTCGACAGCGTCGCGCAGCGTGGCTCGGTGCACGGCGACGAGCTGACGCCGGGCGGTTTCGTCGGCAACCATGCGGGCGGCGTGCTCGGCGGGATTTCGACGGGGCAGGACATCACCGTGTCGATCGCGATCAAGCCGACGTCGAGCATCCGCACGCCGCGCCGTTCGATCACGAAGGCCGGCGAGGAAGCGACGGTGGAAACGTTCGGCCGCCACGACCCGTGCGTCGGCATTCGTGCGACGCCGATCGCGGAGTCGATGCTGGCGCTGGTGCTGATCGACCATGCATTGCGCCATCGCGCGCAGTGCGGCGATGTCGAGACGCCGACGCCGAAGATCGCGGGCAGCGCGACCTGACGCAAGCAGGCGGGGCGCAGCGCGTCTCGCCGGCAGTTGCGCGGAGCATGCAAAACGGGGCGCTGCATCAAGCAGCGCCCCGTTTCGTTTGCGGCACCCGAAAAAGCGCGCCGCTCGTGGCGGCGCGTTCCGGCCATTACATGTTCGGGTAGTTCGGCCCGCCGCCGCCTTCCGGCGTGACCCACACGATGTTCTGCGTCGGGTCCTTGATGTCGCAGGTCTTGCAGTGCACGCAGTTCTGCGCGTTGATCACCAGGCGGTCGCTGCCGTCGTCGTTCTTCACGAACTCGTACACCGCCGCCGGGCAGAAACGGCCCTCCGGCCCCGCGTACGTGCGCAGGTTAACGTTCACCGGCACATTCGCATCCTTCAGCGTCAGGTGCGCCGGCTGGTTCTCCTCGTGGTTCGTGTTCGAGATGAACACCGACGACAGACGGTCGAACGTCAGCTTGCCGTCCGGCTTCGGATACTCGATCGGCTGGCATTGCGATGCGGGCTTCAGCATCTCGTGATCCGCATGCTTGTGATGCAGCGTCCACGGCACGTTGCCGCCCATCACCTTCTGCTCGATCCCGACCATCAGCGTGCCGAGGTACAGCCCCTTGGCCATCCACTGCTTGAAGTTGCGCGCGCGGTACAGCTCCGTGTACAGCCACGATTGCTTGAAGGCATCCGGGTACGCGTTCAGTTCGTCGCTCTGGCGGCCGGCCTGCACCGCGTCGAATGCGGCGTCGGCGGCCAGCATGCCGGTCTTGATCGCCGCGTGGCTGCCCTTGATCCGCGACGCGTTCAGGAAGCCCGCGTCGTCGCCGATCAGCGCGCCGCCCGGGAACACCGTCTTCGGCAGCGACAGCAGCCCGCCCGCCGTGATCGCACGCGCGCCGTACGACACGCGCTTGCCGCCTTCCAGGAACGCGCGGATCGACGGATGCGTCTTGTAGCGCTGGAATTCCTCGAACGGCGACAGGTACGGGTTCGTATAACCCAGGCCCACCACGAAGCCGACCACGACCTGATTGTTGTCCATGTGATACAGGAACGAGCCGCCGTACGTATCCGACTTCAGCGGCCAGCCGGCCGTATGGATCACGAGGCCCGGCTTGTGCTTGGCCGGGTCGATCTCCCACAGTTCCTTGATGCCGATCCCGTAGGCCTGCGGATCCGCGTTCGCGTCGAGCTTGAACTTCGAGATCAGCTGGCGGCCGAGGTGACCGCGGCAGCCTTCGGCGAACAGCGTGTATTTCGCATGCAGCTCCATGCCGAGCTGGAAGTTCTCGGTCGGCTCGCCGTCCTTGCCCACGCCCATGTTGCCGGTCGCGACACCCTTCACGGAGCCGTCGTCGTTGTAGAGAATCTCGGCGGCAGGGAAGCCCGGGAAGATCTCGACGCCCAGCGCTTCGGCCTGTGCCCCAAGCCAGCGCGTGACGTTGCCCAGCGAAATCACGTAGTTGCCGTGGTTCTGGAAGTTGGCGGGCAGCGCCCAGTTGGGCGTCGTGACCGCGCTCTTCTCGGACAGGAACAGGAAGCGGTCTTCCGTCACCTCGACGTCGAGCGGCGCGCCGCGTTCCTTCCAGTCGGGGAACAGTTCGTTGATCGCGCGCGGATCCATCACCGCGCCCGACAGGATGTGCGCGCCGATCTCGGAACCCTTCTCGAGCACGCACACGCCGATTTCGGTGCCTTTCTCGGCGGCCAGCTGCTTGAGCCGGATCGCCGCCGACAGCCCGGCGGGGCCGCCGCCGACGATCACGACGTCGTATTCCATCGATTCGCGCGGGCCATATTGCTCGATGAGGCTTGCGGGGGTCATTGGCGTTCCTCTAACCGTTAGAATGCTTTTATTCGGGAGCGTATTGTCTGCGAAACGAAACGCTTGCCGCAACAGCATGCGGCTAGATTAGCACGATCGTTCTATTTTAGTGCTAGGGTAATGCGGCTCGGGCTGTGCTGCCCGTGGCGGCGAAACGACATCGAAAGGGGAAGTGCAAATGGGTCGGTCGATCAATCTGGAAGGCAAGGTTGCGCTGGTCACGGGCGCGTCGAGCGGCCTTGGGCAGCGCTTTGCGCAGGTGCTGTCGCAGGCCGGTGCGAAGGTCGTGCTCGCGAGCCGTCGCGTCGAGCGCCTGAAGGAGCTGCGTGCCGAGATCGAGGCGGCGGGCGGCGCCGCGCACGTCGTGTCGCTCGACGTCACCGATGTCCAGAGCATCAAGGCGGCGGTCGCGCACGCGGAGACGGAAGCCGGTACGATCGACATCCTCGTGAACAATTCGGGTGTCTCGACGATGCAGAAGCTCGTCGACGTGACGCCGGAGGATTTCGAGTTCGTATTCGACACCAACACGCGCGGCGCATTTTTCGTCGCGCAGGAAGTCGCGAAGCGGATGATCATGCGCGCGAACGGAAGCGGCAACGGCAAGCCGCCGTGCCGGATCATCAACATTGCGTCGGTGGCCGGCCTGCGCGTGTTTCCGCAGATCGGGCTGTACGCGATGAGCAAGGCCGCGGTCGTGCAGATGACGCGCGCGATGGCGCTCGAATGGGGGCGCCACGGGATCAACGTCAACGCGATCTGTCCGGGCTATATCGATACCGAAATCAATCATTACCTGTGGGAAACCGAGCAGGGCCAGAAGCTGCAGTCGATGCTGCCGCGCCGGCGCGTCGGCAAGCCGCAGGATCTCGACGGGCTGTTGTTGCTGCTCGCGGCCGACGAGTCGCAGTTCATCAATGGCTCGATTATCTCCGCCGACGATGGCTTCGGCCTCGCCTGAGCGGATGACATACCGCAACAAAGAAGACTGCAATGAGCGATTATTCCCCCGTTTTTGAGATGTCGATGCCGATCCGCTGGGGCGACATGGACGCATTCGGCCATGTGAACAACACGGTCTATTTCCGCTACATGGAGCAGGCGCGGATCTCGTGGTTCGAGGCGCTCGGCATTGCCGGCGGCAACGGCGAGGGGCAGGGGCCCGTCATCGTCACGGCGTCGATGGAATTTCTCAAGCAGCTGCACTATCCGGGCGACGTGATCGCGAAGATGTCGGCTGCGAAACCCGGCCGCAGCAGCTTCGACACCGGTTTCGAACTGACGCGCGCCGACGATCCGCAGCATGTCTATGCGCGCGGCAATGCACGCTGCGTGTGGGTCGACTACGCGCTCGGCAAGTCGGTGCCGCTGCCCCAGTTGCTGCGCGACACGATCGAGCGCGCGCTCGCGGCGAAGGTCGGCTGAGCGTCGAGTCGGCGAGTCCCGGCCGGCACAAGGTCGCCGGGGCGGCACGCGATACCCGTTGTTTCCCGAATCGGCCGCCGTGTGCGGCCGATTGTCATCCGGGCGCTGTCACTCACTGCCCGAGCAGGCGCTGCAGCAGCTCCGGCGTATTGTTGGTCCCGTACTTGCGCATCAGCCGTGCGCGGTAGATGTCGACCGTGCGCGAGCTGATGTCAAGCACGCGCCCGATCTGCTTGCTGGTCTTGCCGGTCGCGAGCTGCGCGGCGATCTCGCGCTCGCGCGGGGTCAGTTCGACGGCGACCCGGCGCGTCGCGCTCAAATCCTCGAAGGTCCACACACCCGCCGCAAGCGGGGCGGTGCGATCGATCGCGCGGCCGGTGACGTGGCACCAGAACAGTTCGCCGTCCGCCCGTTTCATGATTCTGTCATCCGAGTAGATGCCGTTCGCGGCCATCACGCGCGCGATGCGCTCGCCGATGCGCTGGAATTCGTCCGTCGACGGGTAGAGCACCTCGTACGACTTCCCGATCAGGTCGGCCCGCGCGCAGCGGAAGATCGACGCGAGCGCGTCGTTGCAGTCCTCGATCACGCGGTCGCGCGACAGCACGAGGCCGAGCGGCGCGAGGTGGAAGGCAGTCTGGTAATCGAGAGCGGGCATGGCGCAGGCAAGCGGAGGCAAACGCTTATGTATTTTTGCGTATTGTGCCGCATCCGCGCCGCATCGTACCCTTTCAGGCATCTCGTGGCGGTTTGCCGCGGTATAAAAACAGCGCGCCTCGACGCAGGCATCGCCGTGCATGCATAGAATGATGCGGCGGGCTTGCGGGCCACGTGGGCGCGTGAACCGGTTTCGCTGGTTTCCATAGAGGAAGGGACAACTGATGAACAAAGTCTATCCAAGCGCGGTTGCCGCGCTGGAAGGGATCGTCCGCGACGGACAGACCTTCGCGGTGGGCGGCTTCGGCCTGTGCGGGATTCCCGAGGCGCTGATCGCGGCGTTGCGCGATACGGGCGTCAAGGGCATCACCTGCATCAGCAACAACGCGGGCGTCGACGGTTTCGGCCTCGGCCTGCTGCTGGAAACGCGCCAGATCAAGAAGATGATCTCGTCGTACGTCGGCGAGAACAAGGAGTTCGAGCGTCAGTACCTGGCCGGCGAACTCGAGCTCGAATTCACGCCGCAAGGCACGCTCGCCGAAAAGCTGCGCGCGGGCGGTGCAGGCATCCCGGCATTCTTCACGAACACGGGCTACGGCACCGTGATCGCGGAAGGCAAGGAAACGCGCCAGTTCGGCGATCGCCACTACGTGCTCGAGCCGTCGCTGACGGCCGATGTCGCGCTCGTGAAGGCCTGGAAGGCCGACAAGTCCGGCAACCTGATCTTTCGCCGCACCGCGCGCAATTTCAACCCGATGTGCGCGATGGCCGGCAAGATCACCGTCGCCGAGGTCGAGGAGATCGTCGAGAACGGCGCGCTCGATCCGGACCACATCCACACGCCGGGGATTTTCGTGCAGCGCATCGTGCTGAACGCGACGCCCGAAAAACGCATCGAACAACGCGTCGTACGCGCCAAAGGAGACTGACATGGCCTGGAATCGTGACCAGATGGCCGCGCGCGCGGCGAAGGAATTGCAGGACGGCTTCTACGTGAACCTCGGCATCGGCTTGCCGACGCTCGTTGCGAACCACGTGCCGGAAGGTGTCGAGGTGTGGCTGCAGTCGGAGAACGGCCTGCTCGGCATCGGCCCGTCGCCGACCGAAGACGAAGTCGACGCCGATCTCATCAACGCCGGCAAGCAGACCGTCACGACGCTGCCGGGTTCGTCGATCTTCTCGTCGGCCGATTCGTTCGCGATGATCCGCGGCGGCCACATCAACCTGGCGATCCTCGGCGCAATGCAGGTCAGCAAGCAGGGCGACCTCGCGAACTGGATGATCCCCGGCAAGATGATCAAGGGGATGGGCGGCGCGATGGATCTCGTCGCCGGCGTGAAGCGCGTCGTCGTGCTGATGGAGCACGTCGCGAAGGGCGACCAGCACAAGATCCTCGAGGAATGCAACCTGCCGCTGACGGGCGTCGGCGTGGTCGACCTGATCATCACCGATCTCGGCGTGATCGCAGTGACGCCGTCGGGCCTGAAGGTGCTTGAACTCGCCGACGGCGTGAGCGTCGACGAGATCCAGGCGAAGACGGGCGCGCCGCTCGACGTCAGCGCGGTCGCATAAGGTTCCGCGCGTACGCGCAGCTTCGACGCCCCGCATGCCGGACGACGGCATGCGGGGCGTTTGTCATGGTGTCCTCCGTCCGGCCGATTGTCGGGTGCCCGGCGAGCGGACCCGTGCGGCTGAAGCGGTTTACAATCGTTTGCATCGGGCGTCGCATGCGTTGCCCTGCGCGTCGCCCCCGTTCGACAGGATGCCAACGATGCCAAC
Organism: Burkholderia sp. AU33803; assembly: GCF_002223095.1. Taxonomy (NCBI): domain Bacteria; kingdom Pseudomonadati; phylum Pseudomonadota; class Betaproteobacteria; order Burkholderiales; family Burkholderiaceae; genus Burkholderia; species Burkholderia sp. AU33803. Next base: position 1,087,996 of record NZ_NKFJ01000004.1, read on the forward strand.
GACCCCAGCGAATTCCCAGGTTCCTCGCCAGCGGCGCGTGCAGTGTGCGAGCGCGGCCGGCCTTCACCACGTCGCCTATACCGAGTGGGGCGATCCCGCCAACCCGCGCGTGCTGGTCTGCGTGCATGGCCTGACCCGTTCCGGGCGCGATTTCGACGGGCTCGCCGCTGCGCTGTCCGATACGTATCGCGTCGTCTGCCCCGATGTCGTCGGGCGCGGCCAGTCGGACTGGCTGGCCGACCCGCGGCTCTATGCGATCCCGCAATATGTGTCCGACATGGTGACGCTGATCGCGCGGCTCGACGTCGAATCGGTCGACTGGTTCGGTACGTCGATGGGCGGGTTGATCGGCATGGCGTTCGCGGGGCTACCGGGTTCGCCGCTGCGCCGGATGATTGTCAACGACGTCGGCCCGCGCATCGAACCCGAGTCGCTCACGCGCATCGGCGAATATCTCGGCGTGCAGCCGCGCTTTGCGACCCGGCAGGAGGGCATCGACTATCTGACGTCGCTGTCGCTGCCGTTCGGGGCGCTGACCGCCGACGAATGGCGCGAGATCAACGGGCCGCTGCTGCGCGAGCTGCCCGAAGGGGGCTGGACGGTTCGCTACGATCCGCGCATCGCCGAACCGTTCAAGGCGACGACGCCCGAATTGGCGGCGCTCGGCGAGGCCGCGCTGTGGCACGCGATCGAGACGACGAACGCGTCGTTGCTGGTCGTGCGCGGCGAGACGTCCGACCTGCTGTCGCGCGAGACGGTGGCCGAGATGGAGCGTCGCGGCCGGCATGTGACCCATGCCGAGATTCCAGGGGCGGGCCACGCGCCGGCGTTCATCGACGCAAGCCAGATTGCGCTCGCGCGGCGGTTTTTCGTCGAAGGCGGCGCATAAACGCGTCATAATATGCGGTTCGACGGCACGCGGGCCGTGCCGCCGCCCGAATCTCCATCCACTCACGACCGGAACATTCCATGGCAGTCATTCGTCACCACGTCGGGGCCCGTCTCTCCGAAACCGCGATCCACAACGGTACCGTGTATCTGGCCGGCCAGATCGCCGAAGACACCACGCAGGACATCAGGGGCCAGACGCGCGAAGTGCTCGGCCACATCGATCGCCTGCTCGCCGAAGCGAATAGCGACAAGGCGCATCTGCTGTCGGTTCAGATCTACATCTCGGATCTGGCGAACTTCGAAGGCATGAATGCGGAGTGGGATGCATGGGTCGCGCAGGGCAACACGCCGCCGCGCGCCACCGTCGAGGCGAAGCTCGCGGATCCCGCGCTGCTCGTCGAGATCGTGGTCGTCGCCGCGCAGCGGAGCTGAACTGAACGTCACCCGACGATGATCGCATTTCGCCAGGCCGAGCAATGACCGAGTCCGTTTCCGCCTCCCCCGTCGCGGCGCCGTCGTTCGACGACGTGCTCGCGTTCGTGCGCGAGCGGGCCGGCGACGTGCGCCTGTCGTCGGGCGAACTGCTCGCGGATCACTCGGCCGGCACGGCGTCGATCATGCGCACGCTGAATGTCGATCCGTCCGCGATGCAGGCGGCCGCGCTGTTCGTGCTGACGCCGCACCTGAGCGACCCCGAGCGCGAGCTCACCGAGCGTTTCGGCGACGAAGTGGCGCGGCTCGTGTCCGACGTGCGCAAGCTGTTGCGGCTCGGTACCGTCAGTCTGCGAGCCGCGCAGAACGCGGGGGCCGACGCCGGGCGAGATGCGGCCGAAGAGCGGCGCACGCAGATCGAGGCGCTGCGCAAGATGCTGCTGGCGTTCGCACAGGACATCCGCGTCGTGCTGATCCGGCTCGCGTCGCGCTTGCAGTCGCTGCGCTACTACGCGGCCGCGAAGATCGACCCGCCGCCCGACGTCGCGCGCGAGACGCTCGAGATCTACGCGCCGCTCGCGAACCGTCTCGGCATCTGGCAATTGAAGTGGGAGCTCGAGGATCTTGCGTTCCGCTTCGAGGATCCCGTCACCTACAAGCGGATCGCGAAGCTGCTCGACGAGAAACGCATCGAGCGCGAAGCGTACGTCACGCAGGCGATCGACCGGTTGCAGCAAGAACTGGCGGATGCGCACATCCAGGCCGACGTGAGCGGCCGGCCGAAGCATATCTACAGCATCTGGCGCAAGATGCGCGGCAAGGAACTCGACTTCTCCGAGCTCTACGACGTGCGCGCGTTTCGCGTGATCGTGCCGGACATCAAGGATTGCTACGCGGTGCTCGGCATCGTGCATCACCTGTGGCAGCCGGTGCCGAAGGAATTCGACGACTACATCTCGCGGCCGAAGCCGAACGGCTACAAGTCGCTGCACACGGTCGTGATCGGCGACGATGGCCGTGCGTTCGAAGTGCAGATCCGCACGCAGGAGATGCACCGTTTCGCCGAGTACGGCGTCGCCGCCCACTGGCGCTACAAGGAAGCCGGCGCGCGCGGCTACGGCGGCCAGTTCTCGGCAAGCGACAAGTACGACGAGAAGATTGCATGGCTGCGCCAGCTGCTCGCGTGGAAGGATGACGTCGAGGACGGCGCGGAAAAGTCCGGCGACAAGGCGTGGGCGCAATTGCGCGAGACGTCGCTCGACGACGATCACATCTACGTACTGACGCCGCAGGCGCGCGTGATCGCGTTGCCGCAGGGCGCGACGCCGGTCGATTTCGCATACCACCTGCACAGCGAGCTGGGTCATCGTTGCCGTGGCGCCCGCGTCGACGGCGCGATGGTGCCGCTCAACACGCCGCTCGCAAACGGCCAGACGGTCGAGATCGTCGCGGTGAAGGAGGGCGGGCCGTCGCGCGACTGGCTGAACCTGCAGCTCGGCTATATGAAGAGCCCGCGCGCGCGTCAGAAAGTGCGGGCGTGGTTCAACTCGATCGAGCAGGAAGAAAACGTCGCGCATGGCCGCGCGCTCGTCGAAAAGACGCTGCAACGCGAGGGCAAGACGTCGGTCAGCCTGGACAATCTCGCCGCGAAGCTCGGCTTCAAGTCGCCGGAGGAGTTGTTCTCGGTCGTCGGCAAGGAAGAGTTCAGCCTGCGCAATGTCGAGCACGCGCTGTCCGATGCGCCGCCGCCCGAGCCGGCGCCCGAGGCGCCTGCCGATTTCGAGAAACGCAGCAGCGGCGCGAGCGTGGCGCATGGCGCGTCGACCGGTGTGCTGGTCGTGGGCGTCGACGCGCTGCTGACCCAGCTCGCGCGCTGCTGCCGTCCGGCGCCGCCCGATCCGATCAGCGGTTTCGTCACGCGCGGCAAAGGGATGTCGATCCACCGCACCGATTGCCCGACGTTCCGCCGTATGGTCGAGCGCGCGCCGGAGCGCGTGCTGCAGACGACCTGGTCGGCCGACGTGCTCGGCGGGCGCGGTGCGTCCGTCTATCCGGTCGACCTGATGATCGAGGCGAGCGACCGGCAAGGGTTGCTGCGCGACATCTCCGAAGTGTTTGCGCGCGAGAAGATGAACGTCGTGGGCGTGAAGACGCAGAGCCGCCGCAATGCGGCATTCATGCAGTTCACGGTCGAGGTGTCGAATTCGGCGCAGGTGCAGCGCGCGTGCACGCTGCTCGGCGAGGTGCAGGGCGTCGTGCGGGCGGGGCGGAAGGCCTGATGTGGGGTTCGAACACCGTTATTCTGCTGCGACCGCATAAAAATACTTGCCAAGCGGGTAAGGGCTCCATATAATCTTAGCTTCACTAGGCTCGTAGCTCAGCTGGTTAGAGCACCACCTTGACATGGTGGGGGTCGTTGGTTCGAGTCCAATCGAGCCTACCAACGAATTGAGAATGCCCGCTTGCCGGGTGTTCGATGCAGCAAATAACTCAACGCGAACAAGGCGAATACGGTTATGACACCGCGAACGTTGACCGAAACTTTTTCGGAGCGACGCTAGTCGAGGAACCCTTTCGCCCTTTCAGTTTGAGTGAAGTATCGAATGCGGCCCCTCGAAAGCGGGGCCGCATTTTTTTTGTCGTGAAATTTTCCCGCGTGATTTTTATATCGCGTACCTGGTCTGCCGCCCACTGTCGGCATCACGGAGATTGCTATGGTTTCGATACGCTTGCCTGACGGCTCAGTTCGACAATACGAGCATCCGGTGACAGTTGCCGAGGTTGCAGCCTCGATCGGTCCCGGCCTTGCGAAGGCTGCGCTTGGTGGCAAGCTCGATGGCGAGCTCGTCGATACGTCGGCCGTGATCGACCGCGACGCGTCGCTCGCGATCGTGACCGACAAGGACGCCGACGGCCTCGACATCATCCGTCACTCGACGGCGCACTTGCTCGCGTACGCGGTGAAGGAACTGTATCCGGACGCGCAGGTGACGATCGGCCCGGTGATCGACAACGGTTTCTATTACGACTTCTCGTACAACCGCCCGTTTACGCCCGAAGATCTGGAAAAGATCGAAAAGCGCATGCAGGAGCTCGCGAAGAAGGACGAGCCCGTGACGCGCCGAGTCGTGTCGCGTGACGAAGCGGCGGGCTACTTCCGCAGCATCGGCGAGAAGTACAAGGCCGAGATCATCGAGTCGATTCCGCAAAGCGACGAAATCAAGCTGTATTCGCACGGCGGCTTTACCGATCTGTGCCGCGGCCCGCACGTGCCGTCCACCGGCAAGCTGAAGGTCTTCAAGCTGATGAAGGTCGCCGGCGCGTACTGGCGCGGCGATTCGAAGAACGAGCAGCTGCAGCGCATCTACGGCACGGCCTGGACGAAGAAGGAAGACCAGGACCAGTACCTGCACATGCTCGAGGAAGCGGAAAAGCGCGACCACCGCAAGCTCGGCAAGCAGCTCGACCTGTTCCACATGCAGGAAGAGTCGCCGGGCATGGTGTTCTGGCATCCGAAGGGCTGGGCGCTGTGGCAGCAGGTCGAGCAGTACATGCGCCGCCGCGTGAACGAAGCCGGCTACCTCGAGATCAAGACGCCGATGATCATGGACCGCTCGCTGTGGGAAGCGTCGGGTCACTGGCAGAACTACCGCGAGAACATGTTCACGACGGAGTCGGAGAAGCGCGACTACGCGATCAAGCCGATGAACTGCCCGGGTCACGTCCAGGTGTTCAAGCACGGCCTGCGCTCGTACCGCGACCTGCCGCTGCGTTACGCGGAATTCGGTTCGTGCCACCGCAACGAGGCGTCGGGCGCGCTGCACGGCCTGATGCGCGTGCGCGGCTTCGTGCAGGACGATGCGCACATCTTCTGTACGGAAGACCAGTTCATCTCGGAATCGATCGCGTTCAACACGCTGGCGATGAGCGTGTACAAGGACTTCGGTTTCGATCACATCGACATCAAGCTGTCGCTGCGCCCGGAGCAGCGCGCGGGTACGGACGAGACCTGGGATCGCGCCGAGCAGGGCCTGCGCGACGCGCTGACGGCGTGCGGCCTCACGTGGGAAGAGCTGCCGGGTGAAGGCGCGTTCTACGGTCCGAAGATCGAATACCACATCAAGGATGCGCTCGGCCGTTCGTGGCAGTGCGGCACGCTGCAGCTCGACATGGTGCTGCCGGAGCGCCTCGGCGCCGAGTATGTCGCGGATGACAGCAGCCGTCGCCGTCCGGTGATGCTGCACCGTGCGATCGTCGGTTCGATGGAGCGTTTCCTCGGCATTTTGATCGAGCACCACGCTGGTGCGATGCCGGCCTGGCTCGCGCCGTTCCAGGCAGTTGTGCTCAATATCGCCGAAAGTCAGGCCGAATATGCGCAATCTCTGGCCCAATCGTTGCAAAAACAAGGGGTTAGAGTGACGGCCGATTTGCGCAATGAGAAGATTAGCTATAAAATACGCGAGCACACGCTGGAAAAGGTGCCTTATCTCCTCGTCGTGGGGGACAAGGAGCGTGATGCGCAAACGGTAGCCGTGCGTGCCCGTGGCGGCGTCGATCTTGGCGTGATGCCGGTCGAAGCCTTCGTTGAGCGTCTGCAGGAAGACCTGCGCTCGTTCAAGTAACCGCCCTGGCAGCGCGGCTCGTTTTTTTAATTTTTAGAGGAAACGTAACATCGCTACTGATAAGTCGTCGCACCGCATCAACGGTGAAATCACTGCGCCGGAAGTGCGCCTGGTCGGGATCGAGAACGAACCGCTCGGTATCGTAAAACTCGCTGATGCTTTCCGTAAATCGGAAGAACTGGATGTTGACCTGGTGGAAATCGCGCCGCAAGCGGTTCCCCCGGTTTGCCGTCTGATGGATTACGGCAAGTTCAAGTACCAGGAGTCGAAGAAGCAGCACGAAGCGAAGCTGAAGCAGAAGGTCATCCAGGTCAAGGAAGTCAAGTTCCGCCCGGGTACCGATGACGGTGACTACAACGTCAAGCTCCGCAATCTCGTGCGCTTCCTCGAAGAAGGCGACAAGACGAAGATCACGTTGCGTTTCCGCGGCCGCGAAATGGCTCACCAGGAAATCGGTATGCGGATGCTTGAGCGTCTGCGCACGGATCTCGAGGAAGTCGGCCAGGTCGAGCAGATGCCGAAGATGGAAGGGCGCCAGATGATCATGGTGCTCTCGCCGAAGAAAAAGAAGTAACGGGCCCGCGCGCGTCGCGCGCAGGTTCGCAGAGGTTCGGCGCGTTGCCCGGTCAGGGCGGCGCGCCAGCAATGACGGCGGCTGCGCAAGCGGTTTGCCGTACACAAGTGGACTGGGTTTCGAAGGGCGGGTCAAGGGCGCAAGCCAACCGCACACCCATCGCCATCTAATAAACTGGAGTTGTTCGTCATGCCTAAGATGAAGACCAAGAAGAGTGCTGCAAAGCGCTTCGTGGTGCGTCCGGGCGGTACCGTCAAGCGCGGTCAAGCCTTCAAGCGTCACATCCTGACCAAGAAAACCACGAAGAACAAGCGTCACCTGCGCGGCGCAACGGCAGTTCATGATTCCGATCTGAACTCCGTCCGCGCGATGCTGCCGTTCGCGTAACCCCTAACTGATACTCTAAGGAGAGAAACATGCCTCGAGTCAAACGTGGGGTAACCGCACGGGCCCGCCACAAGAAGATCATCAACCTGGCCAAGGGTTATCGCGGCCGCCGCAATAACGTCTACCGCATCGCCAAGCAGGCGGTGATGCGCGCTGGTCAGTACGCGTACCGCGATCGCCGCAACAAGAAGCGTGTGTTCCGCGCACTGTGGATCACGCGTATCAACGCGGCAGTTCGCCAGCACGACATGACCTACAGCGTGTTCATCAACGGCCTGAAGAAGGCGTCGATCGAACTCGACCGTAAGGTTCTGGCCGACATGGCGGTGTTCGACAAGGCTGCTTTTGCTGCGATCGTCAAGCAGGTGAAAGCCGCCGTTGCAGCCTAATTGCGAAATTAGCACTGCGTGGTTAGTTGCAGCGAGGTTCCGGTAGTCTCGGCCGCTGCAGCGAAAACGGGGCTCTTCCGAGCCCCTTTTTTGTTTGGTGGGCGATTTCGCTCGCCAAGACCGAATGACGTTGGAAATGATGGGATCTATGGATCTGGACCAGATTGTCGCCGACGCGCAGCAGTCCTTCGAACAGGCTGCCGACATCACCACGCTCGAAAACGAGAAAGCACGATTTCTCGGCAAGTCGGGTGCGCTGACCGAGTTGCTGAAGGGCCTCGGCAAGCTCGATCCCGAAGCACGCAAGACCGAAGGCGCACGCATCAACGTCGCGAAGCAGCAGGTTGAAGCCGCGCTGACCGCCCGTCGCCAGGCACTGGCCGACGCGCTGCTGAATCAGCGCCTCACCGCCGAAGCGATCGACGTGACGTTGCCGGGCCGCGGCGCCGGTGCAGGCAGCCTGCACCCCGTGATGCGCACGTGGGAGCGTGTCGAACAGATTTTCGGCTCGATCGGTTTCGATGTGGCCGACGGCCCCGAAATCGAGACCGACTGGTACAACTTCACGTCGCTGAACAGCCCGGAGAACCATCCGGCGCGTTCGATGCAGGACACCTTCTACGTCGAAGGCAAGGATGCCGACGGCCGCCAGCTGCTGCTGCGCACGCACACGAGCCCGATGCAGGTGCGTTACGCGCGCATGAACCGTCCGCCGATCAAGGTGATCGCGCCGGGCCGCACGTATCGCGTCGACAGCGATGCGACCCACTCGCCGATGTTCAATCAGGTCGAGGGGCTGTGGATCGACGAAAACATCAGCTTCGCCGACCTCAAGGGCGTCTATACCGACTTCCTGAAAAAATTCTTCGAGCGCGACGACATTCTCGTGCGCTTCCGTCCGTCGTATTTCCCGTTCACGGAACCGTCGGCCGAGATCGACATGATGTTCGAGCAAGGCAAGAACGCCGGCAAGTGGCTCGAGATCTCCGGTTCGGGGCAGGTGCATCCGACCGTGATTCGCAACATGGGCCTCGATCCCGAGCGCTACATCGGCTTTGCGTTCGGCAGCGGCCTCGAGCGCCTGACGATGCTGCGCTACGGCGTCCAGGATCTCCGGCTGTTCTTCGAGAACGACCTGCGTTTCCTGCGCCAGTTCGCGTAACGCCGCGCGCCGCGCCGACCTGTGCCCGTGCACGCCCCGACGGACATTTCCGAGGGGCCCGGGCGTCGATCTAACCTGTTTCGAACGTAGACATCCATGCAATTCCCTGAATCCTGGTTGAGAACCTTTGTCGACCCGCAGCTGACGACCGACGAACTGTCGCACGCGCTGACGATGGCGGGGCTCGAAGTCGAATCGCTGAGCAAGGCTGCGCCGCCGACGTCGAAGATCGTCGTCGGCCGCGTGCTCGAAGTCGTCAAGCATCCGGATGCGGACAAGCTCAATGTCTGCCAGGTCGACGCCGGCACCGGCGCGACGCTGAATATCGTCTGCGGCGCACCGAACGTCGCGCCCGGCATCAAGGTGCCGGTCGCGCTGGTCGGCGCGGAACTGCCGCCGGCAGAAGAGGGCGGCAAGCCGTTCGCGATCAAGCTGTCGAAGCTGCGCGGCGTGGAGAGCCAGGGGATGCTGTGCTCGGCACGCGAGCTGAAGCTGTCCGAGGACCACAGCGGCCTGATGGTGCTGCCGGAAGACACGCCGGTCGGCCAGGACATCCGCGAGACGCTCAATCTCGACGACACGATCTTCGAAATCAAGCTGACGCCGAACAAGGCGGATTGCCTGTCCGTGTTCGGCATCGCCCGCGAGACGGCTGCGATCACCGGCGCACCGCTGACGCCGGTCGACATCCGCCCGGTGCGCGTCGAACTCGACGAAACGCTGCCCGTGCGCATTGCCGCGCCCGATCTGTGCGGCCGCTTCTCGGGTCGCGTGATCCGCGGCGTGAACGCGCATGCGAAGACCCCGCAGTGGATGGTCGAGCGCCTCGAGCGTTCCGGCCAGCGCAGCGTGTCGGCGCTCGTCGACATCTCGAATTACGTGATGTTCGAGCTCGGCCGCCCGTCGCACGTGTTCGATCTCGACAAGATCCACGGCGGCATCGAGGTGCGCTGGGGCAAGCGCGGCGAATCGCTGAAGCTGCTCAACGGCAACACGGTCGAACTCGACGAAACGGTCGGCGTGATTTCGGACGACCGTCAGGTCGAAAGCCTGGCCGGCATCATGGGCGGTGACAGCACGGCCGTCACGCTCGATACGACCAACATCTATCTGGAAGCCGCATTCTGGTGGCCGGACAGCATCCGCGGCCGCGCGCGCAAGTACAACTTCTCGACCGATGCGGCGCATCGCTTCGAGCGCGGCGTCGACTACGCGACGACCGTCGAGCACGTCGAGCGCATCACGCAACTGATTCTCGAGATCTGCGGCGGCAAGGCCGGCCCGGTCGACGATCAGTCCGTGAACCTGCCGCAGCGCGCGCCGGTGAAGATGCGCGTGTCGCGCGCGAACCGCATCATCGGCGTGCAGATCGGCGCCGACGAGATCGCCAGCATCTTCACGCGCCTCGGGCTGCCGTTCGAGCGTGAAGACGACGCATTCCTCGTCACGCCGCCGTCGCATCGCTTCGACATCGAGATCGAGGAAGACCTGATCGAGGAAGTGGCGCGCATCTACGGCTTCGAAAAGATCCCGGCGCGTCCGCCGGTCGCCACGAGCGAAATGCGCGCGACCAACGAGACGCGGCGCTCGATCCACGACATCCGTCACGCGCTCGCCGCGCGCGACTATGCGGAAACCGTCAACTTCAGTTTCGTCGATGCGGAGTGGGAGCAGGATTTCGCGGGCAACGACCATCCGATTCGCCTGCTGAATCCGATCGCGAGCCAGCTGTCGGTGATGCGCACGACGCTGTTCGGCAGCCTGATTTCCGTGCTGCGCCACAACCTGAACCGCCGCGCGGATCGCGTGCGCGTGTTCGAGGCCGGCCGCGTGTTCCTCACCGATACGGCGGCGAAGGCCGGCGAGCTGACGGTCGAGGGCTACGTGCAGCCGAAGCGCGTCGGTGCGCTTGCGTACGGTCCGGCGCTCGACGAGCAATGGGGCACGGCAACCCGCGCGGTCGATTTCTTCGACGTGAAGGGCGATCTCGAGGCACTGCTCGCGCCCGCAACCGCACGCTTCGTGAAGGCAGAGCATCCGGCCCTCCATCCGGGCCGCAGCGCGCGCATCGAAGTCGATGGCCGTGCGGTCGGCTGGATCGGCGAACTGCACCCGCGCCTGATGCAGAAGTACGAGCTGCCGCACGCGCCGGTGATGTTCGAGGTGGACGCGGACGCGCTGATTGCACGTGCGTTGCCCGCGCCGACCGACGTATCGAAATTCCCGCCGGTTCGTCGCGATATCGCCGTTGTCGTCGATCAGGCGGTCGAGGTTCAGGCACTTTTCGACGAAATGAAGAAGGCGCTTGCCGAAGAGGCCTGCCGATTCGTTCAGAAGGTTGTACTCTTCGACGAATTTCGTGCAAAATCAAATACTTCCGGTGGTCTTGCCGCGCACGAGAAGAGCCTTGCCTTCCGCGTGACGCTGCAGGACGCGGCTGGCACGCTACAGGACGAGGTCGTCGATCAGGCGATCCAGACGCTGGTCGAGCGGATGGCTCGTGCCGGTGCGCGCCTGCGCGGCTAAGGAGGAGGTCCGCCCGCTCGCGGGCGGCCTTTTCCGATCGTAAGTTTTGATTTAACGCGCTGTATGGCAGATATGAACGACATGACCTCGAGTGAATTCGAAGCCCTCCTGACGGCGCAACGCAGCGCCATGAACCGCGACGCTTCGGCGCCGGCGTCTACCGAGACGCCCACGCTGACGAAGGCGGAACTGGCGGAGCTGCTGTTCGACAGCGTCGGGCTGAACAAGCGTGAAGCGAAGGACATGGTCGAGGCGTTTTTCGAGGTGATCCGTGACGCGCTCGAAAACGGCGAGAGCGTCAAGCTGTCGGGGTTCGGCAATTTCCAGTTGCGCGACAAGCCGCAGCGCCCGGGCCGCAATCCGAAGACGGGCGAGGCGATTCCGATCGCGGCCCGCCGGGTGGTAACCTTCCACGCGAGCCAGAAGCTGAAGGCGCTGGTCGAAAACGGCGCGGAGTAAGCCCCGCGCGCTGACGTCTCCGCGCGGCCGCCGCGCACCCTTTACCGACGGTTAACCGACGATGACCACTACGGTTGAGAAAGTCGTCTTGCCTCCGATTCCCGCAAAGCGCTACTTCACGATCGGTGAAGTCAGCGAGCTGTGCGGGGTCAAGCCGCATGTGCTGCGTTATTGGGAACAGGAATTCACTCAGCTGCGGCCGGTGAAGCGGCGTGGCAATCGGCGGTACTACCAGCACCACGAAGTGCTGCTGATCCGGCGGATTCGCGAGTTGCTGTACGAGCAGGGATTCACGATCAACGGTGCGCGCAACCGGCTCGATTCGCCGGCCGGCGAGCGGGCTGCGGCAGCACCCGTCGAGCCGGAGGCGCAGGCCGCCGATGCTCGTACAGCGGGCAAGCCGGGCGCGACCGTCGACGTCATTGCATTGCGGCAGGCGCTGCTCGACGTGCTCGACGGACTGAAGCACGACTGAGTGCGAAGCGCGAAGAATGAAATGAAAAGCCCGGTTGGCAGCGTGCCACCGGGCTTTTTTCATGCGTGCCGGGTGCGTTTCAGCGTGACGCCAGCGGGTTCTTCTGCCCCATGTCGACGACCAGCGTACCGTCGGGCAGCATCCGCACCGAGCCTTGTGCAACCTGGTTGCGGTAGCCGTACAGGTCGAAACGCATCGGGCCGGCCTCGGCCGAATTGCGGATCAGCGCACGCACGTTCAGTTCGAGCACGTTGAACATCTTCATGTCGCCGCCTTCCATCCACATGTAGCTCGGTGCATCGATCTGCGGCCGTTGCGGCGCGGGCGCGCCTGCCATGCGCCTGAACGTGAGGCGCAGCCCGTCGCGTTCGACCGTTGCCTGTCCGAGCTTGCCGTTCAGCACGGGGGGCGGGAACACCGTGTACTGGTCGAGCACGAGCGTGTCGCCGCGCAGTTCCGCGCCGCGCCGCTGCAACGGCGTCAGCGAAGCGAGCTCGATGCCGAGCGAACGCAGCAGCTTCGCCTGCGGGATGCCGAGCACCGACACCTGGGACGGCGTGAACGCGAGATGCCGGTCGTCGAGCACGGACAGCGTGCCCTTCATGTCGGTCGGCAGCCAGACGCCCGGCACGTGGTTCCACAGCTTGATGCCGCCCTGGACGCGCAGGTTCGTGCCGTCCGCGCTCAGTTGCAGATCGTTGAGCGAGCGCGGTGAGTAGTCGAGCAGATAGTTGTTGAAGAGCGCCGACATCGCCTTCCACGACTCGACGACGGTGCCGCCGAGAATGCGGATGTCGTACTGGTTCGGATCGTCGAGATCGACGGGGTCGCCGGGCCGCTTCGATACGAGCTCGACGTCGAGGTCCTCGACGTGAAAGCCGATATCCCCGGACAGGTTGAAGTCGACGTTGCGCAGATGGATCGTCGGGTTGCGGTTCGACACGTGCCGTTCGTTGAACGGCGTGGTCGACGTGCGCCGCATTGCGACCTTCTGCATGCCGGGGTGAGCGGGGTTCGCCGCGAGTGCATAGGCTTCCCAGTGCTGGCGTATGTCGCGCAACGCATTCTGTTGCGCGGCGAGGAAGCTGTCGTTCAGGCGCGCGGTCGCGTTGCCGAGCAACGCGCCGCTGGCCGGGCCCGCATACGACGGCATCCGGATCGCCATCGCGCCGCTTTCGTCGAAATTGAAGTAGCCGGCCGACACCTGGTCGCGATAGTGATACAGGTCGAACACGAAAGTCTGGTCGCGTTTCGTGGAATCGACCGGACCGATCAGGATGTCCGCGTTCATCGGCATCGAGCGCATGAACTTCACGTCGCCGCCGCGAATGTACATCGCTTGCTGTGGCGCATTCGCGGGCATCGCGAAGCCGGCATGCGTGCCGTCGTCGAGCTTCAGGTCGAGCCCGGCCGGCGTCACGCGCAGCGCGGTGATCGTGAGCTTCAGGCGCGGCGGCGGCATCAGCTTGTCGACCGACATCACGAGATCGTCGCCGGCGAGTTGCGCGATCGGCGTCTGGACTTTCAGCAGGTCGGCCATCTTCACGTTGGCCGCGCGCATCACCGGCTGCGCGTTGATGCCCGATACGCGCACGCCCGTCGGATGGAACACGAGCTGGCTGCCGTCACGGATCGCGAGGGTGCCGGTCAGCGAGAACGGTACCCAGCCGTCGCGCTGCATCTCGCCTTGCAGGTGGATCACGCCGTCGCCGGCCGACACGGCGAGCTTGCGCAGGGGCGCGTTGCGGTAGCCGAAGATGTACGTGTTGAAGAGCGCGGTGAGCTTCGCGTCGTCGAGCGTGACCGTGCCTTCATGCACGTCGATCTGGAAACTGGTCGGATCGTCGAACACGATCGGCGCGCCGGCTTGCGTCGGCACGAGCGTGGCCGACAACTGGTGGATGAAGAAGCCGAGATTGTTGACGATGCGGAAATCGACGTCGCGCAGGAACGTCATCGCGCCGTTCTGGCCGGAATCGCGCAGCGTGAACGGGCGCGGTTGCGTGAGGCTGATCGATGCGAGCGACGGCACGGTGCGTGCAACCTGCTGCTCGCGGGTGAGGCGTTCGGCCTTGGTGCGTTCGATCTTCGTCGACGCGGCCGACGTGTTGCCGTCACGCTGCGCGGAGGATTCCGCGCAACCGGCGCACAGCAGCGCGAGCGCCAGCACGCCGCAGCCGAACACGCGGGACGTCGTGGGCGAGATGGGGCCGCCCGCGCGTGGCGGGCCGGAAATCCAGTCGAAAATTGCCAAAGGCGAGCGATGGCCGCGCCGGACCGCATTCCGCATCGTCTGTCTCCATGTCTTGTCGTGATCGACGGCGGCGCGCGCCACTGCACGGCGCGAGCGTCGATGCCGTGCAGTGTGGCATAGCGCGCTAGAGCGGCGTTACCAAACAACGGGCGCCGGGGTAGGGCCGTCCGGCGGGCTGCGGGACAATGGATTCAGGGTGATTGGGCGGCTGGATCAAACGGTCGTTTGGTTTGCGCGGCCCGTCGCCGGCGAATGTCGCTGCGACCGGGAAAATCCGCCGCAGCCTTGGCCGATGCGGGTTTCGCCGGATGCGACGGGCAGCGGCCGTGGCGGTCGAAGCGGAGCTGCGATCCAGCCCCGCCGCCGCAGCCTGCGGGTCGGTCAGACCAGCATGTGCCGCCGGATTGCGTTCAGCGTCGTCTGGTCGAGTTGCAGCCCGTTCGCGATATACGACGTCATCGAGCCGTACGATGCGGTGACCTGGTCGAATGCCGCCTGCAGATAGTCGGTGTGTGCGCCTTGCAGCGCGGTCATCATGTCTGCCGCATTTTGCCCGCCGGCTTTCTGCGCCTGGGCGACCGAAGTCGCGATTTCCGATGCACTGTAGACGTTCGTCAGCAGATAGTCGGCGAGTATCGTTTGTTCGGACGCGCCGAGGATCGTGTGCAGGATCGCGGTGGCCCAGCCCGTGCGATCCTTGCCGGCCGTGCAGTGGAACACGAGGTTTTCGCCTGAGCCGGCGAATCCGGTGAAGAGCGCGTGATAGCTGGCATGCGCGGTGTCCGACGTGACGAACGCGCGGTACATGCTCAACATGAATGCCGTCGCGGTGGCGCCGGTGGTCGGGAGCGGCTCGATGCTGGCCGCCCCGAGCACGTTGAGGTTTTGCCAGGCGGCGCCGGCCAGCGGCACATCCGGTTGCGTCTTGATCTCGGCGGGCGTGCGCAGGTCGCAGACCTGCCTGATGCCAAGCGTGCCGACGGTGGCGATGTCCGCGGCCGACAACGCGAGCGCGGAGGAACGATAGATCACGCCTTTTTTCATCTTGGCGCCGCTCGTTGTCACGTAGCCGGTTCCGTCCGGCCCGGCCGAGTCGCGAAAATTCGATACGGAACTCAACCGCGGTGTCGTGACCGGCGCGACCGAAATCGAGTCGCCTCCGCATGCCGACAGAAGCGATGCGCTTCCCAGCGCCACGCCTATCGTACCGGCGCCCAGCCGGAGAAACTGTCGACGGGAAATTTCGTTTTTCTGATGCATTCAATGCCCTGTATCGGAGACGGTTACAAGGGGTCGCGACTGCGGTGGTGACCGAGGTTGCCTCCTGTATCACGTGCGACGCGGCAAAGCCGGGCCGGACCGATCGGCATGCAGTCGGACGGTTCGCCCGTGCGCATCGATCTCGCGCCGGGTAACCGCACGGTAGCGATTTGCGGCGAACCGGCCATCGTCCTTTTCGATTAGGTCGGAATGCGGGTTGCCGGGGCCGGCTGCGCGTTGTCGACAGGTAGGATCGGCGGCGGCAGCGCGGTAAGATCGACATCAGTGGCTGTATCGACCAAAGCACAGTAGCCATCACGGGGAAACGTCATGGATCTCAAGGAAGTCGACGTATTGGGTGCGGGCGTGGGCGATCACTGGTACTACGCGTCGAAGGCGAGTGCGATCCGTCGGTTCCTTGGGGTGCCTGGTGCAAACCGGATACTCGATGTCGGTGCAGGCTCGGGCTTCTTCTCGAAGCACTTGCTGGAGCGTACGCAGGCGACGGAGGCGTGGTGTGTCGATACGAGCTATGCGGACGATACCGACGGCGAAGCGTCCGGCAAGCCCATCCACTTTCGGCGATCCGTCGACCGATTCGACGCCGATCTCGTGTTGCTGATGGATGTGCTCGAGCATGTCGACGACGATGTCGGTCTGCTCACGCAGTATGTGAAGGGTGCGCCTTCGGGGAGCCGCTTTCTGATCACGGTTCCCGCGTTCCAGTTCCTCTGGAGCGGGCACGACGATTTTCTCGAGCACAAGCGCCGATATACGCTGGGCAGTCTCGAGGACGTGGTGCGTCGCTCGGGGCTCGACGTCGAGCACGGCGCCTATTATTTCGGTCTCACGTTTCCGCTTGCGGCAGCGTTGCGGCTCGGCGAACGGGTGCGTCGGCAGCCGAGCGAGCCGGCGTCGCAATTGCGTCGTCACCATCCGTTCGTCAACGGCTTGCTCAAGTCGATCTGTCGGATCGAGTTACCGATATTCCGTTTCAACCGCGTCGCCGGGCTCACGGTCATCTGTGTGGCGCGCAAGCGGTGAATGCGAGGCGGCGTCGTGTGGTTGCTGCTGCGCAATTCGTTCATGCCACGCGCGTCGTTGCCCGCATCGTGCCTTCGCGCCAAAAAATTTCACAAGAATATTCACAAAATGCATGCGACCCGTTCTAAATCGGAAAACTGTCTGTTATAATTTTTTTCTTTCGGGGCGTAGCGCAGCCTGGTAGCGTACCTGCATGGGGTGCAGGTGGTCGGAGGTTCAAATCCTCTCGCCCCGACCAGACAAAGAACCCGCGTCAGCTCAAGCTGACGCGGGTTTTTTCTTGCCGGTCGCTTTTTTGCACATCGCGGCGCGGCCCCGGTAAAATGCAAGGTTGATCCACGGAAAGCGCCGTGATTTAGCGGAAGAGGATTCCCCGAACATGACTGATCTTCGTCTTACCATGCGGTTCGCTGCAGTGCTCGCCACCGGCGCGCTCGTCGCCGGTTGCGGTACGTCGTCGCCCACGAAAGTGGACTACAAGAGCGATTCGAAATCGAAGGAAGCGTCGCTCGCAGTGCCGCCCAACATGCTCGACGAGACGGCCGATCAGCGTTCGCTGCCGCCCCAGGGCGGCGCGACTTCCCTGTCCGCGCTTCAGCAGGTCCAGCAGGCAGCGCCTGCGCTGGACACCGTTGCTCCGGCCGTCGCCGGCATGCATATCCAGCGCGACGGCACCGAGAGCTGGCTCGTGATCGACGGCAAGCAGCCCGCCGCCGTCTGGCCGCAGGTTCGCCGCTTCTGGCAGGAGCAGGGCTTCCTGCTCGTCGTCGACCAGCGCGACAAGGGCGTGATGGAAACCGACTGGAACGAAACCCATCCGCAGATCAATGACGGCCTGATCCGTAGCGTGATCTCGAAGGCGATGGGCAACTCGTACGTGACGGCCGAGCGCAACAAGTACCGTACGCGTCTCGATTCGGCGCCGAATGGCGGCACCTACGTGTTCATCAGCCAGAAGGGGATGCGCGAAGCGATCACGGGCTCGAACAACGATTCGAGCAAGTGGGAACCGAAGCCGAATGATCCGGCGCTCGAGACCGAATACCTGAAGCGATTGATGGCGGTGCTCGCACAGAACGAGCAGCGCGCGAAGAACGGCGAGCCGCCAATCGCGAACATCAAGGACAACACGGTACCGGTGGCCAAGGACAAGAAGGCCGACGACGCATCGTCGAAGGCTGCTGCAGCGATTGCCGCGCAAAACGTTTCCCGCGCGTCGGCGCAAGGCAACGATGCGGCTGATGCTGCCGTCCCGTCGGAAGTCACGCTCGGCGAGCCGTACGACCGGTCGTGGCTGCGCGTCGGTCTCGCGCTCGATCGTGCGAACTTCACCGTCGACGATCGCGATCGCACCAAGGGCCTGTATTTCGTGCGCTATGTCGATCCGAAGGATCTGACCTCGGCCGAGCAGGGCTTCTGGAGCCAGTTGTTCCACGGCAAGAAGGAAAAGCAGGCGAAGCAGTACCGTGTCAACGTGAAGGCACTCACGGCCGACCAGACGCGCATCGCGATCGTCGACGATGCGGGCGCGATCGATACGTCGTCGCCGGCTCGCCAGATCATGGGGCTGCTCGTGAATCAGCTTCGCTGATCTCGACGTTTCTCCGCATCGATGAAAAGCCCGCCACATGGCGGGTTTTTTTATCGCCGCTCGCCGGCGCGCATGTGTGCGGAAGGTTCGGTCCCTCCTCGTGACGTTACGTAACATCCGTGCGTTACGGCGGCAAAACCCGTGTCGCATCGTCGAAGGTCAAAAATTTATCCTTTTAAATCAATAGGGTGGTCGGCCTGTGGTGGCTGGCACGCAACCTGCTTTATATGTTGGAATTGTTGAAACAGGGAGGATGGCGTCAGATGCCGGGGGTGCGCCGCGAGTGCCCGATCAACGGTATCGACGTCTTCGAATGCCGACGCGACAAGCGTCGGCGCAACTGATGACGATCCGCGCCAGCGTGCGGATCTCGATGGCCCCGTCGCCTATCCTCGTAGGGCGACGGTTTCGCCCGCGCTTCTCTGAAGCGCGGGCTATTTTTT
Source organism: Burkholderia sp. AU33803 (assembly GCF_002223095.1). NCBI lineage: Bacteria > Pseudomonadati > Pseudomonadota > Betaproteobacteria > Burkholderiales > Burkholderiaceae > Burkholderia > Burkholderia sp. AU33803. Next base: position 1,106,505 of record NZ_NKFJ01000004.1, read on the forward strand.
TGGGGCCGTCGTGTGACGCCGTGCTGGCGCAGCCGCTGCACGATTCGCGTATTCTCGGACTTTTCCAGACGAAGGGGGGGAGCGGGAATGGCGGAAATTGCAGTGGTGGCGCTGATCGTGGCGAAGCCGGGCGCCGAGGAGAAGTTGCGTGCGCAGCTCGAAGGGATCGTCGAGCCGACCCGCAACGAAGCGGGAGCGTTGCAGTACGACCTGCATCGGGACTTGAACGAGCCGGCGCGATTCGTATTCGTCGAGCGCTGGGAAAGCGAGGAGGCGCTGGCTGCTCATGCGCGTTCCGCGCACATTCTCGCTTATCGGGAAGCGGCCGCGGACTGGATCGAGCGTTCCGAAATCCGCGTGCTGTCGAAGCTCGTCTGAGCCGGGCAGGGCGACCGGACGTGTCCGGTCGCGGGATGCGTCAGTGCGACGTGTTGGGTACGTCGAGGATCAGGATGATCGTCCAGTCGGCGTCGCCGTCGTGATGGTACTGGCGCTCGGCGACGATGAACGGTTGCTGCTTGCCTTGCGGGCCGAGGAAAAGCACGTCGCCCTCCATCGGCAGGCACTCGATCGGCGGCAGCGCGAGGAACGCGTCAGCCGAGCCGCGGGGCATCAGTTGCTTGATCTGGCGAGTGGCGGCTTCGGTCCACTCGATGTCGAGTTGAATGTTGCTCATGCTGTCCTCCGCACCGGGGTGCGCACGGGTGGAAAATTTCGGTGCGCGACTTTAGCACAGCGCACGGGCACCGCAACCAAAAAAGCCGAACCCGGTTGCCCGGATTCGGCTTTTCGCTTGTGCGGTGCCGCCGAACTTACTGGCTGGCAGCGTCTGCGGCCTTGGCAGCCTTCTTGCCGGCCTTCTTCGCAGCTGCCTTGTGGTGAGCAGCCTTCTTGCCGTGGTGATGCTCTTCCTGCACCGCCGGCTGAGCGGCTTCAGCCGCTTGCTGCTGCTGCAGCGCCTGTGCGCGCTGCTCGATCTCGGAGATCTTGGCCGGATCGGTAATCGTCTTGATTTCCGTGCTCTCTTGCGCATACGCTGCGCCAGTCAGCGCCGACATCGCTACCAGGATAGCCAGGGACGTCTTCTTCATTGCTTTACCTCCGCTAAGTGGTGATGAACCCGAGTGTTGCCGTTTTGTCTGGCGACTGCAATCGAGTGCGTGTCGAGTGTAACAAAAGTGACGGATCAATGTGCACCGGATCGTGGCGCGACGCAACGCCCCGTTGAAGTCGCGCAACACTTCGCGCGCTTCGTCACGTGCGTGCCATCGTCGTCGCCGCAGTCATTTCCGCTCCGGTTTCCCCGGAGTCGTCAGAACCACCCGAGCCGTCGATAGACATGGAACTGCGCGATGCCGACCAGTTCATGAAGCGCCTGCTCGGCGTTGACGACATTGCGCCAGCGCGGCAGCCAGCCTGTTTGCGCACGCCGGCGATTCGCATAAACGGGCTGCGGATCGATCCCGAAACGGTGGAAATCGAGCAATGCGCGGCGCATCTGGTATGACGAGGTGACGAGAATGCGTGCGTCGTCATACTGTGAGCGTAGTATAGACGCAGTGAATTTCGCGTTTTCGTAGGTTGTGCGGCTTTCCGGTTCCAGAACGAGGTCCGTGGGCGCGACGCCTTCGGCGACGAGTTGGCGCCCGTATACGGCAGCCTCGGTTTCGCCGTGATGCTGCGGGTCGCCGCCCGACATCACCACGGTGCAGCGCTCGGCTTGCTGCCGGCAGGCGCGGTAGAGCGCTGCGACCTTGTGGATGCGGGCGGTTCCGTCAGGTGGAGGCCGCAGCCCGGAGTCGGTGCGCTTCGTCCCTGCGCCGATGAGAATCAGCGTGGTCCGTCCATGCATGTCCGGGTGCTCGACGGGTGCGACGCCCGCCTCGGTCCAGGCGATCAGCGGCGCGGCGAGCCAGCCTGTCGCGAGCAGCCAGAACAGCGCAACGGCGGCGATCGAGATGATTCGTCGCCGCTTGCGGCAGAGCATGAAACAGATGAAGAGAAGTACAAATGAATCGAACAGAATCAATTTGATTGGGGTATGGTGTCTTTTTATGGACGGCTGACGATCCGGCCCTGACGCGACGCCGACCGTCGGCGTCCAGAATCGGTGGCGGTATCGGCGGGCGGAGACGCCGCCCGGCGCGCCGCTTCGCATTGTCGCTGCACTTTAAGAAAGAATCGAGATGGCCACGTATTCCAACGAAGCGGTGCTCGACGCATTGAGACGAGTGCAGTACCGCCAGGTACCGTGGGCACGCCGCCCGGGTGTGTTCGAGTATCTCCGTTCGCTCGGGCTCATGGACACGGTCAGGCAGAAAACCGTTGCCCCCGCGCCGGGCTTCCATGCGCCGGTCGACATTGCCGTGTTGACCGAAAGCGGTCGAGCCGAATTCTCGCGCCTCGAGCGCGACGAGAAATTACTTTCCTGGACCGATCGCCGCATGGCCGACTACGCATTGAGCGAAGCGAGTGCCGTGGCGATTCTCGAAAGCCGTCTGTAACGGTCGATCATCCCGTCACGCACATCGCCGTGCGGCTGGCGATGCGCCAAAAAAAAGCCCGTATCGCGAGGATACGGGCGTACCGGATACTTTTGCTGTTGCCACGCTGTGCTCATGGCAACGTTGTGACTCGTCGCATGCGACGCAGTTCCCGACCGCGGGCATTTTCTTTGGCTAAATCCCGAAATTGGCAGGACTACGGATGACGCGGTACGTCGGTCGGCTGCGAGCCGATGCGCGCTCGCGCGTTGCTGGCGATGTCGCCGCGCAGGTCGCCGCGCGGCACGGTTTGCCGGCTGGGCGGATTGGCGGACGGCGGCTGGCGGAGGGTGTTCCGGTGATCCTGCTGGCGATGGGGCGGCTTCACGCGATCGTCGGCGTGGGCTGGGGCCGACAACGCCATGGAAATGACAATGCCGCATGCGACGAGCAGTGACATTGGTTTCATGGCGGGGCTCCCTTCAAGCCGTCGACGCGGCCTGTTGATATTTCGCTAAGGTAAGCGTGGGAGTGCAGGCTTGCTGTAAATATTGGTAAATAGATGTATCGCGACACGACAACGGTAATCGACGGCAACGCGGGCGTCGCGAACAGGTCGCGACGCTGAAAGAAACCGGGCGGCCGAAGCCGCCCGATCGAGCATTCGTTACGCCATCTTGACGGGCGCGCGCCAGGATTCCGGATTGGTCCAGAAGGCGCCGCGCAGCCGGTCGCGGCTCGGCGGTGCGGGCGGCTTCGCGGCGCTTGCGCCGATGCGCCCGCGCAGGGAAATCTGCCGGCCGCTCGTGCCGAGTCGCTTCACGATTTCGGCGAGCGTGCCGTCCGCCTGCCATTCGTCGAAGCGACGGCGGCAAGTCGGCGGCGACGGATAGCGGCCCGGCAGCTTCGACCAGCCTTCACCCGTCGACAGCACCCACAGCACGGCGTTCACCACCGAGCGGGCTTCCACGCGGGGGCGGCCACGCCGCTCACTCCGCGCGGGTTCAGAGCAAAACAGACCCTCGACCAGCGCCCACTCGTTATCTCTCAAATCGTCGAACAGCATCATGTCCTCACCTCAGCGAAGCTAACTCCGGTGCGCTGCCCTGCGCCGCGCACTCTTCAGGCACTCGATCATCGAGTGCCGGGTGGGGGCGTCCGGTTGGCCGGCAGCGGCGTTTCTGCTCTTCCGTCCGACGAAAACCTGCGCCCTGTGCGCCAGGTAATGCACGAAGCGTGCCATGTCGGAGGTAATTCCCTCGAGAGCCGCTTGGCAGCGAGCTAACGGCTAAGTCAGCTAGGGGCGTATAAGACGCCAAAATAACCCGCCAGCAAATCGGGACAATCACCAATCTTGTGCAGTTCGCCCGCACCACGTGCGTTCGCGGATGTATTGCACCGCAGCGAAACATGTGGGGCAGGTGCCTGATTCGCACATCGAAGCTGGATTCGCGCATTAAAATCGCGCATCGATATCGACGATTGATGAGGTCGGGAAATGAACGTCACGCTGCGCCAGCTTCGCGTCTTCATCGAGGTCGCGCGGCTCAAGAGCTTCAGTCGCGCGGGCGACGAGATCGGGCTCACGCAGTCCGCGGTCAGTCGCTGCGTGCGCGAGCTCGAGGCCGAGCTCGGGTTGAAGCTGATCGATCGCACGACGCGCGACGTGCAGCTGACCGATGTCGGTGCAAACCTGATCGCGAGCGTGTCCCGTCTGCTCGACGATCTCGACGACACGCTGCGCGAAATTCGCGAGATCGGCGAGCAGCGCCGCGGACGCGTGATCGTCGCGGCCAGTCCGACGATCGCGTGCCGGCTGATGCCGCGTGTGGTTGCGTCGTGCGAGCGCCAGTTTCCGTTCGTGACGCTGGGTTTGCGCGACGACGTGCAGAGCGACGTGTTGCGCAAGGTGAAGTCGAGCGAGGTCGATTTCGGCGTCGTGATCGGTCCGCTCACGGTGGCCGATCTCGTCTGCGAATCGTTGATGACCGATTCGTTCTGCCTGGTCGCGCGCGCGGACCATCCGCTCGCGGCGCGTGCCGAGGTGCCCTGGACGGCGCTGGACGGCGAGCGCCTCGTGCTCCTCGATCATGCATCGGGAAGCCGGCCGCTGATCGATGCCGCGCTGGCCGCTCATCATGTCAACGCGACGGTCATGCAGGAGCTCGGGCATTCGGCGACCGTGTTCGGACTCGTCGAGGCCGGCGTCGGCGTGAGCGTGCAGCCGTGGCTGTCGCTGCCGCTACCGGCCGGCTCGACGCTCGTCGCGCGGCCGCTCACGCCACGCACCGAGCGCACGGTCGAACTCGTGCGCCGCCGCGACCGGTCGTTGTCGCCCGCTGCGCAAGCGATCTGGGAACTCGTGCGGCAGATGCCGGAGAGGGCAGAGGACCTCGACTGACGCGGATCGACGTGCGCCGGCCCTGCGCGCGGGCCGGTACACTACGCGGATCGTGTTCCTCGAAGGTGGTTCTCGATGGTGCATTCCGCAGATTCTCTTCCGGTGGCGCGCGACGCCGTGCACGCGCTGCGTCCGTCGCTGATCCGGGAAGTGGCAAACGCCGGCTTTGGCGTGCCGGACATGCTGCCGTTCTGGTTCGGCGAATCCGATCGCGTGACGCCGGACTTCATCCGGGACGCCGCCGCGGCGGCGCTGCGCGATGGCGCGACCTTCTACACGCACAATCTCGGCACTGCGCCGCTGCGCGACGCGATCGCCTCCTACGTCAGCGCCCGTCACGGTGCGACGGCGGCCGACACCGTGGCCGTGACGAGCTCGGGTGTAAGCGCGCTGATGCTGGCCGCGCAGATGCTGGTCGGTCCGGGCGAACGTGTCGTCGCGGTCACGCCGCTGTGGCCGAATCTCGTCGAGATTCCGAAGATCCTTGGGGCGCAGGTCGAATGCGTACCGCTCGGCTATGGCGATGCGGGCTGGCAGCTCGATGTCGAGCGGCTGCTGGCGGCGCTGACGCCCGATACGCGGATGCTGCTGATCAACTCGCCGAACAATCCGACCGGCTGGACGATGTCGCGCGACGACCAGCGAGCGGTGCTCGCCCATTGTCGCCGCCACGGCATCTGGCTGGTCGCCGACGAGGTGTACGAGCGGCTCGCTTTCGACGCCGGCGGTGCGGACGGTGCACCATCGTTCCTCGACATCGCGTCACGCGACGAGCGGGTCGTGGTCGTGAATTCGTTTTCGAAAGCGTGGGCAATGACGGGCTGGCGCCTGGGGTGGCTCGTCGCGCCGGCAGCGGTGATGGCCGACCTGTCGAAGCTCGTCGAATACAACACGTCGTGTGCGCCGGGCTTCGTGCAGGCCGCGGGTGAGGTCGCGCTGCGCGATGGCGAGCCGTTCGTGCGGTCGTTCGTCGCGGCGCTGAACGATGCGCGCGATCACCTGGTCGCCGCGCTGCGCACGCTGCCGGGTGTCGAGGTGCCGCCTCCGCCGGGCGCGATGTACCTGTTTCTGCGCCTGCCGGGCGCGTCGGACAGCCTCGCGTTCTGCAAGACGCTGGTGCGCGAGGCGGGGCTCGGCCTCGCGCCTGGGCGCGCATTCGGCCCGGAGGGAGAAGGGTTCGTGCGCTGGTGCTACGCGTGCGATCCGGCACGCCTTGACGCGGGCGTGGAGCGGTTACGGCGGTTCCTGGCACGGGGCGTGGCCGACCGCTGAAGCGGGGCCGGAGCGGGCGCGCCGTGCTGGCGGCACCCCGTTCGGCTCATCTTTACGCACCGGGCAATTTTGCGTAATATGGCGCTCAGTCACGCGGTTCCGTCGTTGAGCCGTGCTGTTCCGTCCGGTTTGGGCCTGGCCTGAAGTTGGTTCGCCGCCCCCGGTTCGTGCTCCCATCAATATGACCGATCAGAATCGGGCGAGCGCGTCTTCCGTTCCTTTCGTCTGTTTGTTGATCCGGTTCGTTTGACCACAGGGTCTGGCCTAGCTGCATGAATACCCAAGAGGCGAAGATCGTCCTCGAGACTGCTTTGATCTGCGCGCAGGAACCGCTGAAACTCGGCGATTTGCGCAAGCTCTTTGCCGACGGCGTGTCGGCTGACACGGTCCGCACGTTGCTCGAAGATCTGAAACAGGAATGGTCCGGCCGCGGCGTCGAACTGGTGGCGCTGGCAACCGGATGGCGCTTCCAGAGCAAGCCGGCGATGCGCCACTATCTGGATCGCCTGCATCCCGAGAAGCCGCCGAAATATTCGCGTGCGGTGCTCGAAACGCTCGCGATCATCGCGTATCGGCAGCCTGTCACGCGCGGCGATATCGAAGAGATTCGCGGTGTGACGGTCAATACGCAGGTGGTCAAGCAGCTCGAGGATCGCGGCTGGATCGAGGTGATCGGTCATCGCGACGTGCCGGGACGCCCGGCGCTGTATGCGACGACCAAGCAATTCCTCGACGACCTCGGCCTGAAGGCGCTCGATGATCTGCCTGCGCTCGAAGAGCCGGCCGCGAACATCGAGGCCGCGCTGCTGGCGCAGCAGGCGATGGATTTCGACGAGGGCATGCCGGTTGCCGGCGATGCAACGGGCGACGCGCCGCAAACAGATGAGGCATCCGCCGGTCAATCGGCAGGATTGCCGGATGATCCTGCGGCGGACGGCGCGTCGACGCATGAAATCGCGAGCCGCGATACGCTCGATGCTGTTCACGGGCAAACGGAACGAATGGAACAGGCTGGCGCCGAAGCAGTGCCGGCCGGTGCGCAGCCCGAGCCGCTGCGCGCGGATTGGAGCGAGGAAGATCGCAAGCCGGCTGCCGAAGCGGTTGCCGGAGACGGAGCGGAAGCGGCCGGCGACACGCCCGGCGAGGCCGGCCAGGCCGACGCCCCCCGTTCCCGTCCTGCGGACGACGAGCTGCTGGACGACACGTCCGACAGTCTCGCCGATGCCGTGCGAAGCGCCAGTGCACCCATCGGTGCCGATGCGCTGCCGGACGACGAAGCAGAACCTGAACAGCGTCGCGCCTGATCGCGGCCAACTTCTTGCCGCGCCCGCGCCGGGCGCGAGACCTGACATTTTGAGGTTGTTTTGACAGATATCCACGATATTGAATCGTCCGCGCCTGCCGTACAGGCAGCGCGTGCCGACGATGCACCGGAGCAGGGCGCTTCGGCCGAGGGCGGCGACGAGCGTCCCCGCCGCGGTCTGCGGCGAGGCCCGCGCAGCCTGATCGCGCGGCGTCGCGCGGCAGCCAAGTCGAAGGGCGCCGAAGGCGAGCCGCAGGGCGGCGAAGGCGCTGACGCGCAGCCGGCCGAGGCCGCCGAAGCGCCGCAGCCGACGCGTGCACCGCGCAAGGAAGGTGCGGCCAAGGGGGCTCGCAAGCCGGCGGCCAAGCGCGAAGGCGCGGCCAAGGCTCAGGGCGGCCAGGGTCGTCGCGGTAGCGCACCGAAGGCCGAAGGCGGCGCGGCAAAGGTGGAGGGCGATGCGTCCCAGGACGAACTGTTCGCCTACGTGACGTCGCCGGCATTCGACGCGGACAACTCCGCGGGCGGTAGCGGCGTGCGTGCACCGATGCTGCGTCGCGGCCGTAGCCAGCCGGCGAACAAGCGCGTGCTGTCGCCGGACGACGACGCGCCGAAGCTTCACAAGGTGCTGGCGGAAGCGGGCATGGGCTCGCGCCGCGAAATGGAAGAGCTGATCGTGGCCGGACGCGTGTCGGTGAACGGTGAGCCCGCGCACATTGGCCAGCGCATCATGCCGACCGACCAGGTGCGGATCAACGGCAAGCCGGTCAAGCGCAAGCTGCCGAACAAGCCGCCGCGCGTGCTGCTGTACCACAAGCCGACGGGCGAGATCGTCAGCCACGCGGATCCGGAAGGCCGTCCGTCGGTGTTCGACCGCCTGCCGCCGATGAAGACGGCGAAATGGCTCGCGGTGGGCCGCCTCGACTTCAATACCGAAGGTCTGCTGATGCTGACGACTTCCGGTGACCTCGCCAACCGCTTCATGCATCCGCGCTACAGCGTCGAGCGTGAGTACGCGGTGCGTGTCGTCGGCGAACTGGCCGAAGGTATGCGGCAGAAACTGCTGCACGGCGTCGAGCTCGATGACGGCCCGGCGAACTTCCTGCGCATCCGCGACGGCGGCGGCGAAGGCACGAACCACTGGTATCACGTTGCGCTGGCCGAAGGCCGCAACCGCGAAGTGCGCCGGATGTTCGAGGCGGTCGGCCTGATGGTGAGCCGCCTGATCCGTACACGTCACGGCCCGATTCCGCTGCCGCGTGGCCTGAAGCGCGGTCGTTGGGAAGAGCTCGACGACGCGCAAGTGCGCAAGCTGATGGCGACCGTCGGCCTGAAAGCGCCGTCCGAGGAGAAGGGCAAGCGCGCCGGTGCGGGCCAGGCGGAGCGTCGCCAGCCCGATCCGATGCAGACGTCGATGGGCTTCATCAGCCGTGAGCCGGTGCTGACGACGCATGGGCAGCTGGATCAGCCCCGTCGTGGTGGCGGTCGTCGTGGCGGCCCGGGCCTGCCGGGTCTGAGCGGCTACGGCAGCCTGCCGGTCGCGCCGTCGGGCTACGGCAATCGCGCCGGCGGCGGCCGGGATGGCAATCGTGCGGGCGGAGGCGGACGCGATGGCAATCGCGCCGGCGGTGGCCGTGGCGATGTCGACGGCAATCGCGCGTCGTATGGCGCAGGCCCCAAGCGCGACGGCGCGGGCCCCAAGCGTGGCGGCAGCAAGGGCGGTAACCGCAACCCGAACGGCAATCGTGCCGAGGGTGCCGGCAACGGCGGCGGCCCGCGCGGCGGTCAGCGTCCGCAGCGCAGCCGCACGCGCAGCCGCTGAGCATTCAGTCAGGCATGCGGCGCAAGGCCGCCGGTGTGCCGGCCGGATCGGCATCCGGCCGGTCTTGTCGGCGCGAGGCATTGCGTTGATTGCCTTCGACTGTATATATATCGCGCGGTGCTGGATGGCCGCCGGCATGACCGATCACCGGCGTGTCGTCATGGCGCCGGTCAATCGTGCAGCCCGATTTCGCATTTTTGGGTCCGTAAAGGCAGGCGACACGCTGCTTTTACGGGCTGGCTTGGCGTTTGCGCCAAAAATCGCTATAATCGCGGAGTCGCTGGGCGTACGGATTCAATGTGCGGCTCAGGTGCGACCACCAGTAAGAAGATGGGCGTTCCGCCCATTTTTTTTTGCTGAAACGGTTAGGCATCTCGGGTAGCGCTTCCTGCGCCGGCTAAGGCGCGCGCCCGCGGGTGTAATCGCGAGCGGCGGGCGCGAACACCTGAGAGGACACAGTGCAACTGACGGAACTGATAGAAACCACGGTCACCGGGCTCGGCTACGAGCTGGTGGATCTCGAGCGCACCGGGCGCGGCATGCTTTGCATCTATATCGATCAGCCTGCCGGCATCTCGCTCGAAGATTGCGAAAAGGTCACGCGTCAGCTCCAGCACGTCTTGACGGTCGAAAACATCGATTACGAACGGCTCGAAGTCTCGTCCCCGGGGCTCGACCGCCCGTTGAAGAAGCTGGCCGACTTCGAGCGCTTCGCCGGCAGCGAAGTTTCCGTGACCTTGAAAAAGCCGCTGGACGGGCGCAAGACGTACCGGGGCATTCTGCACGCGCCGAATGGCGAAACGATCGGTTTGGAATTTGAGAGGAAGAAGGGCGAGGCGGCCATGCTGGATTTCACGCTGGCCGATATCGACAAAGCCCGCCTGATTCCGCAAGTTGACTTTAGGAGCCGCAAATAATGAGTCGCGAAGTGTTGATGCTGGTGGATGCGCTGGCGCGCGAGAAAAACGTCGACAAGGATGTGGTGCTGGGCGCCCTCGAGGCTGCGCTCGCGTCCGCTTCCAAGAAGCTGTTCGACGAAGGCGCCGAAATCCGCGTCCATATCGATCGCGAAAGCGGCGAGCACGAAACCTTCCGTCGCTGGCTCGTCGTGCCCGACGAGGCAGGCTTGCAGGAGCCGGATCGCGAGATCCTGCTGTTCGAAGCACGTGAGCAGAAGCCCGACGTCGAAGTCGGCGAGTATGTCGAGGAACCCGTTCCGTCGATCGAGTTCGGTCGCATCGGCGCGCAGGCCGCGAAGCAGGTGATCCTGCAGAAGGTGCGCGACGCCGAGCGCGAGCAGATCCTGAACGACTACCTCGAGCGGGGTGAAAAGATCATGACGGGTACGGTGAAGCGCCTCGACAAGGGCAACTTCATCGTCGAATCGGGCCGTGTCGAGGCGCTGTTGCGCCGCGATCAGCTGATCCCGAAGGAAAACCTGCGCGTGGGCGACCGCGTGCGCGCCTACATCGCGAAGGTCGACCGCACCGCGCGCGGCCCGCAGATCGAGCTGTCGCGTACGGCGCCCGAGTTCCTGATGAAGCTGTTCGAGATGGAAGTGCCGGAAATCGAGCAGGGCCTGCTCGAGATCAAGGCGGCTGCCCGCGACCCGGGCGTGCGCGCGAAGATCGGCGTCATCGCGTACGACAAGCGGATCGATCCGATCGGCACCTGCGTCGGCATCCGCGGTTCCCGCGTGCAGGCCGTGCGCAACGAGCTCGGTGGCGAAAACATCGACATCGTGCTATGGTCGGAGGATCCCGCCCAGTTCGTGATCGGCGCGCTCGCGCCGGCAGCTGTTCAGTCGATTGTCGTCGATGAAGAAAAGCACTCGATGGACGTCGTCGTCGACGAGAACGAGCTGGCTGTCGCGATCGGCCGCAGCGGTCAGAACGTTCGTCTTGCAGGCGAACTGACCGGCTGGCAGATCAACATCATGACGCCGGACGAATCCGCCCTGAAGCAGGGTGAAGAGCGCGACCGGCTGCGTGCACTGTTCATGGCGCGTCTCGACGTCGACGAAGAAGTTGCCGACATCCTGATCGACGAAGGCTTCACGAGCCTGGAAGAGATCGCGTACGTGCCGCTCAACGAAATGCTCGAAATCGAGGCGTTCGACGAGGACACCGTGCACGAACTGCGCAATCGCGCACGCGACGCGCTGTTGACGATGGCCATCGCGAACGAAGAAAAGGTCGAGAACGCAGCGCTGGATCTCAAGAGCCTCGACGGCATCACGCCGGAGCTGCTCGCGAAGCTGGCCGAACACGGCGTGCAGACGCGCGACGATCTCGCCGAGCTGGCTGTAGATGAACTGGTCGACATGACCGGAATGGAAGAGGATGCCGCTAAGGCGTTGATCATGAAAGCACGTGAACATTGGTTCCAGTGAGAAATGACCATGGCGCACTGATTTGATGGCGGCCGTATGGCCTGACCCGATGCTAACCGCAAGGAATCGGTCCTTGCACTAAGAGGAATGAATGGCGAGTAACAACGTAGCCCAATTTGCCGCGGAACTGAAAATGCCTGCTGGTGTGCTGCTCGAACAGCTGCAGGCAGCGGGCGTCCAGAAAGCGAGTGAAGACGATGCGCTGTCCGAAACGGACAAGGCGCGTCTGCTCGATCATTTGCGCAAGTCGCACGGCGCAACCGACGGCGACAAGCGCAAGATCACGCTGACCCGCAAGCATACGTCGGAGATCAAGCAATCTGACGCGACGGGCAAGGCTCGCACCATTCAGGTCGAGGTCCGCAAGAAGCGTACGTTCGTCAAGCGCGACGACGTGAGCGAGGGTGCGGAACAGGGTCAGGCGCAGGTTGCCGAGGCGGACGACGATGCGGAACTGAAGCGTCGCGAAGAAGAAGCGCGCCGTGAGGCCGAGCTGCTCGAGAAGCAGGCGCAGGAGCTTCGCGAGCGCCAGGAACGCCTCGAGCGCGAGGAAGCAGAGCGCCGCGCCCGCGAGGAAGCGGCTGAAGCCGAGCGTCGTCGCGCCGAGGAAGAGGCCGCAGTGAAGCGTGCCGCGGCCGAAGCGGCGGCGCAGCAGCAGGCGGCCGCACAGCAGGCTGCGGCAGCCGAGCAGCAGGAAACGGCCAGCACGCAGTCCGCGCAGGACGAAGCACGCGCAGCCGCCGAACGTGCGGCTCAGCGCGAAGCGGCGAAGAAGGCTGAAGACGCTGCTCGCGAGGCGGCGGACAAGGCGCGCGCCGAGCAGGAAGAGATCAGCAAGCGTCGTGCAGCGGCAGAAGCCGAAGCGCGTGCGATCCGCGAAATGATGAACACGCCGCGCAAGGCCGTGGTCAAGGCAGTCGAGCCGCCGAAGCCGGTGGAGCCGCCGAAGCCGGCCGAAGCGAAGGGCACGCTGCACAAGCCGGCGAAGCCGGAAGGTGCGCAGGCGCGTCCGGCCGTGAAGAAGCCGGCCGGTGCGGCAGCGCCGGCCACGACTGCGCCGGCAGGTGCGGGCGACCGTAACAAGAAGCCGGGCGCAGGCAAGGGCGGCTGGCAGGACGACGCATCGAAGCGTCGCGGCATCAAGACGCGCGGCGATTCCAGCGGCGGTGTCGACCGCGGCTGGCGCGGCGGTCCGAAGGGTCGCGGCCGTCACCAGGACAGCTCGACGTTCCAGGCGCCGACCGAGCCGATCGTTCGTGAAGTGCACGTGCCGGAAACCGTGTCGGTTGCCGACCTCGCGCACAAGATGTCGGTCAAGGCCTCCGAAGTCATCAAGGTGATGATGAAGATGGGCCAGATGGTCACGATCAACCAGGTGCTGGACCAGGAAACGGCGATGATCATCGTCGAAGAACTGGGCCACCGCGCGGTTGCCGCGAAGCTGGACGATCCGGAAGCGCTGCTCGTCGAAGGCGAAACCGGTACCGATGCGGAGCAACTGCCGCGTCCGCCGGTCGTCACGGTCATGGGTCACGTCGACCACGGCAAGACCTCGCTGCTCGACCACATCCGCCGCGCGAAGGTTGCAGCGGGCGAAGCGGGCGGCATTACGCAGCACATCGGCGCATACCACGTCGAAACGCCGCGCGGCGTCATCACGTTCCTCGATACGCCGGGTCACGAAGCGTTCACGGCAATGCGTGCACGCGGCGCGAAGGCGACCGACATCGTGGTGCTGGTGGTGGCAGCCGACGACGGCGTGATGCCGCAGACGAAGGAAGCCATCGCCCACGCGAAGGCAGGCGGTGTGCCGATCGTCGTCGCGATCAACAAGATCGACAAGCCGGACGCGAATCTCGATCGCGTCAAGCAGGAGCTGGTCGCGGAAGGCGTCGTGCCGGAAGAGTACGGCGGCGATTCGCCGTTCGTGCCGGTTTCGGCGAAGACGGGCGCGGGTATCGACGATCTGCTCGAGAACGTGCTGCTGCAAGCCGAAGTGCTGGAACTGAAGGCACCGGTCGAGGCGCCGGCCAAGGGCATCGTGATCGAAGCGAAGCTCGACAAGGGCAAGGGCCCGGTCGCGACGATCCTGGTGCAGTCCGGTACGCTGAACCGAGGCGACGTCGTGCTGGCGGGTACGGCCTATGGCCGCGTGCGCGCGATGCTCGACGAAAACGGCAAGCCGACGAAGGAAGCCGGCCCGTCGATCCCGGTCGAAATCCAGGGTCTGTCGGAAGTGCCGGGTGCGGGCGAAGAAGTGATCGTGCTGCCGGACGAGCGCAAGGCGCGTGAAATCGCGCTGTTCCGTCAGGGCAAGTTCCGCGACGTCAAGCTGGCGAAGCAGCAGGCCGCGAAGCTGGAAAGCATGCTCGAGCAGATGGGCGAAGGCGAAGTGCAGAACCTGCCGCTCATCATCAAGGCGGACGTGCAGGGCTCGCAGGAAGCACTCGTGCAATCGCTGCTCAAGCTGTCGACCGACGAAGTGCGCGTGCAGATCGTGCACAGCGCGGTGGGTGGCATCAGCGAAAACGACGTCAACCTCGCAACGGCATCGAAGGCTGTCATCATCGGCTTCAACACGCGTGCAGATGCACAGGCGCGCAAGCTGGCCGAGTCGAACGGCATCGACATCCGCTACTACAACATCATCTATGACGCAGTGGATGAGGTGAAGGCGGCGATGTCGGGCATGCTGGCGCCGGAGAAGCGCGAAGTCATCACCGGCATGGTCGAGGTGCGCCAGGTCTTCAAGGTACCGAAGATCGGTGCAGTCGCCGGCTGTATGGTGACGGACGGCGTCGTCAAGCGCTCGTCGTCGGTGCGCGTGCTGCGCAACAACGTCGTGATCTTCACGGGCGAACTCGAATCGCTGAAGCGCTTCAAGGACGACGTGAAGGAAGTGAAGCAAGGCTTCGAGTGCGGTATGTCGGTGAAGAACTTCAACGACATCGTCGAAGGCGACCAGTTCGAAGTCTTCGAAGTGACCGAAGTCGCGCGTACGCTGTAACCCTCGCGCATCGGCTCATGGGCGGGGCAGGCTTTGGGCCTGTCCCGCCCATTTTCATGGTGGCGTGCCAATACTGGCCGCCGCTTTATCCTGATAAACGGATCACGGATCGATCATGTCCAGGAAACGTACTTCCCCCAATCGCAACGTGCAGATCGCTGACCAGATTCAGCGCGATCTGTCCGAACTCATCATGCGCGAGGTCAAAGACCCGCGCATCGGCATTGTGACCATCCAGAGCGTGGAGCTCACACCGGATTACGCACACGCGAAGGTCTACTTCACCGCGTTGACCGGCGATCCGGACAAGACGCAGGAAGCGCTGAACCACGCGTCGGGTCACTTGCACAACCTGTTGTTCAAGCGCCTGCACATCCATACGGTGCCGACGCTGCATTTCCACTACGACCAGACGATCGAGAAGGCCGTGGAAATGTCGCGCCTGATCAAGGAAGCGAACTCGACGCGCGCGAAGGACGACGACGAGGCCGATTCGGCCGCCAAGGACGACTGAGCTCGACCGGCCTATGACGACTGCAGCACCCCAACGTCCGCGCGTGCCCCGGCGCGTGCTGGACGGTGTCCTCCTGCTCGACAAGCCGGTCGGCCTGTCGAGTAACGATGCGCTGATTCGCGCGAAGCGTCTGCTGCTCGCGAAAAAAGCCGGTCACACCGGCACGCTCGATCCATTGGCTTCCGGCCTGCTGCCGCTGTGCTTCGGCGAGGCGACGAAGTTCTCGCAGGATCTGCTCGAAGCGGACAAGACCTACGAGGCGACGATGCGTCTCGGTCAGCGTACGGCCACCGGCGACGCGGAAGGCGAAGTGATCGAGACGCGGCCCGTCGAATGCGACCACGCGGCGGTGGAAGCCGCACTCGTGCGCTTCACCGGCGAGATCGTGCAGGTGCCGCCGATGTATTCGGCGCTCAAGCGTGACGGCAAGCCGCTGTACGAATATGCGCGGGCGGGGCAGACCGTCGAGCGCGAGGGCCGCAACGTGACGATCCTCGCACTCGACCTGCTTGCGTGCGACCTGCCTGACGTGACGTTTCGCGTGACCTGCAGCAAGGGCACTTACGTGCGTACGTTGGCGGAGGATATCGGCGAGGCGCTCGGTTGCGGCGCGCATCTGACGATGCTGCGTCGCACGGGCGTCGGCGCGCTGACGCTCGAGCATGCGGTGACGCTCGATGCGCTGTCCGATGCGGACGAAGCGTCGCGCGATGCGTGGCTCCAGCCGGTCGACGCGTTGCTGTCGACGTTTCCGCTGGTTCGTCTCGATGAAACCAGCGCGAAACGGTTCCTGCACGGCCAGCGCCTGCCGCTGTCGGCGCTCGATCCGATCGACGCGGCCGAAGGCGAGCGTGTGCGCGTCTATGACGCCACTCGGCTGCTCGGCGTGGCGCGCAAGACGAACGGCGTACTGGCGCCGGAACGGCTCGTCGTCACGGCGGCCTGACGCAGCCGCGGGAACGCTCCCGCTCGAATGAAAAAGCCCGGTCGATGTCGACCGGGCTTTTTGTTTGCGTCCAGGCTGCGTGTTCAGTGTGCAGCCGATGCCGCGGCACCTGCATCGCCGCCGCCCGAGCGCTCGGGTTTCGTGATCCAGATCAGCCCGATCAGCAGCACGAAGATTGCCGCCGAGATGTAGAACAGGTCGTTCACGCCGAGCTGCGCGGCCTGCTGCGTGGCCATGTTGTTGATCAGCCCGTGCGCCTGATCCTGCGTCAGCCCGAGGTTGCCCATCTGCGTGACGGCCTGGTTGAACGCCGGGTTGTAGACGTTCGCCTGCTCGACTAGTTGCGCGTGGTGGAAGTTGTTGCGATGGTCCCAGGCGGTCTGGAAGATCGACGTGCCGATGCCGCCGCACATGATCCGCACGAAGTTCGACAAGCCCGATGCCGCGGGGATGCGGTGGCCGGGCAGGCCGGACAGCGTGATCGACACCAGCGGGATGAAGAAGCCGGCCATCGCGATGCCCTGCACGAGCGTCGGCAGCGTCAGCGACCATTCGTCGACGCCCGTCGTGTAGCGCGAGCGCATCCAGAAGCACAGCGCAAACGTCAGGAACGACGCCGTGGAGATGAAGCGCGGATCAGTGCGCGGCAGATACTTCCCGGTGAGCGGCGACAGCAGGATCGCGAACAGCCCGACCGGCGCCATCACGAGACCGGCGTCGGTCGCGGTGTAGCCGATCTGCGTCTGCAGCCACAGCGGCAACAGCACGAGGTTGCCGAAGTACAGGCCGTACCCGATCGACAGCGCAACCGTGCCGCCGGTGAAGTTCCGCATGCGGAACAGCGACAGGTCGACGACCGGGTGCTCGGCAGTCAATTCCCAGATGACGAAGAACGCGAACGCAATGACGGCGGTCAGCGCGAGCACGATGATGGTCGTCGACGCGAACCAGTCGAGATCCTTGCCCTTGTCGAGCATGATCTGCAGCGATCCGACCCAGATGACCAGCAGCGCGAGGCCTACGCCGTCGATCGGCGCGCGGCGCACGGCCGACTCCCGGTTGCGATAGATCGCCCACGTCGCGGCGGCGGCGGCGATGCCGACCGGGATGTTGACGTAGAAGATCCACGGCCACGAGTAGTTGTCCGAGATCCAGCCGCCGAGGATCGGGCCGGCGACGGGCGCGATCAGCGTCGTCATCGCCCATAGCGCGAGCGCCATCGGTGCCTTGGCGCGTGGATAGCTCGACAGCAGGAGCGCTTGCGACAGCGGAATCATCGGGCCGGCCACCGCGCCTTGCAGCACGCGCGACCCGAGCAGGAACGGCAGGTTGGGCGAGAGACCGCACATCCACGACGAAATCACGAACAGGATGATCGACGCGAGGAACAGGCGCACCTGCCCGAAGCGGTCGGTCAGCCAGCCGGTCAGCGGCACCGAGATCGCGTTCGCGACCGCGAACGACGTGATGACCCACGTGCCCTGGTCGGACGACACGCCGAGGTCGCCCGAGATGGTCGGGATCGCGACGTTCGCGATGGACGTGTCGAGCACGTTCATGAACACCGCGAGCGATACCGCGATCGTCCCGATCACGAGTTGCCCGCCCTGCAAGGGCGGGTGAGAGACAGGAGCCTGTGCCATGTCGGTTGCTTTTTCCGGAGTCGGAACGGTTACATCATCTTCGCGACGGCATTCGACTTCGCCGCGGCCGGCGCGGATGCGTTGCCGCCTGCGTTCTCGGCGATGATGCGGGCGATTTCGGCATCGGCTTCGTCGCCGTACTTCGCGAACACGTTGGTCTCGTAGACGGTGTTCGGTGCGTTCACGAGCTGGTCGCCGCGTTCGTCCTTGATGTCCACGTCGACCTGCATCGACAGGCCGATGCGCAGCGGGTGCTTGTCGAGATCCTTCGGATCGAGTTCGATCCGCACCGGCAGGCGCTGCACGACCTTGATCCAGTTACCCGTCGCGTTCTGCGCCGGCAACAGCGAGAACGCCGAGCCCGTACCGGCCGAGAAGCCGACCACCTTGCCGTGGTACGTGACCGACGAGCCATAGATGTCGGCCGTCATCTCGACCGGCTGGCCGATGCGCATGTGCTTCAACTGGACTTCCTTGAAGTTCGCGTCGACCCACACGGCATTGAGCGGCACCACCGACATCAGCGGGTTGCCGGGCGACACGCGCTGGCCGACCTGCACCGAGCGCTTCGCGACGTAACCAGTGACCGGCGCGGGCAGCACGTTACGTGCGTTCGCAAGGTACGCGTCGCGCACCTTCGCGGCGGCGGCCATCACGTTCGGGTGCGATGCGATCGTCGTGTTCGCGGTCAATGCGCGATTCGATGCGAGCTGCTGCTGCGCGGCGTCGACCGACGCCTGCGCGGCCTTCACCGCGTCGCGGGCATGCGAGATCTCTTCCTGCGACACGGCGCCCGTCTGCGCGACGGCGAGGCGGCGACGCAGGTCGTCCTGCGCCTTCGACAGGTCGGACTGGCGCAGCGCGACTTGCGCGCGGTACTGGTCGTCGTTGACGAACAGGCCGCGCACCTGGCGCACCGTTTGCGCGAGATTGGCTTCCGCCTGTTGCAGCGCGACCTGCGAGTCGGCCGGGTCGAGCACGACGAGCGGATCGCCGGCCTTGACGGTCTGCGTATCGTCGGCCTTCACCGCGATCACGGTGCCGGTGACTTGCGGCGTGATCTGCACGACGTTGCCGTTCACGTACGCGTCGTCGGTTCCTTCATGGAAGCGGGCGACGAGGAAGTAATACAGGCCGTACGCAATGGCCGCGATCACGATGACCGCGACGAGCAGCGTCATCATTCGCTTGCGCTTGCCGTTGTTCTGCGGCTGCGCGCTGGCGGCGTTTTGTTGGTCGCTCATGGCGATTTTCTCCGTCCGTTATTTCGAGTGTCTGCGTAGTGGTGGCGCCGGATCAGTTGGCGGCCTGTTTTGTCGGCTTGTCGGCATCGGGTGCGGCGAGCGGCGTGCCGGTCGCGTCGAACCCGCCACCCAGCGCCTTGATCAGCGCGAGCTGCATGTCGCGGCGGCGCATCTTCAGGTTGGTCACCGTCTGCTCCGATGCGAGGCGGTTGCTGTCCGCGGTCAGCACCTGCAGTTGCGGCGACAGGCCGGCCTTGTAGCGGATGACCGCGAGGTCATAGGCGCGCGTCGATGCGTCGAGTGCGCGTTGCGCATCGCCCATCTGGCGATCGACCGCGCGGATCGATGCGACCTGCGTCGCGACGTCGTTCAGCGCACTGATCAGCGTCTGGTTGTAGTTCGCCACCGACAGGTCGAAGTCCGCGTAGCGGCCCTTGAGCTGCGCGCGCAGCGCGCCGGCATCGAAAATCGGCAGGTGGATCGCCGGGCCGAACTGCGCCTGACGGCTCGCGAAGTTCAGGAATTTGCCCCAGCCGAACGCATCGAAGCCGAAGCCGGCCGCGAGGTTCACGTCGGGATAGAACTCGGCCTTCGCTTCCTTCACGTCGTGCATCGCGGCTTCGACCTGCCAGCGCGCGGCGACGATGTCGGGGCGGCGCGACACGAGATCGGCCGGCAGGTTGCCGGGCAGGGCGACTTCACCGCTCGGGTTCACCACGGGCGCGGCGATCTGCAGCCCGCGGTCCGGGCCCTTGCCGAGCAGCGCGGCGAGCTGGTAGCGCACCGTCGTGATCTGGCCATCGAGATCGGACAGCGAAGCCTGGGTCGTCGCGATATTGCCGCGCGCCGTCTGGCGTTCGACGTTGGTGTCGAGGCCGGCCGACACGCGGCCGTCGGTGATCTTGCCGACCGTCTCGCGGTTGGTGATCTCGCGCTGCGCGATATCGCGCAGCGCATAGAGTTGCGCGAGCGAGTTGTAGGTGCGTGCGACCGACGACGCGAGCGTGATGCGTGCCTGCTGCATGTCGGCTTCGGCGGCTTTTTCCTGCGACACGGCGGTATGCAGGCGCTCGCGGTTCTTGCCCCACAGGTCGAGTTCCCACGACGCGCTCGCGAGCGCGTTGTTTTCGCTGTACCACTGACCGCCGTACGGGGGCGGGAACAGCGCGTTCGACGAATACAGCTCGCGCGTC
This sequence comes from Burkholderia sp. AU33803, assembly GCF_002223095.1. Classification (NCBI taxonomy): domain Bacteria; kingdom Pseudomonadati; phylum Pseudomonadota; class Betaproteobacteria; order Burkholderiales; family Burkholderiaceae; genus Burkholderia; species Burkholderia sp. AU33803. The sequence continues at coordinate 1,126,722 of NZ_NKFJ01000004.1, forward strand.
CACGAATAGCTGGCTTCCGCCTTCGGCATCAGGTTCGAGCGCGACGATTCGATGTATGACGACGCCTTTGCGATGCGCGCCTGCGCCTGCGCGATCGACGGATTGCCCTGCAGGGCTTCGTCGATCAGCTTCGGCAGTTGCGGATCGCCGAACTGGCTGGCCCAGTCGAGCGCCGGCCACTGGCCGCCCTGGGCCGGCAGGCTCTGGGCGGATTCGAATTGCGACGCGGGGGCGATCTGCTTGTCGCTCTTGATGCCGATGTAGTTCGCGCAGCCCGCCAGTGCCAGTGCGGCGACCGCGGCGGCGATGGCGGCGCGGCACGACCCGGCGCGCACGGACAACGGGGAGGATTTCATCGCGCTGATCCCTGACTCGGAATGAATGATGGACACTGCAAGGATTTCCTTACATTAATCTGTCAAAAGTAATTGTTATGGCAACTATTACGTGATGCTGCCGCCGGCGGTCTCGCAGTAGTTGCTGAGAATGCGGCGCAGCATGCTCTTCAGGAACCCGACTTCCTCCGGCGTAAACCCGTCCAGCACCTGGTCGAGCACGCTGCGGAAAATCGGCGGCAGCCGTTCGGCGAGCGCACGGCCTTCGTCGGTCAGCTCGAGGCGCACGACGCGCCGATCCTCGACACTGCGGACGCGAGAAAGCAGGCCGCGTTTCTCGACCCGGTCGAGCAGGCGCGTGACCGCGCTCGCGTCGATCCCGTACTCGCGCGCGAGCTCGGCGGCCGTCGAGCATTTGCCGACCGCGATCATGAACAGCATGCTCGCCTGCGTGCCCGTGATGCCGAGCTCCTCCTGCGTGCGTTGCGTGACGAGGTTGGTCATCACGGACTTCACGCGCGACATCAGATAACCGACGCTGTCGTTCATCTGATACGAGGACAGCGGCGAGACGGGCGGTTGGGTAGAAGAATCCGACATAAAACCCTGAAGCTGCAATAGTTGACTAGGCAGCAGTATAGGCACAGTTGCTTGCCGCGGCAAATGTTAATCGAACGGCAAAGGGCGCGCTTTGTGTCCCATAAATCCACTATCCCAATAAGGTTTTTGGGGCTTGCCAATGGCGCGGGCTTCGGCCGACCGGCGGGTTCGAGGGGAGGGTGTGCGGTCGTCTGGTGTTGCGTCGCAACGTGCCGGTCAGCTCCCGACATCCGCACGTGCTATAATTTGTGGCTTTCCAAGCTGCAATGCGCGCGCCCGTGAAAAACGAGCGGGCGCTTTTGCGCGTTCAAACGATTTCCAGGTTTCTATGACCCGCGCCCTTCGCAATATCGCCATCATCGCCCACGTCGACCACGGCAAGACTACGCTCGTCGACCAACTGCTTCGCCAGTCCGGCACCTTCCGCGAGAACCAGCAGATTGCCGAGCGGGTGATGGACTCGAACGACATCGAAAAAGAGCGCGGGATCACGATTCTCGCGAAGAACTGCGCGGTCGAGTACGAAGGCACGCACATCAACATCGTCGACACGCCGGGGCACGCGGACTTCGGTGGCGAGGTGGAGCGCGTGCTGTCGATGGTCGACTCGGTGCTGCTGCTCGTCGACGCGGTCGAGGGCCCGATGCCGCAGACCCGCTTCGTCACGAAGAAGGCGCTCGCGCTCGGCCTGAAGCCGATCGTCATCGTCAACAAGATCGACCGTCCGGGTGCGCGGATCGACTGGGTCATCAACCAGACCTTCGACCTGTTCGACAAGCTCGGCGCAACCGAAGAGCAGCTCGATTTCCCGATCGTCTACGCATCGGGCCTGAACGGCTATGCGTCGCTCGACCCGGCCGCGCGCGAAGGCGACATGCGCCCGCTGTTCGAGGCAGTCCTCGAGCACGTGCCGGTCCGCCCGGCGGATCCGGACGCACCGCTGCAGCTGCAGATCACGTCGCTCGATTATTCGACGTACGTCGGCCGGATCGGCGTCGGCCGCATCACGCGCGGTCGCATCAAGCCGGGCCAGCCGGTCGCGATGCGCTTCGGCCCGGAAGGCGAAGTGCTGAACCGCAAGATCAACCAGGTGCTGTCGTTCACGGGTCTCGAGCGCGTGCAGGTCGAATCGGCCGAAGCGGGCGACATCGTGCTGATCAACGGTATTGAAGACGTCGGCATCGGCGCGACGATCTGCGCGGTGGATACGCCGGAAGCGCTGCCGATGATCACCGTCGACGAACCGACGCTGACGATGAACTTCCTCGTCAACTCGTCGCCGCTCGCCGGCCGCGAAGGCAAGTTCGTCACGAGCCGCCAGATCCGCGACCGCCTGATGAAGGAGCTGAACCACAACGTCGCGCTGCGCGTGAAGGACACCGGCGACGAAACGGTGTTCGAAGTGTCGGGTCGTGGTGAGCTGCACCTGACGATTCTCGTCGAGAACATGCGGCGTGAAGGCTACGAGCTGGCCGTGTCGCGTCCGCGCGTCGTGATGCAGGAAATCGACGGTGTGCGTCACGAGCCGTACGAACTGCTGACCGTCGACGTCGAGGACGAGCATCAGGGTGGCGTGATGGAAGAGCTCGGCCGCCGCAAGGGCGAGATGCTCGACATGGCGTCGGACGGCCGCGGTCGCACGCGTCTGGAGTACAAGATCTCGGCGCGTGGCCTGATCGGCTTCCAGAGCGAATTCCTGACGCTCACGCGCGGCACGGGCCTGATGAGCCACATCTTCGACTCGTACGCACCGGTCAAGGACGGCTCGGTGTTCGAGCGCCGCAACGGCGTGCTGATCTCGCAGGACGACGGCGCTGCCGTGGCCTATGCACTGTGGAAGCTGCAGGATCGCGGCCGCATGTTCGTGAAGCCGGGCGACGCGCTCTATGAGGGCATGATCATCGGCATCCACAGCCGCGACAACGACCTCGTCGTGAACCCGATCAAGGGCAAGCAGCTGACCAACGTGCGCGCGTCGGGTACCGACGAAGCGGTGCGCCTCGTGCCGCCGGTCCAGATGTCGCTGGAATACGCGGTCGAATTCATCGACGACGACGAGCTCGTCGAAGTGACGCCGCAATCGATCCGCCTGCGCAAGCGCTTCCTGAAGGAGCACGAGCGTCGCCGCGCGAGCCGCGAAGGCGCGGTCGACTAAGCGTTCCGGCCGTTCGTTGCGTCACGGAAAAGGCTGCCTGCGGGCAGCCTTTTTTGCATCTGCGCGACGCGCAATCGGATTGTCTGCAAAACACTGTTCCCGCGGCTCGTGGCAATCCGGCAAAACCCCGTCGCGCGGTGCTTTCGGGCACATTTCGCCGTGAACTCCGGTATCGGTTCTGTGATATGCTGCGCGCACGCAAGTTTTAGGTCCTTCCAAGCAAGACTTGATTCGCAATCCGCTAAACGGTCAGGCCGTGTCGCGGAAGGTTGAGTAACCCGCTATTTCTCGAGAAGCTCGAAGAAAGGTGAGCGTAAAATGTCAGATGTAATGAAGCAGTTTCAGCTGAACTCCTATCTGTTCGGCGGCAATGCTTCGTACGTTGAAGAACTGTACGATGCATACCTCAACAATCCGGCATCGGTGCCGGAAAACTGGCGAGAGTATTTCGACGCGCTGCAGAATGTGCCTGCAACGGACGGTTCGAATGCCAATGACGTCGCCCATTTTCCGATCGTCGAATCGTTCGCCGAGCGCGCGAAGGCCAATGCCTTCATCCCGCGCGAAAGCACGACCAATCTGGCTGCGGCACGCAAGCAGGTGCACGTCCAGTCCCTCATCAGCGCGTATCGCTTCCTCGGCTCGCAATGGGCCAATCTGGATCCCCTGAAGCGTCGCGAACGTCCCGCCATTCCCGAGCTCGAACCCGCGTTCTACGATTTCTCCGAAGGCGACCTCGACCAGACGTACAGCGCAAGCAACCTGTACTTCGGTTTCGACCAGGCTTCGCTGCGTGACATCGTCAAGGGCCTGCGCGACACGTACTGCGGCACGATCGGCGCCGAGTACATGTACATCAGCGACCCGGAACAGAAGCGCTGGTGGCAGGAGCGCCTGGAGTCGACCCGCGCGACGCCGAACTTCTCGGCCGACGAGAAGAAGCACATCCTGAATCGCCTGACGGCCGCCGAAGGCCTCGAGCGTTACCTGCATACCAAGTACGTCGGCCAGAAGCGCTTCTCGCTCGAAGGCGGCGAAAGCTTCATCGCGGCGATGGACGAAGTCGTCCAGCACGCGGGCAAGCGCGGCGTGCAGGAAATCATCATCGGCATGGCCCACCGTGGCCGTCTGAACGTGCTGGTCAACACGCTGGGCAAGATGCCGGCCGACCTGTTCGCCGAATTCGAAGGCAAGCACGTCGACGACCTGCCGGCCGGTGACGTGAAGTACCACAAGGGCTTCTCGTCGGACGTGTCGACGGAAGGCGGCCCGGTCCACCTGTCGCTCGCGTTCAACCCGTCGCACCTCGAAATCGTGAACCCGGTGGTCGAAGGTTCCGCGAAGGCGCGGATGGACCGTCGCGGCGACGAAGACGGCCTGCAAGTGCTGCCGGTGCAGATCCACGGTGACGCGGCCTTCGCTGGCCAGGGCGTCGTGATGGAAACGCTGAACCTCGCACAGACGCGCGGCTACGGCACGCACGGCACGCTGCACATCGTCATCAACAACCAGATCGGCTTCACGACGTCCGACCCGCGCGATGCGCGCTCGACGCTGTACTGTACCGACGTCGTCAAGATGATCGAAGCGCCGGTGCTGCACGTGAACGGTGACGATCCGGAAGCTGTCGTGCTCGCGATCCAGATCGCGATCGACTACCGGATGCAGTTCCACAAGGATGTCGTGATCGACATCGTCTGCTTCCGCAAGCTGGGTCACAACGAGCAGGACACGCCGGCGGTCACGCAGCCGCTGATGTACAAGAAGATCGCGCAGCACCCGGGCACCCGTGCGCTGTACGCCGAGAAGCTCGTGCAGCAGGGCGTGATCACCGCGGAAGACGCCGACAACTACGTGAAGGCGTACCGCAAGGCGATGGACGACGGTCACCACACGGTCGACCCGGTCCTGTCGAACTACAAGAGCAAGTACGCGGTCGACTGGGTTCCGTTCCTGAACCGCAAGTGGACGGATGCAGCCGACACGGCCGTGCCGCTCGCAGAACTGAAGCGCCTCGGCGAACGCATCACGACGGTCCCGGAAAACTTCAAGGTCCACCCGCTCGTCGAGCGCGTGATCAACGACCGCCGCAACATGGCGCGTGGCGACCAGCCGCTCGACTGGGGCATGGGCGAACACCTCGCGTTCGCGTCGCTCGTCGCATCGGGTTACTCGGTGCGCCTGACCGGCCAGGACTCGGGCCGCGGCACGTTCACGCACCGTCACGCGGTGCTGCACGACCAGAACCGCGAGCGCTGGAACGACGGCACGTACGTGCCGCTGCAGAACATCGCCGAAGGCCAGGCGAAGTTCACGGTGATCGACTCGGTGCTGTCGGAAGAAGCGGTGCTGGGCTTCGAATACGGTTACTCGACCGCCGAGCCGAACACGCTCGTGCTGTGGGAAGCGCAGTTCGGCGACTTCGTCAACGGCGCGCAGGTCGTGATCGACCAGTTCATCTCGTCGGGCGAAGTGAAGTGGGGCCGCGTGTCGGGTCTGACGATGCTGCTGCCGCACGGCTACGAAGGCCAGGGTCCGGAGCACTCGTCGACGCGTATCGAGCGTTTCCTGCAACTGTGCGCGGATCACAACATGCAGGTCGTTCAACCGACGACGCCGGCGCAGATCTTCCACCTGCTGCGTCGCCAGATGATCCGCCTGTTCCGCAAGCCGCTGATCGTCGCAACGCCGAAGTCGCTGCTGCGTCACAAGGAAGCGGTGTCGGACCTGTCGGAACTCGCGAAGGGTTCGTTCCAGCCGGTGCTGGGCGAAACCGACGGCGGCATCGACGCGAAGAAGGTCAAGCGCGTGCTGGCATGCTCGGGCCGCGTGTATTACGACCTCGTCGCCCATCGCCGCGAAGCGAAGGCGAACGACGTCGCGATCATCCGTATCGAGCAGCTGTATCCGTTCGCGCACAAGCAGTTCGAAGCCGAAATGAAGAAGTACGAGAACGCGACTGAAGTGGTCTGGGTGCAGGACGAGCCGCAGAACCAGGGCCCCTGGTTCTACGTCGAGCACCATCTGAAGGAAGGCATGAAGGAAGGGCAGAAGCTGGCATACAGCGGCCGTCCGGCTTCTGCCTCGCCGGCGGTTGGCTACTACGCGAAGCACTACGAGCAGCAGAAGGCCCTCATCGAAGGTGCTTTCGGCCGCCTGAAGAGCGCATCGATCGCGAAATAACCGACGGAAGCGAAACGGGAAGGCGCCATGCGCTTTCCCGTCTCTTTTGGCCCGCCGGGCGCGTTGCGCGCCGCACCGGCCGAAGGAATCGCACGAACCTCGTCACACCCCAGATTAAGCATCCAGGAAAATCACATGGCTATCGTAGAAGTCAAAGTCCCCCAGCTTTCGGAGTCGGTTTCGGAAGCCACCATGCTGCAGTGGAAGAAGAAGCCGGGCGAAGCAGTCGCTCAAGACGAAATCCTGATCGAACTCGAGACCGACAAGGTCGTGCTCGAAGTGCCGGCACCGGCTGCGGGCGTGCTCGCGCAAGTGCTGCAGAACGACGGTGACACCGTCGTTGCCGATCAGCTGATCGCAACGATCGACACCGAAGCGAAGGCAGGTGCAGCCGAAGCCGCGGCAGGCGCCGCCGAAGTCAAGCCGGCAGCAGCGCCTGCTGCAGCCGCACCGGCAGCACAGCCGGTCGCTGCAGCCGCATCGTCGACCACCGCATCGCCGGCCGCATCGAAGCTGCTGGCCGAGAAGGGCCTGTCGGCAGGCGACGTCGCGGGTTCGGGCCGCGACGGCCGCGTCACGAAGGGCGACGCGCTGGCAGCAGGCAGCGCACCGAAGGCCGCTCCGGCTGCTGCACCGGCGAAGACCGCCGCTGCGAAGCCGTCGCTGCCGGAAGTAAAGGTGCCGGCATCGGCCGCGACCTGGCTGAACGACCGTCCGGAACAGCGCGTGCCGATGTCGCGCCTGCGTGCGCGTATCGCCGAGCGTCTGCTCGAGTCGCAGCAGACCAACGCGATCCTGACCACGTTCAACGAAGTGAACATGGCCCCGGTCATGGAGCTGCGCAACAAGTACAAGGACAAGTTCGAGAAGGAACATGGCGTGAAGCTCGGCTTCATGTCGTTCTTCGTGAAGGCGGCCGTCCACGCGCTGAAGAAGTTCCCGCTCGTGAACGCATCGATCGACGGTAACGACATCGTCTACCACGGCTACTTCGACATCGGTATCGCTGTCGGCTCGCCGCGCGGCCTCGTCGTGCCGATCCTGCGCAACGCGGATCAACTGAGCCTCGCCGAGATCGAAAAGAAGATCGCCGAGTTCGGCCAGAAGGCGAAGGACGGCAAGCTGTCGATCGAGGAAATGACGGGCGGTACGTTCTCGATCTCGAACGGCGGCGTGTTCGGCTCGATGCTGTCGACCCCGATCATCAACCCGCCGCAATCGGCAATCCTCGGCGTGCACGCGACGAAGGAGCGTCCGGTCGTCGAAAACGGCCAGATCGTGATCCGTCCGATCAACTACCTCGCGCTGTCGTACGACCACCGCATCATCGACGGCCGCGAAGCCGTGCTGTCGCTCGTCGCGATGAAGGATGCGCTGGAAGATCCGGCACGCCTGCTGCTCGACCTGTAAGCCGAGTTTCACCGCATTGACCCGCACCGCACGGGCGCGCGACACGCGCGGCCCGTGCGGCTGCACAAGAAGAAAGGATTGTCATGTCCAAGGAATTTGACGTCGTCGTGATCGGCGCCGGCCCCGGCGGCTACATCGCCGCGATCCGCGCCGCGCAGCTCGGCAAGACCGTTGCCTGTATCGAGAAGTGGAAGAACCCGGCCGGCGCGCTGAAGCTCGGCGGTACGTGCCTGAACGTCGGCTGCATCCCCTCGAAGGCGCTGCTCGCATCGTCGGAAGAGTTCGAGAACACGTCGCACCACCTGGCCGACCACGGCATCACGGTCGACGGCGTGAAGATCGACGTCGCGAAGATGCTCGGCCGCAAGGACGCGATCGTCGAGAAGATGACGAGCGGGATCGAGTTCCTGTTCAAGAAGAACAAGATCACCTGGCTGAAGGGCCATGGTAAGTTCACCGGCAAGACCGACGCCGGCGTGCAGATCGAAGTGAGCGGCGAAGGTGAAACCGAAGTCGTCACCGCAAAGAACGTGATCATCGCGACGGGCTCGAAGGCGCGTCACCTGCCGGGCATCCCGGTCGACAACAAGATCGTGTCGGACAACGAAGGTGCGCTGACGTTCGACTCGGTGCCGAAGAAGCTCGCCGTGATCGGCGCAGGCGTGATCGGCCTCGAGCTCGGCTCGGTGTGGCGTCGCCTCGGTGCCGAAGTGACGGTGCTCGAAGCGCTGCCGGCCTTCCTCGGCGCAGCCGACGAAGCGCTCGCGAAGGAAGCGGCCAAGCTGTTCAAGAAGCAGGGCCTCGACATCAACCTCGGCGTGAAGATCGGCGAAGTGAAGACGACCGCGAATGGCGTGTCGATCGCCTACACGGACAAGGACGGCAACGCGCAGACGCTCGACGCCGACCGCCTGATCGTGTCGGTCGGCCGCGTGCCGAACACCGACAACCTCGGCCTCGAGGCAATCGGCCTGAAGGCGAACGAGCGCGGCTTCATCGACGTGGACGACCACTGCCGCACGGCGGTGCCGAACGTGTACGCGATCGGCGACGTGGTGCGTGGCCCGATGCTCGCGCACAAGGCGGAAGACGAAGGCGTGCTGGTCGCGGAAGTGATCGACGGCCAGAAGCCGCACATCGACTACAACTGCATTCCGTGGGTGATCTACACGTACCCGGAAATCGCATGGGTCGGCAAGACGGAGCAGCAGCTGAAGGCGGAAGGCCGCGAGATCAAGTCGGGCAAGTTCCCGTTCTCGATCAACGGCCGCGCGCTCGGCATGAACGCGCCGGACGGCTTCGTGAAGATGATCGCGGACGCGAAGACCGACGAACTGCTCGGCGTGCACGTGATCGCGGCGAACGCGTCGGACCTGATCGCGGAAGCCGTGGTGGCGATGGAATTCAAGGCGGCGTCGGAAGACATCGCCCGTATCTGCCATCCGCACCCGTCGATGTCGGAAGTGATGCGCGAAGCGGCGCTCGCCGTCGACAAGCGCTCGCTGAACAGCTGAGCGCGGTATAGCGCCGGCCGGCCATCGGCCGGCGCAGCCGTCTCATGACGAGGGCGGGCGGGGTTTCCCGTCCGCCTTCGTTTTTTCCGGTTTGCCCGATGAACGTCACCGAATACTACACGCGCGAACTGACCACGCGCGGCTATCAGTCCGATCCCGCACAGCGCGCGGCCGTCGATCGCCTGCAGCAATGTTTCGACGAATGGGTCGAGTACAAGGCGCGCCGCTCGAACGCATTCAAGAAGCTCATCAATCATCCCGACCTCCCGCGCGGCGTGTACATGTGGGGCGGCGTCGGTCGCGGCAAGAGCTTCCTGATGGACAGCTTCTACGCGGTCGTTCCCGTGCAGCGCAAGACGCGGCTGCATTTCCATGAGTTCATGCGCGAAGTGCACCGCGAGCTCGAGGAGCTGAAAGGGCAGGCCGATCCGCTCGACGAACTCGCGCGGCGCATCGCGAAGCGCTACCGGTTGATCTGCTTCGACGAGTTCCACGTGTCGGACATTGCCGATGCGATGATCCTGTACCGTCTCCTCGACCGCCTGTTCAACAACGGCGTGCAGTTCGTGATGACGTCCAACTACGATCCCGACGACCTGTATCCGGACGGCCTGCATCGCGACCGCATGCTGCCGGCAATCGCGCTGATCAAGTCCAAGCTCGACGTACTCAATGTCGACGCGGGCGTCGATTATCGCCAGCGCACGCTCGCGCAGGTGAAGATGTATCACACGCCGCTCGGCGCGGATGCCGATCGCGAATTGCGGCATGCGTTCCAGAAGCTCGCGGCCGTTCCCGACGAAAGCCCGCTCCTGCATATCGAGAAGCGCGAACTGAAGGCACTGCGCAAGGCGGACGGCGTCGTATGGTTCGACTTCGCGACGCTGTGCGGCGGCCCGCGCTCGCAGAACGACTATCTCGAGCTGGCGAGCCGCTTCCACGCGATCGTGCTGTCCGAAGTACCGCAGATGTCGCCGCGCATGGCGTCCGAGGCGCGGCGCTTCACGTGGCTCATCGACGTGCTGTACGACCACAAGGTCAAGCTGCTGATGTCCGCGGCGGTGCCGGCGGAGCAGTTGTATATCGAAGGCCCGATGGCCAACGAGTTTGCGCGTACGGTCTCGCGAATCGTCGAGATGCAGTCGAAGGAATACATCGAAACGCCGCGCCGCATCGTCGATACGTCGCTGACCTGAGTGCGATTTCCGGCAATTGACGGGATTCAATCGTCAATTCCGGTCAAATTAAAGCAATCTCGGGGTAATTTCGGATTTGTCTTATATTCATTGTTGAGGTGAGCCGATATCGTTGTGTCATGGTTACTAAGGCTGGAGATGTCCATGACACCGTATCGCGATCTGACCGATCAAGAGTGGCGCTGCGTTGCGTCGCTTCTGCCCGAAATGCAGCCGCGCACCGAGTTGCGCGGCCGCCCGTTGGCCAATACGCGTGCCGTCCTGAACGGCGTGCTCTGGGTGATCTACAGCGGCGCAACGTGGTCGGCCATGCCGCGTCGTTACCCTTCGTACCAGACTTGCCATCGTCGCTTCAAGGTCTGGCACGAGACGGGCACGTTGATGAGTGTCATGCGTGAACTATATGGCGACGCAGGCGTGAATTTGTGCAACGAGTTGTCCACGCGGATGCGCAAGCACACGCAATCGAAGGCGGCGGAAGCACGCAGCAATGCGGCGCCCGCATATCGCGCACCTGGCAGCTATGCGTCGGACACGCTGAAGCATGCAGCGTGATGTTCATCAGTTCCCGCCACGCACGCACCAAAACAAAATCGGCCTGACGACTTCGTCGCAGGCCGATTTTTTCATTGAGCCGCGCGTTTAAGCGCGAGCCGCATTATTGCTGGCGAACCCAGGTCTGCGAACGACCGAGCAGCGACACGCCGATGTAACCGCGCACGACGAGTTTCTGGCCGCCGTCTTCAAGCGTCATCTTGCACTTGTAGACCTTGCCGTTCTCCGGGTCGAGAATGTTGCCGCCGTCCCAGTGGTCGCCATCCTTCTTCATGGCCTTGATGATCGTCATGCCCTTGATGAGCTGATCCTTGCGCTCGTCCGTGCAGGCGGTGCAGCGGCGATCAGGCGTATCGTTCGCGCCGAGGCCCTTCACGACCTTGCCGGTCAGCGCACCGTCACCGTCCTCGGCGATCTGCACGAGTGCCTTGGGCTGATGCGTGTTGTCGTCGATCGTTTGCCACATGCCGATGGGGCTGTCTGCTTGTGCGAACGTGGGCGCGGCGCAAGCGAGCAGTACGCCGGCGACGGCGATGGCACGAAACGGGTGGGTCAGTTGAATCATTGTCGTCCTCCTTGTTTTGCATGTCGTGTTCGATTTGCCCGCACGACCGTCTGCATGGGGCGGGCATGTTGCGAGCTTCGCCAGAATACGTGAAACCGCGTGTCACGTTTGATAGAGGGGACTCTAATCGAAACAGCCCGCTGGCGCGGGCTGTTGGGTGCCCGATCAGTTGAGCTGATACGAGAATGCGGCGTTGATGCGCGGGCTGCGTGACGCACTTTCGACGGGAGCGTCACCCACCGGCTTCGCGACGTTCAGGTCGAGGCTGTAGAAGCGGCTGTCGGTGAAACGCACGCCGATACCGACCGACGACATGCGGTTCGGCGACGGTGTGCCCGCGTGCAGGTACACGCGCGCCATGTCGTAGGCGATGTACGGCGTTACGGATTTCATGTACGTCCAGCCCGGCGTGAAGCCGCGGTTGACCTCCAGCGACATCCCCCATCCCGAGTCACCCGACGCTTCGCCCGGCTGATAGCCGAGCGCGTAACGCGTCGAGCCGAACGAGATCTGCTCGGATGTCGGCAGCGAGTCGGGGCTGTATTGTCCGGTCAGCGAAACCGACGTGCCGATCCGGAACGGCCACTCGTTGGTTTGCGTGAAGGTCGCGCCGGTACGGACGAAGGTCAGTGATGTCGGGTCGGCGTACGTGATCGTCGAGCCGTTGGCCTGGGCGACCTGCGATTTCGACGCGCCGAGGATGTCGAACGCCTTGGCTACGTTGACGCTCAACTTTCGCACTTGCTTCGGTTGGACGTTGGTGTAGTCAAGTTGCAGTTGCAGCACGCGGACCTGCGACCGATTGTTGAGCGTCGCGCCATTGATCTGGTTCTGGTAGTTGTCCTCGTTGTGCGCCGCGTAGCCCGACACCGTGCCGAGCAGGCTGCGCTGGTTGTTCAACAGTATCGGATAGGATGCCGAAAGACCCAGCTTCTCGTTCTTGACCGTGCGCTGCACGTACGACGGCAGCCCCGGGTTGTCGGTCGGCTTGCCGCGATAGGTGCTCGCGTCGAGGCGCGTGATCAGGCCGCTGCTGCCCACGGGTACCGCTCCGCTGAATGCGAAATAGGTTTGCTTGTCGCGCCCCGGCGGCGCCAGCGCGGAAATGCTCAGTTGCTCGCCGAACGACGTGAGGCCGTTTTCGGTCGCGGTGATGAGACCCTGGACGCCCGGATGGTTGAAGTCGATACCGGTGCTGACGTTGAACGGCTTGCGGTCGACCGCGAGTTCGAGCATCGTGGCACCGTCGGTGGTTTGCGGCGGCGGTACGTTCGCCTTGACCGTGAGGCCGGGCAACAGGCCGAAGGTGTTCACGTAGCGTTCGAACGTCGCGCGGCGCAGCGGGCGATCGGCAGTGATATGCGCGGCGATCGCACGAATCTTCGATTCCATCGCACCGGGCTTGCCGGTGACCTTGACGTCCGACACATAGCCTTCGACAACCGTGATGCGCACGACGCCGTTCTCGAACGTCTGCGCCGGGACGAACGCGAACGACAGCGCGAAGCCGCGATCCTGGTACAGCTTCGTCACGCCGTTGGCGGTTTCGATCAGGTCGCCGATCGTGATGTCCTTGCCGACGAGCGGGGTGAAGCGACGCGAGATCTCTTCGAACGGAACGGATTTCACGCCTTCGACCTGGAATGTGGTCGGTGTCAGGTGACGCGACAGCAACTCCTGCAATTGCGGTGCTTGCGGTGCGACCTGCACGGTCACGTTCGGGCCGGTTTTCGGCGCGTTGATCTGGGGCAGGGAGTCGAGCGGGTTACCGCCGACGCGCGTTTGTGCATGTGCCGTGCCTGCTGCCGCGATGGCGAGCAGCATCATCCATCTGTCGAGTCTGGATTTCATTGTTCTTCCTCGTTGGCCTTGCTCTTCGTCTTCTTTGTAATGCCGGCGCGCGACACCAGGGTGCCGCGCGCCGCGTGCCGCAATGCCGGTTGTGTTTGTACGGCCGCGCCATTCGCTCCGGCTGCGAAGGTGCGACCGTCCTCCTTACTTGCCAACGCTACCCAGCGTACCCAGCAACCCCGTTACCGGTGCCAGCAGCCCCGTCGAGCTGCCGCCCGACGTTGCCGTACCCGTGACGCCGCCAACCAGCGACGTGACCGGTGCGAGCGGGCTCGATCCCCCGGATCCTGCGGCGCCGCCGACTGCTCCGGTGACAGTATTCAGCAAACCGGTGACAGGCGCGAGAGGGTTTGCACTGCCTGCGCCACCCGTCGCGCCACCGAGCGTGCCCGTGACCGTCGACACGAGATTCGTGACGGGGGCGAGCGGGCCGCCGCTGCCGCCCGCCGCACCGCTCAGTGCGCCGGTGACGGTGGAGACGAGGCCGGTGACGGGCGCGAGCGGGCTGCTGCCCGAGCCGCCGGTCGCGCCGCCGAGTGCGCCCGTGAGCGAGCCGAGCGGCGTCGAGCCGAGACCCGACAGCAGGCCGCCGAGCGGATTCGTCGAGCCGGAACCCGACGACGTGCCGTTCTGTACGGTCGCCGTCGAGCCGCCGACGAGGCTCGTGATCAGGCCGGGGATCGGTGCCGCGCCGTTCGGGCCGTTCGGGTTGACGAGGCCGCCCGCGTTGGTGACGGTGTTGCCGACCGCCGTGACGAGCTGACCGACGTCGCCGACGAGCGGCTGGCTCGACGTGCCGCCCACCTGCTTGCCCGCCGAGCTGATCGCGCCGCCGACCTGGCCGAGCAGGCCCGAGACGGGTTGGCCGAGGCCGGTCGTCGTGCCGACCTGTTGCGTGACCTGGCCGGCGGTGATCACGAGCGGCGTGATTGCCGAGCTGAGCGGTTGCGTGACCTGCTGAACGGCGCCCGACGACAGCGTCGAGCCGAGCGTCGTGCCGGCGGCCGTCAAGCCGTTGGCCACCGTGTCGAGGACGGTGCCGACCGGCGTCGTGACGGGCGCGAGCGGTGCGAGCTGGCCGGTGCCGAGTGCCTTGACCGTCGAGCTCAGGCCGGACACCGTGTTGCTCGTCGCGCCGACCACGTTGCCGAGGCCCGCGACGGTCGTGCCGACCGGATCCTTCGCCGTGCCGATCTGCCCCAGCCCGTTGCTCACCGCGTCGGCGGCGGCGCCGACGATCGTGCCGGTGCTCGAGAGCGTGCTGCCGACACCCTTCGTCACGCCGTCGCCGAGGCCCGGCACGCTGATGTTGCCGACCGTACTGCCGAGGTCGGTGGCCGTCTGGCCGACCGTGCTGACTACGCCCTTGGTGCCGGTGGACGTACCGCTGGTGCCGCTCGTGCTTGGCGTACCGCTCGTGCTCGGGTTGTTATTGTTGTTGCTGCTGGTCGGCGGCGAGCTGACGCCACCGCCGCCGCAGGCGGCCAGCAGGCAGGCGGCGGCGAAGGCCGTGAGGGGCGCGCGCCATTGGCGCAGGGCGGCTGTCGTGAGAGAACGTTGCTGGGACATGATGGACTCCTCGCTGTCTTGTCGATTGATGGATGTTGGTTTACTTGCCGTGCGTGCCGCCGAGCAGGCCGCCGATCAGCGACGTGACGGGCGCGAGCGGATTCGACGACGAACCCGAGTTCGTGACGGCGCCCGTACCGCCGGTCAATGCCGGTGCGCCGACCGTGCTGGTCACCGTGGACACGACGTTCGTCACCGGAGCGAGCGGGCTGCTGCCGCCTGCACCGCCCGTCGCGCCGCCGAGTGCGCCCGTGACCGCGCCGAGGAGACCCGTGACCGGGGCGAGCGGGCCACCGCTCGTGCCGCCCGTTGCGCCGCCGAGCGCGCCCGTGACCGTCGAGACGAGGCCGGTAACCGGCGCGAGCGGGCCGCCGCTGCCGCCTGCTGCGCCGCCGAGCGCACCCGTGACCGTCGAGACGAGGCCGGTAACCGGGGCGAGCGGGCCGCCGCTGCCGCCTGCTGCGCCGCCGAGCGCACCCGTGACCGTCGAGACGAGGCCGGTAACCGGGGCGAGCGGGCCGCTGCCGCCGCCTGCTGCACCGCCGAGTGCGCCCGTGACCGTCGAGACGAGGCCGGTGACCGGAGCGAGCGGGCCGCTGCCGCCGCCTGCTGCGCCGCCGAGCGCACCCGTGACCGTCGAGACGAGGCCGGTGACCGGGGCGAGCGGGCTGCTGGCGCCGCCCGTTGCGCCGCCGAGCGTACCCGTGACCGTCGTGAGGAGACCCGTGAGCGGGGCGAGCGGGTTGGTCACGCCGCCGGTGCCTCCCGTGAGCAGGCCGCCGACGGCCTTCACGGTGTTGCCCGTCGACGAGACCGTGTTGCCAAGACCGGTCGTGACAGGGTTGCCGCCCGCCGACGCGAGCAGGGCGCCGGCCTGGTTCAGGCCGTTGCCGACGGTGCCGAGCAGCGTGTTGACGGGCGCGCCGAGGCCGGTCGCGGTGCCGATCGTCTGGGTCGTCTGGCCGACCATCGTCGTGATCGGCGTGATGGCCGAGCTGACCGTCTGCGTGACTTGCTGGATCGGGCCGGTCGACAGTGCGTTGGTGAGCGTGGTGCCGCCGTTCGATACGGCGCCGCCGAGCGTCGACACGAGTCCGCCGACGGCGCCCGTGACCGGTGCGAGCGGCGTCAGCGGACCGCTGCCGAGGCTCGAGACCAGGTTGCCCGTCTGCGTGACCGCGCCGCCGAGCTGGTTGACCACCCCGCCCGTGCTGGCGAGCGTGGTGCCGAGCGGATCCTTCGTCGCGCCAAGCTGGCCGAGACCGTTGCCAAGGCCGTTGCCGAGTGCGGTCACGGCGCCGCCAACGCTCTGCACGATGCCGCCCGCGGCTTGCGTGGTGGCCGGGTTGACGCCCGGCAGCGACTGGTTGGCGATGACGGAGCCGAGGCCCGAGACGGTCCCACCGGCGCTCGTGATGATGTTGCTGCTGCTTGCGAGGACAGTTCCCACTGGGTTCGACGATACCCCCGAGGTGCCGCTCGTGCCCGACGTACCGCTGGTGCCGCTGGTGCCGGAGGTACCGCTCGTGCCCGAGGTGCCGCTGGTGCCGGATGTACCGCTCGTACCGGACGTACCGCTGGTGCCCGAGGTACCGCTGCTGCCGCTGGTACCGCTCGTGCCCGAAGTACCGCTCGTGCCGGAGGTAGAGATCGTATCGCCGCCGCCCGAGCTCGAACCGCCGCCGAGCCCCTGGCTGATGGAGCCGGAACCGCCGCACGCGGAGAGGGAAAGCATGGCTGCAACGGTGGCCGCGATCAGAGTCGTCCGGAACACGCCATGAGGGATAACCTTAATGTCCATTTTGTCCTCGCATTAAAAATGTGTTGTGAACTTCGTTGTGTTGAGTGGTGCGCGCACTACTCTGCAACTGTCGTGCCATTTCGATGCTCGACCGTTCGACAACAGGTTTTAAACGAGGCAATTCCTTGTCGGAAAAGGAAGTTATGGAAATTGAAAGATTGTTGAATCTGTTTAAGGGCAGGCAAATGAGAACGGTTTCGCGCGTTTCGTAACGTAACGTCACAACATTGGCGTTACGCGTGCGGCGTAACGTGGGGGCCGCGCAGGCTTGGTGGACGAGGCAATTGTTTTACTGGTGGATTAGGTGTGCACATCTAACCTATCGTAAATCCTATGTGTAAGTCGTACCGAAACGCCGTACAAATACATGGTGCTCCTGGTCATTTTTTCGATCCGTGTTGTTAAAAGAGGTTGGAATTTAAATGGGATCGGATATAGAATCGGCAGCAGATGTAAGCAAATGTACGGTTCGGTACACAACGTTCGAGGAGGTGACTATCGCGAATGTTAACTTGCATCAAATGTTGAGCCATGCCCCTCGGGGCGACCTATAAAGAAAGCGCACCCGGTTGTCGTTACAGCAGATGTGGCGAACAGCGTGGGGCAACCGGCCAGATATGCGGGGACGTATACGTATAAAAGGCCAAAGAACGTAAATACAGGCACGAGGAATAAAATGAAAGCAATCATCAAGCGTTTCCTTCGGGAAAATGACGGGGTTACCGCGATCGAGTATGGGCTGATTGCGGGTCTTATCGCTGTCGCGATCTTGGCTGGTGCCTCAACGATCGGCACTAATCTCGGCAATATGTTCACGAATCTCGGGACGTGTCTCACCACCCCGGGCGGCGCGAACTGCTCGGCTGCCAAGATCTTTACGTAATACACCTGACGTTAGTTGGTACGACCTCGAAACATTGAGTCGTCTTGATGTTGCGGCGAGCGGATTGCCTTTGGCAGTCCGCTCTCTGCGACATTTGCGGCAGGTTGTGTTGCGATGACACATTTCATATTCAGCGGGATGTTCCTGGTCTGGGCTGCGTTCGTCGCGACCAGCGACATCCGTTTTCGGCGTGTTTCGAATTCGCTCGTCCTGGCCGGGTTGGTCAGTGGCCTAGGCGGAGCGTATTTCAACGCCGGTCCGTTTGGCATTCTCCCGGCGCAGGCGATGATCGGCCTGCTGGTCGGGCTGGCCGCCTTTTTCCCGCTCTTTTTGCTGCGCGTCATGGGCGCGGCGGACGTCAAGATCTTTGCCGTGATCGGCGTGTGGTGCGGCGCATATGCGCTGCTGTGGATCTGGATTGCCGCCAGTCTTGCCGCCGGTATTCATGCATTGGCCGTGATGCTGCTGTCGCGCACGTCGATCGGCGCGTTGCGGCAACCGGGCCAGCCGGCGATGGCGCTCGGCAAATACCGGGCAACACCCTATGCGGCATGCCTCGCGGCACCGGCTGCCGCATGGGTTGTCTTTCTTGTCGCCACGGGGAGCTTGCGATGAAACGACAGATGCAGCGGCATGGACGCCGCCGGCAGCGTGGCGCGACGGCCGTCGAGTTTGCGATCGTGTTTCCGTTATTGTTCGTGATTTTCTACGGCATCGTCACTTTCGGGATGATATTCACGATTCAGCAGAGCCTGACGTTTGCCGCCAGCGAAGGTGCACGGGCCGGGCTGGCTTACGCCCCCAGCCTCGCTGCGCGTATTACGAACGCAACAACGACCGCGCAGAGCGTCGTCGCCTGGCTGAATGTCGGTACGCCGCAAGTTGCGGCGCCGCAGTGCAGTTACGACACGTCGGTTCCACCGTCGCTGTACTGCCTGTCCGTCACGGTGAACTACACCCCCAAAGACTGGATTACGACCATGCCATTTCTGGGAAGCATACTGAGTCAACCGTTGACGAGTACGGCGGTCGTGCAGATTCCGCAGTCGATCCTTTGAAGTGCGTATCGTGACGCGACCAGCAAGCTGGCGCGCGAATCGGGCAGAAACCTATCGGACTTTCAATCCGGCATCTACACGACAACATGGCCAACAATTTGACGAAGATCATCGCGGGACTGCTGATTGCAATCGCCGTATTGCTCGGAATTTATGCGTGGATGCTCGGACGCAGCACGCAGAATGCCGTGCCAGTCCAGCAAACCGTTGCGGCAAACCCGGTTCCGGTCGTGATTGCGACGCGCGTGTTGCCGGCCGGCCAGCCGATCACGGCCGACGCACTGAAGGTCCGGCAGACCGCGCCGGTGCCGACTGGCGCATTTGCCGATCCGTCCGTGCTCGTTGGCCGGGTGCCGGCAGCGGATATTCCGGCTTCGTCGCCGGTTGTCGCGGGGGCGCTGGTGTCGGGGCTTGCCGAGGATGTCCAGCCGGGCGAGCGTGCGGTCGCTGTCCGAGTCGACGAAACCAATGCGGTCGGCAACCGGTTGCGGCCCGGCAACTACGTCGACATATTTCTCAATCTGAAGCGCGAAGGCGGGGGCACGATGCTTGACGGCGAAATTTCGCAGACTCAGGCGCGGCTGTTGTTGTCGAAGGTACGTGTGTTGTCGTTTGGCGACGCGACACCCGATCGAGACAGCGGCAACACCACCAATGGCAACAACGGTCAACCGTCCAGTGTCCGCATCGCGGTGCTTGCGGTGCCGACCGCGCAAGTCGATGCACTGACGCTTGGCGAGTCGAGTGGCCGCCTGACTTTCGCGTTGCGTAACCCGCGCGATGACGAGCTTGCAATCCAGACGGTCGCGGTGCGGACGGACAACAAGCTGTCGCCGTCGGCGCTCGCCGCCGCGGGCGTCTCGCTGCAACAACTGTCCGGCACACCGAGAACCCCGGTGGCCAACCCGAACGTGCCGCCACTGCCATCGCATCTGCCGCCGGTGGTGCGGGCGGGCGGCGGGGGCGGCGGCATCGAAGTGATCCGCGGCGGCCGGTCGGAAACGGTTGCCTATTGAACGACATCGAAGGCTATCGATTTCAGCGACGACAAATAAAGGGCCGCGTGACGGTCTACCAAACAATGAAAAACACACTGATTGCATTCGCGATTGCTATCTGCACCATGACTTTCGCATCGTTTGCGAGCGCGAGCGGCACGATCGAACTGGCGGTTGGCGCGCAGCGGCAGCTTTCGGCGGGCCGCGCGCTGCAGCGTGTTGCGGTCGGCGATCCGGCCATCGCCGACGTCCTGATCATGAAGGGCACCCGCTCGGGTTCCGTGTTGCTGACGGCGAAGGCGCCTGGCGCGACAAATGTGATGCTGTGGGAGCGCGGTCACGAGGAACCGACGGTCTGGAACGTCGAAGTCGTCGACGCAGCTGCGCAAGCGGTGCTCGACGGCTCCACGCCGCGCGTGAATGCATACGGTGGCACCGCGGTGCTGCAGGGCTCGTCGACGTCGCTCGATGCGCATGCTCGTGCGGCGGCAGTCGGCAAAAACATGAGCGGGAAGGGCGCCGTGATCGATCGCTCGACGGTCGCGGGCAAGAGCGTCGTGCAGGTCGATGTGCGGGTCGTCGAATTCAGCCGATCGGTGCTCAAGCAGGTCGGGTTCAATTTCTTCAAACAGAGCAACGGCTTTTCGTTCGGCTCGTTTTCGCCCGGCGGCGTGCAATCGTATAGCGGTGGGTCACCCGGCACCGCGGGGTACGTTCCGACGCTCGGCTCGCCTGTCTCGTCCGCGTTCAATCTGGTCGTGAATGCCGCGGGCCGTGGGATCTTCGCCGACCTATCGCTGCTCGAGGCGAACAATCTCGCCCGTGTGCTTGCGGAGCCGACGCTCGTTGCGTTGTCGGGCCAGAGCGCGAGCTTCCTCGCTGGCGGTGAGATTCCGGTGCCGTCGCCGCAAGGGCTCGGCTCGACCGCGATCCAGTGGAAGCAGTACGGTGTCGGACTGTCGTTGACGCCCACGGTGCTGAGCCCGCAGCGGATCGCGTTGAAGGTTGCGCCCGAATCGAGCCAGCTCGATTACGTGAACAGCGTGACGATCAGCGGTGTTGCGGTGCCGGGGATCACGACGCGCCGAGCCGACACGACGGTCGAGCTCGGCGACGGCGAGAGCTTCGTGATCGGTGGCCTGATCGATCGCCAGACGATGTCCAACGTCAACAAGGTGCCGCTGCTCGGCGATTTGCCGATCATCGGGACGTTCTTCAAGAATCTGAACTATCAGCAGAACGACAAGGAATTGCTGTTCATCGTGACGCCGCATCTCGTCGCACCGATCGCGAAGGGCGCGGTATTGCCCGCGACGCCTGGCGAACTGTCGGAGCAGCGTGACGGGCCGGTCTGGAAATCGTATCTGGGCGGAGCGGCATCACCAGATGCAGCTCCGGGTTTCTCGAAATGAGTGCGATGCATCGCGGATTGCGACGCCTCGCCACGCCTTGTGTAATCGGGGGTGTTCAGCATGAACGCGCGAATCCAATCATTGTGTGAACCCGCCGTGACCGACCATTTCGTTTGCGCATCGCTACAGGAGGCGCATGTCCGCTGGCTGGCCGATACGCTCGTATCGGCCGGTGCGGTCGAGGCTGCGTCCCTTGAGCCGGGCGTGCTCGCGCAGCGCATTACGGGTCTCAACCCTGCGCTCGTATTCATTGATTTTTCCGGTGGTAGCCCGGCGGCGAGCGTGGCGGCTGCAGCGGTACGCGCATCCCATCCGGGCCTGCCGATTGTCGCGCTCGGCTCACTTGCCCAGCCGGAAAGCACGCTTGCCGCATTGCGTGCCGGCGTGCGCGATTTCATCGACGTATCGGCGCCGGCAGAGGAGGCATTGCGGACGACACGCGGACTGCTTGCGAACGTCGGCGAGCCGGCGAGCCGCCATGGCAAGGTCGTCGCGTTGCTTGGCGCGCGCGCCGGCATGGGCGTGAGCACGCTCGCTGCGAATCTCGCCGTATGGCTGCAGAAGCACGCAGTGAGTCCCGGGGGGAGCGGTGAGTCGAATGGCGGCACGCCGGCCGGCCGCCAGACAGCGCTGGTCGACCTGGGGCTGCCGGCAGGCGATGGCGCGTTGTTCCTGAATACCCGCTGCGAATTCCATTTCATCGATGCGGTTCACAACCTGCGCCGCATCGACCGAACCTTTGTGAATACCGCACTGACCCGGCATGAGAGCGGTGTCGCATTGACGACGCTTCCAGCCGATCTCGGCGGGCTGCGCGATGTCTCGTATGCGTCGTGTGCGGGATTGCTGAACCGGTTTCGTGCCTTCTTCGATCAGCAGATCGTCGATCTCGGTGGTTTTTCGAATCGCGAGTTCGTTGCCCAGATGACGACTTCGGCCGATGAGGCGTGGCTCGTCTGCGATCAGGGCGTCGCGTCGATCGTGTCCGCAGCCGATCTGCTCACCGGGCTGCGCGACGCGGGTGTCGACACCGATCGCGTACGGCTCGTCGTCAACCAGTACGATCCCGCACTCGACCTGACGCCTGCGCAGATTGCCGAGCGTCTCGGTCTGGCGCTGGTGGGGACGTTGCCGTCGCGCCGCGTCGCGATCGGTCATGCGGCAAACCAGGGCCGGCTCATCGTCGACATGACGGAGCGCGACCCGTACGTGCGCGCGCTCGAGTCGCTTGCCGCGCGGCTGCCGGGTGTGTCGGTCAGGTCGACCGTCACGCGACCGGCATCCGGCCTGTCTGCGCTGAAGCGCTTCATTCAACCCTCGTCCAAGCGGTCGTAAGCGATGGCACACGACATTCAATTCGCCGACGGCGCAGCGCCGTTCTCCCAGACGCAGCAATTCCACGATATCAAGAATGCCGCGCATGAACATCTGCTGACGCGCATCGAAGAACTGGGCGCCGAGTTCGGCCGATGGTCTCGCCAGGCGATCAACCAGTTCGTCGATCTCGAGATCGACAGCTTCGTGCGCCTGCGCCGCATTCCGCTCAACGAGAACGAGGTGCGTGCGATCGCCGAGGCTCTTACCAAGGAGCTTGCGGGCTTCGGGCCGATCGAGGACCTGCTTGCGGACCCGGCCGTCGAGGACATCCTGATCAACGGGTACAACGACGTGTATGTGTCGCGTCACGGGATACTCGCGAAGCTGCCGGTGCGTTTTACCGACAACGCGCACCTGCTGCGAATCGTGCGCCGGATCCTCGCACCGATCGGCCGACGTCTCGACGAGTCGAACCCGATGGTCGACGCGCGGCTGCCCGACGGTGGCCGCGTGAACGTCGTGATCGAACCGCTGTCGATCGACGGCCCGGTGGTATCGATCCGGAAATTCCGCAAGGATCCGTTGAAACCGTCCGACCTGCTCGGCAACGGGACCTTCAACGAAGAGATCAACACGCTCCTGCAGGCTGCGGTCGAGGCGCGCTGCAACATTCTCGTGTCGGGCGGCACGAGTTCCGGCAAGACGTCGTTGCTCAACGCGCTCGCATTCCACATTCCCGAGATCGAGCGTGTCGTAACGATCGAGGACACGGCGGAACTGTCGCTGAACCACCCGCACGTCGTACGGCTCGAGAGCCGACCGGGCGGTTTCGACGGCACCGGGGTCGTGTCGATTCGGGACCTGTTGCGCAATACGCTGCGGATGCGTCCGGACCGGATCATCGTCGGCGAAGTGCGGGGCGGCGAAGTGCTGGAAATGCTGCAGGCGATGAATACCGGTCACGACGGCTCAATGGGCACCGTGCATGCGAGTTCGCCGCGTGAGTGTCTGTACCGTCTCGAGATGCTTGCCGGCTTTGCCGGCTTCCAGGGCACTGAGTCGAGCCTGCGTCGGCAAATCGCGAACGCGATTGACTTCATCGTGCAGATCGGGCGCCTGTCGAACGGACGGCGGCGGATCCTGTCGATCACGGAAGTGACCGGGTTGTCCGACAACATCATCGCGACGCAGGAACTTTACCGCTATGAAGCGCGCGTGACGCCTGAGGGCGAGGAAGTCGACCATTGGGAGACGCTGGGCATTCATCCGCATTCGCCGAAGCTAGCGCGCTTCCGTCAGACGCTGACGAGCGGTGGGTTCGGCGATGGCGGGTTTGGCGGGGGCTTCGGCGGCGGGTTCGGCCGCGGCGGCGGGGGCTTCAATGTATAGCGCGATGGCGTGGGTGCTGGCTTTCGCGATGCTGTGCGTTGCGGCAGCGGTGATGCTGTGGCGTCACGCGGAGAACCGGCGCATACGGACCGATGCGAAGCGATTTATCGACAGCCGGCTCGAACTGGGTGCACGTGCCGGGGTTGCCACGCAGGCAGCACGGCCGTCCACGGCAGGCGCCGCGCGTGCGGTGTCGCCGCAACCGGGCACTGCACGGAGCGCATCGTCCGTTACGTTCTGGAAGCACCAGTATGCGGTCGCATCCGAATATCTGACGAACCTTGCGAGTCGCGCGGGGATCGAGGATGCGCGCGGCAAGACGCTCGTCGCGCTCGCCGTGCTGGTTGCGGTCGCGACGTTCGCGGGCAACCGCGGTGGCGCGCTCGCGTGCTTTGCCGCGCTTGCGTGCGGATGCTCGATTTTCGGCGTCTGGCTCGCGTCGCGAATCCAGCGGCGCAGGCTGAAGATTGTCCGGCAGATCCCGTCGTTCCTCGACGGCATCGTGCGTCTCGTGACGCTTGGCAATAGCGTGCCGGCGGCATTCCAGTCCGCGCTGCTGACGACCGAGGAGCCGCTTCGCGGCTGTCTCGACCACGTGTCGAGGATGCTGCGAGGCGGTGTCGAAATCGATCGCGCAATGGTGCACATCGCGAAAATCTACCGAACCGAGGAGTTCGAACTCGTCGGTTCCGTGTTGCGACTGTCGGTCAAGTACGGCGGCCGCGCGGACGTGATGCTCGAGCGCATGGCCGTGTTCATGCGCGACCTCGAACAGGCGGAGCGCGAGTTGACAGCAATGTCGGCAGAAACGCGGTTGTCGGCGTTCGTGCTCGTGATGTTGCCGATCGGGATCGGCAGCTTTATCGTCGTGACCAATCCGAAGTATCTGCACGGGATGTGGAACGACCCGGGCGGGCGGACGCTCCTGATGTTCGCGTTCCTGTTGCAATTGGCCGGCAGTGTGTGGCTGTATCGAATGGCTCGGCTCAGGTGATGCTATGACAGCGAATCAGATCGGAGCGATTGCCCTGGCGAGCGGCGCACTCGGCGTGCTGCTGTTCGGCGTGATCGCATTGTTACGCGCAAGTGCCGCGACGCGTGCCGAGCGCGCGCTTGTCGATGCGCTCGACCGGCGCATGGCCACGCTCGAAGCAGCGAAAGCGCGAACCGCGCCGGACGGCGGCGATGCGCCAGCCACGCCCGACGTCCGGCGGGGGCAGCGCGTCGAACGTATTCTCGATCGTCTGTCGGCGGCCGGTGTGCGCTGGCTCGATACCGGGCTCGGCAAATACGCTGTCGCGGAAGAGGATCGCCGCTTGCTCGAGCAATGCGGTTACGTCGACACGCGCACGCGCGGGCTGTTCCTGAGCGCGCGGGTCGCGTGTGGGATCGGGCTGCCGCTGCTGTTCGCGATTTTCGCGAGCGGGCATATGAAGGGCAGCATGTGGATGGTCGGCATGTTTGCCGCTTTCGGGCTCGGCTTCATGTTGCCGAAGCTATACGTACAGCGCCGCGCGGCGGCGCGGCGTCAAAGCGTGATCGACGAACTGCCGTTGCTCGTCGACATGCTGCGTCTGCTGCAAGGCGTCGGGTTGTCGCTCGATCAGAGCCTGCAGGTCGTGACAAACGATTTTCGCGGAATGATGCCGGTACTGTCCTCGGAAATGGGGATCGCGCAGCGCCAGTTCGCGGCAGGCCGGACGCGCGAGCAGTCGTTGCAGCGTCTGTCCGGCGGATTCGACAACGAGGATCTGCGCGCAATCGTGCGATTGATGGTCCAGGTCGACAAACATGGCGGTGCGGTGCAGGAGCCGCTCAAGCAGTTCGGCGACCGGTTGCGCGAGACGCGCCGTGCGATGTTGCGTGAACGGATTGGCCGATTGACCGTGAAGATGACAGGCGTGATGGTGTTGACGTTGCTGCCCGCCTTGCTGATCGTGACAGCCGGGCCGGGTTTGCTGGCGGTGACGCACGCATTGTCGGCGCGCCATTGACGGTGGAAGGAAAGACGATGAAGCGGATCAGCGGGATGGCATCGCAAATGGGTGTGGCTGCGGCAGTGGTGCTGCTGCTCGGTGCGTGCGCAACCAAGGAAAACGGGTATGGCGTCAGCGCGCAGACCGAGCGTGCGGCGCTGATGCAGGCGGCCGATCAGAAGCAGTCCGTTCCGGATACGCCCGGGATGTACCTCGGCCTGATCCAGCGGATGCAGGGGCAGGGGCTTTACTTTGCTTCGCTTGCGCACATCGATGCGTACGACAAGACCTACGGCGCGATTCCGGAGTCGATCCTGTTGCGCGCGGACGCACTGCGGATGACCGACCAGCCGGTGGCCAGCGCGGCCGTCTATACGCAACTGCTGAAAACACCGCTTGCCGCGCGAGGCTATCGCGGGCTCGGGTTGATCGCGGGCGCGGCAGGCGATTTCGATCGTGCGGCGCAGGTACTTGCGCAGGCGTCGGATCTTGCGCCGACCGATGCGTCGCTGTTGTCCGATCTCGCATATGCGAAGTTGCGCAGCGGCGACGTCGTCGGTGCGCGGGTGCCGTTGATGAAGGCGGCCGAATTGGATCAGCGCAATCCCAAGATCGTCAGCAATCTTGCGCTTTACCTGATCGCGGCGGGGCGTACACAGGATGCTCAACGGTTGATGAATCAGCAACATCTGCCGGCGGATATCCGCAAGGACATCGCCGGCGACGCGGCGAAGATCGTCGCGGCGGCACGTGCGCAGCAGCGTGCGGTCGCGACACCATCGGTGGTGTCGCGTCGCGCTGCTGCAGCGCCGATTACACCGATGGCGAACAATTTCGGTTATGACCAGACCGTGCCACTGTTGCAGCGCTTTGCACAATGAACAGACATCGGGAAAACGACATGAACAATAAATATCATCGAAACGTGCGCGTGGGCCGGATCGCGGTACTCGGTGCGATCGTGTGGATCGCGGTCGGCTCGGCTGTCACCTATGCACAGGATGCCGGTGCGCCGCGCGCGTCCGACGTCGAGCGCTCCGCGAAGGAATGGCTCGCCATGCAGCGCGACAATCGTGCTGCAGCGCCGGCGCAACCGGTGCTCGGCGACGTTGCGTCGCTGGTCTATCAACGCTATCTCGACTCGTTCAAGAACAAGATTCCCGACACGATGAATTCGCAGCTCGGCTCTGCCAGCGGTATGTCGGGTGGCGGTCTAAGCGCGCAGTAAGCGAGACGGCGATGCGCACAGATCAATCACACGTGGCTCGGCGGCGCCGCGTCGGCTGCCCGGGGGGGCGTCGCCAGCGTGGTGGTGCAGCGATCATGGCGACGATCTTCCTGGCGATCGCGGTCATCGTGTTGGGCGCGACTGATATAGGTCGCTTCTATGCCGAACGACGCCATATGCAGGCGGCCGCCGATACGGCCGCGCTGTCTGCCGTGACGCAGGTCGCCAGCGATGCCACTTGTGCGGCCGCAACGACTGCGGTTAATCAAGTCACGAACGTGCCGGCAAGCCTGCTGTCGGGAAAGGCCACGGCAGCCGTGACGTGCGGGATCTGGAGCCCACCGGCAACCAGCGGCGCGAGTGCCCAGTTCACACGCACCTCGGGAGCAGCGCTGCCGGCCAATAACCAGTGCGCCGGCTTGTCAGGCGGCGCAGT
Source organism: Burkholderia sp. AU33803 (assembly GCF_002223095.1). Classification (NCBI taxonomy): domain Bacteria; kingdom Pseudomonadati; phylum Pseudomonadota; class Betaproteobacteria; order Burkholderiales; family Burkholderiaceae; genus Burkholderia; species Burkholderia sp. AU33803. Next base: position 1,154,153 of record NZ_NKFJ01000004.1, read on the forward strand.
CGGCGCCGGGCAATCGGTCAACGCCGTGTGCGTGACCGTTTCGGAGCCGGTGAGCGGGATTTTTATCAACGACGTAACGATCAGTGCGTCGGCTATCGCCAAGAGCGTGCCGACCGACAGCTTTACGCTGACCACGTCGCTGGCTGCGTTGAACGGCGGGTTGGCCAACAAGTTGCTCCAAGTGCTGACGGGGTCTCCGAATGCGCTGAGTCTGACGGTCCTCGACTACCAGGGGCTGGCGCAAGTCAACCTGAAACTGGCAGGTATTCTCGCCAATCTGCCGGTCGGCACGACCACGGGCGTATTGAACGGTACCGTGACGCTCGGGCAACTGGCCTACGCCGCAGTTCAGGCAGCGACGCAGCAGAATCTGGTCGGAGCCAACCTGAACGTGCTGAACGCGATCGTTGCCTCGCTCTGTTCCGGCACCGTCTGCGGCGGTCCGCAGATCGCGCTTGGTCAGCTGGTTTCTGCCGCTACCGCTACCGGAACCTCCGCCGTCAACGCCAGCGTCAATGCTCTCGGATTGCTGTCGACGGCATTGCAGATCGCGAACGGCACGAATTCGGTCGCCATTCCCAGCATCACGGTTCAGACGCCGACCGCGCTGGCGCCGCTGCTGAACGCAACCGTATCGGGCTCGGTGTCGCTTGCGGGGACGCCGCCGTCCACCGCGAGCGGTCCGGCCGGGCCGACGAATTGCGGAACCTCCAATTGCACGACCAACACGTCGACTGCGCAGGGGAATGTGTTCCTCAATACGTCGATATCGTTACTGTCGACCTGTCCGACCGGCGGGCTGGTCTATCCGGGAGGTACGTGCCCGTCGGGTAGTCCCACGCCGCTTGCCGCGGTGCAACTGCCGATTACCGCCTATGTGGCACCCGCGACGGCGGGCCTCGCTTCGGTCACCTGTACCGCGAACGGCACGAAGACCGCTCAGGTGAACGTGCAGACTGGAGTGGTAGCCGTGTACATCGGCGGTTCGGCGAATACACCGATCAACCTGAACGCGCCATCCGGGTACACCACCGGCAGTGGAACCCCGATCACGCTGGTAGCCGTCAACCTGCAGAGCCTGCTCAGTCTACTGGGGCTCAATACCGTGATTTCAGCGCTCAATGTGCTGACGCTGGGGTTGATCAACCTGAATCAGATATCCGTCAATATCAGCCTGAAGCCCGGACAATTGACGGTTCCCGTGGCTAATCAAACGCCGACTGCGCTGACGTTCACGTATCCCGGCCCCGGGTCATCCGCTTCGCCGAGCCCGGCGTCACCGTACACCCTGGGCACGGGAACGGACCAATTCCTGGCGCCCGCGGTTCAGGGTATCGTCGGTAGCGGCCTGTCGGTTTCGGTGTCGGCGAGCGGCGGGTTGGTGGGGGTGCTGGCCGGCATCCTGAATCCCTTGCTGGATATCCTGACCGGGCCGCTTCTGACCGCGCTCGGAAGCACACTCGTTCCGCTGCTCCTGCAACCAATCGACTCGCTCCTGACCTCCGTCACGGGCCTGCTCGGATTGAGCCTGGGGAACGCCTATGTCACGAACACACCGGACTCGATCAAATGCGGCAACCCCATGCTGGTTCAATAAATGCCTGAACGTTCAGTCATCAATGCGGGCAGCGTCGCTGCTGCCTGCAACAGATCGCTGATCTGCAATGCAAAGCAACTCGTCAATCACTGAAGCCGCACCCGAATCATGAGAACCACGCCCGCAATCGAAGAGCTCGACCTGTACGTCTGGGAAGGCAAGGCGGACATTGTCGACCGCGTCGCCCGGTGCATGGCGAGCTTCGACGTCGAAGTGATCCGCGCCGACAACGCGGAGATCTCGCCCGAGCGCGCCGCCTTGCGGCCGTCGCTGGCGATCATCAGCGTGACGATGATCGAAATCGGCGCCGCGTTCCTGCGCGACTGGCAGGCCAACATCGGCATGCCGGTCGTCTGGGTCGGCGCGGCGCGCGATCACGACGCGTCGCAGTATCCGCCCGAGTATTCGCACATCCTGCCGCTCGACTTCACGTGTGCCGAGCTGCGTGGCATGATCGGCAAGCTCGTCACGCAGCTGCGGGCGCATACGGCCGAAACGTCGCATCCGACCGAACTCGTCGCGCACTCGGAATCGATGCAGGCCCTGCTGCACGAAGTCGATACGTTCGCCGATTGCGACACCAACGTGTTGCTGCACGGCGAAACCGGCGTCGGCAAGGAGCGCATCGCACAACTGCTGCACGAAAAACATTCGCGCTACCGGCATGGCGAATTCGTGCCCGTGAACTGCGGCGCGATTCCCGACGGCCTGTTCGAATCGCTGTTCTTCGGTCATGCGAAGGGTTCGTTCACGGGCGCGGTTGTTGCGCATAAAGGCTATTTCGAGCAGGCGGCCGGCGGCACGCTGTTCCTCGACGAAGTCGGCGATCTGCCGCTGTACCAGCAGGTCAAGCTGTTGCGCGTGCTCGAGGATGGCGCGGTGCTGCGCGTCGGCGCGACGTCGCCGGTCAAGGTCGATTTCCGGCTGGTCGCGGCGAGCAACAAGAAGCTGCCGCAGCTCGTGAAGGATGGCCTGTTCCGCGCCGATCTCTACTACCGGCTCGCGGTGATCGAGCTGAGCATTCCGTCGCTGGAAGAGCGCGGCGCCGTCGACAAGATCGCGCTGTTCAAGTCGTTCGTCGCACAGGTCGTCGGCGAAGAGCGGCTCGCTCAGTTGTCCGATCTGCCGTACTGGCTGACGGATTCCGTCGCGGACAGCTATTTCCCCGGCAACGTGCGTGAACTGCGCAACCTCGCCGAGCGTGTCGGCGTGACGGTGCGGCAGACGGGCGGTTGGGATGCCGCGCGGCTGCAGCGGCTGATCGCGCATGCGCGCAGTTCGGCCCAGCCGGTCCCGGCGGAGAGTGCGGCCGAGGTGTTCGTCGATCGCAGCAAGTGGGACATGAACGAGCGCAACCGCGTCATTGCGGCGCTCGACGCAAACGGCTGGCGGCGTCAGGATACGGCGCAGCAGCTCGGCATCAGCCGCAAGGTACTGTGGGAAAAAATGCGCAAATACCAGATCTTCGACGAGGAACCCGAGACCCGCGAAAGCGAGTAATTAATGAGATAAAATCGCGCTGAATTACAACGACTCGGGCGGGAATAGAACTTCATGAGCCATATGACGGGGTTGGGAAGGGCGTGCGTATTGTTCGCCCTGGCGGGAGGCATTCAGGGCGCATACGCGCAAAGTCTGGCGGATAGCGGTTCGCCGGCCGTACAGCAGGCATCGGCGCCGGTGGCGGCGATTCCGGTGATCGATTCGCAGACGTCGCTGCAGCCGCAGGCGGGCGAGTCGACGGGGCCGAGCACGGTCGACGACTTGCAGCGCCAGATCCAGGCGCACTCGCTGACGGAAATGCGCACGAGCTACAACGGCAGCTACGGCGCGAGCCTGCTGTTCAACGTGAAGGACGGGGCGTACTTCGTCGCGTTGTTCCAGCAGAAGGCGTTCTGGCGCGTCATCAAGACTTACGACGAAACGCGTGCGGAAGCGATCTATCGCGACTTCTCGCGCCAGGCGGAGCGGCTGGCCGTGAACGAACTGCGGGCGGCGAAGCTGGAATCGCAGAAGGCGCAAATGGACAAGCAGATCGAGGTCACGCAGGATCGCGCGCGGCGTCTGCAGGCCGATATCTCGATCGCCCGACAGCAGCAGGCGGCGGTCGCGGATCGCCAGAAGAGCGTACGCAACGAGACGGCCGCATTGCAGGCGCAGCAGGCCGAGCTTCAGTCGCAACTGCGCGCGTTGCAGCAGCAGGTGCGTTCGTTGCAGCGTGAGGCCGATGCGGGCCTGCCGACGACGGCACGCTGAACCCGGCGGCGGTGCGGCGACATGCCGCGCCGGCCGCACCAGTAAAAAGGGCAAGCCGGTTGGCTTGCCCTTTTGCTTTACTGGCCGTCCGGCACGATTCGCCGGCGGCGCGTCACGATGACCGGCCCGCTGCCGCCGCGGGCATCCGACGACGAGGCGTTGCCGGATGCGTCGCCGGTGTCGCGCGGTGCGCCGTAGCTTTCGCGCGGTTCACGGGGTTCGCGCGGGGCACCGTAGCCTTCGCGCGGTTCGCGCGAGCCATAGCCTTCACGCGGTTCGCGGGAGCCGTAGCCGCCGTCGCCGCGCGATTCACGCGGGCCGCCGTGCGAGCCGTACGGGCTGTGACCGCCGCCTTCACGGCCGCCGGGGCGCCCGCCGGTGCGCGGCCCGCGGGGGCCGCTGCCGCCCGGGCGCGAGCCGCCCGTGTCGAGCTGGATCGTGGAAATCGCGCGCTTGTAGATGCCTTGCAGACCCACGGGGGTGCGCAGCATCACCAGGTACTGGTCGAACGACTCGATGCACCCCGTCAGACGAATGCCGTTGACGAGATAGATTTCAACGCGCTTACGTTCCTTGCGCGCCGAATTGATGAAGTCGTTTTGCGGATGGGATTCTGCGGGATTGGCCATTGAGGTGCGGCAGGAGCCTGCGTCAGAGAATATGTTGTGCGTGTGTGTGGCGTGTTCGTCCACAAGGTGTTTGGCGGGATTCTACCCTGTTCAATCGGGGAGCGCGTAGTCGTGATTGTGTCGAACCGTAACCCACTATAGACGTTCCAGCGCGATTTCGCGATTCGGCCAAACGGCTAATGCCATTTCGTTACGTCGCGTTACGACTCTCGCAAGGCCGTATCACCTGGGTTCGCGCGCGACGTTTACTTTAGTCGCGCGCGCCGGGCGGGCCGGCATATCAGGGATTCAGAACATGAACAAGAGACGATGGGCAGGGTGGGTCGGGAGCGTGGCGTTGCTGGCTTCGGGCAGTGCGATGGCGGGGCATGTCGACCTGTCGGTCGGCATCGGCGTACCGGTCGCACCGGTCTATGTCGAGCCGGCCCCGGTCTATGTGGCGCCGCAACCGGCCGTGGTCGCCTATCCGGGCTACGGATACGGCTACTACGGCGATGACGACGACGATCGCTATCGCAAGTGGCGCAGGCACTATGACAAGCATTGGCACCGGCACCACGGCGACGACGATGACGATTGAGTCCGAGGCCAGCCCCGCCGGCGCGCATCAGAACGCGTAGTCGGGGTTTTTCGGGTCGAATGCGGTGTCGTCGAGCGTCGTCGGGGCGATTTTCTCGATGACGATCCGCTCGAAGATCTTGCCGTCGTTGTCATAGGACTCGACGGTCCGGAAATAGGGCGCGTGCAGGTCGAGCCCCAGGACTTCCTTCTTCGCATAGAACTGCGGCCGGCCGGTCGGTGTTTCGTAGGTGAGCGCAACGACGCGCACGCCGTTGATCGTTCTGGCTTCCACATCGGTCGGCCGCTGCACGCCGGCTTCCAGGTATTTCTTCCCTTCGGTCAGGTACAGGTTCGTGATGAATTCGGTGCCGAGATCCTTCACCTGGTGATTCGACTGGGCGCGCGCGAGTGCACCGTCGATGGCCGTCCATAGCGGAATCTTGCCGAGCAGGCCGCCGAGGTGGCCGTACATCTCGTCCTTGCGCTGCGTCGTGTCGTAGATGGTTTCCTGCCCGGCGTGCGCGCCGCCCGGCAGCCATTTCGCATAGACGCGCAGCGGCTCGCGGGTGGTCTTCACCAGCATGCGGTCGGGCGTATCGGACCATTTTCCGCTGATGCGTTCCTGGCGCACCATCGTGAACTGGTAGGACGGATAGCCGTTGGGACCGTTACGGATATAGAGCGGCACGGCGAGCGGATCGAGCGCCTTGAAGAGCGCCGTGAGCGTGGCGTCATCGAGTTGCGCGAGCGTGCCGCGCTGCGCGGCCGTGCGCAGCCAGCGTGCCTGTTGCGCGACCGGCTCGCGGGTGACTTTCGCGAGATCGGGCGGCAGGGCGACCTCCTGCGCCGCGCTCACGGCACTGGCGGCTTCCTGCGCATGCAGGCCGGTCTGGGCGAGCGACAGCATGCACGCGACTGCCATAGCGGCGGCATGCCGCGCGTGGCGCTTCTTTCCTTCGTTCATCGACGGCGTCTCCCGGGGCGATGGTGCGTTCAGCCTTGCTTCGCGGCCTTGATTTTGGCGAGTTCCTCGTCGCGCAACGCACGGCGCAGGATCTTGCCGACGTTCGTCTGCGGCAGCGCGTCGCGGAACTCGACGAATTTCGGCATCTTGTAGCCGGTCAGGTTCTTGCGGCAGTGCGCGAGCACGTCGTCGACCGTCAGCGACGGGTCGCGGCGCACGACGAACACCTTGATCCGTTCGCCCTGTATCTCGTCAGGAATGCCGATCGCCGCGGCTTCGCTGATGCCCGGATGCATCACCAGCACTTCCTCGATCTCGTTCGGATACACGTTGAAGCCCGACACGAGGATCATGTCCTTCTTGCGGTCGATCAGGCGGATGAAGCCGCGTTCGTCCATCACGCCGATGTCGCCGGTGCCGAGCCAGCCGTCGGCGTCGATCACCTTGGCCGTCTCGTCGGGGCGCTGCCAGTAGCCGCGCATCACCTGCGGGCCACGCACGCACAGCTCGCCCGGTTCGCCGACGGGCGCCCAGGTGCCGTCCTCGCGACGAAAGCGCACGAGGGTGGACGGCGCGGGCAGGCCGATCGAACCACTGAACGCGGCCATGTCGTTCAGGTCCACGGGGTTCATCGTGACGATCGGCGAGCACTCGGTCAGGCCGTAGCCTTCGACGACCGGCCGGCCCGTCACCTGCTGGAAGCGCTCCGCCACCGCGCGCTGCATCGCCATCCCGCCGGCCATCGCGAGCTTCAGCTTCGAGAAATCGCGCTTGCGGAATTCCTCGTTGTCGAGGAACGCGTTGTACAGCGTGTTGATGCCGGTGATCCCGGTGAACGTCTCGTTGCGGATGATCTTCATCACCATCGTCATGTCGCGCGGGTTCGCGATCAGGATGTTGCGCCCGCCGAGCCCCATGAAGATGAATGCGTTCACCGTCAACGAATAGATGTGATACAGCGGCAGCGGCGTGAGCACGGTTTCGACGTCGCCCGAGACCTGGTCGGCGATCCAGGCCTTCGCCTGCAGCAGGTTCGCGATCAGGTTGCCGTGCGTGAGCATCGCGCCTTTCGCGACGCCGGTCGTGCCGCCCGTGTACTGCAGGAACGCGAGGTCGTCGCGCGTGGTCTGCACCGGTTGCGGCTTGCCGCGCGCCCCGAGCGCCAGCGCCGAGCGCAACCGGATGGCCTGCGGCAGGTGGTAGGCCGGCACGAGCTTCTTCACGTGCTTCAGCACGAAATTGATCAGGCGTCCTTTCGCGTTGAAGCCGTCGGCGAGCAGGTCGCCGAGCGCGGTGACGACGATGTTCTTCACCTGCGTTTCCGGCAGCGCGTCCTGCAGCGTGCGCGCGAAGTTCTCGAACACGACGATCGTCTGCGCGCCGCTGTCCTTCAACTGATGCGCGAGTTCGCGCACGGTGTAGAGCGGATTGACGTTGACGACGATCGCGCCTGCCTTCAGCGTGCCGAACAGCGCGACCGGGTACTGGAACGTATTCGGCAGCATGATCGCGACGCGGTCGCCGGGCTTGATGCCGATGCCTTGCAGGTACGACGCGAACGCGTCGACTTTCTGCGCGAGCGTGCGATAGGTCATCGATGCGCCTGCGCTCACGTAGGCGACGCGCTCGGCGAAACGGCTCGTGCATTCGTCGAAGAACTGCACGAGCGACGCGTATTGCGTGACGTCGATCTCGTGCGGGACGCCGGGCGGGTACGACGCGTACCAGATGCCGTCGGTGTTCGGCGGAACCTGGGCCGCTGCGGTTGCTGCGGAAGATGACATGACGAGTCTCCGGTCTTTGCTCTCGGCGAGGGCGGGCGCTTCGGCGCCGGCCCGTGCCCCGTGCCGCACGGTCGATCGACGGGGCGCCTCGACGCCCCGCACGACCGCGCGTTTCAATCAAATCGTGAACAGGAAGCCGCGCGTGGCCTCGCGCGCTCAGTTCGTGGAATGCAGCGTCGTCGTATCGACGAGGGGCGGCGCCGACTGCGGCAGCCCGAATGCTTCGCTGGCTCCCGCATCGTCGAGCACGGCCGCGAAGATCGACAACTGCGCGCTGTCGGGCATCGGCGCTTTCAGCGCGGCGACGATCAGCGATGACAGTCGCGCGATCATCTGCACGTCGTTCATCGTGCGGCCTTGCGAGAACTCGTCGATCAGGCTTTCCGTTTCGGCGCCCGCGAGCGCGCCGGACAGCGCGCCGATCGCGAAGTGCAGCCGCCAGCCGAGCTCCGTGCGCGGCAGGTGCGGCAACGCGCGCTGGAACGCGTCGAAGAAGCGGCCCGCGACGCTCGCGTAGTGCGCGGTCAGGAAGTTGCGCACGAACGGCGACGGGTCGGTGTACGCACGGCCGATCAGGCGCAGGAAGCCGGGCCCGCCGCGATCGGGATTGCGCGAGGCCTTCAGCGCCGGAATGAACATCGCGCCGAGCACGTGCTCGCAGGTGATGTGCGTGCCGAGTTGCGCATCGAAGCGGTCGAGGATGCCGAGGCGTTCCTGGTTGAGCTGGTCGAGCCGGCGCGACAGCATCGCGTGGATCAGCGCTTCCTTGCTGCCGAAGTGGTAGTTGACCGCGGCGAGATTGACCGCCGCGCGCGAGGTGATCTGGCGCATCGACATCGCCTCGAAGCCATGCTCGATGAACAGGTCCTCGGCCGCATCGAGGATGCGCGCCTTCGTCCCGCCGGTCTGCCGCGTGCCGGATGACCGTGCCCCGGACGGCCGTCCCGCGGATGGCCGCCCCTCCTGACTTACTGCCATGTCCCGCCTCCCATGCCGGTCGCCCGGCCGCGAACTGGTGATTTGTTTGTCTGATTCAAACAGCCGTTTTTATTAAGATAAAAAATCGCGGACGGAGCGGGCAAGCGGGGAATCTGGACAAATTCCTCTAGTTCGATGTGCGAATGCGGAAAGTATCGGGCGTGCCCTCGACGGGACGGGGTACGCGTGATGATGCGGTGCGGCAATGCGCGGGATCAGCCGACCGTGCTACGCGTATTGACCGATTGCGTCATGTCGATGCCGCGCCGCTCGCGGCTGAACAGGATCAGCACGGCGATCACGACGGCGACGATGCCGGCCACGAGCGCGAGCGCGAAGCCGTAATTGTTGTTGTTCGACACGGCGAGCGACGCCTGCATCGTCGCGTTGCCCGACGCGAGCAGGTTGCCGAGCTGGTAGACGACGCCGGGGAAGGTCGCGCGGATCTCGTCGGGCGAGATCTCGTTCAGGTGAACCGGGATCACGCCCCACGCACCCTGCACCGAGATCTGCATCAGGAACGCCCCCGCGGCGAGGGCAACCGGGCCGCTCGAGAACGCCCACAGCGGCAGCACGGGCAGGGCGATCAACGCGGCGATGAAGATGGCGCGACGCCGGCCGATCCGCTCCGAGATCGCGCCGAACGACAGGCCGCCGACGATGGCGCCGATGTTCAGCACGATCGTGATCCACGACACGGTATGCGGATCGAAGTGATGCTGTTCGCGCAGGAACGTCGGATAGAGATCCTGCGTGCCGTGCGAGAAGAAGTTGAATGCGGTCATCAGCACGATCGCGTAGATCGTGAGCTTCCAGTTCTGCTTCAACGTGGAGCCCAGGCTCGGGCGCGGGCGCTTTTCCATCTGCTTCCATGCCGGCGATTCGGGTACGTGTGCACGCACGTACAGCACGAGCAGCGCGGGCAGCACGCCCACCATGAACATGCCGCGCCAGCCGATGTACTGGTAGAACAGGCCGAACACGACGGACGCGAGCAGGTAGCCGCTCGGATAGCCGGCCTGCAGCAGCCCCGACACGAAGCCGCGCGCATGGGTCGGCACGGTTTCCATCGTCAGAGCCGAGCCGACTCCCCATTCGCCGCCCATTGCGACGCCGAACAACGCGCGCAGCACGAGCAGCGCGGTCAGGCTCGGTGCGAAACCGGATGCGAGTTCGAGCAGCGAGTAGCATGCGATGTTGACCATCAGCGTCGGGCGGCGACCGAAGCGATCGGCGAGCCGGCCGAAGATCAGGGCGCCGAGCGGGCGCATCGCGAGCGTCAGGGTGAGCGCGAACGCGACGGCGGGAATCGTCGACCCGAATTCGGCGGCGATGTCCTTCAGCACGAACACCATCAGGAAGAAATCGAACGCATCGAGTGTCCAGCCGAGGTAGGCGGCGATCGTGACGTTGCGTTGTTCGCGGGTCCAGCTCATGTCCGAGGTCTCCTCGTCGGCTTGCGCGCTCACGTTGTGGATGCGGATGCCGGCCCGGCCTGCGCGCGGTGCGGGGGCATGGATCGAGTGTAGGCGGCGGCGCCCGACGATGTGGGGCGCGATAACGTCGAATCGGGAATAATCCCTAGGAAATGAACTGTTTCGGAAATGGCAATGCCGTCGCCCCAAGCCGGCGACAGGCGTCTGTATCCTTCCGGAAGGCTGTTTGTATCTGTTTTGTAATGCGTCCGATGCACATCGTCACCGAATCAGGAGTCCCGATGACCGAACGTTCCGCCGCCACGCTGCCCGTGCTCGAGACGGCGCGGCTGTGGCTGCGTCCGCGTGTGCTGGCCGATCTCGACGCATGCCTCGCGATGGATCGCGATCCCGAGGTCACGCGCCATATCGCGGGCCCGTGGCACGATCCTGTCGAGCATCGGCGTTTCGTCACGCACCGGATCACGTGCGACTATCCGCCGGGCCTCGGCTACTGGTCGATCTTCGAGAAGGCCGCGCCCGATGCGTTCATCGGCTGGATCCTGCTGATTCCCGACTATGCGGACGGCGCGCGCGACGTCGAGATCGGCTGGCGGCTGGTGCGTGCGACCTGGGGGCGCGGCATCGCGAGCGAAGCCGCGGCAGCCGTCGTGCGCCACGCGTTCGACACCGTGCGCCTGCCGCGCGTGATCGCCGATATCGCCCAGGCCAACAGCGGCTCGCTGAATGTCGCGCGCAAGCTCGGGATGCGTCGCGTGAGCGTCGTGCACGATGGCATTCCTTACATTCGACATCGTCTCGAGCGCAACGATCTGCGCGCGTAGCGCGGCGCCGTGCGCGGGCGGGCGGTCGCGCGGTTGTCAGAGATCGTCAACCGGACGCGTATCGAGGTCATGACGTATTAACGGCTCGCGCGATCAGGAGTATCGTTGCCGGAATTTCGCAACATGGGGTACGACCATGGCTCTCGGCAACGATGTTCACCTGATTCCCGTCAAGCTTGAAGAACTGCGTCCCACGCAGATGACGGTCGGCTATCGCGAAGTCAAGGCGAAGCGCAAGCACTGGAAGGCGCTCGGCAAGCGCGCGCGCAAGGCCGCGATCGAATCGCACTGGTTCCCGGCGGTGCTCGGCCCGGACGGGCTGCACTACATCACCGACCACCACCACCTCGGCCTCGCGCTGATCGAGGAAGGCGAGGCACGCGTGAACGCGATGCTGCTGAAGGATCTGTCATGGCTCGACGAGACGATCTTCTGGCGGATGATGGAACACAACCAGTGGGTGCATCCGTTCGGCGCCGACGGCACGCGTCGCGACTACGCGAATCTGCCGAAGGCGCTGACCGGGCTCGTGGACGATCCGTACCGCAGCCTCGCGGGCGAGCTGCGCACGGCGGGCGGCTATGCGAAGGATGCGACGCCGTTCAGCGAATTCCTGTGGGCCGACTACCTGCGCCAGCACGTGTCGCTCGACCAGATCCGCAAGAACTTCGCGAAGGCGCTCGACATCGCTCTGCGTCGCGCGCATGAGCAGGATGCACGCTATCTGCCCGGCTGGTCGGGCGTCATTGCCGTCAAGCCCTGACCGCCTCATGACGACCGCCCCGATCCGCCCCGATGCCGGCCCGCAGCATGCCGACCATTTCGCCGCGCTCGACGCGGCCGTGCCGCCGCCTACGCGACGCATCGGCCTCGATGCGCTGGCCGGCCTGTCGATCGCGGGGCTGCTGATCCCCGAGGCGGTCGCGTACGCGGGGCTGGCGAACCTGCCGCCGCAGGCCGGTCTCATCGCGTTGCTGTCGGGGCTCGTCGTCTATGCGCTCACCGGCAGCAGCCGCTTCGCGATCGTGTCGTCGACGTCGTCTTCGGCCGCCGTGCTCGCGGCCACCGTGCTCGCGGAGTCGGGGATGGCGCTCGCCGCGCAACTCGCGCTCGCGGCGGCGCTCGTCGCGATGACGGGCGTGCTGTTCATCCTGGCCGGTGCCGCGCGGCTGGGCGGCATGTCGGATTTCGTCGCGCGGCCGGTGTTGCGCGGCTTCACGTTCGGCCTCGCGCTGACGATCGTCATCAAGCAGTTGCCGAAGATCCTCGCGATTTCCGTGCAGCACAGCGATGCGCCGCATGTCGCGCTCGACCTGATCACCGGCGCGCCGCACGCGAATCTCGCGAGCGTCGTGCTCGGCGCCATTGCGCTGGCGTTGCTGTTCACGCTCGGGCGCAGCTCGCGCGTGCCCGCGACGCTCGTCGTGATCGTGCTGTCGATCGCGGCCGGCTATGCGATCGACTGGCAGCGATACGGGATCGCGATCGTCGGCCATATCGATTTCAAGCATATCGAGTTCGGCCTGCCGACCCTCGACCGCAACGCGTGGATGCAGACCATCGAGCTTGCGTTCGCGCTGATGCTGATCCTGTACGCGGAATCGTACGGATCGATCCGCAACTTCGCGCTGAAGCATGGCGACAGCGTGTCGCCGAACCGCGACCTCGTCGCGCTCGGCTGCGCGAACCTCGTGTCGGGCCTGCTGCACGGCATGCCGGTCGGCGCCGGCTATTCGGCGACCTCGGCGAACGAAGCGGCCGGCGCGCAGTCGCGCTTTGCCGGCCTGTGGGCGGCGGGCGTGGTCGCGCTGATCGTCTGGCTGCTGCTGCCGCAGCTCGCGCGCACGCCGGAGCCCGTGCTCGCGGCGATCGTGATCTTCGCGGTCAGCCACTCGCTGCATCCGTCGGTATTCCGGCCGTACTGGGCCTGGCATCGCGACCGCCTCGTCGTGATCGCCGCGCTGCTCGCGGTGCTCGTGCTCGGCGTGCTGCACGGGCTGCTCGCGGCCATCGGCGTGAGCCTGCTGCTGACGCTGCGCAAGCTGTCCGAACCGAACGTCAGCGTGCTCGGCAGGCTGCGCGACAGTCACGATTTCGTCGACGTGGCGAGCCATGCCGACGCGAAGCCGGTGCCGGGCGTGCTGATCGTGCGGCCCGAGGCGCAACTGTTCTTCGCGAATGCGGACCGGATGCTGAACCGCGTGCGTGCGTTGATGAAGGCCGCGCCGGACGCGCATACCGTGATGCTGAGCCTCGAGGAAACGCCGGATGTCGACAGCACGACGATCGAATCGTTGCGCACGTTCGCGGCCGAATGCACGGCGCGCGGGTTGCGGCTCGCGATCGTGCGGCTCAAGGTGCACGCGCTGCATGCGTTGCGTCGCGCGGCCGACGACACGCTGCACGACGATGCGATGTCCGAACTGAGCGTCGACGAGAGCCTGCAACTGCTGCAGGCCCGGATGCCGCCGGACGGCAGCGACGGCACGACCGCCGCGTGACGGGGCGGCGCGGGGGCGCCGCGCCGGTGAGTGCTATGGCGACACCACGGCGTCGGCGGAACGATCGATCATGTCGGTCACTTCGGCCGCCGTCGGCGCATAGGCGCCTGCATGCGCACAGGCGACGGCCGCGCACGCGGCCGCGTAGCGCAGATGTTCGGCGGCGGATGCATCGGGACGCGCAAGCTGGCTCGCGAGCCAGCCGCCGATGCTCGCATCGCCGCAGCCGACGGTGTCGGCCACGTCGGTCGGGAACGCGGGCTGGAACAGCACGAGGTCGCGATGCAGGAGCTGCATGCCGGATGCGCCGCGCGTGACGAGCATCGCGGCGTCCGGCGCCCACGTGCGCAGCTGCGCGAGCGCGGCGGCTTCGTCGAGTTCGGGAAACAGCCCGCGCAGATCCTCGTCGGATACCTTGATCCAGTCGGCGAGCCCGGCCAGCCGGCGCAGCGTGTCGCGATACGACGGCGCGGCCATCGGTGCGCGGAAGTTCGGGTCGAACGAGATCCGCTTGCCGGCCGCCCGCGCCGCTTGCGCCACATCGATCAGGCGCGACGCGAGCGGCTCGCGCACGACGCCGAGCGAACCGACGTGCACGATCTCGGCCGCGTCGAGTGCGCCGGCGGGCAGGTCCGCCGGATCGAACGCGAGATCGGCGCTGTTCTCGCCGATGAAGAAGTAGTGGGGCGGCTGCTTCGACACGACCATCGCGAGCAGCGGCGCGCGATCGACCTGCCGGATGAAGCGCAGGTCGAGCCCCGCGTCGGCGCTCTTGCGCATCAGCTCGTCACCGAAGGTGTCGCGGCTGACCGTGCCGGCGAAGGCCGTCGGCACGCCGAGTCGCGCACCGACGCGCGCGACGTTCCAGCATGAGCCGCCGGCGACGCTATGCCAGTGCTGTGCGTCGTCGCGGATGAAATCGGTCAATGCTTCGCCGAATACGATCAGGCGGGGAAACGTCGTCGTCATGTCGAAACCTTGTGCGGCGGCGTTGTACGCGGCCATGCAGCGGTTGATCTGAAAGGACGGGCAGTGCGGGTCGTCGCACGTCGCGACGCGGCCCGGCACCGCCCGGTTGCTCGGGCGGACAGGTGGCGCGATCAGCGCGGGGTGCTCCAGCCCTTGTAGCTCTTCACGTTGTCGCGCGTGATGAGCGTCGGCTCGATCAGGATCATCGGGTTGGCCGGCTTCTGGCCGTTCATGATGCCGTAGCCGACGTTGACGGCCTGCTGCGCCATCGCCCAAGGGTCCTGGCTCGACGACGCCTGCACGAGCGTATTCGACTTGAGCGCGACCTCGATATCGGGCGCGCCGTCGACCGACGTGATCACGATGTTCGGGCGGTTCAGCTGCTTCGCGGCGAGATCGCTGCCGATCGCCTGCGGGTCGTTGATCGTGAACACCGCGTCAAGCTTCGGAAAGCGCGTCAGGTAGCCCTGCATCGCGTTCATCCCGCCTTCACGCGAGCCCTTGCCGTCCTGGTCGCTCGACAGCACCTTGATGCCGGCGCTTTTCGCGAGCACGGTCTTGCAGCCGTTGACGCGATCGATCACGGCCGACACCTGCGGGCCGTTTTCGATGATCACGTTGCCCTTGCCGTTGAGTTTCTTCGCGATGTAGTCGCATGCCAGCTCGCCGGCCTTCACGTTGTTGGTCTGAACGGTCGCATTCGCGCCGGCGGCCGCGACGTCGACCGCGACGACCGTGATGCCGGCCGCCTGCGCCTTCTTCACCGCCGGTTCGATCGCTTTCGGGTCGGTTGCGTTGAGCAGGATCATGTCGACGTGCGCGGAGATGAAGTTGTCGATCTGCGTGAACTGCTTGTTCAGGTCGTAGTCGGCCGATACGGCCGTGACCTTCGCATTCGGGTTGATCTGCTTGGCGCGCGCCTCGGCGCCCTTGACGATCGTG
The DNA here is from genome assembly GCF_002223095.1 of Burkholderia sp. AU33803. NCBI lineage: Bacteria > Pseudomonadati > Pseudomonadota > Betaproteobacteria > Burkholderiales > Burkholderiaceae > Burkholderia > Burkholderia sp. AU33803. The sequence continues at coordinate 1,169,594 of NZ_NKFJ01000004.1, forward strand.
ACGAAGTACGGGTTGCCGAGCGACCCGACCGTGACGCCGATCGATTTGAGCGGCTTGTCGGCCGCGTGCGCGGCGGAAGCGCCGAACGCGAGTGCGCAGGCGACGGCGGTCAGGGCGGCTTTGTGCTTGAACATGTCGTGGTGTCTCCGTGAAGTGGCTTGGCGGGCGGGCGCAGGGATCGGCCTGCGCCGCCAGGTTGAATGGACGGGCAGGGGCTCAGGTACGGGCCGAATCGCGCTGGCGGTAGCGGTCGAGCGCGACGGCGCCGATGATCACGAGCCCCTTGATGATGTACTGCCAGATGTCGGACACGCCGAGCAGCACGAGCCCGTTGGTCAGCACCGCGATGATCAGCGCACCGATCAGCGTGCCGACGATCGAGCCGACGCCGCCGACGAAGCTCGTGCCGCCGAGGATCACCGCGGCGATCGCGTCGAGTTCGTACGACTGGCCGAGCTGCAGGCCGTTGGCCGCATAGAGCCGTGCGGCCGACATCACCGCGCCGAGGCCGGCGAGCAGCCCTGACGCCGCGTACACGAACAGCTGGATCGCCCGCACGTTGATGCCCGACAGGCGGGCGGCTTCCGGATTGCCGCCGACCGAATAGATGCGCATCCCGAGCACCGTGCGGCGCAGGATGAACCACGAGATCGCGATCACCGCGCACGCGATCACGACGAGCCACGGCACGCCGAGGATCGTGCCGTTGCCGATGAACGCGAACGGCAACTGCGGATTGAACACGGTCGTGTCGTTGCCGATCAGGCGCGCGACGCCGCGCACGGCGGTCATCGCGCCGAGCGTGACGATGAACGGCGGCAGGCGCAGGAACGAGATCAGGCCGCCGTTGATCGCGCCGAACACGAGGCCGACGACGAGTGCGAACGGCACGCCGAGCCAGCCCCAGCCGGGGATGGTCGACGCGAGCAGTGCCGCGACGGCCGCGGCGGCGAGCACCGAGCCGACCGACAGGTCGATGCCGCCCGTCAGGATCACGAAGGTCATGCCGGCGGCCAGCACGATGTTGATCGACGCCTGCTGCGTGACGATCGACAGGTTCTGCAGCGTGAAGAAGCCGTCGGTCAGAAAGCCGAAGCCGATGCACAGAACCAGCAGCACCGGCAGCATGCCGGCGGTGCGGATCAGCGACTGCATGCGGGCGCGTTGATCGGCGCCGCGCAACAGCGGCGTGCGGGTGGCCACCGGCTGGGCCGTCGCGGAAGCGAGGTTCCGCTGCTTGGTCGGGTTGATCATTTCGGTAACCTGGATGTAAGAAGGAAATGAAAAGGGGCGAGCCTCAGTGCGCGTCGGCGAGCTCGGCTTGCGAGCCGGTGGCGAGCGCGATGATGGCTTCCTGCGTGATGGGCGTAGGCGTGTAGCCGCCGAGTTCGCCGGCGATCTCGCCTTCGCGCATCACCAGCACGCGGTCGGCGACACCGATGATCTCCGGCAGTTCGCTCGAGATCACGATCACGCCCACGCCGGCCCGGGCCAGTTCGTTGATGATCCGGTAGATCTCGGATTTCGCGCCGATGTCGACGCCGCGGGTCGGTTCGTCGAGGATCAGCACGCGCGGCTTCGTCTCGAGCAGGCGCGACAGCAACACTTTCTGCTGGTTGCCGCCGGACAGCGCGCCGACGTTGACGTTCGCGTTCGGCACGCGGATCGACAGCGACGCAATGGCGTCCTGCGCGCGTTCGGCACCGCGCGCGAGATCGAGTGCACCGAGCCGCGCGTCGCGGTTGCAGACCGAGATGTTGATGTTGTCGCGCACGCTCATGTCGAGGAACAGGCCCTGGCGCTTGCGGTCTTCGGTCAGGTAGACGAGGCCCGCGTCGATTGCGTCGCGCGGCGAGTGCGCGCCGAACGTGCGTTCGCCCACCTTCACGTCGCCGCGCACGCGCGGTTCGGCGCCGAAGATCAGCCGCGCGAGTTCGGTGCGGCCTGCGCCGACCAGCCCCGCGATGCCCAGTACTTCGCCGGCGTGCAGGTCGAGGCTGCAGCCGCGCACGCGTGCGCCGTCGGCGATGTCGCGGACCGACAGCAGCAGGTGGCCGGGGTCGTACGGTGCGTGTTCCTTCTTGTAGAAGCCGGAGATGTCGCGGCCGACCATCATCGCGACGAGGCGCTCGGCCGACAGCGACGCGCGTTCGAGCGTGCCGACGTACGCGCCGTCGCGCAACACCGACACGCGGTCGGACAGCTCGTAGATCTCCGCCATCCGGTGGCTGATATAGATGATCGCGAGACCTTCCTCGCGCAACTGGCGGATCAGGCGGAACAGGTGCTCGGTTTCGCGCGACGACAGCGGCGTGGTTGGCTCATCCATCACGAGGATGCGCGCCCGGGTGTGCACGGCGCGTGCGATCTCGACGAGCTGCTGCTCCGCGATCGACAGCGTGTCGACGAGCGTGTCGGGCCCGAACGATGCGCCCAGGCGCGCGAGCACGTCCTCGCAGCCGCGCGCCATCGCCGCCCGGTCGATCGTGCCCCAGCGCCGGTTGCCGCGCCGCAGTTCGCGGCCGATGTAGATATTTTCCGCGACGGTGAGGTTCGGCGACAGGCACAGTTCCTGGTAGATCACCGCGACGCCAGCATCGCGCGCGGCAAGCGGGCCGTCGATGTCGATGCGGGCGCCGTCGATCAGGATTTCGCCGCCGGCGTCGGCGCGGTATGCGCCCGACAGGATCTTCATCAGCGTCGATTTGCCCGCGCCGTTTTCGCCCATCAGCGAATGGATCTCGCCGGGATAGACGGTCAGGCTGACGTTGTCGAGCGCACGCACGGCCGGGAACGTCTTGCTGATCCCGCGCATCTCGAGCAACGGACGGGGCGACTCAGATCGCGACATGGTTGACCTCCTGCGAGTCGATGCGGGCGCCCTTGAGGATGCCGGCCCGCGGGGAGAAGTTGAAGAACATCGGCAGCGTGGCCGCGCCGATCGCACCGGCGTCGGCGCCGAACGTGCCGCGTACGAGCACCGGCGTGCCGCGTGCTTCGGGCGCGGTGGCCACGAGCGCGGCGCGCAGGCGCGTCGTGACCGCGTCGAGCAGGCCCGCGTCGGTATCGGCGTCGAGTACGACCACCGGCGCGTCGACCACGCACAGCACCGCGCGCAATGCCGGCGCCAGCGCGTCGACGCAATCGTCGATCCATTCGTCGACGGCGGGCAGGCCGCGGGCGATGCACGCTTCGAGATCGGCCCGGTTGTCGACCGTTTCGCCGTGATGGCGCAGATGGCGCACCAGCGCATGCAGCGACGCGCGCGCGAGCAGGATGTCCCACGGGCCGCGTGGCGGCGGCGCGGAAGCCAGCCGGCTCGGCGGCACGGGAATCACGGCGATGTCGCCCGCGTTGCCGGTCACGCCGCGCAGGCAGTCGCCGTCGATCGCGATGCCGCCGCCGATGGCCGGCCCAATGAACAGGTAGACGAAGTCGTCGCACTGCCGGCCGTATCCGTAGAACAGCTCGGCGATCGCGGCTGCGTTGCCGTCGTTTTCGCCGAACACCGGAAGCGACAACGTGCGACCGAGGTCGGCCGCGAAATCGACGTCTTCCCACGCGCGGAACGTGTCGGGTGCGAGGCCGAGTTCGCGCATCCACGCGCCGAGGTTGTAGGGCTGGGCGACGCCGATACCGGTCAGGCGGGCGCGCTCGTGGTCGGGGAGCAGCGCCTGCATCGCGTCGATGTCGTGGCGGACGATCTCGAGTACGTCGGCGGGCGGCGGCAGCAGCGTGTCGTGCGAGCGGCGGCCGAGCACGTCGCCGGCGAAGTTGACGAGCGCCGTTTCGATGCGCATGCGGTCGAGATGGACGCCGATGCCGAACGCGCCGCGCGGGTCGAGGCGGATCAGCGAGGCCGGCTGGCCGCGCTGCCCTTCGGTGCGGCCCGCGAATTCGATCAGCTTCGCATCGGCGAGCGACGCGATGATGCTGCCGACTGCCGTTCCCGTCATGCTCGCGAGGCGGGCGAGGTCGGCCTTCGACGCGCTGCCTGCGCGGCGCAGCGTCTTCAGCAGCAGGCGCTCGTTGTAACGGCGCACGTTGGCCGAGTTGCTTCCCTGGCCGAAGTGCGGGCTTCTCATGGCGTCTCCTTCCATGGTGCGCTGTCGGGCAGCGCATTAAATAAATCACGTTGATTTATTTAACCGCGCGCACGCCGGCATGTCAGCCTAGGGAAATCCCGGTTTGTGTGGGAGCGTGGGTGCGGGGTGTTCGGAATCGGGGATGGATCGTGGGGATCGAGGAAATCAGGCGCAGGGTGGCTTGTGGCGTGGGTTCGAGCGCGTGACACCGGGTTGTTGCCGCATGCCGTTCGGGCTCGCTGGTGCCGGCGTGCAAACCAAAGTGATTGCTTTGCTCTCGGGGACGGAAGGAGGGAGGTGTTTCCGGCGTCGGAAATGAAAAAAGGCCGGCTAGAAGCCGACCTTTTTATAAAACAGATGGTGCCCAGGAGAGGACTCGAACCTCCACGATGTTGCCACCGCTAGGACCTGAACCTAGTGCGTCTACCAATTCCGCCACCTGGGCACGTTTCGCTTGTTGCTGCATCGCGAAAGAATGCAATTATAGCGTGTCCGAAGGGGCTGTCAACACAATTTCAGGTCGCGAACGAAAATAATTGAGCACGCTGTTCGGTCGGGCAAAAGAGGGGGGAGGCGGGCATGCGAGCCGCTTGCATGAGCGACGACGCCATCTTGCGGCAGGCGCGTATTTTCGCGCGCCGGAAATGAAAAAAGGCCGGCTAGAAGCCGACCTTTTTAAATGCAGATGGTGCCCAGGAGAGGACTCGGTCACACATGCGCGACCCCGGCTGCGCTTGCAAGCGCAGCCTTTCGAGTCCTCACGCAAAGCGCGCAGGCGCTTTGCTTCCTGGGCTAGAAATGAAAAAAGGCCGGCTAGAAGCCGACCTTTTTAAAAAACAGATGGTGCCCAGGAGAGGACTCGAACCTCCACGATGTTGCCACCGCTAGGACCTGAACCTAGTGCGTCTACCAATTCCGCCACCTGGGCACGTTTCGCTTGTTGCTGCATCGCGAAAGAACGCAATTATAGCGTGTCCGAAGGGGCTGTCAACACAATTTCATCGAAAGCGATGAAAAGTGGTCATGACCTGCCTGAGTTCTTCGGACCGTTTTAATCTTGGAGAACGGCCTCGATTGCTTCAGTTGAACAATACCGCTGCTTGAACTCGTTGGGCGTCAGGTAATCCAGGCTCGAATGTGGCCGGATCGTATTGTAGTGACGCCGCCACTGCTCGATCACGACCTTCGCCTCTGGCCGGGTCCTGAACCATTCCAGGCTCAGGCATTCGTCTCGGAACTTGCCGTTGAAGCTCTCGTCCGCGCCGTTCTGCCAGGGCTTGCCGGGATCGCTCAACGCCATGTCCATGCCGTTGTCTGCTGCCCACTTCAGAATCGCCCGTGACACGAATTCCGGCCCGTTGTCCGAGCGTAGGTAACGCGGTGCACCGTGCAGGCTGACCAGTTGCGACAGCACCTCAACGACTCGTCCAGACCGGATCGATCCTGCAACGTCGATGGCCAGGCACTCGCGCGTGTATTCGTCGATCACCGTCAGGCACTTCAACTGCTGGCCATTGGCGCACGCATCGAACACGAAGTCGTAGGCCCAGACGTGCCGTGCTGCTGTTGCCGGTTGCGGCCGGGGACGATGCACCGACACGCGCCGGCGCGGACGCTTGCGCGGCACCTGCAAGCCCGCCAGTCGCCACAACCGCCATGCCCGGTCTGAGCTCATCGAATGGCCCTGCCGCTCCAGAAAAATCTGGATGCGGCGGTAGCCATAACGGGGATACTGCGCCGACAGGATGCTCATCGCCGCAAGCACCGGAGCGTCCCGCAATGCAAGCTTCGATTCATAGTGCAGCGCCGATCTCGCCACCGACATCAGCGCGCACGCACGTCGCACCGACAGGCCCCGCGCTTGCGCGTAGGCAACCTGCTTGCGCCGCGCGGGCGCGCTCACCATTTTTTTGCGTTGATCTCCTTCATGACGTCCAGTTCGAGATCACGCTCGGCCAGCATCTTCTTGAGCCGTGCATTCTCCTGCTCGAGTTGCTTCAGCCGTTTTACGTCGGACGCTTCCAGTCCACCGAAATGCTGCCGCCAGTTGTAGATCGTCTGTTCGCTGATTCCGTGCTTCTTCGCCACCTCCGCGACCGGAATCTTGTCCGCCTCGCGCAGGATCGTGACCATCTGCTCTTCCGTGAACCGGCTCTTCTTCATGACTTCCTTCTCTCCGTTGGAAGCCATTCTCTCAAGTTTCAGCCGGTCCGAAAATTCCAGGGCAGGTCAGCCGTTGATGCCGGCGTTGTTCGGCCCGATCATCTCCGCCTTGAGTTTCTTGTAGTCGAGGATGCCCGGCTCCCACTGACCCTTGTGCGCACCCGTCGCCGTGCCGGTGAACGGATTGCCGTCGGCATAGCCGTGTACGCCGGTCCAGCCGCGGGCATAGGCCGCCGCGCCGACCACGAGCTTCTTCGGATCGACGCCCTGCGCGAGCAGCGCCTGGATCGAATTGTGCGTCGTGTACGCGGTGTCCGGCTTCCAGCCCGGTGCATACAGCGCGGTCTGGTGGCCGAGTTCCTTCAGGCTGAACGCACCGTAGAAGTCGTACGTCATGTCGAAGATGTAGTCCATGTACTTCGTGGCTTCCTTGTAGTTCACCACGTCGATCTTGTCCTTGCCCGCGCCGATCGCCGACGTCAGTTCGTACGTCCGGCCGGTTTCCTGCGACAGCTTGTCGAGCATCTGCCGCAGTTCCTTCATCAGCGTCACGTACAGCGGGCCGTCCTTCACCGGATCGCCGAGCGACGGGTTCACGCCCTTGCCGCCGGGGAATTCCCAGTCGATGTCGACGCCGTCGAAGAACTTCCACGTGCGCAGCAGCTGCTCGGTCGAGTCGACGAACACCTTGCGCTTCGCCGGGTCATGCAGCTTGAAGAACGGATCGGACAGCGTCCAGCCGCCGATCGACGGCAGGATCTTCATGTTCGGGTTGCGTTTCTTCGCGGCCATCATCTGGCCGAGCACGCCCTTGAGCTTCGAGTTCGCGGTCTGGCCCGGCAATGCCTTGGCCATTTCACCGTAGGTGTCGTGGATCGCGACGCTGAAGTCGGGCAGGCCCTTGCAGCTCTGCTGGAGCGTGTTGAACGAGCCCGGCAGGTCCTTCGCGAGCGAGGCGTTCACGTCCGCGCCGCCGCAGATCGGGATGAAGCCGTACAGCATGTGCGTGAGGTTCTCGACCGGCACGTTGTCGACGTTGAACTTGCGGTCGTAGATCGACCAGGTCGCGAAGTACGTGCCGACCACCGAGCCGGACGTGTTCGCGTACGGCTTGTGGTTCTTGCTCGCGTTGTTCGGCAGATCGTCGGCGAGCTCGGGAATCGTGTCGAACACGACCACGTCGAGCGGTGCGCTGTCGGTCGCCGCGCCGTTCGCGTCGATCACGCGCACCTGCATCTTCTTCACGCCGGGCGTCTTCACGTTCGCGACCACCTGGCCGCTCTGCGTGCCGCCGGGCGTCATCTTCACTTCGGACGTGGCGTCGACGACGCCGTCGACCAGCGCGACCGCCTTCACCGCGGTGCCGTTGCTCCAGATGTCGAACGGCAGCGGCACGTCGACCTTCTTGTTCAGCTTGACGATGTCCTTGTACGGCGCGACGCCTGCCTTCTGCATGTCGATTTCGACGAAGCCGTGCGGCTGCGAGGTGATTTCGTACTGTTTCAGGCTGGGTTTGCCGGGTGCGGCGAATGCGGCGTTGGCAAAGCTGAGTGCGCTGGCCGCGGCGAGTGCCGCATAGGCGATGTGCGTGCGGCGCAGCGAGCGGCGTCGAACCACGAGATCAAGAGTCGGTTTCTTCGAATTCAATTTGATAGCCATCCATCCTGGTGTTGAAAAAAAGTGTCGCGAATGCCAGCGCATTTTTCTTCGTGGAGGGCGGGGCGGCAACGAATCTCAATGCAATCTAAACGCGGGCTGCTCGACGCGGGACATGCCTATATCAGGACTGCGGATGACTCGGGAGGGAATCGTTTAGAGATCGTTGAGGAAGATTCTCGATTGAAAGACGCTTGCCGATACTTCACTCAGCGTTTCGTCAGCAGAACATGCGTCACGCCATTCGAGACGTTCGAACGCGATCCGTCGAACGAAGCCAACCCTGACCAACTTTCAACCAAACGAAATCAGATGAGAACCCGAACTGCGAAAAAGACCCTCTTTACCCTGTCGCCGCTCGTTGCGTGCGCGTCGATGTTCTTCGCCCAGGCCGCATTCGCGCATGGCTACCTGTCCGAGCCGCCGTCGCGCGGCCTGCTGTGCAGCGCGAAGGCGGGGAAGATCGAAAACTTCAACTGCGGCTCGGTCGCCTATGAACCGCAAAGTATCGAAGGCAAACAAGGCTTCCCGGCAGCCGGCCCGAAAGACGGCGAAATCGCGAGCGGCGGCGTGACGCAATTCAGCGAACTCAACGAGCAGTCGGTCGATCGCTGGAAGCAGACCAGCATCAAGCCGGGCGCGCAGAAGTTCAAGTGGACGTTCACCGCGGCGCACGTGACGAAGGAATTCAAGTACTACCTGACGAAGCAGGGCTGGAATCCGAACGAGAAGCTCACGCGCGACCAGTTCGACCTGAACCCGTTCTGTACGGTCGACGGCGGGATGAAGAAAGCCGACGAGATCGGCCCGCACAACTGCACGATTCCGGCAGACAAGAAGGGTCATCACGTGATGCTGACGACGTGGCACGTCGGCGATACGGCCGGCATGTTCTACAACGTCGCCGACCTGAACATCACCGACGACGGCGGCGCGACCGATCCGGGCAAGCCCTCGTGGTCGAACGTCGGCAGCATCGCGCCGATCATGGACCTGAAGGCCGGCGACAAGGTCACGAACCGCGTGTTCAAGTCGAGCGGCGAAGTGCCGTCGATGAAGACCACGGTGACGATCGGCTCCGCGCAGCAGGGCGAACGCAACATGTGGCCGATGCTGCTCGCGAAGGAAATCAACCGCGTGCAGTCGGCGAACCTGATGGCCGGCGTCGAGCGCGACGGTCGCATCGAGCCGTCGCTCGGCAAGAACGACGTGTTCTCGAAGAAGGGCAGCGGCATCGTGCGCACCGAGACGACGATCGATCACCAGCCGGAAAGCGGGCTCGACGAAGGCTTCAGCATTTCGAACAACGGTGAATTCAAGATCCAGAACGGCAAGGCGACCGCGAAGTTCTTCCTGAAGTTCAATCACGCGAAGGACACGAACGTCAACGTGAAGGTCTATGACGCGTCGAACTCGCTGGTCGGCTCGAAGTCGGCGACGATGCGCATGCAGGGCGACGTGAGCGTCGACATCGCGAACGCGAAGGCCGGCCAGCACACGGCCGTGGCGACGTCGCAGATCGAAGGCGGCACGCTGAAGCAGGAAACCACCACGTTCAAGCTGACCGGCGACGCGGGCGGCGGTGAAGGCGCGCAATGCCAGGCCGAGTGGAAACAGGGCACGGCCTACACGGGCGGCGCGAAGGTGCAGCACAACGGCCGCACGTACGAGGCGCGCTGGTGGACGCAGAACGAGGTTCCGGGCAGCCCGGCCTCGACGGGTGCGGACCACACCGGCAAGGTGTGGAAGGATCTGGGCGCCTGCGCCAAGTAACGACCTGAAAGGGCATTGAGACGAGCCGCACGCAGCAATGCGTGCGGCTCTTTTTTTCGGGTCGGAGCGTACCGGCCCGCACCTTGAAAACCTTATTGATATTTCGTTGAGGAAGGTGGTAGCGCGGGGCACCCCCCGGGAAAATGACGTCATCGATCGGCGCTTTCCTTCAATCGAAATACGCATCAGCGAAAGCGCGATTCACCTGCCGTCTGCGATACGACGGCCTCCGGCCGCGATGCCGCGCCGGGATCTCTACCGAGGGCATACGACGTGAAACCGAACTATCTGAAATGGACGAAACGACGGGGCCAGAAGGGCTTCACCCTGCTGGAGCTGCTGGTCGTGCTGCTGATCATCGCGCTGCTGGCCGGCTATGTCGGACCGAAGCTCTTCTCGCAGGTCGACAAGGCGAAGGTCAAGTCGACGGAAGCGCAGATGAAGACACTGGGCGACGCGGTCTCGCAATTCCGGCTCGACATGGGCCGCTATCCGACGGCTGACGAAGGGCTCGACGCACTGGTCGCGGCGCCGCAGGGCACCGACGGCTGGAACGGCCCGTATCTCGCGAAGGCCGTGCCGAAGGACGGCTGGGGCCGCGTGTACCAGTGGAACGTGCCGGGCCGCGACGGCGAAGCGGAGATCGTATCGCTCGGGCGCGACGGTCGGGTTGGCGGGAGTGGTCTCGATGCAGACCTCGTCTATGGCATGTAAGGGCCTGCGTCGCTGGGTGGCCGCGGTGGCGCTGTTCGCCGCCGGCACCTCCGGCGTCGCGGCCAGGGATTGCTGGACCTGGGCAGGCGAGCAGCATGGCATCGATCCGCTGCTGCTCGTCGCGATCGCGAAAGTGGAATCGTCGATGAATCCGCGCGCGATGAACTGGAACCGGAACGGCACCTACGACATCGGGCTCATGCAGATCAACAGCACGCATCTGCCGCGTCTGGTCAAGGTCGGCGTGACGCACAAGCGGCTGATCGACGAGCCGTGCACGTCGATCGCCACCGGCGCATCGATCCTCGCCGATTTCATCGATCGGCACGGCTATACCTGGAACGCGGTCGGTGCGTACAACGCCGGGTCTTCGCCGAAGCGCGAGCCGGCCCGCAAGGCCTACGCGACCAAGGTCTGGAAGGAATACCGGGTGCTGACGAGCGATCGTGAGGCGAGCCTCGCGAAACTCGACGAATGGCGGAGGCCGTCGCGATGAACACGTTCCGGGTACGGGTGCTTGCCGACGGCAAGGTCTCGCAGCAGACGGCCGAAGGGGCGAGCGAGGCGGAGGTGCGCGCGCGGCTCGCGGCCCAGGGTTGGGTCGTGGTCGAGATCCGGCGCGAGGCGGGCTTCGGGCGCCGCCGCGCAGCGCCGAAGTTTGCGCTGACGCTGTTCCTGCAGGAGTTATCGACGCTGCTCGATGCGGGCCTCGTGCTGATCGAGGCGCTCGAAGCGCTGCGCGACAAGGCGGATTCGGGCAAGGACGCGAAACACGTGATCGACCGGATTCTCGCGGTGATGGTCGAAGGGCAGCCGTTGTCGAAGGCGCTGGCGCAGCAACCGGCGATCTTTCCGCCGCTGCTCGTCGCGACGATCGAATCGTCGGAGGGCAGCGGTCAGTTGCCGGTCGTGCTGAAGCGCTACCAACAGTACGAAGTGCGAATCGAACAGGTTCGCAAGCGCGTCACCGGCGCGCTGATCTATCCGGTCGTCGTGATCGGCGTGGGTATCGCGATCCTGCTGTTCATGGCGTTCTTCGTGATTCCGCGCTTCGCGGTGGTGTTCGAGTCGCTGGCCACGCTGCCTGCGACCGCGCAGGCGATGCTCTGGTGGGCGACCCTGCTGCGCGAGAACGGCATGGCGGTCGGGCTGGCGGTCGTGGCGTCGTTCGTCGGCATCGGGCTGGCGGTGCGCTCGGCGGCCGCCACGCGCGCCATGCAGCGGCTGATGTGGCGCGCGCCGAAAGTGCGCGACATCTGCGCGCTGTTCGCGCTCACGCGGTTCTACCGGACCGTCGGCCTGCTGATCGCGGGCGGCACGCCGGTGATCGTCGCGCTGGAACTGTCCGGCAAGGTGTTGCCCGAGCATTTCCGCGGGCGGCTGGCGGCGGCGCTGACCGAAATGCGCGCAGGGCGTCCGGTCGCCGCCGTGCTCGCCGCGCATGCACTGACGACGTCGGTAGCCGAACGGCTGTTGCGCGTCGGCGAACAGAGCGGCGACCTGGGCGGGATGTGCGAACACATCGCGCAGTTTCATGACGGCGCGCTCGACCGCGCGATCGAGATGCTCAGCAAGGTCTTCGAACCGGTGCTGATGCTGGCGGTGGGCGCGACGGTTGGCGCGGTGGTCCTGCTGCTCTACATGCCGATCTTCGAATTGGCCGGCAGCGTCGGATAGCGATCCGGGCCGACCCGGCTCTCGCGATCCCGCTGACCAACAGGAGAAAACTGAATGAAAACGGAACACATCGCTCAACGCTGGCAGTCGGAATCGGAGGCATCCGGCGTTGGCTTCGCGCAATACGTCGACGGCCTGCTGAGCGGCGACGCATCGGTGCTGGCCGAAGTGGCGGCCTGCCTCGGCGTCGACGCTGTCGACGCGCAGACACTGCAGGCGGCGCCGACGCGCTTCGACCTGCTGCCGCTGCACGACGCGCTGACCTGGCGCGTACTGCCGATCGAGCACGACGGCGCGGCCTGCGTCGTCCTGGCCGATCCGTTCGCGCGCCAGGTGCGCGACGAGCTGCTCGCGCGCTTCGGTGCGCAGCCGGTGCAGATGGCGATGAGCGTGCCGGGCGAGGTCGAGCGGCTGCTCGGCGACGTCGAGTCGAACGAGCGCCTGATGGACGACGTGACGATCGATGCGCAGGGCGATTCGCTCGCGCAGGCGATCGAGTCGATCTCGCTCGCGAGCATCGCGAAGGACGAAAGCCCGGTCATCCGGCTCGTCAATACGACCCTCTACGACGCGCTGCAGAGCCGCGCGAGCGACATCCACCTCGAAGCGGTACCCGACGGCCTGGCGATCCGCTACCGGATCGACGGTGTGCTGCAGTCGATCCGTCACATCCCGGGGCTCGAGACGGCCGCGCAGACGCTGTCGCGTCTCAAGGTGCTGGCGGCGCTCGACATCGCGGAAAAGCGCGTGCCGCAGGACGGCCGCTTCAAGGTCGTGATGCAGGGCCGCGAGATCGATTTCCGCGTGTCCATCATTCCCGGCACCTATGGCGAGAACGCGGTGATGCGCGTGCTCGACAAGTCGCAGCGCGGCGACAGCGTGAGCCTCGACGTGCTCGGCTTCGACGCGCAGACGGCCGAGCGCGTGCGTGCGCTCGCGCACCGGCCGTACGGGCTGATGCTTGTCACGGGGCCGACCGGCAGCGGCAAGTCGACGACGCTGTATGCGGTGCTGTCGGAAGTCAACACCGGCGACGACAAGATCATCACGATCGAGGACCCGGTCGAATACGAACTGAAAGGCGTGCTGCAGATTCCCGTCAACGAGCGCAAGGGGCTCACCTTCGCACGCGGGCTGCGCGCGATCCTGCGGCACGATCCGGATACGGTGATGGTCGGCGAGATCCGCGACGAGGAGACCGCGTCGATCGCGGTGCAATCGGCGCTCACCGGCCACCGCGTGCTGTCGACGGTCCACGCGAACGACGGCTTCAGCGTGATCGACCGCTTCATCTACATGGGTGTCGAGCCGTCGACGTTTCTCGAGGCGCTGAACGGCGTCGTGTCGCAGCGGCTGGTGCGGCGCATTTGCGAAAGCTGCGGCGGCGCGGCGGCCGACGGTGCCGATCTGTCCGGTGCGTCGCTCGACGACCTGAAGCACGTGGTCACGCCCGGCGAGGGTTGCGAAACCTGCCGGGGCACCGGTTATCACGGCCGGATCGGCCTCGCCGAAGTGCTGACGCTCGATGCGGCGATGAAGGCTGCGTTGCTCGAGCGTTCGATCGAGAAACGCGCGCAGGCGCTCGCGAACAACGCCGACTACCAGTCGATGCGCGATGCGGGCCTTGCCGCGATTCGCGCGCGACTGACGACGTTTCAGGAGGTGCAGCGTGCGATCGCCGTGGAATAACGTGTTCGCGGTGCTCGACGCCGACCGGTTGTGCGTATGGACGAGCAACGACTGGCGCGCACGGCGCGCCGGCGAGCCGCGGATCGTCGTCGCGCACGACGGTGCGCCCGCCGACGCGCTGGCGCAGGTGCTCGGCGACCTGCCGAAGGCGCGCCTGCCGATGCTGAACCGCGTGCACGTCGTCGCGGGGCATCCGTGGACGCATGGCGTCGTGTTGCCCTGGCAGGACGGACTGGTGTCGGACGCCGCGTGGGACGGTTATGCACGCGCGCTGTTCGCCGCCCGTGCGCAGCGCGGCGCGCTGCGGATTCGCCTCGAAGGCGGGCGGCGCGGCCGCGCGCAGCTCGCGGTGGCGGCTTGCGACACGTTGCTCGTGTCGCTCGACGAGACGTGCCGCGCAGCCGGCTGGCGGCTCGTCAGCGTGCGCGACGCGCTGTCGGTTGTGCTCGCCACGCATGCGAAGCACCTGAGCGGCGACGACTACCGCTATGCATTGCTGCAGCCGCGCATCGTCACGTGCGTGTTCCGGCGTGCGGGCGAGTGGGCCGACGTGGTCACGCTACCGCGCGCGGGGGGCAGCCGTCTTGACGACTGGTTCGCGGCCGCGGCGTTGATGGCCGGACAGCCGCTCGCCGGTGCGGCCTTCGCGAGCGCGCTCGACGGCACGCTGCCGAGCGCGGCCGCCGACGGCGTCACGTTGCTCGACGACGACGTGGACCAGGCCGTGCCCACGCAGGAGGAGCCGGCATGAAGCGCCTGAATGAACTGGATTTCGTGGCGCCTCGCGCGCGTGTCACGCCGTGGGCGGCTGTCGCGCTGTGCTGCGCGCTGGTGACCGGCGCGTTCGTCGCGAGCGAGTGGCCCAACGTCGAGCAGTTGCGCGACGAGGTCGACAGCATCGAAAGCCGCATCGACCAGCGCCAGCGCGCGATCGAGCGCGAGCAGCGCCTGCAGAAGAACATGACGGCGGAGGAGCGCCGCATCGCGCGCGTGCTCGACCAGCAGCGCACGAGTGCGACCGGCGCGGGACCGGCGGTGGTCGACTGGATCGAGCACGCGTGGACGCCGCAGATCGCATTGAAGCTGCTGACGGTCGACAAGGCCGGACAGGAAGCGCGCCTCGAAGGCGGTGCAGCGCATCTGTCGCACATCTACATGTTCGTCGACCGCCTGAAGGACCGTCACCCCGACCGCAAGGTCCGCCTGCTGCAGCACCGGACGAAAGCCGAGGACGGCAAGAACATTTTCTATTTCAGCCTGAACATCGAACACCCATGACGAACCTGAAATCAATCGACATGACCGCGCTCGCCGAGCGGCTGCGCTGGGGCGCCTACGCGGCGTCCCGCAAGCTGGGCATGCCGGGGCTGGTGGCAGGGGGGCTCGTCGTGGCGCTGATCGGCGTGCACGCGTGCTATCTGCAGCCGGGCGCCGAGCAGCTCGAAGCCGATCGCGACGCGCGTACGAAGGCGCTGGCCGCGCTGCCGAAGCCGGGCCAGAAGGCCGGTCCCGGCGGCATGACGCTGCAGCAGGTGCAGCAACTGCGCAGCACCGAGCAGGCGTACTCGATCTTCCAGATCCTGTCCCAGCACGGCATCGAGCGCAAGCACGCGACCTATCGCCGCGAAGTCGAGGTGCCGGGCAAGCTGCGCCGGCTCACGATCAACGTCGCGCTGTCCGGCAGCTATGTCGGGCTGCGCGAAGCGATCCGCGAGATTACGCAGCAGCCGATGGTACGCATCGAGGGCCTGTCGGTCGAGCGCGAGCGGATCGACAGTCCCAACGTGATCGCCGACCTGCGGGTCAGCCTGCTGGGGCCGGATGCATGATGCGCGCACCCCTGATCCCGATAGCGGCCGCGCTCGCGCTCGCTGCCGCGTGCGTTGCCGGCGGCAGCGCGGCGAACGAAACGCACGCGCTGGCACCGGTCGTCGACCTTTTTCCCGCGCAGAGCTGGGCCTCGCTCGGCGCGGAGACGGCGACCGAAGCCGAGCCGCCTCCCGACGCGGCGCCCGAGTCCGACATGCCGCCGCTCGACACGCCGATCGACGCGCCACCGGTTGCGTCGGCGCCGTTCGACATTGCCGGCGAGTGGCGCGAGAACGGTCATCGCATCGTCGTGCTGGACGGCGCGGGCAAGACGTTCCTGCTGTGCGAATCGCGTTGCGGCGTGCGTGACGCGGTACTGCCGGGCGGCGAGATCGCCGAAGGCTACCGGCTGAAGAAACTGGGCAAACAGGGCGCGGTGATCGTGACCCGTGGCAGCACCGATATCGAGCTGTCGCCGCCCGTCCCGACTCCATGAACCCCGATTTGAACCTGTGCCGAACACCATCATGAAACGTAAACTCAGTCTTTTACTCCTGATCTCGGCGCTCGCGCTGACAGGATGCGCGAGTGCCCCGTTCAACGCCGCGCCTGCCGCTGCTACGACACCCGCCGAGCGCCTCAGCACGCTGCAGCAGCAGAAGCAGGCCGCGCCCGACGACATCGCCCTTACCACCGCCGTCGAGGGCAGCCGGCAGGAATATGTGCGCGCCGAGCTGAAGGCCGCCGACCGCCAGGTCGCGCAGGGCAACCATGCCGCTGCGATCGACCACCTGAACAACGTACTGCGCGAGGAGCCGGGCAACTTCAAGGCCAGCCAGTCGCTCGAGCAGGTCAAGCGCCGCCAGCAGATGTCGGTCGACCTCGCGCGCGCACAGCGCATCGGCGGCGAGAAGCCGCAGGAAGCGCTCGAGATCGTGCGGCGGATTCTCGCCGAGCAGCCGAACCATACGGACGCGAAGCGTCTGCGCGATACGCTGCTGAATCAATCGCAGGCCGGCCGCACGGTGCGCCCGCAACTGGCCGACGCGCTGCGCAAGCCGGTGTCGCTCAACTTCAAGCAGCAGCCGCTCATGAACATCTTCGACGTGATTTCGCGCGTGTCCGGCGTGAACTTCGTGTTCGACCGCGACGTGGATACCAGCCAGCCCGCGACGCTGTTCGCGGAGCGCACGACCGCCGAAGATGCGATCAACCTGCTGCTGCGTACCAACCAGCTCGAGAAGAAGGTGCTCGACAAGCACACGCTGCTCGTCTACCCGTCGCAGCCGGACAAGGCGCGCAACTACACGGAGTTCGCGATTCGCACGTTCTTCCTGTCGCACGCGGACGCGAAGTCGGTGATGGCCGCGCTGCGCCAGATGATCAAGCCGAAGGACGTCTACGTGGACGAGCGCGTGAACGCGGTCGTCATGCGCGACACGCCGGAGACGATCCAGGTCGCGGAGCGCGTCGTGATGGGCCTCGATATCCCGCAATCGGAAGTCACGCTCGACGTGCAGGTGCTGGAGGTCAACATGAACGACAGCCTCGATCTGGGCGTGCAATATCCCGGCAAGGTCCAGTTCAACGCGCTGGGCAGCGTGGAAGGCGGTGCGCTGACGCTCGGCGACCTGCTGCGCCTGAATCGCGATCGCGTCGGCGTGTCGAGCGAATCGGGCGGGCTCGCGCTCGCGATCGACATGTTGCAGAAGCAGGGCAAGACCAAGACGATCGCGAATCCGAAGATCCGCGTGCGCAACATGGAGAAGGCCAACATCAAGATCGGCGAGCGCGTGCCGATCGTCACGACCACCAACGCGAACGGTGTCGTCACCGAATCGGTCAGCTACCAGGACGTGGGCCTGATGCTGAAGGTCGAGCCGCGTATCAGCCTGAACGAGGAGGTGAGCGTCAAGGTGAACATGGAGGTCAGCAGCATCCTGTCGAAGGAAACCACGAAGACCGGGCTCGTCGCGTATTCGCTCGGGACGCGCAACGCGGAGACGCTGATGACCGCGAAGAACGGCGAAACGCAGATCCTGGCCGGCCTGGTGAAGCGCAATGAAAGCGAAAGCATCGCGGGGCTGCCGGGTATGTCGGGCCTGCCGGTGCTTGGCCGGCTGTTCGGCTCGAACGGCCGCAGCAGCGAGCGTTCGGAGATCGTGCTGCTGATCACGCCGCATATCGAACGCAATCTCGACCTGCCGACGTCGGCGGTGACGACCTTCCTGTCGGGCACCGAGTCGCGCGTGACCACCGAAGCGCTGACGCTCGAGTCGGCACACGCCGTGCCGGCGCGGATGACGTCGTCGGACGGCCCGGACCTGAACGCGCCGATCGAGCCGATCGAGCCGTCGAAGCCCGCGGGCAACGACGTGAGCGTCGAACCGGCCAACGCCGACGCGGAGCCGCAAGCGCCGGCGCAGGCCGAGCAGGGCGACGCGACGAGCCCGGCAGCCGAGCACGGCGCGCGCGGCACCGGGATGATGCGTACGCGTGCGGATGCCGCGCGGCAACCGGCCGCGGCGATCAAGACCGTAGCGGCCCCCGCCGCACAGGACCGTCCGGCCGCGCCGCGCGGCGAGATCACGCGCGCCGTCGCTGCAGCGGCACCGGCTGCCGGCCCGCGTGCGGAAGTCGTCGCCGCGCAGATCGGGCAGGCGCCTGCGGGTGCAGTCGATGCGGCTCCGCAGGCGGTGCAACCGGCCGCCGTCGTGCGCGCCGTTGCGCCGGTGACGGTGGCCGATGCCGCCGCGCCGCGCGCGACGTTCGCCGAGCCGCAGGCACGCGGCGAGCATCGCATCACCGCCGCGGTACGCTCGCTGATCGGCTCGCTCCACGCGCTCGTCGCGCGTTTGACGGGCGAGCGCGAATCGGCGCCGGTGCGGTATGCCGACGCGCCGGTACTGCCGTCGCGCGCACGGGGCTTCGCATGAGCATCCGTCGACGTGCGCGCGCGCGCGGTTTCACGCTGATCGAGCTGCTGGTGGCGTTGACGCTGCTCGCGTTGCTCGCGACCGTCTCGCTGCCGCTGACCGACCTGGTCAAGCGCCGCTCGGACGAGGCCGAACTGCGCCGCGCGCTGGTGGTGATCCGCTCGGCGCTCGACGCGTACAAGGCGGCGGCCGATGACGGGCGCATCGAGCGCAGTGTCGACGCGAGCGGCTATCCGCCCGACCTGCACGCGCTCGTCGACGGCGTCGAGGACAAGAAATCGCCGGACGGCGCGAGACTGTACTTCCTGCGCAAGCTCCCCGCCGATCCGATGTGCGAATGCGAGGGCAAGGCGCCGGAGGACACCTGGGAAACGCGCAGCTATGCGAGCGACCCCGATGCGTTCTCGTCCGGCGAGGACGTGTTCGACATCCGCTCGACCAACCGCAAGGAGAGCCTCAATGGCGTCCCGTACAACCAGTGGTAAGCGTGCACGCCGCATCGCGGGCTTCACGCTGATCGAACTGCTCGTCGTGATGGCGATCATCGCGTCGCTCACCGCGTTCGTCGCCCCCGGCTACCTGAAGCAGAGCGATCGCGCGAAGGAGACGGTGCTGCGCCACAACCTGAACACGCTGCGCCAGTCGATCGACGACTATCGGGCGGATCACGGCCGCGATCCCGACACGCTCGAGGTGCTGGTCGACAAGCGCTATCTGCGCGAGATCCCGCTCGACCCGGTCACGGGCAAGCGCGGCTCCTGGCAACCGCAGGCCGGCGACCGGGGCGGCGTCGCGGACGTGAAGAGCGGCGCGAAAGGGCGTGCGCTCGACGGGAGCGCATATGGGACGTGGTAACCGGCGGCGTGGCGGCCGATGCCGCGGCCCGCGCGGGCAGCGCGGCATCGCGTATCTCGGCGTGCTGATGCTCGTCGCGGCGCTGGGGCTCGGCATGACGCAGGCCGCGCGCATCTGGCAGACGGTGCAGCAGCGCGATCGCGAGGCGCAGTTGCTGTTTGTCGGCGACCAGTATCGCGCGGCGATCGCAAGCTACTACAATGCGGCGGGAGGCAGTCGCTATCCGGAGTCGCTCGACGTATTGCTCGAAGACCGCCGCGCGCTGCCGACGCAGCGTCACTTGCGGCGCCTGTACGCCGATCCGCTGACGGGATCGACGCAGTGGGGGCTCGTGAAGGCGCCGGACGGCGGCATCATGGGCGTGTACAGCGAGGCGCCGGGGCAGCCGCTGAAGCGCCAGGGCTTCCCCGCGCGGTACGATACGTTCGGCGACAGCGACGCCTATGGCGAATGGGCTTTTGTTTACTTGCCGCCCGCTCCGGCCGACGGAGTGGCGAACGGGCCTGGGGACGGGGCGGCATCTTGAGACTGGATCGAACATGATTGTCGCAATACTCGAAGACATGGTGACGCAGGCGGGCGTCGTGGCCGGCTGGCTCAACAAGGCCGGCTACGACACGGAGGTGCGTCACGACGGCGACAGCTTCATCGAGCTGGTGCGCACGCAGCGCGTCGACGTACTGCTGCTCGACTGGGACGTGCCCGGCAAGTCGGGGATCGAGGTGATGCGCTGGGCGCGCGAATCGTTCGCCGACACGCTGCCGATCATCATGATGACGCAGCACGACGGCGAGAACGACATCGTGTTCGGTCTGAACACCGGTGCAGACGACTATCTGATCAAGCCGTTGCGGGAGCGCGAACTCGTCGCGCGCGTCAATGCGCAGGCGCGCAAGTACTACCCGGAGACGCAGCGCGCGAAGGTGGTCGAGGTCGGCAAGTTCGTGCTCGACACGAGCTCGCATGCCGCGACCGTCGACGGCGTGCCGGTCGAGCTGTCGCAGCGCGAATTCGATCTCGCGCTGATGTTGTTCGAGAGCGTCGGGCGGATCGTGTCGAAGGACATGATGATCAAGCGTATCTGGGGCGTGGTGGACCGAAAGTACGACGCGACGCTGGCCACCTACGTCAGCAAGTTGCGTACGAGCCTCGGGCTGCGGCCGAAGAACGGGCTCGCGATCACGACGATCTACAACTACGGGTATCGGCTCGAGTTGACCTGAGCAATCGGCCGGCCGCGGCGACGCGCGCCGGCTGACCACGGGATCGATATCGCCGATCCTTCCTGTCCCCATCCGTATTCCCATTCCGGCAAGGCTGTCGCGGTACACCGCTTCAGCCGCCGTTCGGCATTGAATCGACGCGCCTGCGCGAGGCTATCCCGAGGCTTTCGCGAGGCACGGCAGCCCGTCTCGCCGCGCTCCGATCACATCCCCCCGTCGTTCGTCACCGCCGCCGCGAGCGGCACGCTCGGCCGTGCCGGCCTCGGGCGCGTTTGCGCACACCATCCGTATTGACGGCCATCTCGCTGCACGGTGCATATTTCGCCAGATGATGAGGATTCCTTGAGTATTGCTTAGATGCTTTCCGCAACGTCGGCAGCCGAGCCCGGGAAGGGTGGAAGGGGGCGTCGCCGGCGTCGCATTGCATCGTGATTCATCCGTCCAGGCGGCATGCGTTGAGAATTTTCTTAAGTTTGTTGGGTGGCGATGGCCGGCTCGGAATAATGCCTGCGAACTCGACGGGTTCGTTGTTCCGCTGTCAGGGACCGGCAGCGGAAATCCTCAATTCTCTACCCAGATACTCGATGAAAAAGTACCAGAAATCCCTCTTGTTGGCCGCGCTGCTGGCCGCATTCGGTTCGACGTCCGCATTCGCCGCGGATGGCACGATCAACTTCCACGGCAAGATCGTCGCGACGACCTGCAAGATCGACAACAGCAATATTCAGGTGCCGCTCGGCGCGATCGGTATCGACCAGCTCGCCACCGCCGGCCAGGAAAGTCGTCGCGTGCCGTTCCAGATCGCACTGAGCGAGTGCAACGACCAGCTGAGCGGCGTACGCGCGCAGTTCGAGGGCACGTCGAACGGCGACGATCCGACGTTGCTCGCGATCGGCACCGGCGCGCAGGACGACGCGAAAGGCGTCGGCATCCAGTTGATGGACGAAGGGGGCAAGCAGATCGGCATCAACAGCGAGACCGACACGCTCAAGCTGACGCCGGGCAGCAACGTGCTGAACTTCGCCGCGAACTACGTCTCGACGTCGAACCAGACCGAGGCGGGCGAGGCGAACGGCACGGCGTCGTTCACGTTGCACTACCGCTAAGCAGACGGGATCGACCGATGACGATTCAATTCGGACAACGTACGCTGGCCTGCGTGCTCGGGCTGTGCATGACCCACGGCGCGCTGGCGGGCGTGGTGGTGGGCGCGACGCGCGTGATCCTGCAGGAGGACCGGCGCGAAGCTGTCGTGCCCGTGAAGAACGCGGACAGCCAGCCTTACGTCGTGCAGGCCTGGATTGACGGCGGATCGACGAAGGGCGGCGCGAAGGCGCCGTTCTTCGTCACGCCGCCGCTGTCGCGGCTCGATCCCGGCAAGGAAAACCTGCTGCGCGTGATGCCCGTCAAGCACGGGCTGCCGTCCGATCGCGAGTCGCTGATGTGGCTGAACGTGAAGGAGATTCCGGCCACGCCGAAGCAGGACAACGTGCTCCAGATCGCGATCCAGACGCGGATCAAGGCGTTCTATCGGCCGCAGGGCCTGACCGGCTCGTCGGCCGATGCGCCGGCGGCGCTGACCTGGCACATCGCGCCGTCGAGCGACGGCGCGCTGCTGACCGTGAACAATCCGACGCCTTATCACGTCACGTTCTCGAAGATCGGCATCGATGCCGGAACGATCGAGGACGTCGATCTAGAGATGGTGCCGCCGCTACAGGCGGCGACCTACAAGCTGCGCTACATCCACGCGGTGCCGGCACAGCCCGTCACGCTGCGGTTCAGCACGATCAACGACTACGGCGCGGTGACACCGTCCGTCACGATGAAGGTGCCGACCGGCGCCGTTTGACGCAACGCGGTCGCGGGGCCGGCCAGCGGCCACTCCGCGATCCGCTTTTCCGACTTTTCATTTTTTGACTTCATGCGGCGTGCGCTCATCCGGCGCGCGCCGTT
This sequence comes from Burkholderia sp. AU33803, assembly GCF_002223095.1. Taxonomy (NCBI): domain Bacteria; kingdom Pseudomonadati; phylum Pseudomonadota; class Betaproteobacteria; order Burkholderiales; family Burkholderiaceae; genus Burkholderia; species Burkholderia sp. AU33803. The sequence goes on from NZ_NKFJ01000004.1 coordinate 1,192,130, forward strand.
CACCCATTCATGACACGATGCCTTGACCCGCTGCGCCGATGCGTGCTCGCGCTCGCTTCGACCTTCGCGTTCGGATTGCCGAGCGCGGGGGCGCACGCGCACGCGAACACGGCGTTCAATCCCGCGTTCCTCGCGTTCGGCAACCCGCAGGCGGACGTGGATCTCGACGTGTTCGCCGAAGCGAACGTGCTGCTGCCCGGCGTGCACCCGGTCGAGGTGTCGGTCAATGGCGAAGCGTCGGGCATGCACGACATCCGTTTCGAACGCGATCCGCGCGACGAACAAGGCAATGCGGTGCGGCCCTGCCTGGGCGCCGCGCAGCTCGACGGGTTCGGCGTGAACCTGGCGGCCTATCCGCGCATTGCCGAGGTGGATGCCGCGGATGCGGCCGACGCTACGCTCGCGTGCGTCGATCCGCGCGATGCGATGCCGGACGCGACGGTCACGGTGGATCCGGATCGCCAGACGCTGGCGCTGACGGTTCCGCAAGCGAAGATGAAGCGCGTGCCGCGCGGCTCGGTCGATCCGTCGCGCTGGGACGAAGGCATCAATGCACTGCGCTTCGACTATCGCTTCAACGCCGCGCAGCGGCGTTACGACGGGCCGTCGGGCCACGCGACGGAAGCGTACGGCAGCGTGCGCGCGGGCCTGAACCTCGGCGCGTGGCGCCTGCGCAGCAGCGCGATGGTGAACCACAACGCGTCGGGGCTGCAGACGCAATTCATGAACACCTATCTCGAGCGCGACCTTCCCGGCTGGCGCAGCCGCGTCACGTTCGGCGAGAACTTCACGTCCGACAACGTGTTCGACAGCGTGGCGTTCCGCGGCGTGCAGCTCGCGTCCGACGACACGATGCAACCGGATAGCCAGCGCGGCTACGCGCCGGTCGTGCGCGGCATCGCGCAAAGCCATGCGAAGGTCGAGATTCGCCAGAACGGCTATCTGATCTACAGCAGCTACGTGCCGCCGGGGCCGTTCGAGATCGACGACCTGTACGCGATCGCGGCGCATGCGGATCTCGAGGTGACGATCGTCGAGGCGGATGGCCAGAAGCGCAGCTTCATCCAGCCGTCGGCGAGCATTCCGACCCTGCTGCGCCAGAAGGCCTGGTCGTATCGCGCGGCCGCGGGGCGCTTGCGTGCCGATTCCGCCCAATCGCAGTGGTTCACGTCGGCGAGCGCCGCTTACGGCTTGCCTGGCGAGACGACGATCTACGGCGGCGTGACGTTCGCGAACGGGTATGCGGCGCTGGCGGCCGGCGCCGCGCGCAACCTGGCGCGCATCGGTGCACTGTCGGTGGACGTGACGCACGCCCGTTATCGGGACCAGGCGGGGCAGGCGGGCGCGGGCAGCGCCGTGCGGGCAATGTACGCGAAGGCGTTCGCGTCGACCGGCACGGAACTGCGCGCCGCGCATCACCAGTACTCGGGCGGCTATCGCAGCCTGTCCGACGTCGTGGTGCGCTACGCGACGTCGGTCGACACGTGGGCGGGCCGCGCGGGCAAGCGCAGCCGCAGTGAGGTGAGCGTGTCGCAGAGCCTGGGGCGCGCGGGCTCGTTGTACGTCAGCGCGAGCCGGCGCGCCTACCGCGACGGTGCGGGCGAGGACCGGCTGCTCCAGCTCGGCTATTCGGGCAGCGTGTCGCGCGTGTCCTACAACGTGAGCCTGAGCGCCGAGCAGCGCGCGCGCGGCGAGCGCAGCCGGCAGGTGTCGCTGAACCTGTCGATTCCGTTCGGCGGCGGGCGCACGACGACACCGCACGCGTACGGCAGCGCGACGCTGATCGCCGGTACCGCGGGCACCGAGCAGCGCGCGGGCGTGTTCGGCACGTTGTTCGACGACGATCGCCTGAGCTATGGCGTCGACGCCGATCGCACGGCACACGGCCTGGGCGGTGCGGTGAACCTGAACTACCGTGCGACGGCCGGCCAGTTCGGGGCCACCCACAACCAGACGCGCAGCGGCTCGCAGACCTCGGTCAGCGCGGCGGGCGGCATGATCGCGCACGACGGCGGCGTCACGCTGTCGCAGCCGCTCGGCGAAACCGTCGCACTGGTGCGCAGCGAGGGCGCGGCCGACGTCGGCGTGATCGCGCATGCCGGCGTGCGTACCGACCGCGCGGGCTATGCGGTCGTACCGAACGTCACGCCGTACCGGCAGAACCGCATCGCGTTGCGCACGGCGGAACTCGATCGTCAGCTCGAGATCCGCAACGCGATCGTGCACGTCGTGCCGACGCACGGTGCGATCGTGCTGGCGCCGTTCGAGGTCGAGGCGGGCCGCCTGATGCTCGACATGACCGACGACGCGGGCCAGCCGGTGCCGTTCGGTGCCGCCGTGCTGACGGCGGCCGGCAAGGAGGTCGGCATGGTCGGCCCGAACGGGCAGGGCTTCGTCACCGGCGTCGGCCGGGCCGGCGACCTGTTCGTGCGATGGGGCGCGCGCCCGGACGAGCGCTGCGCGCTGTCGTACAACATGGGCGAGTCGACGCCGCACAGCAATTTCCCCGAACTCGAGGTCGTCTGCTCGCGCACGCATCCGGCGCTGCGGGCCGACGCTGCTTCACCTACTTCACCCCGTTCATGAAACCCACGATCTCCCGATTTGCCGCATGCCTGCGCCGCTGGGCGGCGTTCGTCGCGCTGACGCTCTGCACGGCGCCCGCGTTTGCCGCGTGCCTGAGCCTCCCCGAAGATTTCAATCCGATCGAGTTCGGTTCGATCGCGGCCGACGGCGTCGAGGTCGGCGGCGTCGTCCGGTCGGTCCGGTTCACGCTGACCCTCACCTGTGCGCCGAATGGCCAGGGCGAGCCGCTGGCGCGGACCTTGAACTACTCGAGCGAGTTCGGCCCCGCGCCGGGCATGAACCTGTGGGCAACCAATCTCCCGGGCCTTGCGCTGCGGATGGTGCGCGACGGCGAGGATCTCGGCAGCAAGACGGAAGGCGTGCTCGGTACGCATCCGGGGGACGGCTCGGCGCGCACGTTCGTGATCGACATGGAGCTCGTCAAGATCGGGCCGGTGACGCCGGGCTTCCTGCTGGGCCAGGCGTTTGTCGTCGAGGCGTCGCCCGTGAGCGGCGATCCGAGCCATTACGTGGTACGCAAGCACATTACGAGCAGTTACGTGCGGGGCGTCGCGTGCACCGTCAATACGGCCTCGAAGCATCTCGTCGTGCCGCTCGGCGCCGTGCCCGCGTCGGCCTTCGACGGTCCGGGCTCGACCCAGGCGTCACGCGAATTCGCGATCGACCTCACCTGCAGCCCGTTCGGCGAGGCACGGCCGACACCGCTGTCGATCCAGCTGCTCGGCGAGACGGTGCCGGGCACGACCGACGTGCTGAAGCTGCTCGGCGACGACGCCGCGCAGGGTGTCGGCATTCGCGTGCTGAAGCACGACGCGCCGGTCACGTTGAATACCTGGCAGAGCCTCGGCGACGCGACGGTCGGGGCGACCACGTTGCCGTATACCGCGCAGTACTACCAGTACGGCGAGCGCGTGACGGCGGGGTCGGGCGACGGCGTGATGACGTTCCTGATCGAGATGCGCTGACGCTGCGCCGGGTATTTGGAAATCCTTGAGAATGGTTATCAACACGGGTTTCCACCTCGATAATTTCATCCACATATCCATGGCAACCATGTCTTCGCAACCGATAAAGGATGAATCATGCAGGTGGCTTCCCAAACAGATTTGCACAACGAAACATTATCCAGCGGTCGATACGACCGCTTTTCCCGCGCGCTGCACTGGATTTTCGCGGCCGTGATCCTGTACACGATGGTGGCCGGAATTTCGCTGCACTTCATTACGCAGCCGGATCTCTGGCGTTTCGTGTCGACCCTGAACATGTCGCTCGCGAGCTGTCTGATCGTGCTGTTTCCGCTGCGCTATGTGTGGTCGTTCTTCCGCCGCACGCCGCCTGACGTCGCGTCGATTCCGCGTCAGCAGCAATCGATCGCGCACCTGGTGCACTCGCTGATTTACGCGCTGGTCGCCTTCGTGCTGTTCAGCGGGTTCGTGATGGTGCCGGACGGTTACTGGCTGTTTGGCGTGCTTTACGTGAAGACGCCGTATAGCGCGGGGCCGGTGACCGAGCACTGGTTCGACCTTCACAAGTTCGGCTGCTACACGCTGGCATTCGTGGTGGCGGTACACGCGGGGGCGGCACTCAAGCATCATTTCGTGTCGAAGAACGACGTGCTGAAGCGCATGCTCTGATGAGGGCGTGGCGCGAGGCGGATGTCGATCCGCCACGCGCGCACCACTTTGGTGCTGATTCACGACGATGCCGGGTGGGCCGCGATGGGCGCCCAAGGCTAGGAAACGAAGGCGGCCGGCACGATGCCGGCTTTTGTGCTTTTTGAATACCGAGGTGCCGAGGAGAGGGTTCGGCAGCACATGCGCGACCCCGGCGCACGGTTCCCTGGGCTAGAAATGAAAAAAGGCCGGCTAGAAGCCGACCTTTTTAAATACAGATGGTGCCCAGGAGAGGACTCGAACCTCCACGATGTTGCCACCGCTAGGACCTGAACCTAGTGCGTCTACCAATTCCGCCACCTGGGCACGTTTTGCAGTAGCTGCTTGCTGCAAAGAAGCGAAATTATAGCGCCCCAATTATTCGTGTCAACACTTTTTTGCGATGCATCGCAAACCGGGCTCCGCCGCGCCTGCCGGCGGCATTCCGGTCTTTTGGTGACACAGGCGGGTGATAGAATGACCCGCCGCCGTCAATATAGAACTGTCTGACGGACACCTCTATGTTGATGCCGTGCACCATCAATCAACGCAACGAGAACAACCATCGACAAACCCTTGAGCAAATATCCGTACCCCATTCCGAGCCGTGAAGAAATTCTCGGCGTGCTGCGTACGAGCGACGCGCCGCTGGCCGCCAACGACATCGCAGAAGCACTGTCGATCAAGCGTCAGGAGCGCGAGGGGTTCTTCCGGCGTGTCGCCGCGATGGAACGCGACGGCCAGATCCGCCTCGACAAGCGCGGCCACTACCAGTTGACCCATCCGTCGAACTTCGTCGCCGGGCGCGTGCAGGGGCATCGCGACGGCTACGGGTTCGTGATCCGCGACGACGGCCAGGACGACCTGTTCTTGCCGAACGGCGAAATGCAGAAGGTGATGCACAACGATCGCGTGCTCGCGCGGATCGTCGGCTACGATCGCCGCGGTCGCCCGGAAGGGCACGTCGTCGAAGTCACCGAGCGCGCGAACAAGCGCGTGATCGGCCGCCTGCTCAACGAGAACGGCGCGCTGATCGTCGCACCGGAAGACAAGCGCATCGGCCACGACATCCTGATCACGCAGAACGTGAAGAAGGCGAAGGTCGGGCAGGTCGTCGTCGTCGAGCTGACCGATTTCCCGAGCCGCCATTCGCAGCCGCTCGGCCGCGTCGTCGAGGTGCTCGGCGACATCGACGATCCGGGCATGGAAATCGAAATCGCGGTGCGCAAGTACGGCGTGCCGCACGAGTTCAGCCAGCCGGCGCTTGACGAAGCCGCCGCGCTGCCGGACAAGGTGCGCCCGACCGACCTGCGTTTCCGCGTCGACCTGCGCGACGTGCCGCTCGTGACGATCGACGGCGAGGACGCCCGCGACTTCGACGACGCCGTCTACTGCGAGCCGGTCAAGGTCGGCCGCGGCGACGGCTACCGGCTGATCGTCGCGATCGCCGATGTATCGCACTACGTACAGCCGGGCAGCGGGCTCGATGCCGACGCGCTCGAGCGCAGCACGTCGGTCTACTTCCCGCGCCGCGTGATTCCGATGCTGCCGGAGAAGCTGTCGAACGGCCTCTGCTCGCTGAATCCGCAGGTCGACCGCTGCGTGCTCGCGTGCGACATGGTGATCACCGCGCGCGGCGAGATCAAGGCGTACCAGTTCTATCCGGCCGTCATCCATTCGGCCGCGCGCCTGACGTACACCGAAGTCGCTGCCGTGCTGTCGAACACGAAGGGGCCGGAGGCTGCGCGTCGCGCGGATCTTCTGCCGCACCTGCAGGATCTGTACGGCGTCTACAAGTCGCTGTTCGCCGCGCGGCAGAAGCGTGGCGCGATCGACTTCGACACGACCGAGACCTACATCGTCTGCAACTCGCAGGGCAAGATCGAGCAGATCGTGCCGCGCCAGCGTAACGATGCGCACAAGCTGATCGAGGAATGCATGCTGGCCGCGAACGTCTGCGCGGCCGATTTCCTGAAGCGCAACAAGCATCCTGGCCTGTACCGCGTGCACGCGGGGCCGACGCCGGAGAAGCTCGAGAACCTGCGTGCGTTCCTGCGCGGCATGGGCCTGTCGCTCGGCGGCGGCGACAAGCCGCATGCGAGCGACTACGCGGCGCTGATGGCGCAGATCCGCGACCGGCCCGATGCGCAGATGCTGCAGCCGATGCTGCTGCGCTCGATGCAGCAGGCCGTCTACAGCCCGGACAACATCGGTCACTTCGGCCTGGCCTACGAGGCGTACGCGCACTTCACGAGCCCGATCCGCCGTTATCCGGACTTACTCACGCACCGCGCGATCTACGCGATCCTGTCGGGCAAGAAATACGTGCCGAAGGCGCCGGAAGGCTTCGAACTGAACACCGCGCTGTCGCCGCGCGCCCGCGCGATGCAGCAGGCCGACGACGAATCGCGCGGCCGCTCGCGTTCGAACACGGCGATCTGGGAAGAGCTCGGCCTGCACTGCTCGGCGAACGAGCGCCGCGCGGATGAAGCATCGCGCGACGTCGAGGCCTGGCTCAAGTGCTACTTCATGCGCGACAAGCTCGGCGAGGAGTACGGCGGGATGGTGAACGGCGTCACGTCGTTCGGCATCTTCGTGCAGCTCGACACGCTGTTCATCGAAGGGCTCGTGCACGTCACGGAACTCGGCTCGGACTACTTCCAGTACGACGAGATCAAGAACGAGCTGCGCGGTGAGCGCACGGGCATCCGCTATCGCCTGTCGGATCGCGTGCGCGTGCAGGTGAGCCGCGTCGATCTCGATGCACGCAAGATCGACTTCCGCCTCGTGCGCGATACGCCGGTGAAGGCGCCGCGCCCGTCGCCCGCGCCGGCTTCCGCTGGCGGCGGTGTCGACCGCGGCAATGGCCCGCGCGTACGCACGCTGCCGCAGGTGGAGGATCCCGTGCCGCGTCGCAAGAAGGCCGCGAGTGCGCCGAGCGTTGCGGTGAATGAAGCGCGCGCCGCGCGCAAGAAGGGTAGCAGCGGTGGTGGTGCGGCGGCGAAGCCGACGGCGAAGAAGACGCGCGCCCGCAAGAAGTATTGAGCGTTCGGGGCGGCGCCAGCGCCCGCCCTGCAGTATCGAGAGACGCCGCGTGACCGGTCATCCGCCGGCAACGCGGCGCTTTCCTTTTCCATGGATCGCGGCTGCGCGCGTCGCGCGGCCGCACGTTTGATCGAAGGTTGTTCCAGTCATGTCACGTCTGAAGGTTCTTTACGGTTTTCATGCGGTGACCGCACGTTTGCGGCACGATGCATCGACGGTTGCGGAGGTGCTGTACGACCAGACGCGCCGCGACCGCCGCATGCAGGACTTCCTGCACACCGCGAAGGAAGCGGGCGTGCGGCTGATCGCGGCCGACGAAACGCGCCTGTGGGGCCTCGCGCATACCGAGCGTCACCAGGGTGTCGTCGCGCGTGTCGAGGACGTCCCGCTCGCGCAGAACCTGTCCGAGCTGCTCGACGGCATCCAGGGCCCGGCGCTGCTGCTGGTGCTCGACGGTGTCACCGATCCGCACAACCTCGGCGCGTGCCTGCGTGTCGCCGATTCGGCCGGCGCGCACGCGGTGATCGCGCCGCGCGACCGTGCGGTCGGCCTGAATGCCACCGCGGCCAAGGTGGCGAGCGGTGCGGCGGATACGGTGCCGTACATCACGGTGACGAACCTTGCCCGTGCGCTGCGCGAGCTGAAGGAGGCCGGCGTGTGGATCATCGGCACGTCGGACGAGGCATCGGCGACGCTCTACGAAACGAAGCTCGACGGCCCCGTCGCGCTCGTGATGGGCGCGGAAGGCGAAGGCATGCGCCGGCTGACGCGCGACACCTGCGACGAGGTGATGAGCATTCCGATGGCCGGCAGCGTGGAAAGCCTGAACGTGTCGGTCGCCAGCGGCGTATGCCTGTACGAAGCCGTGCGCCAGCGGCGCGTGAAGGGCTGACGCAGCCCGCCCCGCGCGCCCTGCGCGGGCCTCGAATGACCCGAACGACGCATGCCGCGATCCGATGCGGCACGCGGCTCTCCGGAGCTCGCGACCGATGACCCTGTTTCGCGCTGGCGCATCCTGCGCCGTGCTGTGCCTGCTGGCTGCCTGCACGTCGCCGTCGCTCGTCGAACGCGGTACCTACTACGCCGACACGAGCCTGCACGCGCGCGGCGCCGATGCGCGGATACGCTTTCTCGTGATGCATTACACCGAAAGCGACGAGGCGAAATCGCTGCGCACGCTGACGGGCAATTCGGTCAGCGTGCATTACGTCATCCCGCCGCAGCCACGCCTCGAGCGCGGGATGCCGGTCGTCTTCCAGCTCGTTCCGGAATCGGAGCGCGCATGGCACGCGGGCGTCAGCGAGTGGCAGGGCACGACCGAGCTGAACGCGGTGTCGATCGGCATCGAGAACGTGAACCGCGGGCCGCTCGATCCGCAAAACCGCACCTGGCAGCCTTATCCGCCCGAACAGGTCGCGGCGCTGACCCGGCTGTCGAAGGACATCGTCGCGCGCTACGGGATTCCGCCGACGCGCGTGGTCGGGCACAGCGACATCGCGCCGCAACGCAAGATCGATCCGGGGCCGTTGTTTCCGTGGCATGCGCTGGCCCTGGCCGGCGTCGGCGCGTGGCCGGACGATGCGGCCGTGGCCGCGCGGCTCGGCGGTCGCGATCCGCATGCGCCGGTCGACGTGCGCGAACTGCAGCTCAAGCTCGCGCGCTACGGTTACGACGTGGCCACCGATGGCGTGCTCGACGCACGCACGCGACGCGTGTTCGCCGCGTTCCAGATGCATTTCAGGCCGTCCGACTATGCAGGCAACCCGGACGCCGAAACCGACGCGATCGCGCAGGCGTTGCTCGACAAGTACTTTCCCGGCACGCAACCGGCGGACAATGCGCCCGCGGCGGGCGCGCCCTGAATCCGTCGCGCCCGGCACGCCGAAAAACCCGGGCCGTCATCCGAGTCCGGTAAACTGGCGGTTTCCCGCAATCCCGCAGCATTACCACTCCATGACTCAAGACGAACTCAAACGCCTCGTCGGCCAGGCAGCCGCCGATTACGTGATCCAGAACGTGCCGGAAGGCGCCGTGATCGGCGTCGGCACCGGCTCGACCGCCAACTGCTTCATCGACGCGCTCGCCGTCGTCAAGGCGCGCTATCGCGGCGCCGTGTCGAGCTCCGTCGCCACGACCGAACGCCTGAAGTCGCACGGCATCAAGGTGTTCGACCTGAACGAGGTCGATTCGCTGCAGGTGTACGTCGACGGCGCCGACGAGATCGACGCGAGCGGCGCGATGATCAAGGGCGGCGGCGGTGCGCTGACGCGCGAGAAGATCGTCGCATCGGTGGCCGATACGTTCGTCTGCATCGCGGACGCCAGCAAGCGCGTGCCGGTGCTCGGCGCGTTCCCGCTGCCGATCGAAGTCGTGCCGATGGCGCGCACGGCGATCGGCCGGCGCGTGACCGCGCTCGGCGGCGTGCCGGTGCTGCGCGTGACGAAGGACGGCGCGCCGTACATCACCGACAACGGCAACGAGATCATCGACGTGAAGGGGCTGCAGATCGCCGATCCGCGCGGTTTCGAAGCCCAGGTGAACGCATGGCCGGGCGTCGTGACGGTCGGCCTGTTCGCCGAGCGCGGTGCGAACCTGTGCTTGCTCGGCACGGAAAACGGCGTTGAAACGATCGTTTATTCGGCCAATTGAAAGATTTCACAAGCAGTCCGTAATGAGGTGTCGCGTGTCGTAATGGACTGAATGTTTAAATCTTGTGGAAATCGGGGCCCGGTAGGCGCAATGCGCTTCCCGGGCCTTATTTTTAGCCGTATAAATCACCCGGTCAAAAAGAGGGATAACCCTGTCAGGTGTTTACCAGATAGCGAAATATCCTCGAACTCATCAACTTATAGATCATAAGAACAGTCGTAACCAGGGCCGGCGGAACTGCGGAGCAGGTGTTCGCAAATCGACGCACGGGGAGGTGTCATGGAGCAGGGCAAAGACCGGTCACTGGTCGCGAAAGTGATGGATGGGCTTGTCTCGGGTATCGTCGAGGACAAGTACGGCGGCATCTTGCCGCCGCAGGACGTGCTGTCGAAAGAGTTCGATGTGAGTCGCACCGTGATGCGGGAAGCGCTATCGATGTTGCTTGCGCGCGACATGCTCGACGTGCGTCCGAAAGTCGGCACGCGCGTGCGGCCGATGCGCGACTGGCGGATGATCGACGAAGATGTGGTGAGCTGGCGATTCCGGGCGAAACCCGATCCGCAGTTCATGCGCGACGTCATCGAATTCCGGATGCTGATCGAACCGCGCGCGACCGCGCAGGCGGCGGTGCGTGCGACGGCTGCCGACATCGCGGGCATCCGCGAAGCGTTCGATGCGTTCAAGGTGTTGCAGCCGGGAGACTCCGGCTACGACACGGCGGACGAGTTGCTGCACACGCGCATCGTGCAGGCGAGCGGCAACCAGTTCTTCCAGCAGATGGCGGCGATCGTGCGCGGGGCGGTGCGTCTCGTGAATCCGCGTGTCGTGCAGAAGGAAGGTGCGCACGACATCGTCGTGAAGGCGCATGCACGGGTGGTCGACGCGATCGAGCGGCGCGACCCGCGCGAAGCCGAAGCCGCTTCGCTCGCGCTGATCGATTTCAGCGCCGACGAGATCTCGCGCGATTTCTCCGTCGACGTGCCCATGCGCGCCTGACGCTGCGCGAGTCGCTCATCCGTGTGCCGCGGGCCGTTTATCATGACGGCCGGCCGGCAGCGTGCCGGCCATCGTCATACGACCGACACGGAAGATCAGGATGAACGACAACGACCAACGCACGGTGCGCTTCGGCATCGTTGGCGCAGGCAGCATCGCGCGCCGTTTCGCGCAAAGCCTCGCGCACGTGCCGGGCGCCACGCTCGCCGGTGCCTGGGCCCGCCGCGCCGATGCCGCGGCAGACTTTTGCGAAGCGTACGGCGGTACGCCTGCTACAAGCCTCGACGCACTTCTCGCGAGCGATATCGACGCGGTCTACATCGCGACGCTCCATGACAGTCACGCGCAGTACACGCTGGCCGCGCTGGCTGCCGGCAAGGCCGTATTGTGCGAAAAGCCCGCGACGCTGAACGCGGCGCAGCTCGACACCGTGCTGCGTGCGGCACGCGACGCCGGGCGGCTTTTCATGGAGGCGATGAAGCCGCCGTTCTTCCCGCTGTACCGTCAGTTACGTGCGCATCTGCATGACGATCCGATCGGCGAAATCCGGCTCGTGCGGGCAGGGTGCGCGTCGTCATCGGTGCCGGACGACCATGCCGTCTATCATCTCGATCGCGCGGGCGGCGCACTGCTCGATATCGGGATCTACGAGGCGTTTCTCGCGGTCGACTGGCTCGGCGCCGCGCGCGACGTGCAGACGCTCGGCCGCGTCGGGGCAACGGGTGTCGACCTGTTCGCGAGCCTGAACAGCGTGCATGCGAACGGCGGGATCGCGCAGCTCTTTTGCGGGCTCGACGTGATGGGGCGCGGCGACGCGCTGATCGCCGCGGCCGGCGGCCACGTGACGATTCACGAGAAATGGTGGAACCCCGCGCGCGCGACGATTCGTTATGCGGACGGGCGCACCGTCGAACTCGACGCACCGGTCGACGGCGGCGGCCTGAACTACGAGACCGCGCACTTCTGCGACCTGCTGCGCGCGGGCAAGACCGAAAGCCCGATCATGACGCATGACCACTCGCGGCAGATGATCGCGATGACCGACGCCGCGCGCGCGGCGCTCGGCGTGCGTTATTCGGGCGAGTAAGCGAGTAAGCGGAAGGCGGGAGCCGGGCACGCGCGAGCGGCCCGGCGCGCGGCGTGCGCTCAGTGCCGCGACGGCAGCGACAGGCGCTTTTCGTACCAGCGCTGCACCCATTCGAGGATCTGGCACAGGATCCAGTACACGGCCGCGGCGGCGAGATAAAGCGGCAGCGGCTGATAGGTTGCCGCGATTACTTCCTGCGCGCTGCGCAGCAGTTCGGTCACGGTAATCACGGACACGAGCGACGTGTCCTTGATCAGGCTGATCAGGCTGTTCGACAGGCTCGGCACCGCGATGCGCAGCGCCTGCGGGCCGATCACGTAGCGCAGCGTCTGCCCCCACGACAACCCGAGGCTGTACGCGGCGAGCCATTGGCCGCGCGCGATCCCGTTGATCGCGCCGCGCATGCTTTCCGACATGTAGGCCGCGACGTTCGCGGACAGCGCGATGACGCCGGCGGGCGTCGGGTCGAGCGAGATCCCGAGGCTCGGCAGCCCGTAATAGATGACGAAGATCTGCACGAGCAGCGGCGTGCCGCGCATCAGGCTCACGTACGCGCGTGCCAGCCACGCGAGCGCGTTGACCCAGATGCGTTCGAAACCGTCGAGCGCTTCGCTTTGCCGGATGCCCATCATCGCGAGCACGACGGCGCCAAGGAGGCCGAACACCATCGACAGCACGGCGAACTTGACGGTCAGAACGGCGCCCTGGGCGAGCACCGGCAGCGATTGGACGAGCAGGGACGTTGTCGACATGGAATACGAATCGAATGCGTGCGCGAAAGCGCAATCATAAACCGGACGCATAAAACAAAGGGCGGCATCGTGACGGATGCCGCCCTTTCCGGCCCGCCGTCAGGCGGGAAATGCAGGCGTGCTTACTTGATCGGCTTCGTCACGTCGATGCCGAACCACTTGTCCGAGATCTTCGTGAAGGTGCCGTCGGCCTCGAGTTGCGCCATCGCGTCGTCGATCGCCTTCTGGAACTTCGGGTTGCCCTTCTTGAACGGGATGCCCGACGGGTTCGCCGAACCGACGTTCGCGCCCGGGCGCAGCGGCAGTTGCGAGTTCTTCGTCAGGTACGCGAGCATCAGGCGGTCGTTGAGTGCCGCGTCGAGACGGCCGGCCGCGAGATCGCGCAGGTACTCGGGCGCGCCCGGGTACGTCTTCACGTCGATGCCCGGCACCGACTTCGCCATGTCCATGTAGTTCGTGCCGAGCGCGACGCCGAGCTTCTTGCCCTTCAGGTCTTCCAGCGACTTGAAGTCACGCGTGTCGTCCTTGCGCTGGATCAGCTGCGCGGACGAATACGTGTACGCCGGCGAGAAGTCGAGCGTTTCCTTGCGCTTGTCGGTGATGCCGACCTGGTTGGCGATCACGTCGAACTTGCCGGCCTGCAGGCCCGCGATGATGCCGCTCCATTCGGTCGTCACGAATTCGGCCTTCACGCCGAGCTTCGCGGCCACGGCCTTCGCGATGTCGACGTCGAAGCCGACGAGTTCGCCTTGCGGGTTCTTCGAGTTGAACGGCGGGAACGTGCCTTCCAGGCCGACCCGCAGCGTGCCGCGTTGTTTCACCTGGTCGAGGAGGTCGGCCGCATGCGCGGTGGCAGCGGCGAACGACGTGCCGATCAGGCCGGCAACCAGCAGCTTCTTCAGCAGCGCAATCTTCATCGTGTGTTTCCTTGCCCTGTCCGGGTCATTGATTCTGATAACGGGGTCGATCATAGCAAAAATGCAATCGACTTTTAAATATCGTTTGTTTATGCCTATATTACGCGGTGCGTTCGCGGGCGACGGCCTTCACGCATTCCGCGACGAGCGCGGGACCGCGGTAGATGAACCCCGTATAGAGCTGCACCAGCGCCGCGCCGGCCGCGAGCTTCGCGCGGGCATCCTCGCCCGAGAAAATACCGCCGACGCCGATGATCGGCACTTCGCTGCCGACTTCGGCGTGCAGCTTGCGGATCACTTCGTTCGACGCGTCGAACACGGGGCGGCCCGACAGGCCGCCGGCTTCGTCCGCATGCGGCAGGCCCTGGACGGCCGCGCGCGACAGCGTCGTGTTGGTGGCGATGACCGCCTCGATCTTGTGGCGCAGCAGCGTGTCGCCGATTTCCTTGACCTGTTCGTCGTCGAGATCGGGCGCGATCTTCAGCGCGAGCGGCACGAGCTTGCCGTGCAGGTCGGCGAGGCGCTGCTGCTTGTCCTTCAGCGCCGCGAGCAGCGCGTCGAGCTCGCCCGCCCCTTGCAGCTGGCGCAGGTTCTTGGTGTTCGGCGACGAGATGTTGATCGTCACGTAGCTCGCGAACGGGTACACGCGTTCGAGACAGTACAGGTAGTCCTCGGCGGCGCGCTCGATCGGCGTATCGGCGTTCTTGCCGATGTTCAGGCCGAGGATGCCGCGATAGCGGGCCGCCTGGACGTTCTTCACGAACTGGTCGACCCCGTGGTTGTTGAAGCCCATCCGGTTGATCAGTGCTTCGGCCTGCGGCAGGCGGAACATCCGCGGGCGCGGGTTGCCGGGCTGCGGGCGCGGCGTGACCGTCCCGACCTCGATGAAGCCGAAGCCGAGCGCCGCGAGGCCGTCGATGGCCGCGCCATCCTTGTCGAGGCCGGCCGCGAGACCGACCGGGTTGCGGAACGTGAGCCCCATCACGGTGCGCGGCGCGTCGGGCACGCGGGCCGACAGCGCGCAGGCAAGGCCCGTGCGGCCGGCCGCGCCGAGCGCGCGCAGCGTGAGGTGGTGAGCGTCTTCCGCATCCATCTTGAACAGGGATGCGCGGGCCAGCGGATAGAGGGAACTGAACACGGGAATAGGGCGGACAGCCGGAATGAATGACAACCCGCTATTTTACCGGGAGTTGGGCGGCAGGGGCGCGCTTCGCTTCGTCACCCCCGCGGCGCGCGTCAGCCCGAGCCGGAATGCCCGCCCGGCAACGGCGCACGGGCCAGTGCAGCATCGACGGGCGGCAGGTCGATCCGTTCCGGATCGAGTATCTTCCAGCGGCCGTCGATCAGCCCTTCGAGCGGATGGAAGTTCGCCTTGTAGGCCATCTTCGGGCTCTCGCGGATCCAGTAGCCGAGGTACACGTAGGGCAGGCCGAGGCTCTTCGCCTGCTCGATCTGCCACAGGATGTTGTAGGTGCCGTAGCTCGTGTGCCGGTCGTCGGGCTCGAAGAACGTGTAGACGGACGACAGCCCGTCGCCGAGGATGTCGATCATGCTGACCATGCGCAGCTTCCCGGGCTCGCCGCCCGGGGCGTCGAGGTCGCGGAATTCGACGAGGCGCGAGTTGATCCGGCTCTGCAGCAGGAATTGCTCGTACTGGTCGCGGCTGTCGCGATCCATGCCGCCGCCCGCGTGGCGCGCGGACTGGTAGCGCATGTAGAGCGCGTAGTGTTCTTCGTCGTAGTGCAGCGGCGAAACCGTCGCGACGAGCGTGCGATGGCGCTTCCACATCCGGCGCTGCGTACGCGACGGCGCGAACGCGGCGACGGGGACGCGCACCGGCACGCAGGCACGGCAGCCGTCGCAGTACGGACGATACGTGAAGACGCCCGAGCGCCGGAAGCCGGCCTTCACGAGCTCGGTGTAGATGTCGGAGTTGATCAGGTGGCTCGGCGTCGCGACTTGCGAGCGCGCGACGCGGCCGTCCAGATAGCTGCACGGATAGGGCGCCGTTGCATAGAATTGCAGCGCCGAAAGCGGTGAAAGCGGCAGCTCAGTCGGGTGAGTCATGGGCAGCTCTCGTTGCAGGGAGGGAGTGCCGCGCTAGCGCTCGATTCCGGAGGGGGCCGCCGTTTCGGTGCGGCCCGTCAGCGCGGCGAGCACGCGCTTGTCGAACTGCCACGGAATCGGCGGTTCGGCTACCGCGCTGCGCACGTGAGCGACAAAGGCCTTGCGTGCGATCTCGCGGCCGCCGAGCGACGCTAGATGCGACGTATTCTGCTGGCAGTCTATCATTTCCAGCCCCTGCTCGCGAAGGTGCGCGACGAGCGTGGCCAGCGCGATTTTCGACGCATCGGTCGCGTCCGCGTACATCGACTCGCCGAAAAACATCCGCCCGAACGATACGCCGTACAGGCCCCCGACGCGCCGCCCGTCGTGCCACGTCTCGATGCTGTGTGCGTTGCCGGAGCGGTAGAGCGACGTGTACGCGTCGATGATTTCGGCCGTGATCCACGTGCCGCGCTGCCCACGGCGCGGCGCCTGCGCGCACGCGCGCATCACGCCCGGAAAGTCGTGGTCGACGCGCACTTCCCATTCGGGCTCGCGCAGCACGCGCTTCAGCGTCTTGCGCAGCGAGGGCGACACCTTGAATTCGGCCGGCACGAGGATCATGCGCGGATCGGGGCTCCACCACAGCACGGGCTGGCCGTCCGAGTACCACGGGAAGATGCCGCGCAGGTACGCGTCGATGAGGCGCGAGGGCAGCAGGTCGGCGCTCGCGGCGAGCAGCCCGGGCGCGCCCGTCGCGGGACCGAGCGCGCGTTCGATGGGCGGAAACGGATCGTCCGGGCCGAGCCAGGGGACCATGGGGCGGGGGCTCAGCCGTTGCGCAGCGAGCGGAAGATATCGCCGGTGTGCACGCCGTAGTCGCCCGCGGCGCGATCGGCGAAGAAGAACCGCAGGGTCTGGCTGACGGTCGGGAACGCGATTTCGTCCCACGGGATGTCGGCTTCGTCGAACAGCTTCACTTCGAGGCTTTCCTCGCCGGCCTCGAACGCCGGATCGGTGAGCCGCGCGAGGTAGAACAGGTGGACCTGGTGCACGTGCGGCACATTGAGCAGCGTGAACAGGTTCTGCACCTCGACGCGCGCGCCGGCTTCCTCGAGCGTTTCGCGTGCGGCGGCTTCGGCCGTCGTCTCGCCCATTTCCATGAAGCCCGCGGGCAGCGTCCAGAATCCGTAGCGCGGTTCGATCGCGCGGCGGCACAGCAGGATCTGGTCGCCCCAGACCGGGACCGTGCCGACGACGTTGCGCGGATTCTGGTAGTGGATCGTGCCGCAGTGATCGCAGATGAAGCGCTCGCGGTTGTCGCCCGGAGGAATGCGCGCGATGACTTCGTGACCGCAGACGGAGCAGAATTTCATGTCGAGTGGAAGGGACGAGGTGATGCGAGTGTATCACCGGGGCGCGGCATTCTTGAACGCCTGCGCGTGCGCACGGCATGGGGTGCGAAGCGGAGGGTACGTGTACGCGAAGAGGGCGCGGCGCCCGGGCGCGGAAAAACAAAAAGCCCGGCGCGGAGCCGGGCTTTTTGCGTAATTCTGGACGATTGGTTGCGGGGGTAGGATTTGAACCTACGACCTTCGGGTTATGAGCCCGACGAGCTGCCAGACTGCTCCACCCCGCGTCCGTCGAAAAAATGAATTATAAGGAGTAACCCGAATGCGTGCAAGCGTTTTCTGACAATTTCTTGTCGCTGCTTGTGGGGCCGGTACGGCGGGTGCGTGCGCTAGAATCGAGCGGTTTGTTTCGTTTCTTCGGCAGCGGGGCCATGCGCGATCGTTTCGGCGCTGTTGCGACTCTCATTACTGTATCGACGGATTCATGGACATCGCTCACGATCTGCAATCGATCGGCGCGCAGGAACAGGCGCTCGTATTTCCCCATTTCGACCCGGCGCGCGCGTGGGCGCTCGGCAACCGGATGCACGCGCTCGCGACGTCGCGCAGCCATGCGGTCGCGATCGACATCGTCACGTTCGGCCAGCCGCTGTTTTACGCGGCGCTCGCTGGCGCCACGCCCGACAATGCCGACTGGGTACGCCGCAAGCGCAACGTCGTCGCCCATTTCCGCCGCAGCTCGTACGCGATCGGCCTGCGCATGCAGCAGGCCGGCGCGACGCTCGCCGACAAGCACGGGCTGCCGATCGCCGAATATTCGCCGCACGGCGGCTCGTTCCCGCTGACCGTCGCCGGTGCCGGCGTGATCGGCTCGATCACCGCGTCGGGGCTGCCGCAGCGCGCGGACCACGAATTCGTCGTCGAGGCGCTCTGTGCCGAGCTCGGCCACGACTACGCCGTGCTGGCCCTCGCGAGGAGCTGAGCGATGCAGCTTCCCGGTTACGCATGGCTCGCGATCGCGATCGTCGCGGAAGTGATCGGCACGTCGGCGTTGCGCGCGGCGGACGGCTTCACGCGCCTCTGGCCGTCGTTGCTGGTCGTGGCCGGTTATGGCATCGCGTTCTACTGCCTGTCGATCACGTTGCGCACGATGCCCGTCGGCATCATCTATGCCGTCTGGTCGGGCGCGGGCATCGTGCTGATCACGCTCGTTGCGATGCTGCTCTATCGCCAGGTGCCGGACTTGCCGGCCGTGATCGGCCTCGGCCTGATCATCGCCGGCGTCGTGGTGCTGAACCTGTTCTCGAAGATGCAGGCGCACTGAGCGTGCGACTGCCATTTGCCGGATGACCCTCATGACCGATTCCACTTCCGCTGCCGTTTCCGCCGAATCCGCTCAGCCCGACGTGCGCGCGACTGTCGCGAACCGTATCGGCTTTCTCGAACTGAACCGGCCGAAGGCGCTGAACGCGCTGTCGGTCGGCATGATCCGGCTGATGCAGCAGGCGCTCGACGCGTGGCGCGACGATCCGGAGGTCGTCGCGGTCGTCGTGCACAGCCCGCATCCGCGCGCGTTCTGCGCGGGCGGCGACGTGCGCTTCTTCCACGATGCGTGGCAGCGAGGCGACCGCGATGCGGTCGACACGTTCTTCATCGAGGAATACACGCTCAACCACACGATCTTCGCTTACCCGAAGCCTTATATCGCGCTGATGCACGGTGTCGTGATGGGCGGTGGCATGGGGATTTCGCAGGCGGCGCGGCATACGGGCGGCCTGCGGGTCGTGACCGACTCGACGAAGATGGCGATGCCGGAAACGCGTATCGGCCTGTTCCCGGACGTCGGGATGAGCTGGTTCCTCGCGCGCACGCCTGGCGCGCTCGGCCGCTATCTCGCCGTGACCGGCGCGATGCTCGACGCGGCCGGCGCGCTGTACGCGCAGCTCGCCGACGTCTATCTGCCCGATGCCGCAGTGCCGGCGCTGCTCGACACGCTGCGCAGCGCGCGCATCGCCAGCGGCGAGCAGGCGGTCGCGTGCGTGGCCGACGCGGCGGCCGCGCACAGGGTCGTGCCGACGCCCGACACGTCGGCGCTGGCCGACGCGCGTGCCGGAATCGACCGGCATTTCGCGCAGCCGGACATCGGTGCGATCCTCGCGTCGCTCGACGCCGAGCAGGACTGCGCCGCTGTCGACGGATGGGTCGAGAAGGCGACCCACGCGATGCGCGAACAGTTGTCGCCGCTGTCGATGGCCGTCTCGCTGGAAGTCGTCGAACGTGCACGCGGGGCAACGATGGCCGATTGCCTGCGGCGCGATCTCGATCTCACGCGCTCGACGTTCGCGCGCGGCGACGTGATCGAAGGCGTGCGCGCGCTGATCGTCGACAAGGACCACCAGCCGGCCTGGCGTTTCAAGTCGTCCGCCGATATCGATCGCGCGGACGTGCTCGCGATGTTCGACAGCCCGTGGATGCCGGACACGCATCCGCTGCGGAAGCTGCAGGACTGACATCGGTCGGACTGACCGAAGCGCGCGCTGGAAACGACAAGGCCGCCTGCACGAGCAGGCGGCCTTTTTCATGGGTGCCGACCGGTGGATGGCGAAGGGCGCAGCGCTTGCCGCCGCGTTATTCGTCGCCTGCGTCGTCCGACATGAACGCGCGCATGAACACGAGTGCGCCGAAGCCCCATACCGCGTTCGCCGCGAAGCCGGCCGCGAGCACGGGCATCATGTTGCCCGACGGCCAGATGCCGCGCAGCGGATCGATCGCGAACACGCGGGCGGCCGTCAGCACGATGCCGCCGAACACCAGCGCGCCGATCCACGAGGCCTCGCGCTCCGGCGAGACGCGCAGCAGCCACGCCATCGGGATCGCGCAGCACGCGCTGATCAACGCATTCGCGACAAATTCAGGAATGCCGAGCGGCGCGAACGGCTGCGTGGAGAAGCCGGTTGCGGCGATCAGGTCGGCCGTATGAAGGAGGGCGAGCGTCGCTTCGCGGAAGAACAGGGCGGCCAGGAAGCCGGACAGGAATGGCAGGATGACTTTCTGCATCGATGAGTGCACCGCAGGCGCGCACGGCCGGGGCCGTCCGCGCGGAGTTATTCGGATAGGTGCGCCATTATAGGGCCCGCCCGCCGCGATATTCGCTCCAGCGTCGTGCTAATCACGAAAGCGGAAAACCTAAGCTCAAAAAAATCGTTCCAAAGCCCTGCACCGATCCCTAGACTGATTTCCCAGAAACAGCCGTGCAATCGCGTCCTCGCCCGCTGCACGGCCTGACCGGCGAGCCATCCCGATTCGAACGCACACCATGCATGCGCCGCGCATCCGCGACGCGAGCAGGGCGGTGACTTTTTCAAATTCCGGCAAGGACAGTCAAGCAGGAGCAGCAGATGAATGTGTTCTGGTTTATCCCCACGCACGGCGACAGCCGCTACCTCGGTACGGCCGAAGGCGCGCGCGCCGCGGATTACGATTACTTCAAGCAGGTCGCGGTGGCGGCCGATACGCTCGGCTACGAGGGCGTGCTGCTGCCGACCGGCCGTTCTTGCGAGGATGCGTGGGTCGTTGCGTCGAGCCTCATCCCGGCGACGCAGCGTCTGAAATTCCTGGTCGCGATCCGTCCCGGCATCGCATCGCCGGGGCTGTCGGCGCGCATGGCCGCGACGTTCGACCGCCTGTCGGGCGGCCGCCTGCTGATCAACGTCGTGACGGGCGGCGATGCCGCCGAGCTCGAAGGCGACGGCCTGTTCGCGGATCACGACACGCGCTATGAAATCACCGACGACTTCCTGAACATCTGGCGCGGGCTGCTGTCCGCGTCGCACGACAACGGCGGGTTCGACTACATCGGCAAGCATCTGCAGTCGAAGGGCGGCAAGGCACTGTATCCGCCCGTGCAGCGTCCGCATCCGCCGCTGTGGTTCGGCGGCTCGTCGCCGGCCGCGCACGAGATCGCGGCCGATCACATCGACACCTACCTGACCTGGGGCGAGCCGCCCGAGGCCGTCGCGAAGAAGATCGCCGATATTCGCGCCCGCGCCGAGGCGCGCGGCCGCAAGATCAAGTTCGGCATTCGTCTGCACGTGATCGTGCGCGAGACCGAGGACGAAGCATGGCGCGACGCCGAGCGCCTGATCAGCCGCCTCGACGACGAAACCATCGCACGCGCGCAGAAGGCGTTCGCGAACATGGATTCGGAAGGCCAGCGCCGGATGGCCGCGCTGCACGGCGGCAAGCGCGGCGGCCGCGAGGCGCTCGAGGTGTATCCGAACCTGTGGGCCGGCGTCGGCCTCGTGCGCGGCGGCGCGGGCACCGCACTCGTCGGCAACCCGGAGCAGGTCGCCGAGCGCATGCGCGAATACGCGGATCTCGGCATCGAGACCTTCATCCTGTCCGGCTATCCGCACCTGGAGGAGTCGTACCGTTTCGCGGAACTCGTATTCCCGCTGATCAAGGGCAACGGCGTGGCGAAGGCGACCGGCCCGCTGTCGGGCCCGTTCGGCGAGATCGTCGGCAACAGCTATCTGCCGAAAGCGGCCCAGAGCTGAGCGACAGGAGGCCTGCGATGACAACGAAAACGTCGACGACGGCCGCGGCCGTGGCCGCCCGCGCATGGCGCGGCGTCGCGCCGTGGCTCGTGCCGCTCGCGCTGCTGGCGGCATGGGAAGTCGGCGCGCGCATCGGCTGGCTGTCGACCCGCGTGCTGCCCGAACCGGTGGCGGTCGTGCGAGCGGCCTGGTCGCTCGTGACGTCGGGTGAAATGTGGGCGAACGTGAAGGTCAGCACGTGGCGCGCGCTGTTCGGTTTCGCGATCGGCGGCGGCGTCGGCCTCGCGCTGGGGCTCGCGACCGGCTTGTCGAAGGCGGCCGAGGTCGCGCTCGATTCGACGATCCAGATGATCCGCAACATCCCGGCGCTCGCGATGATTCCGCTCGTGATCCTGTGGTTCGGCATCGACGAGAAGGCGAAGCTGTTCCTCGTTGCGCTCGGGGTGTTCTTCCCGGTCTACATCAACACGTATCACGGGATCCGCTCGGTCGACGCAAACCTGATCGAGATGGCGAAGAGCTACGGCGTACGCGGCTTTGCGCTGTACCGCGACGTGATCCTGCCTGGTGCGTTGCCGTCGATCCTCGTCGGCGTGCGCTTTGCGCTCGGGCTGATGTGGGTGATGCTGATCGTCGCGGAAACGATCTCCGCGCAGTCGGGCATCGGCTACATGACGATGAACGCACGTGAATTCCTGCAAACCGACGTGGTGGTGGTCGGCATCCTGCTGTACGCGGTGCTCGGCAAGCTGGCCGACGTGCTGGCGAAATGGCTCGAGCGCGTGACGCTGCGCTGGCACCCCGCTTATCAATCAGGAGCAAAGGCATGAATGCGACGACTTCGGCGGCCGCCTACGGCCCGCTTGCCGGCGCAGACCTCGAGGCCGAACTGGCGCAGGCGCGTGTCGCGGACGGTGACGCGCGGGACGCAGCGGTTCTCGAACGTGACGCCGGCGCATCCGTCGTTCCGCTCGCGCGGCGACGGCCGGCAAGCCCGGCACCCGACGATGCCGTGACACTATCGGGTGTCAGCAAGCGCTTCGGGGCACGCACGGTGCTCGACAACGTCGAGCTCGGCATCGCGCGCGGCAGCTTCGTCGCGATCGTCGGCCGCAGCGGTTGCGGGAAATCGACGCTGCTGCGTCTCGTCGCGGGACTCGAGCAGCCGAGCAGCGGCACGCTCGAAACGCGCGGCGAGGGCGGCGGCGAACTCGATACGCGGATCATGTACCAGGATGCGCGCCTGCTGCCGTGGAAGACCGTGCTGCAGAACGTGATGCTGGGCCTCGGACGCGGCGCGCGCGACCAGGCACGCGCGGTGCTCGATGAAGTCGGCCTGCTGGAACGCGCGAACGACTGGCCCGCGCAGCTGTCGGGCGGCCAGCGGCAGCGTGTCGCCCTGGCTCGTGCGCTCGTGCACCGGCCCCAACTGCTGTTGCTCGACGAGCCGCTCGGCGCGCTCGACGCGCTGACCCGCATCGAGATGCACGCGCTGATCGAGCGGTTGTGGCGCGAGCATCGATTCACTGCGCTCCTCGTCACGCACGACGTGCAGGAGGCCGTCGCGCTCGGCGACCGCATCCTGCTCATCGAGCAGGGGCGGGTGGCGCTGGATCAGCCGGTGCCGCTCGACCGGCCGCGCGCCCGCGCGTCGGCCGCGTTTGCGGCGCTCGAGGATCGCGTGCTGAAACGCGTGCTCGCCGGCGGGCCCGGTGCGGCCGACCACGACGCACCGCATGAGGCAGACAACGTTCGACCGGTCGGGCAGATCCGCTGGGCCGTTTAAATCCGGGCGGCAGCGGCCGCCCGTTCTGAGATCTTTTTCTTCGGAGCGATCAACCTGATGAGCATCACTGCAATCAACGTACGTAACCAGTTCAAGGGCAAGGTCAAGGAGATCATTCGCGGATCGGTGGTGTCCGAGGTCGACGTCGAGACGCCGTTCGGCATCGTCACGTCGGTGATCACGACCCGTTCGGTTGACGAACTCGAACTGAAGGTGGGCGCGGAAGTCGTCGCGCTCGTGAAATCGACCGAAGTCTCGATCGCGCGCCTCTGAGCCCGCGTGTCCTGCACCGGCGCGGCGCCGCGGGCAACCTGCCCGTTGGCGCCGCCCGGCATTGGCGCAGCGCGTTTGCCTCGGTATTCGACGTCCGGACGAAGTGCTAGGATGGAGCGACACCGATGCCGGAGGCCAACGCATGACCCCCATCCTTTCCCCCGAAGCCATCGAGGCGCTGAAATGGATCGACCAGTTCGGTGAAAGCCGGCCGGTTCCCGCCGTGTTCGACGATGTCGTCTACGCGTTGCTGAACGAGGGGCTGATCTACCAGGCGGCGACCGACCGGGTCGACCTGACGGCCGATGGCAAATCCTTTTTATCCGACGAATACGAATGAGCGCGCGGCGCCGGCCGCCAGGGCGGCCTGGCGCTGCGTCGCCACGGAGCGTGCGATGGAACCGAGAGGCAGCGACCTCGGCGATTTCAGCGAGCCGTACCGCGGCTTCGAGATCGAGGTGAAGACCGAGCAGGTCTGGGACGGCGAGCATGCGCATTACCGCGTGCTGCAGGGCGGTGCGGTGCGGATCGACTGGCGGCTCGTCAAGGTCGACGGGATGCTGCTGACCGAACGGCGCGTGATCGAGCGCGTGCTCGACGAGGCCCGGCGCGCAGTCGATGCGGAGTTGGGCGAGGGGTAGCACGCGTGCCGGGCGGGCACGGCCCGTGTTGCGGTAAAATACCGGGTTGTTTCCGCGCCGCCAGGCCTGTTGCCCGAAATCCATGTCCGTACCGTCTTCACTTCCTCCCCGCCGCGTATCCGTCGCGCCCATGCTCGACTGGACCGACCGGCATTGCCGCTCGTTCCACCGTACGCTGACGCGCGATACCTGGCTGTATACGGAGATGATCACGACGGGCGCGCTGCTGTTCGGCGATGCCCAGCGGCATCTCGCGTTCACGCCGAACGAATCGCCGGTCGCGCTGCAACTGGGCGGCAGTGAGCGCGACGATCTCGCGCGCGCGGCGAAGCTCGGCGAGCAGTGGGGCTATGACGAAATCAATCTGAATTGCGGATGTCCGTCCGAGCGCGTGCAGCGCGGTGCGTTCGGCGCGTGCCTGATGAACGAGCCGCAACTCGTTGCCGACTGCGTGAAGGCGATGCGCGATGCGGTGTCGGTACCGGTCACGGTCAAGCACCGGATCGGGGTCGATGCGGTCGAGGACTACGCGTTCGTGCGCGACTTCGTCGGTACGGTGGCCGAGGCTGGCTGCGAAACGTTCGTCGTGCATGCGCGCAATGCGATCCTGAAGGGGCTGTCGCCGAAGGAGAATCGTGAGATCCCGCCGCTCAAGTACGACTATGCGTATCAGTTGAAGCGCGATTTTCCGTCGCTCGAGATCGTCATCAACGGCGGTATCACGACCCTCGACGAGGTTGCGCAGCATCTCGAGCATGTCGATGGCGTGATGCTTGGCCGTGAGGCGTATCACAACCCGTACGTGCTCGCGGAGGTGGATACGCGCTTCTACGGGTCGACCGCGGCGGTGCCGACGCGCGAAGAGGCCGAGGCGAAGCTGATCGAATACTGCGCGGCCGAACTGAAGCGCGGAACCTACCTCGGCGCGATCGTGCGGCACGCGCTCGGACTGTATCGCGGCATGCCCGGCGCACGCGGCTGGCGTCGTGTGCTGTCCGACAACAAGAAGCTCGCGCGAGCCGATCTGGCCGTGTTCGACGAGGCGCGCGCGCATCTGAACGAGGCCGAAGAAGTTTTTGAAAAAAAAGCTTTGCAAGATTCAAAAGTGTTCGTATAATCTTGTTCTTCGCTGCTGAAACACAAAAGCAGCGAAGAACAAAAAGCAGTAACAGTGGTGGCTGTAGCTCAGTTGGTAGAGTCCAGGATTGTGATTCCTGTCGTCGTGGGTTCGAGTCCCATCAGCCACCCCACAGAATTCCAAGCGGTATCAAGTTGTTAAAAACGGCACTGTCCCAAAAGACAGTGCCGTTTTTGTTTTGGAATTCCAAAATTCGGAATGACAGACCTCGTCGCTTTACGATCTTCATTCGATGGTTATGCCGTCCACGCAGCCGACCAATAACACGACACGCCGGTATTTGTTCCGTGATCGTGAACTTGGTCGAGACGAGAAACGTCCGGACGAACAGAAGCGGCGACCTCGGCAACGAACAACGCCGCTATATGCGCAACCCGTGCTTAACGATCGGCCGCATTACTCGCAATCCCTGCCTGACCCGTTCGAGTGTTTCGAAAAACCACCCACGACCACAACGCACCACCCGCCACCTTTGCAACGAACTGCAATGCGGCGATCGTCGGAAACACTGCCCCGAACGCAATGAGCGGAAAGACGATGGAGTCGACAGCCGCACCCGCGACGTTCGCGCCGTTGGCGCGCGCCAGTATCGGAAAACGACGTGCGAGTTGAAACACGATTGCACTTGCGACGGCTGCCGAGCCGAACGCTACGAGAGACGCGAGGGCGATTTCCTTGGCAGCCGGATTGAGCGCGTAACTGACGACGCCGGCGGCCGCGATCAACGCAAGCATCCTCGACCAAAGTGCGCGGCCGCGCCAGTCCAGGTGAAGACGGTCTCGAATCGCGAGATCGAGTCCGATC
This sequence comes from Burkholderia sp. AU33803, assembly GCF_002223095.1. NCBI lineage: Bacteria > Pseudomonadati > Pseudomonadota > Betaproteobacteria > Burkholderiales > Burkholderiaceae > Burkholderia > Burkholderia sp. AU33803. Next base: position 1,218,410 of record NZ_NKFJ01000004.1, read on the forward strand.
AGAAAGAACGCGATGATCGGTGTAGCAGCGGGTCCGAAATGAGCGACCATCAGGTTCGCGACAGCGACTGCTGCGATATAGATCAAGACGTACATGATTTCCCTGCAGTGAAGAGTGCGCGCTGCGCCGATTCGGAGCCGAAGTTTGCCATACATGGCCGATTGAACGGAGTGCTGCTTCGCTACGAGCAAGCCGGGTGGAACTGCGCGATTGGCGAAAAGCCGGAGTTGCGAGCGACAGGATATCGTCACTGCGCTGCCGGTTTTCATCCATGGATCTTCGACGCGAGATGGGATGGTCGTATCCCGTCGCCATGATGTTGCGAAGTTTCCTGTCCCAGCTAAGGTTCTCGCGCCCCGTGCCGTTATCTTCCATGGACAGCCCTCGTGCCTCGAATGCTGATCCGTTTTCTTGCCTGCTCGCGTTCCGCGCGAGCAGGCTTTTTTCGTTCTTGGCCGCGCTTTGCCGCATGAATGGCGGAATGGGACAGGGAGTTGGCGTGAACCGATGGCGCGCAACAGTCTTACATTGGTGTAATGTGTCGCCTTCCTCGTGCCCGCATGCTTTGCAGGGCCGTTCGATCCCGGCGACCGATGATGGTGTCGGGATTTTTTTTGCCTGCATTCCGTTGCGCGGGCAACGCGTTGCGGCGACGTCCGGCGGGCAGGCGCTGACGTGAGCGCGTCAGCCGTGACCAGGACGAGCGCCGGCGAACGTCACGCGCCAGCGGATGGCGACCGCGCATGCAAGGTACGCGATGATAACGTGCGGAGTGCGATGCCTTGATTTCGTCGTCCCGGGACTCGCCGACACGGGATCGTTCGAGCGCAGCGTCGTTGAGGGTTGCATACCGCAACGCGCGGTACATTTTGCGGCGAGACGTACCGATCAAGAGGACAAGCTGAAGGAGTGACCACCGATGCCGGCAACCCGGGCCACGCTGCGTGCCGCGACAGCGCAAGACGCACACCACATCGCTCGCCTGCACACGCTGAGCTGGCAAACCGCATACAGCCACATCCTGCCGGCTGCCTATCTGGCCGACGAGGTCCCGACGGAGCACGCGAACCGATGGCGGCACTATCTCGATCGCAATGAAAAAGAGTGGGGTCTCGTGCTGATCGCCGACGCGGATGGCGAACCCGTGGGTTTCGTCAGTGCCGAGCGTCCTGTCAACGCGGTGCTGGGCGTGTTGCTCGACTGCCTGCACGTCCATCCTTCGCATCACGGAAGCGGTACGGGCAAGCGCATGATCGAAGCCGTTCGTGCCTGGGCGCGCACGATTGGCGTGCACAAGGTCCATCTGAAGGTGCTGGAGAACAACGAACGCGCGATCGGTTTCTATGAACACAACGGATGGCAACGGGCGGGTATCGAGACGAGCCGCATCGGCCAGACGGAGGTCACCGACCGGATCTATGCGATACAGGCGTAGTGGCCTGGCGACATTCGAGCGAGCGGTCGCACGATGTGCGGCCGTCGCCGGGCGAAGGCCGAACAGGCTCCGTCGCTACTCGCCGCAGTACCGCACGAGCAAATCGGCTTCCGTCTCGTGCACCTCGACGGGCAGGGTCGTTGCGCCTGCATAGGCCAGATAGCGTGCGCGATGCTGGCCGTTGCGGAACGACGCGACGCCGACCTTCGACAGGCCGGGGATGCCGAGCAGCGTTCGCGTTCGCGTCTCGCGAAACGTGATGTATGGCATGTCTGCAATCCTGTCCTGTTCAGGATCGAGGAATTCGCGAATGCCCGCGGCTTTTCCAGGGGCCCAGTACAGAACGGACGGCAACACGTAGTCCGTCGTGTCGCGGTCGGCACATGCCAGCAGTTTCGGCAGGTCGATCGTCACGACCCGATGGCGCGTATCGTCAGACGAGAATACCCGCTTGAGGTGCGTATAGGCATAGGGTGTGTGCCCGGGAAGCTGGATAACCCAGACTTCTACGCCATTTTCCTGTGCGTGGGCGAGTGCCATTGTTTCCTCTGATGCCGCGAGCGGCCTTTCTGATTCCAGTTTAGCAGCGCGATTGCGGCGGCGAGGCAGGACAATACCCGAAAGATGAAATCGGAGCGATTCGCGGCAGAACCTGAGCCGCGAGCAAAAAGCGCGGAGGAGAATGGTGGGCAAATCGATTGCGCTCATGTGTCGGCGATCGATATCGACAGGTCGCGAGAATATCTCGATACTGCCCGAGGACATGATGCGCCGCGCGAATTTCATCGAAGATTCATACAGTGTCGAGGAACCGGATGCGCGGCTCATCGTAAGTACGGCACTGGCAGATTGACCGGAGAAAACCATGTCGTCGAAACTTGAAATCGAGTACCTCGATTACTGTTTCACCGCGATGCTCGAAATCGGGGCGTCCGGTCGGACAGGCGTTGTCGACTGGCATCTCGAATCCGATTCGCGAAGCAAGACGCTTGCGTGGATCGTGTTCGATCGCTTTCTCGAGCGACATGATTTCGCTGATGAAGAGGATGCGCGCGCCAACATCGTCGACTGGCTGGAGCGACTGGCCGATCCGCGCTCGGGCGCGCCGGTCGAAATGGCGAAGGCGAATGCTGTTGCTGCCGGGGCGGTGGCGACGGGCGTATCGACCACATCGACTGCCGAAATCGTCGGCGAAACCGTCATCGATATTGCTGGCGACCTCGACTGGATAGAGCGGGTCGCAGAATGGCTTTTCAGCTGACCGTCACGATGACGAAACCCGGTTGTCATGACGCGCGTCCCGGTGTTCGAAAAATACGGTTTCGAAAAAGTCGGTACCGAAAAATGAAGCCCGAATCGTGTCGATCGGAAAAATAGAATAAACCTGCTTTGACAACACCTGCGACTTACCGGAAACTGGGTTCGGGCTGAAAATATCCGATTGAATTAAAACAAAATAAAACTCCAGAAATGAAAAGAAGAACGCTGCTGACGGCGGGCGTGATCGTTGTCGCTGCCGGCCTGACAGGCTGCACTGCAATGCTGTTCGAAGACGGCCATTACGAAGAGACAGTCGACCGATTCCTCGTCAGCGAGGACGGCAAGAAATTCGTCGTGCTCGGCAAGAAATATCACTACATCTTCGAGATGCCGGAGCATCTCGGCGCGGTGCTGGCATCGCCTTACCGGAAATCGATCGAGGCGTCGCTATCTGGGTTCGTCGCGCAGGGCAGCAAGATTTCGGGCGATTTCTCGCTGCGGCTCCATCGCGATGACATGACCAATGAGGATTGGAATCGTGCGCTGGAGGACGGCTTCACGAAGCTCGGAGACTGGGATCTCGGGATGAAGGGTGAACTGGCCGGATCGCGCTATCTCGCCGATGGTTTTGCGCAAGGCAAGACGTGGTCGTCGTTTGCGCATGCGTACAAGATCCCGGTCACCGACCGCATCACGACGGCGGGCAAGGCCGTGCGCGTGCTCGCGACGCCTGTCACGCTCGCAGCCGACGGCGTGATGATGATCGGGGCCGTGGTGCTGTCACCCGTCATCGTGGTGGTGCTCGCGCCGGTCGCGGGCGTTGCGCTCGGACCGTGACGCGATCCGAGCGGCACGCGAGCGAACCAATTGCTGCGGCATTGTCACCAAATGGTGAGTTGCCGCACAGATCGTTGCGCGGCCCACGCTCACAATTTGGCCGGTTGATCGTTCTTCCCCGGCCCGGTCAACCGTTTCCCCGCTCGCTCGCGCAGGAGCGGGGGCTTTTTGCCCGTCCGACGCGGGGAGGCTGCGTCGACGGAACCGGACGGGCGTCCGGCGGGCGGTGTGAGCGCATCGATTGCGCACCCCGGCATCCGTTCGCCTGATCCGCACGAATCGCTTTCCTCGTGCCTGAGCGAACCCTCAGGCCCATCGCCGGTTTCGGCCGGTGATGCCTTGGTCCCGGCGGCGCGCAAGCATGCCGCCGGGATATTTTTTGCGCTGGATGCGTTGCATCACGTGTCGCACAGTGGGCAGGTCGACCCGCTCAGCCAGCCTGTTCCACGCTGGTTTCCCATCCGTCGTAATCCCCTCCGAGTGCACGCACTTCGTGGTTGATCGCGATCGTATGGCGCGTGATGTCGGCCAGCGCCATGGTGCCTTCATGTGAAAACCGGACCGCCGATTTGCCGTCCTCGGTGGGCGCCACCGATTCGACCGGATAGCCTTTCGATTCGGCCCAGTCCGCGAACTGATGCGCGTCGCTCGGGTCGGGGAAGTACGCCCAGTGCATCACGCGCCGACTTACGTCGCTGGCGTCGCCTTTCTTGCGCAATTCGTCCAGCACGCGCATGTCGCGCATGATCAGCCAGTCGTCATCGGTCGGGTAGAGCGTCTGCCAGTACGCTTCCTTGTCCGGATCGTCCTGATGCGCGTACTGCAGGGCGTAAGTCGTCTGATCGGCCAGCGCGTCGACGATCTCCGCCGCGGCCTCTTGGTCGAACGGCACGTAGAAGAGGAAATCCCGATGGCCGTCGACGGTGATGCGGCCAACCTGCACGCCCCCTTTCGCGGTGATCGTGGCGTCGAGCAGATCCTCGATCGTCGCGAGGTCGGTGAATTCGTCGCCGGTCGGCAGGCCCTCCGGTGTCGGATGCGCAAAGGGGACGCGCACGCTGAGAAGCGACGTGCGCGGATCGCCTTCGGCGATTTCCGCAAAGCTGTGGTTGAAGCTGATGAAAGCCTGATGGTCGCCCATTCTGGCAGGGAAGGTTCCCCAGGCGTCGGTCATGTGTTTCTCCCGTGCACGATTGTCTGTTGACGGTTGTAAAGCGTCCCAATGTATCATCGAAAATCACGTGGGCCGGAGAAGCGCGCATGATCGCGAGTCTGGGCATTCTGGTGCCGGTCGAAGACGATCGCTTCCGGGCGGTGGTGGATTTCTATCGGTTGGCGCTCGCGCTGCCCGTGCATGCCGAAGGCGTGTCGGCTGCGGGGAATCCGTGGCATCGCTTTGTCTTGGACGGGGCGACGCTGACCATCCATACGGGTAGCGGTGGCAAGTTTCCGTACCCTGAGTTTCGTCCGACTGGCCATGGCATTGCGTTGGCGATCGAAGTCGCGCACGTGTCGGAAGCCGTCGCGCGCCTTGAGTCGTGTCGCGTCAGTATCCTGAACGAATGGGACTACGGCGACGGCACGATCGCGATTTCCGTGGCCGATCCGGCGGGAAACGTCTGCGAGATCTGGGGCCGTCCGTGATCGTGTATCGGTACGGCGGGCCGCAAAAAATTCGAAGGAGATGCCGATGTCGATGTTTGCGGTGAATGGCGTGCGAATCGATCCGCTCAGCGCGCGCGTGACGCACGTGCGCTGGGCGGCCGTGAATCCGGCTGACCGGTCGTGGGCGGCGACGCCCAGCGAAGCACCGGTGGCAGATGTGGCGCGTGCGCTTGCGTCCGGTAACGATGTCCGCGCAATCTTCTCGGCAGCGGACGCTACCGCGATTGGGCCCCGGCTGAAGCGCGTGCTGTATCGCGATGCATCGGAAGGCATCGAACTCGACATCGATGCAACGAACGAGTCGCGCACTTTGCGCGACCTGCCGCAAATCTGACCGGCGCGGTATGCGTCAGCGATAACGGGTGCCGCTGCATGGAGGGCGGCACCTGGCCGAACGGCCGCTCGCGCGACGTCGATCGCGAGGAGTAGTATTGGATGACCGTCATGCTGCATTGGCGGTTGCGCCGAACGGTCTGACGGGGCACGTGATCTTGAGCGAGCCCGTTTTACCGGAAGCGAATATCGCAAACGCGTACGAGACCATGTCCAGACCGCTCCTCGCCCTGTCGGCATCCGCGCTTTGTCTGGCGCTGTCGGCTTGCCAGACCGCGCCCGAGCCGCCTCCGCTACCGTCGCCCGACACCGCGTCGGCTGCCGCGGCCGTGCCGGCATCGTCGCCGCCCGAGCCGATCCGTGGCGTCGGCCAGGCTCCTCATCTTGCCGGGCAGAGCCACTGGGCCATTGGTCAATGCACGACCAACGGCACCGTCAAGGTGTGCAACTGAACATGACCGATGCCGACGGAGCGTGGCCCGTTCCGCGCGGACGAAGGCGCGTTGTCGTGCGTCGATACTTACCTTCACCGATCCCGACCGTTTTCCGGCGACAGGCCGCCTGTCTCGGCGCGTCGATCGGATATCCGGCCTCGATGAGCGGGTTGTCGTCGATGTGAGCGATTGCGCGATGAACGACGAAAGCGAAACCACCGATTCCGGCCGGCATGTCGATCCCGATGCGGGAACCGTCGTCGGCCCGTTGCCGGTGACGCTGGCGGTCGACGGCCGGAGCCTGAAAGGAAGGGCGATCGCGTGCGCGGTGCTGGCCGTGGCGAGCCTGTGCGGTTATGCGGCCGCGCCGGCGCTTTGGCCCGTGGCGGCACTGGCCGTGTTGCTGGCGCTGGCGGGGGCCGCCTTCTTCGTGTCGTCGCGGCGCAGGATGGCGCTGCATGTCGACGAGACGGGCTTCAGGCTGGTCGGGGCTTTGCGCGAGCAACCCGTCACGCGATGGCGTGACGTCACCGAATTCCGGATCATCAGCGTCGCCGGAAATCGCTACATCGGCTACCAGTTCTCGGCGCTTTCATCGCGCAACAAGGTACCGGGTGGCGTGATGCTGCCGATCGCCCGGTTTGCCGATCTGCCGCTCGATGCGGTGGCCGGATTGCTGGAGGCATGCCGCCGGCAGTTCGGCGTACCGGACAACGAGGCCGACCTGACGGGCCGATGACGCCCGATGCGGGGAACCCGTGTGCGCCGATACCGGGGAAAACAAAAAAATGTCGGCCGCCGTGTCGATTTCCGCCGGGTTCGTCCGTCGTAGCATCGGAGGCGTGCGCAGCGCGCGTCCATCCCGATTCCGATACGACAACCGCCCGAAGGAGCGACACCCATGTCCACGTCCGTCAAACCGATCCCGGAAGGGATGCGCACGCTGACGCCGCACCTGATCTGCGCCGGCGCAACCGCAGCCATCGACTTCTACAAGCGTGCGTTCAATGCGAGCGAACAGTTTCGCCTGGCGATGCCCGACGGCCGGCTCGCGCACGCGTGCCTCGCGATTGGCGATTCGACACTGATGCTGGTGGATGAAATGCCCGAGCACGGTGCGCTCGGGCCGAAGGCACTCAAAGGCACGCCGGTCTGCCTGCACCTGTACGTGCCGGACACCGACGCGGCGATCGCGAAGGCGGTCGCGGCCGGCGCGACGGTCACGATTCCGGCTGCCGACATGTTCTGGGGCGATCGCTACGGACAGGTCGAGGATCCGTTCGGCCATCGCTGGTCGCTCGCGACGCATCAGCGCGACCTGACGCCCGAGCAGATCGCGCAGGCCATGGCCAGCGCGCCGCCGTGCGGAAGCTGACGCAACCACGCAACACCAATTGAGCAACGGGGCGGCGGCGCGTGCCTGCGCCCGTTCCGTCCGCGCTTACGCGCCGGTCGACTTGCCGCGTTGCTTGTGCTCGTACATCCGTTGATCGGCCGAGGCGAGCAGGTCGGCCACGTCGCGATGGTGCGCGGGATCGTAGTCGACATGCCCGACGCTGAACCGGATGTCATAGCCGCGTGCGTCGGCCGCGTTGCGCAGCGCGAGCGCCCGCGTCACGCGTTCGACCGGCTCGGCCACGTCGGCCGGATCGGTGGCGCTCAGCAGCACGACGAATTCGTCGCCGCCAAGCCGGGCGATCACGTCGCTGTCGCGCAGCGCGCCCGTCAGCGTGTCGGCGAAGGCCTTGAGCGCGTGGTCGCCTTCGGCGTGGCCGAAGCGGTCGTTGATCGACTTGAAATCGTTCAGGTCGAAGAACAGCAGCACCGCGTGACGGTCGAGGCGATCGCACAGGCTCAGCACGTGGCGGGTGAGAATCTCGAAGCCGCGCCGGTTGGTCAGTTGCGTGAGCTCGTCGGTGGTCGCGAAATGCAGCGCGGCGATCTCGCGCTCGGTCATGTGGGCGAGATCGCCGAGCAGCGCGAGCTCGTCGGGTTCGAGCGAGCGCGGCCGCGTGTCGATCAGGCACAGCGTGCCGATGGGTGCGCCGTTGGGCGCCGTGATCGGTCGACCGGCGTAGAAGCGGATGCCGGGCGCGCCGGTGACGAGCGGGTTGTCGTGGAAGCGATTGTCGTTCAGCGCATCCTGGATCACCATCGTATGGCCCTCGTGCAGCGCATGGGCGCAGAACGACACGTCGCGCGACGTTTGCGTGACGTCGAGCCCGGCATGGCTCTTGAACCACTGGCGATCGTCGTCGACGAGGCTGACGAGGGCGATCGGTACGTCGAACAGCCTGCGTGCAAGACGCGTCAGGCGATCGAAGCGCTCTTCGGGCGGCGTGTCGAGGATCGAGAGCGAATGAAGCGTATCGAGCCGGGCCGCCTCGTCAGCCGGTTTCGGGGCGATTTGCATGGGCCTTGTCTTTTGTTCCGGCTGCGAGGCCGGTTACGGGATCGTATGTCGGACAGTATCGCGCATTGTTCGGCGCATCGCCACGTTGCCAATCCGCCGACCGGTGGTTTCGGCCCGGCACGAATCGATGCAGATCGGGTGAGAAGCAGGCGCCATGGGGCCGCGTTTCGCCGAGATGCGCAATCGGCGGCGCGACACCTCAAGGTACCCCGGCGCAGTGCCGTAAACAGGGCGAGTCCATTCGTCCATCGCCTCCCACCACACCATGGTTCGATTTCTGTACGCGGGCTATCTCGCGTTTGCGCTGTATCTTCTTTATCCGATGGTTCAGAACACGCTGGCATTCGGCGTCGTTTGCGTGAGCAGCGCGCTGCCCGGCGGCTTGCCGCCGTCGTCGGCAAGCGGCGCGAGCGGACAGGCGAATCGCTGTGCGCCGACGACGCAGGCCGGTGCGGCGACCGGGCGGGCGCCCGACATCCATTGAGTGCGGCGGGGCGCTGGCCATTCGGCTGAATTGAGCTTCGCGCCACGCTCGCCGATCATCAGCACCACGGCGGATCGAACACGGGGCGCGCGCCGCGCGGCCTGCCTCAGTAGCTGGAGCGGTACGGCGTGCCCTGGTCGAAGCGGCTTTGCCAGTGCGTGAGATAACGCGACGCGAGTTGCGGGTTGTTCCACACCACGACGACGTTTTCGGAATTGCGGCTGGCCGCCGATGCGCTGTAGTTGAACGAGCCCGTTTCGACGTGCTCGGCGTCGATCACGAGGTACTTGTCGTGATGGATCGCATAGGCGTCGATCGTGCGCGTCGGGATACCCGCGTTGACGAGCAGGTTCAGCGCCTGCTTGCTGCTCTTGGCGCGATTGCCCTTGTCGTCGACGACCACCGCGACATTCACGCCGCGTCGCTTCGCCGCGAGCAGTGCGCGTGTGACAGGCGGCGACGTGAACGAATAGGCGGCGACGCGGATCGAACTGCGCGCGGCGCCGATCGCTTTCAGCACGAGCGCTTCAGCACCGCCGTCGGGCGAAAACGCCGATTCGACGACCTGGGTCGCGGGCGCTTCGTGAGTGGGGGCCGGCAGCCAACGCGACACCAAGTCGATCGCCTGCTGGAGCAGCGATTCACTTTGCGTCTTGCCGAAGGCGGCGTACGGAGTGGCGAGCAGGGAGGCGGCGAGACAGGCAGCGGCGAGGCGATTGCGCGACAACATCTTGGACAGCGAACAATTTCGAGACAGCGGGCCGTGAGTGTAACGCAGACGTGGCGGCCCGGTCACGTGTGGATGAGACGGGACGACGCATCGCGATGACCGTGATCGCAGGGGCGGTGATGCAAAGTTGCGTTGTACAGGATCCGAGTGCGTGATCGGGTTGATCGACGGATGCAGGCGATAGCAGCGCGCGATTGCGCGTGCGATGGTGGTGGAATGGCAGCGTATAAGCCATGCGCGCGCGGCCGGTTGGGCACGATGCGGCACGCAACAGCAGCGTGAGTGCGACTAACGATCCGTGTGCGCTACGCGTTCACTCCTGAATGCACGACGCAGCATCAATCCTCGGCCGCGGGCGTCCCGGCTGCCTCGGCTGCTATCCCACCGGGGCCACGCTCCGGCTGCACGTCGCGTGCGTCGAGCGGCTCGCCGCACGCGGAGCATACGGTGACCGCATGCATCAGATGGCCGCAAGTGCGGTGACGCAACTGCACCGGCGGCCCCTGGCCGTCGTCTTTCCAGCGGTCGCCCCACGCCGTCAGTGCGAGCAGGGTCGGGTAGAGGTCGAGGCCCTTGTCGGTCAGCCGGTATTCGAACCGCGGCGGCCGCTCTTGATACGCGCGCTTGACCAGCACGCCTTCGTCGACGAGTCGCGCGAGCCGCTCGGCCAGCACATGACGCGTGAGGCCAAGCTGGGTCTGGAACGCGTCGAAGCGGCGGCAGCCGAGGAACGCGTTGCGGAGGATCAGCATGGTCCAGCGGTCGCCGAGCACGGCGAGCGTACGCGCGACCGAACAGTTCAGCGTGCCGATGTCATCCCATTTCATCGTCGAGTCTCTTGCATCCTTGGCGGCGGTTCAGCGAAACAGCGGGTTCGATTATAGAACCCGCCTTCGGTTGTAACGGGCCCGGCCACGTTGACAACGGCCGCCGTCGTTGTCAATAATGAGTTCCAATTTAGAACTTACTCGCGCGGCGACGCGCTTTCAACCCGGAGACAACCCGATGAACCCGCATTCCCTGTCTGGTCTCGATCTGTTGCGCGCGGCGGTATCGGGCGATGCGCCGCTCGCGTCGATTTCCGAGACGATCCCGATGCGTCCGCTCGACGTCGAGCTCGGTTATGTGAAGTTTTCGGCGCGGGCGGACGGCCGGCACCTGAATCCGCTCGGCGGCGTGCACGGCGGGTTCGCCGCGACGGTGCTCGATTCGGTCACCGGGTGCGCGGTGCATTCGATGCTTGATGCGGGTGTCGGCTACGGCACGGTCGACCTGCATGTGAAGATGCTGCGGCCCGTGCCGCGCGACGTCGACCTGGTCGCGGAAGGGCGCGTGATCCACCTGTCACGTTCGCTGGGCGTCGCGGAGGGCACGCTGAAGACCGCGGACGACAAGATCGTCGCGCATGCGTCGGCGACCTGTTTCATCCAGCGGCCGCAGTGACGGCGGGCGGCCGCGCCATCGTTCGGGCCGGCGCGTGAACGTCGTTGCCGGCGCCGAAGGCCGCCTGTAAGCGTAGGCGGAGCCTGTCTGAAGCAGTCGCTTCAATGTGATAGCGTTCCTGCTTTCCACCGACGCGACAGGAACAGCATGGAATACCGCACACTTGGCGATTCGGGCATCGAGGTGAGCCTGATCGGCCTGGGCACGATGACGTGGGGCGAGCAGAATTCGGAGCGTGATGCGCACGAGCAGATCGATTACGCGATCGGGCAGGGCGTCACGCTGATCGATGCCGCGGAGATGTATCCGGTACCGCCGAAACCCGACACGCAGGGGCGCACCGAGGCGTACATCGGCACCTGGCTCGCGCAGCATCGCGCACAGCGCGATCGCATCGTGCTCGCGACGAAAATCGCCGGCCCGGCGCGGCAGCCGCACAATCCGCGCCATATCCGCGGCGAAGGCAACCAGTTCGACCGCAAGAACCTGACCGAAGCGCTCGACGGCAGCCTCAAGCGCCTGCAGACCGACTACGTCGACCTCTACCAGCTGCACTGGCCCGATCGCAGCACGACGACGTTCGGCCGTCCCGCCTATCCGTGGGTCGACGATGCTTATACGGTGCCGATCGAGGAAACCCTCGGCGTGCTCGCGGAATTCGTGAAGGCGGGCAAGGTGCGCGCGATCGGCGTGTCGAACGAAACGCCGTGGGGCGTCGCGCAGTTCCTGCGCGCGGCCGAGAAGCTCGGGCTGCCGCGCATCGCGAGCATCCAGAATCCGTACAGCCTGCTGAACCGCACGTTCGAGAACGGGCTGTCGGAATTCACGCATCGTGACGGCGTGGGCCTGCTCGCCTATTCGCCGCTCGCGTTCGGCTGGCTGTCCGGCAAGTACGAGAACGGCGCGCGTCCGGCCGGCGCCCGCATCACGCTGTTCGAGCGCTTCCAGCGCTACAGCAAGCCGCAGGCCGTCGAGGCGACGTCGCGCTATGTCGCGCTCGCGCGGCGTCACGGGCTGTCGCCCGCGCAGCTCGCGCTGGCGTTCGTCAACAGCCGGCCGTTCACGCGCAGCAACCTGATCGGGGCGACGTCGCTCGAGCAGTTGAAGGAGAACATCGGCAGCGTCGACGTGACGCTGTCCGACGAGATCCTCGCCGAGATCGACGCGTTGCACGAACTGCAGCCGAACCCGGCGCCGTGACCTGAAGCAGGTGGCGTCCGGCCCGCACGGCAGCGATGCCGCGACGGGCCGCACCGGCGGCGCATCGCTGTGCCTCCGTTCCTTCCGTTACCGCATCTTGAGCCGCGTGCGCGCGACGAACAGCGCGGCGAGGCTCAGCAGCGCGCACCCCATCAGATAGAGCGCCGGCGACAGCCGGTTGCCGGTCGCGCTGATCAGCCAGGTGATGACGAACGGCGCGAAGCCGCCGAACAGCGTGACCCCCGTGTTGTAGCTGACCGCGAGCCCCGTTGCGCGGGTTTGCGACGGGAACAGCTCGGCCATCAGCGCCGGCAGCGCGCCGCAGTACATCGCCTTCAGCGCACCGATCCAGACCAGGGCAGCGAGCATCGTCGCGAACGACGCGTGACGCGTGAGCCACGCGAACGTCGGGTACACGGTGACGAGCATCAGGACCGCCGCGACCGCCATCATGCGGATCCGCCCGGTGCGATCGGACAGGTGGCCGACGATCGGCGTGACGAGCGTGAGCACGAAGCCGGTCGCGAGCGTGGCCGCGAAGCCCGTCGATGCGGGCAGTCCGAGTTGCTTGATCGCGTAAGTCGGCATGTACAGGATCATGTAGTTGATCGCGGTCGAGATGACGAGCGCGCCGATCGACAGCAGCACCCGCACCTTTTGTTCCGCGAACAGCTCGCGCACGGGCGCTTCCGAGCGTGCCTGCGTCTTGAACTCGACGCCTTCGTCGACGTAGCGGCGGATGTACAGCCCGACCGGGCCGATCGCGAGCCCGAACAGGAACGGCACGCGCCAGCCCCAGCTTTCGAGTTGCGCGGTCGTCAGCGTGGCGGTCAGCAACGCGCCGAAGCCCGATGCGAGCAGCGTCGCGAGGCCCTGGCTTGCGAACTGCCAACTCGACATGAAACCGCGCCGCTGCGGTGCGTGCTCGACGAGGAACGCGGTCGAGCTCGCGAATTCGCCGCCCGCGGAAAAGCCCTGCATCAGCCGCGACAGCATGATCCCGAGTGGCGCGAGTATGCCGATCGACGCGTAGGTCGGCATCAGCGCAATCAGCAGCGTGCCGGCCATCATCATCGCGATCGACAGCAGCAGCGACGCCTTGCGGCCAGCGCGATCCGCGTACGCGCCGAGCACGAAGCCGCCGATCGGCCGGATCAGGTAGGACAGCCCGAACGTGCCGAGCGTCAGCATCAGCGACGTCGCTTCGCTGGTGGCGGGGAAGAACAGCTTGGCGATCGTGACCGCGAAGAAGCCGTAGACGATCAGGTCGAACCATTCGAGTGCGTTGCCGATCGACGCCGCGAAGATGATGCGCCGGATCTTCGCGGCGCTGGGGCGGGCGGCTTCCTGCGAAGTGAGGGTGGTCGTATTCATCGTGTTTGCACGTCCCGTGAGAAGGGCGAAGCGCGTTACAGGGCGGCGCCGGCCGCGGCGGGCGCGGTGCGGCGAGCGGTCGGCGCGTCGTCGCCGAGATCCCAGAAGAGGCCGGCCATCATCTGCAACCCCTCGCTGACGACGCTCGCGAGCAGGTGCTCGTCCGGTGCGTGCTGCGAGCACGCCGGGTACGAGTGCGGCACCCACAGCGTCGGCAGCCCGAGCGTGTCGGCGAACACTTCGTTCGGCAGCGTGCCGCCGAGGTTCGGCAGGATCGCGGGCTTCTTGCCGGTGGTTCGCGCGAGCGACGCGACGGCCCAGCGCACCCATGGATCGTCCGGCGGCACGCGTGTCGCCGGTGCGCCGCGCTCGACGTCGATCTCGATGTCGGCGAAGCCGTGCGCATCGAGGTGCGTGCGCAGATGCGCGTGCAGCGCTTCCCAGTCGGTGCCGACGACGAAGCGCAACTGGCAGTGCGCATACGCGGCGGGCGGGATCGCGTTGACGGGGTGCTCGGGGTTGCCGGCCTTGAACGCGAGGATCTCGAACGTGTTCCAGCCGAACACGCGCTCGGGCGCGGTGAGGCCGGGCTCGCCCCAGTCGGCGTCGAGCGCCGGATCGCCGGGGCCGCCGCCGACGGAGAGGTCGGCGAGCGCATCGCGCACGGCGGCCGGGATCGGCGGCGGACGCAGCCCCGCGACACGAATCGCGCCACGCGCGTCGACGAGGCTCGCGAGCGCATGCGCGAGCACGATCGCCGGATTGCGCAACAGCCCGCCCCAGTTGCCGGAGTGATGCGCGCCGTCGCGGGCGCGCAGGCTCAGCTTGAAATTGACCGAACCACGCGAGCCGAGGAATACCGTCGGGCGCGCGGCGGCGATGCGCGGGCCGTCGGAGGCGATCAGCACGTCGGCCGCGAGCGCGTCGCGCTCCTGGCGGCACAGTGCGTCGAGGCCCGGCGAACCCGTTTCCTCGCCCATCTCGATCAGCAGCTTCGCGTTGAAGCCGAGCCGGCCGCCGCGCGCGTCGAGCACGCTCGCCAGCGCGGCCAGGTTGATCGTGTGCTGGCCCTTGTTGTCGGCGCTGCCGCGGCCGTACCAGCGGTCGCCGTCGGCCGTCAGCGTCCACGGCGACAACGGCGCGCGCCACTGTGCGTCGTAGCCGCGCACGACGTCGCCGTGGCCGTAGATCAGCACGGTCGGCAGCGTGTCGTCTTCGTGGCGCGACGCGACCAGGAACGGGCCGCCGCCGTCGACGGGATTGTCGACGATCCGCGACGTGAAGCCGAGGCGCGCGGCTTCGGGGGCGATCTCGTCGGTCAGGTAGGCGCGTAGCGCGGCTTCGTTGCCGCTGTCCTGGCTTTCGGTGCGCAGGCCGACGCGGCGGCTCAGGGTCTTGAAGAACGCACCGGATTCGAACTGGTTCAGCGCGTGCTGGATGGCGGCGGTACGGCTCAAGTCGGGTCTCCTCTGACGGGTTCCTGCACGCGCCGGATCGGGCACGCAGCGTGAAGTGCGATCGATTCTAGGAAGCCGTTTTTTTTGTCACAATGATCGAATTTCGAACCTTTCTTTGCCGAAAAGGCAAAGCGGCAGGCCCGGTAGCCGGGCGGAGACAGAACGATGGCGGCTTTCCTGCATGGCCTGGCGTTGCGGTATTTCGTCGAGGTGGCGCGCACCGGCTCGATCAGCGACGCGTCCGCGCGGCTGCACGTGGCCGTATCGGCGATCAGCCGCCAGATCGCGAAACTCGAGAGCGAGCTCGGCGCACCGCTGTTCGAGCGCCGGCCGCGCGGGATGGCGCTGTCGGAGGCCGGCGAGCGGCTGCTGGCGTTCGCGCAGCGCAGCCTGCTGGAGGCCGAGCACGTGATGAAGGACATCGGCGGGCTCGATGCGCTGCACGGCAGCCTGCTGAAGATCGCGTGCTCGGAAGGGTTCGCGATCGATTTCCTGCCCGGCACGCTGGCCAGCTTCAAGGCGCGCCATCCCGGTGTCGACTTCTCCGTATGGGTGGTGTCGCCGGCGGACGCGACGCGGCGTGTGCGCGATGGCGACGTGGACATCGCGTTGAGCTTCAGCCTCGCGCCGGAGAAGGGCGTGCGCGTCGACCACTCCGAGCGCGCGCCGATCTTCGCGCTGGTGCGGCACGACCATCCGCTCGCGGCGCGGGAGGCCGTGTCGCTCGCCGATGTCGCGCGTCACCCGCACGTGCTGCCCGAGGCCGGCACGACGGTGCGCCAGCTGATCGACATCGCGTGCGCGCTCGACGGGCTGCTGCTCGAGCCCGAACTGACGAGCAACAACACGGCGGCGATGTACGGTTACGCGCGGCGCACGGGCGCGGTGATGTTCACGGGGCTGCTGTCGGTGCGTGATTGCTGCGCCGCGGACGGCTTCGTCGTCGTGCCCGTGACGAACCCGCAGCTGCGCGAGCGCAGCATCCAGGTGCAGACGATGGCGGGGCGCGATCTGCCCGCGTCGGTTCGCGCGTTCCGCGATCATCTGATCGATGCGATGCAGGCCGCGTCGGCGCCGCCGACTGCCGCGCGCGGCCCGAGAGGCCGGCCCGTGAGATAATCGTCAATCCGCCTTCCGTGCCCATGCGGCTCATCGAGCCGCATCGCCCCTGTTCGACGCCAAATTGAAGAACCTGATTGTCACCCTCGATCGCGCCGGCGAGTTCGACGAGATCATCGACGTGCGCACGCCGCTCGAGTTCGCCGAGGACCATATTCCCGGCGCGCTGAACGCACCCGTGCTCAGCAACGAGGAGCGCGTGCTCGTCGGGACGATGTACCGCCAGGTGTCGCCGTACGAGGCGACGCGGGTCGGCGCGGCCATCGTCGCGCGCAACATCGCGCGCCATCTCGACACGACCTTCGCCGACCGTCCGCGCAACTGGCGGCCGCTGATCTACTGCTGGCGCGGCGGCAAGCGCTCGGGCTCGATGACGACCTGGTTCAACCTGATCGGCTGGAAGGCGCGCCAGCTCGACGGCGGCTACAAAGCGTACCGCCAGTCGGTATGCGCGACGCTCGACTCGCTGCCGACGCGCTTTCGCTACATCGCGCTCGTCGGCCATACGGGCTGCGGCAAGACGCGCCTGCTGAACGCACTGCGCGACGTGGGCGCGCAGACGCTCGATCTCGAGGCGCTCGCGTGCCATCGCGGTTCGCTGCTTGGTGCGCTGCCGGGCAAGCCGCAGCCGGCGCAGAAGGGATTCGATTCCGGGCTCGTCGAAACGCTTGGACGTTTCGACCCCGAATGGCCGGTGTTCGTCGAATCGGAAAGTCGCAGGATCGGGCTCGTGCAATTGCCGATCGCGTTGATCGAAGCGTTTCACGCGGGGCCGTGGGTGCATGTCGACGCGGCGCACGACGAGCGCATCGCATTCCTCCTCGACGATTACGCGCACCTGTTCGACGAACCGGATGCGTTCAAGGCGCAGCTCCATCGGCTGATCGGCCTGCACAGCCGTGAGCAGGTGACGCACTGGAAGGCGCTGATCGACGCGGACGCACGGGCCGAACTGTTCACCGAGCTGATCGACAAGCATTACGATCCCGCCTATGCGCGCACCTATCGCGCGACGTACAACAAGCCGAACCGGGCGCTGACGTTCACGTTCCGGCCCAACGCCGCCGATGGGCGCGAGCAGGCGCGCGCGCTGCTGGCCCAGCTTGCACAGGCCGGGCTACCCGCATCGGCCGCGTTTGCTGCAGGCGCGACATTCGAAACTGATCAAAACCAATCGACGACCACACGATGACGACCACACGCACCCAACCCAGTCCGGCCCTCGGCTGGATGACCTTCCTGCTGATCGCGGTCGCGGGCCTGTTCTATGTGAAATGGTTCCCGTACTACAACAAGGCGTTCGTCGCCGCCGAGCATCATTCGATCGGCCAGTCGATCCTGATGGGCACGTCGGCGGCCGCGCCCGAGCCGTCGCTGAAGGCCGCGCTCGACTACGCGTGGGCGTACGGCAAGGCGATCTGGCAGGCGATGGTGCTGGGCCTGCTGCTCGGTTCGGCCGTGCAGGCGCTGCTGCCGGCGCACTGGGTCGCGCGCGTGCTTGGCCGCACCGGCTTCGGCAGTGTCGCCGCGGGCGGTCTGCTGTCGCTGCCCGGCATGATGTGCACGTGCTGTGCGGCGCCGGTCGTCGCGGGGCTGCGTGCGCGCCATGCATCGCCGGGCGGCGCGGTCGCGTTCTGGCTCGGCAACACGGTGCTGAACCCGGCGGCGCTGGTCTTCATGGGCTTCGTGCTCGGCTGGCACTGGAGTGCGCTGCGCCTCGTGCTCGGCATCGCGATGGTATTCGGGATCGGCTATCTGCTGAACCGCATCGCACGCCCCGAAGACCGCAGCATCGACGATGCGCAGCTCGCCGCGCTGGCGGCCGAGCAGGCCGCGGCCGGCAATCCGTTCGTCCGCTGGATGAAGCTGCTCGCGCGCATGGCCGTGCGGCTCGTGCCCGAATACATCGTGCTCGTGCTGCTGCTCGGCGCCGCGCGCGCGTGGCTGTTCCCGCATATCGGCCCGGACATCGGCAATCATCTCGGCTGGATCATTGCATTCGCGGTCGCGGGCATGCTGTTCGTGATCCCGACGGCCGGCGAGGTGCCGATCATCCAGGCAATGCTGTCGCTCGGCATGGGCGTCGGCCCGGCCGCCGCGCTGCTGATGACGTTGCCGCCGATCAGCGTGCCGTCGCTCGCGATGCTCGCGCGTTCGTTCAAGCCGTACATGCTGGCGATCGTCGCGACGCTCGTCGTCGTGTTCGGGATCGCGAGCGGGCTGCTCGCGGTCGCGTTCGGGTTCTGACGCGCGCAAGCGGCGCGCCAAACGGGCGCAATCGTCGTATTCATCCGGCGCCGCCGTTTCACGCGTGCGGCGCCATTTACAAGAAGCAAACAGGAAAACGCATGACCCAACCGAAGATCCATCCTCGACTCGAACAGGCGCTGACGCGCGGCGATCTCGCGATCCGCCAGGCCAATTCCGCGCGGGCGACTGCCGTGCTGAACGCACTCGGCACGATGATCATCGAGGCCTCCGCAACGATCGGCGTCGAGGCCAGCATCGACATTCCGCAAGGCGACCGCATTTACGATCCGGTCAACGGCCTGTGGCCGCAGAAGATGCTGGTGTCGTTCGACGGCCCGGTGGACGAAGCCGACAAGGAAGAACTGCGTACGGTGTATCTGCTGGCCGACGATCCGGGCACGCAGTTTCGCGTCGAATGGCATCGCGCGGACGGCAAGCTCGGCCGCCAGGAAGGCGGCCCGCTCGCGACCGTCGCGTTCCTGACCGACGTCGAGATCCCGTGGAGCGACGACGACGAGTAAGGTCGTCGCAGAAAGCCGGCGCTCGCGCGCCGGCCGTCAGCGCATCATCCGCCGCCGGAACAGCCACGCGGACAGCAGGAATCCGCCGACCGCGTAACCGGTAAGCACCGCGACATGCAACGCGACGTCGGTTGCCGGCCGGCCGAGCATCGCGGGCCGGATCAACTCGACGGCATTCGCGAGCGGCAGCGCCTGCGCCGCATGCTGCGCAATCGGCGGCAGCTGCGTGATCGGGAAGAACACGCCCGACAGCAGCAGCATCGGCGTCAGCACGAGCGTCTGATAAAACATGAAGAAATCGTAGGACGGCGCGAGCGCCGTGACGATCATTGCGATGCTGGCAAACGCGAGGCCCGCGAGCGCGATCACGGGCAGTGCCGCGAGCATCGACGGAAACTGCGCATAGCCGAGCGCCCCCGCGACGAGCATGATCGCGGCCCCCGACAGCATCGCCTTGCTCGCTCCCCAGACAATTTCCCCGAGCACGATGTCGCCCAACGCGAGCGGCGTATGCATGATCGCTTCCCACGTGCGCTGCACGTGCATGCGCGAGAACCCCGAATACATCGACTCGAAGCTCGCGGACATCATCACGCTCGACCCGACCGTGCCGGCCGCGAGGAACGCGATATACGACACGCCGTCGACATGGCCGAGCATCAGCCCGAGCCCGAACCCCAGCCCGAACAGATAGATCATCGGATCGGCAAGATTGCCGAACATCGACGCGAGCGCGAGCTTGCGCCAGACGAGATAGTTGCGCCGCCAGACGGCGATCCAGTTGGTCGCGTTCGCGGGCATCGCGATCGCGAAGCGCGACACGCGCGGCGGTGCCGACGGTGCGGCGGTCGAATAGTTGCGGACGTCCATGATCGATCAGTCCTGCATTTCGCGGCCCGTGAGCCGCAGGAACACATCTTCAAGATTGGCCGGGCGATGCAGATAGCGCAACCCCGTGCGCCCCTTGAGTCGCGCACTGAGCGGTTCCGGATCGCTCACGTAGCAGAACAGCGTCTCGCCGCTGATCTCGGTGCGCTTCGCGAGCGCCGACAGCTCGTCACGCAGCGTGGCCGGATCGGGCCCGTAGATCTCGATCACGTCGCAGCCGATCTCCGATTCGATCAGCGCGTGCGGCGCGCCTTCGGCGATCTTGCGGCCTTCCTCGATCACGCACAGGCGGTCGCACAGGCGCTCGGCTTCTTCCATGAAGTGCGTGGTGATCAGGATCGTCTTGCCGCGCGCGAGCAGCGAGCGCAGCCGCTCCCACATGAGGTGACGCGCCTGCGGGTCGAGGCCCGTCGTCGGCTCGTCGAGCACCAGCACATCGGGATCGTTGACGAGCGCGCGGGCGAGCGTCAGGCGGCGCTTCATGCCGCCCGACAGCTCGCCGACCTTCGCATCGGCCTTGTTCTCGAGCTTCGCGAATTCGAGCAGCGGTTTCACGAGCGCGTGCGCGGCCTGCGCCGACATGCCGAAGTAGCGGCTGAAGACGAGCAGGTTCTCGCGCACGGTGAAGTCGGGGTCGAGATTGTCGAATTGCGGGACGACGCCGACGCGCTGGCGCGCATGCCGCGCACGCGATGGAACCGGTTCGCCGCAGAGCGAAATGGTGCCTGCATCGGGATGCGTGAGGCCGAGCAGCATTTTCAGCGTGGTGGTCTTGCCGGCGCCGTTCGGCCCGAGCAGGCCGTAGCATTCGCCGGCCTGGACGGTGAAGGACAGGCCGTTGACGACGAGCTTGTCGCCATAGCGCTTTTCGACGTTCCGGAAATCGATCGGTGCAACGGACATGGGCATGTTGTCGTTGTAGGCCGGCGCGGAAGCGTTCCGCTGTGGCCGGATGCGTGGCCGGTTGACGAACCGATCGGACGACTGCGTGTCACACGGGCATGACCGAAGCGCACGACGCCGGCGCCTGATGGCCCGCTGGAGTACGAACGGGCCATTCTAGTGCATCGACTGCGTCTCTTCAGGGCATGCCTGCACGGTGCGATGCCTGTACGCACCGATCGTGCACTGCATCATCGCGCACGAGCCGAGCGGGGCGAATCAGCGTTTTCCATCCCTTGCGTCCTGAATTGCGGCGCACCATGATGAATGCGTAGGCTCGTTGTTGCGATAGGGAGGTTTCATGGCTAGCTACAACAAGATTTTGCTGTGTTACGACGGCACGCTCGAAGGACGCAAGGCACTGCGTTGCGGCGCCAATCTCGCGATGGACCTCAAGGCCGAGACGCATTTGCTGTCGGTGGTCGACATGCGCTCGAGCATTGCACAGAGCGCGGGTTTGCTGACCGACGTCGCGTGCGGCCGGTTCGAGGAAACCGCGCGTGAAATCCTGCAGGAAGGGGTGAACTGGCTGCGCGAGCGCGGCGTGCAGGCCGAAGGCCATTTCGCGTTCGGCTATCCGATCGACGAAATCGCGAATCTCGCAAGGGAGCTGAACGTCGACCTCGTCGTCGTTGGCCATCGGTGCCGCAGCGGGTTGTCCAGATGGTGGATGGGGTCGGGCAACACGCAACTGCTCGATCGCGTGAATTGCAGCATTCTGGTGGCGTGTTCGTCGGCGCAGGAGCAGAAGGAAGAAATCGCGCGGGAGCGTGAAGCGGCCACGGCGAACGGCAAATGATCCAATGATTCGATGACTGCCTGACCGGCGGATCGCGCCGGTCGGGCGTCGTGCCACGTCCGTCGGGCGCGCGCTGACCGCGGCCATTCAAGACCGGTCAAGCATGCAGGTCGATTGCGGACAACTTCCACGAGAACAGGCCGAAGCGGTGGAATATCGCCGCATAGCGCGTGCCGTCGGCACTGCGCTGGTAGGTCACGACGAATTCATCGATATTCCGGTAACCGGCGCTGGTTTGCTGCGGGTGCGGCGCATGCGTTGCATCGACCGGGCTGGCCGGTGCGGCAGCGGCGGATGGCGATGACGCAGCGGTAGCGGCCGCGTTGCTACCCGGAGCGGCTGCGCTCGCGGGAGGAGCCGGATTGGCCGATGGTGCCGCCGGCGCATTGCTACCGGGCGGCAGATTCGACCATTCGGGTGGACGCTCACCTGGATTGCCACGCGGTGGTAATCCGCTCATCAGTGCGGCCACGCCTTCCGGGGTCGCGTACGCATCGACCAGCGGGCCGATCAGTGCGGATCCGATCAGCGCACCGAGCACCGCGAACGGATTGTTCTTCTTCACCGCGTCGATCCGGCGCATCAACTCTTCAGTGACCTGCTGCTTCAGGCTGATGCGCAGCGACGGGAAATCGACATATTCACTGATGGCCTGCGCATCGCGCGCATCGATCGCCGATTTCAGGCGACCGAGGGCGACGTACGGCGACGCGTAGGCATAGCCGATGGCCACGACGATGGCGACGGCCAGCACGACGATCAGAAGGGGCTTGAGCCGCCATGCGCGGCCCGAAGATCCGGTCACGTTGCCTCCGGTGCGGGGATGTCCGCAATCAGAGACCGCCTGGCGTGGCCGATCGTTCCTCTGCAATGCAGCGATCGATCATCCGGCACACGGCATCGATCGTGCCGACCATGATCAGGCGCGACCGGCCGTGATAAACGCGCACCGGTGCACGGCGCGCGGGTTCGGCGTGATTCAGGCCGGCGTTCAGCGATACCCGCGCGAAAGCGGGGAGCGCCGACGGCAGCAGGGACGCCTGCCGTTCGACTGCGACTTCTTCTTGCACAGGCGCCGCTGCGGACAGCGGAGCGCAGGGCGTGCGGCCGCGCAGGTGACGCAGGCGGCCGAATTGACGGAAAGGCAGCAGACGGGCAAGGCGTTCCATGATGTTCTCCTCAGCGAGACGGAATGTCAGAGTTCGCCCGAGCGAATCAGCCCGACGGCGATGCCTTCCAGCGCGAATTCCGCGCTGCCGGCCTTGACGAAGATGTTTTCGTAATCCGGGTTCTCCGCGATCAGCTCGAGACCGCCCGGCCGGCGCATCAGGCGCTTGACCGTGACGTCGTCGCCGAGACGCGCGACGATGATCTGGCCGTCCTTTGCTTCCGTGCGCTTCTGCACGGCGAGGAGGTCGCCGTCGAGGATGCCGGCGTCGCGCATCGACAGGCCGCGCACTTTCAGCAGGTAGTCGGGTTTGCTGGAGAACAGCGCGGGATCGCACGCGTAATGCTGCGAGATGTGCTCCTGCGCAAGGATCGGGCTACCGGCCGCGACGCGGCCGACGAGCGGCAGCGACAGTTGCATCAGGCCGGCGTGCGGCAGCGTGAACTGGTGCGGGGCATCGTCGATGCCGAGCAGGCGGATGCCGCGCGACGCGCCGGCGGCCAGCTCGATCACACCCTTGCGCGCCAGTGCGCGCAGGTGCTCCTCGGCCGCATTCGGCGAGCTGAAGCCCAGTTCGGCCGCGATCTCGGCACGGGTGGGCGGGAATCCGGAGCGCTCGATCGCGCGACGGATCAAGTCGAACACTTGCTGCTGACGGGCGGTGAGTTTGGTCATGGCTCAACTGTATGGATAGACAGTGAGCTGTATTTTTATACAGTAGTCCGCGAATTTCAAGTGTTACGTGAGGTTCGACGCGATCACGCCGGTTCCGACGCGATTTTGCGACGTCCGGACGGCGGTTCATCTGCCACAACCGTCCATCCCGTCTGCGTTAGCACTTTTGAGTATTAAAAAATAAGGAACGATTATTTTTAATCATGTAACCCGTTCGTTAGACTGGCCCGACATCGCAATACCGACAACACTGGAGAACCAAGGATGGGCAAGCGCAATACGGGGCTGGTGGGCGGAGTGGGCCGCCTGATCGCAACACTCGCGCTGGGCGCGGCGGCGGCGCTGGGCGTCGCGACGCACGCACAGGCCGATACGACCTTCCTGAACGTGTCGTACGACCCGACGCGCGAGCTGTATCAGGACTTCAACCAGGCGTTTGGCAAGGAGTGGAAGGCGAAGACGGGCGAGACCGTCAACTTCAAGCAGTCGCACGGCGGCTCGGGGGCGCAGGCGCGCTCGGTGCTCGACGGCCTGCAGGCCGACGTCGTCACGCTGGCGCTCGCGTACGACATCGATGCGCTCGCGAACAAGGGGCTCGTCAACAAGGACTGGCAGAAGCGCCTGCCCGACAACGCGTCGCCGTACACGTCGACGATCGTGTTCCTGGTGCGCAAGGGCAATCCGAAGGGGATCAAGGACTGGGACGACCTGACCAAGCCGGGCATCTCGATCGTCACGCCGAACCCGAAGACGTCGGGCGGCGCGCGCTGGAACTACCTGGCCGCGTGGGCGTACGCGCTGCACAAGCCGGGCGGCAACGAGCAGACGGCGAAGGAATTCATCACGAAGCTCTACAAGAACGCCGGCGTGCTCGATTCGGGCGCGCGCGGCGCGACGACGAGCTTCGTGCAGCGCGGGATCGGCGACGTGCTGATCGCATGGGAAAACGAGGCATTCCTGTCGGTCAAGGAATTCGGCACCGACAAGTTCGAGATCGTCGTGCCGTCGGTGAGCATCCTGGCCGAGCCGCCCGTCGCGGTGGTCGACAAGGTGGTCGACAAGAAGGGCACGCGCAAGCTGGCCGAGGCGTACCTGAACTTCCTGTACAGCCCGCAGGGCCAGGAGATCGCGGCACGCAACTACTACCGGCCGCGTTCGAAGAACGTGCCGGCGGAGCTGACGAAGCAGTTCCCGAAGCTGAAGCTGTACACGGTCGACGATACCTTCGGCGGCTGGACGAATGCGCAGAAGACGCATTTCGCGGACGGCGGCGTGTTCGATTCGATCTACAAGCCGCAGTAACGCCATAACAACGGCGGCGCGCCACGATAGCGCGCCGCATCCCCGACGGGGCCGCCGGCGCGATTCACTGCGCCGGCGTTTGCGTCGGACCCATGAGCAGCATCGACCCAGCAAGAGCATCCGATGACGACGTACACCTTTCGCAAGCCGAGCGCGCTGCCCGGTTTCGGCGTGACGCTAGGCATCACGGTGGCCTATTTGAGCCTCGTGGTGCTGATACCGCTCGCCGCCACGTTCCTGAAGACCGCGACGCTGTCGTGGGACCAGTTCGTCACCGCCGTCACGTCGCCGCGCGTGCTCGCGTCGTACCGGCTGACGTTCTCGGCCGCGCTCGGCGGCGCGCTGATCAACGCCGTGTTCGGCTTTCTCGTCGCGTGGGTTCTGGTGCGCTACACGTTCCCGTTCAAGCGCCTCGTCGATGCGGTCGTCGACTTGCCGTTTGCCCTCCCGACGTCGGTCGCCGGCATTTCGCTCGCGGCCGTTTACGCGACCAACGGCTGGGTCGGCCAGTATCTCGCGCCGCTCGGCATCAAGATCGCGTTCACGCCGGCCGGCGTGCTGGTCGCGCTGACCTTCATCGGGCTGCCGTTCGTCGTGCGCACGGTGCAGCCGGTGCTCGAGGATTTCGAGCGCGAGCAGGAGGAGGCCGCCGCGTGCCTCGGCGCATCGCGCTGGCTGACGTTCCGCCGCGTCGTGCTGCCGGCCGTGCTGCCGGCGCTCCTCACCGGTTTCGCGCTTGCGTTCGCACGCGCGCTCGGCGAATACGGCTCGGTGATCTTCATCGCCGGCAACGTGCCGATGAAATCCGAGATCACGTCGCTGCTCATCATCACGAAGCTCGAGCAGTACGACTACGCGGGCGCGACCGCGCTGGCAGTCGTGATGCTCGTCGTGTCGTTCCTGATGCTGCTGCTGATCAACACGCTGCAGTGGTATCTGCAGCGCCGTACGAGCAAGGGCGCGAGCGGTCCGGCGCCCGCCGCCGCCACAGCCGCCGCAGCAGGAGGCCAGCAATGAGCCAGGAGGCCACCGTCGTGCTGAAAACCCCGTCGCCGGCCGCGCGTGCCACGAAGCGGCTCGACCCCGTCAGCGAGTCGCGCGTCGTGCGCTGGCTGCTCACGGGCATCGCGCTGGCGTTCCTCGCGTTTTTCCTCGTCGTGCCGCTCGCCGCGGTGTTCGTCGAGGCGCTGCGCAAGGGCGTCGGCTTCTATTTCGAATCGCTGGCCGATCCCGATGCGTGGTCGGCGATCAAGCTGACACTGACCGTCGCCGTGATCGCGGTGCCGCTGAACCTCGTGTTCGGCGTGTGCGCATCGTGGGCGATCGCGAAGTTCGAATTCCGCGGCAAGGCGCTGCTGACGACGCTGATCGACCTGCCGTTCTCGGTGTCGCCGGTGATCTCGGGCCTCGTGTACGTGCTGCTGTTCGGCGCGCAGGGCTGGTTCGGGCCGTGGCTGCAGGATCACGACGTGCAGATCATCTTCGCGGTGCCGGGCATCGTGCTCGCGACGATCTTCGTCACGTTCCCGTTCGTCGCGCGCGAGCTGATTCCGCTGATGCAGGCGCAAGGCACCGACGAGGAAGAAGCCGCGCGCGTGCTCGGCGCGTCGGGCTGGCAGATCTTCCGCCGCGTGACGCTGCCGAACGTGAGGTGGGGCCTGCTGTACGGCGTGATCCTGTGCAATGCGCGCGCGATGGGCGAGTTCGGCGCGGTGTCGGTCGTGTCCGGCCACATCCGTGGCGTGACCGACACGATGCCGCTGCACGTGGAGATCCTGTACAACGAATACAACTTCGCGGCGGCGTTCGCGGTGGCGTCGGTGCTGGCGCTGCTCGCGCTCGTCACACTCGCGCTGAAGCTGATCGCCGAGCGTCATCTTGCGGCCGAACTGGCCGACGCGCACGACGCCGTTCCCGCACATGCCGGCCCCGTCGGCGCCGTTTCGTCGAAATCGTAAAGAGGCAACCAGAATGGGTATCACCGTCCGTAACCTTCAGAAGCGCTTCGGCGATTTCACGGCGCTCGACAACGTATCGCTCGACTTCCCGCCCGGCGAGCTGGTCGCGCTGCTCGGGCCGTCCGGCTGCGGCAAGACCACGCTGCTGCGCGTGATCGCGGGCCTCGAGCACGCGGATGCGGGCCAGGTCGTGCTGCAGGGGCTCGACGTGGCATCGGTCGGCGCACGCGACCGCCAGGTCGGCTTCGTGTTCCAGCACTACGCGCTGTTCCGCCACATGACCGTGTTCGAGAACGTCGCGTTCGGGCTGCGCGTGAAGCCGCGCCGCGAGCGGCCGTCGGAAGCCGCGATCCGCGAGAAGGTGCACGAACTGCTGAAGCTCGTGCAGCTCGACTGGCTCGCGCAGCGCTATCCGTCCGAGCTGTCGGGCGGCCAGCGCCAGCGTATCGCGCTCGCCCGCGCGCTCGCGGTCGAGCCGAAGGTGCTGCTGCTCGACGAGCCGTTCGGCGCGCTCGACGCGAAGGTCCGCAAGGAGCTGCGCGGCTGGCTGCGTCGTCTGCACGACGACCTGCACATCTCGACGATCTTCGTCACGCACGACCAGGAGGAGGCGCTGGAAGTCGCGGATCGCATCGTCGTGCTGAACCGCGGCCACGTCGAGCAGGTCGGCAGCCCGCAGGACGTCTACGATCATCCGCAGAGCGCATTCGTCTACGAATTCCTCGGCGCCGCGAACCGGCTGCCGGGCACGGTCGCCGGGCGTGGCTTCGTCGCCGAGGGGGCGGCCGCGCCGATCGAGGTCGACGCCGATTTCGCCGGCCCCGCGAATGCCTATGTGCGCCCGCACGACCTGCAGCTGTGGCCGGTTGGCGAAGCAGGGCACCGCGACGGCATCGCGGTGGACGTGCGCCGCGTGATCCCGCTGGGCGGCTCGGTGCGCGTGGAGCTCGAGGCGCGTGCCGGCGGCGCGCTCGAGGCGGAACTCGATCGCGACGCATGGCGGGCGCTGTCGCTGCAGGTCGGCGACGGTGCGACGGCGGTGCCGCGCGCGGTGCGTGTGTTTCCCGCGCGTTGACGAGAAAATGCAGGGCAGGGGGCGGGATACGCTCGGAATCGACAATCAAACAACGACAGCCTAAGAGGCATACCCATGAATTTTCAGCAATTGCGGTTCGTGCGCGAAGCGGTGCGCCAGAACATGAACCTGACGGAAGTCGCGAACGTGCTGTACACGTCGCAGTCGGGCGTGTCGAAGCAGATCAAGGATCTCGAGGATGAGCTGGGCGTCGACATCTTCATCCGGCGCGGCAAGCGGCTGACGGGGCTCACGGAGCCCGGCAAGGCCGTGCACCAGCTGATCGAGCGGATGCTGCTCGACGCCGAGAACCTGCGCCGCGTCGCGCGCCAGTTCGCCGACCAGGACAGCGGCCATCTCGTCGTCGCAACGACGCACACGCAGGCGCGCTACGCGCTGCCGAAGGTGATCCGCCAGTTCACCGACGTGTTCCCGAAGGTGCATCTCGCGCTGCGCCAGGGCAGCCCGCAGCAGATCGCGCAGATGATCCTGAATGGCGAGGCCGATCTCGGCATCTCGACCGAGGCGCTCGACCGCTATCCGGACATCGTCACGTTCCCGTGCTATTCGTGGCACCACACGGTCGTCGTGCCGAAGGGCCATCCGCTCGTCGGCCGCGAGAACCTGACGCTCGAGGAAATCGCCGAGTACCCGATCATCACGTACGACCAGGACTTCACGGGCCGCTCGCATATCGACCAGGCGTTCACGCAGGCGGGCGCCGTGCCCGACGTCGTGCTCACCGCGATCGACGCGGACGTGATCAAGACCTATGTCGAACTCGGCATGGGGATCGGCGTGGTCGCGGCGATGGCCTACGATCCGCAGCGCGACACGGGGCTCGTCGCGCTCGATACGCAGCATCTGTTCGAAGCGAGCACGACGCGGGTGGGGCTGCGCAAGGGTGCGTTCCTGCGCGCGTATGCGTACCGGCTGATCGAGATGTTCGCGCCGCATCTGAACGAAGCGGAAATCGCGGGGCTGTTGCGCGAAGCCGTTTGACGGCAGCGCGTCGTGCGTCATCCGCGCGCTCGGCGCGGATGGCGCGACATACCGGCGCGGGTTGTCATGTATTGGGCAGCGGCAGGCGATTTGCCGCTGCCTGGGTCGATCGACTCACCGTATCATCGACCGCCATCGCGGTTTCCGTCCGATTCTTCGCCGCACAAGGCGAACGACATGTATTCGCTTGCCGGCCCAACGACAAGAACAAGAGCGTCGCGTGCACGCCTCGTTGCGGGTTAGGCCATCTGCCCTATCGAGCGATCCATTGGCCCGTAAATGTGATTCAATGCGCGTGAATGCCGGGTGACGTGCGCTCGGGCCGTCCGTTGGTCGCCATCCTGCCGGCCGGATCGCATCAGCGACGCAACGCGCAACACCGGAACGAAGTGCGAAAAGCAACGCCGGCAGGCCGTCCGCCTTCAAGAAACCACGCACGTGGATCGCCGGTTCCGGCATGCCCGCGGACCTATCGCGCAGCACGCAACACGCGTGACGAAGAGGTAAACAATGAATCTGAAATGGCTTCTCTTTTCCTTCGAAGGCCGGATCGGGCGCCTGCCGTGGTGGATCTACGCGCTGGTTTCCACGGTGCTCAGCGCGATTTTCGATGCGAGTTCCCGCGGTGCACCGGAAGACGATCTGCCGCCGCTGGTGATGCTGGTGGCCGTCGTCATCGCGGTCGTCGCGGTGTGGTCGTCGATTGCGGTCGGTGTGAAGCGGCTGCACGACATCGACAAGTCGGGATGGTGGATGCTGCTGCTGTTCGTGCCGATCGTCGGCGCGCTCGCGTTGTTCGTGATGAACGGCTTCATCGCCGGCACGCCGCATGCGAACCGCTTCGGCGAGCCGCCGTCGGCCGATGAAGACGAACCGGCGCCGCGGGGCCCGGCGTGACACGCGCTCCGAATAAACCCTTAAATATTGATCAGACAGGTTGCACGCCGACGCGAATCGGTACAGCATAGCCTTCACTCCGCCGGCGTCCCGCCGGCGGCGGCGCGTAAACGACAGCGCGCCAGGCAGTCGGCCGTCTGCCTCGCTTCCATTCCGTGGTACCGACAGCAGCATCGATGGCCATTGCCCGGGTAGTGTGGCGCAAACGTTTGCTCACATTAAAACAACAGTCAAATAATCGTCCGGCCCTTGGGGCCAGTCGCCAGGAGATGAGTATGAATGTTCGCTTTCGCCGTCGCTTCCTGACCGCCGCGCTCGCCGCCGTCGCGGTCGCCGCCGCACCGGCCGTCCACGCGCAATCGGCAGCCAAGCCGAAGGTCGCGCTCGTGATGAAGTCGCTCGCCAACGAGTTCTTCCTGACGATGGAAACAGGCGCGAAGGAATACCAGAAACACAACGCGGGCCAGTTCGACCTGATCACCAACGGCATCAAGGACGAAACCGACACCGCGAACCAGATCCGCATCGTCGAGCAGATGATCGTGTCGAAGGTCGACGCGATCGTGCTCGCGCCGGCCGATTCGAAGGCGCTCGTGCCGGTCGTGAAGAAGGCGGTCGACGCGGGCGTCATCGTCGTGAACATCGACAACCGGCTCGATCCCGACGTGCTGAAGTCGAAGAACCTGAACGTGCCGTTCGTCGGCCCGGACAACCGCAAGGGCGCGCGCAAGATCGGCGACACCCTCGCGAAGCGGCTGAAGGCGGGCGACCAGGTCGGCATCATCGAAGGCGTGTCGACGACGACCAATGCGCAACAGCGCACGGCCGGCTTCCAGGACGCGATGAAGGCGGGCGGGATGAAGGTCGTGTCGGTGCAGTCCGGCGAATGGGAGATCGACAAGGGCAATGCGGTCGCCGCCGCGATGCTCAACGAATACCCGAACCTGAAGGCGCTGCTGTGCGGCAACGACAACATGGCGATCGGCGCCGTGTCGGCCGTGCGCGCGGCCGGCAAGCAGGGCAAGGTGCTCGTGGTCGGCTACGACAACATCAACGCGATCAAGCCGATGCTGAAGGACGGCCGCGTGCTCGCGACCGCCGATCAGTACGCGGCGAAGCAGGCCGTGTTCGGTATCGACACGGCGCTCAAGGCGATTGCGGAGCATCGCAAGCAGGCCGACATGTCGGGCGTCGTCGAGACGCCGGTGGACCTCGTGACGAAGTGACGCGGCCCCGATGCGGCCGCCGCCCTCAAGAATCGGGCGCGGCGGCCGTTATCCGGGGTGAGCGCGATCACGGCCACTGCATGCACATGCACTTGTGAGCGTCACACCCGCGCGCCGCGTGCGCGCGGCCGCAACCAGGATCGCGATGGACCCGACTTTCCAACCCTCCCGCGCAGCCGCTCCCGTGCTGTCCGTCTCCGGCATCGGCAAGACCTATGCCGAACCCGTGCTCGCCGACGTCACGCTGACGCTCGAGGCGGGCCATGCGCTTGCGTTGACGGGCGAGAACGGCGCCGGCAAGAGCACGCTGTCGAAGATCATCGGCGGCCTCGTCGAGCCGACCGCCGGCACGATGCAACTCGGCGGCACGCCGTATGCGCCGGCGAGCCGGACGCAGGCCGAGGCACTCGGCGTGCGCATGGTGATGCAGGAGCTGAACCTTCTGCCGACACTGACGGTTGCCGAAAACCTGTTCCTGAACCGCCTGCCGCGGCGCTTCGGGATCATCGATCGCGCGCGGCTGCGCGACGATGCACGGGCCGCGATGGCGCAGGTCGGGCTCGACGCGGTCGATCCCGATACGCCGGTCGGCGCGCTCGGCATCGGCCACCAGCAGATGGTCGAGATCGCGCGCAACCTGATCGGCGACTGCCGCGTGCTGATTCTCGACGAACCGACCGCGATGCTGACCGCGCGTGAAGTCGAGCTGCTGTTCGAGCAGATCGACCGGCTGAAGGCGCGCGGCGTCGCGATCGTCTACATCTCGCACCGGCTCGAGGAACTCGCGCGGGTCGCCGAGCGCGTCGCGGTGCTGCGCGACGGCCGGCTCGTCCACGCGGGCGACATGGCGGCGACGACGTCAGACGGGCTCGTCACGCTGATGGTCGGGCGCGAGATCGGCGAGCACATCGATCTCGGCGAGCGTCGTGTCGGCGCGCCGCGGCTCGTCGTGTCGGGCCTCAGCCGCGGGACGGCGGTGCGCGACGTGTCGCTCGAGGTGCGCGCGGGCGAGATCTTCGGCATCTCGGGGTTGATCGGCGCGGGACGCACCGAGCTGCTGCGGCTGATCTACGGCGCGGATGCGCCGGACGCGGGGACGATCGCGATCGGCCAGCCGCCGAAGCCGGTGCGGATCGGTTCGCCCGTCGAGGCGGTGAAGCAGGGCATCGCGCTGATCACCGAGGATCGCAAGGGCGAAGGGCTGCTGCTGACGCAGTCGATCACCGCGAACGTGTCGCTCGGCCAGCTCGACCGGCTCGCGCGCGGCGGGATCGTCGACGGCGCGCGCGAAACGGCGCTCGCCGAGCAGCAGATCGACGCGCTGCGGATCCGTACGCACGGCGCGACGCAGGCGGTCGGCGAGCTGTCGGGCGGCAACCAGCAGAAGGTCGTGATCGGTCGCTGGCTCGCCCGCGACATGGGCGTGCTGCTGTTCGACGAGCCGACGCGCGGGATCGACGTCGGCGCGAAGTTCGAGATCTACACGTTGATGGGCGCGCTCGCGCGCGAAGGCCGCGCGCTCGTCGTCGTGTCGAGCGACCTGCGCGAGCTGATGCTGATCTGCGACCGGATCGGCGTGATGTCGGCCGGGCGCATGACCGCCGTGTTCGAGCGCGGCAACTGGACCCAGGATGCGCTGCTGGCCGCGGCGTTCGCCGGCTTCGGCCGCGACACGCCGCCGGGCGGCGCGCAGCATCCGGACGCGGGGCAGGCGCAAGGCGCCGCTCCCGGCACTTCGAATACAGGACGACCGCAATGACCCAGCCTCCCGTAACCCCGACCGACGCAGGCGCGCAGCAGGACGTGACGGGGCGCCGTGCGCGCACGCTGTCCGGCACGCGGCTCGGCCTGTCGAACTACCTCGGGCTCGCCGGTGCGCTCGCCGCGATGATCGCGCTGTTTTCGGTGCTGAGCTCGCATTTCCTGACCTACGATACGTTCAGCACGATCGCGAACCAGATTCCCGATCTCGTCGTGATGTCGGTCGGGATGACCTTCGTGCTGATCATCGCCGGGATCGACCTGTCGGTCGGCTCGGTGCTCGCGCTCGCCGCGTCGATGGTCAGCGTCGCCGCGCTGAAATGGCAGTGGGGGCCGCTGCCGGCCGCGCTGATCGGCATCGCGGTCGCGACCGTCACGGGCGCGTTGACGGGCGCGGTCACGGTCGGCTGGCGGATCCCGTCGTTCATCGTGTCGCTCGGCGTGCTGGAGGCCGCGCGCGGCCTCGCGTACCAGCTGACGAATTCGCGCACGGCCTATATCGGCGACGCGTTCGATTTCCTGTCGAACCCGATCGCGCTCGGCATCTCGCCGGCATTCCTGATCGCGGTCGCGGTGATGATCGCGGCCCAGTTCGTGCTGACGCGCACCGTGTTCGGCCGCTATCTCGTCGGGATCGGCACGAACGAAGAAGCGGTTCGACTTGCAGGGGTTAACCCGAGGCCGTATAAAATTCTCGTATTCGCATTGATGGGCGCCCTCGCAGGGCTGGCGTCGTTGTTCCAGATTTCGCGGCTCGAGGCGGCCGACCCGAATGCGGGCGTCGGTCTCGAACTGCAGGTGATCGCCGCCGTCGTGATCGGCGGCACGAGCCTGATGGGCGGGCGCGGCTCGGTGATCAGCACGTTCTTTGGCGTGTTGATCATCTCCGTGCTGGCCGCGGGGCTGGCGCAGATCGGTGCGAACGAGCCGACGAAACGGATCATCACCGGCGCGGTGATCGTGGTGGCGGTCGTGCTCGATACGTATCGTAGCCGGCGCACCCGCGTGCGGTAAAAAGACAGACAGAACAGACCAGAGAGAAACGGGAAATGGCGACGATCAAGGATGTGGCGGCCATGGCGGGCGTGTCGTTTACGACCGTCTCGCACGTGGTGAACAATTCGCGGCCGGTGTCCGCGGATGTGCGTGCGAAGGTCGAGGGCGCGATCCGCGAGCTGAATTACGTGCCGTCGGCCGTGGCGCGCTCGCTGAAGGCGCGTGCGACGGCGACCATCGGCCTTGTCGTGCCGAACAGCACGAATCCGTACTTCGCCGAGCTTGCGCGCGGGATCGAGGATCAGTGCGCGGCCAATGGCTATTGCGTGTTCTTCTGCAACTCGGACGACGATCCCGTCAAGCAGCGCAACTACCTGCGCGTGCTGCAGGAAAAGCGAATCGACGGGCTGATCGTCGCGTCGGCGGGCGAGGATGCGGTGCTCGCGCAGACACTCGCGGATATCCACGCGCCGCTCGTCGTCGTCGACCGCAACATCGAGGGGCTCGCGGCCGACCTCGTGCAGATCGATCACGAGCGCGGTGCATACCTGGCGACGCGTCACCTGCTCGAGCTCGGGCACGCGAAGATCGGCTGCATCACGGGGCCGACCGACACGGCGGTCAGCGCCATGCGCGTGCACGGCTTCATCCGCGCGATGGCCGAGCGCGGGGTCGACATCGTGCCGGGCGCGATCGCGGAAAGCGACTTCTCGTGCCTCGGCGGTTATCACGCGGCGTCGCGGCTGTTCGAATCGGTGCGGCCGAGCGCGATCTTCGCGGGCAACGACCTGATGGGCGTCGGCGCGCTGCGCGCGGCGGCCGAGCGCGGCATGCGCGTGCCCGACGACTGTTCGATCATCGGGTTCGACGACATCGAATTCTCCCGTTACACGTATCCGGCGCTATCGACGGTCGGCCAGTCGGTGCGCGCGCTCGGCGAAATGGCCGCGCAGACGCTGATCGAGCGCATCGGCGGCGGCTCGACCGCCGTGCCGAGCCGCCGCCGCGTCGTGTCGCCGCGCCTCGTGCTGCGCGAGTCGACGGCGATTTACCGCGAGCCGCCGGCCTCCGGCGGTCGCGCATGACGGCGCCCGCGGCAGGCGCCGGCCGCGTGACGGTGGTCGGTAGTCTCAACATGGATCTGGTCGTGCGCGCGCCGCGTCTGCCGCTGCCGGGCGAAACGCTCGCCGGTCATGCGTTCGCGCAGGCGGCGGGCGGCAAGGGCGGCAACCAGGCGGTTGCGGCCGCCCGGCTCGGCGCGCAGGTCGCGATGATCGGTTGCGTCGGCGCGGATGCGCACGGTGCCGCCCTGCGCGCGGGGCTCGACTCCGAGGGAATCGACTGTGCGGGGCTCGCGACGAGCGCATCGGCGTCGACCGGCGTCGCGCTGATCGTCGTCGACGATGCGAGCCAGAACGCGATCGTGATCGTCGCGGGCGGCAACGGCGAGGTTACGACCGAGACGGTCGCCCGGCACGAAGACGCACTGGCGTCGGCCGACGTGCTGATCTGCCAGCTCGAGACGCCGCCGGACGCGGTGTTCGCGGCGCTGTCGGCCGGGCGGCGGCTCGGCCGCACCGTGGTGCTCAATCCGGCCCCGGCCGTCGCACCGCTGCCGGACGGCTGGCTGCCGCTCGTCGACTACCTGATCCCGAACGAGGTCGAGGCGGCCGCGCTGACCGCGCTGCCGGTGCGTGACCCGGCGGAGGCGGAAGCGGCCGCGCGCGTGCTGCAGGCAGGCGGCGCGCGCAACGTGCTGGTGACGCTCGGCGCGCGCGGCGTGCTGGCGCTGACGGCTGATGGCGCGGCGCGGCATTATCCGGCGCCGGCCGTGCAGGCCGTCGACACGACGGCCGCCGGCGATACCTTCATCGGCGGCTTTTCCGCGCGGCTCGCGGCCGGCGCGGACGTCGACACGGCCATCCGCTTCGCGCAACGCGCCGCGGCACTCTCGGTCACGCGAGCGGGCGCGCAGCCGTCGATTCCCACGCTGGCCGAACTGGCCGAATAGGGCCCGATCAAGCATCGCGGCCGGTCCGTCGCAAACGACGGCCGGCCGCCCGCCTGCGACGCGCGCCGGCAGCGGAGCGCCGCCCCTCCCTTGGCTTCCAAACCCACGCTGAAACACGCATTATTCATTTAGCTATTTGTAATAAACAGACGAATAATTCGAAAAAATAGCGGAAACACCATCAAGTTGTGCGGTGCGTGGTCGTAAATGCACCAAGTGAAGCAATGCTTCGAAGCGACGGGCTGTCCCGTCCATCACGACGCAACACAGGAAGGATGATGGTGTTCAAAAACCTGACGATTCGTGCGCGCATCGGTCTCACGATGGCGTTTCTGGCGGTACTCCTGGGGGTGATCGGCGCGCTTGGCGTGTACGGCATGACGCGCGCGAACGACACGACGCGCGATATTTTCACGAACCAGATGCCTAGCGCGGTCGACGTTTCGGTGGCCGAGATCTACGCTGCGCGCGAACGCCTGGCGCTCGACCGTGGGGCGCTGCTGGCCGGCACACCCGACGCGGCGGCGGCCGTCGAACGAAGCCGCGCGATGCGCGCGCAGTCCGACACGTGGTGGCAGAAATACCTCGCGTTGCCGCGCGGCCCGGAGGAAGACCGGCTCGCGCAGGACGTCGCCGCGAAGCGGCAGGCGTTGCAGCACGCGTGTGACGCGTTCGCGAGCGTGATCGCGGCAAATCAGGCCGACCGGATCGGCGAAGGCGCGAAGCAGCTCCAGGCGAGCTACAACGACCTCTCGGTGGCGAGCGAGGCGCTGCGCAACTTCCAGTTCACCGATGCGCAAGCCGGTTTCGACCGTGCGGAATCGGCGTTCGACACGGTGCGCGTGTTGGCGATTGTCGCGCTGGTGGCCGGCCTTGCCGCCGCGGTCGTGTCGTGGCTGACGCTGAGCCGCGCGATCGGCCGTCCGATTGCCGACGCGCTCGCGCATTTCGACGCGATTGCCGCCGGCGACCTGCGCCGGCCGATCGTCGTGGATCGCCGTGACGAGATGGGCCAGCTTCTCGAAGGCCTCGGCAAGATGCAGCGCGGGCTCGTCGACACGGTGCGCACCGTGCGCGGCGGCAGCGAGTCGATCGCGACCGCGGCGCGCCAGATCGCGGCCGGTAACATCGACCTGTCGTCGCGCACCGAGGAACAGGCCGCGGCGCTGCAGGAAACCGCGTCGAGCATGGAGCAGCTGACCGGCACCGTGAAACAGAACGCGGACAATGCACGCCAGGCGAGTTCGCTGGCCGCGAACGCGTCGGAGATTGCAAACAAGGGTAATACGGTGGTCGGCCAGGTGGTCGGCACGATGGGCGAGATCAACGACAGCTCGGCGAAGATCGCCGACATCATCGCGATCATTGAAGGAATCGCGTTCCAGACCAACATTCTTGCGCTGAATGCCGCAGTCGAGGCGGCGCGGGCAGGCGAGGAAGGCCGCGGTTTCGCGGTCGTCGCGGGCGAGGTGCGCAGCCTGGCCCAGCGTTCGTCGGCCGCGGCCAAGGAGATCAAGGCGCTGATCGACGCGTCGGTGGAGCGCATTCGCTCGGGTTCCACGCTGGTCGACGAAGCAGGGCGCACGATGAGCGACGTGATCGGTGCGGTGCAGCGCGTGACGGACATCATGGGCGAGATCGCGGCGGCCTCCGAGGAGCAGAGCGGCGGGATCGACCAGGTGGCGCGCGCGGTCGCGCAGATGGACGAGGTCACGCAGCAGAATGCGGCGCTCGTCGAGGAAGCCGCGGCTGCCGCGCAATCGCTCGACGAACAGGCCGGGCGCCTGCGTGAAACGGCAGCGGTCTTCCAGCTCAATGAAGACGACGCACGCCCGGGTGTCTCGACACCGGTGTCCGTACGTCACGCGCCGCGTGCGGCCGCGGCAACGGTCGCGGTGCCCGTCCAGGCTGCCGTGCGCGACGAGCGCGACGCACCACCGAAACGCGTCGCCGCAGCGGCGCCGGCACGCAAGCCCGTCGCTGCTCCAGCGGCGCCCGCGCAAGCGGCCGCTACCGCCGGCGCGGACGATTGGGAAACCTTCTGATTCGCGCGCATCGCGCATCTATCCCCATTTGGTGACGAACGACGCCCGCGACATGCGGGCGTCGTCGTTTCCGTGATGGAAATAATGTGACAGGCGACGGGCATGAACGACGATCGTGCGGCGTCGCATGCAGGGTGAAACATGCGTCGAAGGATGCGTGCACAGGTGGTGCGTCATGTTCCCGCATCCGTCGTACGGGTATTTCCGTAAGGGCGCTGCGAAAAAAATTTGTAACGGTGCGCACAACGTGTCGTCGAAAACGACCGCTCGAACGTATAGGGATGAAGGGGAGAGGTGACGACGTCGGATATGTCCAACACACAAGACGTTCCGTTGTTCGACGAGACGCGACGGATGCAGTTTCTGCGGCTCGGGAGGTCGATTGTAAAACGACGAAATGTGTTGTCCAAGCGGTGTTGTCGAGAATGACGAACTTCATACGAAGAGTTCGTGAAAAAAAATAAGAAAGGGTTTAGGATGAATTCGAACGCGCTTGCTTCTGCGCAGTCGTACGAAGGCAGGCACGTCTTCAGACTCAGGCGAGGGAGGTAGCATGGATATTTACAGCAGCTTCGCGAACCGCTTCGAAAAAACGCGAGAGGAAGAGCTCTCGCTGGAGGAGTATCTCGCGCTCTGCAAGAACGATCCATCCGCGTACGCGACGGCTGGTGAACGCATGCTGGAAGCAATCGGGGAACCTGAACACATCGATACCCGCAACGACCCGCGCCTGTCGCGGATCTTTGCGAACAAGGTCATCAAGGTCTATCCCGCATTCCGTGAGTTCTACGGAATGGAGGAGGTGATCGAGCAGGTGGTCGCCTACTTCCGACACGCTGCGCAAGGGCTCGAAGAGAAGAAGCAGATCCTCTATCTGCTTGGCCCGGTGGGCGGCGGCAAGTCGTCGATCGCCGAGCGTCTGAAGCAACTGATGGAGCGCGTGCCGTTCTATTCGCTGAAGGGTTCGCCCGTCAACGAATCGCCGCTCGGGCTGTTCGACTACGACGAAGACGGTCCGATCCTCGAGGAACAGTACGGCATTCCGCGCCGCTACCTGAAGAACATCCTGAGTCCGTGGGCCGTCAAGCGGCTGCACGAATACAACGGCGACATCCGCCAGTTTCGCGTGGTGCGCCGCTATCCGTCGATCCTGCGGCAGGTCGGCATCGCGAAGACGGAGCCGGGTGACGAGAACAACCAGGACATCTCGTCGCTGGTCGGCAAGGTCGATATCCGCAAGCTCGAACAGTACGCGCAGGACGACGCCGACGCGTACAGCTACTCGGGCGGCCTGTGCCTGGCGAACCAGGGGCTGCTCGAGTTCGTCGAAATGTTCAAGGCGCCGATCAAGGTGTTGCACCCGCTGCTCACCGCCACGCAGGAAGGCAACTTCAAGGGCACCGAGGGCTTCGGCGCGATTCCGTTCGACGGGATCATCCTCGCGCACTCGAACGAGTCGGAGTGGAAGGCGTTCCGCAACAACCGCAACAACGAGGCACTGCTCGACCGGATCTTCGTCGTGAAGGTGCCGTACTGCCTGCGCGTGTCGGAAGAGACCAAGATCTACGAGAAGCTGATCCGCAACTCGTCGCTGGCCGAAGCCGTGTGCGCGCCGGGCACGCTGAAGATGATGTCGCAGTTCTCGGTGCTGTCGCGCCTGCACGAGCCGGAGAATTCGAGCCTGTTCTCGAAGATGCAGGTGTATGACGGCGAGAACCTGAAGGACACCGATCCGAAGGCGAAGTCGTACCAGGAATACCGCGACTACGCTGGCGTGGACGAAGGGATGACGGGCGTGTCGACACGCTTCGCGTTCAAGATCCTGTCGCGCGTGTTCAACTTCGATTCGAGCGAGGTGGCGGCCAACCCCGTGCACCTGATGTACGTGCTCGAACAGCAGATCGAACGCGAGCAGTTCCCGCCGGAAACCGAGCAGAAGTACCTGTCCTTCGTGAAGGACGTGCTCGCGTCGCGCTACGCGGAATTCATCGGCAAGGAGATCCAGACGGCCTACCTCGAGTCGTATTCGGAGTACGGCCAGAACATCTTCGACCGCTACGTCACGTATGCGGACTTCTGGATCCAGGACCAGGAATTCCGCGATCACGACACGGGCGAGAGCTTCGACCGCGCCGCGCTGAACGCGGAACTGGAGAAGATCGAGAAGCCGGCCGGCATCAGCAATCCGAAGGATTACCGCAACGAGATCGTGAACTTCGTGTTGCGTGCACGGGCGGCGAATGCCGGCAAGAACCCCGTGTGGACGAGCTACGAGAAGTTGCGCGTCGTGATCGAGAAGAAGATG
This sequence comes from Burkholderia sp. AU33803, assembly GCF_002223095.1. NCBI lineage: Bacteria > Pseudomonadati > Pseudomonadota > Betaproteobacteria > Burkholderiales > Burkholderiaceae > Burkholderia > Burkholderia sp. AU33803. The sequence goes on from NZ_NKFJ01000004.1 coordinate 1,258,415, forward strand.
TTCTCGAACACCGAGGAACTGTTGCCGGTGATTTCGTTCAACGCCAAGGGTTCGGCGGAGGAGCAGCGCAAGCATGAGGACTTTGTGAACCGGATGGTCGCGAAGGGCTATACGCCGAAGCAGGTGAGGCTGCTTTGCGACTGGTACCTGCGCGTGCGCAAGTCGTCATGACACGCGCGGTACCGCGCCCGTACGGCGTCGCCGTACGGGTGTTTTCAGAGACGCCGCCCGCATGACGGGAGACGGCATGTGCGGCGAGCGTCCCGGCATATCGACTTTCGAGCGGGAGACCGGGAGTGCTTCATCAAATCATCGACCGCAGGCTGGCCGGCAAGAACAAGAGTATCGCCAACCGCGAACGCTTTCTGCGTCGCGTCAAGAACTACATTCGTCGCGCCGTGTCCGATGCGGTGCGCGACCGTAGCATCAAGGATATCCAGAGCACGCAAAGCATCACGATTCCGCGCAAGGACATCGCGGAGCCGAATTTTCGGCACGCCCCTGGCGGACGTCGTGAATACGTGCACCCCGGCAACGAGGACTACGTGCGCGGCGACAAGATCCCGCGTCCGCAGGGCGGCTCGGGCGGGGGCGGCAGTCAGGCGAGCAACGAGGGCGAAGGGCAGGACGACTTCGTGTTCGAGTTGTCGCGTGACGAGTTCATGCAGTACTTCTTCGACGATCTCGAACTTCCGCGCCTCGTGAAGACGCACCTGCTGACGGTGCCGAGCTGGAAGAACGTGCGCGCGGGCTGGTCGGCGGAAGGCACGCCGAACAACATCGACGTCGTGCGTTCGCTGCGCAGCGCGCTCGGGCGTCGCATCGCGCTCGGCTCGCCACTCGTCAACGAGTTGCGCGAACTCGAGGCGCAGCTCGAGGCAATGAAGCGCGATCCGGAAGACCGGCGCGCGGAGATCGCGGTGCTCGAGGCCGAGATCCATCACCTGAAGGGGCGCATCTGGCGGATTCCGTTCATCGATCCGTTCGACCTGCGCTACATCAACCGCGTGAAGCAGCCGCAACCGTCGAGCCAGGCCGTGATGTTCTGCCTGATGGACGTGTCGGGCTCGATGGACGAGCAGCGCAAGGATCTGTCGAAGCGCTTCTTCATCCTGCTTTACCTGTTCCTCAAGCGGAACTACGAGCGCATCGAGGTCGTGTTCATCCGTCACCACACGCGTGCCGAGGAAGTCGACGAAGACACCTTCTTCCATTCGACCGAGAGCGGCGGCACGGTGGTGTCGAGCGCGCTCGAGCTGATGCGCAAGGTGATGAACGAGCGCTACTCGCCGACCGAGTGGAACATCTACGGCGCGCAGGCGTCCGACGGCGACAACTGGACCGACGATTCGCCCAAGTGTCGCAAAATCCTGGAAGAGGATATCCTCACGAAGACGCGTTACTTCGCGTATATCCAGGTCGCGCCGGAAGAGCAGAACCTGTGGCTGGAATACGCGCAACTGGCCTTGTCGCAGCCGCATCTCGCGATGAAAAAAGTGGAATCGGCTGCCGACATCTACCCGGTGTTTCGCGAATTGTTCGAAAAGCAGGTGGAAATGTCATGACGACCCGCCATCTGCACAACGAGTCGCGCGGCTATGCGCCGCGCCCCTCCGGCGACGACACGGCCGGCCCTGCCGCATCGCAGCAACGCGGGCAGGCCGAACCGCCGCCGCCGGCCGCCGACTTGCCCGGCTCCGGGCGAAAGGAAGCGCGTATGAACGTTGCCGAACGCAAGCCGCTGCCGTGCCCGTCCGACTGGACGTTCGAACTGCTCGAGGAATACGACACGCACATCTCGCAGGTTGCCGAACAATACGAGCTCGATATCTACCCGATCCAGCTCGAACTGATCAGCGCCGAGCAGATGATGGACGCGTATGCGTCGGTCGGGATGCCCGTCAACTACCGTCACTGGTCGTTCGGCAAGCATTTCCTGTCGACCGAGAAGAGCTACCGTCGCGGCCAGATGGGGCTCGCGTACGAAATCGTCATCAACTCGAACCCGTGCATCGCGTACCTGATGGAAGAGAACACGATGACGATGCAGGCGCTCGTCATCGCGCACGCGGCGTACGGGCACAACTCGTTCTTCAAGGGCAACTACCTGTTCCGGCTGTGGACCGACGCGCACGCGATCATCGACTATCTCGTGTACGCGAAGAACTACGTCGCGGAATGCGAGGAGCGCTACGGCCTCGATCGCGTCGAGGAACTGCTCGATTCGTGCCATGCGCTGATGAACTACGGCGTCGACCGCTACAAGCGGCCGCAGAAGCCTTCGCTGTCGAAGGAAGCCGCGCTGCGGCGCGAGCGCGAGGCGTACCTGCAGTCGCAGGTGAACGAGTTGTGGCGCACGCTGCCGGGCAAGAAGCCCGAGCTGATGGAAGAACAGGAAGAGCGCTATCCGCCCGAGCCGCAGGAGAACCTGCTGTATTTCGCGGAGAAGAATGCGCCGCTGCTCGAGCCGTGGGAGCGGGAAGTGATCCGCATCGTGCGCAAGATCGGCCAGTATTTCTACCCGCAGCGGCAGACGCAGGTGATGAACGAAGGCTGGGCGACGTTCTGGCACTACACGCTGCTGAACACGCTGTACAACCAGGGGAAGCTGGAAGACAGCTTCATGATGGAGTTCCTGCACTCGCACAGCAACGTGGTCTACCAGCCGCCCGTCACGAAGCCGTACTACAGCGGGATCAACCCGTATGCGCTCGGCTTCTCGATGATGAGCGACATCCGGCGGATCTGCGAAGCGCCGACGGAAGAGGACTACAAGTGGTTTCCGGAGATCGCGGGCACCCCGTGGCTGCCGGCGATGCACTATGCGATGCGCAACTTCAAGGACGAGAGCTTCATCGCGCAGTACCTGTCGCCAAGCCTGATCCGTGACATGCGGCTCTTCTCGGTGCTCGACGACGACATGCGCGATTCGCTCGAGGTGTCGGCGATCCACGACGATTCGGGCTACCAGTACGTGCGGCAGGCGCTGTCGCGGCAGTACGACATCCATCACCGCGAGCCGAACATCCAGGTGTGGGCGGTGAATACGCGCGGGGATCGCAGTCTCACGCTGCGCCACTTCATGACCGACAACCGCCACCTGTCGAACGACAGCGACGAGGTGCTCAAGCACATGGCGCGGCTCTGGCAATTCGACGTGTTCCTGGAAAGCGTCGATGAGGCCGGCACCGTGCGCAAGCGCTACGAGTGCCGCTACGTGCCGCCGGAGGTGCGGATCTGAGCGTCGCCTGCGGAATGTTTGCATCGGACGCCAGCCTTGCGGCTGGCGTTTTCATATGACGAGCGCGTGGCGGGAGAAAAATTTTCTACATCGGGACGAACCCGGAGAGCCCGTTACTTTACATTTCGCTAAAATTCCGTAGCGCCGTGCGCCGGAACCGGTGCCACGTACGATCGCACGCGGCGGCCCCCAGCCGTCTCGCCCAGAAAGCACTAAAAAGGAACTGACCAATCCATGGACGTCCAGACCGACCAAGCTGCGCTGTCCGCGCATGACACCCGGCGGCGCGTGTTCGCCATCGTCGGCGCCTCGTCGGGCAACCTCGTCGAGTGGTTCGACTTCTACATCTACTCGTTCTGCGCGCTGTACTTCGCGCCGGCGTTCTTCCCGAGCGGCAACACGACGACGCAGCTGCTGAACACGGCCGGTGTGTTCGCGGCCGGCTTCCTGATGCGTCCGATCGGCGGCTGGCTGTTCGGCCGCATCGCCGACCGTCACGGCCGCCGCAACGCGATGATGATCTCGGTGCTGATGATGTGCGGCGGCTCGCTCGTGATCGCGGTGCTGCCGACCTATGCGCAGATCGGCGCGCTCGCGCCGGCGCTGCTGCTGATCGCGCGGCTGTTCCAGGGGCTGTCGGTGGGCGGCGAATACGGCACGAGCGCGACCTACATGAGCGAGGTGGCGCTGAAGGGCCGCCGCGGCTTCTTCGCGTCGTTCCAGTACGTGACGCTGATCGGCGGCCAGCTGTGCGCGCTGCTCGTGCTCGTGATCCTTCAGCAGACGCTGTCGGCCGACGAACTGAAGGCGTGGGGCTGGCGCATTCCGTTCGTGGTCGGCGCGGCGGCCGCGCTGATCTCGCTGTACCTGCGCAAGTCGCTCGACGAGACGTCGACGACCGAATCGCGCGACAAGAAAAACGCGGGCACGATTCGCGGCGTGTGGCAGCACAAGGGCGCGTTCTTCACGGTGGTCGGCTTCACGGCCGGCGGCTCGCTGATCTTCTACACGTTCACGACGTACATGCAGAAGTACCTCGTGAACACGGCCGGCATGCATGCGAAGACGGCCAGCAACGTGATGACCGTCGCGCTGCTCGTCTACATGCTGATGCAGCCGGTGTTCGGCGCGCTGTCCGACAAGATCGGCCGCCGCACGTCGATGATCCTGTTCGGTTCGTTCGCGGTGATCGGCACGGTGCCGCTGATGCATGCGCTGAAGGACGTGACGAGCCCGGTCGCCGCATTCGTGCTGATCACCGTCGCGCTCGCGATCGTCAGCTTCTACACGTCGATCAGCGGCCTGATCAAGGCCGAGATGTTCCCGCCGGAAGTGCGCGCGATGGGCGTCGGCCTGTCGTACGCGGTCGCGAACGCGATCTTCGGCGGTTCCGCCGAGTACGTCGCGCTGTGGTTCAAGTCGATCGGCAGCGAGGAAACCTTCTACTGGTACGTGACCGTGCTGTGCGCGATCTCGCTGCTCGTGTCGTGGCAGATGCGCGATCCGAGCAAGGAAGGGTATCTGCGTCACGAGCCGTGATCGGCTGCGCAGTGTGCGCATTGAGCGCATGCGCATCATGACGAACGTCCCGCCACCCGGCGGGACGTTTTTTTTTGCGGCGTGCGATTACGCGGGCGGTGGCGGCGCCTGGTCGGTCGCCGGATCGGATGCGCTCGACAGGCTGCCTTGCTCGACCAGCCATTCGAACATCCGCTCGACGATCGGCGAGCGCGACGGGCCTTCCATGCGCGACAGCCACCACGTGGTGCCGGGCAGGCGCGGGTAATCGGCGAGCACGGTCAGCGTGCGCTGGTCGATGCCCGCCTGCGCGACGAGGCGCGGCAGGCACGCGATGCCGCGGCCGCGCAGCACGGCGTCCAGCACGAGCCGCTGGTCGTCGTAGATCGCATGCATCCGGAACGCCGACAGCTGCTCGCAGAACACCGTCGCCAAGCGCTCGTCGGTCAGGCTGGCTTCGAGACAGATGACGCCCGCGTGCAGCGGGTGCGCGTCGCGCGGCACGCGTTCGAGTCGTTCCGCCAGCGGCGTCGCGCACACCGTCACCCATTCGTCCCGCATGAACGGGATATCGAGCAGGCCGGGCTGCAGCATCGGCCGCGTGCCGATCGTCATGTCGACGTCGATTTCGTCGACGTAGCGCGCGGTTTCGTCGGTCGACAGCAGTGGGCACAGGTCGGGCAGTGCCTGCTGCAACTGCTCGAGGCGCGGCTGCAGCCAGCCGTGCAGCAACGGCGCGGGACACACCAGCACGACGAGCCCCGGGTTCAGGTAGGTCGCGATGCGGTCGAGGCCGCCGCGCAACGTGTCCATCGCGCGCTGCACGCTGCGCTGCAGAACCTCGCCGGCGATGGTCAGTTCGACGCCGCGGCCGCGCCGGCGGAATAGCGGCTGCCCGAGTTGTGCTTCGAGCTGCTGGATCTGATGGCTGATCGCCGATTGCGACAGGTGCAGCTCATCGGCCGCCCGCGAGAAATTGCCCAATCGGGCCGCGGCTTCGAAGCCGGTCAGCAGTTTCAGGGACGGAACGCGTTGCATCGAGGTATGAGGTGAATTGATTGATTCGGCCAAGAAATATCAATATTCATCAAGTTTAACCTGACGCACAATCGGCCATCAATCACAACGGAGACGGAACGATGGGTCGCTTTGATGCTCGCCAGCGCGGTTACCGGATGCCCGCGGAATGGGAATCCATGGACGCCACGTGGCTCGGATGGCCGGTTCTCCACGATCGCGAGGATCTGTGGGGGAGCCATTACGCGCAGGTGTGCCGCGAATTCGCGCTGGTCGCGCGGACGATCGCCCGCTACCAGCGCTGCGTGGTGGCCGCGCACCACAGCCAGGCCGACGCCGCGCGCGAGATGGTCGGCGCGAGCGTCGACGTGCTGCCGGTCGCGGCGGAGGACAACTGGCTGCGCGACTGCGGGCCGGTCTTCCTGGTGAGCGAACAGCGCGGGCTGGGCGCGGCCGTGTTCCGCTTCAACTGCTGGGGCGAGAAGTACCAGCCGTACGACGGCTGCCAGCAGGCCGGGCAGGACATCGCCCGTGCGGCGGGCGCGGAGATCTTCAATTCGCACCTGGTGCTGGAGGGCGGCGCGTTTTATGTCGACGGGCAGGGCACGCTGGTCACCACCGAGAGCTGCCTGCTGCATCCGAATCGCAATCCGCACTTGAGCCGCGCGGAGATCGAGGCGGAGCTGCGCCGGATGCTGGGCGTCGAGAAGATCATCTGGCTGCCGGGCAATCCCGACGAAGTGGAGACGAACGGGCACGTGGACGGCATCGCGTCGTTCATCGCCCCCGGCCGGATGCTGTGCCAGACGGCGCTACCGGAGCAGGGCGACTATTTTCACGTGATGCGGGAAAACCGTCGCGCGCTGGAGCTGGCAACCGATGCGGCGGGGCGTCGCTTCGAGCTGCTCGACCTGCCGTCGCCGATCGTCACCGAACGCTTCGGCTCCGAGCGCTACTGCGATTGCTACGCGAACTACATTCTGGTGAACGGCGCGGTGATCGTGTCCGCGTTCGGCGTCGAGCAGGATCAGGCGGCGCGCGAGGCATTCAGCCGCGCGTTCCCCGGGCGTAACGTGGAGATGCTGCCGATTCCGACATTGTCGATCGGCGGCGGCAGCATCCACTGCTCGACGCAGCAGCAGCCGTCCGTCGCGCACTGAGCGACGTTTCGTCAGCGGTTTCCGATCCCACCGAGGAGCCATCGCAATGCCGTCCAAACACATCACCGTCGCCGCCGTCCAGATGGCGTCGGGCAGCTGGAATCTCGAAGACAACATGGCCACCGCGGAGCGCCTGATCCGCGCGGCCGCCGCACAGGGCGCGAATCTCGTGCTGTGCCCGGAACTGTTTGCGATGCCGTACTTCTGCCTCGACCAGAACGTGCGCCATCTCGAACTCGCGCAGCCGTTCGAAGGCAACGCGCAGATCGCCCGGTTCGCGGCGCTGGCCGGCGAGCTCGGCATCGTGCTGCCGATCGGCTTCTTCGAGCGTGCGGGCAATGCCGCGTACAACTCGATCGCCGTGGCCGATGCAGACGGGCGCGTGCTCGGCGTCTATCGCAAGACACATATCCCGGACGGGCCGGGCTATACGGAGAAGTTCTATTTCACGCCGGGCGACACCGGCTTCAAGGTGTGGGACACGCGCTTCGGCCGGATCGGCATCGGCATCTGCTGGGACCAGTGGTACCCGGAGACGGCGCGCAGCCTCGCGCTGATGGGCGCCGAGATCCTGTGCTTTCCGACCATCATCGGCTCGGAGCCGTTCAGCAGCACGTTCGATTCGTCCGGCCACTGGCAGCGCACGATGCAGGGCCATGCGGCCGCCAACATGGTGCCGGTCGTGGCCGCGAACCGGATCGGCCGCGAAGTCGGCTTCGGCAACGGCAATCCGGCGCAGCAGGGGCTCGCGGGCGTGTTCTACGGGTCGAGCTTCATCGCGGATCACACCGGCGAGAAGCGGGCCGAGGCGAACCGCACCGATGAAGCCGTGCTCGTGCACACGTTCGATCTCGACGCGATCCGCGCCGACCGGCAATCGTGGGGCTTTTTCCGCGATCGCCGCCCGGAGATGTACCGCACGTTGCTGACCAGCGACGGCGTGTCGTCGTGTTATCGCTGAAGGAGGCCCGATGAAACGGAAAGCCGGGTTGCGCTTCGCGGTGCCGGGCCTCGCGCTGTGCGTGCTGGCCGGCACGGCCCGCGCCGACGACGAGAAGGTGCTGAACCTGTACAACTGGAGCAATTACTTCGCGCCGGATACGCTGGCCGGCTTCGAGAAGGAAACCGGCATCAAGGTGCGCTACGACGCGTACGACAGCGACGAGACCCTGCAGTCGAAGCTGCTGACCGGCAACAGCGGCTATGACCTCGTGTGGCCGACCAACGACTTCATGGCCAAGCAGATCCAGGCGGGCGTGTTTCGCAAGCTCGACAAGACCCGGCTGCCGAACCTGAAGTATCTCGATCCGTCGCTGCTGAAGCAGATGGCGCAATCCGATCCGAGCAACCAGTACGGCGTGCCGTACATGTGGGGCACCGTGGGCGTCGGCTACGACCGCGCCAGGGTGCGCGCGATCCTCGGCAAGGACCTGCCGGCCGACAGCCTCGACCTGCTGTTCAAGCCGGAGATCGCGGCGCGCGTCGCCGCGAAGTGCGGGCTGGGCCTGCAGGATTCCGCGAGCACCGTGCTGCCGCTGGCGCTGCGCTATATCGGCCGCGATCCGATGCACCCGTCCGCGCAGGACTATGCGGCCGCGCAGGCGATGCTGATGAAGATCCGGCCGTACATCCGCGAGTTCGTCAATTCCTCCGATGCCAACGAGCTGATCGACGGCGAGCTGTGCGTGACGGTCGGCTTCTCCGGCGCGATCAACCTGGCCGCGCAGAAGGCGAAGGCGCGCGATCCGAACCGCGACGTGGTGTACGACATTCCGCGGATCGGCACCCTGATGTGGTTCGACGCGATGGTCATTCCGGCCTCCGCGAAGCATCCGGACAACGCGCATGCGTTCATCAACTACATCCTGCGTCCGGACGTGACCGCGAAGATCTCGAATTCGACGCGCTACGCGAATGCGAACCAGGGTGCGCTGAAGCTGATGGACCCGGCGCTGGTACGCGATCCGGGCATCTATCCGGACGAGGCGACGCGGCGGACGCTGTTCACGCCGATCGCCGAATCGCCGGCCGCGATGCGTCTGGAAGGCCGGACCTGGCTCGGCTTCAAGACGGCGCGGCCGTGACCGCGCATCATGAAGCCGCCGAACGATTGAAACCACCGAAGCACACGAAGCAATCGGCAAGCGAAAGAGGAATGTCATGACAACGAGACGTCAACTGTTGAAACGCGGCCTGTCCGTATCGGGGGCGGCGCTGGCCGCCGGCGCGCTGGGCGGGTTGCTCGGCCGCACCGCGCACGCGCAGCAGGGCGCAACCTGGCACATGCCGGACGAGGGCGCGCCGCACACGGCGACCTGGATGGCGTTCGGCCCGAGCGAGGACATCTGGGGCGCGCGGCTGTTGCCCGTTGCGCGCGCGAACCTGGCCGCGATCGCGAAGGCGATCGCCGCGCACGAGCCGCTCAAGATGCTGGTGCGCGAGCAGGACTATGCGATCGCGTCGCGGCTGTGCGGTTCATCGGTCGAGCTCGTCCAGCACCCGGTCGACGATCTGTGGATGCGCGACACGGGGCCCGTGTTCGTGAAGAACGCGTCGGGCCAGCTCGGCGGCGTGAGCTTCAATTTCAACGGCTGGGGCAACAAGCAGGAGCACGACCAGGATGCGGAAGTCGCGCCGTTCGTGGCGGAGTGCGCCGGTGCGCGGCTGCTCGACACGCGGCTGGTGCTCGAAGGCGGCGGCATCGAGGTGGACGGCGAGGGCACGGCGATCATCACGCGCAGCTGCGTGCTCAACCGGAACCGCAATCCGGGCGTCAGCCAGGCCCAGTGCGAGGCTGAGCTGAGCCGGCTGCTCGGGCTGAAGAAGATCATCTGGTTGCCGGGCATCGCGGGCAAGGACATCACCGACGGGCATACCGACTTCTACGCGCGCTTCACGAGCCCGGGTGTGGTGGTGGCCGGGCTCGATACCGATCCGTCTTCATACGACCACGCGGTGACGCGGCAGCATCTGGAGATCCTGCGGAAATCCACCGACGCGAAGGGCCGCCCGTTGAAAGTCGTCGTGCTGCCGGGGCCGAAGTCCGTCCGGCATCAATACGAGAACGAGGCGTTCGCGGCCGGCTACATCAACTTCTACGTGTGCAATCGTGCGGTGATCGCGCCGGCGTTCGGCGACAGCCGCGCCGACCGCAATACGCGCGACACGCTCGTCGACCTGTTTCCGGGGCGCGAGATCATCCAGCTGAACATCGACGGCATCGCCGCGGGCGGCGGCGGCATCCACTGCACGACGCAACAGCAGCCGGCCTGAGCGCGGCTGCGGGCCGGCACGCGTGAACGGCCCGTACGACCGTAGTAGGCAGCTGTTCATTCCGGACTACTGACAACAATGCGGAATCCGTCTTGCGGGACGGAAGCCGGCGTGCTCGCGTGCGCGCCGACCGCACAAGGGAGTTGAAACATGATGAAACGACGTACCCATGCGAGCACCGGCAAGCGGATGCAGCGCACACCCGATAGCGGTCGGCGCGGCTTCATCCGATATTCGGCCGCCTTTATCGGCGTGCCGCTGCTGGGCAGCCTGACCGCTTGCGGTGGCGGCGGCGACGGTGCATCCGGCGCGGCTTCCACGTCGCCAGGCACGACATCTGGCACGACGCCGTCGACGCGGCAGGTCCAGTACCGGCTGCCGGCCGAAGATGCGCCGCACGCGTCGACCTACATGGCGTTTGCGTCCGGCGCGGATGGCATCTGGATGCCCGTCACGCCGCAAAGCACGGATGCCGGCATCGACCGCGTGCGGGCCGACCTGATGGACGTCGCGAAAGCGATCGGCGCGACCGAACCGGTCGACATGCTGGTGCTGCCGGCCGATCTCGACGCGGCCCGCGCGCTGCTCGCGACCGCGAGCGTCGCGAACCCCGACCTGCACGCGCGCTATGCGGCACGCGCCGCGGGAGCCGGCGGGATCAACCTCGTGCCGCTCGCCGACGGCTTCAACGATTTCTGGGTGCGCGACACGGGGTGCCTGTTCGTCAGGGATACGACGAACGGCGATGCGCTGAATGCGATCGGCTTCAATTTCAACGGCTGGGGCAACGCGAACACCGACGGCGCCGGCATGAGCCCGGGCGCGACGGTTCCGCCGGAAGTCGCGGCCGCGAGCAACCGGTCGAAGGCGGGCAAGTTCTTCCAGCCGTTCAGTCGCGACAACGCGGTGGCGGGCTGGATGGCGCAGCGCAAAGGCGCGAGCCTGATCCGCAGCACGCTGACGCTCGAAGGCGGCGCGATCGAATTCGACGGCGACGCGACGGCGATCCTCACCGAATCGTCCGTGCTGCACGTGAACCGGAATCCGCAGCTGTTCGACATCCCGAACGGCGTGATCGCGAATGCGACGCTGCTGCCGACGGCGAAAGACACGGTGCTCGCCGAACTGCAGCGCACGCTCGGCGTGCGGAAGATCATCTGGCTGCCCGGCACGGCGACCTATCCGCGCGGCAGCGGCGTGGGCGGCGCCGGCGGCGCGGCGACCCCGGCCGGCGAGACCGACATCACCAACGGGCACGTCGATTTCTACGCGCGCTTTCTCGCGCCCGGCGTGGTCGCGTGCTGTTACGACGCGTCGAATTCGACCGGCGAGCGCGCGTTGACGGACGCGAACCGGCAACGGCTCGCCGGCCAGACCGATGCGAACGGCCGGCCGCTGCAGATCGTCGAGCTGGTGCCGCCGGTCAATTTCGGCACGTCGGCCGGCACGACGCTGAACGACCGGCAGATGACGAATTTCGCGGCCGGCTACATCAATTTCTACGCCTGCAACGGTGCCATCGTCATGCCGAAGTTCAACGACGCGGCGGCCGATGCGGCCGCGGTCGCCGCGATCCGGCCGTATGCGGGGAGTCGCGCGATCGTGCAGGTCGACATCCTCGGCATCGCGTCGGGCGGCGGCGGCATCCACTGCTCGACCCGCGAAGTGCCGGCGTGAGCGAATCCCGTCATATCGATATTGAAATCGATTCGTTGTCCATGACGGGCGAATTCCTTAATCTGAGCCTGTAGTTCGTGTGACACCTCCTTGACTGGGATTCGCGCCCGCTGCTTGCAGCGGGCGTCTTTTTTTGGTGCGCCGCGTCTCACGCCGATCTCGGCGGGGGCGGTCGCGCACGGCGGCTCGCCTATGCCGGCTGCTGCACGTCCGCGCGATGGCCCGGATCGGCCGGGCCGGTGACGGATCGATGACTTGCCACGTCAGGGAGAGAAGCGCTCGTGATGGCCGTCACGCAGAAAGCGCCAGTGGTGAGCACCTTCGCGGACACCATTCATACGCCGGCCTGCCGCGTGAAACCGTCGTGGTACCCGATCTCGAGCGAAGACCGGATGATCGCGCCGGGGAACCAGCCGCGGATGTCGGCGCGCAGGGACGCGCGCAAGGTCATCGCGCTCGATGCAAGCCGTGCGTCGCTTGCGTCGAAACCGGTGGCGGATGCAGCGTTGATCGACGAGGCGGCGATCGCACTCGCCGGATGAGGTAGCAGGGCACGGCGCGTTGCTGCGCTCCGGGCCGGTGCGGCAACGCGCATCTCGTCGCGAAGCGACGGGTCTCCACTCCTTCCATACGCCAACAGGTTCCTGCCCGCCAGCAGCGCCGCATGCAGCCGGTTCGTGTGCGATTTGACTGCATGCGACCCTAGTGAAATGCGCCGCCGAGACGGGATTTCGATTTCGAAAACCCGATCGACACGTCGCTTCTCGATCTTGCGCGACTCATTCGTGTTGGAGATCGGGGATCTGACTTTTCTTATTTTGAAATTTTGAGAAATGGAAAATTCTCAAGATTTTCTCGTTTATATCGAATTGTTTTAATTATTTGCTCAATCAAATTGATTGTTTATTTCTTATATCGACGTGTGATATCGCATTGCCAGTGGGGCATGCGCCATACGTCGCGGTCACGAGAATCGTCGCGGCGATTTGCCTGCCACAACCATCGTCGCAAGACAAGGCGGCCTAATGGATAAATGGAATTCATATTTCTTACTCGTACTATTTGAGGAACATTTCCGGGCCAATAGAATTGCGAAGTCGTCGTTTTTCGAGGATAGAAATTCATTTATTCGAGATGGCGCGATGCGATCTGTATTTCGGGAATTCAAGCCCTCTGGAAAATCCTGAGCCGATCGGACTGTTTCGAGAAAAATCATCCATTTGAGAGGAAGTCCAACGATGAAAATGAACTTGCTTCGGGGTTGTGTTGCAGCAGGCATCGCCAGCGCCGCGCTGGTACCGTCGCTTGCCCACGCGTTCGACGGTGAACTGGCCTTCTACGGCAGCATTTCCGACGCCACCTGCAACGTGAACGGCCAGGCACCTGGCTCCAGCAATCGGCAAGAGGTGCAACTGGGCGATCGCGTCGACCCGGCCATGTTCGATGCGATCGGCAAGACGTCGAATGACGTCGAGTTCAGTGTAAAGATTGGCGGCAATACGGGCTGTACTGACGGCACGAAGGTCGTGATGGAATTCGATCCGGTGTCGGTCAACATCAACCCGTCGACCGGCAACCTGAAGCTCATCGGCACCAGGCCGGCAGAGGGCATCGAAATCCAGATCAAGGACGCGGGTAACACCAAGAGCGGCAAGATCATGCTCGGCACGCCGCAGACCGACCCGCAGATTGCGACCGTCGCGAGCAACACCGCGACCCTGACCTACAAGGCGGCATACGTGTCGACGGCCTTGCCGGCTGGCATCAAGGCAGGTTCCGGCAACTCGTTCATCCGGTACGTGCTCGCTTACCACTGACCGGTCCCATTCCCGTTACACGTCATGACATTGTCCATTCGCATTCCTTATTTTCGAGTCGTGACCTGTGTCGTGGCGTGGGCTGCCTGCGCCACGCTGGCGCAGGCAGCCCTTCTGCTGAACGGTACCCGCGTGATCTTTCCCGAGCGGGCGCGCGACGTGACGGTCCGGATGGAAAATTCCGGTACGGAACCGGTGCTCGCGCAGAGCTGGATCGACGATGGTCGCGTCGACGTTCCGCCCGAGAAGATGCGCACGCCGTTCGTCGTTGCGCCGACACTGGTGCGTGTCGAAGCCGGGCGGGGGGCCGTCCTGCGCATCACGAACATGCAGGCGTCGCTGCCCGCCGACCGCGAATCGGTGTTCTGGCTGAATGTGCTCGAGGTGCCGACGGTGCAGCAAGACGCGGACAACCAGCTGCGCTTTGCCTTCCGAACCCGTATCAAGCTGTTCTACCGGCCCTCGGCGCTGGCGAACGACGTCGCGATGGCGGAGGACAAGCTGGTCTGGAAGGTGGCTGACGGTACGGCGCACGCGGGCAGGCATCCGGTCGCGCTCGAGGTATCCAATCCGACGCCGTATTACGTGTCGTTCGGCAGGGTGGAGGGCGAGGTAGGCGGCACCTTCGTCGAGGCCGGTGGCGGGATGGTCGAGCCGTTCGGTGCCCAGCGTTTTCCGTTGCCGGGTGTCGCGCCGTCGCATCGCCCGACGACCGTGCGCTACATGACCATCGACGACTACGGCGGGCGCAGCACGATAACAAAGAAACTGACCGACTGAGCAGTTTTTACACGCAACGTATCCAGCAGGCACGACCCCCGCATGCCGATCCCGATATTTCGATTCGGTATGCGAAATTAACGTATCCACATGCGCAGTTCAGCAGGTTTTCATCATTCATGCGCGCCGGACCTCGCCCCGCGGCTACCGAAGCGGCCGTGCCTGCTGGCAGTCGCTTCGGTATTTGCGTCGGTCGCGATGACGTCGGGGGCCAATGCCGTCGCGGATACGGTCGACACGGTCGTGCGGGACGACGCGCGCCGCGAGACCGCCGGCGCATCGCCGGCAACCGGCAAGACGCATTTCGACGATTCGATGCTGATGCACGGCCCCGACAGTGGGGCGATCGATACGACACCGTTCGAACGTCCGAACGCCGTCGTGCCGGGGCAGCATCGTGCAGACCTGATCGTCAACGGGCAGTGGCGCGGCGTGGAACAGATCACGTTCCGTCACGATGCGCACGATGACGTGCGGCCCTGCTACGACCGGCTGTTGCTGCAGCGCGCCGGTGTCGACCTCGAGCGAAGCGCGCGGGGCCAGGACGGCAGTCAGCCGCCGAATCCGCTGCCCGACGGGTTGATCTGCGACACCCCTTCCCGGTATGTACCGGGGGCAGCCTTGTCGTTCGACGCGGCGGAGCAGAAGCTGTATCTGACGGTGCCGCAGTTCTACATGCGCCTCGCCAGTCAAAGTAGCTACGTCGATCCGGCGAACTGGACGAACGGTGTGCCGGCCGCACAGCTGAGCTACAACGCCAGTGTGTTCTCGACGCGTTCGAGCGGCTACGAATCCTCGCAGCTCTACACCGGGCTCTCGATGGCGGCCAGCGCCGGGCGGTTCCGGATTCGCCACAACGGCAACCTCACCTGGTCGCAGCGCGGCGGTGCCCGTTATCAGCGCGGTTACATCTACGCGCAAACCGATTTGCCCGACTGGCACGCGCAACTGCTGGCCGGCGAGAGTTCGACCAGCGGCGCGCTGTTCGACGCCGTGTCGTTCCGCGGTGTACAGATCGACAGTGACGACCGGATGCTTCCCGACGAGCAGCGCTACTACGCGCCGGTCGTGCGTGGCGTCGCACAGTCGAATGCCAAGGTGACGATCCATCAACGCGGCTATCTCGTTCACGAGACGACCGTCGCGCCGGGGCCGTTCGCGATCGACAACCTGCAGGCGATGAGCTACGGCGGCGATCTGAACGTGACCGTGACCGAGGCCAACGGCGAGACACGCAGCTTCGTGGTGCCGTTCGCGACCACAGTCCAGCTGCTGCGTCCCGGCCGCACACGGTTCAGCGCGATGGCAGGCCGGGCGATCGAACTCGGCGGCGACATCGGCACGCAGTACGTCGGCCAGTTCACGGTGCAACGCGGCGTCAACAATGCACTGACGGCCTATGGCGGCGCCGCGTTTGCGAACCGCTACCAGTCGGTACTGATGGGCGTCGGGCTCAATACGCCGATCGGCGGCTTCGCCGCGGACGTCACGATCGCGCGAACCCAGCCGCCAGGCACCGAGCGCCTGAGCGGTTCGAGTATTCGCGTGTCTTACAGCAAGAACCTGCCGAACAGCGGCACGAACTTTTCGCTGCTCGCGTATCGCTACTCGACCAAAGGCTATCTCGGCCTGCGCGATGCGTTGATACTGAACGGCCGGAGCGATCAGCGCGTGGGCGCCGACGCATTCGCGCGACTGCGCAATCGGGTCGATCTCAACGTGAGTCAGCAGATCGGGCGATCGGGCAGCGTCTACGCGAACGGATCGGCGCTCAGCTACTGGGCGGGAGGCGGGCAATCGCTGAGCTTCACGCTCGGCTACAGCACGCAATGGCGCGATGCGACCGTGACGGCGTCGGTGCAGCGCGTGCGCAACCTGTCCACCCGTTACGCGTCGTTCGGCGGCGGGGCGGGCAGCACGCTCGTCAGCGTGAACGTTTCGATTCCGCTCGGACGCGACTCGCGGCGCGCACCGATCTTCAGCACGCTGATGACCCGTGACAGCAGCAACGGCACGAGTGCCACGGCGAGCGTGGCCGGGCGTTTCGGCGAGCGCGGCGACGGATCGTACTCGCTGTCGTCGAGCTACGACGGCAACAACCGCGCGTCGTCGGGCAGTTTCGGCGTGGGCTATCAACTGCCGGTCGCGTCCGTGTCAGCGAACGTCGGCATCGGGCGCGACTATCAGCAGGCGTCGGCGAACGCGGCGGGCGCCGTGGTGCTGCACCCGGGCGGGCTGACGCTCGCGCCTACCCTGAGCGAGACGATCGGCGTCGTGCATGCGCCGCATGCGCGCGGCGCACTGGTGGCGAACACGAACGCACGCGTCAATCGGTTCGGCTACGCGATCGTGCCGAGCCTCACACCGTATCAGCTCAACCAGGTCAACCTCGATCCGAAGGATATTCCGGACGATGTCGAACTCAAGACGACATCGCGCAGCGTCGCGCCGCGCTCGGGATCGGTCGTCATGCTGTCATACGACACGCTGAAGGCGCGCGCGCTGCTGATCGACGCGCAGACCGAGGACGGCCGGCCGCTGCCGTTCGCGGCGCGCGCGCTCGATGCCCGCACCGGCGCCACGCTGGGCGCGGTCGGGCAGGGCAGTCGCCTGCTGGCGCGCAGCGCCGACGACGACGGGCAAATTCGCGTCGAATGGGGCGCGCGGGCTGATCAGCAGTGCGTGATCGACTACTCGGTGTCGCCGCAGGAGCGGACCGCGCGCGGCTACGTGACGCTGACGCGCGTCTGCCGTGCGATCCCCGTGACGGCGCCGGTCGCTCCAGGCCGTGGCGAGGGGCAATAGGTCGATGCACGGTCACGATTTCCTGCCCGCACCGGTGGTTATCCGAACGTCGTGCCGAGCCCTCGCAACGACCCGCGCCGGGAGGATCGCGCGCGCGGCGGTGGTGGCTTGCGCGGCGAGCGTCGGCGCCGTCACCGGCCACGCGGCGCTGTCCGTGGTCGGCACCCGCTTCGTCTATCCCGGCGATGCCCGTGCGCTGACGATCCTCGCGCGCAACGGTGGCGCCGAGCCGATCCTGGTTCAGGCGTGGCTCGACGTAGGCGACGCGAATGCCGATCCCGACCGCCTGCGCGTGCCGTTCGTCGTGACGCCGCCGCTCGTGCGACTCGATCCGGCACGGCCGCTGGCGATTCGCGTGCAGTCCATCGGCAGCGATTTGCCGACCGACCGGGAATCCTGTTTCTGGATCAACCTGCTCGAAGTGCCGCCGGCCGCGCCGACGCACGACAACACGCTGCGCATCGCTTACCGGCTGCGCATGAAGCTCCTGTATCGACCGCCCGGCCTCGCCGGCGATCCGGATCGTGCGCCGAATGCGCTGACCTGGACACGCGCGAACCGGCAGGCTGCTCCGACGATCGTCGCCACCAATCCCACGCCGTACTACGTGACGCTGACGCGCGTGCTGCTGAACGGCGAACCCGTCGTGCCGGCGAGCCGCGCGGTGGACATCGCGCCGTTCGGTCGGGCCGAGATTCCGGCCGGCACGCGGTCCGACGGAAAGGGGGACGCCGAGATCGTGTTCGACGCCGTCGACGATAGCGGCGCATCGAACGAATACCGGGCGCAGTTCGCGCCGCCGTGACCGACGGACCGTCAGTGCTTGCAGTACCCGTCCTGTCGGGGCATCGACAGGGTTTCAACCACAACAAGGAAAACGAGCATGAACAAGACATACGCTTTGGTATGGAACGCCAGGCAGGGCGTTTGGCAGGCAGTCGGCGAACGGGTACGCCGGCACGGCAAGTCCGCGATGCGCGCGCGCGTCGTCGCGGTGGCGACACTGCTTGCGGGTAATGCGGCGACGTCCGTGCATGCGCTGCCGACGGGCGAGAACATCGTGTCCGGGAAGGCCGACATTCTGCGCTACGACAACGGGCAGCAGATGTCGGTCAACCAGCACACCGACAAGCTGGTGACGGACTGGCAGACGTTCAGCGTCGACAAGGGGCAGCGCATCACGTTCAACCAGCCGTCCGACAGGTCGATCGCACTGAACCGGGTGATCAGCCAGGATGCCAGCGCCATCCACGGCAACATCGAGGCGAACGGCCGTGTGTTCCTCGTCAACCCGAACGGCATCGTGTTCGGCAAGGGGGCACAGGTCAATGTCGGCGGCCTGGTGGCGACGACGCTGGACATCAAGAACGACGATTTCGAAGCCGGCCGCTTCCGGTTCTCCGGCAAATCTCCGAGCGAAGTGCACAACGTCGGCAATCTCGTGGCGAGCGACGGTGGCGCGATCGCGCTGCTCGGCGCGAGAGTCATCAACAAGGGGATCGTCCAGGCGCAGATGGGCACCGTCGCGCTGGGTGCGGGCAGCGACGCCACGCTGAACTTCGATGGCCGCAAATTGCTGAACGTGCAGATCGACCAGGGCGCCATCAATGCGCTGGTCAGCAACGAACAGCTATTGAAGGCCGACGGCGGGCAGGTGCTGATGAGCGCGAAGACCGCGGATACGCTGCTGCGCACGGTGGTCAACAACCAGGGCACCATCGAGGCGCGCACGCTCAGGAACGTCGCGGGCCGGATCTCGCTGGACGGTTACGACGCCGGCACCGTCAATGTTGCAGGCACGCTGAACGCGAGCGCGACGACGCCGGGCAATGGCGGCACGGTCGACACCCGCGGCGCCGACGTGAAGGTGGCGCTCGGCGCGATGGTCGATACACGCGCGACCAATGGGCGCGGCGGCACCTGGCGCATCGCATCGTCCGACGTGTCGGTCAAGGCGGGAGCGAACCAGCCGGGTACGATCGTGGCCGACACGCTGTCGCGCAATCTCGCGACGACCGATGTCGAACTGGTCGCCGAACGCGGCGCGGTATCGGTCGACGGGCCGGTGACCTGGGCCAGCGGCAACCGGTTGGCGCTGGCCAGCCGGCAAGGCGACGTGTCGGTCAACGGTGCGCTGCGCGCGACGGGGGCGAACGCGCGGGTGGCCATCGATGCGAAGAACAACGTGCGGATCGCGGCACCGATCGCACTGACCGGCGCGAACGCGCTGCTGACGCTCGACTACGGCGTCGCGCATTCGCTGACGGGCGCCGCGGCCGTGACGCTGTCGGGCACCGGCGCCGGCTTCGAGTCGAACGGCTATCGCTACACCGTGATCCAGAACCTGCAGCAGTTGCAGGGCGTCAATACGAATCTCGATGGCTTGTATGTCCTCGGCAACAACATCGCCGGTTCCTGTTCCTACTACTCCTGCCCCACGTTCAAGACCCTCGGTTCGGGCGCGTCGTTCTCCGGCGTGTTCGATGGCCTCGGCAACACGATCAGCAACCTCACCATCACGAGCAGTGATCCGTATGCGGGGCTGTTCGGCCGCAACACCGGTACGCTCGCCAACCTCAAGCTGGCGTCGCTGCGCGTCAGTGCCGCGTCCGGTGTCGGTCCGGTCGCCATCGGCGGGCTGGTGGGCGAAAACGCCGGCAAGATCACGAACGTGACCGCGACGGGCATGCAGGTGAGTGCCGGCGCCAGCCGCAGCAACGCGCTGGGCGGCCTGGTCGGCATCAATAGCGGCGAGCTTTCGCAATCGTCATTTGCCGGATCCGTGGCCGGTAACGGGATGTCGTATGCCGTTGGCGGCCTGGTCGGCGAAAACCGCATCGAGTTGACGGGGGCAGGGATCGTGTCCGACAGCGAATCCAACGCCACCGTCACGGGCGGCGCATCGAACCAGGCATCGATCGGCGGTCTCGTCGGCGTGAATCGGGGCGGCGTCATTCTGCGGTCGACGAGTCGGGGCACCACGTCGGGCGTCAATATCGCCGGCGTGAACGTCGGTGGGCTCGTGGGCGCGAACCTGCTTGGCAGGATCGACGACGGAACGGCGCTGGGGCGTGTGACAGGGGGCTCGGGCGGTACGGCGGGCGGACTCGTCGGCGTCAATACCGGCAAGATTGCCAATTCGAGCGCAAGCGGTGTCGTCGACGGCCGATATGCGCAAGCGATCGGCGGCTTCGTCGGGCTGAACCAGGGCATCGTGACCGGCAGCAAGGCGCTGGGCGCCGTCATGAGCGCATCGACGGGTTCGACCGGCGGTTTCGTTGGCATCAACCTGGGCATGTATGCGTCCATCGACATGGCAGAAGCGCACGGCGCGGTCACCGGCGGGCAGGGCGCCAATGGCGGCTTCGTCGGCAGCCATCTCGGCGGCCGGATTGCACACTCGGTCGCGCGTGGCAAGACGACCGGCGGCAACTACAGCAAGACGGGTGGTTTCGTCGGCAGCAACGCGGCCGAACTGACCAACGTCGATGCGAGCGGCGACGTATTCGGCGGTGTCGGTGCATCGGTGGGGGGCTTCGCCGGCGCTAACACGACATCCGGCGAGATCGATACCGCGTCGGCAACCGGCAACGTCACGGGCGGCGCGTCGAGCACGGTGGGCGGGTTTGCCGGCGAAAACCTCGGCACGGTGCACGATGCATCGGCGTCGGGCTCGATCGGCGCCGGCTGTTACGCGACACTCGGCGGCCTGATCGGCCTGAATGCGGGGTTCGTCGAACGCTCGGCCGCGAGCGGGCGGATCAACGTGTCGTCGTACCAGACCTTGGGCGGTCTCGTCGGCATCAACCGGGGCATCTTCCGCAACAGCATCGCGGTCGGCGAGGCCGGGTTGCAGAAGATTGCCGGTCTCAATCTCGGTGTGATCGAGTAATGCGGCGGGCGGCGGGCGCGCATGACCGGCGCCCGCCGCTGCAGCAACGGGAGAAAACATGAAGACGAGTCAATGGTGCAAGCCATGGCGAACCGGCCGGACCGTCCGTCGCGTGGCGATGGCGGGATATCTGGCGCTTGCATTCGCCACACACGTCATGGCGCAGGGCGGTAGTGCTGCGACGGCGCAGAATTGCACATTCAGCAACACCCAGGCGTCACCCTGGAAGATGATCACGCCGTTGACGAGTATCACACCGGTCGACTCGATCCTGTATCAACGCACCGTTACGCTCTTCGTTTCGTTCAAATACGGCACTGCGCCCGAGGAGCACGAACTGGTGGGAGCCGGGCATTGGACGAACGGCGCTCTTGTCACGAACGGTGTCGCGAAGACGAACGTCAACGGGATCGGCTTCAAGTGGGCAGGCGTGTCCGGCGACGGCGTCGAGAATACCCTGCGGCAAGATTCGCAGCCGATGGTGACCATGAAGCGCAATCTCGGCCGCGCGAACCAGGGCGGTGGCGACGTACAGACGATGAGCTTCCGGCAATATCTCGTGCTCGACAAGCCCGTCTCGCAGTTGCCGCAAGGCAAGCTGGTCGTCAAGAGCTTGCCGGGCAATCCGACCGTCGAGGTCTATGCGATCGACTTGCCGAAAGGCGCCGCGTCGGTGGGCGGCACCGTGACGGTGCCGGAACAGACGTCCTTGTGCGCACAGGCTATCGCCTTCGTCGGCGTCGGCAACGTCTGCATCGGCAGCGAGTGCGAATTACATGTACCGAACCGCTGCGAGATCCAGTCGGACTGGGTCAAGCCGGTGACGCTCGGGAATTTCGCGATCACCCGTTTTCCGGCCTTGCACGCGGTGTCGGAGCCCGTCAGTTTCGATATCACGCTCAGCCAGTGCGCGGCCGCGGCCAAGCCGTCGATCAGTTTCCGCGACAAGGCCCCGCAGCCGAATCCCGACACAACGCTGCTGCAGTTGAGCGCGCCGGCCGGCCGGGCAGTCGCACGCGGGTTCAATATCGTGATGACGCACGGGCAGACGAAGCAACGGATTGCATACGGCGATCCGGGCACGGCACCGACCTATCCGATGATACGCAGCGGCGACACGGCGACGATCCCGCTGCTTGCCCAGTACATCCGAACCGGCACGGATGGCGAGCTGAGCCCGGGGAGCGCGAATGGGGCGGCGGAATTCACGTTCACGTTCCCGTGATGGCGCGCGCCGCGTCGCGCATGCCTCATCACGAAACCCGCTGAGCAAAGCACCATTTGTTGGTTCGGATTCGCCGCACGCGCTGATAGGTTAGCGGCTTCGCGACGACACACTCCGTTGCGATGTTCTTCGAACCGGGCCGCCGCGCGATCCGCGGCGGCCTTCATAACAAATCAGGTCGTGCTCATGAAATTCCACACGCTCGCTACGTGGCTCGTCGGAGCCGCGCTCATCACCGCAGGCACCGTCGCGCATGCGGACCGTCTCGACGACATCAAGAAGGCCGGGGTGCTGCGCGTCGCGACGTTCGACAGCAACCCGCCGTTCGGCTATGTCGACGGCAAAAGCAATCACATCGTCGGCCTCGACGTCGACTATGCGAAGGCACTCGCCGACAAGCTCGGCGTGAAGCTGCAGCTCCAGCCGACCAACCCGGCGAACCGCATTCCGTTCCTGACGTCCGGCAAGGTCGATCTCGTGCTCGCGAACTTCACGATCACCGACGAGCGCGCGAAGCAGGTCGACTTCAGCATTCCGTATTTCTCGTCGGGCCAGCAGTTTCTCGCGAAGAAGGGCGTGCTGAAATCGGCCGACCAGCTGAACGCGCTGCGTGTCGGTGCCGACAAGGGCACGACCAACGAGATCACGCTGCGCGAGAAATTCCCGAAGGCGACGATCGTCGCGTATGACGACACGCCGTTCGCGTTCGCCGCGCTGCGCGCCGGCAACGTGCAGGCGATCACGCAGGACGGCCCGAAACTGATCGGGCTGCTCGCGAACGTGCCGGACAAGCAGAACTACGAGATCCCGGCGTTCACGATCTCGAACGACTACATGGGTGTCGGCGTGCCGAAGGGCGAGACGCGCCTGCTCGGCTTCGTCAACGACACGCTGAAGGGGCTCGAGGCGAACGGCCGCGCCGCGCAGATCTACGACGCATGGTTCGGGCCGACGACGAAGACGCCGCTCACACGCATCTTCCGGATCGGCGACAAGACCTGATCCGCATCGCACGCGCGCCGCGACTGGCCAAAGCATCATTGGCCGAGCGGCGCTTTTCGCATTCTTCCGATCGCGCGCTTCGCGCCCGCAACACAGCATGCTCGGGTTGGCTCCCAAATACCTGTCCTGGCTCTGGCAGGGCTTCCTGCTGACGCTCGGCCTCGCGGCCGCGTCGGCCGTCGTCGCGACCGCCGGCGGGCTGTTGCTCGCGGTCATGCGCCATGCGCGCGGCACGGCGCCGCGCGCGATGGCGGCCGCGTACGTCGTCACGTTCCGCAACACGCCGCTGCTCGTGCAGTTGCTGTTCTGGTATTTCGGTGTCGCGTCGCTGCTGCCCGAACCATGGATCGCGTGGCTGAACGCGCGTCATGCGTTGAGCATCGGCCCGTTCACGCTTGCGTGGCCGTCGTTCGAATTCGTCGCGGGCTGGGTCGGGCTGAGCGCCTATACGGCTGCGTTCGTCGCCGAGGAGTGCGAAGCCGGCCTGCGCGGCGTGCGGCGCGCGCAGCACGATGCGGCGGCCGCGCTCGGCCTCACGCCGATGCAGTCGCTGCGTTACGTGGTGCTGCCGCAGGCGGTGCGCATCGCGTTGCCGCCGCTGTTCGGCCAATACATGAATCTCGTGAAGAACTCGTCGCTCGCGATGGCGATCGGCGTGGCCGAGCTGTCGTATGCATCGCGGCAGGTCGAGACCGAGACGTTCAAGACCTTCGCCGCCTTTGGCGTGGCGACCGTGCTGTATGTCGCGGCGGTGGCCGCGATCGAAGCGCTCGCGTATGCGGCCACGCAATGGCGCGACCGGCTGGGAGCGGGGCGCTGACGATGGATCTCTCGCTGCTGTTCGCCAATCTGCCGTACCTGCTCGTGGGCGCGTTCCCGGAAGGGCCGCTCGGCGGCGCCGCGCTGTCGCTGCTGCTCGCGATCGCGTCGGCCGTCGCCTCCGCCGTACTCGGCATCGCGCTCGGCGTGGCGATGGCGCTTGCGCGCGGCCCCGTGCGCGTGCTGCTGCTCGCGTTCATCGGCTTCTTCCGCGCGATTCCGGTGCTGATGCTGATTTTCTGGACCTACTTCCTGATGCCGATGCTGCTGCACATGGACGTGCCGGGGCTCGCGACGGTGGTGTGCGCGCTCGCGCTGATCGGCGGCGCGTATCTCGCGCATGCGGTGCATGCGGGCATCGTAGCGGCCGGCGACGGGCAATGGCAGGCCGGGCTGTCGCTCGGGCTCACGCGCTGGCAGACGGTGCGCTACGTGCTGCTGCCGCAGGCCATCCGGATCATGACGCCGTCATTCGTCAACCAGTGGGTCGCGCTCGTGAAGGACACGTCGCTCGCGTATATCGTCGGCGTGCCCGAGCTGTCGTTCGTCGCGACGCAGGTGAACAACCGGCTGATGGTGTATCCGGCACCGATCTTCCTGTTCGTCGCGCTGATCTATCTGGTGCTGTGCACGTCGCTCGACGGCGCGGCACGCTGGCTGCTGTCGCGGCGCCCGCGCGCGGAACGCGCCGCGCACGCGGCGGCCGAATACACGGAACCCGCGCGGTGACGGCATGCCGCGGCCGTTTCGAATGGCCGAAGATGGTGTGTCGTTAAGTCCGCGCAGCGGACAGCGCGTCACGCAGGCCAGCCCCGCTCGGGGGCAGGGGCACGGACGGTTGAGCGCCTGCTGCGCGCCGCTGCGAGTCGAGCAACGGCGCGCAGCACGTGCATCACGATGCCGAGTAATGCGTATTGAAGACGGCGCGCAGCGTCGATGAATCGGTCGCGAAATCGCCCCACAGCGGCCCGTCGTTCTGCGCGAACGCGAACGGCGTCGTACGGATCGACGCGAGACGGAAGCGCCATTGCGCCGCTTCCTGGCGGAAGGCGGTGAGCTGCATGTCGGACAGTGCCGTCTGCGCGCTCGCGAGCGTGACGAGCGGATCGACCGGATTGTTGGCGACGCGCACCTCGAAGTGCAGGTGCGGGCCCGTCGCGGCGCCCGTCATCCCGACCGAGCCGATGCGCTGGCCCTGCTTCACGGTCTCGCCCGTCTTGAGGCCGTGCGCGAATGCGGACAGGTGTGCGTAGTAGGTCGAGTAACCATCGGCATGATCGACGATCACGTAGCGGCCGTAGCCGCCCGGATCGGTGCCGACGAACGACACGACGCCATCGGCCGCCGCATCGACGGGCGTGCCGCTCGGCGCGGCAAGATCGACGCCCGTGTGGAACGCCATCGCCTGCGACAGCGGGTGAATGCGTTCGCCGAAGAACGAGCTGATGCGTGTCCACTTGACCGGCATCGTGAAGGCGGCGGCTTCGAGCGGCGAGCCGTCGAGCGCGTAGTACGCGCCGTGCTCGGCGCCCGGCGCGCGGAACCAGATCGCGCCGAACGTGCGGCCGGCGACGCGCAGTTCGAGCGCGGTGAGGCGCGGCGTGCCGTCGCTCGTATCGAACGCGACGCGGTAGTAGTCGCCGCGCTGCGCGCTCGCCCGCATCGCGACCTTGCCGCTGACGAGATCGCCAAGCTGGATGCGCACCTCGGGCGGCACGTCGAGACGGTTCAGCGTATCGGACAGCGTGAGCTCGATGTCGCCCGCGCGCATCCCGTGCTGGTTTTCTGGGGCCGCGAACTGGAACAGGTTCGCGTAGCCGAGCATCTCGTTGCGGTGCGCGCTGAGCGGCGCGAACAGCCCCGGCTGCGGGTTGCGGTCGTTGCGTTCGCCGGCATCGTTGCGCTCGCCGATCGTGCGGGCGAGTTCGCTCGTCACGAAATGCTGCGCGGTGGGAAACGGCGTGTCGGACAGCACGCGCTGCGGCAGCGCGGCCGTGCCCGAATCGACGGCGCCCGGCAGTTGCGACACGGCCGGCAGCGCGGCGAGGCCGAGTGCGGCGAGGGCGCCGAGCACGGCGGCCGGCACGAGCGCGCGCGCAATGCGCTGCGCGCGGCCGGGCGCGAAAGCATCAGGGGTAGCGGCAGACTTGACCAAGGTGTCCACATCCAGGAAAGCGGTTCAAAGGGGTGTGGGCGGGGTCCACCGGCGGCACATCCGTCGGGCAGCGACGGGGCGGGCGGCGGGCGTGCAACAAAACAGGCCCCGCCAGGGGCCTGTGTCGTTTCCGTTCGACCCAACGCGCGGGGCGGGCCCGCTTCGAACGGCGGCGTGCATGCCGGGTCGTACCCGGTTATCACGAAGACGCTAAAGAAAGATGACAGCGTCAGTCTACCGATGTTCCGCGAAACGTTAAAAATTTTAAAGGGGGTCAGCTCATTCGTTTCGCAGTGCGGTAAATCGGGTTAAATCAGCATTTATTACGACAAATTCCGTCAGTCCGGCAATTTGTGCGCGCGGCTTCGCAGCGCGGCGGACATGCGCACGGTGTCGAAGCCGGCGTCGAGCATGGCCTCGGCGTCGTTCCACAGGTTGCCGCGCAGCCGGTTGGTCCAGATCATCGACGCGAACACGCCTTCGAGCAGCGACACGAGATAGACGGCGGCCAGGTGCACGTCGAGATCGGCGGCGACTTCGCCGGCCGCGATCGCGCGGCGCAGCAGCGCCTTCGTGATCCGCAGCATCTGCAATTCGAGCAGCATGCGGCGCCGCTGCAGCGCGCCGTTCTCCTCGCTCTGCTCGCACTTCGTATAGAGGATCACGAGCACGCGCTGCATCGGGCCCGGCTCGCCGCATTCCTGCAGATAGTGCGACGCGGCGCGCCGCAGCGTGGCGAGCGGGGGCAGCCCTTCGCCCGCGTCGAAGCCTTCCGACGTGCGCGCGAACGCGCGGTCGCACATCGCGAGACACACTTCCATCTTGTTGCGGTAGTGGCCATAGACGGCGCCCCGCGACATCCCGGCGGCCTCGGCGAGGTCCGCCATCGCGGTTTGCGCCACGCCTTTCTCGAGCAGCACGAGCTCGGCGGCGTCGAGGATCCGGTGCTTGATGGCGAGCGATTCTTCGCGGGTCTTGCGAGCCATGTCCTGAAATTCCTTACAGTTCGCTGTCGTTTTATTGAGACAGTGTGACGGTCAGATTGAAACGGCGTGTATTTAATCAGTCGTGACTGATTATAATCGGCCACCCTGAGCCGCCGCATTTTATCGGTGGCGAACGATCCGAGGTCACACATGAATAACAATCGCTCCCTGTTGCGCCACCGACTGGCGCCGTTCGCGCTGGCGGCCGTGCTGGCCCTGGCCGGATGTGGAAAGGGCGACAAGGACGCGGCGCCGGAGGCCGCGAAACGGGCGACGGTCGTGACGGTGCGCCCGACGGCCGTGCCGATGACCGTCGAATTGCCGGGCCGGCTCGACGCGTACCGGCAGGCGGAGGTGCGTGCGCGGGTCGCGGGCATCGTGACCGCGCGCACCTACGAGGAAGGCCAGGAAGTGAAGCAGGGCGCGGTGCTGTTCCGCATCGATCCCGCACCGCTGAAGGCCGCGCGCGACGCCGCGCAGGGCGCGCTCGCGAAGGCGCAGGCCGCCGCGCTCGCGGCGAGCGACAAGCGCCGCCGTTACGACGATCTCGTGCGCGATCGCGCGGTGAGCGAGCGCGACCACACCGAGGCCGTCGCGGCCGACACGCAGGCGAAGGCGGACGTCGCTTCCGCGAAGGCGGAACTCGCGCGGGCGCAGTTGCAACTGGACTATGCGACCGTCACCGCGCCGATCGCGGGCCGCGCCCGGCGCGCGCTCGTGACCGAAGGCGCGCTGGTCGGCCAGGACCAGGCGACGCCGCTCACGACCGTCGAGCAGCTCGATCCGATCTACGTGAACTTCTCGCAGCCGGCCGCCGACGTCGACGCGCTGCGCCGCGCGGTGAAGAGCGGGCGGGCGACGGGCATCGCGCAGCACGACATCGCGGTGACGCTGCTGCGCGCCGACGGCACCGCGTATCCGCTGAAGGGCAAGCTGCTGTTCAGCGATCTCGCGGTCGATCCGACCACCGACACCGTCGCGATGCGCGCGCTGTTCCCGAATCCGGAGCGTGAGCTGCTGCCGGGCGCGTATGTGCGGATCGCGCTCGACACGGCGGTCGACCAGCGGGCGATCCTCGTGCCGCGCGATGCGCTGCTGCGCACGGCCGACCGCACGTCGGTGCGGGTCGTCGGTACGAACGGCAAGGTCAAGGACGTCGAGGTCACGGCCGACCAGATGAGCGGCCATGACTGGCGCATCACGCGCGGCCTCGCGGGCGGCGAGCGCGTGATCGTCGACAACGCCGCGCAGTTCGCGCCCGACACGGACGTCAAGCCCGTCGAGCAGGCGCCGCCGTCGAAGGCGGTGCCGGCAGCGGCCGCTTCGCAGGCGGCCGCCCGTCAAACCTGACTGGTCAACACCACACCACCATGGCACGTTTCTTCATCGATCGCCCCGTCTTCGCGTGGGTGATCGCAATTTTCATCATGCTGGGCGGCGCATTCGCGATCCGCGCGCTGCCCGTTGCGCAGTACCCGGACATCGCACCGCCCGTCGTCAGCCTCTATGCGACGTACCCGGGCGCGTCCGCGCAGGTCGTCGAGGAATCGGTGACCGCGCTGATCGAGCGCGAAATGAACGGCGCGCCGGGGCTGATGTACACGTCGGCCACCAGCAGCGCCGGGATGGCGTCGCTGTACCTGACGTTCAAGCAGGGCGTGAACGCCGATCTCGCGGCCGTCGAAGTGCAGAACCGGCTGAAGACGGTCGAGGCGCGGCTGCCGGAACCGGTGCGACGCGACGGCATCCAGGTCGAGAAAGCCGCCGACAACATCCAGCTCGTGGTGTCGCTGACGTCCGACGACGGGCGGATGACCGCCGTGCAGCTCGGCGAATATGCGTCGGCGAACGTCGTGCAGGCGCTGCGTCGCGTCGAGGGCGTCGGCAAGGTGCAGGTCTGGGGCACCGAGTACGCGATGCGGATCTGGCCCGACCCGGTGAAGATGGCCGGTCACGGCCTCACCGCGTCGGATATCGCATCGGCCGTGCGTGCGCACAACGCGCGCGTGACGATCGGCGACATCGGCCGCTCCGCGGTGCCGGAAAGCGCGCCGATCGCGGCGACCGTGCTCGCCGACGCGCCGCTGAAGACGCCGGCCGATTTCGGCGCGATCGCGCTGCGCACGCAGGCCGACGGCGCGGCGCTTTACCTGCGCGACGTCGCACGCATCGAGTTCGGCGGCAACGACTACAACTATCCGTCGTACGTGAACGGCAAGGTCGCGACCGGGATGGGGATCAAGCTCGCGCCGGGCTCGAACGCGGTCTCCACCGAGAAGCGCGTGCGCGCGACGATGGACGAGCTGTCCGCGTATTTCCCGCCGGGCGTGAAGTACCAGATCCCGTTCGAGACGTCGTCGTTCGTGCGCGTATCGATGAACAAGGTCGTCACGACGCTGATCGAGGCCGGCGTGCTCGTGTTCCTCGTGATGTTCCTGTTCATGCAGAACCTGCGTGCGACGCTGATCCCGACGCTCGTCGTGCCGGTCGCGCTCGCGGGCACGTTCGGCGTGATGTATGCGGCCGGTTTCTCGATCAACGTGCTGACGATGTTCGGGATGGTGCTCGCGATCGGCATCCTCGTCGACGATGCGATCGTCGTGGTCGAGAACGTCGAGCGGCTGATGGTCGAGGAGCGGCTCGGGCCTTACGACGCGACCGTCAAGGCGATGAAGCAGATCAGCGGCGCGATCATCGGGATCACCGTGGTGCTGACGTCGGTGTTCCTGCCGATGGCGTTCTTCGGCGGCGCGGTGGGCAACATCTACCGGCAGTTCGCGCTGTCGCTCGCGGTGTCGATCGGCTTCTCGGCCTTCCTTGCGCTGTCGCTGACGCCCGCGCTGTGCGCGACGCTGCTCAAGCCCGTGTCGGGCGACCACCACGAGAAGCGCGGCTTCTTCGGCTGGTTCAACCGCTTCGTCGCGAACGCGACGCAGCGCTATGCGACGCGCGTCGGCGCGATGCTGAAGAAGCCGGTGCGCTGGCTCGTCGTGTACGGCGCGCTGACCGGCGCGGCGGCACTGATGCTCACGCAACTGCCGACCGCGTTCCTGCCGGACGAGGACCAGGGCAACTTCATGGTGATGGTGATCCGGCCGCAAGGCACGCCGCTCGCGGAAACGATGCAGAGCGTGCGGGAAGTCGAGTCGGCCATCCGCCGCGATGAGCCGATCGCGTTCACGTATGCGCTCGGCGGCTTCAACCTGTACGGCGAAGGCCCGAACGGCGGGATGATCTACGTCACGCTGAAGAACTGGAAGGAGCGCAAGAACGAAGACGCGCACGTGCAGGCGATCATCGCGCGCATCAACGAGCGCTTCGCGAGCACGCCGAACACGACGGTGTTCGCGATGAATTCGCCGGCGCTGCCCGATCTCGGCTCGTCGAGCGGTTTCGACTTCCGGCTGCAGAACCGCGGCGGGCTCGACTACGCGACGTTCAGCGCCGCGCGCGAGCAGTTGCTCGAAACGGGCCGCAAGGATCCGGCGTTGACCGACCTGATGTTCGCCGGCACGCAGGACGCGCCGCAGCTGAAGCTCGACATCGATCGCGCGAAGGCGTCCGCGCTCGGCGTGTCGATGGACGAGATCAACACGACGCTCGCGGTGATGTTCGGCTCCGACTATATCGGCGACTTCATGCACGGCACGCAGGTGCGGCGCGTGATCGTGCAGGCCGACGGGCTGCACCGGCTCGATCCGGACGACGTGAAGAAGCTGCGCGTGCGCAACACGCGCGGCGAGATGGTGCCGCTCGCGGCGTTCGCGACGCTGCACTGGACGCTCGGGCCGCCGCAGCTCACGCGCTACAACGGCTTTCCGTCGTTCACGATCAACGGCTCGGCCGCGGCAGGCCACAGCAGCGGCGAGGCGATGACCGCGATCGAGCGGCTTGCCGGGAAGCTGCCGGCCGGTACCGGCTTCTCGTGGTCGGGGCAGTCGTTCGAGGAGCGGCTGTCGGGGGCGCAGGCGCCGATGCTGTTCGCGCTGTCGGTGCTCGTCGTGTTCCTCGCGCTCGCGGCGCTCTACGAGAGCTGGTCGATTCCGTTCGCGGTGATGCTGGTCGTGCCGCTCGGCGTGATCGGCGCGGTACTCGGCGTCACGCTGCGGATGATGCCGAACGACATCTACTTCAAGGTGGGGCTGATCGCGACGATCGGGTTGTCCGCGAAGAACGCCATTCTGATCGTCGAAGTCGCGAAGGACCTGGTCGCGCAGCGGATGTCGCTCGTCGACGCGGCGCTCGAGGCCGCGCGCCTGCGGCTGCGGCCGATCGTGATGACGTCGCTCGCGTTCGGTGTCGGCGTGCTGCCGCTCGCATTCGCGTCGGGCGCCGCGTCCGGCGCGCAGATGGCGATCGGCACCGGCGTGCTGGGCGGCGTGATCACGGCGACCGTGCTCGCGGTGTTCCTCGTCCCGCTGTTTTTCGTGATCGTCGGCCGCCTGTTCGACGTCGGCCCGCGCCGGCGCGGCGGGGCACAGCCGGCGACGATGGAGGGTTCTCAATGATGTTTGCGCTCAATGCACGCGCCGCGCTGCGGGCCCAGGTTGCGCTGGCCGCCGCGCTCGCGCTGGCCGGCTGCACGCTCGCGCCGCGTTACGAGCGGCCGGCGGCGCCGGTGCCGGCGACTTATACGCCGGTCGACGGCAGTGCCGCGCCCGCGGCCGAGGTGTCGCCCGCCGACGCCGCGCTGCTCGACGACTGGCGCAGCTACTTTCCCGATGCCGCGCTGCAGGCGTGGATCGATGCCGCGCTCGCGAACAACCGCGACCTGCGGGTCGCGGCCGGCCGCCTCGAGGAAGCGCGCGCGCTGTACGGCGTGCAGCGCGCGGACCGGATGCCGTCGGTCGATGCGAACCTGGGCTATGACCGTACCCGCCAGTACGACCCGGTCGTGCGCGAGAGCGCGATCAGCGGGCTGTATCGCGCGGGCGTCGGCATCAGCGCGTACGAGCTCGACCTGTTCGGCCGCGTGCGCAGCCTGTCCGACGCGGCGCTCGCCGACTATTTCGCGACGGCCAATGCGCAACGCACGGTGCGCATCGGCGTGATCGCCGACGTGGCGGGCGCCTATGTATCGGAGCGCTCGCTGCATGAGCAACTCGCGCTGGCGCAGCGCACGCTGGATGCGCGCCAACGCATGGCCGCGCTCACGCAGCGCCGCTATGCGGCCGGCACGAGCGACGCGATCGAGCTGCGCTCGGCCGAGATGCTGGTGGCATCCGCGCGCGCGTCTCAGGCTGCACTCCAGCGCGAGCATGCGCAGTCCGTGCGGGCGCTGCAGTTGCTTGCCGGCGACTTCGCGCGCAACGTGCCGGATGACACGACTGCGCTCGACGCACTGTCGATCGCGCCCGTGGCGCCCGGCGCGCCGAGTGCGTTGCTCGAACGGCGGCCGGACATCCGGCAGGCAGAGGCACGGCTCAAGGCCGCCAATGCGCAGATCGGCGCCGCGCGCGCGGCGTTTTTCCCGCGCATCACGCTGACGAGCGACTACGGCTCGGTCAGCGATGCGTTCTCGAGCCTGTTCACCGGCGGCACGAGCGTGTGGACGTTCGCGCCGCGCCTCACGCTGCCGATCTTCGCGGGCGGCCGCAATCAGGCGAACCTCGACGTCGCGAACGCGCGCAAGCACATCGCGGTGGCCGATTACGAGAAGACGGTGCAGACCGCGTTCCGTGAAGTGGCCGACGCGTTCGCCGCGCGCGACTGGATCGATCGCCAGCTTGCCGCGCAACAGGACGTGTATGCGGCCGACGGTGCGCGGTTGAAGCTCGCCGAGCGCCGTTACGCGGGCGGTGTCGCGACGTATCTCGAACTGCTCGACGCGCAGCGCAGCACGTACGAG
Source organism: Burkholderia sp. AU33803 (assembly GCF_002223095.1). NCBI lineage: Bacteria > Pseudomonadati > Pseudomonadota > Betaproteobacteria > Burkholderiales > Burkholderiaceae > Burkholderia > Burkholderia sp. AU33803. Next base: position 1,291,630 of record NZ_NKFJ01000004.1, read on the forward strand.
TCGGGGCAGGAGCTGATCCGGCTCAAGCAGCTCAGGCTCGCGAATGCGATCGCGCTGTACCGCGCGCTCGGCGGCGGCTGGTCGCCGGCGTCGGCGGAGGCCGCGGCATCCGCGTAATGCCTGTCGCCTGACGCAAGCGCGTCGGGCGGCACGACGGTGGCGGTGCGCTTCGATGTGCCGCCGCCGCTTCCTTCGATCCATACCGCTGTTTCGGCGATATCTTTCCCCTCACTGCCAGGCTGGCCAGGACGCTTTCATCCTGTAGCAACGCGCATGCGTGCGTTCCGGAACAGACGTCGTCGTGCGACCGCTCGCGTCGCCATTCCGCGCAAACGTGTGCGGGCCATTTTTCCTTCTTGCCCTGTTGCGATACAGACCGGATGGCGGGTTCCGACGACCGCTCATGCACGTGATTGACGATCCGGAATTGATCGATGAATTAATCAATATATTGGAAATAATGAGAGCGGCAAAGTGTCGCAGTAAAACGTTTGTATTCGTGTCGCAATCGTTTGCGCGAAAGAATTGAATTGATTGAATCGCCGGTTAATTTCCTGTTTGTTGAAAATGATTTGATATTGGCGTTGTCGTCCGGCAACGATGGCGGCATTGGACAATGCTTTGTCCTTTTCGACGATGATTTCTCAGGAGTCAATCCCAGCAAGGAGGAGCGGGATGGTTTCGGCTGTCGATCGAAAATATCCTTAATCTTCAATTGCTTCCGGAAAATAAAAAAGGACTGCGGATAAAAATTGAATGATTGTAAATCGACAGGAAAGAATGCGGATTTAGAGGGGTAAATCGGACATTGTCAGAAGCATTTGACAATGATTTACAGAAAACTTTCATGATTATCTCGATAATGCCGCCTCGTGTCGGACGGAAGCCACCATGCGCTGCCGTTTGTGTCCGCCACGTCAACTACTCCATTTGCAGTCCTTACGGGAAACGTCATGAAAAAATCCATCCTGACCGCTGTCGCACTCGCGGCCCTGTCGACCTCGGCCTTCGCAGCGGGCACCGGCACGATCAACTTCACGGGCGAGATCGTCGCGGGCGCATGCGGCATCGATTCGGGCTCGGTCAACCAGACCGTGAACCTCGGCAAGGTGCCGACCAACGTGTTCAAGCAGGCTGGCGACAAGTCCACGCCGACCAACTTCGACATCAAGCTGACCGACTGCGACACGAGCGTCGCGCAGAACGCGTACTTCACGTTCACGGGCACGTCGAGCGCAGGCCAGCCGAAGCTGCTCGCGACGATCGGTTCGGCGACCAACGTCGGTATCCGCCTGCAGGCAGCGTCGGGTGAATACCTCGACAACGGCGCCGAACAGAAGGCACCGACCGTGCTGCAGAACGGCACGAACATCGCGCGCTTCGCTGCGATGTACGAAGCGACCGCAGCCGGCGTGACGCCGGGTACCGCCGACGGCGTCGCGAACTTCACGGTTCGCTACCAGTAAGCCGCCGTACCGGGGAAGGGTGCGCGCACCCTTCCTCGTTCGCTTTTCCTCCTTTTTCTCCTTCCCTGGACTTCCGGTAGCGCCGCGTGCGAATCAGACATTCCTTCCTTTGCGTCTCCGTGCTGGTGGTCGGCAGCCAGAGCCATGCGACGGAATTCAATTCGTCGTTCCTGAACATCGACGGCTCGAACAACGTCGATCTGTCGCAGTTCTCGCAGGCGGACTTCACGCTGCCCGGCGAGTACATGCTCGACGTGCAGGTCAACGACCTGTTCTACGGGCTGCGGGCGATCGAATTCATCGCCGTCGACACGTCGGGGGCGGGCAAGCCGTGCCTGCCGCCGGAACTCGTCGCGCAGTTCGGGCTGAAGCCGTCGCTCGTGAAGGACCTGCCGCGCTTCCAGGGCGGACGTTGCGTCGATCTCGGCGCGATCGAGGGGGCGACCGTGCGCTACCTCAAAAGCGACGGGCGGCTCAAGATCACGATTCCGCAGGCCGCGCTCGAGTTCACCGATTCGACCTACCTGCCGCCGTCGCGCTGGTCCGAGGGGATTCCGGGGGCGATGCTCGACTATCGCGTGATCGCGAACACGAACCGCAACTTCGGGACGGGCGGCCGCCAGACGAATTCGATCCAGGCCTACGGGACGGTGGGCGCGAACTGGGACGCATGGCGCTTTCGCGGCGACTACCAGGCGCAATCGAACGTGGGCAATACGGCCTACGCGGACCGCACGTTCCGCTTCAGCCGGCTTTATGCCTTTCGTGCGTTGCCGTCGATCCAGTCGACGGTGACGTTCGGCGACGACTACCTGACTTCCGACATCTTCGACACGTTCGCGTTGACGGGCGCGTCGATCCGCAGCGACGACCGCATGCTGCCGCCGTCGCTGCGCGGCTATGCGCCGCTGATCTCGGGCGTCGCGCGCACCAACGCGACCGTGACCGTGTCACAGGCAGGCCGCGTGTTGTACGTGACGCGCGTGTCGCCGGGTGCGTTCGCGCTGCAGAACATCAACACGAGCGTGCAGGGCACGCTCGACGTCGCAGTCGAGGAAGAGGACGGCAGCGTGCAGCGCTTCCAGGTGACGACGGCCGCCGTGCCGTTCCTCGCGCGCGCCGGGCAATTACGCTACAAGGCCGCCGTCGGCAAGCCGCGCCAGTTCGGCGGCGCCGGCATCACGCCGTTCTTCGGCTTCGGCGAAATCGCGTACGGCCTGCCGTTCGACGTCACCGCGTACGGCGGCTTCATCGCCGCGTCGGGTTATACGTCGATCGCGCTCGGCGTGGGCCGTGATTTCGGCGCGTTCGGCGCGCTGTCGGCCGACGTCACGCATGCGCGGGCGAAGCTGTGGTGGAACGGTGCGACGCGCAACGGCAACTCGTACCGCATCAACTATTCGAAGCACTTCGACGGGCTCGATGCCGACGTGCGCTTCTTCGGTTATCGCTTCTCCGAACGCGAATACACGAACTTCGCGCAGTTCTCGGGCGACCCGACCGCGTACGGCCTCGCCAACAGCAAGCAGCGCTACTCGGCGACGCTGTCGAAACGTTTCGGCGATACATCGACCTATTTCTCGTACGACCAGACGACTTACTGGGAGCGTGCGAACGGGCAGCGCGTCGGCCTCACGCTCACCCGGGCGTTCTCGATCGGCACGCTGCGCAACCTGAACGTGAGCGTGTCGGCGTTCCGCACGCAGAGCGCCGGCGCAAGCGGCAACCAGGTCTCGGTCACCGCGACGCTGCCGATCGGCGGCCGTCACACCGTCACGTCGAACCTGACGACGGGCAGCGGCAGCACGAGCGTGAACGCGGGCTACATCTACGACGATCCGAATGGCCGTACCTACCAGGTCAACGCGGGCGCGACCGACGGGCGTGCGTCGGCGAACGCGAGCTACCGCCAGCGCTCGTCCGCGTATCAGCTGACCGCGCAGGCGTCGACGCTCGCCAACGCGTATGCGGCGGCATCGCTCGAAGTCGACGGTTCGTTCGTCGCGACGCAATACGGCGTGTCGGCGCACGCGAACGGCAATGCGGGCGATACGCGCCTGCTGGTGTCGACTGACGGCGTGCCCGATGTGCCGCTGTCGGGCACGCTCTCGCATACCGATTCGCGCGGCTATGCGGTGCTCGACGGCATCTCGCCGTACAACGTGTACGACGCGACCGTCAACGTCGAGAAGCTGCCGCTCGAAGTGCAGGTGACGAACCCGATCCAGCGCATGGTGCTGACCGACGGCGCGATCGGCTTCGTGAAGTTTTCCGCCGCGCGCGGCAGCAACCTGTACCTGACGCTGACCGACGCGGCCGGCAAGCCGCTGCCGTTCGGTGCATCGGTGCAGGACGTGGCGAACGGCAAGGAACTCGGCATCGTCGGCGAGGGCGGTGCGGCGTTCCTGACCCAGGTTCAGCCGAAATCCACGCTGGCGGTGCGGGCGGGCGAACGCACGCTCTGCACGATCGACACGCTGCCGAACCAGCTCCAACTCGAAGGCACGCCGATTCCGGTGACGTGCCAGACGCCCGGCGAGTCGCATGCAGCGGCCGCACGGGTCGAACGATGAATTCACGGATCCCGCGATGAAACATTCCTTCTCCCTTTCCCTTCCCCTTTGGCGGCACGCATGGTGCGTGCTCGCGACCGCCGGCGCGCTGTTCGCAGGCGCCGCGCAGGCGGCGATCGTGCCCGATCGCACGCGCGTGATCTTCAACGAAGGCGAACAGGCCGCGATCGTCACGATCACCAACAAGAGCGCGACGTACCCGTATCTCGTGCAGTCGTGGCTCGAGGACGCGAAGGGCAACAAGATCACGTCGCCGCTGATGGTCGTGCCGCCGCTGCAGCGCGTCGAGGCGAACGAGCGCAACGTGCTGCGGATCGCGAAGCTGCCGGGCACCGAGCTGCCGGCCGATCGCGAAACGGTGTTCTACCTGAACATCCGCGAAGTGCCGCCGAAGACGGATACGCCGAACACGCTGCAGATCGCGCTGCATACGCAGATGAAGCTGTTCTATCGCCCGAAGGCCGTGCAGCCGGCGCGCGAAGTGGACTGGACGCTGCCGATGACGTTGCGGGTCGATCAGGCCGCGCACACGCTCGTGTTCGACAATCCGACGCCGTATCACATCACGATCGTCAACCTGGTTTCGGGGGCGCAGAAGACGCAGGTGCCGCTGGAGCCGGTGATGGTGAGCCCGATGAGCAGCACGGACGTGCCGTTCAAGGCCGCGACGCCGTCGACGCTGTTCGTCACGCATATCGATGACTACGGTGGCCAGGTGGCGGTCGAGTATGCGTGTGAGGCTGCGGTTTGCAAGAGCGTGAAGAAATGAGCGGGGCGATGCATAAGCAGGGATCACTCGCGGGTTGGCTTCGCTGGGTCGTGCTCGCGCTGCTGATCGCGGCCGTGCAGCCCGCGTGGGCACTGCGTTGTCTGACCAACAGCGGTGCAACGTCGCTGACCGAGCCGGTTGGCGGGGTCGCCTCGTATCCGACCGACGCGCCTGACGGCTACGTCATCTGGGTGTCGCCGCCGCGCACGACGTCGGGGTATTGCTACAAGGACCTGGGCGACGACAAAAGCCTGAGCGTCATCGACAACATCTATTTCTACGCCAATCCGAATCGGACGGATCCCGCAGCATGGGGGCTCCAGATCGGGATCCGCTACAAGGGTGTCGATTACTTCGACCGGACCAGCGCACCGGGCGGCGGCGTACCGACCGGGTTCTGGGTGGATCCGTGCAAGCGCTCCGATTTTGTTGCCGGGCGTTGCAAGCGCACGCAGATCAGCATCGACTATCAGATCGTCATACGAAAGAAGGGCAACTGGATTCAGCCACCCAACGACATCTACACGGTGTTCCAGTTCGACGGCGAGGGCGGCCTGAATGCGTTCGGCACCAGCTTTCAGTATCGCCTGAGCGGCCTGCGCAATCTCAAACCGACGCCGTGCTTCGTCGACGTACTCGTGACGCCTGAACCGGGGATCGTCAACTTTGGTCAGGTCCAGTCGGTCGGCAACGGCTTTCTGCCAGCCGTGCCGCGCAAGCGCTTCTCGCTGTCGCTGACCAAGAAATGCAACGTCGCAGTGCGGGTCGACGGATATTTCGAAACGAGCTTTCCGGTCAGGAACGGTTTGCTGGTGCCTTCGAGTGACAGCAATTTCGGCATCGGGATCGAAGACAGCACGGGCAAGGCCGTTCCGTTCAACGAGCAGTTCACCTTGGCGCAATTCCCGTCGAACGTGATGAATCAGAGCGTACTGATGGACGCCGTGCTGAAGTCGTTCGGACCGCCAAAGATCGGCCGCTTCGATGCGACAGCGACGATCCGGTTGTTCATCTATTGAGGTCGATCGCAGCGTGATCGGGGCAAGCGTATCTGGACAGCGAATACCGGCCGATGTTATGGCAAGTCCGTCTCGCTCAGTCTGCGCTGCGCCCGGTTCAACGCAAATGGAGCGTTCCGACGCAGCCTGTAGAAAAGGCGCCGGTTTCCCGGCGCCTCTTGTCGTTTACCGCACCCAGCGGCAAACCTTGTGATGGTGATGCTCGAAGTGACACACGCGGTGCGGACGGGCTTCGGCGATCGCCGGCACGAGTACGGCGGCGGCGAGCGCCGCGACGGTCAGGGTTTTGAGTAGCGTCTTCATGTTGAGGTCCTGTCGTTGAATAGCGGGCTACGGGAGCGGCAGCGCATTACCACTGCGGCCGCTGATCGTCGCGATGGTCGTCCCGGCGGTCGTCCCGGCGGTCGTCATGCCCGTCGGGATGCCGAGCTTCCCAGTCGTGGCGCTCCCAGTAGCGATTTCCGTCCCAGTAACGATCGCCATGCCAGCCGATCGTGACTTCGGTCGGGGCCGGATAGGCGACGCAGCCGGTGAGCATCACGCTCGACAGCGCACCCAGCATGACAGCGGATAGCACGATGGATTTCATGTTGTTCTCCCTGGGGAAACGGCACGTCGATCGTACGGGCCCTCAAAATTTCACGTGGTAAGAAGTTGCTACCGCACATGACACGACGGCCCAGGCGTTTCGTCAGAACCCCGTGAACGCAGCGGCAGCCGTATCCGCCGGACAGACGCATCGATCGCCGCCTGCCACGACCGGCGGCATGCGTCCTATCTGCCCCGACAACGATTCCGCCGATTGTTCAGACAAATCCTGATAACCGGAAGGGTCATTTCGTAATCGTATTGAGAATGATTTGCGTTTACGTTAAATTTCGCTATCTCGGAATTTGACGGAGCAGATCGATGGCGATGGCGGAAGTGCTCGACCGACCGGCGGCGGCAGCGGCAAACCCGTTCCTCGGCAGTTTTCCCGACCGGCCGCCGCGTGCGCGCCGCACCGCGGAGCCCCGTGCGCAGGGCGCGTTGCTCGACGTGCTGATCTCGCATCGGGCGATGCTCGTCAATGTCGCGCGCGGCTTCGTCGGCTGCGCGAGCCGCGCCGAGGACGTCGTGCACGACGTGTTCGTGAAGCTCGTCGAATTCCCGAACCAGGACGCGGTGCGCCAGCCGGTCGCGTACGTGACGCGGATGGTGCGCAATGCGTCGATCGATGCGTGCCGCCGGCAAAGCCTCGAGAACGTCTATCACACGGAAGAGGACGACGGCTTCGACGTGCCGTCGCCCGAGCCGACGCCGGAAGCCGCGCTGCTGACGCGCGACACGCTGCAGCGCGTGTGGGCGGCGCTCGACGACCTGCCGGCGCGCAGCCGTGCGGCGTTCGAGATGGTGCGGCTGCGCGAGGAGACGCTGCAGACTGCGGCGCGTGCGCTGAACGTGTCGCAGACGCTCGTGCATTTCATGGTGCGCGACGCGGAACGCCACTGCGCGGAATGCCTCGACGCGTGCCATCGCGGCGTCGCGTGCCCGGTGTTCCTGGGCGGCCGCGCACGGCGCCGGTAAAAAACCGCGCCGGCCAAACGTCTATCAGACAGGAGCGGCCGAAACCGCCGCTTCGCCACCTTCAACCGCCTCAGCGATTTCCGATCATGACGCAAGCCACGACGCCTTCCGCCGACACCGACGACCTCGTCTACACGGTCGTCATCAACGACGAAGAACAGTATTCGATCTGGCCGACGTTCCGGCCCGTGCCGGCCGGCTGGCGCGAGATCGGCGTGAGCGGCCCGAAAGCCGACTGTCTCGCGCACATCGAGACCGTCTGGACCGACATGCGCCCCGCGAGCCTGCGCCGCGCGATGGACGGCGAGCGCGCCTCGCGCGCGTCGTGACCCGCTGCGCCGTGATCCGGCGCGCCACCTGAAGAGGACGTTGCATGACCCTGCTATCGTTGCCGACGCTCGACGACCTGCGTATCGAGCCGGGGCTGCCCACCGTCGTGTCGCCGCGCGGCAGTGACGGCATGTCGATCGACGACGTCGCGCCGCTCGCGCGCGAGATCGCGGCCGACACGCTCGAACGGGCGGGCGGCGTGCTGTTCACGGGTTTTCACGTGCCGTCGATCGACGCGTTCCAGCAGTTCGCGGCATCGTTCGGCGATCCGCTGATCGGCTATGAATACGCATCGACGCCGCGCAGGCAGGTCGAAGGCGCGGTCTACACGTCGACCGAATACCCGCCGCACCGCGCGATTCCGCTGCACAACGAACAGTCGTATACGCGCGAATGGCCGCTGCGGATCTGGTTCCACTGCGCGCTCGCGGCGCCAAAGGGCGGTGCGACGCCGATCGCGGACAGCCGCGCCGTCTATCGCGCGCTCGATCCGGCGTTGATTGCGCGTTTCGAGAAACGCGAGCTGTTGTACGTGCGCAATTTCGGGCAGGGGCTCGACCTGCCGTGGCAGCAGTCGTTCGGCACCGACGAGCCGGCCGAAGTCGAGCGGATGTGCGCGGCGCGCGGCATCGAATGCGCATGGCGCACGGACGACGACGGCGAGCTGCTGCTGCGCACCCGCGAACGCTGCCAGGCCGTCGCGCGGCATCCGCGCACCGGTGAGCGCGTGTGGTTCAACCAGGCGAACCTGTTTCACCTGTCGGCGCTCGACGACGACATGCAGGAAGCGCTCGTCGACGCGGTCGGGCTCGAGAACGTGCCGCGCAACGTGTATTACGGCGACGGCGAACCGCTCGAAGCCGACGCGCTCGCGGAAATCCGCGGCGTGCTCGACCAGCAGCGCATCGTGTTCCCATGGCGCACGGGCGACGTGCTGATGCTCGACAACATGCTGACCGCGCATGCGCGCGACCCGTTCGAGGGGCCGCGCAAGGTCGTCGTCGCGATGGCGCAGAGTTATACGGTCCCGCGCGACCGAACGGAGGCTCGATGACGCGTCGTACCGCCGCGCTTGCCGCGCGCGGGCTGTCGGTAGGGTATCGCGACCATGTCGTGATCGACGGGCTGGACCTGTCGATCGCGGCCGGCCGCGTAACCGCGCTGTGCGGACCGAACGGCTGCGGCAAGAGCACGCTGCTGCGCACGCTCGCGGGCCTGCAGCCTGCACGTGCCGGTCATGTCGAAGTCAACGGCCAGCCGCTTGCGGCGTTTCGCCGTCGCGCGCTCGCGCGCGAGCTGACGATGCTTGCGCAGTTCAACCAGATTCCGTCGGGGCTCACCGTGCGCGAGCTCGTCGCGTACGGGCGCTATGCGTACGGCGGCTTCCTGCGCGGCCTGTCGCGGACCGACCACGCGGCGATCGACGAGGCGCTCGAGACGAGCGGCCTTGCCGACGATGCGGAGCGCGACGTCGGCGCGCTGTCGGGGGGCGAGCGCCAGCGCGCGTGGATCGCGATGGCGCTCGCGCAGCAGGCGCCGATCGTGCTGCTCGACGAACCGACGACCTATCTCGACATCCATCACCAGCTCGACATCCTCGATGCACTGCGCGCGCTGAACCGCACGCGCGGGCTGACGATCGTGTGGGTGCTGCACGACCTGAACCAGGCGGCCGCGTACAGCGACGAAATCGTGCTGATGCGCGCGGGCCGCCTCGTCGCGCAGGGCACGCCCGACGCGATGCTCGATCCGGCGCGGCTGCGCGCGGCGTTCGGCGTCGAGATGCTGAAGCTTTCGCATCCGCAGACGGGCGCGCCGATGTGCGTGCCGGCCTACGGGCCGACGACCGACGGCGTGCCGCAGGCGGCGGGCGTCTTCGACCGGGATCTCGCCGTATGACGACGTTCGCGATGCGCAAGCGCCTCGCGGCGGCGGGGAAGGGCACGGCATCGAGCCGGGCCGGCGCGATCGCGTTCGGCCTCGTCGCGCTGATCGCCGCGCTCGCGGTGCTGCGCGTCGCCCCCGATCTGCGCGTGTGGTGGGACGCCGTGCCCGGCAGCGATGCCGCCGCGCTCGCGCACGTGTTCCTGTTCGACCTCAACCTGCCGCGCGTCGCGGCCGCGCTCGTCGCGGGCGGCTGCCTCGGCATCGCGGGCGCGCTGTTCCAGTCGCTCACGCGCAATCCGCTCGCGTCGCCCGACCTGCTCGGCGTGACGGGCGGCGCCCAGCTCGGCCTGCTCGCGGCGATGCTCGTGCCGGCGCTGGCCGGCGTCGCGTCGGTGCCGCTGCTGTTCGTCTGCGGGCTGGCCGCGGCCGCCTGCGCGATCGTCGCGGCCGGCGGCTGGCGCGCGACGCCGTTGCGCCTCGTGCTCGCGGGCAGCGTGTGCATGCTGCTGTTCGCGGCGCTGTCGACGCTCGTGCTCGCGTTCTTCGAGCAGAACATCGCGGGCGCCGCGCTGTGGACCAACGGCAGCCTCTACCAGCCGGGCGCGACGGGCCTCGCGCTCGCCGCGCGCTGGCTCGTCGTGCCGCTCGTCGCGTTGCCGTTCGTGATCCGGCCGCTGAACCCGCTCACGCTCGGCGACGATGCGGCGGCCGCGGCCGGCGTGCGCGTCGACGCGACGCGGTTCGCCGCGACGATCGTCGCGGTCGCGTTCACGAGCGTGGCGGTCAGTATCGCGGGACCGCTGTCGTATGTCGGCCTCGTCGCGCCGAACCTGCTGCGCCAGGTGCGCGGCGCGCGCGCGGCGCGGCTCGGCGTGCTGGTGCCGCTGTCGGCGCTCGCGGGCGGTGCGCTCGTGCTCGTCACCGACAGTGCGGTGCTCGCGTCGGGCCTCGACGCGACGCTGTCGACCGGCGTCGCGATCGCGCTGGTCGGCACGCCGCTGATGCTGGCGATGATCCGGCGCGGCGCCGCGTGGTCGGGCGTGCTGCACGCGGATGCCGAACGCGCGGCGGGCGGCGGCTCGACGCGGCTCGTCGGCTGGCTCGAACGGCTCGGCTGGCCGCTGCGCACGGCGCTGTTCGTCGTGGCGGGCGTGCTGATCGTGTTCGTCGGCGTGTCGGCCGGCCCCGAGTGGCTGTCGATCGCGCGCTGGTCGGCTGCGCTGTCCGGCCACGATGCGCTCGCGAGGATGCTGATCGACCTGCGCATGCCGCGGCTGCTGTGCGCGCTGCTTGCCGGCGCGTTGCTGGCGGTGAGCGGCGTCGCGATGCAAAGCGTCGTGCGCAATCCGCTCGCGGGCCCCGAAGTGCTCGGCGTCACGCAGGGCGCGGGGCTCGTCACGCTGTTCGCGTTGTCGACGTGGCCGCTGATGGGGCATGTGACGCTCGCCGCGGCCGCGCTGACCGGTGGCGGGCTGTCGCTCGCAGTCACGCTCGCGTTGAATCACCGGCATCGCTATGCGCCGCTCGCGGTCGCGCTGACGGGCATCGTGATCGGCGCGCTGTGGACCACGCTCGCACAATGGCTGATCACGCAGGAAAGCGTGCAGCCCGCGCGCTTCGTCGTGTGGCTCGTCGGCGGTACCTATGGCCGGAGCTGGGGCGAGGTGTCGATGCTGCTGCCGTGGTGCGTGCTCGCGGTGCCCGTGTTCGCCTGGCTCGCGAAACCGCTCGACATGCTCGCGCTCGGCGACGACCAGGCCGCCGCGCTCGGCCTGCCGGTGGCCGCGCTGCGGCCGCTCGCGCTGACGATCGCGACGCTCGCCGCATGCGCGGCCGTCGCGGCGGTCGGGCCGGTCGGCTTCATCGGGTTGATGGCGCCGCACGTCGCGACGATGCTCGGCGCGCGCCGGCACCGGACGCGGCTGTGGCTCGCGGCCGGGTGCGGCGCGCTGATCCTCGGCGTGGCGGATCTCGCGGCGCGTACGGTCGTCGCGCCGCGCGAAGTGCCGGCCGGCGTGCTGACCGCGCTGATCGGCGCGCCGTACCTGCTCGGGCTGCTGATCCTCGAGGGGCGCCGCGCCCGGCGCGCAGGGCAATGACGCCCGCGCTCGACGGCGCGCGCGCCACGCGCTTCTCGGCGTTCGCGCCCGAACCGTTTGTGGACCACCTCGACGTCGTCTGGCTCGGCATGCCGGACGACGCTCACGATGCGCCGGGCCGGATCGTCGTACCCGTCAGCGCGTTGCCTGCGTATCGCGACATCGTGCTCGACGCGATGGTCGGCCTTTACGGCGGCGATCCGGCGCAGCATGCACGCGCGCTGATGTCGCAATGGAGCAAATACTATTTCGGCCGGGCGGCGCCGGCCGGCGTCGTCGCCGCGCTGACGCTCGGCCGGCCGCTCGACATGTCGCCCGAGCGCACGTTCGTCGCGCTCGACGACGGGATGCCCGCTGCGCTGTACTTCCCATACGATGCGCTCGGCACGCCGTGCGACGATCCGGCGCCCCGCTATGCGGGGCTCGTCGCGCATCTCGGCGCGGTGATCGACCTGCTTGCGGCGATGGGCCGCGTCACGCCGCGCGTGCTGTGGAGCAACGCGGGCAACCTGCTCGACTATCTGCTCGATACGTGTCGTGCGCTGCCATGCGCGGCCGATCCCGTCCGCGATGCGGACTGGCTGTTCGGGTCGCGCTGCGTGCATGGCGAACCGAATCCGCTGCGCGTGCCCGTGCGCGATGCCGTGCCGCGCTCGGCGCTGCTGCCGACGCCGTTTCGTGCGCGCCGCGTGTGCTGCCTGCGCTATGAAATTCCTGGAGAAACGCAACTGTGTGGAAGCTGCCCCCTGCTACTGACGATGGACGACGCGGCGCTGGCCGAGCAGGACGCGATCCGGTGATGGATGCCGGCCGCCGGCACGCGCTCGGCGCACTCGCGGCGGCACTTGGCGCCGCGTGCTGCGGTACGTTTTCCGCATCGTCCGGCGCAATGGCCGCGACCCTCGATGCCCATCGCGCGCAGGGCATGCGAGCGGCGGGCGCGGTGGCGCTGGCCGGCAATCCCGTCGTGTCGCAGGCGAGCGCGACGATGCCGGTGCGCCCGCAGCGCGTGGTCGCGCTCGACTTCATGTTCGCGGAAAGCGTGATCGCGCTCGACCTCGTGCCGGTCGGGATGGCCGATACCGCGTTCTATCCGGGCTGGCTCGGCTATCAAAGCGAACGGCTCGCGAACGTGACCGATATCGGTTCGCGCCAGGAGCCGGGGCTCGAGGCGATCGCGGCGGTCAAGCCCGACCTGATCATCGGTGTCGGTTTCCGCCATGCGCCGATCTTCGACGCGCTCGACCGAATCGCACCGACGATCCTGTTCCAGTTCAGCCCGAATGTGTCGGACGGCGGCGTGCCGGTCACGCAGCTCGACTGGATGCGGCAGATCTTTCGGACGATCGGTGCGGTGACAGGGCGCGACGCGCGTGCGCAGGCGGTCGATGCGCAGCTCGACGCGGGCATCGCGCGCAATGCGGCGCGGCTCGCGGCCGCGGGCCGCAAGGGCGAGCGCGTCGCGCTGCTGCAGGATCTCGGCTTGCCCGACCGCTACTGGGCCTATACCGGCAACAGCACGTCGGCCGGGCTCGCGCGGGCGCTCGGGCTCGATCCGTGGCCGAAGAAGCCGACGCGGGAAGGCACGCTGTACGTGACGTCGGCCGACTTGCTCAGGCAGCGCGAGCTGGCCGTGCTGTTCGTGACCGCGTCGGGGATGGACGTGCCGCTTTCCGCGAAACTCGATTCGCCGGTGTGGCGCTTCGTGCCCGCGATGAAGGAACACCGGATCGCGCTGATCGAACGCAATATCTGGGGGTTCGGCGGACCGATGTCGGCGCTGAAGCTGGCCGACGTGATGACCGATACGATGCTGAAGCTGCCGGCCGTGCGTTGAGCCGAGTGCGCGGCGGTCGATCGGCGGATGACGCCGCTTCGACTTCGACGGGCAGGGCGTTGCGGTCGACCTGCGCGCGCCACGCGTTGATCCGGCTCGACCTGGCCGTGTGGCCGTGTGGCCGTGTGACCGCGTGGCCGGCGGTCGCGCTCGATGTGATGCGCTTCGGTCGAGCGGCGTGCTCGCCGGCGTCGGCCATCGCTTGTGCACGGGACTCATGGTGAATCGCCCCAGGCGTTCTGCGATCCGATCGCGCGACGCGCCTGCCACATTGCTTCCTGAAACGACAATCGCCGACGTACTGCCCTTGCAGCGCGTCGGCGATTTTCTCCATCGACTGTCGAGAATTACGCGCTCAGCGCATCGACACCGTCCTGCGCGCGAGACCGCGCCGGCGTCGTATCGCTGACGATGCGCCCGTTGTCGAGCTTCAACAGACGGTCGGCGAGATCGAAGTAGCGGTCGTCGTGCGTGATCACGATCACGGCCTTGCCGCGCGCACGCAGCTCGGGCAGCAGTTGCTCGTAGAACACGGCCTTGAACGACGGGTCCTGGTCGGCCGCCCATTCGTCGAACAGGTAGAACGGCCGGTCCTCGAGATAGGCGACGACGAGCGCGAGCCGCTTGCGCTGCCCGGTCGACAGCGCACGGGTCGAGAATGCGCCGTCCACCACCTTCACCTTGTGATCGAGCGCGAGCTTCGCGACCAGCGCGTTCGCACGCGCATCGGCCTGCGCGCGGGACGGATCGTCGGGATCGACGATGCCGAGCAGCGCATCGAACAGGTGGAAATCGTTGAACACCGCGCTGAAGCGCTGCCGGTACGCGGCGCGCTCGCGCCAGCCGATCGTGCGGCCGTCGACCTCGATCGTGCCTTCCTCGGGCTCGTAGAGCCCCGTCAGCACCTTCGCGAGTGTCGTCTTGCCGCTGCCGTTGCCGCCGACGATGAATACGAGCTCGCCCGGCTGGATCGTCAGGTTGATCGGCCCGATGCTGAACATCCGTTCGTCGCGTTCGTGGAAGTACGCATGCGTGACGCCGCGCAGCGTGACGGCGCCGGCCGGCGGCACGTCGGGGGCGTCGGACGCCGGCGGCACCGTGCGCAGCGCGCCGAATTCGGCCATCACGCCCTCGATCCGCGTGAGCGATACACGCGCCGCGTTGACGGTCGGCAGGTTGTTCAGCAGCCCGTCGAGCGGCACGAGCATGAACAGGAACACGACGACGTAGCCGGCGGCCGCGGCCGGATCGGCATGTATGCCGAGCTGCGGCCAGAACGATGCGATGCCGAGGAACACATAGAACAGGAAGATGATCCAGCCGACCCCGACCGCATACGCGCTGAATGCGCGGCGGCGGTGGTCGCGCACTTCGCCGATCGCGGCGCCGAGCTGGCCGTCGACGAACTGGCGGGCGCGCTCATCGTGCAGCTTCAGCTCCTTCGCGCCGGAAAACAGCGAGCCGAGATAGCCGAACAGGCGGTCCTGCGCCTGGCCGGCCGCTTCGAGCGCCGCGATCGCGCGGCGGTCGCCGGTGTGATAGCCGAGCGAGCCGGCGAGGATCGCGGCCAGTGCCAGCAGGCACACCGGCCACGACAGCCACGCGAGGTACCCGAGGCAGCCGAACACGATCGAGCCGTGCATGACCAGGTTCGGCAGTGCAAAGAACAGCATCGACACGTTGGTGGCGTCGTCGGTCAGCACCGACTGCACGGGCGCCGCGCCGATCCGCTCGATGTCGCGCAGCTCGGCCGCGCCGACGCGCCGCGCGAGATGCACGCGCAGCCGCGCCATCGTGTCCTGCGACAGGCGGGCAAACAGCGTGCCCGACACGATCCGCGTGACGAGGGCGATCACCGCGCACAGCGCGAAGCGCCATGCGAGCGATGCGTCGGCCGCGCCCGGCTGCGACAGCGCACGGTTCAGCGTCGCGACGAGCAGCACGCTCGCGACGCCGTTCAGCACGCACGCGGTGAGCGCCAGCGCGAGCGACACGCGGCTTTCGCGCAACAGCGCAAGGATCAGGCGCGCCGCGGGGCGGCCGGGGGAAGCGTCGAGGGACGGCGGGGAAGAAGGCTCGTGGGCGGCTGTCATCGGCAACGTCGGTAAAGGGAAGGCAAGCGAAAACTCGGAAACGGCAAAAACTGATGCGAAAGCGGCGGGCGAGGCGGGCCCCGTTCCGGCTTTCCTCCCTGATAGACGAACGGGCCGCGCAAATATTTAGCGGCCCGCACAAAAAAAGCGTCCGCACGCGCTTTGCGCACGAAACGGTAAAAAATCGGCCGCGCCGTTCGTCACACCAGTGAAGCCGCCCCAAGCGGCCCCGAGACTTGGCCGAAGCGGCCGGACCGAAGGACTTCACGCACATGACGAGTTTCCCGACTGCGCTGCATCATCGAATCCGCGAACTGGCGCGCGTCGCGCCCGACGCACCCGCCATCGCGGTCCCTTTCCAGAATGACTTGCGCCTGTCGCGCGGCGCGCTCGACGCGCGGGCGTCGCGGCTGGCCCGGCAACTGCGCGCGGCCGGCGTCGGCGCGGAAGTGCGGGTGGGCGTGTGCGTCGAGCGCTCGGCCGAACTGTTCGTCGCGCTGCTGGCCGTGCTGAAGGCGGGCGGCGTGTTCGTGCCGCTCGATCCGCGTCATCCGGCCGCGCGCCTCGACTGGATCGTCCAGGATGCGCAGTTGCGGCACGGGATCGTCGACGCGGCCGGCCGCGCGGCGCTCGGCACGCCGTTCGAACATGCGTTTGACGCGGCCGGCAGCGCGGCGGACAGGCAGGAGATCGTTGCGGATGACGAAGCAGTGCCCGTCCACCCGCGTTCGGCCGCGTACATGATCTATACGTCGGGTTCGACCGGCACGCCGAAGGCGGTCGTCGTCGAACACGGGCCGCTCGCCGCGCATTGCGATGCGCTCGCGGCCGCGCTGCCGATCGAGGCCGGCGACCGCCTGCTGCATTTCGCGTCGGTCAATTTCGACGCGGCGCACGAATGCTGGCTCGCGCCGCTCGCGACCGGCGCCAGCATCGTCGTGGCGCCGCCGCAGCCGTTCGCACCGGATGCCGCGCATGCGCTGATGGTGAATGAATCGGTCAACGTGGCCGCGTTCCCGCCCGCGTACCTGCGCGAATTCGCGGCGGTGGCCGCACGCGACGGCGTGCCGCCGGCCCTGCGCGTGCTCGCGTTCGGCGGCGAAGCGCTGCCGCAGCAGGCGTTCGAATTCGTGCGCAGTACATTCCCGTCGGTACGCCTGATCAACGGCTACGGGCCGACCGAGGCCGTAATCTCGCCGATGCTGTGGCCGGTCGAGCCGGGCGAGACGCCCGTGCTGGCCGCCGACGATGCGTATGCGTCGCTGCCGATCGGCCGTGTGATCGGGCCGCGTGTCGCGCGTGTCGACGGCGGCGAGGGCGACGGCGTGGGTGAACTGCTGCTGGGCGGCGTCTGCGTCGCGCGCGGCTATCACGGCCGCCCGGCGCTGACGGCCGAACGCTTCATTCCCGATGCCGACGGGGAACCCGGTGCGCGCGTGTACCGCACCGGCGACCTCACGCGGCTGCGCGACGACGGCGCATTCGACTATCTCGGGCGCCTCGACGATCAGGTCCAGGTGCGCGGCGTGCGTGTAGAGCCCGCTGAAATCGCTGCGTGCCTGCGTTCGCATCCGGGCGTGGCCGACGCGGCCGTGGTCGCTGAAACCGGCAACGGGCCGACACGGCTGATCGCGTGCGTCGCGCTGCGCGCGGCGACCGACGATGCGGCGCTGAAAGCGCATGTGGCGGCGCAACTGCCGCCCGCCTGGCAGCCGCACCGGTTCGTCCGGTGCGCTGCGCTGCCGTATACGCTGAACGGCAAGCTCGACCGCGCCGCGCTGCGCGAGACGATTGCCGCCGCGCGCGACACCGCGCAAGGCAGCGGTGACGCACCGCGCACGCCGACCGAGCAGCAGCTCGCCAGCCTGTGGCAGACGCTGCTCGGCCTCGACGTCACGCCGTCGCGCGACGACCGTTTCTTCGCGCTGGGCGCCGATTCGCTCGCCGCGATGCAGTTGCAGGCCGCGATCCGTGCGGCAGTGCGCGTGAACTTGCGGCTCGACACGCTGTTCGCCGATCCGGCGTTGTTCGAACTGGCCGACACGGTCGATCGTGCGGAACGCGAAACCGGCGAGCCGCTGGCCACGATTTCCGCACGCCGTGCACCGGCCGATGCGGCCGCGTCCACCGCACCGCATGTCGACCGTGCCGCGTCGCTCGCCCAGCAACGTTTCTGGGTACTCGCGCAAACGCGCGATGCGAGCGCCGCGTATCACATCGCCGCCCACTGGACGATCGACGGCACGCTCGACCGCACCGCGCTGCAGCGCGCGCTCGATCACGTGATCGGCCGCCACGAAGCCTGGCGCACGACGCTCGTCGACAACGACGACGGCGTCGTGATGCAGCGGATTCATGCCCATCTGCCGGTGTCGATCGCCGACATCGACCTGCGCGACCAGCCGCCCGCCGCCCGGGACGCGCACGCCGCCCGTCTCGCCGAGCGCGATGCGGCCGAGCCGTTCGACCTCGCCCGCGGCCCGTTGCTGCGCGCGACGCTGGTCGCACTCGCCGACGACCGCCACCGCCTGCTGCTGACCGCGCATCACGCGATCACCGACGGCTGGAGCTCGCGCTGCGCGTTCGACGAACTGTCGGCCGCCTATCGCGCGTATGTCGAGGGCCGCGAGCCGTCGCTGCCCGACCTGTCGATCCAGTACGCCGACTATGCGGACTGGCAGCGCGACATGCTGGCCGGCGGCGAGGGCGAGCGCCAGCTCGACTACTGGCGCGGCGCGTTGCGCGACGTGCCGGGCCCGCTCGCGCTGCCGGTCGATCGCCAGCCGGGCGCCACACGCACGCTGCAAGGCGCGCGCGTGTCGGTGCGGCTGCCCGACGCGGTCGCGGCCGACGTGCGGCAACTCGCGCGCGACGCGCAGGCAACGGTCTTCACGGTGCTGCTGGCCGGGTTCGACGCGTGGTTGTCGCGCGTGACCGGCGCAACGGACGTCGTCGTCGCGGTGCCGGTCGCGCATCGCCAGCGCCCGGAAACCCGCGCGCTACTCGGGCTGTTCCTGAACACGGTCGCGCTGCGTGTGCACGTGGCGCCGACGCTGCCGTTCCGCGCGCTCGTCGATGCGACGCGCGCGGCGGCGCTCGACGCGGTCGCGCACCAGGACGTGCCGTTCGAGCGCGTCGTCGATGCGGTGAAGCCGCCGGTCAAGCGCGGCGACGAATGGCTGCGCGTGAAATTCGCGCAGCAGTTCGACGCGCGGCACGACAGCGTGCTGCCGGGCGCGACGGCCGTTGCCACGCCGGGGCCCGACCTCGCCGCACGCTTCGATTTCGCCGTGGATTTCACCGACGATGCGACTGGCATCGAACTGGTCGCGGCCTATGCGACCGACTGCATCGACGCCGACACCGCGCGGGCGTGGCTCGACAGCTACGCGGCGCTCGTCGGTGCGGCCGCGCGCGATCCGCGCCAGACGACGGCCGTCTTGCCGTGCGACGCGTCAGCCGCTTCGCGCCAGCCGCGCGACGGCCGTGCGCTGCGCGTCGAACATGCGGACATCATCGCCGCGTTCGCGCGGCAGGCGGCCGCGTATCCGCATCGCGTCGCGCTCGCCGATGCGTCGGCGTCGCTGACGTTCGCCGAACTCGACGACGCATCGAACCGCATCGCCCGTGCGCTGACCCAGCGCGGCGTGGCCGCCGAAGTGTCCGTCATCGTCTGCATCGAACGCTCGGCGCGCTTCGTCGTCGGCCTGCTCGGCGCGCTGAAGGCGGGCGCACTCGCCGTGTTGCTCGATCCCGCTCAACCCGCCGCGCGACTGGCCGCGGCGGCAGCCGACTGCGGCGCGCGCTGGGTGCTCGTCGCGGATGTCGGGAGTTGGCCTGCCGGCATCGACGCACAGCCGCTCGACGTCGATGCGCTCGCGCAGGACGCGACGCTCGCCCACGCCACCGGTGTGCGCCTCGCACCGCATCCCGAGCAGGGCGCATACCTGATCTATACGTCGGGCTCGACCGGCACGCCGAAGGGTGTCGTCGTGTCGCACGGCGCGCTGGCCGACTACGTGCAGGGGATGCTCGACGAACTCGCGTTCGCACCGGACGCGTCGTTCGCGATGGTATCGACCGTCGCGGCCGACCTCGGCCACACGACGCTGTTCGGCGCGCTATGCGCGGGCCGCACGCTGCACCTGCTGCCCGCCGCGTGCGCGTTCGATCCCGACCTGTTCGCCGAAGAAATGCGCCGCCGTGACGTCGGCGTGCTGAAGATCGTGCCGAGCCACCTGCAGGCGCTGCTCGACGCACGCGTGCCGGCCGACGTGCTGCCGCGCCACGCGCTCGTGACCGGCGGCGAAACGCTCACGTGGGCGCTCGTCGCGCGCGTGGCCGCGCTGGCGTCGGCCTGCCGCGTGATCAACCACTATGGGCCGACCGAAGCGACCGTCGGCGCGATCGCCTGCGACACGGCGTCGATCGCCGCCGATGCGCGCGATCCGGCGAGCGGCGTGCCGCTCGGCCTGCCGTTGCCGAATGCGCGCGCGCTGGTGCTCGACGCGTTCGGCGCATGCGTGCCGGCCGGCGCGACGGGCGAGCTGTACCTGGGCGGGCCGGGCGTCGCGCGCGGCTACCTGGGGCGTCCGGCCCAGACCGCCGAGCGCTTCGTGCCCGATCCGTTCACGCCCGGCGCGCGGCTGTATCGCACGGGTGACCGCGTGCGCTTGCGCGCGGACGGCCGTCTCGCGTTCCTCGGGCGTATCGACGACCAGGTGAAGATTCGCGGCTATCGTGTCGAACCGGGCGAGGTGAGTGCGGCAGTGCGCGCGGCCGGCCCGGTCGCGCAGGCCGAAACGCTCGCGATCGAACACGACGGCCGCCTGCGGCTCGCGACGTTCGTCGTGATGCGCGACGGTTCGACATTCGACGAGGCGGCCCTGCGTTCGGCGCTTGCCGCAAAGTTGCCCGACTACATGGTGCCCGCGCAATTCGTCGCACTCGCACGCCTGCCGGTGACCGCGAACGGCAAGATCGACCGCGCCGCGTTGCGCGAACTGGCGGCCGCGCCGGTCGTGACGGCCGCCGGCGATGCACCGCAGGGCGCGGTCGAAACGGTGCTCGCCGAAGTCTGGCAGGCCGTGCTGAAGGCGCCGAAGGTCGGCCGCGACGACAACTTCTTCGAGCTCGGTGGCGATTCGATCCTCGTGCTGCAGGTGATCGCCCGTGCACGCAAGCGCGGTGTGCGCTTCACGCCGAAGCAGCTGTTCGACGGCCCGACGGTCGCCGAACTCGCACGTATCGCGAAGACGGAGGACGTCACTGCCGCTGCCGCCGTGAAACCTGCGGTCGCAGCCGCTGCCGGCGCGTCGGTGACGGCGCAGGTCCTCACGCCTGCCCAACAGCGCTTCTTCGCGCTCGATATCCCGCATCCGGGCCACTGGAACCAGTCGGTCACATTCGACGTACGCGGGCCGTTCGACGTCGACGCATTCGCGCGCGCGTTCGACGCACTGCTGACGCATCACGACGCGTTCCGCCAGCGTTTCGCGCGCGGCGCGGACGGTACGTGGCATGCCAGCGATGCGGCAAAGCCGTACGACGCGCTGCCGTTCGTCGAAGTCGCCGCCCGCGACGCAGCCGACGCGCTCGCGCGCTTCGACGCGTTGCAGCGCCGTCTCGACCTCGGCCGCGGGCCGCTTGCCTGCGCCTGCGCGGCACGCTTGCCGGACGGCTCGACGCAGCTCTATCTCGCGATTCACCACGCGATCGTCGATGGCGTGTCGTGGCGCATCCTGCTCGACGATCTCGACACGGCCTATCGTGCCGCATGCGAACGCGCGCCGGTTCGACTGTCGCAGCCGGGCCTGCGTGCGGATGCATGGGCGGCCCGGCTCGCCCGTGCGGCAACGGAACCGGCATCGCCGTTCGCGGCCGAGGCGGCGTACTGGGCCGGCATGGCGCAGGGCGACGACATCGTGCCCGATCATCCCGATGCAGCGGCGACGAACGCCGATGCGGCCGCGGTCGTGCAGACGATCGACGCGGCCTTGACCCGCGCGGCGCTGACCGACGCGCACGCGGCTTATCGCACGCAGACGATCGAACTGCTGGGCGCGGCGCTCGCACGGGCGCTGGCCGGCACGAGCGGCGCCGCATCGTGCCGCGTCGAACTGGAAGGGCATGGCCGCGAGGCGCTGTTCGACGACGTGGATGCCAGCCGCACGATCGGCTGGCTGACGAGCCATTACCCGGTGACGCTGCCGGTCGCGGCCACGGCAAGCGACACGCTGTGCGCGGTCAAGGACACGCTGCGCGCGGTGCCGCACAAGGGGCTCGGCTTCGGCGTGCTCGCGCACTACGGCGATGCGGCGACGCGTGCGGCGCTGGCCGCCGTGCCGCGTCCGCGCGTCACGTTCAACTATCTCGGCCAGTTCGACGCGCCGCGCGATGCCACGCTCGTGCCGCGCTTCGGCGGCACCGGCGTCGAGCGCGATCCGCAGGGGCCGCTCGGCAATACGCTCGCGATCCACGCGTACCTCGACACGAACCGCGACGGCGCTCGCACGCTGAAAGTGCACTGGGTCTACGGTGCACCGCAATTCGAGCGCGCGACGATCGACGCATTCGCCGAACGTTTCGCGGCGGCGCTGCGCGAGCTCGTCGACGCCTGCGCGTCGCGTGTCGCGCATCGCGGCGGTGGCGCGACGCCGGGCGATTTCCCGCTCGCGCAGGCCGCCGGCCTCACGCAGGCCGCGATCGAGCGCACGCCGCTCGACTGGCGCACGATCGACGACGTCTATCCGTTGTCGCCGATGCAGCAGGGCATCCTGTTCCATGCGCTGTTCGCCCCCGGTCACGCCAGCTACGTGAACCAGCTCGTCGCGACCGCGACCGCGCTGGACGCCGACCGGTTCACCGCCGCGTTCGAAGCGTCGATCGCGCGTCACGACATCCTGCGCACGAGCGTGATGCCGGACGAAGCCGCGCCGCTGCAGTGCGTGCATCGCCACGCGCAAATGCCGGTCGAGCAACTCGACTGGCGCACACGCGGCGACACGTTCGATGCCGATTTCGACGCATGGCTCGCCGCTGATCGCACACGCGGCTTCGACTGGCGCGAGCCGCCGCTGATGCGCCTCACGCTGATCCGTGTGACCGATGACGCGTGGCGCGTCGTGTGGACGCGTCACCACGTGCTGCTCGACGGCTGGAGCACCGCGCGCCTGCTCGCCGACGTGCTGCGCGACTATCGCGACCCGGACGCCGTGTCGCCGTTCGCGAGCCGCCCGGCGCTGCGTTATCGCGACTTCATCGCGTGGCTCGGCACGCGCGACCGCGACGCCGACGAGCGCTTCTGGACCGAACGCCTCGCTCGACTCGACGCACCGACGCTGATCGCGGAACGCACGGCCGACCGCGCGGATGCCGACATGGTCACGTGGCGCGCGACGCTCGATTCGGACATGCTGACGCGTGTCGCGCAGACGGCGCGCGCACTGAAACTGACGGTCAACACGCTGGTACAGGGCGCGTGGGCGCTCGCGCTGCAGCGGATGACGCACCAGCCGGCCGTCGCGTTCGGCGCGACCGTCGCGGGCCGCCCCGATGCACTCGCGGACGTCGATTCGGTGCTCGGTCTCTTCATCAACACGCTGCCGGTGATCACGGCGCCCGCGCCGCAGCAACGCGCGGCCGACTGGCTGCAAACGCTGCAACGCGAGAACGCGGCCGCCGCCGAGCACGCGCACACGCCGCTCGCCGACATCCAGCGCTGGGCGCGCGGCGCGGGCGGCGCACTGTTCGACACGCTGGTCGTGTTCGAGAACTACCCGGTCGACGAGTCGGCGCGCGACGCCGATCCGCGCGCACTCGCTTTGAGCGACGTGCGCAGCATCGAAGCGACCGATTTCGCGCTGACGCTCGTGATCGAGAGCGGTGCCGAACTGACGATCGACTACGGCTACGACACCGCGCGCGTCGACGCGCGGCAGGTGGAGACCTGGCACCGCGCGTTCGCGTGCGCACTCGATGCACTGGCCCGCACGCCGGATGCGCGGCTCGGCACGCTGTCGATCGCCGACGAAGCCACCCGTGACGCACTGGCGCAGGCGCAAGCCACCGCCCAAGCATGGCCGGCTGCGCAGCAACAGCCGCTGCACCTGCAATTCGCCGAGGCGGCACGGGCGACGCCCGACGCGATCGCGCTCGAATACGCGGACGTTCACGGTGGCGTGCATCGCGCGACCTATCGCGAACTCGACGTCAGCACGTCACGCATCGCGGCCGCGCTGCGCCGGCGCGGCGTGCAGCCCGACACGCCGGTCGCGCTGTGCGTCGAGCGCTCGTTCGACATGGTGATGGCGCTGGTCGGCGTGCTGAAGGCCGGTGCGGCTTACCTGCCGATCGATCCCGACTATCCGGCCGAGCGCATCGCCTACATGCTGCGCGACGCGCGGCCGGCCGTCGCGATCACGCAGGCCCATCTGCGTGAGCAGGTCGAGGCCGCGCTCGGCGAGGGCGTCACGACGCAGCTGCTGACGGTAGCGGACCTGCTCGCCGACGAAGCCGAAAGCGGCGCTGCCGATGAGACGGCCACGACCGACGACGCCCAGCTCGCGTACCTGATCTACACGTCCGGTTCGACCGGCAAGCCGAAGGGCGCCGGCAACACGCACGGCGCGCTCGCGAACCGGATCGCATGGATGCAGCACGCGTACCGGCTCACGCGCGACGACGTCGTGCTGCACAAGACGCCGTTCGGCTTCGACGTGTCGGTGTGGGAATTCGTGTGGCCGCTGGCGATCGGCGCGAAGCTCGCGATCGCCGCGCCCGGCGACCATCGCGATCCGGCGCGTCTCGCGGCTGCGATCCACGCACACGGCGTGACGGTGCTGCACTTCGTGCCGTCGATGCTCGCCGCGTTCGCCGCGCATCTCGACGATTTCTCGGCCGCCGCGCAGTGCGACAGCGTGCGCCTGATCGTCGCGAGCGGCGAGGCGCTCGCGCCCGAACTCGTCGCGAAGATGGCGCGGCTGCTGCCGAACGCGACGCTCGTGAACCTGTACGGGCCGACCGAAGCGGCCATCGACGTGTCGCACTGGACCTGCGGCCCCGACGATGCGCATGCGGCCGCGGTGCCGATCGGCCATCCGATCGCGAACCTGCAACTGCACGTGCTCGACGCGGCATGGCAGCCGGTGCCGGCCGGCGCGACCGGCGAACTGTATCTCGCGGGCGCGGGCCTCGCGCGCGGCTATCTCGGCCGTCCGGCGCTGACCGCCGAGCGCTTCGTGCCCGATCCGTTCGTGCCGGGCGCGCGCATGTACCGCACGGGCGACCTCGCACGCCGGCGCGCCGACGGTGCGCTCGACTATCTCGGCCGTGTCGACACGCAGGTGAAGCTGCGCGGCCAGCGGATCGAGCCGGGCGAAATCGAGGCGCTGCTGCGCGCGGCGCCCGGCGTGAACGACGCGGTCGTGATCGTGCGCGACGAGCAGCTGATCGGCTATGTCGCACGCGGCGACGCGGGCCCGCTCGACCGGGCGGCGCTGCTCGACACGCTGCGCGTGCAGTTGCCGGCCTACATGGTGCCGTCGCAACTGATCGAACTCGACGCGTTGCCCGTGACGCCGAACGGCAAGTGCGACCGCCATGCGCTGCCCGCGCCGGTGCGCGAAGCGGCGGCCGACGTCGCGCTCGCGACCGACACCGAACGCGCGCTCGCCGCGATCTGGCAACGCGTGCTGCACGTGGACGCGATCGGCCGCGACGGCGATTTCTTCCTGCTCGGCGGCCATTCGCTGCTTGCGACGCAGGCTCACGCGCAGGCGAACCTGCACTGGGGGCTCGCGTTGCCGCTGCGCACGCTGTTCGACACACGCACGCTGGCGCGCTGCGCGGAAGCGATCGACGCAGCCTGCGCGGCCCGCGGCGAGACCGATGCGGCGAGCGCGATCGATGCGCTGCTCGGCGAACTGGAAACCCAATAAGGACGACGGATGACGAAGGTTCAACCCGACTGGCTCGCGCTAGCGACGCGTTTCGCGCAACTGCCGGACGCGCAGCGCGCGGTCTTCATCGACAAGCTCGGCGCGGCCGGCATCGACTTCCGCGTGCTGCCGATCCCGCCGCGCACGGCGCGCCACGACCGCGTGCCGGCGTCGTTCGCGCAGACGCGGCTGTGGCTGCATGCGCGGCTGATCGATGCGCCGGATGCGTATCACATCACCGAGCGCCTGGCGCTGACGGGCCCGCTCGACGCGCATGCGCTGCGTCTTGCGTGCGATGCGCTGATCGCGCGCCACGAGGCGCTGCGCACGACCTTCGACGAAGCGCAGGACGGCGTCGCGCAGACGATCCACGCACCGTTGCACTGCCCGTGGCGTGAAACCGATCTCGAAGCGCTGCCGGATACGCAGCGCACGGCGCGCGCGGAAGCCGTCGCGACGGCCGACGAAGCCGAGCCGTTCGATCTCGGCGCCGCGCCGCTGATACGCGCGCACCTGGTGCACTTCGATGCGACGCATCACTGGCTCGCACTGACCGTCCATCACATCGTGTCGGACGGCTGGTCGTCGGGCGTGATGCTCGAGGAGCTCGCGGCGTTCTATCGCGCGTATGCGTCCGACCGGCCGGTGCCGCTCGCGCCGCTGCCGATCCAGTACGCCGACTACGCGCTGTGGCAGCGCCGCTGGCTCGACGCCGGCGAGCGCGACCGCCAGCTCGCGTTCTGGCGCGAACGGCTCGATCCGCAACGTGGCGTACTGACGCTGCCGGGCGCGACGGCACGACCCGCGCGCCGCAGTGCGCGCGGCGCACGCCACGTGTTTGCGCTCGACGCGCGCGTCGGTGCGCAACTGCGCGCCTTCGCGGCCGCCTCGGGCGCCACGCCGTTCGCGGTGCTGCTCGCCGCGCTCGATGTGCTGCTGGCGCGCGCGACCGGCGACGCGCGGATCTGCGTCGGCGTGCCGGCCGCGAACCGCGAGCGCGCGGAAGTCGCCGGCCTGATCGGCTTCTTCGTCAACACGCTGGCAATCGACGTCGACGTGCCCGCGCACGGCGATTTCTCGTCGCTGGTCGCGCGCACGCAGCGCGCGCTCGTCGACGCGCAGATGCACCAGGACGTGCCGTTCGAGCAGGTGGTCGATGCGCTCGGCGTGCCGCGCAGCGCGAGCCACCATCCGCTGTTCCAGGTGATGGCCGCGTACGGCGAGCGCCGCGCGCTGCCGGCGCTCGGCACGGCAGCGGCCGCGTTGCTGCCGTCGGGCACGCCATCCGCGAAATTCGACCTGACGCTGTCGGTCGAAGCGACGCCGGATGGCACGTTCGATGCCGCCTTCATCTACGCGCTCGACCTGTTCGAAGCGGACGCGATCGCCCGGCTGGCCGCACGCTTCGTCACGCTGCTCGCCGATGCGCTCGCACGCCCCGACATGCCGATCGGCGATCTCGACTGGCTGCCCGCCGCTGAGCGCGCACAACTCTTCGCATGGAACGCACCGGCAAGCGCAACCGAATCCGAACCGTTCGTGCCCGTGCATGCCCGCATCGCCGCGCATGCTCAGGCGCGGCCCGACGCACGCGGCGTCGCCGATATCGATCGTGCGCTGACGCGCGGTGAAGTCGATGCGCGCGCGGCGCGGCTGGCGCGTCACCTGGTGGCGGCCGGCGTCCGCCCGGAAATGCGCGTCGGCGTCGCGCTGCAACGCTCGGTCGACCTGCTCGTCGCGCTGATCGCGGTGCTGAAGTCGGGCGCCGCGTTCGTGCCGCTCGATCCCGCGCATCCGCGCGAACGGCTCGCGCAGATCGTCGGCGACGCGAACATCACGCATGTGCTGACCGACCGCGCGAGCGCCGCGTCGCTGCCCGAGCTGCCGGAGCTGCGCGTGTGGCGTGCGGACGAAGTCGATGCCCTCGACGAAGCCGCGCACGTCGTGCTGCCGGACGTGCTGCCGGGCCACGCGGCCTATGCGATCTACACGTCGGGCTCGACCGGCAAGCCGAAGGGCGTGATCGTCGACCACGCGTCGTTCGCGCTGCATTGCGCGGAGATTGCCGAACGCTACGGCGCGGGCGAGAACGACGTGTTCCTGCTGTTCCAGTCGGTCAACTTCGACGGCGCGCACGAAGGCTGGTTTTCGCAATACATGTCGGGCGCCGCCGTGTCGGTGACGGCCGACGTGCTGTGGCCGCCCGCGCAGACCTGCGCGATGATGGTCCGCGACGGCGTGACGATGACGTACGTGCCGCCCGGCTGCGCCGCGCAGCTCGCCGAATGGGCGCTCGCGCATGGCGCGCCGCCGACGCTGCGTTCGCTGACGGTCGGCGGCGAGGCGACGTCGCGCGAGGCGTTTGCGCTGCTGCGCCGCGCGCTGCCGAACGTGCGCGTGGTCAACGGCTACGGCCCGACCGAGACGGTCATCACGCCGACGCTGTGGATGTTCCGGCCCGGCGACGATCTCGCGAAACTCGGCGACGCCGCGTACCTGCCGATCGGCACGCTGGTCGGCGCGCGCACCGCGCACGTGCTCGACGAACGGCTGCATCCGCTGCCGGTCGGCGTGATCGGCGAACTGTACCTGGGCGGCGAGGGGATCGGCGTCGCGCGCGGTTATCTGGACCGCCCGGCGCTGACGGCCGAGCGCTTCGTGCCCGATCCGTACGGCGCGCCGGGCGCGCGGCTGTACCGCACCGGCGACCTCGTGCGGCGTCGCGCGGATGGCGTGTTCGACTTCATCGGCCGCGTCGACCACCAGGTGAAGCTGCGCGGGCTGCGCATCGAACTCGGCGAGATCGAGGCGCAGCTCGCCGCGCACGACGCGGTGCGCGAAGCCTGCGCGGTCGTGCACGGGCAGGGCGCACTGGCGCAGCTCGTCGCGTATGTCGAACTGACCGCCGACGCACAGGCGGCTGCGCAGCCGGTCGAAGCCGCGACGCTCGACGCGCACCTGCGCCGCACGCTGCCCGACTACATGGTGCCCGCGCAGCTGCTCGTGCTCGACGCGCTGCCGCGCAACGCCAACAGCAAGGTCGACCGCGCACGGCTGCCGGCGCCGGTACGCGTCGAACGCGTGTACGAAGCGCCGCACGACGGCGACGAAGCCGCGCTCGCGGCGATCTGGTGCGACGTGCTGAATTTCGAGCGCGTGGGCCGCGGCGATCACTTCTTCGATCTCGGCGGCCATTCGCTCGCGGCCGTGCGCGTCGCGACGCGCGTGGCCGAACGGCTCGGCCGCGACGTGCCGGTGCGCGCGCTGTTCGAGGCGCCGGTGCTCGCGCAGTATGCGTTGCAGGTGGCCGATGCGCCGCGCGCCGCGCAGGCCGGTGCGGCGGCGCCGGGCGTGGCCGTCGCAAAACCGGACGCACACGGTGTGTGGCCGCTGTCGCCGGCGCAGCTCGGCCTGTGGTTCCTGTGGCGCGCGCAGCCGGACAGCGCCGCGTACAACATTCCGGTTGCACTGCGGGTGCGCGGCCCGCTCGACGTCGATGCGCTGCGTGCGGCGTTCTCGGATGTCACGGCCGTGCATCCGGCGCTGCGCACGCGGCTCGTGGCGCGTGACGGCGCACTGCCGGGCCAGCGGATCGACGCCAATGCGTCTGTCGAACTGCCGGTGCTCGACCTGTCGGCGCAAGCCGATGTGCTCGCCCGCGCCGCAGCGCTGACCGACGAGGATGCGCTCGCGCCGTTCGATCTGGCCGCCGATGCGCCGCTATGGCGTGCGCGCGTGCTGCGTCTGGGCGCGGAAGATCACGTGCTGTCGGTGACGATTCATCACATCGTGTCGGATGGCGAATCGATCGAGCTGTGGCTCGATGCGGTTCGTGCGCGCTATGTTGCCCGCGTGCAGGGCGGCGCCAGCGCCGTGCCGGCCGATGAGGCCGACCAACTGTCCGCCCAGCCGCTCGTGCTGCCCGCTCCATGCCATCCGGCACGCATCGCCTACTGGCGTGACGCGCTGGCCGATCTGCCGACGCGCGTGCTGCCGCAGCGCGCGGACGCGCCGGCCGTGCCGCAATGGCGCGCGGCCCGCATCGCGTTCGAATTCGACGGCGCACTGATCCGCGCCGCACGCGACACGGCGTCGGCCGCGCACGCGACGCTGCCGATGTTGCTGCACGCGGCGCTCAACACCGCGCTGTTCCGCGCGACGGGCGCGGTCGACCAGCCGGTCGGCGTGCTCGCGTCGACGCGCGAGCTGACGGGCGATGCGGCCCGCGACGCGCTCGGCCTCTTCATCAATTCGGTCGTCGTGCGTACGCGGCTCGACCCGGCCGCGCGTCGCGCGGACGTACTTGCGCAGGTGCGCGACACGGCGCTCGCCGCCTATGCGCACGCCGACGTGCCGTTCGCGGACGTCGTCGCGGCGCTGCGCACACCGCGTGCCGCGCAGGCCAATCCGCTGTTCCAGGTGATGTTCAACTACCTGCGCCCGACCGGTGCCGCGGCGCGCGACTGGGCCGGCCTGGCGCTGGCCGGATTCGACGATGTGCGCCATCGCGTCGTATTTACGCTGGAGCTGGACGTCGTCGAGCATCCGGACGGCCGCGTGAGCGCCGCGTTCTCGTATGCGGACGAACTGCTCGATCGCGGCTTCGTCGATGCGCTCGTCGATCTCTATCACGACGAAGTCGCGCGTTTCGCCGGCGCGTCGGAAGCGGTGCTCGGTGGGCCCGACAAGCGCGTTGTTGCGCAGGCGTCGCATCGAGCGCGGACCGACAGCAACGCACGCGCCGCAACGCCATCCCGCGCACCGCATGCGGCGGCCGCGCTCGCGGCGCTGTGGTCCGACACGTTCGCGACGGCCGCGCCCGAGCCTGACGCCGACCTGTTCGAAGCCGGCGCGACGTCGTTCGACGTCGTGCGCTTCGTCGACGCGGCCGGCCGCGCCGGTCACGCGCTGACGGTCGCCGACGTGTTCGCGTCGCCGACGCTCGCGGCACTCGGCGCGCGGCTCGATGCGCACACGGAAACGGGACAGGAGGCGCGCCATGCTGGCTGAAGTGCGTCCGGACGGATTCACGATGCTCGATACCTACCGCCTCGCGTTCGCCGACGGCCTGTTCGCCGTGCGCGACGGCACGGAGATCCGCGTCGCGCAGGGCGACGGCATCGGCGCACAGTTGCTGCGCGCCCAACTCGGCGACGACGGCGCGCTGCGCCTCGTCGCCTACAACCATCGCGCGGCGCCGGCCGACCAGCGGCGTGCGCTGCTGGCCGCACTGGCCGCGGCGTTTTCGGACAGCGCGCGCCACGCGGCGATCCGGCTCGACCCGGCCGCGTGGCCGGCGGTCGCGCTCGATGCGCTGCGCGCGAGCGGCGTGCTCGCCGACGGCGGCCGCTGCATGCGTGAAGGCTGGGCGCAGCAGGCTGATCTGTGGCGCGTCGGCGCGCATCTGCCGTGTGCGACGTTGCCGATGTTCACCGACGGCCGCCGTCATCCGCGCCGGCCGCCCGCGCCGCGCGGCGAGGTCTACGCGCGCGACCTGCCGGCGCTCGGCGTGCGCTTCACGCTGCGCGGCTGGCAGCCGGCCGAGGATGCCGAACGCCTCGCGCGCTGGTTCGACCAACCGCGCGTACGCGACGGCTGGCCGGGCTCGCAGCCCGGCGCGGACGGCCCGCAAGGCGCCGCGCCCGACACCGATCCGCACGTGATTCCGCTCGTCGGCTGCTTCGACGGCGAACCGTTCGCGTATGTCGAGGCGTACTGGCTAAAGGAAGACGCACTCGCGCCGCACGTCGCGGCGCGCGACTACGACCGCGGGCTGCGGATGCTGGTCGGCGAGTCGCGCTGGCGCGGCCCGCATTGCGTGGCGGGCTGGCTGCCGTCCGTCGTGCATTACCTGTTTCTCGACGACCCGCGTACCGAAGCGGTCGGCTGTGCCGTTCCGGCCGGCCACGCGCGGGTTGCCGACCATCTCGCGCGGCATGGCTTCGCGCGGCAGCGCCGTCTCGCGCTGGCCGACGCGCAGCCGCTGTGGATGCACACGCTGCGCGAGACGTTCTTCTCCGGCCGTCACGTCTGACGCGCCGGATTCACCGACAAGGGAGCTGAGACATGCAGAGAGAAACCGTATTCGACCTGATCGGCGTCGGCTTCGGGCCGTCGAATCTGGCGCTGGCCATCCGCCTCGAGGAACGGCGCGCGGCGCGCCCGCTCGCCCATTGCTTCATCGAGCGCCAGCCGGAATTCGGCTGGCATCGCGGCATGCTGCTCGACGACTGCCGGATGCAGATCTCGTTTCTGAAGGATCTCGTCACGATGCGCGACCCGACCAGCCGCTACACGTTCATCAACTACCTGTTCGAACGCGGCCGGCTGAACGAATTCGTCAACCTGAAGAATTTCTATCCGACCCGCGTCGAATTCCACGACTACCTGAGCTGGGTGGCCCAGGCGTTCGACGATAGCGTCCACTACAGCGAGACCGTCCTCGCGATCGAGCCCGTGCACGGCGACGGCGCGAAGATCGACGCGCTGCGCGTGCTGTCGCGCGACGCCGCCGGCCACGAGCGCCAGCGCGTCACGCGCGCGCTGTCGGTCGGCGTAGGCGGCACGCCGGCGGTGCCGGACGCGTTCGCCGCGCTCGGCCGCGACCGCGTGATCCACTCGTCGTCGTACCTGACCGACATCGACCGGCTCGTCGCGTCGCCGGACGGCGAGCGCCGCCGCGTCGCGGTGATCGGCGCGGGGCAGAGCGCGGCCGAGGTGTTCATCGATCTCGCGCGCCGCTTCCCGCACGTCGACGCGAGCCTCGTGATGCGTGCAGGCGCCTTGAAGCCGGCCGACGACAGCCCGTTCGTCAACGAGATCTTCAGCCCCGAGTTCACCGATGTCGTCTATGCGCAGCCGCACGACGCGCGCCGCGCGCTGCTCGAGCGCTATCGCGACACGAACTACGCGGTGGTCGACCGGCCGCTGATCGAACAGATCTACGAAATGCTGTACCTGCAGCGCATCGACGGTACGCCGCGCCATGCGCTGCTCGCGAACAGCGCGATCGAGGCCGCGGTGCGCACCGCCGACGGCCGCATCGAGCTGACGCTGCGCGACCGGATGAGCGGCGACACGCGCGTCGAGCGCTTCGACGCGCTCGTGCTGGCCACCGGCTACCGCCGCGACACGCATTCGGCGCTGCTCGACGGGCTCGCGCCGCACCTGGGCGACGCGCTCGCACGCGGCGACGTCACGCGCGACTACCTGCTCGCGACGCCCGCGCACTTCGCGCCGCGCATCTACCTGCAAGGCTGCTGCGAAGACAGCCACGGCCTGTCCGACACGCTGCTGTCGGTACTGGCGCGCCGCGCGGACGAAATCTGCGCGTCGCTGGAAGACGGGATCGCACCCGCCCATGAAGAAGGCGCGGCCCGGGCAACACAGGAAAAACGACAGGAAAACGGGGTGAGCGCGAGCCGGATGGCTTTCGCTCTTTGACAAAGGCGCGGTCGGAGACCGCATGAAAAAAGTGGAGCAGAGAAAGATGGAGTGGGCAACAGGCACGCGCTTGCGTGCGATCGCAGCCGCGGCGAGCGTGGCGTTCGGTGTGGCGGCAGGGCACGCACAGGCCCAGACGGCACCGGCCGTGAACGCAGGCGCAGCGGCGTCGGCCAGCAGTGCGCAGAACGGTGCGGCGGCGAGTGCGTCGGCCAGTGCATCGACCGGCACGCTGCCGACGATCAACGTCAACGCGGCCTCGGAAGGAGACGGCACGGTCGGGCTCGTCGCGAAGCGCAGCCGCACCGGCACGAAGACCAGCACGTCGATCAACGAGATCCCGCAGACGATCAACGTCGTCACCGCGCAGCAGATCGAGATGACCGGCGCGACCGACGTGAACGCGGCGCTGCGCTACGTGCCGGGCTTCTCGTCGTACGGCTCGGACAACCGTTCCGACTGGTACGCCGCGCTGCGCGGCTTCACGCCGACCGCGTACGTGAACGGGCTGCAGGTGCCGAACACGATCAACCTCGCGAGCTGGCGCGTCGATCCGTACATGATCGACAGCATCAGCGTGCTGCGCGGGCCGACCTCGGTGCTGTACGGCGCGGGCGACCCGGGCGCGATCGTCGACGTGCAGACCAAGCTCGCCGACGGCGAGCGCGTGCGCGAGGCCGGCGTGCAGATCGGCAACTACGCGCGCAAGCAGTTCATGATCGACGTCGGCGACAAGCTCGACCCGGACGGCAAGTACGCGTACCGCTTCGTCGGCGTCGCACGCGACGGCAACGCGCTGACCGGCCCGAACAACGACCAGCGCGTCGCGCTCGCACCGTCGTTCCGCTGGCGTCCGAACGCGGATACGTCGCTGACGCTGTCGGCCACCTATCTGCAGGACTGGGGCGATATCTCGTCGAACTTCCTGCCCGCGCAGGGTACGGTGCTGCCGAACCCGAACGGCCAGATCAACAAGGACGTGTACGAAGGCGATCCGAACTTCAACTACTACCGCAAGAAGCAGTGGTCGGTCGGCTATCAGTTCGAGCGGAACCTGACGCCGGCGTGGACGTTCCGCCAGAACACGCGCCTGATGCACCTGTCGCTCGACAACGGTTCGGTATTCGGCAATGGCTTCGTCGACGGCAGCACGACCGACGTGTCGCGCTGGGCCGGTGTGTTCCAGATGAACTACAGCCGCTTCGACATCGACAACAACCTCGAAGGCCGCTTCGCGACGGGCCCGCTCCAGCACACGCTGCTGCTCGGCTTCCAGTACAACCGCCAGACCGCGACCGACAGCGAATGGCTCGCCGCCGCGCCGCCGCTGAACATCTACAACCCGGTCTACCTGCCTGTCACGAAGGCGGTGTTCACGCCGGACTCGACGTTCCGCACCAACACGTACACGACGATGAACACGTTCGGCCTGTACGCGCAGGACCAGATCAAGTGGAACCGCTGGACGCTGACGCTCGGCGGCCGCGAAGACTGGGTCAACATGCGGATGGACGACCGTGCGGCCGGCACGTCGACGAAGGCGGACGTCACGGCGTTCACCGGCCGCGTCGGCCTCACGTACCAGGGCGATTACGGGCTGTCGCCGTACGTCAGCTACGCGACGTCGTTCAATCCGCTGATCGGCGTGAACCTGCTTGGCGGCGGGCTGCCGCAGCCGACCCGCGGCAAGCAGATCGAAGCCGGCCTGCGCTGGCAGCCGCCCGGCAAGAACCTGATGCTGAACGCGGCGATCTACCAGATCAACCAGACCAACGTGCTCACGCCGGCGCTGCCGAGCCAGGACAATACCGGCACGAAGTCGGTACAGACCGGCGAAGTGCGTTCGCGCGGGATCGAGCTGAGCGCGACCGGCAAGGTCACGCGCAACCTGTCGGTGATCGCGTCGTACGTGTATCAGGACGTGAAGAACGTGAAGGCCAACGACGTGTCGCTGAACAACTGGCCGGTCGACATTCCGCGCCCGCGCCAGATGGCGTCGCTGTGGACAGACTGGACGTGGCACACGGGGCCGCTCGCGGGCTTCGGCCTGGGCGGCGGCATTCGTTACCAGAGCGCATCGGCCGGTGGGGCCGACAACTCGCTGACGGTATCGAGCGTCACGCTGTTCGACGCGGGCGTGCACTACGACACGCGTAACTGGCGCTTCGCCGTGAACGGAACGAACCTGGCCAACCGCCACTACATCAGCGGCTGCCAGTCGATGAACGTCTGTGTGTTCGGCACCGACCGTACCGTGATCGCGACCGCGAAATACAACTGGTGACGTCGCGCGCCGCGGCCCGCCGGCCGGCCTTCGTGGCCGGCGCGGGCGGGCCGCGGCGCCTTCGTCCGCTTTTCCACGACGCATCCATGCCGAAGAAAAATCTCGTCTACATCCAGTCGCTGCGCAACGGCGCGGCCGATCGCGCCGGGCAGCCGGTCGCTTATCGGGGCGGCACGCGCTACATGAAGGCGCCGCTCGAATATCTCGTCGAACGCCTGAACGATTCGCCGCTCGGCGAGCGTTACACGCTCAAGGGCGTGATCGTCGACGACGACGACGGTTCGCCGGCCGACCGCGCGAAAGTCGCCGACTACGGCTTCGCCCGCACGCCGGGCCGCCCGTGGATCCTGCCGGAAGGGTTGACGGTGCAGGGCCGGCCGGTCGACGAACTGTTCTGCACGATTGCGTCGACGTACCGGCGGCTGCCGCGCGACTCGCGCGAGCGCGCTGGGGCCAAACAGGCGTTCGAGCGCCGCCTGCTCGAGCGCCTGCTCGAACTCGACGCCGACGTCGTCGTGCTCGACGGGCTGCTCGTGATCCTCGACGAGCTCGTGCGGCCCGGCGCGCGCTTTCACCGGCGCATCGCCAACATCCACCCGGGCATCACCGCCGACGGTTCGCCGTACCAGCGGCGCGGCGCGTGGGCGACGCTCGACGCGCTGCACGGCGCGCGCGGCGAACGGGTCGACTGGTCGAACGGCACGACGTCGCCCGTCGAGCCCGTGACGATGACCGGCGCGTCGTTTCACTACGTCGACAACGGCATCGATTCCGGGGAGGTGATCTGCGACGTGCTCGACACGCCGATCGCGCCGGACGACACGATTCTCGAACTGCGCTGGAACAACTTCCAGCGTAGCCTGTTTCCGGCGCTCGAGCGGGGGCTGCACGTCCTCGCCGACCGCCACGACGCGGGAGCACTGTGATGGAAGACACGTTGACGAAACCGGCCGGCACGGCGGACGCCGTCGAAGGTGAAGTGGCCGCCGCGCTCGACGGCGCCGCACCCGGGCAGGCGATGGCCGTCGCCGAGCACACGCTCGACGCGTGGCGGCCCGACGATTCGCCGGACGTATTGCTCGCGGCGTTCGTCGCGCTGTTCAACACCGACACGCGCTACGACGCGGCGACGATCACGGTGCCGCTCGGCGGCGCCGACGCGGCAGCCGTGGCGGCGTACGTCGCGCGCGCGGTGCGCGAGGGCGTGATCGACGGCGCGCAGGTTGCCGGCGACGCGCTGCGCTTCACCGTGTCGCGCGCGACGTTCTGGCAGAACCCGCGGCCGTGGCTGAAGGCGCCGGCGTCGGGTGGCATGCCGCTGCGCCATGTGATCACGAACGGCCACCGGCACCCGGTGCGGCCGCCGTCGCCGGCCGGCGAGATCTATGCACGCGCCATGCCGCAGGTCGGGATGACGTTCAGCCTGCGCACCGTCGATGTCGACGCGCACGCGGACCTGTTCAGCGGCTGGATGAACCTCGATCGCGTCGCGCATTTCTGGGACCAGCGCGGCACGCGCGACGAACACGCGGCGTATCTCGCCGAGCGGCTCGCGGATCCGCACATGCACCCGATGATCGGCTATTTCGACGACACGCCGTTCGGCTATTTCGAGTTCTACTGGGCAAAGGAGGACCGTCTCGCGCCGTTCTACGACGCGCACGACTATGACCGCGGGCTGCACCTGCTGATCGGCGATTCGCGCTTCCAGAGCGCCGGCAAGCTGCATGCGTGGTGGAGCGGGGTGCTGCACTACATGTTCGTCGACGAACCGCGCACGCAACGGCTCGTGGGCGAGCCGCGCGTCGACCACGTGCGGCACATCGCGTACATGCACCGGCTCGGGTTCTACACGCTGAAGGAGTTCGACTTCCCGCACAAGCGCGCGGCGCTCACCGTGATCGAGCGCGATACATTCTTCGACACTTTCAAATTGCCGTGACGGCGCGGGTGCGCGGTGCGGTGCGAGGGTGCGCGCGGCACCGTGGCTCGCGGGCATCGGCCGTCCGGCATATGGACCGCGCGGCCTGCGTCGTGAAGAATGGATCGCTCTCCTCATCGACGACAGGCCCGCGACATGGCAAAAACATCCGCGACAGCATGGGGCGCGACATCCCGTTTGCGCGCGCCCGCATTGACATATGCCAGCATATGTCTAGAATGGACGCATCGTACTCCCATGGAGTGGCTCATGCGCACCGTTTCCATTTTCAAGAACGCCCGTAACCAGGCAATCCGCATCCCGAAGGACATGGAGTTCGAGGGGGTGACGGAACTCGAGATCCGCCGCGAGGGCGACACGCTGCTGCTGCGGCCGGTGCGGCCCACGTGGCTCTCGTTCGCGAGCGAACCGCCGGCCGACGCCGACTTCCTCGCCGAACGCCCGGCCGTCATCGAGTCCAGCCGCTTCGACCTGGCCGATGGTGGCGCCGCCCCGACGGAGTCCGGCCAGTGACCACGCTCTACATGCTCGATACGAATATCTGTTCGTTCATCATGCGTGAGCGGCCGCCCGTGGTGCTGTCGCGATTGCAATCGTGCGTCAATGCGCAGCACCGGATCGTCGTCTCGGCGATTACCTATGCCGAAATGCGGTTCGGCGCGGTCGGCAGGAAGGCGTCGCCGAAGCATGCGGAACTCGTGACGGCCTTTGTTTCGCGGCTGGACGGCGTGCTGTCGTGGGACACGGCGGCCGTCGATGCAACGGCCGCGATTCGTGCCGATCTCGCCGCGCGCGGCACGCCGATCGGCGCGAACGACGCATCGATCGCCGGCCATGCGATCGCGGCCGGTGCGGTGCTCGTCACGCACAACAGCCGCGAGTTCGGTCGTGTGGCCGGGTTGTCGCTCGAAGACTGGGCGGCTTGAGCGCCGTTCGGGATCTGTTCGGTCGCTCGGCGGTTGCGCATCGGCGCGTCAAGCGCGCGACGCGGGTTCGTCTGCGAGAAAGGCGTTGCGGAATGCGTCGAGATACCGGTCGGCGTCATCGCTGAATTCACCGGGCAACAGCGCAAATGCACGTGCCAGCAGATCCTGGCCGAGCACGGCATAAGTTGCTTCGTCCGACAACAGCGCACGGATCGCGTCACGCGTTTGTGGCGAAGCGATGCGTTTCGCCTCTCGCGCGAGCAGCGCGGCAGCGGCGAGTCCCGGCTGGAATGCGTGGATTTCGAGCAGGTCCGGCGCGGCATCCCAGATACGTTCGCGATTGCCGGCGTCGTGAAAATTCCGCAGCAGGAACAGCAGGTCGTACGCATCGCTGTTCTGGCGTGCACGCCGGTCCTTCCAGGCGAGCAGCTTCAGCAGCGCCAGTGCCGGCAGGCTGGCCACCGGTACCACGGTGCGCGCATCGATCGACACAGGCTGTGCGGTATCCACCGCTTCCTGAAACCCGAGCACGTTCAGCACGAATTCACCGCCGGGCGGCCATGCGATTTCGCCCGGAGGCGTTTCGAGCGGCCCGAACGGCACGAGATCCAGCTCCGTGCGAAAACCGTCCGCGCCGCTTTCGAACAGCAGTTTCTGCTGCTGTTTCGGTGCGCGCGTGAACTGCCCAGTCGCGACGAGTGCCTCGACGAGCTGCGCGTGAAACGGCCAGCTCACCGCGCACACCGCGACGTCGACATCTCTCGTCGCGCGCACCGGCCGGATGCCGTGCACGTGCCACATCAGGATGTCGCGCGCGGTTGCACCGGCGACCACGAATGCCGTGTCGAGACGCGCGCAGGCAGAGCCGACGGCCTGCAGCAACGCGACCGCCGCAGGCTCCAGCGGCCGGCGTGCGTCGACCTCAAGCGGGCGGTTGGGCGAGGCATCGGTCATGGATGCGATCGGCGATGGAAAGATTGCGGCTGTCGCCGGACGCGACGAGATCCGCGTAGATCAGCAGCGGCGGTACGACCGGTACTTCCTGCTCGCGCCAGGCAAGCTCCGCGGACCGCGGCCAGAACGCTTCGACGATCTCGACATCGCCGCGCTCGTCCGGACGCAGGCGGCCCTGAAGCAGCAGCCGGTTCGACGCGGTGCCGTGCGTATAGACGGTGATCGCGGCGGGTTTCAGGTCGCGCGTCAGCAGGTCGGCTGCCGGCTCGCCGCCGAGTCGCGCATCGAATGCCGCGAAATCGAAGCCGCGCCACCAGTCGGGCGCGAGGCTCGCAAACCGGCGGCTCGGCAGTTTCGCGCGCAAGCGGCTCGGATAGAGCGCGACCCATTCCTGTACGAAGCGCGGCCAGTCGGGCATCAGGCGCTCGCCGTTGCGGCGTTGCCCGACGAGGCCACGCGCGATCAGGTCGTCCATCGCGAGATTGACCGTGCCGAGCGCGACGTCCGACGCGGCGGCGATCGCCCGATACGGTTGCGCGACCAGGCCCGGCTGCGTCGCGAGGGCGAACATCACGGCCAGCCCCTTCGGCGTCGTCGCGCGCGACGCCTGTCGGCGTGGCGTGCGTGCGGGCTTCGGCCGGCCCGCGATCATCACGGTCGCCTCCGGTTCGGTCAGGCATGCGTTGCCGGCGGTATCGAGAAACGGGATGCCCTGGTCGGTCAGGCCGGCGGCCAGTTCCGCCGAAAGATACGGTGCGACCAGCATCAACGACCGTTCGCCGGGCGCTGCGGGTTCGCCGCGGCGGCGCAATTCCGCGAGCGCGCCCGACAGCGATTCGACGCGCAGGCTCACGGCGACCGGCATCTCGAATGCCTGCCCGGCAACGTCGAAGCGGATCATGGCGTCGGCGCGCGCCTTCCAGGCGGCCGACACACGCACGGGCCGGGCACGAAAGCGCCGGGTCGCGCTTTCGAACGCGGCGCACGCTTCGTCGAGCACGCGCTGTTCCGACACGGAGAGGGAGGTGTTCACGGGCATCAAAGGGAATCGCTTGTTCACTTTTTTGTCAGCGTACACAAAAAATGTACAAGCGTCAAAAAGTGAACAAGCATTCACAAGATATTGATGCGTAGGAACTATTTGATGATTATGAACGATAGTCACCGCGGCCCTCACACGCAAGAAATCGATGGGTGGCACACAGTGTTGCGCATTAGGCTCGTGGGCGGCAGTCGTCCGGATGGCCAGCTTGCGCGCCTCGCGCATCGTTCTCAGTATGGCAACTGCGGGTTGCTACCACGACGACTTTCCGTCTGCCCGGTTGCTGCCGAACCCACTATCCTTGCCTGCACATTCCCCACAGGACAGGAGACGACACCGTGACGCACAGCGTGATTCCCGCCAGCCTCGCCGACGAAATGATCGAGATCCGGCACCGCATCCACGCCCACCCCGAGCTCGGCTTCGAAGAGTTCGCGACGAGCGACCTCGTCGCGGAGCAACTGCAGTCGTGGGGCTACACGGTGCATCGCGGGCTGGGCGGCACGGGTGTCGTCGCGCAGTTGAAGGTCGGTAGCGGCGCACAGCGGCTCGGCCTGCGCGCCGACATGGACGCACTGCCGATCCACGAGGCCACGGGCCTGCCGTACGAGAGCAGGATCGCCGGCAAGATGCATGCGTGCGGCCACGACGGCCACACGGCGATGCTGCTCGCGGCCGCGAAGCACCTGGCGCGCGAGCGCCGCTTCTCGGGCACGCTGAACCTGATTTTCCAGCCGGCCGAGGAGGGGCTCGGCGGCGCGAAGAAGATGCTCGACGAAGGGCTGTTCGAGCTGTTCCCGTGCGATGCGATCTTCGCGATGCACAACATGCCCGGTTTCCCGACGGGCAAGTTCGGCTTCCTGCCGGGGTCGTTCATGGCGTCGTCGGATACGGTGATCGTCGACGTGCAAGGCCGGGGCGGCCACGGCGCGGTGCCGCACAAGGCGGTCGATTCGGTGGTCGTCTGCGCGCAGATCGTCATCGCGCTGCAGACGATCGT
The DNA here is from genome assembly GCF_002223095.1 of Burkholderia sp. AU33803. NCBI lineage: Bacteria > Pseudomonadati > Pseudomonadota > Betaproteobacteria > Burkholderiales > Burkholderiaceae > Burkholderia > Burkholderia sp. AU33803. Next base: position 1,332,798 of record NZ_NKFJ01000004.1, read on the forward strand.
GTCGCGCAACGTGTCGCCGCTCGACATGGCGATCGTCACGGTCGGCGCGATCCACGCGGGCGAGGCGCCGAACGTGATTCCCGATCGCGCGCAGATGCGCCTGTCGGTGCGCGCGCTGAAGCCGGAGGTGCGCGACCTGCTCGAGACGCGCATCAAGGAAGTCGTGCATGCGCAGGCGGCCGTGTTCGGCGCGACCGCGACGATCGACTACCAGCGCCGCTACCCGGTGCTCGTCAACGATGCGGAAATGACCGCGTTCGCGCGCAACGTCGCCCGCGAATGGGTGGGCGACGCGAACCTGATCGACGGGATGGTGCCGCTCACCGGCAGCGAGGATTTCGCGTTCCTGCTCGAGAAGCGGCCGGGCTGCTACCTGATCATCGGTAACGGCGACGGGGAGGGCGGCTGCATGGTGCACAACCCCGGCTACGACTTCAACGATGCGGCGCTGCCGACCGGCGCGTCGTACTGGGTGAAGCTGGCGGAGGCGTTCCTGGTTTGACAGCGAAAACGACGCATACGGCGCGAGGCGCGGCATCGACAAGGTCGCCGCAACGGCGGAGCGCCGGAAGTCCCAGACTCGGGAAAACGATGGCCGCATTGAAAGAGAAATGACTCATGTCGCAAAACACATCCGTTTCCCGGCGCGACCACTTTGCCGAACTCGTCGATACCCAAGTGCAATCGGAACAATACGGTTCCGCAAGCGACGTCGAACGAACCGGTTTGCGGCTTCTCGAATCACGCGACATGCAGGTGCGCGCGTTGCAGGAAGCGTTGAAGGCCGGGGAGGTATCGGGAGCACCCAGGCCATTCGACCGCGAGGCCTTCCTGGCCCGCATGCGGGCCGCGCATGACGGCTAAAGGCAGCGTCGGCTCGCCTCGCTGGCCGAACTCGATCGCGAAGACATTTGGCGCGATACCGTCGGGCGGGGGTCGCTCAAGCAACCCGACCTTTACCACCGCGATCTGATCGGAACCATGGAAGCGCTGGCGCGCGGTGAAAAGGTCGGCCGGACTTGCATTGTTCGCGATGGATATTTCCGGTACGCCGTGGGCTCCCACGTCGTGTTCTATCGTGAAACGGAATACACGATCGATTTGATTCGGGTCCTGCATCAACGCATGGACATCGAACAACATTTGTAGTCGCACAAGGCAGGCACGTGATCGTTGCGACGGGGCATGCAATCCCGGTATGACTCGTGCGATCCCGAATCTAGAGCGCTTCCCCGCTGAACAACGCCACGACCGCTTCCGGATTCGACGGCCAGTACATGTGCATGTACGTCGCGACGATCGTATCGCGACAATAGACGGCCTCGCCGTAGCCCGCCGCGCCATCGGGACGCGCGGCATGCGCGACCGCCTCCAGCGGCGTCGCGAGCCGCGAGTAGTGGAACGTATGCCCCCGCATCGTCCCGCTGCGCGTGTCGAGCTGCTGCATGCCGAGTGCGGCGAACCGGCGCTGCATCGTCGCGTGACCCGGCAACAGCCCCAGCATCGGCGTCGTCACACCGTCGACATCGGTCAGCGACTCACACAGATACACCATCCCCCCGCATTCCGCGACGATCGGCCGGCCGGCCGCTGCGTGCGCGCGAATCGAACGCGCGGTCGAGGCATTCGCCGCGAGTGTCGCCGCATGCAATTCCGGGTAGCCGCCCGGCACGAACAGTGCGTCGCAATCGTCCGGCAACGGTTCGTCGGCGAGCGGCGAAAAGAATCGCACCTGCGCACCGAGCGCGTCGAGCAACGCGAGATTCGCCGGATAGATGAACGAAAAAGCCGCATCGCGCGCTACCGCGATCCGCTTGCCGGCGAGCGCACGCGGCAGCGGCGCCGCTGCATCCGGTTCCGCGAACGCAACGGCCGGCGGCAACTCGGCCAGCGCCGTTTGCGCGAGCACGTCGGCCGCGCGATCGAGCCGCGCGTCGAGATCGTCGATGTCGTTCGGCTGGTGCAGGCCGAGATGCCGCTCCGGCAGCGCGATGCCCGCATCGGCCGGCACGTGCCCGAGCCAGCGCAGGTCGTCGGGCAGCGCCTGTTGCAGCAGTTCCGCATGCCGGGCCGACCCGACGCGATTCGCCAGCACGCCGTGAAACGGCAGCCCCGGCCGGAACCGCGCGAGCCCGAACGCGATCGCCGCGAACGTCTGCGCCATCGACTTCGCCGAAATCACCGCGACGACCGGCACGCCGAACGCGGCCGCGAGGTCGGCGCTGCTCGGCGTGCCGTCGAACAGCCCCATCACGCCTTCGATCAGGATCAGGTCGGCCTCGCGCGCCGCGTCGGCCAACAGTGCACGGCAGCCGGCCTCGCCGACCATCCCGAGGTCGAGCGCATGCACCGGCGCGCCGCTCGCGCGTTCGAGCAGCATCGGATCGAGAAAATCGGGCCCGGTCTTGAACACGCGCACGCGCCGGCCGAGCCGGCGGTGCAGCCGCGCCAGGCCCGCCGTCACCGACGTCTTGCCCTGGCCCGACGCGGGCGCACTGACGAACAGCGCGGGACAGGCGGGCATGCTCAGAACTCCACGCCGCGCTGCGCCTTCACGCCTTGCTCCTTGTACGGATGCTTGACGAGCCGCATTTCGGTGACGAGGTCGGCCGCGTCGATCAGCGCATCGGGCGCATGCCGCCCGGTCACGACGACGTGCACCGACTCGGGACGTGCGGCGAGTGTCGCGAGCACTTCGTCGAGCGGCAGGTATTCGTACTTCAGCACCGTGTTCAGTTCGTCGAGGATCACCATCCGGTAGTCGCCGCTCTCGATCATCCGGCGCGCCTCGTCCCAGCCCTTGCGCGCGGTCGCGATGTCGGCGTCGCGGTTCTGCGTGTTCCACGTATAGCCGTCGCCCATCGTCACGAAATCGCATTCGGCCACCGCGCCGAGGAAGTCGCGCTCGGACGTGTGCAGCGCACCCTTGATGAACTGCACGACACCGAGCCGCATGCCGTGGCCGAGCACGCGCACGGCCATGCCGAACGCGGCCGTGCTCTTGCCCTTGCCGTTGCCGGTGTTGACGATCAGCAGGCCCTTTTCGTTGACGGCGGCGGCCTGCTTCTTCTCGTGGCCGGCACGGCGGCGTTCGGTCATCCGTTGATGGGATTCGGCGTCGGTTTTCATCGGATTCGTCCTGTCGAAAGAAAGCGAAACAAAGGGTTCAGAGCGGGCCGGCGAGTGCGACCGTCACGCCGTCCCGGATGGATTTGGGGCCCAACAGCCGGCCATGCGGCGCCGCGAGCTGCGCGCACGGCTCGGCCACGCCCGCGACGCCGAAGCGAGCGAGCGCGGCGGCCGACGGGCCGCTCGCGGCCAGTTCCGGGCGGCTCGCGAGTTGCGCCGCGTCGAACGCGACGAGCGGCCAGCCGCGTCGCGCGCACAACGTGCGCAGTGCGCGGGCACGCGCCTTGTCGGCGAGCGTGGCCACGAGCGCGGGTTCGGCGGCCGGGTACGGCATCAGCGCCGCGCGGATCGCGGCATCGAGTTGCGCGGCCGTCACGCCTGCACGGAAACCGATGCCGAGCGCGACACGCATCATGCGCCGCCGCCGAGCGCGGCCCGTACCGCGGGATCGTCGGCGAACGCCGCGACGCGCCCGATCACGACGATCGCCGGCGAACCGATACCGGCGGTGCCGATGCGTTCGACGAGCGTATCGAGCGTCGCGAGCACGTGGCGTTGCTCAGGGCGCGTCGCATGCTCGATCGCCGCGCACGGCGTCGCGCCGGGCAGCCCGCCATCGCGCAGCGCGGTGGCAATCGCGTCGAGCCGGCGGATGCCCATGTAGATGACGATCGTCATGCGCGTGGCCGCGAGCGCGCGCCAGTCGGGTTCGTCGGCGCCCGCGCCGTGGCCCGTGACGAAGATCACGCCCTGCGCGTCGCCGCGCTGCGTGACCGGGATGCCGATCGCGGCCGGCGCGGCGATGCCCGCGGTGACGCCGTTCACGACTTCGACCGGGAATCCCGCCGCGCCGAGCGCGGCCAGCTCCTCGCCGCCGCGGCCGAACACGAACGGATCGCCGCCCTTGAGCCGCGCGACGCTGCGCCCCGCGCGCAGATGCGCGAGCATCGCGGCGACGATCGTCTCCTGCGGCGTCGACGCATGACCGCCGCGCTTGCCGACGTGCTCGATGTGCGCATCGGCGCGCGCATGGCGCAGCACGTCGGGATTCACGAGATCGTCGACGAGCAGCACGTCCGCCGTGCCGATCGCGTGGACGGCCTTGAGCGTCAGCAGGTCGGCGTCGCCGGGGCCGGCGCCGACGAGCCACGCGCGGCTCATCGGACGCGGCACGGCGCGCACCGTGTCGTCAAAGTGGAAAAGGGCAGGCGGGCGGCCCGGCGGCGGCCAGCGGACAGGTCAACCATGATGGATCGAACGAAGCCCGCGCGGACGCGGGCGGAATGCGCACCTCATCCGTCCCCCGCGGATCGGGCGTTCGGCGAGCGTCGGGCTCGCCCCTTGCGTCGGCCGGTATCCGGGCTGGCCGCTTGCCAGGCCGCAGCCTTCCCGCCCGGTTGACGGGCAGTGGCATCGTGGGCGGCCTGGGCGCGTGCGCGATAAAGCGCGTCGCGCGGGCGGCGTACCGTTGCGGGGACAGCACAGGCCGGGCGGGGGTCCGCCTCCTGTTTCCCGTTTAACTGCATGTGCGGAATGCGCATGCGGGCACCGAACGCGGCGCTACGATAGCACAGCGCCTCCCCCGCGCGAACCGCCTCGCACGGCTTCCGGCCACGCGCGGCAGCCATCCGGAACCGGGCCCGGCGGCCCGTTCCGCCTTGACGCTCCCCGCACCGCCGCCTACACTCGCACGCGTTTTGGTGCTCGCGCGCGCCGCTCCGGTGCGCGCAGTTAAACGGGAAACAGGGAGCCTGCCTGCACCGCAGTCGAGCCAACCTGTGCTGCCCCCGCAACGGTAAGCGAACGCGTCGCGCGCATGCGCCACGCAACGCCGCTTCGCCGCATGCCGCGTGCATGCGGACGACCGCCACTGGATGCCGCGCATCCGGGAAGGCGAAGCGGCGTGTTCGTCAGCCCGGATACCGGCCGAAACGTTGGGGTTCAGCGCCGCGGGGAGGCGGCGCATCGTCCACGGCCGCAGCCGGCCCGACGCCCGCGTATTGCCCGCTTGCTCCACCGATCCGTTCCTGCGCGAGTCCGCGCCGGCCGGCCGGCGCGGCGAATGGCAGGCAGCGCGTGCCGGGCCGGCGGCAGCCGTGTTGGCATTCACGATGTCGACCGTTCGCAAGGAAGCACCATGTCCGATTCGTCGTCCCGCCCGTCCCGCGATTGTCCATGCGGATCGCGCGGCGGCATGCCCGCGATCCGCCAGATGAACTGCCACGCCGCCCTCGACGCGACGATCCCGGGCTGATTCCATTTTCGACACAGGACCTACCATGACCCTACGCAAGCTTCCCGTCACGATCGTCACGGGCTTTCTCGGCAGCGGCAAGACCACGCTGATGCGTCACATCCTGCAGCACGCCGAAGGCCGCCGCATCGCGGTGATCGTCAATGAATTCGGCGAGCTCGGCATCGACGGCGAAATCCTCAAGGGCTGCGGCATCGGCTGCGAGGATGCCGATGGCGCTGAGGGCGAAGCGGCGGGTCAGCTGTACGAACTCGCGAACGGCTGCCTGTGCTGCACCGTGCAGGAAGAGTTCTATCCGGTGATGGAAGCGCTCGTCGAGCGCCGCGCGGATATCGACCACGTGCTGATCGAGACGTCCGGCCTCGCGCTGCCGAAGCCGCTCGTGCAGGCGTTCAACTGGCCGACGATTCGCAACGCCTTCACGGTCGACGCGGTCGTGACCGTGGTCGACGGGCCGGCGGCCGCCAGCGGCCAGTTCGCGGAAAACCCGCAGGCGGTCGACGCGCAGCGCCGCGCCGATCCGAACCTCGACCACGAATCGCCGCTGCACGAGCTGTTCGCCGATCAGCTGTCGTCCGCCGACCTCGTGATCGTGAACAAGGCCGATCTCGTCGGCGACGCGGAATTCGCGCAGATCGAAACCGCGATTCGCGACGAGATCCCGCCGCAGGTGAAGATCGTGCGCGCGACGCGCGGCGAGCTCGATCTCGCGATGCTGCTCGGCCTCGAATCGGCATCGGAAGAAACGATCCACCTGCGTCACGACCATCACGGCTCGGCCGATGACGGCGATCACGATCACCATCACGACGATTTCGACTCGGTGGTCGTGTCGGGCGACGCCGGCACGCGCGAAGCGACGATCGCCGCGCTGCAACGCGTCGTCGAAGCGCACACGATTTACCGCGCCAAGGGCTTCGCCGCGCTGCCCGGTGCGCCGATGCGGCTCGTGATCCAGGGTGTCGGCCGCCGCTTCGACAGCTATTTCGACCGTCGCTGGCAGGACGGCGAAACGCGCGCGAGCCGCTTCGTGCTGATCGGCGAGGATCTCGACGCGGCCGCGCTGCAACGCGCGTTCGACGCCGCATGCGCGGCCGAACCGCAACAGGCGTAACGCACGATGCATCTGCTGCGCACCACGCCGGGCGGCTTCGTCGACGATACGCAGGGCGTCGTCCGGATCGACCAGCAACCGGCCGACATCGTGATCCTGAGCTCGGCCGACACGACGTTGTCGCTGCTCGCGAGCGTCGTGCCGCATCTGCCGGCCGGCTTCCCGAGCGTGCGGCTCGCGAACGTCACGTTCCTGCGGCAGCCGGCGTCGGTCGACTTCTACGTCGACGACGTGCTGCAGCACGCGAAGTCGGTCGTGATCGATCATCTCGGCGGCGAGGCGTACTGGCCGTACGGAATCGAGCAGGCCGTGTCGCTCGCGTCGAAGCGCGGGCAGCAGCTCGCGATGTTCTCGGGCGACCTGCAGGAAGACCCGAACCTCGTCGCGAAGAGCACCGTCGCGCCCGACCTGTGCCGGCTGTGGTGGCGCTACCTGCGTGAAGGCGGCGTGCACAACGCCGAGGCGCTGCTGCGCAGCATTGCATTTCACACGCTCGGGTTCGGCGAAGAACCCGAACTGCCGCGCCCGCTGCCGGCCGCCGCGCTGTATCACCCGGCGCGCGACCGCGCGAGCGTCGACGACTGGCGGCCGCGCTGGACGCCCGGCGCGCCCGTCGTTGCGATCCTGTTCTATCGCGCGCACTGGCAGGCCGCGAACACGGCCGTGTTCGATGCGCTGGCCGATGCGCTCATCGAAGAGGGGCTGAATCCGCTGCCGATCGCGGTCACGTCGCTGAAGGACGCGGTGAGCCGCGAAGTCATCACGCAGCTCTGCGACGCGCACGACGTCGCGCTCGTGCTGAACACGACCGCGTTCGCGGCCGGCGCGATCGACAGCCCCGAGCACGACGTGCTCGCCGGCGACGCGCCGGTACTGCAGGTGATCCTGTCCGGCGGCAATCGCGACGCGTGGGTGGCCGACAACCAGGGCCTGCACGCGCGCGACATCGCGATGCACATCGCGCTGCCCGAGGTCGACGGCCGCATCGTCACGCGCGCGGTGAGCTTCAAGGGGCTCGCGTACCGCTGCCCGCACACCGAGGTCGACGTCGTGCGCTACCAGCCGGATGCCGAGCGGATCGCGTTCGTCGCGACGCTCGCGCGCGGCTGGTGCCGGCTGCGCACGCTCGATCACGCCGACAAGCGCGTCGCGCTGATTCTCGCGAACTATCCGCAAAGCGAAGGGCGGATCGGCAACGGCGTCGGCCTCGACACGCCGGCGTCCGCGCTGCGCGTGCTCGCGGCGCTGCGCGATGCGGGCTACACGGTGGCCGACCTGCCGCCCGACGGCGACGCGCTGATCGCGCGCCTCACCGAAGGCGTGACCAACGACGCGGCCGTGCATGCGCTGCGCCCCGCCTTCCAGAGCTTCCCGCTGGCCGACTACGTCGCGCGTTTCGCGCGATTGCCGGCGGCTGTGCGCGACGCGCTGAACGAACGTTGGGGGCCGCCCGAAGCCGACCCGACGCTGCGGCAAGGCCGCTTCACGATCGCGGGCTGGCGCGCGGGCAACGTGTTCGTCGGCATCCAGCCGTCGCGCTCGCGCGACGAGAACGACTACGCGAGCTACCACGACGCCGAGCTCGTGCCGCCGCACGCGTATCTCGCGTTCTATTTCTGGCTGCGCGATGCGTACCGCATCGACGCGGTCATCCACCTCGGCAAGCACGGCAACCTCGAATGGCTGCCGGGCAAGAGCGTCGCGCTGTCCGACGCGTGCTGGCCCGACCTGACGCTCGGGCCGCTGCCGCACCTGTATCCGTTCATCGTCAACGATCCGGGCGAGGGCAGCCAGGCGAAGCGCCGCGCGCAGGCCGTGATCATCGATCACCTGATGCCGCCGCTCACGCGCGCGGAAAACTACGGCCCGCTGCAGGATCTCGAACGGCAGGTCGACGAATACTACGAAGCGCTGATGGTCGATGCGCGGCGCGCGAAGCTGCTGCGCAAGACGATCCTCGCGACGATCGCCGAGCATCGTCTGCATGACGAACTGAGCGTGTCGCCGCCGCGCGATGCCGGCGACGAAGATGCGCTGCTCACGCGCGTCGACGCATGGCTGTGCGAACTGAAGGAAGCGCAGATCCGCGACGGGCTGCACGTGTTCGGCGAATCGCCCGCCGAGCGTCAGCGGCGCGATACGCTGCTCGCGCTCGCGCGCTTTCCGGTCGGCGACGGCAAGGGCCCGCGCGCCGGGCTGATCGGTGCGCTGGCGCGCGATCTCGCACTCGGCGACGACTTCGATCCGCTCGCAGCCGACTGGGCCGCGCCGTGGTTTGGCCCGCGGCCGGCGATCCTGCAGGCGCTCGACGCATCGCCGTGGCGCCATGCGGGGGACACGCGCGAGCGGCTCGAACGGCTCGCGCAGCAATGGCTGGACGGGCTGTGCGCAACGGGCGGCGGCACGGGCACCGACGCGACACCGCCCGGCGACTGGCCGCACACGCTCGCGGTGATCGAACGCGTTCGCGAAACGCTGCTGCCCGCGCTCGACGCGTGCGGCAGCGAGGAAATGCGCCAGCTGCTGCGCGGGCTCGACGGCCGCTTCGTGCCGCCGGGGCCGAGCGGCTCGCCGTCGCGCGGCCGCCCCGACGTGCTGCCGACCGGCCGCAATTTCTACTCGGTCGATACCCGCGCGGTGCCGACGCAGGCCGCGTGGTCGCTCGGCCTGAAATCCGCGCAGCAACTGATCGAGCGCCATCTGCAGGATCACGGCGACTATCCGCGCGCGATCGGCCTGTCCGTCTGGGGCACGGCGACGATGCGCACGGGCGGCGACGACATCGCGCAGGCGTTCGCGCTGCTCGGCGTGCGGCCGAAATGGGCGCACGGCAGCCATCGCGTGACCGACTTCGAGATCCTGCCGATCGAGATCTTCGACCGGCCGCGCATCGACGTGACGCTGCGCGTGTCGGGCTTCTTCCGCGACGCGTTCCCGAACCTGATGCACCTGTTCGACGCGGCCGTGCAGGCAGTGGCCGCGCTCGACGAACCCGAGGAGCTGAACCCGATCCGCGCGCGCATCGAGCGCGAACGCGAAAAATGGGTCGCGCAGGGCGTGGCGCCGGACGAAGCGCGACGCCGTGCCGGCTGGCGCGTATTCGGCGCGCGGCCGGGCAGCTACGGCGCGGGCCTGCAGGACCTGATCGACCAGCGCCGCTGGCAGACCGACGCCGATCTCGCCGATGCGTACCGCCAGTGGGGCGGCCATGCGTACGCACAGAACAGCGCGGGCGATGCGGCGGCCGACGTGTTCGGCGAGCGGCTCGCGACGATCGACGTCGTCGTGCAGAACCAGGACAGCCGCGAGCACGACATCCTCGATTCGAACGACTACTACCAGTTCCAGGGCGGGATGACGGCGGCCGTGCGGCACCTTTCGGGGCAGCAGCCGAGCATCTACCACGGCGACCATGCGAACCCGGCCGCGCCGAAGATGCGCACGCTGCGCGAGGAAATCGCGCGCGTGATCCGCTCGCGCGTCGTCAACCCGAAATGGCTCGACGGCGTGAAGCGCCATGGTTACAAGGGCGCGGCCGAGCTGGCCGCGACGGTCGACTACCTGTACGGCTATGACGCGACCGCGCGCGTGCTGTCCGACCATCAATACGCGCTCGTCGCCGACGCGTACCTGTTCGACGACGCCACCCGTGCGTTCCTCGAACGGCACAACCCGAAGGCGCTGCACGGCATCTGCGAACGTTTCGTCGAAGCGATGCAGCGCGGCCTGTGGCAGCAACCGGGCGACTATCGCGAGCGGATCGAAGCGGTCTGGCTCGCGAGCGAACAACTCCAGGAAGGGGGACGGCGATGACCGATCCGACGACGCACCGCGCCCGCGCGGTTTTTCCGTTTGCGGCGCTCGTCGCGCAGGATGCGCTGCAGCAGGCGCTGCTGCTCGCCGCGATCGACCCGTCGCTCGGCGGCGTGCTCGTGAGCGGGCCGCGCGGCACCGCGAAATCGACCGCGGCGCGCGGCCTCGCGGAGCTGTTGCCCGAAGGGCAGTTCGTCACGCTGCCGCTGTCGGCGAGCGACGAGCAGGTGACGGGCACGCTCGATCTCGCGCATGCCCTCGCTGAAAACGGCGTGCGCTTCCGGCCCGGCCTGCTCGCGCGGGCGCATCTCGGCGTGCTGTACGTCGACGAAGTGAACCTGCTCGCCGACGGTCTCGTCGATACGCTGCTCGACGTCGCCGCGAGCGGCGTGAACATCGTCGAGCGCGATGGCGTATCGCACGCGCACGATGCGCGCTTCGTGCTCATCGGCACGATGAATCCGGAGGAGGGCGAGCTGCGTCCGCAGTTGCTCGACCGCTTCGGTTTGATGGTCGAGCTGGAGAACTGCTTCGACGCCGCGCAGCGCGAGCGGATCGTGAAGGCGCGGCTTACATTCGATCTCGATCCGGACGCATTCCGCACCCGTCATGCGTCCGCGCAACGTGAACTCGGCGACCGGATTCACGCGGCACGCGCACGGCTCGCGGCGCTCGACTTCGACGATGCGGTTCATGCACGCGTCAGCGCGCTGTGCATCGACGCGGCCGTCGACGGGCTGCGTGCCGATCTCGTGATGCTGCGCGCGGCGCGTGCGCTCGCCGCGCTGGAGCAGGCCGACGCGGTGACGGTGTCGCATGTGGAGCGGGTGGCCGACGCGGTGCTGCGGCATCGGCGCCACGCGGGCCCACCGCCGTCGTCCGGCGCGCAGCAACCCAACGACGAACGCGACGGTCGCTCTGCGCACGATGCGCGCGATCGCCCCGACGATTCACCGGGTGCCGCGCAAAGCAATGCCACGGCATCCCAGGGCGACTGGGGCTACCTGCCACCCGAGCCGGCCGGGCTGCGCGACGTGAAAGGCGTGGTGCCGCTGCCGCTAAAAAAACGCTGAGCCATCGAGCCGGCGCCGCCGCGAACACCGTTCGCGGTCCTCGATGGCAATCAGGCGCAGCCGCGCGCGTGCCGGGCACGGTGCGCGCCGGCGCGGCCGTGGCGTGGCCGGCGACGCTCGTCGCGAAGCGCGGCGGCCCGCTGCAGCGCGACCATCTGCGCTTCCGCCCACGCGCCGGCACGCCGGACGCACTGCATTGCTTCGTGCTCGACTGCTCGGCGTCGATGCTGTCGCACGAGCGGCTCGCACTGGCGAAGGGGCTGATCGTGGCGTATTTCGACCAGGCCGCGCGCGACCGCGTCGAAACCGCGCTGATCTGTTTCGGCGGCCATGGCGCCGTGCGCCGCTTCGGCCCGGCCGTGCCGCGCTGGTGGAATGCGCGCTGGCTCGAACCGGTCGAAGGCGGCGGCGGCACGCCGCTCGCGGACGGCATCGCGGCCGCCGCGCAATTGCTCGCGCGCGCGGCGCGGCGTGAGCCGGGCAAGCAGCGCTGGCTGTGGGTGCTGTCCGACGGCCGCACGCGTGAGACGCCCGCGAAACCCGCGGCGGCCGATCACGTCGTGTTCGTCGACTTCGACGATGCGGCCGTGCGGATCGGGCAGGGCGCGCGGCTCACCGCGGCGTGGGGCGCGCAGTGGGTGACGGCCGACGCGCTGTGCACGGGCCGCGCCGGCTGATGGCCGGCCGGCGGTGCGCTATGATCGCCGCTTCTGCTTCAACCCATTGGAACAACCCGCCATGCAAGTACTGGTCGATGCCGACGCGTGTCCCGCCGTCGTCAAGGACATGCTGTTTCGCGCCGCGCGTCGTGCCGAAATCTGCGTGACGCTGGTCGCGAACCAGTTTCTGCGCACGCCGCCGTCGCCGTTCATCAAGGCGGTGCAGGTGCCGGCCGGTTTCGACGTGGCCGATGCGCGCATCGTCGAGCTGGTGGAAGCGGGCGACCTCGTGATCACCGCCGACATTCCGCTGGCCGCCGCCGTGCTCGACAAGGGCGCGCATGCGCTCGACCCGCGCGGCAACTGGTTCAGCCGCGAGAACATCGAGGAACGCCTGTCGACGCGCGCGATGATGGATCAGTTGCGCAGCGCGGGCATCGACACGGGCGGGCCGGCGCCGTTCAGCGCACGCGACGGCAAGGCGTTCGCCGCGCAGTTCGACCGCTTCCTGGCGCGACAGGGCAAGCCTTGAGGTTGGGTCGCGGCGGCCGCGCGTCGTGATCGCCCCGCGTGGGGCGGCACCTGCGCGCCATGCGCTACCTCACCGAATCCGCGTTCAATCGCGCTCGTTGCCCCTGCGAGGATGCAGGTTTCTCCCTACGCTGCTATCGTGGCGCAAACCACAACACAGCATAGGAGGGCGCGCGTGTCACCGACTCAACTTCTCGTTCCGACCTTCACCCAGATGCTGCGCGCGCAGTCCGCGTGGCTCGACAAGGCTGCCGCACATCGTCAGGCCGCGGGCGATCCGCCCGACGCGGCGATGTCGCTGAAGCTGGCGCCCGACATGTATCCGCTCGCGGCGCAGGTGCGCTTCTCGTGCTTCCAGGCGATGGAGCCCGTCCACCGGCTGCGCGGCGAACCGCTGCCGGCCGCGTTGCTCGCATTGCGCGAGGCAGGATGGCATGCGGATGCGCAGCCCGGCACGCTCGCCGATGCGCAGGCGATCATCGCCGGCACGCTCACGTTTCTCGGCGACCTCGCGCCGGATGCGCTCGACGGCGGTGCCGCGCGGCCGATCGCGCTCGAGATGCCGAACGGGATCGCGTTCGACATGACGGGCGAACAGTACGCGCGCGACTGGGCGCTGCCGCAGTTCTACTTCCACGCGATCACCGCGTACGCAATCCTGCGCCACCACGGCGTCGAACTCGGCAAGGCCGACTACGTGCCGCACATGCTCGCGTACGTCCGGCCGGGCACGATTCCGCAAGGTTGAGCGGGCAGGCGCCGGGCAACCGCGAAGCGACATGACGCGGGCACTCTTCATCTGCAGCCGCAACCGGCTGCGCAGCCCGACGGCCGAAGCGGTGTTCGCCGCGTGGCCGGGCGTCGAAACCGACTCCGCGGGCCTCGCGCCGGATGCGGACACGCGCGTGTCCGCCGAGCAGCTCGACTGGGCCGATGTCGTATTCGTGATGGAACGTGCGCACAAGGCGCGGCTGGCAGCGCAATTCGGTGTGCATCTGCGGGAGAAGAAGATCGTGTGCCTCGATATTCCCGACCGGTACGCCTACATGCAGCCGGAACTTGTCACGTTGCTCGAACGCAAGGCTGGCCCGTTGCTGCGCGCATGACCGGCGGGAGCGCTATCGACGTCAGCGCAGCCGGCCGTTCGCGATCGCCGAGAAACAGTCGAGACGCAGCAGCTCGATGATCTTGCGCGTCGGCACGCTCGCACGCAGCGTGTCGAGCCGGTCGACGGTGAACCACTTGCAGCGGGCGATCTCGTTGCTCGCGCGCGGCGTCAGGTGCGCCGGCACGTCGGCCACGAACACGTGATGGAGCTTCGTCAGGCCGCCGAACTGCACCGCGTAATCGAGCGCGAGCCCCTCCAGCCGCGTTTCCTCCGCAAGCTCCCGCAGGGCAGCATCGAGCGGCGTCTCGCCACGCCGGATCGTGCCGCCCGGCAGCGACCAGCGCGCTGCGGTGCGAGCGACCAGCAGCACGCTGCTGCGCTGACGGCACACGATCGTGGCGCGTTCCTTGATGACGGCGAGAGTGTCCAGCCCGGTCCTCATGTTCGGTAAAACAGGTGCTGAATCGTGGAGAAAATGCGTGTCGGCGGCGCGCGACCCGGCAGCGGGCCGCAACGGCGTACAGGCAGCCGCACCGATCTTAGCCGCCGTTCATGACAGTTCCATGCACGCGTTCGCGGGACACGCGCCGGGTCACGCGTGCGTATAGATGCCGCTGCGCGTGGGTTTCACGTGGCGCGACTGGCGGCGCTTGTGGACGGCCCGCCGATGGTGGGACGGCGGCGGTGTGACGTGCCGGCGCGCGGGCGCGGGCCGTGCGGTCGGTGAGGCCGCCTGCGGCGATCCACCCGGCATCCCGGTCTGTCCTTCGCCGAAGTGGAACGTCTGGGTTTGCGCATGTCCGACGCCCAGCGTCGACGCCAGCATGAAGGCCGCCAGCAGCATCCGTTTCATGAATGATCCGTCCGATTTTTTTGAGATGAAGGTTGCCCGCCAGCTTAACGAAAGGCGGGACGCCACCGCAACCGGCCCGTGTTCGGCGTCGCTCCCGCTAACTCACGGCGGCGTCTTTCGCTTCGCGTCAGGATGCCGCCGGGGTTGACAATGTAATTCCTGAGTGTGAATATAAATTCATATACAAGAATTATTCGCCGAATCCGGAAGCTCGCGCCCAGGCGCCGGGCCTGCCGGACCGGCCGTCCGATCAACCGGAACCAGGAGCGGGACGCATGGCGGAACACGAGCAGCAGGGCGCGCTGGCGGGATTGCGCATCATCGATCTGTCGCGGGTGCTGGGCGGCCCGTATGCGACGCAGATCCTGGCCGACCACGGCGCGGAGGTAATCAAGGTCGAACCGCCGTCCGGGGACGAGACGCGCACCTGGGGCCCGCCGTTCTACGGCGACACCGCGTTGTACTTCCTCGGCGTGAACCGCAACAAGCTCGGCATCGCGCTCGACCTGACCCAACCGGCCGACCGCGAGCGGCTGCTAGGCCTGCTCGAACACGCGGACGCGATCGTCGAGAACTTCAAGATCGGCACGATGGAGCGCTGGGGGCTCGGCTTCGACGTGCTGCATGCGCGGTTTCCGCGCCTCGTTCATTGCCGTGTATCGGGCTTCGGCGCGGACGGCCCGCTCGGCGGGCTGCCCGGCTACGACGCGGCCGTGCAGGCGCTCGCGGGGCTGATGAGCGTCAATGGAGAAGCCGGTGGCGCGCCGCTGCGGGTCGGCGTGCCGATCGTCGATCTCGTCACCGGGCTGAACGCGGCGCTCGGCGTGCTGATGGCATTGCGCGAGCGCGATGCGAGCGGCCGCGGCCAGTTCGTCGAATCGACGCTGTTCGACTGCGCGCTGTCGATCCTGCATCCGCATACGCCGAACTTCTTCCATTCGGGGAAGGCACCCGTGCGCACCGGCAATGCGCATCCGAACATCACGCCGTACGACAGCTTTCCGACGGCGAGCGTCGACATCTTTCTGGCGGTCGGCAACAACGGGCAGTTCGCGGGCTTGTGCGACGTGCTCGGCACGCGCGACTGGCTCGACGATCCGCGTTTCGCGGACAACCGCGCGCGCAGCGCGAACCGCGCCGCGTTGCGCACGCTGCTCGAAACGGCGCTGGCCGCCCACGACGGCGCGGCGCTCGCCGAGCAACTGATGCGCCGCGGCGTGCCGTGCGCGCCGGTGCTCGGGCTCGATGCGGCGCTCGACCATCCGCATGTCGCGCATCGGCAGATGAAGGTCGAGCTGGGCCGGCATCGCGGCATCGCGTCGCCGATCAAGCTCGGCCGCACGCCGGCCACGTACCGGCGGCCGCCGCCCGCGCTGAACGAACACGCGGCGCAGGTGTTTGCCGACGCGGAGCCCAACGCTGAAGACCGCGACCACGACACGCACCGGGACTGACCGGCACCGCGGCCGCCGGCCGTGTCGCGCGCCCGACGGCGCCGCACGGCCACTCGCACACCACGCCGGGCGACGACGCGCGCACCGGCTGAAAAGGAGACGCATCATGCTTGCATGGATCGGCGCGATCGCCATCGTCGCGCTGTTCGGCCTGATCATCACGAAGCGGCTGTCGCCGCTCGTCGCGCTGATCGTCGTGCCGGTGGCCGCGTCGCTCGCGGCCGGGTTCGGGCTCGCGACCGGCAAGTTCATCGTGCACGGCGTGCAGAACATCGGCCCGATCGCCGGGATGTTCGTTTTTGCGATTCTTTTTTTCGGAATCCTCACCGATGCCGGAATGCTCGATCCGATCATCGCGGGCGTGCTGCGCGTGATCGGCTGCCATCCGCCGCGTATCGTGATGGGCTCGGCGCTGCTCGCGCTGCTGATCCATCTCGACGGTTCGGGCGCCGTCACGTTTCTCGTCACGCTGCCCGCGATGATGCCGCTCTATACGCGGCTCGGGATGGATCGCCGCATCCTCGCGTGCGTCGCGTCGATGGCGGCCGGCGTCAATTTCCTGCCGTGGGTCGGGCCGATGCTGCGCGCATCGGCGGCGCTGCACATTCCCGGCTCCGCGATCTTCATGCCGATGATTCCGGTGCAGATCGTCGGGCTGGTATTCGTGTTCGGCACCGCCTACGTGCTCGGCGTGCGCGAGGCGAAGCGGCTCGGGCTCGATCGTGCCGGCGCGGCGTCGCTCGCGATCGCGCCCCGGGCGCTGACCGACGACGAGCGCGCATTGCGCCGGCCGGAACGCTTCCGGATCAATCTCGTGCTGACGCTCGTCGTGCTCGTCACGCTCGTGTCGGGTATCGTCGACCCGATGGTGATGTTCATGCTCGGCACGGTCGCCGCGCTCGTGATCAACTACCCGGACGTGCAGGCCCAGCGCGAGCGGATCGACGCGCATGCCAAGGCCGCGCTGATGATGGCGAGCGTGCTGCTTGCGGCCGGCGCGTTCACCGGCATCATGTCCGGCACGGGCATGCTGAAGGCGATGGCGGACGTGGTCGTCGCGCACGTGCCGGTCGAGCATGCGCGCCACATGCCGTTCGTGCTCGGGCTGCTGTCGATGCCGCTCAGCCTGCTGTTCGACCCCGATTCGTTCTACTTCGGCGTGCTGCCGGTGCTCGCGGAAAGCGCGAAGCTGCTCGGCGTGCCACCGATCCAGATGGCGCAGGCAGCACTGCTCGGCCAGATGACGACGGGCTTTCCGGTCAGCCCGCTCACGCCCGCGACGTTCCTGATCGTCGGCCTGACCGGCGTCGAGCTCGCCGAGCACCAGAAATTCACGATTCCGTTCCTGTTCGCCGCCACGGTGCTGATGGTATTCGCCGCGGTGATCGCGGGCGTGTTTCCGTTGTGAGCGCCCGGGACCTGCCGCTTCGTGCCTGCGCTCCGGGAGGGCGATCCCGCAAGGGACGCTCGTCGGAGCGCAAGCTTCGACGCCGCCGGGCGTTTTCCTTCTTGAAAGCGGCGCAGCCGCTTGGCCTTTTCCAGGAGTGCATGCCATGCAGTTCGACCTGACCGATGACCAGCGCGCGATCGAAAGCGCGATCGAGAAAATCTGTGCACGCTTCGGCGACGACTACTGGCTCGAACGCGACCGCGCGGGCGGGTTTCCGGCCGACTTCCATGCGGCGCTCGCCGAGGCCGGCTGGCTCGGCATCGCGATGGACCCGGCCCATGGCGGCGCCGGGCTCGGGATGACCGAGGCCGCGTTGATGATGCGCACGATCAGCGCGTCGGGCGCCGGCCTGTCCGGTGCGTCGGCCGTCCACATGAACATCTTCGGGCTGAATCCGGTGCAGGTGTTCGGCACCGGCGCACAGAAGGCGCGCTTCCTGCCGCCGCTGATCGCCGGGCGCGACAAGGCGTGCTTCGCGGTGACCGAACCCGATGCGGGCCTCGACACCACGCACCTGAGCACGCAGGCGCGCCGCGACGGCGACCATTACGTGCTGAGCGGGCGCAAGATCTGGATCTCGACCGCGCAGGTCGCGAACAAGATGCTGATCATCGCGCGCACGACGCCGCTCGACCAGGTCGCGAAGCCGACCGACGGGCTGAGCCTGTTCTATACCGACCTCGACCGCTCGCGCGTCGAGGTGCGCGAGATCGAGAAAATGGGCCGCAAGGCGGTCGATTCGAACATGCTGTTCATCGACAACCTGCGCGTGCCGGAAGGCGACCTGATCGGCAACGAAGGCGACGGCTTCCGCTACCTGCTGCATGGGCTGAATCCCGAGCGGATCCTGATCGCCGCGGAGGCGATCGGGCTCGGACAGGCCGCGCTGCGTCGCGCGACGCAGTATGCGTGCGAGCGCGTCGTGTTCGGGCGGCCGATCGGGCAGAACCAGTCGATCCAGCATCCGCTCGCGCAGGCGTGGATGCAGCTCGAGGCCGCGTGGCTGATGGTGATGAAGGCCGCGACGCGCTACGACGCGGGGCAGTCGTGCGGCGCGGAGGCCAACGCCGCGAAATACCTCGGCGCGGAAGCCGCGTTCCAGGCGTGCCAGACGGCCGTCGCGACGCACGGCGGAATGGGCTACGCGAAGGAATACCATGTCGAGCGCTACCTGCGCGAGTGTATGATTCCGAGGCTCGCGCCCGTGAGTCCGCAACTGATCCTGTGCTACATCGCGGAGAAGGTGCTCGGGCTGCCGAAGTCGTACTGACCGGTCCGACCCGGCGGCCGGCCCGGTGCGCGGTGTCCCGTTCCGATTCAAGCACTCGTCATGGACGTCAAACTCGTTGCCCGCACGCTCGACCTGTTCGAGCTGTTCGCCGCCGAACGGCGGCCGCTGCCGCTCACCGAACTCGCGCGCCTGCTCAATGTGCCGGCGTCGAGCTGCCTCGCGATGGCGCGCACGCTCGTGAGCCGCGGCTACCTGTACGAAGTACGCAAGCGCGGCGGCTACTACCCGACGCGCCGCCTGCAGACGCTCGCCGCCGCGATCGACGCGACCGATCCGGTCGTCGACATCGTCCATCCGCATCTCGTCGCGCTGCGCGACGCGAGCCGCGAGACGGCGGTGCTCGGCAAGATCCAGGGGGTGTCGGTCACGTATCTCGACGTCGTCGAATCGGAGCAGGCGATCCGCTACACGCGCGCGCCGGGCGAACTGCGCCCGCTGCATGCGAACTCGATCGGCAAGGCGATCTTCGCGGAACTGGCCGGCGACGCGCAGCAGGCGCTCGGCGCGCAGTTGCCGTTCGAGCGCTTCACCGACGCGACGGTGGCGGATCTACCCGCGCTCGTCGCGCAAACCGCCCGGTTTCGCGAACTCGGCTGGGCCGAGAACTTCGGCGAGAGCGCGCCCGAGCTGTCGGCCATTGCGGTCGCACTGACGCTCGACGGCGACTGGTACGGGCTGTCGGTGGTCGGGCCGACCGAGCGGATTCGCCAGCATCGCGACACGCATGCGGCGCTGCTCGTCGACGCGAAGGCCAGGCTGCTGGCCGAGCACGCGCGCGACTGAAAGCGGGCAGGGTGCTACCGATCAGCGGGCCGTCCGCTGGCGATCCGGTAGCGGGTGATCGCCGTGAACGGCCCCCGATGCACGGGCCTGAAGCCTAGCGCCGGCCGCTACGCCGCATCACGACTTCACCCACACACCGCCCGCACTCGGGTTGTCGCCTTGCGTCCACCATTTCGCGCAGTATTTCGCGCCCTGGTACATCACGCAGGTGCCGCCTGAATACGCGGTGGTGGCCGACCACGTGGCGGTGCCGCCGCCGACCGCCTTCCACACGGCGGCCTGGCCGGGCACGTCGCCCTGCGTCCACCATTGCGCCTGGTACGTCGTGCCCTGGTAGGTGACCGTCGCGCCGGCCGTATAGACCTGGCCGGCCGCCCAGGGCGCACCCGGCTGCGGCGTGCCGCCGTTCGAGCCGCCGCCGTAGTTCGGATCCTGCGTGACGCCCGCGCCCCACTTGCCGTCGAGCTGCTTGAAGATCGTCGCGAACGCATACGGCTGCTGCGCGACGCCCGAGCAGGTCGGCGACGCATACGTGCCGCCTGACGGGCACGCCTGGTCGCGGCCGACCGACCAGTTGCCGAAGAAGCCGTAGCCGTTGCTGACGGCCGCATTCAGCACGCTTTGCGCATTCGCGAGCGTGAAGGTTTCGCCTTGCACGTCGTTCACGCCGATCATCGGCGTGACGCCGACCATCTGCCAGAGCTGCGCATTCGTCTTCGGCTGGCCGGCCGACTTGAAGGCCGTATCGAGCTGCGAATAGAGCGCTTGCGCGGCACTGATTGCGGCCGCGCCCATGTCGAGGTTCGCGGGGCCATAGTCCATCGCCATCACGTTCACCGCATCGAACGCGGTCTTGTTCGAGATCGCCGCGTTGACGACGTTCAGGCCGTCCTGCGTGAGCCCGGTCGGCATCGTCGGCAGCGTCAGCGTGACGTGCAGCGGCTTGCCTTTCGCCGCATAGCTCGCCTGCAGCTGCGTGACCGCCTGGAAGTTGCGTGCGACCGCGGCCGTGTCCGTTTGCGACGCACCTTCGATGTCGAAGTCGACGTGCGTGAGGCCGTACGTGTCGATCACGGTCTGGTACGCGCTCGCCAGCGCGGGGACCGTCGTGCACGCCTGCATCAGCGGCGTGCCGTTCGCACCGCCGAACGACACGGCGACTTCGCCGCCTTTCGCGCGATAGCTCGCGATCGACGTCGACAGCGCGGTCAGCAGGCCGCCGCTCGCGCCGTTGCCGATTGGCTGCACGCCGCCCCACGACGGCACACAGCCGTTGCCCGCGACCACGAACGCGAGCGTGAACTGCTGGATGCCTTGCCGGACGCCGATCTGGTCGACGAGCGGCGTCGGATAGAGCGTCACGTCGACATAGGGCGCATAGACGCCGGCGCCGTGGGACACGCTCGCCACGGCAAGCAGGCAACCCGCTGCAAGTGCGCGCGGGATGAAACGCGGCAACACATTGTTGTTCATTGTGTTCTCCAAGTGGAAGAGGGATACGCTGGCCCGCGTATCGCCGCCGGTCGGGCGACCGGGCATGCCCGGCCGACGGCGTGCTCATCTTGGAGGATTCGCGTCGAATAGTGAATGGTCAGGAGTTCTTTTTGTTATTTGATTCCCGATACGTAACGATCTTGCCGATTCGACACAGTTCCGGCATGCGTGACGCGGGTGATTTTTCCGATCGATCGGGTGAGGCCCGATGCGTGCCGTTCGTCGCGCTTCAAGCCGATGGCGGCTGCACGAGCGAGCGCGCCAGTGCGACGAAGCGCTCGACGCACGCCGACGCGAACGGCTCGTTCCATGACACGATCTGCTCGACCGCGCGCGTGCCGGCGAGCGGCACGTAGACGACGCCCGGACGCTGCAGCGTCGCCGTGAAGCCCGGCACGATCGCGATGCCGCGCTCGGCGGCCACCAGCGACACGAGCGTCGTGATCTGAGCGGCGGTCGCGCCGATCCGCGGCGTGAATCCGGCTTGCGCGCACAAGTCGTCCAGTGCCGCGGTCAATGCCGAACCGTAACCGGGCGGAAAGGTGACGAAGGTTGCGTGCGCAAGCGCCGCGACATCCACGCTCGCACGGCTCGCGAGCGGATCGCCGGCCGGCACGGCCGCGACGAGCGGTTCGCGCGACACGACGAGCGACGCCACCGGCGCGCCGGGCGCACCGTGCCATGCCCAGCCGAAACCGATGTCCATCGTGCCGTCCGCGATCTGCTGGCGCTGGCTCGCGGTCGCCGCCTCGCGAAACGCGAGTTCGACATCGGGCATCGTCCGGCTCGCGACGCGGATCACGTCGGGGAACGTGTCGGACATCGGAATCGAGCTCGCATAGCCGATCACGATGCGCCCGGCGACGCCCTGCGCGATCTTGCGTGCACTCGCCTCGGCCTCGGCGGCCGCGCTGACGACGTGGCGCGCATGGTCGAGGAACGCGGCGCCCTCCGGCGTCAGCCGCACCGCGCGCGTCGAACGCTCGAACAGCCGGACGCCGAGCTCGCTTTCCAGCGCGGCGATATGGCGCGTCAGCGGCGGCTGCGCGACCCGCAGGCGCAACGCCGCGCGGCCGAAGTGCAGTTCGTCGGCGACGACCACGAAATAGCGGAGGCGGCGCAGGTCGAGCATTGTTGTCGTTCCGGTATCAATCGCGATGAAAACGGTATTGGCGTGCACGCGGCGCGCTCGTCAGACTGTCGGTATCGACGACCAGGCCGCTCCGATGAACGACAGGACCACGCGCATCGCGTTCTTTCTCTGCGGCTTCGCCGCGTTTCTCAATCTGTATTCGACGCAGGGCATCCTGCACGAACTCGCGGCCACCTTCGGTGTCAGCGCGGAGCGCGCGGGGCAGGGCGTGAGCGCCACCACGACGGCCGTCGCCATTATCGCGCCGTTCGTCGGCGTGCTGGCCGCGCGCATCGAGCGGCGCGTCGCGATCTCGCTAGCGGCGGTGGCCGTCGCGCTGCCGGTCGTGTGGTCCGCGCAGGCGGGCAGTTTCGCGTCGTTCCTCGGCGCGCGCTTTGCGGCCGGTCTCGTCATGCCGTTCATTTTCGCGCTGTCGATCGCGTATATCGCCGAGCGCTTCGATCGCGGCACGTCGGCCGAGATCAGCGCGCTGTTCGTCGCCGGCACGACGCTCGGCGGTTTCGCCGGCCGCTTCGCGACCAACCTGATGACATCGATCTGGGGCTGGCGGCATGCGCTCGACGTCGTCGCGGCGTTGTGTCTCGTCACGGGCGTCGCGATCTACGCGAGCCTGCCGGCGTCCGGCGCAATCGCGCGGCGCGTCGAGCACAATGCGGATAGCGGCGCGGGGCCGTCCTGGCGCATCGTCACGCGCGGCCCGCTGCTTGCGTCGTTCGCGATCGGCGCATGCGTGCTCGCGTCGCAGGTCGCGACGTTCACGTTCGTCGGCCTGCGCCTCGCCCGCCCGCCGTTCAATTTCGGCACGGTCGGGATCGGCGCGATCTACGCGGTGTTTCTGGTGGCGGTGGTCGTGACCCCGCTGGCAGGACGCCTCGCGCGGCATCGCGGTCCGCGCGCGCCGGGGCTTGCCGCGGCCGCGCTCGCGATCGGCGGGGCGCTGCTCACGCTGTCCGACCACGTGCCGGTGATCCTGGCCGGCCTCGCGCTCAGCTCGACCGCCGTGTTCGTCGAACAGGCGTCGGCCAACACGTTCATCTCGCAGGCGGCGTCGAGCGCGCGCTCGACGGCGATCGGCATCTACCTGTCCTGCTATTACTTCGGCGGCAGCCTCGGCTCGATCCTGCCGGTGCCCGGCTGGCATCGGTGGGGATGGGCCGGCTGCGTCGCGTTCGTGGTCGCGGCGCAGGCCATCGTCGGCGTGCTCGTATGCCGGTTCTGGCATGCCGACGGTGCAGCCGGCACTGCGCAGGCAGACACGCGCGGCGTTACGCCGACGCGCTGACCGGGTTCAGCGATACCAGCGCGGCGTATAGACCCACTCGCGTGCGTTGCCGACCGCGAAGCGCCGCGTCGTCGACGAGCCGACGATCACCATCGTGCGCATGTCGACCTGATCGCTGCGCAGCGCGCCGAGCGTCGTCGTCGTGAGCGTGGCGCCCGGCCGGCCGATGTCGCGGCCGAGCACGACCACCGTCTCGGCGCTGCGGTGCGCGCGCACGGCATCGAGCGCACGATCGAGCTGCCACGGCCGTGCGCGCGAGATCGGGTTGTAGAACGCCATCACCAGATCGGCCTGCGCCGCATGCCGCAGGCGCGTCTCGATCACGTCCCACGGCTTCAGGTTGTCCGACAGCGAGATTGCACAGAAATCATGGCCAAGCGGCGCACCGGCCTGCGCGGCCGTCGCGAGCGACGCCGAGATGCCGGGTTCAATGCGCAGGTCAACCGCGGCCCAATGCGGGTCGCGCGCTTCGTCGAGCGCTTCGAGCACGGCCGCGGCCATCGCGAACACGCCCGGGTCGCCCGACGACACGACCGCGACGCGCCGGCCCTCGGCCGCGAGTTCGAACGCATGGCGGGCGCGCTGCATCTCTTCGCGATTGTCGGTGCCGTGCACGCGTTGGTCGTTGCGGAACGGGCCGGCCATGTTCACGTAGGTCGTGTAGCCGAGGATGTCGGTCGCGTCCGCGAGCGCGGCGCGCGCAGCCGGCGTGAGCCACGCGGCGCAGCCTGGGCCGAGGCCGAGCACCGTTAGCCGGCCGCGCGCACGGCCGAGCGTGGCGGGGTCGACCGGATGCGACGCGACCGCGCATGCGATGCCGTTCGTCGTGGCGCGCAGCGTGTGTGCGACGCGCAACGCGCGACCGAGCAGGGTGGCCGCATCATCTGTCGCGTCAGCGTCGCCGTCTTTATCGGTATCGGTATCGGTATCGGTATCGGTATCGACGAAGCGTAGCGGCACGTCGAGCGTGTGCGCGGCTTCTTCCAGCACGCCATCACCGATTGCCGATGCGGGCGCAACGATGGCCGCGAGCGCCAGCCGTGCGAGACCTTGCGAATCGAGTGCCGCATCGATGCGTGCGGCAAGCGCTTCATCCGCGTGGATAGCCTGCGCATCCACGCCGATCACGACGCTGCGCGGATGAATCACGAGTTCGTCGCGCGCGCCGCGCCATGCGTCGGGGGTCACGCGGATCGCATGCGCGGCGGCTTCGTCGCGCGGCAGCGCGACATCGTCGAGCCACGGCGCCGCGCCGTCGATGCGCGTCGACGCGCCCGCGAGCAGATCGGACACGAAGCGCTTGCCCTGGCCGAGATCGGCGAGCGCATAGCCTTCCGGCGGATTGAGCACGCACGCGCCGAAACGCAGTTCGCCGCTCGTCGTGATCGCCGGCGCAACGCCGACGCATGCGGCGATTTCCCGCGCGATCACGTTGACGCCCGTCAGCCCGCCGAGCAGCGGCACGACCGCCGAGCCGTCTTCCGCCACCGCGAGCACGGGCGGCTCGACGCCCTTGTCGGCGAGCGCGGCGGCAATGCAGCGGATCACGATGCCGGCCGCGCACAGCGCGACGATCGGCAGCCCGCGCGCATAGAGTTCACGCAGGTGCGCGCCGAGATCGTCGAACGGCACGTCGGCCGCGACGCGCGATGCGAGGCCATGCACGCGCGCGCCCGGATAGCGCGCCTGGATGCGCCGCGCGGTATCGAGCGCGCCCGCGCCGAGAATCACGATCGCGGGCGGAGTCGTCATCCTTGCCATTTTTCCCCCGGCACGACGAGCAGCGAGAAATACGGCGACGCCATCGGATCGACTTCGTCGAGCGGCACGATGCGCTGGCTCGCCATCGTCGCGCGCTCGACATACAGCGCGCGCTTCGCGAGCCCCAGTTCGTCGAGCACGCGCCGCACCTTGTCGAAATTGCGGCCGAGCTTCATCACGACGGCCGCGTCGGCCCGCGCGAGCCGCTCGCGCAGTTCGGGCTCGGGCAGCACGCCCGACAGCACCGACAGGCTCTGGTTGCGATAGACGAGCGGCTGGCCGAGCACCGCGGTGCCCCCGAGCATTGAACACACGCCGGGGATCACCTCGGTGTCGTAGCGCGGCGCGAGGCGGTCGTGCAGGTACATGTACGAGCCGTAGAAGAACGGGTCGCCTTCGCAGATCACCGCGACGTCGCGCCCCGCGTCGAGGTGCGCGGCAACGATCTCGGCAGCCGTGTCGTAGAAGTCGGCGATCACCGTCTCGTAGCACAGCGGCGGCGGCAAGGCCTCGGTCGTCACCGGATAGACGAGCGGCAGTTGCGTCTGCGCGTCCTGCAGGTGCGCTTCGACGATGCCGTACGCATTGCCTTTCTTGCCCTTCGCGACGAAATACGCGACCACGGGCGCGGCCTGCAGCACGCGCAGCGCCTTGATCGTCATCAGTTCGGGATCGCCGGGGCCGACGCCGACCCCGAACAGGCGTCCGCGCGCGGTCGTCATTCGACCTCCGTCGCGAGTGCGTTGACCGCAGCCGCCGCCATCGCGCTGCCGCCGCGCCGGCCGAGCAGGGCGACGTACGGCACGCCGCGGCTGTCGGCATCGAGCAGCGCCTTCGATTCGGCCGCGCCGATGAAGCCGACCGGGAAACCGAGGATCAGCGCGGGGCGCGGCGCACCGGCGTCGATCATGTCGAGCAGGTGGAACAGCGCGGTCGGCGCATTGCCGATCACGACGACGGCGCCCGCGAGATGCGGGCGCCACAGCTCGAGCGCGGCGGCCGAACGCGTGTTGCCGAGATGCCGCGCGAGATCCGGCACCTCGGGCTCGCCGAGCGTGCAGATCACGCGGTTGTCGGCAGGCAGCCGCGCACGCGTGATGCCTTCGGCGACCATCCGCGCGTCGCACAGGATCGGCGCGCCGGCCGCGAGCGCCGTGCGGCCCGCCGTGCCGGCACCGGCCGAGAAACGCAAGTCGTAGACGACGTCGACCATCCCGCACGCATGGATCACGCGCACCGCGAGTTTCTCGAGGTCGGGCGGAACCTGCGACAGGTCGGCCTCGGCGCGGATCGTCGCGAACGACTGGCGGTAGATTTCCTGCCCGTCGCGAATGTAGTCAAGCATCGGTGGTGTCCTGGCTGTGCCGCGCGCCCGTCAGTCGGGCCGCGGCCTGGTCAATCGTCAGATGGCGCGCGAGCGGGGCGCCGAGGCCCGCGGCGGCGTCGCGCCGGTAAAGGTCGTAGTGCGCGGGCGCAACCGCGACGAGCGTGTGCGTCGCGGGATGCGGCAGCGCGCAGTGGCGCTCGCAGCCGGTCAGGTGCACGTCGACTGCGTGGCCGATGCGGGCGGCGAGCGCGAGGGCGTCGTGCTTCGTGTCGGCGCGCGCCTTCGCGCAGCCCGCGCTGCCAGTGCACGCGACGAGCGTCGCCAGCGCGTCGGACGACGCGCAGACGAGGCCGAGCGACGCGAGCGCATCGAGCGTGGCCGGTGCGCGTTCGCGCGATACGCGATGCAGGAATACGCCTTGCCATGGCGTCATCGACAGCGTGCCGTCGCCGTCGGTTTCGGCCAGCGCGGCGAGCCGTTCCAGTTGGGTGGCATCGAGCCGGCCGAGCACGAATTGCGCGCCGACGTTGCAGCGCGTCGCATCGAGCGACGGGCGCACGCCGAAACGCAGCGTCGGGTCGGTGCACGTGCGGCGCCAGCCGGCAAGCGCCGGATCGGCTTCAAGCGGGAAGGGCAGGTAGTGCTGTGCGCGTTCGAGTAATGTGCGCTCGCCGCATGTTGCGAGCAGTGCGCGCATTCGCGTGACATCCGCCGGCGCGAGATCGAGGAACGCGAGCAGCAGCGCGCGAACCAGCGCGACGCCTTGATCGGGCGCGACATCGACAGAAGCGGGACGGTCATCGTGCGCGACCGGCGGGCAACCGGCCAGCCCGGCCGCGACGCGCACCGCGCCATCGCCGCGACGCCAGGCAGCCAGCCAGATGTCGTGCGGATGGTCGAGCGCCGCAACCGATTCGCCGCCGTCGAGCTGGATCGAGAATTTCGGCGACAGCTCGCCGCGGCGCGGCTCGCGCGCCAGCATGTCGAAGAGCGGCGCGGCGAGCGCGCGGCTGTCGACGAGTGCGGCAGGGTCGTGGCCGGCGAGCGGGCTGAGCATCACGTTGCGCACGTCGTCGCTCGCGGCGAGCGCGGCCGCATCGGCGTCTGCATTCGAGGTGGCGTCGACGGGCGGGCCGAGACCCGCTTCGAGCAACGCACGCGTCAGCGCGTCGGCCGCGCCGTCGCGAATGCCGCGCAGCTGGAGATTCGCGCGATTGGTCGCGTCGATCGCGCCCGAGCCGAAGGCGCGCGCGGCGGCGGCGATCGCACGCGCCTGGCGCGCATCGAGCCGGCCGCCCGGCAGCTTGATCCGGCACAGCCCGCCGTCGGCGGCCGCGACCACGCGCACGAGCCCCGGGCAGGCCGACGGGCGCACGACGGGCGACGCAGGAATCGAAACGGGGGCGGAACTCAACGGGGTACCGGGACAGTGTCGGGCCGCGGCCAACGCATCGGTACACCCCGCCCGACGCCGACTGGCACGCACGCACTTTCTGGCCGGCAGGTCTCCTGGCTGACAGGTCGGCGCCGGCTCCCGGCCTTCCCGGTGGAACCAGTGGCATGAGGGGGAGATCGGCTCGCTGTCTACAGTTGCGGGGGCAGCCACAGCGGCGCGTGGCGCGCCCTGTGTTCCCTCTTCGGCCCCGAGGGGCACCGGCGAACGAACGGCCGTAGGATACCCGATTTTCGAGACGATCCGGCATTGTCGATTTGCCGCACAACCGCGTCACAGCGCAGTTTCAGCCGGTTTTGCTCTATCTCGCAAATGGTACGATTGGCAGCTCGACACCAGGCCGGCGACCGCCGGTATCCGCGATGAGACTCGCCAGGACGGAGCTGTTCGGCATGGGCATTGCGCTCGGCCTGCTGGCCATCCCGGCCTGGATGCTGCTCGCGTGCGTACTGATCCCGCTTGCGCCGTCGGTCGAGTGGCCGAAGAATGTCGGCCTCGCGGGCCTCGGCGTGCCGATCGTGGCGGGCGGCACGGTCCTGTACCGGAAAACCGATGCACGCTCGCTCACGTGGCTGCTGCTCGGCCGGCTGCTGATCGCGTCGATCGGCGGGATGGTTCTCGCCTTGCTGACGTTCGTCGTCGGCGTGCCGCTCGGGTGACGTCGTCGCCGCATCGCACCGGCGGGCGGGCAGCACGCACGGCGCGGGGGCGGATCGGGATCATCAACGAATCAACGCGCGGCAGCCCGGCCGCCGCGCATCGCAACACACGGTAGGAAATCGAACGATGGGGAAGGGTGCATGACGGCGTGGCTGACGGTAGTGGGCATCGGCGACGACGGTTACGCGGGGCTCGGACGCAGTGCGCGGCGCGCATTGCTCGACGCGACGCTCGTCGTCGGCGCGAGGCGGCATCTCGACATGCTGCCCGCGCGGCTGCCGGCCGCGCGCGAAGCGTGGCCGTCGCCGTTCGACCTCGCGGGCGTGCTGGCGCGGCGCGCGTCGCCCGTCTGCGTGCTCGCCAGCGGCGACCCGATGCTGTTCGGCGTGGGCGCCACGCTCGCGCGCCGGCTTTCCCCCGACGAATGGCGCGTACTGCCCGCGCCGTCGTCGCTGTCGCTCGCGGCCGCGCGCCTCGGCTGGGCGCTGCAGGAGGTCGGCGCGGTCTCGCTCGTCGGCCGGCCGCTGGCGACGCTCGCGCGTCACCTGCTGCCCGGGCGCCGCCTGTTCGTGCTGAGCGCCGACGGACGCACGCCGGCCGCCGTCGCGGCCGAGCTCGTCGCACGCGGCTTCGGGCCGACGCGCATCAGCGTGTTCGAACATCTGGGCGGCCCGCTCGAGCGGCGGCTCGACGGCCTCGCGCAGGACTGGCGCATCGACGAAACGGCCGCGCTCAACCTGGTCGCGCTCGACTGCCAGGCCGGCCCCGACGCGCCGCGCCGCGCGCTCACGCCCGGCCTGCCGGACGATGCGTACCGTCACGACGGCCAGCTCACCAAGCGCGACCTGCGCGCGATGACGCTCGGGCGTCTCGCGCCCGCGCCCGGCGAGCTGCTGTGGGACGTCGGTGCCGGCAGCGGCTCGATCAGCATCGAATGGATGCGCGCGCATCCGTCATGCCAGGCGATCGCGATCGAAGCGCATGCGGAGCGGCAGCGCTTCATCGAGCACAACCGCGACGCGCTCGGCGTGCCCGGCCTGCAGCTCGTCGCGGGCCGCGCGCCCGACGCGCTCGCGGGACTCGCCGCACCCGACGCGATCTTCATCGGCGGCGGGGCGACCGCGCCCGGCGTGCTCGACGCGTGCTGGGCCACGCTGAAGCCCGGTGGCCGGCTGATCGCGAACGCGGTCACGCTGCAGGGCGAGATGACGCTCGCCGCCTGGCGCGACGCGCATGGCGGCACGCTCACGCGCGTGTCGCTCGCACACGCCGAGCCGCTCGGCCGCTTCGATACGTGGCGGCAGCCGTTGCCGGTCACGCTGTACGACGTGCGCAAGCCCGATGCGGCCGACACACCCGCCGCGTCGGCCGCGACGAACGCAACGGACGCGTGATGCGCGACGAGACTCCCGAACAGCCCGCGCCGCTACGTTTCGGCTATACGACCGGCAGCTGCGCGACCGCGACGTCGCTCGCCGCCGCGCGGCTGCTGCTCGCGGGTCGTGCGGACGACGCGGTCGAGATCGTGCTGCCGAAGGGGCAGCGCGTGATGATGCGGCTCGCGTTCTGCCGGGCCACCGCCGACGGTGCGGAAGCCGGCACGATCAAGGATGCCGGCGACGATCCGGACGTCACGCACGGCGCGTTGATCTTCGCGCGCGTCGCGCTCGCGGCGGCGCCCGGCGTGCGGTTTCATGCGGGCCCGGGCGTCGGCACGGTCACGCGCGCGGGGCTGACGCTGCCGGTCGGGGAACCGGCGATCAACCCGGTGCCGCGCCAGATGATGACGACGCACCTGGACGCGCTGGCGGCCGAGCACGGCTATGCGGGCGGCTTCGACGTGACGATCGGCGTCGAAGGCGGCGAAGCGCTCGCGCTGAAGACGATGAACCCGCGCCTCGGCATCGTCGGCGGACTGTCGATCCTCGGCACGACCGGCATCGTGCGGCCGTTCTCGTGTTCGGCCTATATCGCGTCGATCCACCAGGGCATCGACGTCGCCCGCGCGAACGGCATCGCGCACATTGCCGCGTGCACCGGCAACGCGAGCGAGGACGCGATGCGCGCGCACTATCAACTGCCCGACATGGCGCTGATCGAAATGGGTGACTTCGCGGGCGCGGTGCTCAAGCACCTGCGGCGCGCGCCGGTCGCGCGGCTGTCGATGTGCGGCGGCTTCGGCAAGCTCAGCAAGCTCGCGGCCGGCCATCTCGACCTGCACAGCCGCCATTCGAGCATCGACCTGCCGCTGCTCGCGCAGTGGGCGGCCGAGGCGGGCGCAAGCGATGCACTGCAGGCCGCGATGCGCGCCGCGAACACGACCCAGGAAGCGCTGAAACTCGCGCACGCCGACGGCGTGCCGCTCGGCGATCTCGTCTGTGCGCAGGCGTTGCGCGTCGCGCGCGACATCGTGCCGCCGTCCGTCGCGGTCGAGATGTTCGCGATCGACCGGCAGGGCCGCTTCGTCGGGGAGGCGCGATGAGCCTGCGCATCCTGCTGCTCGGCGGCACCGGCGATGCGCTGAAGATCGCGCGCGCGCTCGGGCCTCGGCACGTCTACAGCCTGGCCGGCCTCGGCAAGGTGCCCGACGATCTGCGCTGCGACGTGCGCGTCGGCGGCTTCGGTGGCGCGGCCGGGCTGGCCGCCTATCTGCGCGACGCCGGCATCGGCCTCGTGATCGACGCGACCCACCCTTATGCGGCGCAAATCAGCGCGAATGCCGCCGTCGCGGCGCGTGAAGCGGGCGTGCCGCTGTGGGCGCTGCGCCGCGCGCCGTGGGTGCCGCAACCCGGCGACGACTGGCGCATGGTCGACGACTGGGCCGGCATCGAGGCCGTGCTCGCGCCGTTCAGGCGGCCGCTGTTCACGCTCGGCCGCGAACCGCTCGCGCATCTCGACGCGATCCCGCCGCACCAGTTCTGGCTCGTGCGCTGCCTCGACGCGCATCCCGGCAACGCGCATGCGCAGATCGTCGCCGCGCGCGGGCCGTTCACGCTCGACGGCGAGCGCACGCTGTTCGCGCTGATGGGCATCGACGTCGTCGTCAGCAAGAACAGCGGCGGCACGGCCACGGAAGCCAAGCTCGAGGTCGCGCGCGAACGCAGGCTGCCGGTCGTGATGCTGCGCCGGCCGCCGCTGCCCGACGCCGACCGCGCGTTCGATTCTGCCACGGCGCTCATCGACGCGCTCGATCCGGCCGCGCGCGCATGACGCCGCGCGGCCGGTCATCCCATGAATTGACGGAGATTTTTCGATGACGGTGTATTTCATCGGCGCGGGCCCCGGCGACCCGGAGCTGATCACGGTGAAGGGCCAGCGCCTCGTGCGCACGTGCCCGGTGATCCTGTATGCGGGCTCGCTCGTGCCGGCGGCCGTGCTCGACGGCCATCGCGCCGAGCAGGTCGTCAATACGGCCGAACTCGACCTCGACGCCATCGTCGCGCTGCTCGCCGGCGCGCATGCGAAAGGGCAGGACGTCGCGCGCGTGCATTCGGGCGACCCGTCGCTGTACGGTGCGATCGGCGAGCAGATTCGCCGCTTGAAAGCGCTCGGGATACCGTATGAAATCGTGCCCGGCGTCACGGCCACGGCCGCGTGCGCGGCGACGCTCGGCGTCGAGCTGACGCTGCCCGGTGTCGCGCAGACGGTGATCCTCACGCGCTTCGCGGGCAAGACGACGATGCCGGAAGGCGAAGCGCTCGGCGCGCTCGCCGCGCACCGCGCAACGCTCGCGATCCATCTCGGCGTGCGCCATCTCGCCCGTATCGTCGACGAAGTGCTGCCGCATTACGGCGCCGATTGCCCGGTCGCGGTGATCTATCGCGCGAGCTGGCCGGATGAAGAACGCGTGACCGGCACGCTCGCCGACATCGTCGCCAAGGTGCAGGGCACGCAGATCGAGCGCACCGCGCTGATCCTGATCGGGCGCGTGCTCGACGCCGAAGGGTTCGCCGATTCGACGCTGTATGCGAGCGCGGGCTGATCACGCCCGGGCCGCCCTGAGTTCGGTACGGCGTGCGCGCAGGGGCGTGTCGCGCGCCGCGCCGATCGTGATCGCGCCGCCGGCGAAATGGATCGGCGACGCCGACTCACCGAGAATGCCGACGACGGGGATCAGGTTGAGCAGTTGAGCACGACCACCGTCCTGTCCGATCGCGGCGGGGCAACATTGCGCGGGATACGTGCTACGCGCGCGCGGCGTGCAGCACCCGCTTCGGCGCAAACCCCGCCGCCAGCGCGAACAGCGCGACACACAGGCAGGCCATCGCGATCCACGCCGGTGACAGATCCGCGAGATGCTGGCGCACGATGCCTGCCGCGAACGGGAACAGCCCGGCGATCAGGTAACCGATGCCCTGCACGAACCCCGTCAGCGACGCAGCATCGGCCGGCGTCGCCGCATGGTCGACGGTGACGATCAGCGACAGCGGAAACAGCGCGCCGATCCCCGCGCCCATCAGCAGCGCGGCCGGCAGCGCGAGCGCTTCCGGTGCGGCCAGCATCACCAGCAAGCCGACGAACAGCGACGCGATCGCCGCATGCAGCGCGGGCCGGCGGTCGGGCAGGCGGTCGATCGTCGCGGAGATCGTCAGCCCCGCGACGACTTCCGCGAGCGTCACACCGCCGAGCAGGCTGCCGGCCGCCGTCGGCGACCAGCCGAGCCGCATGTAGTACGGCGGCAGCCACGCGAGCACGAGCGTGTACGCACCCGTCGCGATGCCGAAGAACAGCGCGAGCCGCCACGCGCGCGGCGAGCGCGACGGCTGCGCGTTCGACGCCGACGTCGGCCCGGCGGCGAGCGCGTCGCCGCCGCGGCTGGCCAGCGGCCACGCGAGCGCGGCCACCCCGGCCGGCAGCGCCCAGCCCGCGAGCGCGGGGAGCCAGCCCCATTGGGCCGCGGCGAACGGCGCGACGACGCTCGCGAGCACGGCGCCGCCCATGATCGACGTCGAATAGACGCCCATCGCACCACCGATCCGCGACGCGAAATGCGCCTTCACGAAGCCGGGCAGCAGCGCCTGCACCATCGCGATCCCGACGCCCGCGCAGCAGGCGCTCGCGAGCAGCAGCCACGCATGCTGCGCGCCGATGCGCGACACGCAGGCGAGCCCGATCAGCGCGACGCCGAGCCAGACGCCGCCCGCGATGCCGGTCAGGCGCTGCAGACGCCGCGCACTCAGCGCGCCGAGGCCCATCAGCAGGATCGGGATCGTCGTCAGCAGGCTCGCCGCGCCGTCACTGATGCCGGTCGCGCGCTGGATCATGTCGAGCAGCGGGCCGACCGCGGCTAGCGCCGGCCGCAGGTTCAGCCCGACGAGGACGATGGCGGCAAGCCGCCATCCGGGGGAAGTGAAGCGATTCATTGCAAGGCCCTCGATATCGGTGCGCGGCCGCCTCCGGGGAGGTGCCGCGCGCTTTTCATGTAAAGTATCTCGACATCAAGATAAATGCTGATTTATCTCGACGTCAAGATAACTGGTGAGCCGAGGAGGGTTAATGGATCGAGCCGCGCATGCGCTCGCACAATGGCGCGCCGAGCGCCCGGATCTCGACGCGTCGTCGATGGTGGTGATGGGGCGGCTGCAGGAAGCGGCGCTCGTGATCGCGCGCGACCGTCTCAATCCGCTGTTCGCGCGCTACGGGATGCAGCCCGGTGAGTTCGACGTGCTGGCCACGCTGCGGCGTGGCGGGGCGCCGTTCGCCTTGACGCCGACGGCGCTGTACGACGCGCTGATGATGTCGTCGGGCGGGATGACCGCGCGCATCGACCGGTTGCAGAAGGCCGGGTGGGTGGAGCGCCGGCCGAACCCGGCGGACGGGCGCGGCACGCTCGTCGCGCTGACGGAGACCGGCCGCGCGCTGATCGATGAGGCAGTCGTCGCGCATATCGACAACCAGCGGGAATTGCTGGCCGTGTTGTCGGATGCGGAACAGGCGCAGTTGTCCGAACTGCTGGGAAAGTTGCTGGCGGGGCTGGGAGACGGGGCGTCGAAAGGGGCGGAGGGAAAGTAGCGCCGCAGCATGCGTGACGCGAACGCACGAGGCGGACAAAAAAGTTCTTCGTGAATTTTCTCGGATGTCGCTTGCCGACCCGGAGTGGACTGTCAACGTACTCCGGTGTAAATGGTGGCTTCTAAGTTAGAACGGCCGTCCAAACATTCAAACTGAGTGAGGACGAGCATTTTGGTATTTTTATCCAGTTAGAACATCGGGTTAACACCTCTTTATGGGCGACGTTGAACATCCTAGGCTCGCTATTGCCATTCAAATGGCATACCCATCTAAGCTACTGGCCGACGAGGTGCACAAATGGTTACCAAGAAGGAAACAATAAAGCCACCGACATCGAAAGAATTGAAAGACGCAAGCAAACAGTTGCCGAAGGGACATTCCTCTGCCGGCCGCACTATGGCAGACAAATCTGTCGCAGTAAAGCAAGGCGCTGCAAAGTCAAAGAAGAAATGAAATTGCTGGCAATGCAGTGGAAAGAAGAGGTACGGTTTTGCGGATTCATGGATAGCCAAATTCTTTTCAAATAAATCGTTTCCACGCATCGAAAAACGGGGTGACAAATGGCGCTTTACAAATACTCCAATCACTTGCAACAAAACCAGCACGGTAATTTCGACGCTCTGCGCGATCCAGGCACACAAGCTCCGGACGCAGGCATCTACAGGTGCAATGCTTGCGGGCACGAGATAGGGATAGCAAAGGACCATGTACTCCCGCCTCAGAATCATCACACTCACGCTGCCAATCAGGGGCCTATCCGCTGGAAGCTACTAGTAGCGACGGGAAACTAGCGATTCAACGCGCGACGGGGTCATATTTAACTGCTTGATTTTCACTCGAGTTTAAACGGATCCGACATCCTGACTGAGCACGGTCGATGGAGAAGATTTCTGGAAATGGCCCAATGTTCGCAGAGGATGACAAGGCAACGCGCATATGTGGAACTCGAACGACTGTTTGCAGAGTAAAGCCGACATCTGATTGTCCAAATGACCGACGGTGTTAACGATTGTTCTTGGCCGAAAACCAACAGGCTTCCCGCCGTTCCCCGGGAATTCGCGATAAACCCCAAAGAGCCCGCCGCGCAATGCGGCGGGCCTTGCAGTTCGCGACCCGCACATGATGCGGCCGCGTGGTCGGTCAGTCTCGCGCCGGAATATTGAGCCCGCGCTCGACCGCCGGACGCGCCACGAACGCGTCGAGCACCCGCTTGACGTTCCGGAACTCGCTGAAGCCGACCAGGTCGCCCGCTTCGTAGAAGCCGACGAGGTTGCGCACCCACGGGAAAATTGCGATATCGGCGATCGTATAGGTATCGCCCATCACCCACTGACGGTTCGCGAGATGCGCATCGAGCACGCCGAGCAGGCGCTTCGATTCGTCGACGTAGCGATCGCGCGGACGCTTGTCCTCGTAGTCGCGGCCGGCGAACTTGTGGAAGAACCCGACCTGGCCGAACATCGGTCCGATGCCGCCCATCTGGAACATCACCCACTGGATCGTCTCGTAGCGGCCCGCGAGATCCTTCGGGATCAGCTGGCCCGTCTTGTCCGCGAGATAGATCAGGATCGCGCCCGATTCGAACAGCGGCAGCGGCTTGCCGTCCGGGCCGTTCGGATCGATGATCGCCGGGATCTTGTTGTTCGGGTTCAGCGACAGGAACGCGGGCGAGAACTGGTCGTTCGTGTCGAAGCGCACGAGGTGCGGCTCGTACGGCAGGCCGGTTTCCTCGAGCATGATCGACACCTTGACGCCGTTCGGCGTCGGCAGCGAGTAGAGCTGGAGACGGTCGGGATGCTGGGCCGGCCACTTTTGCGTGATCGGGAAGGCGGACAGGTCGGACATGGAGGGTCGCTCGTCGAAGTGAAGGATCCGCGCCCGTTCCTGCTGCCGCACGCGCCACGGTCGACGGCGAGACGGCAGGGCGGAGCGCGCCGAAAACGCCCACTGTAGCCGATCCCGGCGATCGATGCAGGTGGTGGCCACGCGCGACCGCCGCGGCATCGCCAGGCGCCGCCGGCAACCGTCAGAAGTTGTGCCGCAGCCCGACCATCACGGCCGTCGTGCCGACGCCCGGCGCGACCGGCTGCCCGTACACGAGCATCTGGTCCATCGTGCCGCGGTTGTTCACGTGGCCGACCTGCGCATAGACCATCGTCCGCTTCGACAGGCTGTAGTCGGCCGCGAGCACGACCGCCGTCGACTTGTTCGCCGAGACGTTGCGATCCTTCAGGTAATACACCGCGGACGTCACCTGCAGCGCCGGCCTGAAGCGATAGCCGATGCCGGCAGACAGCATGTCGAGGTTCACCTTGTCCGCATGCGACGGATTCCGGCCGTTGCCGTACGACGCCGACACCGAGAAATCGTGGATCGTATATTTCGCGCCGAAGTAGATGAAGCGGTTGTTGTCGACGCCGGTCGGCGCGACGCCCGGCGCCGGGCTCGTGTCGTGGCCGTTGTAGTAAGCGGCCGAAGCATTGAGCCCATCGTTCGCATACCTTAGCACGACCGATTCGCGCGTGCCGCCCTGGAACTGCCCGGCCACGCCGCCCGGCGCGTATTCGAGCGCGATCGACGCACCCGCGAAGGTCGGCGACTGGTAGACGAGCGCATTGCTGTCGTACAACGCGCCGATCGCTGCGTTGGTGCTCGTCCCCGACCAGCCGGCCGCCGTGTTCAGGCCGAGCCACGCAATCAGCACGCTGCCGAAGAACTGCGCGTTGCGCACGTCGGTGTCGGCCATCGCGTAGATCATCGGCACGATCTGGCGGCCGGCCGTGAACGTGCCGAACGGGCCCGACACGCCGAGCGACGCGACCTGGTTGAAGATCGCGACGGCGCCCGGCGTGTCGCTCAGCTGCAGCTTGCCGCTGCCGCTGTCGAACGAGCCCTGCAGCTTGAAGTTGACCTTGTAGCCGCCGCCGATGTCCTCGCTGCCCTTGATGCCCCAGAAGCTCGAGTAGATGCCGCCGTCCTTCATGCGGAACACCTTGCCCGTGTTCGGCGCGGTCGGGCTGAACGACGCCGCCGACGTGCTCTGGTACAGCAGGCCCGAGTCGATCACGCCGTAGAGCGTGACGGAGGATTGCGCATGCGCGAGCGCCGAACAGCCGGCAAGCGCCGCGAGCGCGGCCAGTTTCGTCTTCATCGAAGTCTCCAGGGTCGTATTGGACCGGACGGGATCGAGCCCGTCCGGGTGAAGCGGGAAAGCAGGGAGGCTGGCGGGAAGGTGTGACAGGCGACGCCCGCCTGAGCCGTGCGGAAAGACTACGCAACGGCGGGCGGCCGCTCCCCCCCATGCGCGGGGGGCAGGGTTGCGGAGAATCGGCGGAAGGCTGGCGCGACGCTGCGCCCGATCGGCGGAACCGGCGTTACGACGTCAGGGCGCGCTTTCGAGGAGGCCGAGCACCAGCGCGCGGCGCACCGCATGCTTGCGCGAACTGGCGTCGAGCTTGCCGAACAGGTTCTTCAGGTGCCACTTCACGGTTTCCTCGCCGACGGCGAGCGCCACCGCAATCTCCTTGTTCGACAGGTTGCGCGCGAGCAGCTCGAGAATCGCGCGCTCCTTGGGCGTCAGCACGACGCTCGGCACCGCGCGCGGGCTGGCCGCGGCGCGCGGCGCGGGCGGCACGATGCGCGGCAGCGGCAGCGCGTGCCGCGCGGGGCCGGTGCCGGCGGCCGCTTCGTCGCCGGCGCGGCGCGCCCAGTCGGCGATGGCCGGATGCGCGTCGGCGAGCGTGCGCGTCAGCCCGAACAGGTCGGCGAGGTTCATCGCTTCGTCGAGCAACGCACGGCCGCCGCCGGCCGACTGTTCGCGCGCGAACGCGCTGAGCGCCATGATCTCGATGCGCGCCTGGCCCATGCTCATTTCGCGGGCCAGCACGGCGGCTTCGTCGAGCGCTGCGCTTGCGTCGTCCCAGCGGCGCGCGGCCAGCGCGGCACCCGCGTG
The DNA here is from genome assembly GCF_002223095.1 of Burkholderia sp. AU33803. Lineage (NCBI taxonomy): Bacteria > Pseudomonadati > Pseudomonadota > Betaproteobacteria > Burkholderiales > Burkholderiaceae > Burkholderia > Burkholderia sp. AU33803. Next base: position 1,371,404 of record NZ_NKFJ01000004.1, read on the forward strand.
CGCCGTTGCCTGCAGCAGCACGACGGGGCGCCGCCACAACGGCCCATGCGACGGAAACTCGGCCGCGGCGATCGCATCGATCCGCTCGACGAGCGCGTGGCAGGTCGCCTCGCGATAGCGCGCCGCATGAATGCGCACCTGTTCGGCGAGACTCGCGACCGACAGGCGCGGCAGGCGGCGCGCGACCCCCATCGCGTCGAGCGCTTCGAGCAGGTCGATCGCGCGGTGCTCGACGCCGCGCAGCAGCGCGATGCGCGCGGCGGTGCGATAGCCGAGCAGCACGGTATCGGGCGTGCCCGCGTGTTCGAGCACGTCGAGGCGGTTCGCGAGCAACGCGGCGGCCTGGTCGACGCGGTCGGCCTCGTACGCGAGCGCCGCGCACATCGCCGCGAGCATGCAGGTGAGCGGATGGCGGCGCCCGAGATCGGCTTCCGCACGCGCCAGTGCCGGCGACAGCGCATCGTCGGCCAGCCGCACCTGGCCCTCGCGCAGGTAGCTCAGGCCCGTGATCAGCTCGCCCCAGCGCGCGACGTAGCCAAACCCGGCCGCCGTCTCGCCGCGCGGCGCCGCGTGCTGGAAGCGGCGTGCCTGCGCCGGTTCGCCGACGATGATTGCGCGCGCCGACAGCCGGTTCGCATGCATTTGCGCGAGCCAGGTCGCCGCCGGCGGCGTGAAGTCGGCCCACGGTTCGAACAGCTCGACGAAGCGGTCGATTTCGTCGGCGTAATACGCGGCCGCGCTGAGGATCAGCGCGCACTCGTAGCGCATCGCCGCGGGCGTGCCGGGATCCGCGAGGATGCCCGCGATCTGGCGCTGCGCCTCGACATGGCGCTCGCCGAGCGCCAGCGCCCACGCCACGGCGACGCGCAGCGTCGGGCGCTTGTCGAGCTCCGCATCGGGCAGCAGCGCGAGCCAGTCGAGCACGTCGTTGATGCGGCCCTGCTTGATCGCATCCTCGAGACAGCGCTGCGCGAGCGCGTACGCCACCTCGAACTGGCCGGCCGCATACGCGTGACGGGCGGCTTCCTCGGTCATCCCGTGCGCGTCGAGCCAGGCAGCCGCCCGCGCATGCAGCGCGCTGCGCTCGGTGTCCGAGCCTGCGGCCAGGCGGTCGCGCAGCGTGTCGCGCACGAGTGGATGCAGCCGGCACCAGTCCGAATCGTCCGACGCGATGAACAGCGGCGTGTCGCGTGCGAGCCGGGCGAGACGGGCGGGTGCGCCTGCGTCGTCGAGCAGCGCGGCGCATAGCGACGGATGCAGGCGATCGGCGACGCTCGTGCGCGTCAGGAACGCGGTGTCGTCGGCCGACAGGTTCGCGAGGAGCAGCTCGACGAGCCGGTCGCGCGTGCCGTCCACGCGGGCGGCGAGTGCGTCGACCGCCTGGCGCGGATCGGCCGAGCGCGCCATCGCGGCCATCGCGAGCTGCAGGCCGAGCGGCCAGCCGTCGACGCGTTCGAACAGCCGCGCGCACGCGTCGGCGTCGACCCGTTGGGCAAAGCGCGCGCCGACCAGCGCGATCGTCTCGTCGAGCGTGAAGCGCAGCCAGTCGGGGCCCGCGAGCGTGCATTGCCCGCCGGCGAGCAGATCGCCGGCCACGAGATCGAGCCCGCGCCGCGCGGCGACGACGACATGCAGGTTTTGCGGCGCGTTGTGCAGCACGTAGGTCAGCGCATCGAGGCCCGCGGGCGGCAACCGCTCCGCATCGTCGACGATCAGCAGCGCATCGATCGACAGTTGCGCGACCTCGGCCAGCCACGCGGTCACGCCCTCCAGCGCGCGCGCCGCGTCGGCCGCGCCCATCGGGATCAGGCGCCCGAAGCCGGGCCGTGCACAACCGGTCCGCACCGCCTGCACGAGCCCCTGCAGCAACCGCGCCGCATCGTCGCGCTCGTCGGCCGACAGCCATACGACCGCACGGCCGAGCGCGAGGGTTTCGCGGCGCCATTGCGCGAGCAGCGACGTCTTGCCGTAACCGGCCGGCGCCTGCACCAGCGTGACCGGCCGGCCGTCGAAAGCGGGCGCGGCGAGGCTCAGCCGCGCGCGGGCCAGCAACTGCGCCGGCACGCGCGGCGCGGTCGTCTTCAGGACCAGTTCGGTGGGAGGCGCGTCGGCGCGATCGGGTGGGTGGGCCATCGGGGCAGCAGTCGGATTCCGGCGGTGCCGTGCGGGCCAGCGTCCGGGGTGGGTGTGGGGGAAGGATCGGTCGAACCGCGTTCGCCCGTCAATCCCCCCCGCGACGAGTGGGGCCGCACCGGCAGCGCATCGATAGCATGGGTTCCGATGCAAGACGAACACCACGAGGAGCCCACCCATGAAGATCGTATCGACCGGCACGCGGCGCAGCGCGCCGCTCGCCGGATAAGCGGAGCGGCACGATGTACCGCCATCTGCTCGTGACGGTCGACGGCTCGCCCGGCGGCATCGACGCGATCGGCCATGCGCTCGAACTGGCGCGCGCGGTCGGCGCCCGGGTCACGTTCATGCTGACCGGCGCCGCACCGGACTCGCGTTTATCCGGAGCGCGGCTGCCGGAGCACGGTGCGAAAGTGGAAGCCGCCGCGCGGGCACAAGGGTTGTCTCATGCGATCGCGGGGGCCGGCCATCCGGGGGCCGGCCATCCGGGGGCGGCCGGCAACGCAGCGCCCGGTGCGCTGGCGGCCGAACTCGGCTGCGACCTGATCGGCGTCGCGGCGCTGCCGCACGATGCCGATGCGGCGGCCTGCGCGCAACGGCTGCACCTGTTCGCGACCAGCGGCGTGCCGGTGCTCGTGTGCACGTCGCGGCGAACGCCTGCCGAGGCGCGCGTGATGGCGCGTTGCCTCGATGCGCATCGTGCGGTCGAAGGGTGGCTGCGGGCGTTGACGGCGACCGGCACCGCCTCGCGCGAGCCACGGCAGCAGGTAGCCGACACGCAGGAGGCGCTGACATCGCTCGCCGTGCTTCAGCGCGCCCGGTTCGGCACGGCCGCCGAAGCGCGCCTGTTCGCGGCATTGCGCGTCCGTGCGGAGTGCGTCGCGGCCGAACTGGACGAACTCGACCGCCAGCGGCAGCGCGATGCGCAAGCGCTCGATGCGCTCATGAGGATCGCCGCGGAAGGGCTACCGTCGGTCGCGTTCGACACGGCGCTCGCCCGCTATGCGCACGGCGCGTTCGAGCAGATGGGGCGGATGGAAGGCGTGATTTTCCCGGCCGCGCGGCGCTATCTCGGCGACGCGGACTGGGCCGGACTGGATGAATCGCTGGCGGACGGCGCAGCCGCGACGCCGCCACGCGCGAACGAACCGAACGAACCCGACGATGCGCGACGCGCATCCGACTGACACCCTACGGAGAACAAAGATGGCACATGCAGTGCGATTCCACGCAACCGGCGGCCCCGAGGTCCTGCGCTGGGAGGAAGTCGACGTGGGCGACCCGGGTCCCGGCCAGGTGCGCCTGCGGCACGACGCGGTCGGCCTGAATTTCGCCGACACGTATTTCCGCAGCGGCCTGTATCCGGTGCCGCTGCCTGCCGGCCTCGGCGTCGAGGCGGCCGGCGTGGTCGAAGCGGTCGGCCCCGGCGTGACGAACGTCGCCGTCGGCGACCGCGTGACCTACACGGGCTTCCTGAACACGCTCGGTGCGTACAGCACCGAACGGCTGATTCCCGCCGCGCCGCTCGTGCGGCTGCCGGCCGGCATTTCTTGCGAAACGGCCGCGGCGATGACGATGCGCGGCCTGACGTCGGCCTACCTGCTGCGCCGCATCCACGCGTTCGCGCCGGGCGACACGATCCTGCTGCACGCGGCCGCCGGCGGCGTCGGGCTGATCGTGTCGCAATGGGCGAAGCTGCTCGGGCTCACGGTGATCGGCACGGTCTCCAGCGCGCACAAGGCCGAAATCGCCCGCGCACACGGTTGCGACCATACGATCGACTACAGCCGCGAGGACGTCGCGAAGCGCGTGCGCGAGCTGACGGACGGCGCGGGCGTCGACGTCGTGTTCGACAGCGTCGGCAAGGACACCTTCGAAGGCTCGCTCGATTCGCTGAAGCGGCGCGGGCTGATGGTGTGCGTCGGCACCGCGTCGGGCCCGATTCCGCCGTTCGATCCGCAGCGCCTCGCGATGAAAGGCTCGCTATACCTGACGCGCCCGGCGCTGGCCGACTACATTGCCGATCCGGCCGAGAAGAACGACCTGGCCGGCGAACTGTTTGCACACGTCGCGGCCGGCCGGATCCGGATCGAGATCAACCAGCGCTACGCGCTGCAGGATGCCGCACAGGCGCATCGCGATCTCGAATCGCGCAAGACGACCGGTTCGTCGGTGTTCATCGTCTGAGGAGACGCGCATGCGAGTCGAACCCCTGACCTGCGCGATCGGCGCGGAACTGCTGGATGTGAGCCTCGCCGACGCCGTGCACGACGACGGCCTGTTCGCCGAGATCCGTGCGCAACTGCTCCGGCATCGCGTGCTGTTCCTGCGCGACCAGGACATCACGCGCGCCGAGCACGTCGCGTTCGCGCGGCACTTCGGCGAGCTCGAGGATCATCCGGTGGCCGGCAGCGATCCCGCGCACCCGGGGCTCGTGCGGATCTACAAGTCGCCCGACCAGCCGAACGACCGCTACGAGAATGCGTGGCACAGCGATGCGAGCTGGCGCGTGGCGCCGCTGTTCGGCTGCGTGCTGCGCTGCATCGACGGTCCGCCGGTTGGCGGCGACACGATGTGGGCGAACATGGTGCTCGCCTACGAGCGCCTGCCGGAGCACGTGAAGCAGCAGATCGACGACTTGCGCGCGCGCCACAGCATCGAGGCGAGCTTCGGCGCGGCGATGCCGATCGACAAGCGTCTCGCGCTGAAGGCGCAGTACCCGGACGCCGAGCACCCGGTCGTGCGCACGCATCCCGAAACCGGCGAGAAGGTGCTGTACGTGAATGCGTTCACCACGCATTTCACGAACTTCCACACGCCGGCGCGCGTGCGGGTCGGGCAGGACGCGAATCCCGGCGCAGGCCAGTTGCTGCAATACCTGATCAGCCAGGCGTACATCCCCGAGTACCAGGTGCGCTGGCGCTGGAAGAAGCACAGCGTCGCGATCTGGGACAACCGCAGCACCCAGCACTACGCGGTGATGGACTACCCGCCGTGCGTGCGCCAGATGGAGCGCGCGGGCATCGTCGGCGACGTGCCGTTCTGAGCCCGCCAACACCGTAGCCCATCTCTGAAACCCCATGCAACGCGCCGGGCCCGCCGCCCGGCGCGGCGGGATACGCGCGCCCGTACCCGCAATACAACGATTTCCACTGGAGGACGACATGCAATTTCTCGACGATTCGCTGCACCCGGAAAACCAGGACAAGGTTGTCATCACGGTCGCGCCGTACGGCCCCGAATGGATGCCGGCCGACTTTCCCGAAGACATTCCGGTGACGATGGACGAGCACGTGCAGAAGGCCGTCGACTGCTACAACGCGGGCGCGACGGTGCTGCACATGCACGTGCGAGAGCTCGACGGCAAGGGCAGCAAGCGGCTGTCGAAGTTCAACGAACTGCTCGGCCGGCTGCGCGAGGCGGTGCCCGACATGATCCTGCAGGTGGGCGGCTCGATCTCGTTCGCGCCGGAAGGCGAGGGCGCCGACGCGAAATGGCTGTCCGACGACACGCGCCACATGCTCGCCGAGCTGACGCCGAAGCCCGACCAGGTGACGGTCGCGATCAACACCGTCCAGATGAACATCACCGAGCTGATGGACCGCCGCGACATCGCCGGCACGTCGCTGAACGAAGCCGCTTACTGGGACGCGTACCGCGAGATGACCGTGCCGGCCGGCCCCGGCTGGGTCGATGAACACCTGCGCCGCCTGCAGGCGGCCGGCATCCAGCCGCATTTCCAGCTCACCGGCATGCACGCGCTGGAAACGCTCGAGCGGATCATCCGCCGCGGCGTCTATCGCGGCCCGCTGAACGTCACGTGGGTGGGCATCGGCGGCGGCTTCGACGGCCCGAATCCGTACAACTTCATGGAATTCGTGCGGCGCTGCCCGGACGGCGCGTGCATCACGCTCGAATCGCTGATGAAGAACGTGCTGCCGATCAACACGGTCGCGATGGCGCTGGGCCTGCATCCGCGCTGCGGGATCGAGGACACGATCATCGACCAGAAGGGCAACCGGATGACGTCGGTGCAGCAGGTCGAGCAGTGCGTGCGGATCGCGCGCGAACTCGGCCGCGACATCGCCACCGGCAAGGAGGCGAAGGCGATCTACCGGATCGGCGTGCAGTACGACGGCATCGACGAGACGCTGGCGCACCTCGGGATGGCGCCGAACCGCCGCGCCGGCCAGGTGAACGTGCCGCTGCGGGCCGCCTGACGCGCCGCGCATCCGGGCAGGCGGTCGTCACGGCCGCCGCCCGCCGACCGTTGTGGCGTGGCACCGCCCCTGCGCAGCGCGCGGGAGCGGACTCCGGTCAACGGAGCGGGGCCACGCAAGCCGCGCCGGAGCACGACCTCCGGCGCCGGAGGAGACACGCATGCTGATCCATCAAGTCGAGCCGTCGATGCAGGACGTCGCCGCCGCCGGCCGGCGCGCGCCCGCGTATGCGTGGCTCGTGTTCGGGCTGACCGTCGGCCTGCTGCTGTCGGACTACATGTCGCGGCAGGTGCTCAATGCCATATTCCCGTTGCTCAAGCACGCGTGGGGGCTGTCGGACACGCAGCTCGGTTCGCTGTCCGGCGTCGTCGCGCTGCTGGTCGGGCTGCTGACGTTCCCGCTGTCGGTACTCGCCGACCGCTTCGGGCGCGTGCGCAGCATCGTGCTGATGGCCGCGTTGTGGAGCGTCGCGACGCTCGGCTGCGCGCTGTCGACGAACTACGCGGAGATGCTCGTCGCACGCGGCCTCGTCGGGCTCGGCGAAGCCGCGTACGGCAGTGTCGGCGTCGCGCTGATCCTCAGCATCTTTCCGGCACGGCTGCGCGCGACGCTGACCGGCGCGTTCATGGCCGGCGGCGCATTCGGCTCCGTGTTCGGGATGGCGCTCGGCGGGCTGGTCGGTGCGCATCTCGGCTGGCGCTGGTCGTTCGGCGTGATGGCCGCGCTCGGCATCGTGCTGCTCGTCGCGTATCGCTGCGTCGTGACCGAACGGCGGCTCGCCGCGTATCGGATCGAACCGTGCCGGCGCGACGCTGGCGTGCCGCGCGGCCTGCGCGGCAACGTGCGCGCGCTGATGTCGGGGCTGTTCGCATCGCGTTCGGTGATCTGCGCGTACCTTGGCAGCGGGCTGCACCTGTTCGTGCCGGGCGCGCTGTTCGCGTGGCTGCCGAGCTACCTGAACCGCTACTACGCGATGGCGCCCGACCGCGCGGCGGTGCTCGCGGCCGGCTTCGTGCTGCTCGCGGGCGTCGGGATGGTCGGCTGCGGGATCGTCACCGACCGCGTCGGCAAAATGGACGGCAAGCGCAAGTGGCTGACCGCGATCGCGTATTGCGTCCTCACGGGCGTGTGCCTCGCGATTGCGTTCCGGCTGCCGCCCGGGCCGCTGCAGCTCGCGCTGATCTGCGCGGGGATGCTGGTCGGCGCGGGCGCATCCGGTGCGTCGGGCGCGATGGTCGCGAACCTGACGCCGGCCGCGATCCACGCGTCGGCGTTCGCGACGCTCACGCTCGCCAACAACCTGCTCGGCATGGCGCCGGGCCCGCTGTTGACGGGGTGGGTCGCCGATCGCGCCGGGCTCGTCGGCGCACTGCAATGGATTCCGGTCGTGCCGCTCATGGCCGCCGCGCTGTTCGCAATCGGACGCGCGAGCTATGTGGCCGACCTCGCGCGCGTCGAACGCGAACGGCGCGCGTCCCACCTTTCCTGAACGCTTCGGAGACTGCATGACCCTGACGACCTCACCCACCATCCTGATCGTGCCCGGCTTGCGCGACCACGTCGAAGACCACTGGCAGACGCACCTCGAACGACGCCTGCCGAACGCACGCGCCGTCCCGCCGCTCGAAGCCGACAAGCTGAGCCGCGCCGCACGCGTCGCGGCGCTCGATGCGGCGCTGGCCGAGATCGACGGCCCGGTGATCCTCGTCGCGCACAGCGCGGGCGTGATGATTACCGTGCACTGGGCGCGCCGGGCCACGCGCCAGATCCACGGCGCGCTGCTCGCGACGCCGGCCGATCTCGAGTCGCCGATGCCCGCCGGTTATCCGGCGCCCGATGCGATCGCCGCGAACGGCTGGACGCCGATACCGACCGAACGGCTGCCGTTTCCGAGCATCGTCGCCGCGAGCCGCAACGACCCGCTCGCGGGTTTCGAACGCATCGAGTCGCTGGCGGCCAGTTGGGGCAGCCAGCTCGTCGATCTGGGGGAGGTCGGGCATTTGAACCCTGCGTCGGGATATGGCGAGTGGCAGGATGCCGAGCGGTTGATCGGGGAGGTGGCCGCACTCGGCGCCGCCTGACTGACTGAATATTCCTGCCTTCCACGCGCCGCGCCCGACCGGGTACCCGGCGCGCGCGCCGTCACCGTCGGGTCGCGCTGCAGCCCCGAACCAATTCCATTTCGCCGCCCGCCGAGATACGACGTCTTAACACGCAGCCCAATCTACGTGGCACGACGCCACAGCAGCGGCCGACACACAAATCGTCAACAAACGGAAGCTGTTTGTCAGGGAAAGTCCCGCCCCGCACGCCGTGGTTTTTTGTTGACCGACATCGTATAACGCCGTCATGATTTCCTGAAAAGAAAGGTCCCATCCACCGACCGAAGTGAGGAGACATGAACGCCACCCCGATCGCTCGCCGTGTCCGCCGGATCGCACTTGCCCTGGGCTTCGCGCTGTCTGCTACGGCAGCCATCGCCGCCCCCGTCTCGCTGAACATCGTCGATGTCGCGGGCAACCTGCAGCTCACGCAGAAGGCCATCGAAGCCTTCAAGGACAAGAACCCGAACCTCGTCTCGAACGTCACGTTCACGAACGCGCCCGCGCCGCAGTTGCCGGGCAAGATCAAGGCGATGCAGGCGGCGGGGCGCGCCGACATCGACCTCGTGCTGACGGGCACCGACGCGCTGGCCGCCGGCATCGAGCAGAACCTGTGGCGCAAGCTGCTGCCCGACGACGCGGCCGCGCTCCCCGGCGTGCTCGACAAGTACGCGCCCGGCCCGCGCAAGATGCAGGATCTCGCGCAGGGCTACGGCCTCGAAGTCACCTACATGCCGGCCGGCCCGCTGCTCGAATACAACCCGGCGAAAGTCAGCGACCCGCCGAAGACACCCGATCAGCTGCTCGCCTGGTGCAAGGCGCACCCGAACAAGCTGATCTATGCGCGCCCGGCGAACTCGGGCCCCGGCCGCACGTTCCTGATGGGGCTGCCGTACGTGCTCGGCGACAAGAATCCGCAGGATCCGATCAACGGCTGGGACAAGACCTGGGCGTTCCTCAAGGCGCTGAACGACTGCGTGCCGTACTACCCGGGCGGCACGTCGGCGGTGATGAAGGAACTCGGCGAGGGCACGCGCGACATGACCGTGACCGTCACCGGCTGGGACCTCAACCCGCGCGCACTCGGCATCGTGCCGGCGGAATTCAAGGTCCAGGCCTTCGACAACATGACGTGGGTCAACGACGCGCACTACATGGTGATCCCGAAGGGCGTGCCGAAGGAAAAGCTCGACGTGCTGTTCAAGCTGATGAACTTCCTGCTCGAACCGGCGCAACAGGCGATGACCTACGACGACGGCTACTTCTATCCGGGCCCGGCGGTAAAGGGCGTGACGCTCGAGATGGCGCCCGCGCACAGCCAGGAAGTGATCAAGAAATTCGGCCGCCCCGAGTACGCGAAGCTGCTCGCGGATCGCCCGCACGTGCAGCCGCTCAACGCGCAGGCGATGGTCGCCGCGTTCCAGAAGTGGGATCGCGAGATCGGTTCGCAGAAGTCGAAGTGACGCATGAACCGGCGGGCGCCGCGGCGCCCGCGTCGAGGGAGTTCGCGCAATGAAGCACAGTTTCGAACGGCTGCGGCTCGATGGCGTGTGCCGCAGTTTCACCAATGCGCAAGGCGCGCAGGTCGCCGCGCTGAACGGGCTCGATCTCGAGATCCGGCGCGGCGAATTCATCGCGCTGCTCGGCCCGTCGGGCTGCGGCAAGTCGACCGCGCTCAACTGCATCGCGGGGCTGCAACCGCTCACGCGCGGCGGCATCTGGCTCGACGACACGCGCATCGACGTGCTGCCGCCCGAGCGCCGCGGCTTCGGAATGGTGTTCCAGAACTACGCGCTGTTTCCGCACATGTCGGTGCTCGACAACGTCGGCTTCGGCCTCAAGATGCGCGGCGTGCCGAAGCAGGAAACGCGGCGGCGCGCGCAGCAGGCGCTCGAACTCGTGCAGCTCGTCGGCCACGAGGGCAAGCTGCCCGGGCAGTTGTCGGGCGGGCAGCAGCAGCGCGTCGCGATTGCGCGCGCGATCGTGATCGAGCCGCCGCTCGTGCTGATGGACGAACCGCTGTCGAACCTCGACACGAAGCTGCGCATCGAGATGCGCGCCGAGATCCGCCGCATCCACACGCAGCTCGAACGCGCGACGATCTACGTGACGCACGACCAGGATGAAGCGCTATCGATGGCCGACCGCATCGTCGTCATGAAGGAGGGCGTCGTGCAGCAGGTCGCGACGCCGAAGGACGTCTACACGCGCCCGCACAACCTGCACGTCGCGCGCTTCATGGGCTATCGCAACGTGCTGCCGTTCACGCTCGAAGGCATGGCCGGCGATTACGCGACGGTCGCGGCCGGTGGCGTGCGCGTCACGGGCGTGCCGATGGCCGGCTTCGATGCGAAGGAGGTCGTGGTCGCGCTGCGCCCCGACGACATCGAGCGGGCAGACGATGCGGGCGACAATACGAACGCGTTCGACTCGACCATCGAAACGGTCGAGTACGGCGGCCGCGATTCGCTGATCCGCGCGGTCACGCCATTCGGCCCGATCTGGGCGCGCGTCGCCGGCGAATTCACGGAAGGCGAGCCGCTGCGGCTGCGCGTTGCGCCGTCCCGCACGCTCGTCTACCCGGGAGCGCCGACATGAGCGGCGCAGCCGCCGCGCCGTCATACCGGGAGGCCGCATGAGCACGGCCGCATCCGGCGGCACGCCGCGCGACGCGAAAGCCTGGCTCGTCACGCCCGCGCTCGCGTTCATCGTCGCGCTGTTCATCTATCCGTTCGCGTACGGCCTCGTGCTGTCGTTCCAGCCGATGAACGGCGGCGGCGCGCTCGCGAACTACGTGCAGTTCTTCACCGACACGGCGATGTGGCCGACCGTGCTCGTCACGCTGAAGCTCGCGGTGCCGGCGACGCTGCTCAACGTCGGGATCGCGGTGCCCGTCGCGTTCGCGCTGCGCCGCCACTCGCCGTACCAGAAGTTCGTCACGACGCTGCTCGTGATTCCCGTGACGCTCGGCACGGTGCTCGTCGCCGACGGGATGCTCACGTATTTCGGGCCGAACGGCTGGTTCCCGCAGGCGCTGCAGGGGCTGCATCTGTACACCGACGAAGTGCGCCTCACGCACAACTACTGGGGCGTGCTGCTGTCGCTGATCGTGTCGGGCTTTCCGTTCGCGTTCCTGCTGATGCTGTCGTACATCAGCGGCATCGACCCGACGCTCGCGCGCGCCGCGGCAACGCTCGGCGCGAACCCGTGGCAGCAGTTCCGGCAGATCTACCTGCCGCTGCTCGTGCCGGGGCTCACGATGGCCGCATGCCTGTCGTTCGTGCAGGCGTTCTCGGTGTTCCCGTCGGCCGTGCTGCTCGGCGCGCCGGCCGGGCCCACGCGCGTGATCTCGATCGCGGCGGCGGAAGCCGCGTTCGAGAGCTACGACTATTCGCTGGCGTCGGCAATCGCGATCGTGATGGGTTTCGTGCAGTTGCTGGTGGTCGCGTCGATGCTCGGCGCGCGCCGCTTCTTCTATACGGGCGCGGTGACGGGAGGCAAGGGCTGATGGCGACCGACAATCATGCCGCTCGCATCTGGCCGCCGAAGCACGGCACGCCCGATGCGCCCGATGCGCAGCCCGTCGACGCGAGGAAACCGCAGAAGATGACAAGCAATCTCGCCGGCCGCGCCTGGAAGGCGCTCGTGTGGGGGCTGATGGCGTTCTTCCTGCTGAACGTGATGCTGCTGATCGCGACCGTCGCGGTGAACTCGATCGCGACCCGCTGGTTCGGCACGCCGCTGCCGCAAGGCTTCACGCTGCACTGGTATGCGAAGGCGTGGGAAGACTTCCAGCTCGCGAGCGTGCTGTGGGTGACCGTCGAGGTCGTCGGCGCGGTCGTGCTGCTGTCGATCGCGCTCGGCGTGCCGGCCGCGTATGCGCTCGCGCGCGTGCCGTTTCGCGGCAAGCGCTTCGCGCTGCTGGTGTTCCTGCTGCCGCTGATGGTGCCGCCCGTCACGTACGGGATCCCGATGGCCACCGTGATGTACAAGGTCGGGCTCGCGGGCACGCTGCCCGGCGTGATCCTCGCGAACCTCGTGCCGGCGCTGCCGTTCGTGATCCTCGTGATGACGCCGTTCATCGAGCAGATCGATCCGAACCTCGAAGCCGCCGCGCGGATCTTCGGCGCGAACACGTGGCGCTATTTCCGCTACGTGCTGCTGCCGCTGCTGGTGCCCGGCATGCTCGCGGCGGGGCTGCTCGTGCTGGTGCGCACGATCGGGATGTTCGAGCTGACCTTCTTCACCGCGGGGCCGAGCACGCAGACGCTCGTCGTCGCGCTGTATTACGCGGTGTTCTCGACCGGCGTGCGCGCGCCGCAGTCGATCGACGCGATGGCGATGATCTACATGGCCATCACGCTCGTGTGGGTCGTGATCGCGCTGCAGTTCGTGAGCCCGACGCAGCTCGTCAGCCGCGTGAAGCAGGAGCGGCAATAGGCGAGGGCGCCGCACGGGCACGCGATGCCGCGCGCCTCCGTGCAATTGGTTACAAATGGATACCGCGCGCGACACGCGGACGTTGCAGACTACGCGGCGTTCCACCGATCACGGATATCCATGAAGTTCCACACGCTGCTGACACTCGCCGGGGCATCGACGCTGCTGGCTGCCTGCAACCTGCTCCACGACGGCCCCGGCTCGAGCGACGTCGACGCCGCCGTGCGCCGCGCGCTCGAGGCGGAAAACCACGGCGGCCTGAACGCGCTGTTCGGCCAGCCGCTGCCCGTCTCGGCCGATGTCGTGTCGGCGAAACCCGACGGCGACTGCAAGAAGCTCGGCGATCGCACCTACTCGTGCGACGTCGTCGTCACGTGGCGCAATGCCGACTACAAGCCTTCGCGCGCGAACCTGACCTTCGTGCAGGCCGCCGACGGCGCGTGGCAGACGTCCGGCGTCGACGCGGCGATCGTCACCGGCACCGCGAAGTCGCTGGTCGACGAAATCGGCAAGGCGTGGCCGGGCAATGCCGCGAGCGGGGCGTCGGCGCCGCAGTGACGCGTCGGCGGCGCGGCGTGCCCTGATTCCGCGGGCACGCGGCTTCGTCCCTGCGGGCTGCACTCGTCCCGTTTCTTCAAGCATCGATGACCTTCTCCTGTGCGGGTACGACCGCGGCCGGCGCGGTGGCGCCATTCGACCGGCGCGACCCGCGTTCGACACCGATTCACCGAAAAGGGGCGCGAACACCTGCCCCCAAAGACCGAACGCATCCTCGGTATGCGGGCCCGGTTATAGGGAAAACCCTTATTTCGAGATATAATCACGGCCTAAGAGATAGGTCGAACCATGCCTGAACGTTTCCAAACCCTTGAAAAATTTGTGTTTTCCCTCGTCGTGATGTCCGCCGTCGTGTGCTCGGCCTTCCTCGCGTACGAGCGTCACCCCGAGATCAAGATCGCGCTGCACGAAGGCGAAGCGCTGATGCGCGAGAGCGCCAAGTATTCGGTCATCTGCTCGCCATCCAAGGTCGATCCTTGCGTCGAGATGTCGGCTTATTGAGATTCGCGTCGGTCGCGGTGCGCTGCGATCGAAACGGGCGTTTCCAGCGTTCGTCCCATTCAGTTTCGGACTTGTCCTATATCGCTGGTCGTCTGGATTCCTTAAAGTAGAGCCCATCAGGAATTCAGAAACCGGCCGCAAGATAGGGCGGATGCACGAACCCGTAACGTGCCGAGTCGCTGGCGTAAGCAGCCCCACATTCTGCCGGCCCCGCTCCGAGCCATCGAGCGGGGCCGTTCTGTTTGCGCGGTTCAAATGACCTCCCGCCGCACTTTGCGCCACGCACGTCACACCACGTGCCGCGGTGCGCCATCCACGAACGCGGCGACGTTGTCCACGAGTTGATCGGCGAGCGCCTGCATCGCTTCCTCACTCGCCCACGCGACGTGCGGCGTCAGGAGGAAGGCCGGATGCGACAGGATCGCGTGGAACGGATGCGCGGCCGGCAGCGGCTCCTGCGTGACCACGTCGAACCCCGCGCCCGCGATCTGCCCCGACTGCAATGCGTCGACCAGCGCGCTTTCATCCACGAGCCCGCCGCGCGCGGTATTGATCAGCAACGGCCGGCGCGCCATCCGCGCGAACGCGGCCACGTCGATCAGGTGCCGCGTCGCGGGCGTGAGCGGGCAGTGCAGCGTGATCACGTCGCTGTCGCGCAGCACGCGGTCGACGCCGCGAAGGTGCTGTTGCGCACGCAACAACCGTTCGTGTGGAATGCGACGAACCTGTCGCCGCTGATGCGCAAGAAGACCCTCGACCTGCTGTTTGCGTATCACGCCGACGTGACGCTCGTCTACCTCGAACAGCCGCGCGCGGAACTGTTGCGCCGCAACGCGCGGCGCGACACCTCGCTGACGAACCGCGCGCTCGAGGCGATGCTGCTGCGTTGGGATGTGCCGCTGCCCACCGAAGCGCATGCGGTGCGCTATGAAGTCTGATGCGGCGACGTCACGACACGAGCCGGTACGCCGTAATTCACCGCGGCGTACCGGCTCGTTTCATTTCAGCGATGCATTCTGCTGCGTCGCGCAAGCTCGCAGCCAATCCGGAACAGGTGTCCGGCAGGCGATTTCATCGTGAATTCCGGCCTCAACTCGCCACGATGATGAATGTGGTGAGCGCGATCGGGAACAGCGCGAGGCCGAGCAGGCCCAACGCGCCATCGGCTGCCATCGCGATCGGCGACAACGCCAGCTTGGCGCCGCGGCCGACAGCCGTCAGCTTGTCCGTCACCGTGACCTCGTACGGCCGATTGAACGCCTGCGGGACCGACGAAGGCGTGACGTCGTTCGGTAGATAGCGCTTGCCGCTGATCGCGCCTTTCGACGTCAGGTCGCCACGTTCCTGCTTGAAACCATCCGCGAGCGCGCGCTCGCGCACGTCGGAGCCGGTCGGCGCATCCGAGTCGTCCAGCCTCATCGTGTATCGACCGGTGATCTCGTCGCCGTGCGCCTCGAAACCGTTGAACGCCGTGTGGATCTTGGGGCGATAGGGCGCGTTGAGCACCGTTGCAAGGCTCGGCGGCATCTCGAAGATGTAGTGATATTTCTTGCCGAGCACGACGAGCTGCTTGCCGTCCGCGGTGATCAGGAACGTCGACAAGGTTTCGTCGTATTCCGAATCCTTCATCCACGCCTTGGTGACGGGACCGAAATTGGAGCAGCCGACAAGCATGCCGGACGCTGCCACGGCGGGCAGCGCGAGAAATGTTCTTCTTTTCATGTGTGCTGTTGGATGTTGTTGGTTATTCAGCCGAACCGCTTGAATGTCGGACGCTACGTTCGATGAACGCGGCACCCTGACGGCCGATCATGCGGTTTCTTCGCCTGCGCATTGTAGGGCCAAAACGGCAAGCGCAGTATCCCCCGGCAAAGCGCGTCACCCGCGTGCGGTAGACTGAACGCTCGCTTGCCCACCGCCCACTCCACGACCGCTCGCACCCGCTGACACGCCATGGATCGAATCGATGCGATGAAGGTGTTCGTCGCCACACTGGACGAGGGCAGCCTCGCGGGCGCGGGCCGGAAGCTCGGCCGGTCGCCGGCGGCGGTCAGCCGCGCGATCGCGTTCCTGGAAGCACACACGGGCACCGCGCTGCTGTACCGCACGACGCGCACGATCCGGCTCAGCGAGGCCGGCGAACGCTACGCGGCCGCGTGCCGGCGCATCCTGTCCGATCTCGAGGAAGCCGACATGCTGGTCGCCGACGAACGTTCGGCGCCGCGCGGCCTGTTGACGGTCACTGCACCCGTCGCCGCGGGTGAAGACGTATTGCGCGCGCTCCTCGACGAATTCATCGAACGCCATCCGGCCGTGTCGATCCGGCTGCAGTTACTCGACCGTCCCGTCAGCCTGATCGACGAAGGAATGGACGTCGCGCTGCGGATCGCGCACCTGTCCGATTCGACGCTGGTCGCGATTCCGGTCGGCGCGGTGCGGCGGGTCGTCGTGGCGTCGCCCGACTACCTGGCGAAGCATCCGGCAATCGAGACGCCAGCCGATCTCGCGCAGCACCGGATCATCTCGATGACGCATTTCGGCCTCGACTCGTGGAGCTTCCCGCCGTCCACGCCGTCGGCGCTGCCGCAGGTCGTCCAGTTTGCGCCGCGCTTCATCATCAACACGATCCGCGGCGCGGTGGCGTCGGCCGTCGCCGGGCACGGCGTCACGCGGCTCTTTTCGTATCACGTCGCCGAACCGGTGCGAGACGGCACGCTGCGGATCGTGCTGAGCGACAGCGAGCACGCGCCGCTGCCCATCCATCTCGTCACACCTTACGGACGCCTTGCGGTGCCGAAGGTGCGCGCATTCGTCGATTTCGCGGCGCCGCGCCTGCGTGAGCACTTCGCGCGGCTGGCGGCCATTACCGACGGCGATTGAACCGGGATGCGGAAGAATGGCTTTCGTGAGACGATGATTCTCCCGATAACCAGCTCAATCTAGACTTCCTTCAACCAACGGTCGCGCATGGCGCCCGTTCAGCGAATGGAGGTCGACATGCATCAAGCGCTTCCCGTCCAGCCTCGCGCCCGCGCGTTCGGACTGACACACCGCGTGCTCACCGGCATCGGCTGGGCCCGTTTCGCATTCGCGCCGTTGCCGGCCATCTTCGTCAAGCAGGGGCTTCCCGCCCAGCTGGCCTCGACGGGGAGCGCGCAATGAGCACGATCTCGCATGCCCCCGCCACGGCACGGGCCGAGCGACCCGCCACCAGCTACGCCGAACGCAACACGCGCTACTGGCGACGCAATCTCGCCGTCTGCGTGTTCGGCTCGTTCACGACGCTCGTCAGCCTGAGCATGCTGCTGCCGTTCCTGCCGCTGTACGTCCGGCAACTCGGCGTCGACACGCAGTCGGCCGTGATCCAGTGGTCGGGCATCGCATTCGGCGCGACGTTTCTCGGCACGGCCGTCACCGCGCCGCGGTGGGGCCGCCTCGCGGACCGCTTCGGCCGCAAGCCGATGCTCGTGCGTGCCGCGATCGGCATGGCGATCGTGATGTCGTTGATCGGCGTCGCGCACAACGTCGTCGAACTCGTCGCGCTGCGGCTGCTCGCGGGGCTCGTCGGCGGCTACGCGTCGGCGTCGACCGTGATGGTCGGCACGCAGGCGCCGCGCGAGCGCGCCGGCTGGGCGCTCGGCATCCTGTCGACCGGTGCGCTCGCGGGCAATCTGGTCGGGCCGCTCGTCGGCGGGTTGCTGCCGGGCTGGCTCGGCATTCGCGGCACGTTCTTCGCCGGTGGCGCGATGATCGCCGTCGCCGCGCTGCTGACGATCTTCGTCGTAAAGGAAGACTTCCATGCCGGCACCGATGCCGCCACGCGCACGTCGAGTGCCGCGGCCGGCACGCCGCACCGCACGAATCGTGCAGCGGTCGCCGCGCTGCTGGTGACGGCGATGATGGTGCTGCTCGCGAACATGTCGATCGAACCGATCATCACCGTGTATATCGGCGGCCTCGGCGTGGGCGGTGACCACCTTGCGCGTGTCGCCGGCGTCGTGATGGCGTGTTCTGCGCTCGGCAGCATGCTGACCGCCGCACGGCTCGGCGCGCTGGCCGACCGGATCGGCAGCTGGAACGTGATCATCGGCTGCCTGTTGGTGACCGCGCTCGCGATGGTGCCGCAGGCGTTCGTCACGCACTGGTGGCAGCTTGCCGCGCTGCGCGGGCTGATGGGCATGTCGCTCGCGGGGTTGCTGCCGTCGATCGGCAAGCTCGTGCGGCAATCGGTCGACGAGCGCGCGACCGGGCAGATGCTCGGCTACCTGCAGTCCGCGCAGTTCAGCGGGCAGGTGGTCGGCCCGGTGATCGGCGGGCAGATCGGCGTCGCGCTCGGGCTGCATTCGGTGTTCTTCGTGACGGGCGCGCTGCTGGCGGCCTGCGCGGGGCTTGCGCACTGGGCACGCGGCCGATAGCGGCTGGGCGGCGGAGCGCGGGCTGGCGTACGATGAGCGCAGTGACCGGTGTCGCGCCGGGAAGCGGCGACGACATGCACCATCGCCGGCATTGCAGACACCGCCGCACCGCACGTGCGACCCATCGTATTCGACATCACGCTCACGTGACCGGTCGCGCGCCATGCACGACGAACGCGCACCGATCCGAACCCGACACACGCGTGTCGGCCCGTATCCGGCCGACGCATTTCGACGACGAATCCTGCAGGAGACAAGCGACATGAATCAATCGACCGACAACCGGACGCTGCTGCGCACGCTCGGCATGCGCGCCCCGATCATCCAGGCGCCGATGGCCGGCGTCAGCACGCCGGCACTGGCGGCCGCCGTGTCGAATGCGGGCGGGCTCGGCTCGCTCGGCGTGGGCGCGACGAACGCCGACGGCGCCCGCAAGATGATCCGCGACACGCGCGCGCTCACCGATCGACCGTTCAACATCAACGTGTTCTGCCACCAGCCCGCGCACGCCGACGCGGCCGTCGAACGCGCGTGGCTCGACTGGCTCGCACCTGTGTTCCGCGAATACGGCGCGACGCCGCCCGCCACGCTGTCGGAGATCTATACGAGCTTCGTCGCGGACGAAGCCATGCAGGCGCTGCTCGTCGAAGAAAAGCCGGCCGTGGTCAGCTTCCATTTCGGGCTGCCGTCCGCAGAGGTGATCGCGGCGCTGAAGCGCGCGGGCGTCACGCTGTTCGCGTCCGCGACGCATCTCGACGAGGCGCGCCAGATCGCCGCCGCCGGCATCGACGCGATCGTCGCGCAGGGGATCGAAGCGGGCGGGCACCGCGGCGTGTTCGATTCGACCGCGCATGACGATCGCCTCGGCACGTTCGCGCTCACGCGCCTGATCGTGCGCGAATGCGCGCTGCCGGTGATCGCCGCCGGCGGCATCATGGACGGCGAGGGCATCGCCGCCGCGCTCGCGCTCGGCGCGCAGGCCGCCCAGCTCGGCACCGCGTTCGTCGCATGCCCGGAGACGTCGATCGACGACGGCTATCGCCGCGCGCTGCTGGGCGACACGGCCCGCCGCACGACGTTCACGGCCGCGATCTCGGGCCGGATCGCACGCGGCCTCGCGAACCGGCTCACCACGCTCGGCGACGACCCGCACGCGCCGGCCACGCCCGCGTACCCGATCGCGTACGACGCCGGCAAGGCGCTGCATGCGGCCGCGAAGGCAAAAGGGGAATTCGGCTACGGCGCGCAGTGGGCCGGGCAGGCGGTGCCGCTCGCGCGGTCGCTGCCGGCGGCCGAGCTGTTCGCCGCGCTCGAACGTGAAACGCGGGCGGCGATCGAGCGGCTGCAGCACGTGCTGGATTGATTTGATCGCAAGAATCGCGGGCGGCGAGCCGCCGGCCTTTAGCGGCGATCGGTGAACGCACCCCAATCGCCGAATCGATACGTCGCCGCCCGCGGCTAATTTGCAATGTTCTGTATCAGCACGAACCGCGGATACATCGCGATACAACGCACGCTCGAGCGTCCGTTATAAAGCAGGCATGACCTATTCGGGAGTGCACCATGTCTGCAACCTGGTTCAAAGGGTCCTGCCATTGCGGGGCCGTCAAATTCGAAGTCCGAACCGCCATTACGCCGGCGACGCGCTGCAACTGCAGCATGTGCCGCCGGCGCGGCGCATTGATGAGCCCGATGTTCGCCGCCAGCGAACTGAAGATCGTCGAAGGCGAGGGCGCGCTGACGTGCTACCAGTTCAACACACGCACGGCCCGTCACTATTTCTGCAGCCAGTGCGGCATCTATCCGTTCCATCAAACGCGCATGAACCCCGCCTGCTGGCGCGTCAATCTCGGCTGCCTCGATGGCGTCGACCCGTATGCGCTCGATGCGACGGTCGCCAACGGCGCGAGCCTCTCGGTCGTGGAGGACGCATGAAACGCTGGCTGATGATCCTGCTGTTTGCCGCGGGCGGGCTCGCGACCGAAATCGCGCATCCGGTGCAATGTTCGATGCTGTCGGTCAGCCGTCCACAGACCGGCAAGCGCCGCAGGGCGACCTGACGCCGCGCCGGTTCATCGAGACCGATTATCATGCTTCCGATAAGATCGCACGCGATATATAATGCGTCCATCTGCGGCCGTTCGCGTCGCTGGAGGACGTTCATGAAACCGACCGAAGCCCCATCCGATACCGCGCCGAAGCTGTCCGAGTTCCTCTGCTTTGCGATCTACTCGACGAACCTCGCGTTCGGCAAGGCGTACAAGCCGATCCTCGAAGCGCTGGGCCTCACGTATACGCAATACATCACGATCATTGCGCTGTGGGAGCAGGACAACCAGACGGTCGGCCAACTCGGCGAGAAGCTGTTCCTCGAATCCAATACGCTGACGCCGATCCTGAAGAAGCTCGAGACGATGGGCTACCTGGAGCGGCACCGCGATCCGTCGGACGAACGCCAGGTGCTCGTCAGCCTGACGAAGAGCGGGCGCCGCTTGCGTGAGAAGGGGCTCGACATGAACCTGGTCGAAGCCACCGGGTTGAAGCCGGACGAATTCGCGAAGATGCAGAAGGCGATCGTCACGCTGCGCGGCAACCTGATCCGGTCGACCGACGAATAAACGCCCGGTCACGCTGCGGCCGGCACGACCCGCGTGCCGGCCGCGTCGTCATGCGTGCCCGTCGCCCAGCACCAGCAGGTTCATCTCGCGGCGGACGACAAACCCGAGTGCGAGATAACGCTCGATCGCCACCTGGTTCGACGCGAGGACGTGCAGGAAAGGCGTATCCGCACGCGCATCGATCTCCGCGATCAACGCACGCATCAGACGCGCCGCCAGCCCTTGCCCCCGGAACGCGGCATCCACGCACACGGCGCTGATCTCCGTATACCCGTCGACCTGCATCCGCTCGCCGGCCATCGCGGCCAGCCTGCCTTCGCTGCGGATGCCGATGTAATGGCCGAGCTCGACCGTGCGCGGGCCGAACGGGCCGGGCTGGGCGGCCGTGGTCAGCGCGAGCATGTCCGGCACGTCGGCTTCGGCGAGCGTGACGTAACCCGATTGAGGCGCCGGGTCGAGCGTCCCTTGCCAGACCATCTGCAACAGGCTCGCGCGCCGGATCGCCGACAATCCCGCCGGCGGTTCGATCTCGTCCGGCGTGACCAGCGCCGCCGGCCCGTGAGCCGCGATCAACGTACGCAATGCGTCTAACGACGCCGCGCTTGTATCCTCGATCGCGGCAAACGGCGCGATGGCGACCGGAAACCGCCAGGCCCGGCCATGACCGAGCGCCAAGCGGCGCTGCCTGCCCGTCAGCGCATTCCACACCACACGGTCGAGCGGGTGCGCATTGCCTGGCGGGTTTCCGGTCGTTGCATCGGACATGAACTGCTCCTTGATTGAAGGTGTCGGTGGCACAGCATAGACCGGGATCGGACGGGCAGGGCGCGGCGCGCCAACTACCGCTGCCAGCGCTGCGGATCCATCCATATCGGGAACGACAGGATCACCGCCAGCCCGTCCCCGCCGATCCCGGCCGTTACTTCGACCGAACCGCCGTGAGACTCGGCGATTCGCGCGACGAGCGACAGGCCGATGCCGCTGCCCGGCTGCACCGTCCCCGGTACCCGGTAAAAACGTTCGAAGATCCGCTCGCGCTCATCGGCCGGCACACCGGGCCCGTCGTCCGCGATCCGCAGCCTGACCCATGCACCGTCCGCATCGGCAGGGACGTCGCACGCAATCTCGACCCGCCCGCCGTCACGGCCGTATCGCAGCGCGTTGTCGATCAGGTTGCGCACCGCAATGGCGATCTCGTCGAGGTCGCCCCAGACACGCGCCGGTTCGACCGCGATCCGCATCGTCTGTCGGCGCGCATGCGCGGCCGCGTCGAAGTCGCTCGCGATCAGTGCAACGAGCCGCGACAGGTCGACCGGCCCGTGCTGGTCGGCCCGTGACCCTGCATCCAGCCGCGCCAGTTCGAGCAACTGCCCGGATAGCCGCGCGCTGCGCTCGACGCCCGTTGCGAGCCGGCGCAGTGCTTCGTTCTTGTCCGCCAGGCTGTCCGCCTGCAACGCCACTTCCGCCTGGGCCGACAACGCAGCGAGCGGCGTGCGCAACTCGTGCGCCGCATCGCCGATGAAACGGCGCTCGGTATCGACGGCCTGACCCAGCCGCGCGAGCAGACGATTGAACGATTCGACGAGCGGCCGCAGCTCACGCGGCAGCGTCACCAGCGGCAACGGCGAGAAATCGAACGCCGCCTTGCGCTGGATCGCCTGCTGGACGTCGCGCACCGGCCCGAACGACCAGCGGATCACCCACCAGATCACGACGCCCAGCATCCCGAGCATCACCGCCGTGTTGAACAGGCCGAGTTGCAGCGCATTGTTCGCCTTCTCCTGCCAGGTCGTGGCCGGGCCGCCCGTCTGAACGTGAATCCGGCCTGCCGGATCCGACAGCGAGTACACGCGCCAGGTCTCGTCGTGCGCGACGCCACGCCCGGTGCTCACCCCGTATCCGTCCCGCAGGTCGGCCTTGAGGGCCGGCCCCGGCGCGTCCACGCTGTGCATCACGTTCCGGCCATCGACCCAGACCTGGAACGCGACGTCGTAGTTGCCATACGCCGTGTTCGGTACGACCGCCTGGGCGTTCGCCGCGGGCAGGCGATCGATCGTATCCGGCAATGCCAGGAGCAGCAGTTGCGCGGCGCTCTCGAGCATGCCGTCGCGCCAGCCGCGCTGCTCACGCCACAGGCCGATGCCGAGAAACGCCCCCCAGCTCGCCCAGAACACGACGACCGCCGCCATCACGGTCGCGAGCAGGCGCACGCGTAGCGACTTCATGCCGGGCTCTCCCCGACGCGATAACCGAAGCCGTGCACCGTCACGATCAGCTCGTCGCCGAGCTTGCGCCGCAGTTGATGGATGTACACCGCGATCGTGTTGCTTTCGATATCGCTGTCGTTGCCGTACACGCGCGCTTCGAGCTGCGTGCGCGTGACGACGCGGCCTTGCCGCTCCATCAGCGCCAGCAGCGTGCGGTACTCGTGGATGCTGAGCGCAACGGGTTCGCCGGCGCGCGTGACTTCCTTGCGCGCCGGATCGACGTGCACGTCGCGGTAGACCAGGCGTTCCGACACGCGGCCCTGGCTGCGGCGCGTCAGCGCGCGCAGCCGCGCGTAGAGTTCGTCGAGCTGGAACGGCTTCACGAGATAGTCGTCGGCGCCTGCGTCGAGGCCGCGGATCCGGTCGCTCAGCTGATCGCGCGCGGTCACGATCAATACCGGCGTCGGGTCGTAGTTCGCGCGCATCGCGGCGAGCAGCGTGAAGCCGGACGCGCCCGGCAGTTGCAGGTCGAGCAGCACCGCGTCGTAGTCGTGGCCGACGAGCGCGAGCCGCGCCGCCGGCACGTCGGCCGACCAGTCCGCGCGCCAGCCGTTCTGCCTGAGGCCCGCGCACACGGCGTCGGCCAGCATGACATCGTCTTCCACCAGCAGGATATGCATCGGTTTCGCTCCTCGATTGTCGAGGTCGCCAGCCTGACCGACCGCGATTAAAAACTTCTTAAAGCCCGGGGGCCACGATGCGTGCCATTCGCCGCATTGCCGGTGCAATGCATCTGGCGTTTCCTCGAGAGGCTCGCGATGACCGTGTCACGTCCTTCAATTCCGTTGCTGCAATGCAATGCGGCACGACGCCCCACCTTCGCGCCGCGTCGGTGCGGGCCATTCTGGCACGGAAGGCCGCGTGCATTGTGCGCGTCGTGCGCGTTGCGCGCCGGCCGCGCGGGAGCGGTGCGATGAACCAGCTCGCCACGCTCGCCCCGTTCGGCCTCGCGTTCGGCGTGGCAGGCGCCAACAGCATTGCCTGCCTCGTCGGCCTGTCGCTGATCGAGCGGCTGATCCCCGTGCTGCCGTCCCACGCGCTCCTCACGATGATCGGCGTCGCCAGCGCGCAAGGCGTATGGACATTGCCGGAAGCGATCGTCGTCACGGCACTCGGAAGCTTCGCCGGCTGCCTGTTGCATTACGCGCTCGGCAACCTGTGGCCGGAAGACAGCGTGCTGACCCTGCTGCGCCGCATCGCGCCGCTGGGCAGGCTGCAGCCCGCAAGAATCGACGCGCTGATCGACGGCATCCGCGCGCGGCCCACGCGGCTCGCACTCTGGTCGCAACTGGTGCCGTTCGTCCGGCTCGTCGCCCCCGCGCTCGCCGGCTTGCTGGAGACGAGTTTCGCGCGGTTCGCGTCGGGTGCCGCGGCCGGCATCGCGCTCTGGAACACGCTGTTCATCACGGCCGGCTACCTGGCTGCACGAGCGGCCACCTAGCCCGACATGTCGTTGACCGATCGATCCTGCCTGGAGCCTGTCGATGCGAATCCCCGAATGGTTGCTGTTCCTGCGTACCTGGTTGCGCCATCCACGCCGCGTCGGCGCGCTTGCGCCGTCCGGCCCGGCACTCGCTGCCCTGATCACCGCCGATATCCCGCGCGACGGCGCCACCGTGATCGAACTCGGCGCGGGCACCGGCGTGTTCACGCGGGCACTGCTCGCACGCGGCGTCACGAGTGACCGGCTGGTGCTGGTGGAAGCCGATCCCGCTTTCGCGAACACGCTGCGGCATCAGTTTCCCGCGCTGCGGGTCATGCAGATGGATGCGGCGCAACTCGGCATGACGGGCGACTTCTTCGGCGGGGCGCGTGCGGATGCGATCGTGAGCGGGTTGCCGCTCGTCGCGATGCCGGTCGAACGGGCCGTCGCGATCGTTCGCTGCGCGTTTGCGCGCCACCTCGCCGCCGATGGTGCGTTCTACCAGTTCACGTATGTGCCGCGCTGCCCGATCCCGGCGCGCGACCTGGAGGCCATGCGCATTCGCGCCGTCCGGGTGGGTGTCGCGTGGATGAACTTCCCGCCCGCCATCGTGTATCGCTTCGAGCGCCGAATCGATGCGGCCGGCCATCAGAGGCCCGTTGCGCGGCCGTTGCGCGATACGGTTGTGGAAGCCGCTATTTTGCGCGGCTTCGATGCCATGCCATCGCTCGATTCGAGCGGCATGCGACCCTCGATGGAGGGGAGCGCGTCATCGTGAACGCGCCCGGGTACGGCTTGTTGTCCGGCCTGCCACGGCTGATGTTGCTGCTTCGACGATCACGGGCCGCGAGCGCCGGCAGCCGCATCGGCACGGCGCACCGTCGAATTGCGGGCTGACACGAGCACGTGGTGCGCGCCGACCTGCAACGCTGTTTTTCGCCGACGACCGGCGAGGCGCGCGCCGTGCTCGCGCGCTCCCGTTTCTCACACCCCGTACCGAACTGACCGGATCGGCGCGACGATTCCGACGCGCCATGCTCAATGGCCGAAGTAGATCGAGCGCTCGGCCGTGCGAACCACGCTGCGGCTGCCGGACTGCGTCGCACTGCCGGCGTCGCTGCCGTAACCCGATGCCTGCGACTCGACCGCGATTGCATTGGTGTCGTGAACCCGGCGCAGCGCAGCCTGGAGATTGTCCGGATAGTTCGGATCGTTGGGCCGGTTCGGCAGGTAGCCGGCGTTCTGCAGCGCGGCCAGTTCCGCACGCACCTGCGAGCGCGTCACGGTGCCGTCACCGGCAAACGCCGGCGCGGCAACGGCAGCCGACACGGCAACGAGAACGGCAGCGATCAGTTGGGTCTTCATCATTCACCTCGACAAGAAAATGGGAATTCAGCGGTTGCGCACCGTGCGCGGTTTCGTTCAATGACCGAAGTAGATCGAGCGCTCGGCGATTCGCGTCGTGGCCCGGCGGCCCGACTGCGTTGCAGCGGCGGCATCGCTGCCGTAACCGGACGTCGCTGCGTCGGCCACTGCGGTGTCGCTCGCGTGAATGCGCGTCAGCGCGGCCTGCAGATCGTCCGGATAGTGCGGATCGTTCGCGCGGCCCGGCCCATAGCCGGCCTGTTCGAGCTGGACGAGCTCGGCACGCACCTGCGCGCGGGACACGGCGGTTGCATCGGCGAACGCCGGTGCGGCAGCGGATGCGGAAACGGCCACGAGAAGGGCGGCGATCAGTTGGGTTTTCATCATTGACCTCGACAGAAGAGAAATAGAAGGGATTCAGGGTTCGCGTATCGACGATGCGTCGCGCTTAATGACCGAAATACACCGAGCGGTCGGCCACGCTGAGCGCATGCCGGCGGCCCGATTGCGTTGCCGCCTCGCCGTTGCTGCCGTAGCCGGACGCCTGCTCGTTGCGGGCGACCGCATCGACGACATGGATCTGCGTGAGTGCAGCCTGGAGATCATTCGGATAGGTGGCGTCGGTCGCGCGATTCAGCGGGTAGCCGGCCTGTTGCAACTGCGCGAGCTCGGCACGCACCTGCGCACGCGTCACGGTCGATTCGCTGGAGAACGCCGGTGCGGCCACCGTGGCCGAAACAGCGACGAGAAGGGCGGCGATCAGTCGGATATTCATCATTCACCTCAAAAAGAAAGAAAAGAAATCGGGTATTCGGCAAGGCGGCGCCAGGCCGCCTGATGCATCGTTCAAGCGATACGGATGTCGACGTCGATGTTGCCGCGCGTCGCCTTCGAATACGGGCAGGTCTGGTGCGCCGCATCGACGATGCGCTGCGCGACGTCGCGATCGAGCCCCGGCACGCTCACGTTCAGCCGGGCCTGCAGGAAGTACGCGTTGCCGGCGGTGCCGAGATCCACTTCGGCGTCGACCGCGAGATCGGCCGGCAGCGTTACCTTCGCGGCACGCGCCGCAAGCTGCATCGCGCCGATGAAGCAGGCCGACCAGCCGGCCGCGAACAGTTGCTCCGGGTTGGTGCCGGTGCCGGCGCTGCCCGGCGACGACAACTGGATGTCGAGGCGGCCGTCGGAACTGCGCGCCGAGCCGTCGCGGCCGCCCGAAGTCGTATGCGTCTTGCCGGTGTACAGCACTTTTTCGATCTTGCTCATCATTTGCTCCGTCAGTTGGATGGTTTGCTTCAGATGCGATTCGATCGCATGCGATGGAGTTTCGTCGAGGCGACCCGCTCAGTCAAGCGCATTCGATTAAATCGCATGCGATATTTTGTATTTCAATGTATCTGGAACGTGTATAGCCTTGCGGGAGAAGGCATTCCGACGGTCGATCCCCGATATTCGACGCGCGACGCATCCGGGCAGGGCAGGTGAAAGCGCTCCGGGAATGGCGGGCCGCCCCGCAGGGCGGCCGATCGGTCAGGCCGGGTCGATCTCGGCGATCACGACGAGAATCACGGCCGCGTCGGCCGGCAACTGGCGCTGGGAGAACGCCGAGCGCGCATGGCCCGACTTTTCGCCCAGCACGGCGGCGAACAGGTCCGACGCGCCGTCGATCACGGACGGCTGCCCGAAAAAGCCGTCCGCCGAACTCACGTGCCCCTCGACGCGTACGATCTTGCGCAGGCGCTCGAACCCGCCCAGGTGCCGGCGAATCTGCGCGAGCACGTTCAGCGCCGCGAGCCGGGCGGCATGCTTGCCTTCGTCGACGTTCAACTGCTCGCCGACACGGCCGGTATAGGCAATCTTGCCGTCGACCAGCGGCAGTTGTCCGGAGACGAACAACAGGTTGCCGGCCTCGCTGGCGGCCGTATAGCTGCCGAGCGGGTTCGGCGGCTCGGGTAACGCGAGGCCGAGGTCGGCCAGTTTCTGTTCGACGGTCATGTCGTGCTCCTTGCGGGAAAAGGGTTCGGGCGTTCGGTGCTGCCTTTGAGTCACTGTAGTCATGCGGCCGAAGCCGGTAAATGTCAGCCGCGCAATTGATTCACGACGCGGTGTAACGAATCACGCCGTGCGCGTCCGCTGGTTTCCGCCGCGAGATTCATGCACACTCGGCGTCATCGCGCGCCACGCGCCGCAGACGGCAGGAATCGCCTCATGCAACGACAATTCGACGATCTGCTGCTGGGCAGCATCGAGCTGTTCTGCCTCGCCGCCGAACTCGGCAGCTTCACGCTCGCGGCCAACGCGGCGAGCGTCACGCCGGCCGCGGTCAGCCGCTCGGTCGCGCGGCTCGAGGCGCGTCTCGGCGTGCGGCTGTTCGTGCGTACGACACGCCAGATCCGCCTGACCGATTCCGGCCGCCGCTATTTCGAGCAATGTCGCGACGCGCTGTCGCAACTCGTCGATGCGGAGCGCGAGGCGACCGGCCAGCAGGCGACGCCCGCCGGCGTGCTGCGAATCAGCATGCCGACACCGTACGGGCACTATCGCGTGCTGCCGCTGTTGCCGGCGTTTCGCGAGCGATATCCGGACGTGCGCGTCGACACCCACCTGAGCAACCGCAACATCGACTTCGCCGAGGAAGGCTACGATCTCGCGATCCGCGGCAGCGCACCGGCCGATTCGAACCTGATCGCCCGCAAGCTGGAGGATGCCGAACTCGTGATCGTCGCGACGCCCGGCTACCTGAAGCGTGCGGGCATGCCGACCGCCGTCGACGACCTGCATGCGCACGAATGCATCCAGTTCGAGCTGCCGAGCAGCGGGCGAGCGATTCCGTGGCTGTTCAACGATGGCTCGGAAGGGATCGACGTCGCGACGACCGGCAGCTACGGTACGTCGGGCGACTATCTTGCCGGTGTGACGCTCGCGCGCAGCGGTGCGGGCCTGTTCCAGACCTATCGCTTCATCGTCGAGCAGGATCTGCGGGCCGGCACGCTCGTGGAAGTGCTGCCCGGCCTCGGCGGCCGGTCGCGGCCGTTCATGCTGCTGTATCCGCATGCGCGCTTTTTGTCGTCGCGCGTGCGCGTGTTCGTCGACTTTCTCGTCGAGCATCTGGCGCGCGCGCCGGCCGGGCAGCCGGCCGGGAAACGCGCCAAACGAGCCGGTGCATCGCGCTAGGCGCGCCGGCTCGCGGTGTCGACGCCGCGTCTCAATGCCCGGCGCTCTGGCCGCCGTCCACATGCAGGATCTCGCCCGTGACGAACGGCGCCGAATCCAGGTACAGGATCGCGTCGACGATGTCGCTCATTTCGCCCATGCGGCCGACCGGATGCAGCGACGCGAGCGTTGCGTGCGTTTCGGGCGCGTGCATCGGCGACTTGATGATCCCGGGCGACACCGCATTCACGCGAATGCCGGCCTTCGCATACTCGATTGCGAGCGACTTCGTCGCCGCATTCAATCCGCCTTTCGTCAGCGACGCGAGCACCGACGGCACGTTGCTGTTCGCGTGATCGACCAGGCTCGTCGTGATGCTGACCACGTGGCCGCCGCCGTGCTTCTGCATCGCGGCGATCGCATGCTGCGTGACGTGGAAGAAGCCGCTCAGGTTGACGTTCGTGATCTGCGCATAGTCGTCCGCGGTGTACTGCGTGAACGGCTTCGCGATGAAGATGCCCGCGTTGTTGACGAGCGTGTCGACGCGGCCGAAGCGTTCGATGGCGGCGTCGACCACGCGCCGTGCGACGGCCGCGTCGCCGATATCGCCTGCGACGGTGACGAGATCGGGATCGTTCGACGGCCCGATCGAACGTGACGTTGCGACGACGCGATGGCCGCGGGCCCGGAATGCGTCGACCGTTGCCGCGCCGATGCCTTGCGATGCGCCGGTGACGATGATGACTCTGGATGCGCTCATGATTTGCCTCGATGGGTGAAGGGTTCTCGGCTTCAGTGCCGACCGGATCCGTGAATCCGATGGGCGAACTGTAGGCGCGCCGGCTGCGATCTCGAATACCCACCGTGGAGCAACAGTCTTGCGTCGGGGGAACAAATGCGGGGCGGGGTGGGGCGGGTTGAGGGACTGCGGTCAGGGCGGCCCGTCGGGACGTGGAGGCGTGGAGCGGGCGGTCAAAGGCCGAGGATCGCGGCGGCGGCGCCCGGCTGCACGAGGCCGCTTCACGGTCATGTCAGTCGACATGCCCGCGATATTCGCGGCTGAACTGCCATGCGCCACTACTGCGGCGGGCGGCCAGCCCAATCGGCGCTCGACTTCGCGCTCAAGCGCCTCGATGCCTCAATGCGCTGCGCGAACGTTCAGGCGTAGCGCGACCTCACCAAAAGGCGACCGATTATCGGACGGTTTGACGCGCCGATTCGTCTGCTGCGGGACACGCAGTTGGCTAACTCAATGCTGATGTCGGGATAACTTTTCTTATCACAATAGCACTATTAATAGTCCAAACTCGCCGATTCGAAAACGCGTCTGATGCCCACCGTCCGGGCCGCCTCCGTGCTTCTCACCGCCGAACCGGGGACAGGGAAGCGAACATTCGTCGTGCACGCCTTCAGGCGTCGCATGTCGTAGCCATTTCAAGATGTCGGGGCGCCAGCCAGATAGAAATGTCGTGTTTTAAGGTTGGTTGGCTGCGTCTCTTTCCTCGTTTTGAGCGTTACGCAGTGTCGAAGGTCGGCGCCTGAACGGGCAGGGCGCTCACGTTCGTTTCTCCAGCTTTTGCAGACCGACGGCCAGGTTTGTTTGGCGGCTTTGCGGTTTGCCGACGGTGCGCCAGATCCACGATCACATGCTCGACGTCGGCCTGCGTGATCTCGCGTTGCTTCTTCTTGCCCGGTTCAGCCTCGTTTCGATTGGTCCGCGTCGCGTCGCCACGATGCGTTCGAGACGGGGCTTTACCGATTCGACTGTTATCGCGTTGCGCCTGGATCGTCTGCGCAACCTGGAGCACGTGACTCAGGCGCTTGTGTTCGACAACAGCAGCTTGATCGATCTCGGCCAGCCGGTCGTACTGTCTGCAAGGCAACACTCGACCCTCTGTTCGGAGTTCGATGCGCCCGTCCGGGTACTCCCACACCTCGATCGTTCGACCGATCAGCTTCCGATTCTCCGGCGTATCGTCCAGCAAATACATCACTCGGTCGTACTGCACCGTGAGAGATTTCGTGACTTTCCGCGGCTCGCGCCACGTCATCACCAAGTCGAGATTCTCTTCGGCGCGCAGCGATCGGTGTGCATTGAAGTCGCTCTTCGGCGGCTTTGCGAAGCGTGTGTTGTAGGCGGCCATGAAGGAGGGCGCGTAAGCGTTGGCGTCGGCCACCGTGTTGATCCCACGCAGCCGCATCTCTTTGACCAAGCGATCCTGCAACGTCAGATGTGCTCGCTCGACTCGCCCCTTGGCCGGACTGCTGTTTGCGCAAAACGTATCGATGTTCAGCTCGTACATCGCGCGGCCAAAGTGCGTCACCCGATTGCCAGCCTTGCCCGGCGTTGTATTGCGGAACACGCTGTACTTGTCGCTATAGAACGCCCCCGGTTTGCCGTGGCACTCGATATACGCTCGCGTCGCCTCGAAGTAGCTGAAGGTCGATTCGGTCTGCGTGAAGTGCAGCATCATCAACCGGCTCGTCGCATCGTCGACGTATACCAGCAGCGTGCACGCCGGCGCCCGTTCCTCGAACCACCGATGGTCGCTACCATCGATCTGGATCAGTTCACCCAGGCACGCCCGGCGCGCGCGTGGCTGATAGACCTTCGGCGGTCGTTGCCGGCGTGGCACCCACAAACCAGCTTCCGTCATCAGCCGCCGTACCGTTTCCTTGGCGAGCTGGATGCCGTGGCATTCCCGAAGCTTCTCGCACGCTAGTGTCGGCCCGAAATCGGCGTAGCGATCCCGGATGATCGTCAGGGCCCGCTGGGCCAACTCCGCATCCAGCCGCCGGTTGCCAGGACCGCCACGCTTGCGCGAGGTCAGGCCCACCGCGCCAGACTCCCGGTATCGAATCACCAGCCGTTCGATCTGCCGGACCGTCAGGCCCAGGCGTTCGGCCGCGCGGCCAGGCTTCACGCCCAAATCCACTACGGCCTGGATTACCTTCAGACGGTCGAGTTCTCTCATGTTCAATGTCACCAGTGCTGTTCGGTGCATCGCCGGCTCCATGATCTGACGTGGAGCCGGCAAGCTTACCGAGGTCCAAACGCGACATTTCTAAATGGCTAGAACACGACATTTCTAAAAAGCTACTACAATTTAAACGTCGATAATGTTGATTATGTCAAATACGATATTTCAGCCCCAAACCTCGCGGCAAGCGGCCTCCAACCGACCGCTGCCGCACTTTTGAGCGCCGTCGAAACGCTCAGGCAACCGGATTCATCCACTCCGTCAGTCCTTCGCGCGCATTCAATTCCAGGAACGTCGGCAACGCGCGAAGCGCGTGGATATAACGCGTCAGATTCACCCACGTCGTTGCCGGACGCGGCATGTTGCGCGTCCAGCGCATGAGCATCAGCGCCAGGAAGTCGACCGTGCTCAACCGGTCGTTGATCAAATACGAACGGCCATCGGACAGCAGCGTGTCGAGATGCGCCATCGCCGCCTCGACTTGCCCCTGCGAAAAAACCTTCACCATGTCAGCGCACCGCGGATCGCCATCCGTCTGCGCATAAAACCAGTTTCGCATCGCCGGCAACACCGAATTGGCGAGATAGATCATCATCTCGAACCACTCGGCACGTTCAGGCGAGCCCGGATCCGGAGCCAGGCGCGGCTCCGGATGGCGTTCGGCGAGCAGCATCAGCAACGCGGCCGATTCGGTCCGCGGCACGCCGTCGACGACCAGCGTCGGCACTCGGCCCGCGGGATTCAACCGCCGATACTCAGGCGTATGCTGCGCCCCCGTATCGATATCGACGAGGCGCGTTTCGAACGGCACGCCGAGTTCGATCAACATCCAGTGCACGGCCATGCTTGCCGCGCCGGGCGAGTAATACAGAACGTAGGACATGGTCTGAATTCGTCTCCTTGAATTGAAATGTCGGTGAACCGTCTGCGCGGCAATCGCATTTAATCAACACAACGCTCGAAAATCACCTCTCGAAGCGACTTCACTCCCCTACCACCTCCGCCTGACGATCATCCCGCTTCGTCACCGCCACCCGCCTGCCGCCTCGCCCGGCCGACGCCACGACCCGAAACGCCACCGGCGCGAACACGAGCCCGAACACCGTCGCCGCCAGCACACCGCCGAACGCGCCCGTGCCGATCGACCGTCGGCTTTCCGCCCCCGCGCCCGTCGCCAGCACCAGCGGCACGACGCCCAGCAGGAACGCCATCGACGTCATCACGATCGGCCGGAATCGCGCAGCGGCCGCATCGACCACCGCCTGCCGCAACGGCACGCCATGCCCGGCGAGATCGCGCGCGTACTGCACGATCAGGATCGCATTCTTCGCCGCCAGCCCGACCACGGTAATCATCCCGACCTTGAAATACACGTCGTTCGGCATGCCGCGCGCGAGCGCCGCCGCGATCGCCCCCATCATGCCGAGCGGCACGATCGTCAGCACGGACAGCGGAATCGTCCAGCTTTCGTACAGCGCGGCCAGCGCCATGAAAACCGCGAGCACCGACAACCCGACGAGCAACGGCGTCTGCCGCGCGGCAACCTGCTCCTCGCGCGCCGCATCGACCCAGTCGAAGCCGATCCCGGCCGGCAGCGCAGCGGCAAGCCGCTCCATCTCCGCCATCGCCGCGCCCGAACTCGTGCCGGTCGCCGCGCGGCCGCTGAGGTCGAGTGACGGATAGCCGTTGTACCGGTTCAGCATCACCGGCCCGATCGTCCAGTGCGGTGCGGCAATGGCCGACAGCGGCACCATGTCGCCGGTACGGTTCGGCACGGTCAGCGCCATCAGTTGCGTATCGGTCGCGCGTGCCTCCGGATCGGCCTCGATGATCACCCGTCGCATCCGGCCCGATGCCGGAAAGTCGTTGATGTAGTTCGAGCCGAACGTGCCGCCCAGCAGCCCCGCGATCCGCTCGAACGGCACGCCGAGCGCATACGCCTTCGCGCGATCGACATCGAGTTCGATGCGCGGTGCATCCGGCAGGTCCTCGAAATGCACGGCCGAGAGCAACGGATCCGCCTTCGCGCGCTCGGCAAGCTGCTCGCGGGCCGCCTTCAACGCATCGAGCCCGCCCCCGCCGCGATCCTCGAGCCGGAACGTGAAGCCGTCCGAATGCCCGATGCCGCGCACCGACGGCGGCAGCGCCGCCTCGACGTCGCCGTCGAGGATCGCACCGAAGCGCCCGTTGAGCCGGTCGCGCAACGCCATCGCGTCGACGTCGCGCTTCGCCCAGTCCTTCAGTTCCACGAACGCCATCCCGACGTTCTGCCCGCTGCCGACGAAACTCCAGCCGATCACGCTCGTCACGTTCGCAATCGCCGGCTCCGCGTGCAGGATGGCCTCCACCCGCTCGACGACCGCGAGCGTGCGCGCCTGCGTGGCGCCGGCCGGCAACTGGATCATCACTTGCAGTTGCCCCTGGTCCTCGGTCGGCAGGAAACCGCCCGGCATCATCCAGTACAGCAACCCGCATCCGATCACGAGCGCCGCGTACACCACCACGACCATGCCGGTGCGGCGCACCGCAAACACGGCGACGCGGCGATAACCGGTTTCGGCGCGCGCGAAAGCCGCACCGAACCGGTCGGCCAGACGCGCGCCGATGCCGCGTCGCCGCGCACGGCCGGCGCCGCCATCGTGTCGCGCAACTGGCTTCAGCAGGTTCGCGCACAGCGCGGGTGTGAGCGACAGCGCCATGAACGACGACACCAGCATCGACGCGATCATCGCCACCGCGAACTGCCGGTAGATGCCGCCGACGCTGCCCGGGAAAAACGCCATCGGCACGAACACGGCGGTCAGCACCGCGGTTACGCCGACGATCGCCCCGCCGATCCGCTTCATCGCCCGGCGCGTGGCGTCGCGCGGCGACACGCCCTCCTCCATCACGCGGTGCACGCTCTCGACGACGACGATCGCATCGTCGACCAGGATGCCGATCGCCAGCACGAGGCCGAACATCGTGAACACGTTGATCGACAGACCGAACGCCCACATCGCGACGAACGCGCCCATCAGCGTGACCGGGATCACGACGGTCGGCACCAGCGTGTAGCGCAGGTCGCGCAGGAACAGCCACATCACGCAGAACACCAGCACCACGGCCTCGACGAGCGTCAGCACGACTTCGTGGATCGCGATCTTGACGAAGTGCGCGCCGTCGAACGGAATCTCGACCGCGACGCCCGGCGGCAGCGTCCGCGACAACTCCGCGAGCCGGGCGCGGATCGCATTCGACGTTTCGAGCGCGTTGCCGCGCGGGCCGAGCTGGATGCCGACCGTCGCGGCCGGCCGGCCGTTCAGCCGTGAATAGAACGAATAGTCGTCGCGACCGATCTCGATGCGCGCGACATCGGCCACGCGTACCACCGAGCCGTCCTGTTTCGATTTCAGCACGATCCGGCCGAACTCCTCGGGCGACGTGAGCTGCCCTTTGACCACGACCGTCGCGGTAAGCTGCTGGCCGCGCACGAACGGCGCATCGCCGATCGCGCCGGCCGTGACCGTCGCGTTCTGCGCGCTGATCGCCGTGATCACGTCGTCGGCGCCGAGATCGTATTCGCGCAACTTCACCGGATCGAGCCAGACCCGCAGCGCCTCGTCGGCATCCCACAGCTCGGCCGCGCCCACCCCCGGCGCGCGCTTCAGCTCGCGCAGCACGTAGCGGTTCAGGTAATCGCCGAGCTGCGCGGAATCGCGCGTGCCGTCGGTCGACGTCAGCGTGACGAGCATCAGGAACGTGTTCGCCGCCTTGAACACGCCGATCCCTTGCTGGACGACCTGCTGAGGCAGCCGCGGCTCGACCTGCTTCAACCGGTTGTTGACGTCGACGAGCGCGATGTCCGGATCGGTGCTGGGCGCGAACGTCACGTCGATCTCGAGGTTGCCGTGGCCGTCGCTGCTGGTCTCGTAGTACAGCAGCCCGTCGGCGCCATCGAGGCTTTCCTCGATGATGCTGCCGACGTTGGCATCGACCGTCTCGGTCGACGCGCCCGGATAGGACGCGGTGATCACGACCCGCGGCGGCGCCAGGCGCGGATACTGCGCGATCGGCAGTTGTGGAATGGCCAGCACGCCCGCGACGACGATCGCGAGCGCGACGATCCACGCAAAGACGGGACGGTCGATGAAGAATGACGGCATCGGCGAGGGTCCGCGAACGCGCTACAGCGTGAGCTCGAATGAACGTGCGAGCAGCCCCGGCAGCTGTGCGCCTCCGGTGGCGCGCTCGCCGTACGTGTCGTCGTTCGCGAGCAGCGCCGGTGCCGCGCCGAGCTGCTCGAGCGCCGACCCGAACAGCCGGTAGAAGCTGTCGTCGAACCGCATCGCGTCGACCGGCGCGACGATGCGCCCGCCTTCGACCCAGAACGTCGCGAACCGCGTCATCCCCGTCATCCGGCACGCGATCGGGTCCGAGAAGTTCAGGTACCAGAGGTTGCCGACGTAGAGCCCCGTGTCGAGCGCGGCCAGCACGTCGGCATCGGCGAGCGTGCCGCCGGCGATCGTCAGCGACTGCGGCGCTTCGCCGTTGTCCGCTCCGTTCGGCGTGCCCCCTTGCTCGCGCGCGGTGCGTGCGCAGACGAGCTGCCCGGCGCCCCGCCCTTCGACGACGAGCGGCACGCTGTCGCGCCGGTAGCCGTCCGCGTTGAACGCGGGCGCGATGCCCAGCGAGAAATCCTCGGTGATCGATACGCGCGGATCGAGCGCGACCTCGCCGGCATACAGGCGATGCAGCGGGCTGCGGGCGCTCGCCACCGCGCGCGCCGAAAAGCCGCTCCAGCCGAGCAGGCTCGTCATCTCGTGAATGGCGTCCGGCGCGAAGTACGCGCGGTAGCGCCCGGGCGCAAGCGCCTTTGGCGTGCGGCCGAGCACGGGCAGCCGCGCGGCGGCCGCGTCGACCTTGGCCGCGAACGCTGCATCGCGCCAGTCGTCGCCCGCATAGACGGTCTTGATCGCGCGGCCGCTCGGGTCGTACAGCGACCAGCTGAAGTTGAAATTCTCGACCTCGTACCAGCCGCGGCTGCCGGTTGACGACGCGAAGCCGCGCGCCAGCGTGCCGCCCGCGTAAAAGCCGACGAAGTCGAGCCCGCGCGCGCATTCGGCCACGATTCGCGCGAGCCCGTCCGCATTCGGCAGGCGCCCGGTGCGGCGCGTTTCCTGCACCCACGACGAGGTATCGAACAGCAGGTGCGGATCGTCCTGCGCATCGCGCAGGACGTCGCGCAGCACGGCGAGCGCGTCCGCCAGTTCGCGCAGGTCGGCTGCCGGATCGCCGCACACGGTCAGCGCCGAATGCGCTTGCCGCGCGCCGTCGATGAGCCGCACGGACAGCCGCCCCTGCGTGACGCGCCCGGTCTGGCGAATCCTGCCGCCATTGAAACGGATGAAGTCGGACGTTTCGCCGGAGAAGCCGAGCAGCACGGTTTCGGTCCGCGCGGTCAGCCGTTGTGCCTCCTCGGCGAGCCGGGCGAAATACGCATGCCAGTCGATTCCGGCCTGGCGTGTCATCGGATCGAATCCCGTCATCACGCGCCTCCGAAGACGTCGACGCCGGCGAACACGCAGGCCGGCGCGGCGTGGCCGACACGGATGATTTGCGCAGGCTCGCCCTTCCCGCAGTACGGCGTGCCGTAGATGCCGAACGTGCTGGCATCGCCGACCGCGCGCAGGCTGCGCCAGAACTGGGCGGAGATGCCGCGGTAGTTCGGGCGCTTGACGACCTGCGTGAGCCGGCCGTTCTCGATCAGTTGCCCGAATTCGCAGCCGAACTGGAATTTGTTGCGGTGGTCGTCGATCGACCAGGACGTGTTGGTGCGCATCAGGATCCCGTGCTCGGTGCCCGCGATCAGCGCATCGAGCGACTGGTCGCCGGGTTCGACGTTCAGGTTCGCCATCCGGTCGATCGGTGCGCGGTTCCAGCTCGACGCACGCGAGTTGACCACGCCCGGCAGGCCCGCGCGCTGCTGCGACAGCGCCCCGCCGAGCAGCCGTTCGAGCACGCCGTGGCGGATCAGGTACTGCTTGCGCGCCGGCGTGCCGTCGTCGTCGAATGCGTAGGATGCGGCTTCGGCCGTCGGCTCCGGATCGAACGTGACGTTCAGCAGCGGCGAACCATACTGATAGTGGCCGACCATCTCCGGCCTGACGAAGCTCGACCCGGCGAAGTTGCGCTCGTCGCCGAGAATCCGGTCGAGCTCGAGCGGATGGCCGATCGACTCGTGGATCTGCAGCATCATCTGGTCCGGCATCAGCAGCAGGTCGCGCCGGCCGGTCGGGCAGTTCGGCGCGGCGAGCAACTGCAGCGCCTCGTCGGCCACGCGCGCGCCGGCGCCGTCGAAACCGTAGCGCGCCAGCACGTCGATGCCGCCCTGCGCCAGCGTGCCCGATTGGCCGAGCGAGCGCGTCTGCGTGTCGCCGTGGCCATGGGCGACGGCTTGCAGCTCGGGCATCAGGAAGCGGAAGCGCTGGTCGATCCGTACGCCGTCGCTCGTCACGTAACACTGCTCGGTATGCACGATCATCACGCTCGCCGAACGCTCGACGATACGCGCACCGAGGTTTGCCGCCGCGCATTCGTGCGCGAGACGCTCGATCCATTCCGCGCGCGACGGCAGCGCCGCGTCGACATCGGGCGACGCATAGGTGCCGCTCGCCTGCGGACGCGCGGCCTGGCGATGATCGACCAGCGCCCACGGCGCGCTGGCCCGGGCCCGCGCGGTCGCGATGTCGAGCGCCGCCTGCAGCCCGGCCGGGGACAGGTCGGGCGTCGCCGCATAGCCGGCGCCCGTGCCGGCCCAGGCCGTCAGCATCGCACCACGCTCGCGCGTGCGCGAAAACGGCTGCGCGACGTCGTTGCGCACCGCGTGTTCGTCGATCGTCTCGTCGACGATACGCAGCGACCAGAAATCGGCGTCGCTGCGCAACCCCTGTGCTGCCTGCACGGCTCGGACGCCCGGCGCCCGGTTCTCGTCAATCATCGGTTCTCTCTTGCTGCTCCTGCGGGCCGCGCTCGGGCGCCAGCATGGACGACGCGAGCAGCGCCCGCGTATACGGATGGGATGGCGCGTGCAGTACGTCGAGCGTCTCGCCCGCCTCGACCACGCGCCCCGCCTTCATCACGATGACCCGGTGGGCCATCGCGCGCATCACCGCCAGATCGTGCGTGATGAACAGGTAGCTGAGTTTGTACTTCTTTTGGAGATTCGTCAGCAGATTCAGCACCTGCTTCTGGATCGACACGTCGAGCGCGCTCGTCGGCTCGTCGAGCACCAGCAGTTCCGGCTCCACCGCCAGCGCCCGCGCGATCGCGATCCGCTGCCGCTGCCCGCCGGAAAACTCGTGCGGATAGCGCAGCATCGCCTCGGGAGGCAGGCCCACCTCCTGCAGCAGCGCGGCGATCCGCGCGCGCCGCGCGTCGCCGGCCACTTGCGGCCGGTGCACGCCGAGCCCCTCGCCGACGATCTGCTCGACCGTCATGCGCGGCGACAGCGAGCCGAACGGATCCTGGAACACCACCTGCATGCGCCCGTACAGCGTGCGCCGGCCCTGCGTCGTGCGCAGCGACGCCAGCGGCATGCCATCGATCTCGATCCCGCCCGACGCCGGCCGCTGCAGGCCGAGCACGGCCGACGCGAGCGTCGATTTCCCCGAGCCCGACTCGCCGACGATCCCGAGCGTTTCGCCGCGCTTCAGGCTCAGCTGCACGTCGTGGACGGCGCGGAACGTCGTCTTGCCGAGCACCGAGCGCCAGCCCTTTGCCGCGATACGGTAGTCGACCGCGAGGTGCCGCACGTCGAGGATCGTCTGCGCGCCGGCGGCAACCGGCTCGACCGCCCGTTGCGGCGCGCTGTCGAGCAGCCGGCGCGTATAAGGATGCTGCGGCGCCGCGAACAGCGCGGCGGTCGTGTTGGTCTCCACCAGCACGCCCTTCTCCATCACGGCCACGCGCTGCGCGAAGCGCCGCACGAGGTTCAGGTCGTGTGTGATCAGCAGCACGGCCATTCCGCGCGCGGCGGCCTCCTGCTCCTGCAGCTCGATCAGCAGGTCGACGATCTGCTGGCGCACCGTCACGTCGAGCGCGGTGGTCGGCTCGTCCGCGAGCAGCAGCCGCGGCCGGCACGCCAGCGCCATCGCGATCATCGCGCGTTGCCGCTGCCCACCCGACAGCTGGTGCGGAAAGCTGTCGATGCGGCGCTCCGGCTCGGGAATCCCGGTGCGCCGCAGCAGCGCGATTCCGCGCTCGCGCGCGTCGCCCGGGCGCAGCCCCTCGTGCAGCCGCAGGCTCTCGGCGATCTGCTTGCCGATCGTATACAGCGGATTGAGCGCGGTCATCGGCTCCTGGAACACCATCGCGATGTCGGCACCGCGAATCCCGCGCATCTGCTGCTCCGTTTTCGCGAGCAGATCCTCGCCGTCGAACAGCATCCGCCCCGACAGCGTCGCCTGCTGCGCGAGCCGCAGGATCGACAGTGCGGTCACGCTCTTGCCCGACCCCGATTCGCCGACGAGCGCCACGCGCTCGCCGCGGGCGATCGACAGGCTCAGGTCCTGTACGGCCGCGTGCGCGCCAAAATGCGCGGAAAACCCGTCGATCTGCAGCAACGGTCTCGTCATCACCGCCCTCCGCCGAATGCCGAACCGCGCGTGCGTGTATCGAGCGCGT
The DNA here is from genome assembly GCF_002223095.1 of Burkholderia sp. AU33803. Taxonomy (NCBI): domain Bacteria; kingdom Pseudomonadati; phylum Pseudomonadota; class Betaproteobacteria; order Burkholderiales; family Burkholderiaceae; genus Burkholderia; species Burkholderia sp. AU33803. Next base: position 1,412,244 of record NZ_NKFJ01000004.1, read on the forward strand.
TGCGCAGCGCATCGCCCATGAAGGTGAGCAGCAGCAGCGTCACCACCAGCGCCGCGAACGCCGCGATCGAGATCCACCACGCATCGAGGTTGTTCTTGCCCTCCTGCAGCAGCTCGCCGAGGCTCGGCGTCGGCGGCGGCACGCCGAGGCCGAGGAAATCGAGGCTCGTCAGCGACAGGATCGCCGCGCTCATCCGGAACGGCAGGAACGTGATCACCGGCGTGAGGCTGTTCGGCAGCACGTGGCGCCACATGATCTGTGCGTTCGTCAGCCCCATCGTGCGCGCCGCTTTCACATAGTCGAGCGCGCGGTTGCGCAGGAATTCGGCGCGCACGTAGTCGGACAGCACGAGCCAGCCGAACATCGACAGCAGGATGAACAGCAGCCACAGCGACGGCGTGAAGATCGACGCGAAGATGATCAGCAGGTACAGGTCCGGCAATGCGCTCCAGATCTCGATCAGGCGCTGCCCGACCAGGTCGGTGCGGCCGCCGTAGAAGCCTTGCAGCGCGCCCGTCAGCACGCCGACCAGCACGCCCGATATGGTCAGCGCGAACGCCATCAGCACCGACAGCCGGAACCCGTACAGCAGCCGCGCGAGCACGTCGCGGCCGAACTGGTCGGTGCCGAGCCAGTTGCTCGACGACGGCGGCGCCGGATACGGCCGCGACGCGAAATAGTCGATCGTGTCGTAGCGATACCGGTTCGGCGGATAGATCGCGAAATTGCCGTGCGACTCGATCTTCGTGCGGATATACGGATCGAGATAGTTCGTCATCGCGGGAAAGTCGCCGCCGAACGCCGTCTCCGGATAGTCCTTCACGATCGGGAAGTAATAGTGCCCGTCGTAGCGCACGATCAACGGCCGGTCGTTCGACAGCAGGTCCGCACCGAGGCTGAGCGCGAACAGCACCGCGAAGATCACGAGGCTCCAGTAGCCGAGCGGCTGCGCGCGAAAGCGCAGCCACGTGCGCCGCCACGGCGACGGCGAGGCCGCGCACGCGACGCACGCCGGGTCAGTGGTCCAGGCGGTTGAACTGGATACGGGGGTCGACGAGGACATAGCAGATATCCGCGATGAGTTTGGTCAGCAGGCCGATCAGCGTGAACAGGAACAGCGAGCCGAGCACGACCGGATAGTCGCGGCGGATCACCGAGTCGTACGACAGTTGCCCCATGCCGTCGAGCGAGAACAGCGTCTCGATCAGCAGGTTGCCGTTCAGGAAGGCGCCGACGAACGCGGCCGGCAGCCCGGTGAGCAACGGGATCGCCGCGTTGCGCAGCACGTGCTTCCACAGCACGTCGCGCTCCGGCGCGCCCTTCGCGCGTGCGGTCAGCACGTATTGCCGGCCGATTTCCTCGAGGAACGTGTTCTTGGTCAGGATCGTGACGATCGCGAAGTTGCCGACGACCGACGCCGTCACCGGCATCACGACGTGCCACAGATAGTCGAGCGCCTTGCCGATCAGCGTCAGGTCGTCGAAGTTGTCGGACGTGAGCCCGCGCATCGGAAATACCTGCCAGAACGTGCCGCCGCCGAACAGCATCAGCAGCAGCACGCCGAGCACGAAGCCGGGCACCGCGTAGCCGGCCAGCACCAGCACGCTCGTCACGGTATCGAACCGCGACCCGTTGCGCACCGCCTTCGCGATGCCGAGCGGCACCGACACCAGGTACGTGAGGATCACTGTCCACATCCCGAGCGTGATCGACACCGGCAGCTTCGAGCAGATCACCGCCCACACGCTGCGGTGCGCGAAATAGGACTGGCCGAGGTCGAACGTCGCATAGCTTTTCAGCATCAGCACGTAGCGTTCGAGCGGCGGCCTGTCGAAGCCGAACTGCTTGCGGATCTGCTCGATCTGCTGCGGGTCGACGCCCTGGCTGCCGTGGTAGCCGCCTGCGCTGCCCGCCTCCCCGCCGCGCGCACTGCCGTGGCGCAACTGCGCGAGCACCTGTTCGACCGGGCCGCCCGGCACGAACTGCGTGACCGCGAACGTGATCGTCACCACCCCGATCAGCGTCGGGATCATCAGCAGCAAGCGCCTGAGTATGTATGCCAGCATCGTCGTTCCTCCGTCAGGCGGCCGGTGCGGGTTTCGCCGCCGGTTGCTTCACGTACCAGTAGTCGATGATCCAGTCCTCGTATTGATAGGAGTCCGGCACGATCGCCGGGTGGCCGAGCGTCGCCTTGTACGCGATCCGCGCGTTCGGCAGGTAGTACTGCGGGATCAGTGCGTACAGGTTGATCAGCACGCGGTCGAGCGCGTGCGTGGCCGTCTCGAGATCGTCGAGCGTGTCGGCTGCGAGCGCCGCACGGATCAGCGCATCGACCGCCTTCGATTTCACGCCCGGATAGTTCTCGGATCCGGGCTGCGACGCGGCCGCACTGCCGAAGCGGCGCGTCAGCTCCGCGCCCGGAATCGTCACCGGCAGGTAGATGTACGTCGTCATGTCGTACTCGAAATTGTCGAGCCGCTTCAGGTAGAGCGCGCTGTCGATCTCGTGGAGATACGCGTGGATGCCGAGCATCGCGAGCGCCTGCGTGTACGGCAGGATCAGCCGGTCCATGCCGGGCTGGTCGTCGATGATCTCGATCGTCATCGGCGTGCCGTTCGCGTCGCGCAGCGCGCCGTCGCGGTAGTGCCAGCCGGCCTGCGCGAGCAGGTCGCGCGCCTCCTTCAGGTTCGCGCGCAGCGAGTTAGGCGGCAGCGTCGACGGCTGCCGGACCATCGGGCCGAACACCTCGGGCGGCAGCGTCGCACGGAACGGTTCGAGCAGCGCCAGCTCCTTCGCGCTCGGCATGCCGGATGCCGCGAACGGGCTCGCCTCCCAGAAGCTGTTGGTGCGGCGATACTGCCCGTAGAACATCATCCGGCTCATCCAGTCGAAATCGAACGCCAGCGCGAGCGCATGCCGCACCCGCACGTCCTGGAACATCGGCTTGCGCATGTTCATCAGGAAACCCTGCATCTGCGCGGGGCCGTCGGGAAACTCGCCGCGTGTCAGCATGCCGTTGCGAAAATTCTTGCCGACGTACTTGCGCGCCCACTGGGTCGCGCTGTATTCCATGCGCGCGTCGATGTCGCCGGCCTTGAACGCTTCGAGCGCCGTGTATTGATCCAGGTACAGCTTGAACGACACGTGTGCGAAGCGGAACATGCCGCGTCGCGACGGCAGGTTCGCTGCCCAGTAGTGCGGGTTACGCACGTAGCTGATCTGCTTGTCGTTCCTGCGCTGGTCGATCAGGTACGCGCCGCTCGCGATCGGCGGCACGTTCGCGATCTGGTCGAACGGCGGCCGCGTGCCGTCCGCGCGCTGCCCCCATTTCGGCGAGAACACCGGCAGGTCGCCCGCGATCAGCGCGGCGTCGCGCTCCGCATGCTTGAACTCGAAACGCACCGTGTGGCCGTCGACCACCACCGCGCGCTTGATGATCGCGAACTGCGCGTTGTACAGCGGCGACGCCTGCGGGCTCGACAGCGTGTCGAACGAATACTTGACGTCGGCCGCGGTGATCGGGTCGCCGTTCGAGAAGCGTGCGGCCGGGTTGATGTGAAACGTCGCCGACAACCCGTCGGGCGCGACGTCGACGTCGTCGGCGATCAGCGCGTATTCGGACGCGAGCTCGTCCCAGCTGCGCTGCATCAGCGTGTCGAACATCAGGTTCTTGATGTCCGGCGCCGGCGCGCCGCGCACGAGGAACGGGTTCAGCGAATCGTAGCTCTGCGCTTCGTCGTAGTTTTCGAACTGGAGCGTGCCGCTGTCGGGCGCATCCGCATTCGCGTAGTCGAAATGCGTGAAGCCCGGCGGATACTTCGGATGGTCGTATTGCGAAATTGCCGGCACCGCGAGCGCGGCCTGCGGCATGACGCCGCCCGACACGAGCCACACGGCGCACGCGAGCAGCGCGGCGCGCGCGGCGGTGCGCATCCGCCCGTGCGTGCGCGTCAGGTGCGAGTGGCGCGGCACGCGTGCCCGTCGCCCATTCAACAGTCTCATGGTCAGTCTGTCCGGAAGCGTGCGGGTGCGAAGCCTGCGCGCAATCGATGCCCGTGCCGGACGCCGCATACGGCCGCGTCCCGCGGATGGTTCGTGCTGGTCCCGATCGGATGAACTGCACCGCCGCGCGTCCCGGTTGCGGGCCGTCGTGGCGCCAGGTGAAAAAAGGCCGCCCCGAAAAGGGGGTAGTGGACGTGGAGCGGCCTGTCCCAAACCTGTCAGTGCATCGCGATCGCCATCAGAACTTGTACGTCGCGCCGACCTGTGCGAATCGGCCGATGTACGAGTACACCGACGTGTCGTACCCGCTCTGGCTCAGGGTGCCGTTCGCGAAGATCGGGTCGAACGGCGGCGTGCGGTTGAAGAGGTTGTCGATGCCACCGTAGATCGTCCAGTTCTTGAAGCCCGTGTACGTCACCATCAGGTTGAACTGGCTGTACGAACCAACCTTGTTCGGCTCGGGCATCAGGTTCTGCGCGTACGGACCCGTGAACTGCCACGTCAGCGCCGCATCGAACTTCCGGTAGTTCCAGTCCAGCGTCGTGTTGCCGCGCCAGCGCGGGAAGCTGCCGCCGAACGGCTGCGTGATCGTGAAGTTGTTGCCCGCGCCGTTGACCGGCGCGGCGCCCGGGAAGCCGATCTTGTAGCTGTTGACGTAAGCCCAGTCGCCCGACAGCGTAATCGTGCCCCAGCCCTTCAGCGGCAGGCCCTGGCGGAACGTGCCTTCGAAGCCGTTCGTGTCGAGGTAACCGAGGTTCTGGTACGGAATCACCTTGTACAGCAGCTGGCCGGTCGTCGGGTCGGTCACGACCTGCGATGGCTTGCCCTGGCCGATCACGTTGTCGATGCGGATCTTGTACCAGTCGAAGCCGAGGTCGGTGTAACGACTCGGCGAGACCTGGAAGCCGATATTGAGGTTGCGCGTGCGCTCCGGCGCGAGGTTCGGGTTGCCGACGGTGATCGACGTGTAGTTCTGGCCGGTGGCCGGGTCAACCTGGATGCCGAGCGTCTGCGACTTGCTGTCCTCGACGAAGGTCGGCGCGCGGAAACCGCGGTTGTACGACGTATACAACGTGAGCGCCTTGATCGGCTGGTACCGCAACGCGAAGCGCGGCGAGAAGGCGCCGCCCACGTCGGTGTAGTGATCGTAGCGGCCTGCCTGGCTGAACGTCAGGTTCTCGATGATCGGTATGTTGATCTGGTAATAGATGGCCGCGACGTTGCGCTGGCCATCCACCGTCTCGAGGTCCGGCGTGATGACGGCGCCGCTCAGGTATTCGGAGCCCGGCGTCAGCGTTTCGCTCTGGTGCGTGAACTGCGCGCCGAAGCCGATGCCGACGTCGCCGGCCGGCAGATGGAACAGGTTCGGCGTCGACAGCGTCGCATCGATCGTGTCGAGCTTCGAGATGCCGAGGTTGTTCGCCTCCTGATAGAGACCGTTGAACGCGTTAGGCGTCGCGGCCGGGTTCGCGAAATTCAGCGTGCCGTTCTGGTAGATGTTGTTCAGCGCGTTCACGTTCAGCTGGTTCGTGAACACGTTCGACACCGTGCTCTGCGAATGGCTGACCGACGTCGCCCAGTCCCAGTCGCCGTACGGCAGTGTGAACGACCCCTTGATGCCGGCGGCCGCCCGCCAGTAGTTGGCCCAGGTCTTTTGCGCGACCGTGTTCGGAAACGCATAGGTGAGCGGCGTGGCCGCACCCGTCGTGTTGTACGGGTTGCTGACCGGCACCGTGTAGTTGAACGGCGACAGCAGCTTCGTCTGCGGATTCCAGACGAGCGCCGGGTTCTGCGAGTTGCCGATCACGTTGTTCCACAGGCCGTCGTTGGTCGTGGTCGTGTTGTAGCTCTCCATAAAGTCGGCGAACGCGGTCGTCTTGTCGTCGATCTTGAAGTCACCGTGGAGCTTCGCGTTCAGGCGCTCGGTCATCGGCAGGATCGACGTGCTTTCCGCCGTGTTGTACCCGCAGATGGTGCCCGGCAACCCGGCCGACAGCGAATTCGGCGCGGCCGGATGAACCGAGCCGCCGAACGGGCAGCCGCCGTTCAGCGCCTGCGCACTGCCGTCGGGCATGTTCCAGTAGGACGGCGCGAGCAGCGAGAAGCCGCCCGGCTTGCCCGTGAAGTCCTGGCTGCGCGTGGAATCACGGTCGGCCAGCGTGAAGCCGTTCGACTTGTAGTAGCTGAGCGCGGCCGTCACGTTGAAGCGGTCGGCGTTCAGGTCGCCGAAGCCGCCGAGCACGCCGAACTTCATCGTGCCGTCGCCGTTGCCGGCGTTGATCGCGCTGCCGAGGCTGCCGTCGAGCTGCAGGCCGCGGAAATTGTGTTTCGTGATGATGTTGACGACACCGCCGATCGCGTCCGAACCGTACTGCGACACGGCGCCCGTCTTCACGATTTCGATCCGCTCGATGTCGTTGAGCGGGATCGTGTTGAGGTCGAAGAACGAATCGACGCTGTTCGAGAAGAACGCATACGGTGCGACGCGCTGGCCGTCGACCAGCACGAGCGTGTACTTCTCCGAGAGGCCGCGCAGTGCAATGCCGGCCGCGCCGGCCGCGAAGTTGCCCGATTGCCCTTCGCCCCAGCTGTTCGCCGAGTTGGCTGCCGCATCGCGCAGGAAGTCGGCGACGGTCACCGCGCCGCTGGCCTGGATTTCCTTCGGCGTGATCGTCTGCACCTGCTGGAAACCCGTCTTGTCGGCCTGCCGGATCAGCGAGCCCGTCACTTCGAACCGCTTGATCTGCGCGACCTTGCCCTGCCCGTTCGCGGCGGGTGCGGCAGGCGTCGCCTCGGCCGCTGCACCGGGTGCTGCATCGGGCGCCGCGGCGTCCGGTGCAGCGGCGCTGCCCGCCGTGCCGGCCGCCTGTGCAACGGTCACGGGCGCGCCGCTCGCGACCGCATCCGCGATCGCGACGGCGCCCGGCGCCGGCTGACTCTGGGCGAACGCCGGCGGCGCCAATGCGGCCGTCAGCGCCAGTTCCGCCCAGACTATCCTGTTGATGGCCAACGCCAAAACTCTCTGCTTCATCTTGTTCCCTCTCGCTCGTAGTAAGACCCCACCTGCTGTGCGCCGGAACCTTGTGAATTCCTTGCGCGTCCTGGGTGCCCGTGTACCGGAACCCGCGATTGCCACGCTATCGACTGCCACGACTCGAACGGATCGGCCTCGTAGCACCAGCGCCATTCGGCATCACCGTCTTTTTCTATTTTGATTCGTTATACTAAACACCTACATTGAGCGCATTGCCTGCTTCTTCCCGGCTCGACGGGCGGTTGGTTCCGTAAAATGCGAACCTGTATGCGCCGTACTGCGCACCTTCCGCCGTCGACCGGGTACTTCTCCTTCCTGCCGGCCGCCTTCGCTAGAACAGCCTCGGCGTGCCGACCCAGACGATCACCGCCTCTTCGTCGGCCGTATTGCGCCACGCATGCGGCATCGTCGATTCGTAATGCGCGGTATCGCCCTCGTTCAGCGTGAACGTGCAATCCTCGAGCGTCAGCGCCACCTGCCCGCGCAACACGTAGACGAACTCTTCGCCCGCGTGCGTCGTCATCTCGGACGACAGCTGCCCCGCCGGCATCCGGACGAGAATCGCATCGAGCTTGCGGCCGTCCACCAGGTTCGTCAGCCTGGCGAACCGGCTGGCCGAGTTTGTGAACTGGAAATACTGCAGCGCGTTGCCGCGGCATACCGAGCGCGCTTCCGTCGGCGTGTCGATGAAGTACTGCATCGTCACGCCCAGCGCCTTCGCGATCCGCACCAGCGACGTGATCGACGGCGTCGCCCGCCCGCGCTCGACCTGCGACAGGAACGGCTTCGATATGCCGGCGATCGTCGACGTTTCGTCGAGCGTGAGTTTCAGGCGCTGGCGCAGCGCCCGGATCTTGTTGCCGAGCGACACGGCGACGAGCACCGACTCATCAGGGGGCAAAACCATGGAAAGACGGTTCCTCGCAGTCGAAATCGGTTTGATGTCGTCAAGCCTCGACCGATGCCGCGACGCAGCCGGCCCGGCGCGATCCCCCGCTGCACGCTGTCGCGACGTGCAAGCCACGCGCGGTGCGGCAGCGCACTCGCGTCGTGCGCCCGCACATCGCTCGTCCATTTCATTCGGCTTACTAATTAACAAGTTTTCCCCTTTTCATCGGCTGACCTGTTCGTCGTGCATCCGCGCGATCGCGGCGGCACACCGCTTTCCGACCGCCAGCATTGCGCGCGGCCGTGCACGTCCGTTGCGTTACCGGGAGGCCACCACCGTCCAGAGCCGTGCCAGATCACCGGAACCGTCGGTGCCCTTGACCGTGCGCAGCACCTGGACCGCACGCGCCTTCTGGCCAGCCACGTAATACGCCTCACCGAGCCGCAGCCGCGCCGCGTCGGGATGCTCGAGGCCGCCCTTCGCGATCGCCTGCTCCATCATCGGCAGCCCCTGCTGTGCATGGCCCTCGAAGACGAGGTTCATGCCTGCGTCGATCGGCGCTGCCGGCGTCGTGGCGTCGCCGCCCGATTGCGCGCGCTTCGCGGCGAGCGCCTGCAACCGCTTCTCGCGATCCGCCTGCGCGTCCTTGCCGAGTACACCGGATGCGAACCCCTGGTCGATCACCTGCTTGCCCTCGGCGGCCGAGCCCGCCACCAGCGCGAGCTGCGTCATTTCCATGTACGCGTTGGCGGTCGTGAGCGAGCCCGTCGCCCGCCGCAACCGGTAGATGTCGAGGTCGAGCGACGGCAGATACCCGGGGTTGCCGCGAATGGCCGTGACCATTTCGTCCCAGTACGCGGGGCTGGGGTGATACGCCACCAGCAGCCCGAGCGCACCGCGATATGCGTTGCCGTCCTTCACTTTCTGCGCGCAGGTCGCCAGCATCTGCAACTGCCCTTCGTCCGGTGCGTGTCCGCCATTCGCCTGCGCGTCGGTGCTCGCTTTCAACTGGCTCACGAGCGGTGCGCAATCGTTCGACAGGTAGTAAGACTGCGTGAGCAGCGTGCGCATTTCCGGGTCCGATCCACCCGCCTTCAGGTAGCGCTGCGCGACGCGGATCGCCAGCGGGTAGTTCTTCTGCTGGAAGTAGATGCCGGCGAGCGCCGCCGTGGTCCGCTGCTCGTCGTCGCCCGAGAGCCGCCCGGAGTTCAGCACGCTCTCGTACGCCTGCGCGGCCGTCCCCGAATCGCCGGCCGCCATCGCTGCCGCGCCACGCATTTCTTCAACCACGGTGGTTTCGTACGGCGTCCGGTTCGGCACGGCCGCCGCCTGCGCGATCTTGCCCAGCGCGTCGCGATACTTGTGTGCGCGGTACAGCTCCTGCGCGGCCGCCAACGGTTTCGCCACGTCCGGCCGCAGCGCGTCCGCCGGCAGCGCCGGGCGGCCGAGCAGGCCCGCCGCGCCGAGCGCCGTCACCGCCATCATCCGTTTCCATCGTCGCTGGTTCATCGGCTCGTCCGTGTCGTCATTGCATGAACTGTTCGTTACCGATCAGGCCGATCTTGGTCGCGCCCACGCGTTGCGCGGACGCGAGCACGGCGGCCACGTCCTTGTACGGCACCAGCTTGTTGGGGCGCAGATGGATCTCCGCCTGCACGGGTTCCGCGGCCACCTGGGCCAGTTTCGACTCGAGCGCCGCGCGATCCGGCACCGGGGCGCCGTTCCATGTCGTCGTGCCGTCGAAGTCGATATCGATCTGCACGATTTCCGGCGGCGCGGCCGGCGGCGGCGGCTTACCCACCGGCAGGTCCATCTTCACCGAATGCATCTGAATCGGGATCGTGATGATCAGCATGATCAGCAACACCAGCATCACGTCGATCAGCGGCGTGGTGTTGATATCGACCATCACTTCCGGCTCGGCGTTGCTTCCGCCCGAAGGCACGTTCATTCCCATCGTCGAACTCCTGTCGATCCACGTTAGCGCTTCAGCGCTTACGTGGATCCCATGCTTCGCGGTCGACCAGCGTCAGCGCTCCCCCACTTACCGCCAGCCCCCTGTCCCACCCCGATTCCACTGCGCGACTATCCCCCGCGCGCCGGCGGCTCCGTAATGAACGACAGCTTCGCGATCCCCGCGCGCTCGCACATCGTGACCACCCGGCCGATGAACTCGTAACGCGTGTTCTGGTCGCCCCGCACGTGGACGCTCGGTTGCGGCTGCTGCTGCGACACGTCCTTCAGCTTCGCGAGCAGGGTCGTGGCATCCACCAGCTGTTCGCCCCAGAAGAAATCGCCATCGCGGTTCACCGCGATCTCGATGCTCTTCGGCGTCGTCTGCAGCGGCTGCACCGTCTCCTTCGGCAACTGAAGCTGGATCGTGTGCGTCACGACCGGAATCGTGATCAGGAAGATGATCAGCAACACCAGCATCACGTCGACGAGCGGCGTCGTGTTGATGTTGGCGATCACCTCGTCGCTATCGTCCTGCCCGACGTTCATGGCCATCGCGCGTCTCCGTCAGCCGGTCAGTTCGCGAGCGACGCCGCGGCCGGCGACGACGACGCGCGTGCCGGGCGCCGATTGCCGGCCAGCAGCACGGTATGCAGTTGCGCGCCGAAATTGCGCACCCGCTCCATCACCGACTTGTTGCGGCGGACCAGGAAGTTGTAGCCGAGCACCGCCGGCACGGCGACGGCGAGGCCGATCGCGGTCATGATGAGCGCCTCGCCCACCGGGCCCGCGACCTTGTCGATCGACGCCTGCCCCGCGATGCCGATGGCCGTCAGCGCGTGATAGATCCCCCAGACGGTGCCGAACAGCCCGACGAACGGCGCGGTGGAGCCCACCGTGGCCAGAAACGCGAGCCCGTCCTGCATCCGGTTCGACACGTTCGTGATCGAGCGCTCGACCGACACGTCGATCCACGTATTGCGGTCCACCGCTTCCAGCAGCGCGTCTTCATGATGCTCGCCGGCCTCGATCGCCGTTTCGGCGATGAACCGGAACGGCGACGCCTCGTCGAGCAGCTTGGCGCCCTCGGCCAGCGACGGCGCGGTCCAGAGTTGCGCATCCGCCAGCTTCGCGCGGCGATTGGCGCGCAGTTGTTCCAGGAACTTCGTGATCATGATGTACCAGCTGCCCATCGACATGATCACCAGCAGGATCAGCACGAAACGGGCGACGAAATCGCCGTTCTTCCATAGCGCACCGAGCCCGTACGGATTCTCGACCGCTTCCGTCGTGGCCGGCGCGGGCGGCGGAGCCGGCTCGGCGGCCGCCGGAACCGGGGCCGGCGCAGCCGACGGTGCCGCGGCCTGCGCCGACGTGCCGGCCGCGCCGCTCGCCTGCGCGTGGGCGAGCTGTGGTGCAACGAACCCGTCGATTGCGGCGACGGACATCAGGATGCTTGCCGCCAGCGCGGCCAGTGAACGCTTCGTCATACCCCACTCCAGTTAATTCGAAGAACTGAATACCCCAGTTCGAGATGGTTTTTTTCGGCCCGGATCGCACCGGGCCGCCCACTGCATCAATTCAGATTGAACGAGAACGGAACCTGGACCCGCACCGACTGGCCCTGCGCGACGCACTTGAAGCGCTTCACGGTGTTGAAGGCAGCACGATCGAGGATCGGATCAGCCGACTGCGCCACACGCTCGTTCGTGATGTTCCCTTCCGCATCCACGACGAACTCGATCGTCACGTCGCCCGTGATGTTGTTTTCCTGCGCCTCTTTCGGATACTGGATCGACGCGCGAAGCGTGTCCGAATTCGGGCAGACCACCCCCACGTCATGGCTGACGGGCTTGGCCGGCGCGGGAGGCGCCACGACCGGCGCCTGCACGGCCGGTGCGGACGGTACCGGGGCCGACTGGTGCGTGATCGTCGCCTGCGGCGGCGCCTGCACCGGCACTTCCGGCGGCGGGACGAACGGCGGCGGCGGCGGCGCGAATTTCGGCGGCGGGAGCTTGACCACGGGCATCGGCGGTGGCGGCGGCGGCTTGACCGGCTCGATGATGCGGGTTTCGATCGGGTGCTGGATCACCTGCACGACTTTCGTCGCGAGGCCGTTGAGCAGCGCGTAGATCAGCACCGCATGCAGCACTAGGACGATGCCGATGCCGCCGAACCGGCGCACCGGATTCTGTTGCTTCTTGCCGAACTCTCGCGGACGGCCCAGCGTAGCCAGTCCGCTGTTCGACGTAGCCAGACGTTCTTCGACTTTCATGCCCACCATCCATCCCCCAAGCGATTCGCCCAGTATCGGATTGCTGCCGGCGGCAAAGCCAGGTCGGCATCGCCACCGCATCAACCCAAACATTTCATTTCAAATTCAATTAGCAATCCGAATTGAAAGAATTCAATTCGAATACAAATTCATTTTTTTCAAGGAATCGTTCCGGCCGGCGCGGCCCGGTTATGCACCGAAAAAAAACGCGCCAGCACGTTCAGGCAATTGTCAGCTGAGCGGGCGGCACCTTACATTTCGTATGACGACCCACCGTTCGTTACACGGTGATGTCAGTGGCGCCGCTCACTTGGGTGCAGACAATAGCAAGGAAAAAATTTTGACGTCAAACTTTATTTGATGCCCGAATACAAAGTTTGGAGGGTTTATTCAAATAATATTCCGGTAAGCACAAATCAAACTTCTATTATAAAAACGGTAATTGAATTGTATGGATATATGCAAAACCGGATATTAATCTGCTTCAGCATAAATATCGGCATATTTCCCGCGCCGCACCAAAATGGCCCGCTCCGGATGCGACCCCCAAGATTCACGCCTCTCCTCATCGGCGCTCCCATCGGTCGCCGGATACGCTGGTCAACTGCCTCGAGCTGTTCGACACAGCTTCTTCAGAACGCCCGAAACACCCTGGATATCCGGAAAGTTAGTCTGCAATGCGATACAAATTCCGTGATGGTTTGGGCACTCGACAAACCGTCGCAAACAATTTCGCATACCGAATTAACTATCGCACGACCACTTACCGCCTCTACACGCGACCCGTCAGGCACGCACTGACCAGCGCCCAAACACCGCGCGCGTCAGGAGTGCATGCCCTGCATCTTGTGCGAGAAATGCGCGCGCTCGGCCGTCTCCATCAGCATCAGGAATTCGTCCTGCATCATGTGGATCAGCGCTTCGTGATCGCCGGCCTCGAAATAGACTTCCGGCTGCTGCGCGAGACGTTCCTCGAGAAATGTCTTCATGCCGTACGCCATGCACACCGGCGGCAACGCGCCCATGTCGCAATCCTTGAACAGCTCGCGCAGCTCGACCTCCCGGGCAAGCACGAGATGGCGTCCCGTCTTTACCCAGAGATCCGACAGGCGCACGGCGTGCGTGGTCGGCAATACGGCGGCGACGTAGCCTTCGTCGTCTTCGAGGAGCACGGTTTTCGCGAGGCGATCGCCGGGGATATGCGCGGCGGCGGCCGTCTCCATGCTCGTATGGCTATAGGGGTGGTACACCACTTCGTACCGCGATGACTTCTGACGCAGGCAATCCTGCAGGGTGGCTGACACAGGCATGGCACACCTCGTCTGGACGAAACGGGCGAACGGCGTTCGCACCGGATTCGTTCAGCATAGGTCGCATTCCGGCGGATGGAAAACCTCGCCGCTCGCGCGCTTCGCACCGATTCGACACACGGGTTCAGTCCCCCGGATCCAGTCCCTTTTCGCGTAGCCATTCGCGATTGAAAAGCCGTGTGCGATAGATGTCGCCACGGTCGCACAGCAAGGTCACGATCGTGTGCCCCGGGCCCATCCGGCGGGCCAGCCAGACCGCCCCGGCGACGTTGATGCCGCTCGATCCGCCGACGTACAGCCCCTCCTCGCGCAGCAACCGGTAGACCATCGTCACGCACTGCTGATCGTCGATCCGCACCGCGTCGTCGATCGGCGTGCCGGCAAGGTTCATCGTGACGCGCGTCGATCCGATGCCTTCGGTGATCGAGTTGCCTTCCGCGCCGAGGTCGCCCGTTTTCACGTAACCGTAGAGTCCGCTGCCGTGCGGGTCGGCCAGCACGATCCGCACGTCCGGATTCTGCTCTTTCAGATAACGGCTCACGCCCGCCAGCGTGCCGCCCGTCCCGGTCGCGCACACGAACGCATCGATCGTGCCGGCCGTATCGCGCCAGATCTCGGGCCCGGTCGTCTCGTAGTGCGCCTGGCGATTGACGACGTTGTCGAACTGATTGGCCCATACCGCGTTGTCGAGTTCGTCCGCGAGCCGCCCGGCAATCTTCTGGTAGTTGTTCGGATCACGGTAGGGCGCAGCGGGCACCGGGCGCACCTCGGCGCCGAGCGTGCGCAGGATCGCCAGCTTGTCCGGCGATTGCGTGTCGGGAATCACGATCACGCAGCGATAGCCGCGCGCCGCGCAGATATGCGCCAGGCCGATGCCGGTGTTGCCCGCCGTACCCTCGACCACGGTGCCGCCCGGCTGCAGCACGCCGCGCCGCTCGGCGTCGCGGATGATGTAGAGTGCCGCGCGGTCCTTCACCGACCCGCCCGGATTCATGAATTCCGCCTTGCCCAGGATCTCGCAGCCCGTCTCGGCGCTGAGCTTCGCCAAGCGAATCAGCGGCGTGCGCCCCACGCAGTCGACGAAGCCTTGTCGCACGTCCATGTCGTCCTCCGTTGCCTTCGTGCGGCGCGCGCCACACACAACCAAGGATAGGCCGCCCGCGCGGCTTTCGTCGCCGGCCGCCGCGTACTAAGCTTGAAGCGCCCATTGCGGCGCACGCGCCGCATCGCGAGACGAGGTCCGCCATGCTGCAACTACAAACCGTTGCCGTCGACAAGCCCGAGACCGTGAACTTCATCCTCGGCCAGTCCCATTTCATCAAGTCCGTCGAGGACATCCACGAGGCGCTGGTCGGCACCGTGCCCGGCATCCGCTTCGGGCTCGCCTTCTGCGAGGCATCGGGCAAGCGGCTGGTGCGCCACTCCGGCACCGATGCGACGCTCGTTGACCTCGCCTGCCGCAACGCCAGCGCGATCGGCGCCGGTCACGCGTTCATCGTGTTTCTCGGCGACGGGTGCTTTCCGGTCAACGTCCTCAACGCGATCAAGGCGGTGCCGGAGGTCTGCCGGATCTATTGCGCGACCGCAAACCCGACCGAGGTGATCGTCGCGGAAACCGCGCAAGGACGCGGAATCGTCGGCGTCGTCGACGGCTTCGGGCCGCTCGGCGTCGAAAATGACGACGACATCCGCTGGCGCAAGGACCTGCTGCGCACGATCGGCTACAAGGCGTAGGGACGCGCCCCGCCGGTGGCCTGTAGACCATGGCTGCATGGAAGGCGCGTTGCGGCCAGGATTCCAGGACGGGCGTCGCTCAGACCGTTAGTTGCATTTATGACCACAGAAGCGCGCCGCCCTCCGCGTCGTGTCGCGGCCGTCCGCCTGCCCTATACTGCCCGCAGCAGACTGACTGACGGCGCGCTGACGCACCGGCCGCCGCGATCCTTTCCGGAGCCGCCATGCATTACCAGTTGACCTACGAACTCGTCGACGATTACCTGTCCCGCCGCGAACCGTTCCGCGCCCAGCACCTCGCGCTTGCGCAGGCTGCGACCGAGCGCGGCGAACTCGTGCTCGCCGGCGCGCTGTCGGACCCGGCCGACCAGGCCGTGCTCGTGTTCGAAGGGGATTCGCCGGAGGCGGCCGAATCGTTCGCACGCGCCGATCCGTACGTGCAGAACGGCCTCGTGAAATCGTGGCGCGTGCGGCCGTGGCGCGTCGTGGTCGGCAAGCACGCGCCGCCCCGCGCGTGACGCGAGGCTACAGCCACCCTGCCCGCTTGAAGCGCCACCACAACCCGAAGTCGGCGGCCACCATCACGGCGATACAGCCGTAGAAGCCGTATTTCAGGTGCAGTTCGGGCATGTTCGCGAAGTTCATCCCGTAGATGCCGGCGATCATCGTCGGGATCGCGAACAGCGCGGCGAACGAGCCGAGCCGCTTCGTCACCTCGTTCTCGGCCAGCGAGATCATCCCGAGGTTGACCTGGATCGCCGTGACCACCATCTCGCGCCGCCCTTCGATCGTCTTCACGATCCGCTGCAGATGGTCGTACACGTCGCGAAAGTACGGCTCCATGCCGCTGCAGACTTGCGGAATGCGCCCGCCGGTGAGCTTCGCCAGCGGCTCGAGCAGCGGCGCCGTGTGCTGGTACAGCATCACGAGCCGGCGCTTCAGCGAATAGAGATCCTCGATGATCGCGCGCGACGAGGCGGGCGTGGCCTTCGCGAAGATGCGGTCCTCGAGTTCCTCGAGCTCGGCGCCGAGCGTTTCGAGGATCGGGAAATAGCGGTCGACGACCTGGTCCATCAGCGCGTAGAACACGAATGCCGAACCTTCCCGGAGCAGATGCGGCTCGCGCTCGCAGCGCTTGCGCACGTCGCGAAAATCGTGCTCGGTATGGTTGCGGATCGACAGCACGTAGTTCGCGCCGACGAACACGTTCAGCTCGCCGACCTTGAATTCATCGTCGTCGTCCAGCTCGACCGTATGCAGCACCGCGAACAGCGAATCGCCGTACTCCTCGATCTTCGGCCGCTGATGCCCCTTGCGGGCATCCTCGAGCGCCAGTTCGTGCAGCCCGAATTCCTCGCCCATCAGGTCGAGTTCCTCGGGCGTCGGATCCTTCAGCGCGACCCACACGAAGCACTCGGGCTTCGACACGTAGTCGCTGATGGCGTCGATATCGATGTCGGCCAGCTTGCGGCCGTCCTGGTATGCAGCACAGTTGATCAGCATGGTGTTGTGACGTTGCGGTTTGCGCATCAGTTTACCGGTTTGCTGCGCGGGTGGCCCGGCTTGCGCGGCTCGGCGATATTGGTCATGATCGGGCTGCGTGCGCCGCAGCATGCGCACCCGGCAGTTCGGACCACCCGCCGCACGGCCGTGCGGCCCAACCGTCAAGGAGACAGACCCATGTGGTATTTCTCGTGGATACTCGGCATCGGCGTGGCGCTCGGCTTCGGCATCATCAACGCGATGTGGCTGGAAGCGGAAGTCTTCTCGCGCGGCGACAAGCGCAACGGCGCGTCGAGCCCGCGCTCGGGAGGCAAGGCTTCGTGACGCATCTGGTGTTCTTCTGCGGTCACGCCGGCACCGGCAAGACCACGCTCGCGAAGCGGCTCATCGGGCCGCTGATGCGCGCGACCGGCGAGGCCTTCTGCCTGCTCGACAAGGACACGCTGTACGGCCGCTACAGCTCGGCCGCGATGGGTGCGCTCACCGCGGATCCGAACGACCGCGACAGCCCGCTCTACCTGAAGCACCTGCGCGATCCCGAATATCAAGGGCTGCTCGACACGGCCCGTGAAAATCTCGCGCTCGGCATCGGCGCGCTCGTGGTCGGCCCGCTGTCGCGCGAAGTGCGCGATCGCCGCATTCTCGACCGCGCCTGGCTCGGCATCGCGCCCGACGTCGCGCTGACGGTCGTCTGGGTCCACACGTCGGAAGACGTCGCGCACCAGCGGATCGTCGCGCGCGGCAACCCGAACGACGCATACAAGCTCGCGCACTGGGACGAATACCGGCAGCGCCGCTTCGTGCCGACCGGCCACGAATGCGACGACATCGTGATGTTCGACAACACCGCGCCCTCCGATGCCGACATCGAAGCGCTGCTATACCGCATCGCGCCGCCTCCGCCTGCGGCCACGATCGTCCCGCCGCTGCCGGCCTGACCGGCCGCTCTTTTTCGTCACCCGCAAAAAACAACGCCGGAAGCGCTGTTGCGCTCCCGGCGTCGTACGGCCCTCGTGCCAGAGGCTGACGGATGGTCAGGCCACTTCGTGCACGCGCTCCATCGTGCCGCCTTCGTACAGCTTGCCGAAGCGGTTCGACAGGAACGCCTTCAGCGACACCTTTTCCTGCGGGATGAAACCGCTCTGCGGCAGCTTCTTTTCGCGGAACAGATCCAGCACCGCGCACATCGCGCCGGCCGTCGTGATCTGGATCGCGCTCATGTGCATCCCGCACACGTCCTTCGCGAAGATCTTGCGCGTGAACACGTCCTGCACCAGCTGGCCGTCCTTCACGCCCGTCACCGTGATGAACACGAGCACGACGTCCTGCTTCGTCGACGGCACTGCGCGGCGCATGATCGACTTCAGCGTGTCGCGGTCGCTCGACAGGCGCAGGTCTTCGAGCAGGAACTGCACGAGATCGCGGTGGCCCGGATAGCGCACCGACTTGTAGTCGAGCGTCTCGACCTTGCCCGACAGCGTCTCGCACAGCGTGCCGAGGCCGCCCGACGTGTTGAACGCTTCGTATTCGGTGCCGTCGAGCGAGAAGTGCTCGAGGCCTTCGAGCGGCTGCACCCACTGCTTGCGGCCGTCGCGGATCGCTTCGCACGGCTGGCAGTATTCGTTGATCAGGCCGTCGACGCTCCACGTCAGGTTGTACTTCAGCGCGTTGGTCGGATACTCGGGCAGCGCGCCGACGCGCATCTTCACGTCGCGCACTTCGCTGAAGCCGTTCACCAGTTCGTGTGCGGCGAGACCGATGAAGCCCGGTGCGAGGCCGCACTGCGGCATGAACGCACGGTCGGAGCCCTCGGCCAGTTCGCGGATCGCGTGGGTGGCGCGCACGTCTTCGGTCAGGTCGAAGTAGTGGACGCCGGCAGCCTTCGCGGCGGCGGCCACGTTGACCGCGAGGTAGTAAGGCAGCGCGTTGACGAGCGCATCGAAGCCCTTCACGGCTTCGCGAATCGCGTTTGCATCGGCCGAATCGACCCGTTGCGTCGCGATGCCTTCGCGCGACAGCTTCGCAAGCGCATCCGCGTCACGGTCGAACGCGACGACTTCGTAGTCGCCCGTTTCACGCAGCATGTGAGCAATGGTGTGGCCGATCAGACCTGCGCCGACGATGGCGATTTTCATGCGCTTATCTCCTGATGATGGGTTGGTGTTGTGAACGGCGTTGAGCCATGAACACAGTGTAGGGACGCTCAAAATCAGTTCCAAGACGAAGAATGATGCGAAACGACCGATAATTTCGACGTTTCGACGACATATTTCGTCGAAGTGTCGAAACAACACGTTTTACCGCTGCGGCCCCCGCTATGGCTGGCCTAAGTCTTCCGTTTCAGACTGCATGCCGACCACCCGACTTCCAAGGAGGCATCGCATGCAATCCCTGCCCGCTCATCGCACGCCGCACTGGCTGAACAAGGTGCCCGACGTCGCGCTGTCGTTCTGGATCATCAAGATCATGTCGACCACGGTCGGCGAGACCGGCGCGGACTTTCTCGCGGTCAACGCGGGGCTCGGCCAGACCGTCACGCGCGTCGCGATGGCCTCGCTGCTCGCGATCGCGCTGTGGCTGCAGTTGCGCACGCGCCGCTACGTGCCGTGGATCTACTGGCTCACGGTGGTGCTGGTCAGCATCGTCGGCACGCAGATCACCGACCTGCTCACCGACGGCCTGAACGTCAGCCTCTATGCGAGCACCGCCGCGTTTGCCATCGCGCTCGCCGCGATCTTCTTCGTGTGGCATCGCGTCGAAGGCACGCTGTCGATCGACACGATCGTCACGCCGCGGCGCGAGCTGTTCTACTGGTCGGCGATCCTCTGCACGTTCGCGCTGGGCACCGCCGCGGGCGATCTCGCGACCGAGGCGCTCGGGCTCGGCTTCACGCTCGGCGCGCTGTGCTTCGGCGGCCTGATCGCGGCCGTGTTCGTGATGTGGCGGCTCGGCGCCAATGCGGTACTGGCGTTCTGGATCGCGTACATCCTGACGCGCCCGTTCGGCGCATCGCTCGGCGACCTGCTCACGCAGGCCCGCGCCTACGGCGGGCTCGGCTTCGGCGCTGCCTGGACGAGCCTGCTGTTCCTGACCGTGATCGTGCTGCTCGTCGCCGTCGCGCAGTTCGGCAGCGGCCCGCGCACGCAGGCCGGCACCACCGAATGACGCCCTTTCCTTTCCGTTCTTTCCATTCATCGAATCGAGGACACGCCATGCGCATCCCCCATCCCGTTTCCCGTCTCGCCGTTGCCGTTGCCACGATTGCCCTGCTGAGCGCCGCCGCCGGCTGCTCGAAGCAGCAGGACGCGAACGCAGCGACGTCGGCGCCGGCCTCGGCCGCCGCCTCGCCCGCAGCGGCCCACGCATCGAAGCTCGGTGACCTGTCGCAGTTCCGTACGATCGCCGTCGACGTGAACGCGCTCGTCGCCAAGGGCGACCTGCCCGGCGCGAAAACGCGCATCAAGGATCTCGAGATCGCGTGGGACTCGGCCGAAGCCGGCCTCAAGCCGCGCGCCGCCGCCGACTGGCACATGGTCGACCAGGAGATCGACCGCGCACTCTCCGCGCTGCGCGCCGATCATCCGACCCAGGCCGATTCGGCCGCCGCGATGAAGAGCCTGCTCGCGACGCTCGACCGGTTCAGCGGCAAATAAGGATCACAGCGCGCCGCCGCACGTGACGCCCGTGCGGGAATCGCATACGCTGGCGGCGTTTGCGCCGCACGGAGAACACGCATGCGAATACTGCTCGTCGAAGACGACCCGATGATCGGCGAGGCCGTCCATGCCGCGCTGAAGGACGCGTCGTACGCCACCGACTGGGTCACCGACGGCGTGCGCGCGTTGACCGCGTTCGCCGCGCAGCCCTACGACCTGGTCCTGCTCGATCTCGGCCTGCCCGGCCGCGACGGGCTCGACGTGCTGGCCGCCATCCGCGCGAAGGACGCCAGCGCGCCGCTGCTGATCGTCACCGCCCGCGACGGGCTCGACGATCGGCTGGCCGGCCTCGACGGCGGCGCCGACGACTACATCGTGAAGCCGTTCGAGATGGCCGAGCTGCTCGCACGGATTCGCGTCGCGATCCGGCGCCGGGCCGGTTCGGCCGCGCCGCTGTTGAGCAACGGGATCGTGTCGCTCGACCCGGCGACGCGCGAGGCCGCCGTCGACGGGCACGCGCCGGTGCCGCTGTCGAATCGCGAGTTCGCGCTGCTGCGCGCGTTGCTGGTGCGCCCGGGCGCGATCCTGTCGCGGCGCGAGCTCGAGGATCGCCTGTACGGCTGGGGCGAGGAAGTCGAAAGCAATGCGGTCGAATTCCTGATCCATTCGCTGCGCCGCAAGCTCGGCAGTACCGTGATCAAGAACGTCAGGGGTGCGGGATGGATGGTTTCAAGAAGCGCCTGAGCGAGTCGATCGGCTTCCGGCTGTCGGTCGCGCTGTCGGCCGCGATCCTGGTCGTCGCGACGGCCGCGGCCGCGTTCGCGTTTTCATCGGCGTTCGACGAAGCACACGAACTGCAGGACGACGTGCTGCGCGAGGTCGCGACGCTGCTCGACCGCGAGCACGCGTCGTCGCTCCATGCCGACGGCACCGGGCCCGCGCGCGAAAGCGACGAGCTGTCGCGCGTGTTCGTGCAGCCGCTCGGCAGTGCACCGCAACCGCGGCCGGGCAGCGACGGCACGCCGCGGCTCGCGCTGGCGCCGACGCTCGCCGACGGGCTGCATACGGTCGATGCCGGCGGCAGCACGTATCGCGTGATGGTTCGAACCTTCGCGAACGGCGAGCGCATCGCGGTCGCGCAGGAAGCCGGCGTGCGCGACGATGTCGCTCGCGAAAGCGCGTGGCGCACCGCGTTGCCGCTGCTGATCCTCGTCCCGATCCTGCTGCTGCTCGTCGCCGATCTCGTGCGCAAGCTGTTCCGCCCGGTGGCCGCGCTGTCCGCCGGCATCGACGCCCGCGACGAGCACGACCTGCGCCCGGTGCCGGCCGAGCGCGTGCCGGTCGAGGTGCGGCCATTCGTCGTCGCGATCAACCGCATGCTGGCGCGCGTCGCGCAGTCGGTCGCCGCGCAGCGCCGCTTCGTCGCCGACGCCGCACACGAACTGCGCTCGCCGCTCACGGCGATGTCGCTGCAGGCCGAGCGCCTCGCCGAGGCCGACCTGCCGGACGATGCGCGCGCACGGCTCGCCGCGCTGCGCGGCGGGCTCGACCGCAGCCGCCACCTGGTCGGGCAGCTGCTCGCGCTCGCGCGGGCGCAAAGCGCGCCGGCCGCGCCGCCCGGCGACGTGTCCGTCCATGCGATCTATCGGCGCGTGCTGGAAGACCTGATGCCGCTCGCCGACGCGAAAACCCTCGACATCGGCATCGAGGACGGCCCGGACACGCACGTGCCCGTCGACGAGCTCGAACTCGTGTCGCTCGTGATGAACCTGGTCGACAACGCCATCCGCTACACGCCGCCGGGCGGACGCGTGGACCTGTCGACGCAACGCACGGACACGCACGTGTGCGTGACGATCGCCGACACCGGGCCGGGCATCGCGCCGCACGAACGCGAACGTGTGTTCGACCCGTTCTACCGGGTGCCCGGCAATGCGCAGATCGGCTCCGGGCTCGGCCTGTCGATCGTGAAGATCGTCGCGGACCGGATGGGTGCCGACATCGCGCTCGCCTATGCGGATGAAACGGAAGCGCGCGGGTTGCGCATCTCGGTGCGGATTCCGCTCGTGCGGCCGCCCGGCGCGGCGCAGGCCGGCAGCCGGGCCGATACCCCGGCGCCACACGCACGACGCGACGCAGGCCGCACCTGAGCGTCAGCCGCCGATGGTCCCGCGATCGATCTTGCGCGACAGGATGATCGACGTCGTCGTGCGTTCGACGCCTTCGAGCGTGCCGATCTGGTCGAGCAGGTCGTTGAGCCGTTCGGGCGAATCGGCGCGCAGCCACGCAACGTAGTCGTACTCGCCGCTCACCGCGCACAGCAGCTGCACCTCGGGCATCCGGTCGAGCTTGCGCAGCACGTCCTTGCCGAACTTCGGCGTGAGGATGATGCCGACATATGCATAAATGCTTGCATCGAGCACGTCCTGCCCGAGCCGGACGCTGTAGCCGGCGATCACGTTGGTGCGTTCGAGCCGCGCGATGCGGGCGACGACCGTCGTGCGCGCGACGTCGAGCTGGCGCGCGAGATCCGCGACGCTGGCGCGCGCATCGGCCTGCAGCAGCGCGACCAGTTGCCGGTCGAGATCGTCGAGTTGGTCGAGGCGGGGTGGACGCATGAGGCTGGGCCGGGGCACGACGCGCCGGCTGAGTGGAAGGTGACGCGATGATAGCGCCGAACGCCGGCCCGCCCAAACGGCGCCGCTACGATCCGGCCGGATCCTTTCAATTTCGATTCGTATCGGATGTAAGCAAGTGTCGCATTCGCTGCTGCACCGCATTCAACGTGCTACTAATAGCTGGCGACGCGAGAAGCGCGCTTGCGGCAGTTGCCGCCGCGCCCGCTCGCAAGACACCACCCCGGAGAGCCAACCATGAAGAAAATCTCGCTCACCCTCGCTACGCTCGCCGTTGCAGCCGGCGCGTTCGCGCAAACCCCGGCGCAGCCGCAGGCGCCCGTCCAGGCCCCTGCAACGACGGCCGCGGCGTCGGCCCCGAGCGCCGAGCAGCGTGCGGCACGCCACGAAGCGCGCGTCGAGCAGCGCATCAAGTACCTGCACGACCAGCTGAAGATCACGTCGGCGCAGGAACCGCAATGGAAGACGTTCGCGGACACGATGCGCGACAACGGCGACACGATGGGCCGCCTCTATCGCGAACGGATGGCGAAGCACGACGTCTCCGCACTCGACGACATGAAGCAGTACGCGGAACTGTCGCAGGCGAACGCCGACGGCGCGAAGAAGCTCGCCGATGCCTTCGCACCGCTCTACGAGAGCTTCCCGGCCGACCAGAAGGCGCTGGCCGACACGACGTTCCGCAGCTGGCTGCGCCACGGCGGCGAGCATCGCGGCAAGGGCAAGACGAAGGGCACGGATGACAAGGCGGCAGCCGCGCCGGCCGCCAGCGCACCCGCGCAACCCTGACGCCCGCCCTGCCGGCGCCGTACCGCCCGTCCGGGCCGGACGGCGCAGCGCCCCTCCAGGCGACCGGCGCGTCACACGGCGCGCCGGATTCGGGATAAGCTCCCGGCTTTTACCGCTTTCCCGCCCTTCCCCGCCATGCTCGAACTCAAGCACCTCGACCTGCGTACCGATCCGCAGGCCCGTCGCGTCGTCAAGGACGAAACCGTCGCCGTTGCCTTCGCGCAGGCCGACGGCGAACTGATGAGCCTCGAAGGCCCGAACCGCTATGCGGCGGGCGACGCGCTGATCACGGGCTCGACCGGCGACCGCTGGGTCGTGTCGCGCGCGCGCTTCGACGCCAAATACCTGCCCGCCGAACCCGCACTCGCACACGGCGAACCGGGCGCCTACCGGAACCGGCCGGCCGTCGTGCTCGCCCGCCGGATGGACGAGCCGTTCACGATCGCCCGCTCGGAAAACGGCGACACGCTGCGCGGCGTGGCCGGCGACTGGGTGATGCAGTACGCGCCCGGCGACTACGGTGTCGTGCAGGCGCAGCGCTTCGCGCAGGTCTACCGCGACGCGTAATGCAGCGCGCCGGCATGGCGCCGGCGGGAACGGTCACGCAAAGTCTTCGTCGAGTACGAGTTCCGCGTCGCGCTCGACGGCCTCGCCGGCCGCGTGACGCTCCTCGAGCGACCCGAGCATCGCTTCCGCATACGCATGCAGCACCGCATGGCTGCGCGCCCGTTGCATCGGCTTGAGCGCCAGGTAGCGCGCGAGCGCGGCCGGCACGATGCGGATATCGAGCGTCATCCGCTTCGGCGCCGAGCCGAAGCGCATCGCGAGCCACTGCACGGACAGGAACCGCCCGCGTGCGTCGCTGCTTTCGGCGAAACGCGTCTGCTCCGGAAAGAGATCGCAGATCACGCGTGCGAGCGCGTCGAATTCCGCGCTCTGGCATTCGATCAGATAGTCATCCATCCCGTCTCTCCCGTCAGGCTGCCGATTGCGACGGCCGGCATGCCTTCACCAGCACGACGACCAGGATCGCGGCGAGCACGAAATACGCGGCCTCGACCCCGCCGGCCGGCAACACGCGCACCTGGTACAGCAACGCCGGCGCGGCCGCGAGCGCGTGCAGCACGATCGCGAGCGGCAACACGCTCGCGCGGCCGGCGCGCACGCCGCGCCAGACCAGCACCGACAGCGCGAGCTGCAGCACGAATGCCGCGCAGCGTTCGAGCAGCAACAGCAGCATCGACTGCGCCGACAGCGTCGCAAGCATCACGTGCAGCCGCACGACGGTATCGCCCGGCAGGTCGGCGAGTTGCGTCTCGAGCTGGCCGCGGCTCGCGAGCCACGCGAGATACGACCACTGGCCCCATACGAGTACGCCGACGAACCATGCTTCGGCGCCACCGTGACCGATCCCGTAGCCGATTCCGCGGCTGTCGCCGGCCGACGTCGGGCCGTAGCGGCGATTCAGGAAACGCATCCCGAGATAGCGGCCGACTTCCTCGAATACGGCGGTCGCGAGCGCGCTGTACGCGACGAACGCGAGCGGCTGCGTGAGCCAGCCGTCCGGCGGCGTCTGGCTCAGCACGAGCCCGTGAAACGCGCGTTCGAGGATCATCGCGAACAACGTGAAGACGGCCACGCCGACGATCGTGTCGCGGCGGTTCAGCGCCAGCGGCTTGCGCAGGATGCGGTAGAGGACGAGCGGCAGGAGCGCGATGATCAGCGTGGCGGCGATCAGCACCGCCAGCGTGACGGGAGCGACAGTCATGTATTTCCTTGTTCGGGGCAGCGCACCTGACGCGCTGCGTGCCCCGAATGATACTCAGCTTGCGGTCGACGCGCGCGCAACCAGCTCGCCCGGCAACAGCGAGACGCGTACGTCACCCGCCGCGCCGTCGATCCGCTCGTGCACGAATTCGACGGCCTTGTAGCCGATTTCGTAGGTCGGCTGGCGGATCGTCGTGATCCCGATCAGCTCGGCCCATTCCGGATCGTCGATCGACAGCAGCGCCGCCCGCTGCTGCCATGCGGTGCCGAAACGCGCGCGCAGGTGGCGCGCGATCGCGAGTGCGACCGGCGCGTTCGCGGCGAACAGCGCCGCGCGCACGCCGCGCCGTGCCGCGTCGTCGATGCGGGCATCGATGTCGGCCAGCGCCGCCGTGACCGCGTCGGGCGCGTCCAGGTCGAGCACGACCGTCGACGGCACCGTCAGCCCGCGCGCCGCCAGTGCCGTGCGGAACGCGGCCTCGCGCAGGCGCCGCGAGCTGACGCGCTCGAACGGCTGCACGACGAAATGGATCGCGTCGAAGCCGTGAGCGACCAGGTGCGCGAGTGCCGTCTCGATCGCGTCGGCGTTGTCGAGGCCGATCAGGTCGGCCTCGAAGCCTTCGACCGTGCGGTCGACCAGCACGGCCGGGATGCCGGCGCCGCGCAGCGGGCGCAGCACGTCCTCGTCGGCGCCGAGCGCATTGACGATCAGCCCTTCGACGCGGTAGGTCGTGAGCAGCTGCAGGAAACGGCGCTCCATCTCGACTTCGTTTGCCGCGTGGCAGATCAGCGGCATGTAGCCGAGCGCGTGGCACGCGGCCTCGACGCCCTGCAGCACTTCGACGGTATAGGGATTGGTCAGGTCGGCCGCGAGCATGCCGAGCAGGCGGTTGCGGCCGCGCTTGAGCCCGCGCGCCATCTGGTTCGGCCGGTAGTTGAGCCGCGCGATCGCCGCTTCGATCCGCTGGCGCAGATCGGTGGACAGCACGTGCGTCTCGCCGTTCAGATAGCGCGACACACTGGTCTTGCCGGTGCCGGCCTCGCGCGCGACATCGCTGATCGTCGCCGGACGCGTCGTGGTTGGTTGCGAATCGGTCACTGTCGTGCCTCGCGACGTACGATCCGCGCCGCTTCGTGAGCAGACGGACCTTTGTTGTTGGAAACGTAAGCCACCCGGTGGAATCTCCCTGTCGGTCAGCGTTAGCGCTTTAGCGCTTACGCTGACCCCATGCTTCGCGGTCGACCCGCGTTAGCCCTTCAGCGCTTACGCGAGTCCCATGCTTCGCGGTCGGTCAGCGTTAGCCCTTCAGCGCTTGCGCTGACCCCATGCTTCGCGGTCGACCAGCGTTAGCCCCTTCAGCGCTTGCGCCGATCCCCCGCTTCGCGATGATCGGCACCGGCGCGTCGGCATCCACCCCGGTCACCTGCAACAGCAGTCGGCCGCACCGGACCTGGCGCGGATACCCGTCGCGAAACGCCGCCGGCAGCATTGCCGGGCCGTCGATACGACGCGCGGGGATCATAACGCAGCCAGCCCTCCGGCACCAAGACCATCGACTCTAACGAAGCCGGCGCCCCGCCGGCCGGGGGTCGGCCGGGGTCGCCCCGCTACCGCCGCGGCTCAAGCGCGTGCGAGCGCGTCCGGATTGACGAGATTCGTGCGCAGCGTGCCGGCCAGCGCGCCGACCAGGTTTTCCGCGGCGCAGCGCGCCATCGCATGGCGCGTCTCGTGCGTCGCCGAGCCGATATGCGGCAGCGCGACGACGTTCTTCATTTGCAGCAGCGGCGAATCCGCCGCCAGCGGCTCCTTCTCGAACACGTCGAGCCCCGCGCCGCGGATCGTGCCCGCGCGCAGCGCATCGATCAGCGCGGCCTCGTCGACTACCGGCCCGCGCGACGCATTGATCAGGATCGCACCGCGCTTCATCTTCGCGAATTCGGCCGCACCGATCAGGTGGTGCGTTTCCGGCGACAGCGGCACCTGCAGGCACACGAAATCCGATTGCGCGAGCAGTTCGTCGAGCGTGACGCGCCGCGCGCCGTACTGTGACTCAGCTTGCGCATGCGCGGAGCGGTTCGCGTACAGCACCTGCATCCGGAAGCCGAGCGCCGCGCGGCGCGCGACCGCGCCGCCGATCCGCCCGAGTCCGACGATGCCGAGCGTCTTGCCCTGCACGTCGGTGCCGTACAGGTCGGGGCCGATGCTGCGATGCCAGTGGCCGGCCTTCACCCACTCGGCCAGCTCGACCACGCGTCGCGCGGACGCGAGGATCAGCGAGAACACCGTATCGGCGGTCGATTCGGTCAGCACGTCCGGCGTATGCGCGAGCACGATGCCGCGCCGCGTGAGATCCGCGACGTCGAAGTTGTCGTAGCCCACCGAGATCGTCGACCACGCCTTCAGCCGCGGTGCGCGGTCGAGCATTTCCGGCGTGACCTTCAGGCTCGCTCCGATCGCGCCGTCCGCGTCGCCGAGCGCATCGGCAAGGGCGGCGGCGCCGTCGGCCTGCACGACGTCCGCATGCTCGCGCAGGTACGCGAGAACGTCATCGGGCAGCGGCTTGTACGCGACGATACGGGGCTTCATCGGATTCATTTTCCTTGCAGCGGCGTCGCGAGCGGATGCGTATCGCGCGCCTGGGGTTTGACGGACAGCGTGAGGATCACCGCGGCGACGAGCGCGGCGCTCATGAACGCATACGACGCGACGGGCGAGCCGGTCGCCCCGTTCAGGTAGCCGACGAAGTACGAGCCGACGAACGAGCCGAGCGCGCCCATGCTGTTGATCAGCGCCATCGCGCCGCCGGCGACGTTCTTCGGCAGCAGTTCCGGCACGATCGCGAAGAACGGGCCGTACGGCGCGTACATCGCGGCGCCGGCCACGACCAGCAGCGCATACGAGATCCAGAAGTGCGACGAGCCGAGTGCATACGATGCGGCGAACGCAGCCGCGCCGATCAGCAGGAACGGCCACACGAAACCGCGGCGGGAGCCGACCTTGTCGGACGCCCACGACGCGGCAATCATCGCGATCGTCGCGGCGAGATACGGCAGCGCCGACAACCAGCCGGTCGCGACCATCCCGAGGTCGGAGCCGTTCTTGACGATCGACGGCAGCCACAGCACGAAGCCGTACACGCCGATGCTCCAGCAGAAATACTGGGCGCACAGCTTGATCACGGCCGGCGAGCGGAACGCTTCGCCATAGTTGCGCACGGGCTTGATCGCTGCCTGCTCGGCCGCGAGCGCGGCGTCGAGGTCACGCTTTTCCTGCGCGTTGAGCCACGGCGAATCGGCCGGCTTGTCCTGCACGAGGAACCACCAGCACACGGCCCAGAGGACGGCCGGCACGCCTTCGGCGATGAACATGTGGCGCCAGCCGAATTCGTGCACGAGATAGCCCGACACGATCGACATCCACAGCACGGTAACCGGGTTGCCGAGGATCAGGAACGTGTTCGCACGCGAGCGTTCGTTCTTCGTGAACCAGTTGCTGATGTAGATCAGCATCGCCGGCATCACGGCCGCCTCGACGACGCCGAGCACGAAGCGGATCGCCATCAGCGACGGGATGTTGCTGACCACGCCTGTGAGTGCCGCGCACGCGCCCCACAGGATCAGGCTGACGAACACGAGCTTCTTCACGCTGCGGCGTTCCGCGTAGATTGCGCCGGGAATCTGGAAGAAGAAGTAACCGAGGAAGAACAGCGCGCCGATCAGCGACGACAGGCCCTTGCTGATCCCGAGGTCCTGGTTGATGCCGGCCGCGGCCGCGAACCCGTAGTTCGCGCGGTCGAGGTAGGCGAGGCTGTACGTGATGAAGACGATCGGCATGATCGTCCACCAGCGGCGGGCAGCGAGTGTGTTGGCCATCAGAATGTCTCCTGTGTCGATCCACGTTAGCGCTTTAGCGCTTACGTGGATCCCATGCTTCGCGGTCGATCCACGTTAGCGCTTTAGCGCTTACGTGGATCCCATGCTTCGCGGTCGATCCACGTTAGCGCTTTAACGCTTACGTGGATCCCATGCTTCGCGGTCGATCAGAGTTAGCGCTTTAGCGCTTACTCTGATCCCGTACCTTGCCGTGCGCATGCACGACGAAACGAGTCCGCGGATT
Source organism: Burkholderia sp. AU33803 (assembly GCF_002223095.1). Taxonomy (NCBI): domain Bacteria; kingdom Pseudomonadati; phylum Pseudomonadota; class Betaproteobacteria; order Burkholderiales; family Burkholderiaceae; genus Burkholderia; species Burkholderia sp. AU33803. The sequence goes on from NZ_NKFJ01000004.1 coordinate 1,441,909, forward strand.
GTGCCGTGTCCGGCCTCTCATTGCGCGGTGAAGGTTTCCTCTAAGCGATCGGTGCGATTGCTGACGTTTTCGAATCGGTCGAGCGCGGCGCGGGTCGGCAGTCCTTCCGAGTCGCCGATCACCTGGATCGCGAGCGCACCGATCCGGTTGCCACGCGCCACCGCCTGCTCGACCGTCTTGCCTTCCAGCAGCGCGCTGACCACGCCGACCGCGAAGCCGTCGCCGGCGCCGACCGTGTCGACGACATTCTGCACGCGCTCGCCCACCACGGTTCCGTCACGGCCGTCAGCCGTCCGGTAGTACGCGCCTTCCGCACCGAGCTTGATCACGACACCGCGCGCGCCCTGTGCAAGATAGAAGCCCGCGATGTCGGCCGGCGTGTCGTGCCCGGTCAGTTGCCGCCCTTCGGCGATGCCCGGCAGCACCCAGTCCGCGAGCGACGCGAGCGCGTTCAGCGTCTTCGCCATCACGTCGGCCGACGGCCACAGCGTCGGGCGCAGGTTCGGGTCGAACGAGATCGTCTTGCCGGCCGCGCGCATTTCGCGCGCGAGCTTGAACGCGAGCTCGCACGACGTCGCGGAGATCGCAGGCGCAACACCCGTCAGGTGCAGGTGGCGCGCGCCGAGCACGTAGTCGGCCACGTAGTCGTCGCACGACAGGTGGCTCGCGGCCGAGCCCTTGCGGAAATATTCGACGGTCGGGTCGCTGCCGTCGTCGTTGCGCGACTTGAGCTGGAAGCCGGTCGGGTAACGCGGATCGACGCTCACGCACGACGCGTCGATGCCCTCGCGCGCCAGCGTGTCGAGCACGTAACCGCCGAACGAATCGCGGCCGACACGGCTCATCCAGCCGACCCGGAAACCGAGCCGCGACAAACCGATTGCAACGTTCAGGTCGGCGCCCGCGACCCGCTTCGTGAACTGCGTCGCGTGCGCGAGATGGCCGGGCTCGGTCGCGACGAACATCGCCATCGCTTCGCCGTAGGTCACCACATCGAGTGCTGCTTTCATGAATGAACTCTCCAGGATCCTGCCGCCGTCACGCCGTGGCGAGCCATGCAACGCGCCGGCATGCATCGCCCGCCAGGTCGGCCGCGTCGAACGGGAACTCGATGCCGCGCGGCGCATGTTGCGGCAGCACCGCGAGCACGCCGGTCACGAGCGGATCGTTCGGGGCCGGCGCGGTGGCGAAACGGCGCGCGCCCTCGCCCGCGACTGCCTTGCAGTGAATGTATTCCACGTGCGGCGCGAGCACTTGCGCGCAATCAAGCGGCGCTTCGCCCGGCCACTGCCAGTTGCCGATGTCGAAGGTCATCCCGAGCGCATCGGGCACGCCCGCCGCGGCCAGTGCGTCGAACAGCCCGCGGAACTGCGCGAGCGCGCCGCCGACCGGAAGCTGGCCGTTCTCGACCACCACGCGGGCCCGCGCGCCGCGCGACAGCGCGACGATCTCGGCTGCGTGCGCGTCGCCGGCGAAGCCGCCGAGCTGGAATTTTACGAAGCGCGCGCCGAGCGCGTCGGCTTCCGCGAGCGCGCTACGCAATGCGTCCGCATCGAGCGCCCCCGTTTCCGTATACAGGTTGGCCGGCGTCGAGAAGACCGACCACAGACCGTGGCTGGCCAGTTGCGCGCCGAGCACGGCCAGCGCGCCAGGCGCGGCCGCCTCTTCCGACGCGAACAGCTCGCGCCGCACCTCGAAGCCGGTCGCACCCGCTGCCGCCGCGGTCGCGATGAATGCGCTGTGGCCCTCCTGACGCACGCGGTCCATTCCGAATGCGCTCGCCACGATCACGATGTCTGTCATGTTGCCCTTTTTCACCGGAATGGAACCGGTTCCATTTGCTTGAGACGGATGGTGCGCCTCGCTTCGGACCCACGCCATAGAGGAAATCCCTAAGACAGTGCACCGCTCAAACGCGCGCCCGACGGCGCGCAACGCGCGTTCCCGGGCCGGGTTCGGGCGCTCAGGCGAGGTCGTGCGCGAGGCTCATTTCGAGAAATTGGGCGGCGACCCGCGACGGCGCACCGCCGTGCGGCACGAGGATGGAAAAGTGACGGGTGAGCGGCTTGGGCGCGAGCGAGCGCAGGACGAGCGCGGCATCGTCGTGACGCAGCGACATCGCCGATACGAACCCGACGCCCATCCCGGCCCGCACGGCTTCCTTCACGGCCTCGACGCCCGCGATCTCGAACGCGACGCGCATCGGCGCCGCGCCTTGCGCGAACGCGCGCTCGACGAGTTGCCGCACGGCGGAGCCCGCCTCGCGCAGCACGAGCGGATGGGCGGCCAGCGCGTCGAGCGTGACCCCCGAAGCATAGTCCGGAGCGGCCAGCGGATGGCCGGTCGGCACGATCGCCACGATCTCGTCCTCGCGCCACGCGTGCACCGCGGTGCCCGGCGGCAGCGCCTCGCCGGGCGGCCCTTCGATCATCGCGATATCGAGCGACGGCAACGCCGCGACGACGTCGGCCGTGTTGCCGCTCATCGTCTGGATCGCCACGCGCGGCGCACGCGGCTGGAACGCCGCGATCAGGTACGGCAACAGGTAACTCGCGGGCGTCGTACTCGCGCCGATGCGCAGCGTGCCGGCCTCGAGGCCGCGTACCGCGTCACGAAACGCACGCGCCTGCGCGAAGGTGTCGCGCTGCGCCTTCGCATACTGCGCGAGCTGCTCGCCGACCGGAGTCAGGCGGATACCTCGGCCTTCGCGCTGGTACAGCGGCTCGCCGAATTCGTCCTGGAGCAGCCGCAACTGGCCCGACACGGCCGGCTGCGACAGATGCAGCGCCACGGCGGCGTGGCTGATGTTCAGGTGCTCGGCGACGGCGGCGAACGTTATCAGTTGATCCGGGGTCATGGGGATAAATTATCGGCTTTCCGGATAGTTTACGTCACAAATCACAATTTTTCATATCGATATAACGAAATTAGGATTACACCATCGTCACACGCTCCATCACGGTGCTTCCATGTCCACTGCTCCGAGTCCCCATCTCAGCCCCACCGCGCCGTCGATGCGCGGCCAGTTGAACGGCGTGCTGTTCGTCGCGCTGTTCGCCGCCGCCGTCACGAGCCTGTCCCAGCTTCCCGCGATCGCGGGGCTCGGCCTGTCGCCGCTGATCGTCGGCATCGTCGCAGGCGCGTTGTACGGCAACGCGCTGCGCGACGGCATGCCGGCCAGCTGGGCAGCCGGCGTCAATTTCTCCGCGCGCAAGCTGCTGCGCATCGCGGTCGCGTTCTTCGGGTTGCGCGTGAGCCTGCAGGAAATCGCGCAGGTCGGACTGCCGGGCCTGACGGTGTCGGTGCTGGTGGTGGTCAGCACGCTCGTGATCGGCACCTGGGCCGGCATGAGGATCATGAAGCTCGACCGCGATTCCGCGCTGCTGACCGCCGCCGGCAGCGCGATCTGCGGCGCGGCCGCCGTGCTCGCGTTCGAATCGACGCTGCAGTCGAAGCCGCACCAGAGCGCGATGGCCGTGGGCAGCGTCGTGCTGTTCGGCACGCTGTCGATGTTCCTGTACCCGATCGCGTATCACGCCGGGCTGCTGAACCTCGATCCGGCCGGCCTGGGCCTGTTCTTCGGCGGCACGATCCACGAGGTCGCGCAGGTGGTCGGCGCCGCGAGCGACATCAGCCCGCAGGTCGCGCACGTCGCGACGATCGTCAAGATGACCCGCGTGATGCTGCTGGTCCCGGTGCTGCTGATGCTCGGCGCGTGGCTGGCCCGCTCGGCACGTGCGACCGCCGGCGGCGCGCACGGCAAGCGCAAGGTGGCCGTGCCCTGGTTCGCGCTCGGTTTCCTCGGCTTCGTGATCGTCAATTCGCTGAACGTGCTGCCCACCGACGTCACCCACACGCTGAACGTGCTCGACACCTTCGCGCTGACGATGGCCATGACCGCGCTCGGCATCGAAACCCGCGTCGCGCAGATCCGCGCAGCCGGCCCCCGGGCGCTGATGACCGGCCTGATCCTGTACGTGTGGCTGATCGCCGGCGGCTACGGGATCACCTGGGCCGTGCAGCACTGGCTTGGCTGAGCTGCCCGCCCGTGACGCTTCGCGCGCCGCGCCCGACGGGAAGGTCCCGCGGGCGCGGCGCAGTGCTATGCTTCGCGTCGTTTTCCATCGCCCTCTTTCAGCCGTGCTCTCGTTCCTGCTGAAGCTGCGCACTCGCGCTCAAACGCTGTTCCGCCTGTCGGACGCCCATACGATGCTGATCTGGTCGGCCATCGTCGGCGTCGGCGGCGCCTTTGCCACGATGGCGTTCCGCGAAGGCATCGACCTGATGCAGCACCTGATCTCCGGGCAAAGCGGCAGCTTCGTGCAGATGGCCAAGCGCCTGCCCTGGTACGTGCGGTTCTGGATGCCGGCCGCGGGCGGCTTCCTCGCCGGCTGCGTGCTGCTGCTCGCCACCCGCGGCGCCAAACAGGCCGCCAAGACCGACTACATGGAATCGGTCGCGCTCGGCAACGGCATCGTGCCGGTCCGCCAGAGCCTGTGGCGCAGCGTGTCGTCGCTGCTGACGATCGGCAGCGGCGGCTCGATCGGCCGCGAAGGCCCGATGGTGCAGCTCGCGGCGCTCGCCGCGTCGCTCGTCGGCCGCTTCGTGCACTTCGACCCGCCGCGCCTGCGCCTGCTGGTCGCCTGCGGGGCGGCCGCCGGCATCACGTCCGCGTACAACGCGCCGATCGCCGGCGCCTTCTTCGTGTCGGAGATCGTGCTCGGCGGCATCGCGATGGAAAGTCTCGGGCCGATGATCGTCTCGTCGGTCGTCGCGAACATCGTGATGCGCGAATTCGCCGGCTACCGGCCGCCGTACGAGATGCCGGTGTTCCCGGCCGTCACCGGCCCCGAAGTGCTGCTGTTCGTCGTGCTCGGCGCGCTGTGCGGCGTGCTCGCGCCGCAGTTCCTGCACCTGCTCGATGCGTCGAAGAACCAGTTCAAGCGGCTGCCCGTGCCGCTGCCCGTGCGGCTCGCGCTCGGCGGCCTCGTCGTCGGCGTGATCTCGGTGTGGGTGCCGGACGTGTGGGGCAACGGCTACAGCGTGGTGAACCTCATCCTCCACTCGCCGTGGACCTGGCAGGCACTCGTCGCGGTGCTCGTGTTCAAGGTGATCGCGACCTCCGCCACCGTCGGCTCCGGCGCGATCGGCGGGGTGTTCACGCCGACGCTGTTCGTCGGCGCGGTGTTCGGCTCGCTGTTCGGGCTCGCGATGCAAGCCGTATGGCCCGGCCATACGTCCGCGTACTTCGCGTACGCGATCGTCGGCATGGGTGCGTTCCTGACGGGCGCCACGCAGGCGCCGCTGATGGCGATCCTGATGATCTTCGAGATGACGCTCAGCTACCAGGTCGTGCTGCCGCTGCTGGTGTCCTGCGTATTCGCGTACTTCGTCGCGCGCGCGACCGGCACGACGTCGATGTACGAGATCACGCTGCACCACCACCAGGATGCCGAGGAACGCAGCCGGATCCGCACCACGCAGATGCGCGAACTGATCCAGCCCGCGCAGACGGTCGTGCCGCTCACCGCGAGCGTCGCCGACATGACGCGCGTGTTCCTCGAATATCCGGTGAAGTATCTGTACGTGACCGACGACGCCGGGCGCTTTCGCGGCGCGGTCGCGCTGAAGGACATCACGTCGGACCTGCTCGACAAGCGCGACACGGCCGACAAGACGGCCGCGCACTATGTGCACACGCCGTTTCCGCTGCTCACGCCCGACATGCCGCTCGCCACCGCGCTCGAACGCTTCATGGCGTTCCAGGGCGAACGCCTGCCGGTGATCGAAAGCGAAGCCGAGCCGACGCTCGCCGGGGTCGTCTACAAGACGTCGCTGCTCGATGCGTACCGGCGAATGACCGGCGAACGCTGACCGGTCGGGTCGCGGCCGGCAGCGTGACGAAGGGGGCTCGAGGCCGGGGCCGGGGGCGGCTCAGTCCGGTGCGCGGCCGAGCACCACGCGCGCGAAGAACCCTGCCAGCACCGACTCGGCCGCCTCGGCCGACACGTGCTGCGGATCGGCCGTGTAGTACGACTGCACGCCATCGCACAGACACATCAGCCCGAACGCCAGCGTCTCCGCCGGCAGCAGCAGCGGCGTGCCCGCGCGCTCGGAGAAGCGCCGGATGAACTCGGCCATCTGCAGGCGCTTGCCATGCAGGAACTGGTTGAAGCGCACGCGGAATTTCGCGTCGCGCGCGGCCTGCAGCTTCGCCTCGCCCCACAGCAGCGAATATTCGTCGTCCTGAAACAGCGTCCGGTAATACGCGAGCGACATCGACTCCATCTGCTCGCGCGTGCCGCCCCCGTCGAAGATCGCCTGGAAGTCGGCCTGCACTTCCGCGTGATCGCGCTCCAGCAACGCCAGCAGCAGATCGGACTTGCTGCGGAAATTCGAGTAGAACGCGCCGCGCGTATAGCCGGCCGCGGCCGCGATGTCTTCGACGCTCGCGGCGACAAAACCTTTCTTCAGAAAAATACGGTGCGCGGCAATCAGCAGACGTTCACGCGTCTGGTCCCTGCTCTGCTCGCGAGTTAAGCGCTGAGGTTTCATGGCGCGCAGTCTAGCACCCTTTCCCTTACGGATTCATCTTTGCATTCAGATACAGGTGTGTATTAGAATTCGCCACAGTTTCTGAAAGATGGTGTCCGCACGCCCGTGCCGGCGCCGCTCGGGGCAAGCGCCCGCCGCGCTTGCCGGCTTCGTTCCGCTCTCGCTCTCACCTCATCTGGGGGTTTCGTGAATCGCTCCGGTTCCCGCGTCGCGCTGCTGGTCGGCGCCGCGCTCGTCGTCGCCGCCTGTCATCCGAAAGACTCCGCGCCGCCCGCCCCGCGCCCCGTCGTCGCGCTGCCCGCTCATGCCGACGACGCTGCCGTCGCCCGCACGCTCCCCGGCGAAATCCAGCCTCGCTACGCCACCCCGCTGTCGTTCCGCATCGCCGGCAAGATCATCGAGCGCAAGGTGCGCCTCGGCGATACGGTCAAGGTCGGCCAGGTCGTCGCGCTGCTCGATCCGTCCGATGTAGAGAAGAACGCCGCGAGCGCGCAGGCGCAACTCGATGCCGCAACGCACAGCCTCGCGTTCGCGAAGCAGCAGCTCGACCGCGATCGCGCGCAGGCGCGCGAGAACCTGATCGCGACCGCGCAGCTCGAGCAGACCGAGAACAGCTACACGTCGGCGCTCGCGCAGCGCGAGCAGGCGCAGCAGCAGCTCGCGCTCGCGAAGAACCAGCTCCGCTACGCGACGCTCGTCGCCGATCACGCGGGCTATATCACCGCCGAACAGGCCGACACCGGCCAGAACGTGTCGGCCGGCCAGGCCGTCTACCAGCTCGCATGGTCCGGCGACGTCGACGTCGTCAGCGACGTGCCCGAGGCCGCGCTGGCATCGCTCACGCCGGGCCACGCGGCCACCGTCACGCTGCCGTCGCTGCCGGGCCGCCCGTTCGCCGCGAAGGTGCGCGAAATCGCACCGGCCGCCGATCCGCAAAGCCGCACGTACCGCGTGAAGCTCACGCTCGCCGCGCCCGACCCGGCGATCCGGCTCGGGATGACGGCCAGCGTCGCGTTCGACGGCGCACCGGCCGCCGGCGACGCGCAGTCGATCACGCTGCCCGCGACCGCGCTGTTCCACGACGGCCCGCAACCGGCCGTGTGGGTCGTGCGCACGAAGGACGACACGCTCGAGCTGCGCCGCGTCGACGTCGCGCGCTTCAACGAGCGCACGGTCACGGTGTCGCACGGGCTGCAACCCGGCGAGCGCGTCGTGCTGCAGGGCGTGCACACGGTCAGCGCGGGCGAGAAGGTCCGCGCGATCGCGCCGCTGCATCCGGAGGACTTCGCATCGTGAGCGTTTCCTACGAAGAAGGCCGCTTCAACCTGTCGGCGTGGGCGCTGCGCCACCAGGCGCTGGTCGTCTACCTGATCGCGCTCGCGACGCTCGCGGGCATGCTTGCCTACACCCGCCTCGCGCAGTCCGAAGACCCGCCGTTCACGTTCCGCGTGATGGTGATCCGCACGTTCTGGCCCGGCGCGACCGCGCGGCAGGTGCAGGAACAGGTCACCGACCGGATCGGCCGCAAGCTGCAGGAAACGCCCGCCATCGACTTCCTGCGCAGCTACTCGCGCCCCGGCGAATCGCTGATCTTCTTCACGATGAAGGATTCGGCGCCGGTGAAGGACGTGCCGCAAACCTGGTACCAGATCCGCAAGAAGGTCGGCGACATCGGCTATACGCTGCCGCCCGGCGTGCAGGGTCCGTTCTTCAACGACGAATTCGGCGACGTCTACACCAACATCTGGACGCTCGAAGGCGACGGCTTCACGCCCGCGCAGCTCCACGATTACGCCGACCAGCTGCGCACCGTGCTGCTGCGCGTGCCGGGTGTCGGCAAGGTCGACTATTTCGGCGACCCCGACCAGCGGATCTTCATCGAGGTGAACAACGCGCAGCTCACGCGCCTCGGCATCTCGCCGCAGCAGCTCGGGCAGGCGATCAACGCGCAGAACGACATCTCGTCGGCCGGCACGCTGACGACCGCCGACGATCGCGTATTCGTGCGGCCGAGCGGCCAGTTCGACAACGTCGACGCGATCGCCGACACGCTGATCCGCATCAACGGCCGCACGTTCCGGCTCGGCGATCTCGCGACGGTGAAGCGCGGCTACGACGATCCGGCCGTCACGCAGATGCGCGCCGGCGGCCACGCGGTGCTCGGCATCGGCGTCACGATGCAGCCGGGCGGCGACGTGATCCGGCTCGGCAAGGCGCTCGACGCGGAATCGAAGGACCTGCAGGCGCAGCTGCCGGCCGGCCTCAAGCTGACGCTGGTATCGAGCATGCCGCATGCGGTCGCGCATTCGGTCGACGACTTCCTCGAAGCCGTCGCGGAAGCCGTCGCGATCGTGCTGGTCGTGAGCCTCGTGTCGCTCGGCCTGCGCACCGGGATGGTGGTCGTGATCTCGATTCCCGTCGTGCTCGCGGTCACCGCCCTCTTCATGTACCTGTTCGACATCGGGCTGCACAAGGTGTCGCTCGGCACGCTCGTGCTCGCGCTCGGGCTGCTCGTCGACGACGCGATCATCGCGGTCGAGATGATGGCCGTGAAGCTCGAACAGGGCTACAGCCGTGCCCGCGCCGCCGCATTCGCCTATACGAGCACCGCGTTCCCGATGCTGACGGGCACGCTCGTCACCGTGTCGGGCTTCCTGCCGATCGCGCTCGCGAAATCGAGCACCGGCGAATACACGCGCTCGATCTTCGAGGTGTCGGCGATCGCCCTGATCGCATCGTGGTTCGCGGCGGTCGTGCTGATCCCGCTGCTCGGCTTCCACCTGCTGCCCGAGCGCAAGCGGCAAGCGCATGAAGCGCACCTGCCCGACGACCACGAGCACGACATCTACGACACGCGGTTCTACCGGCGGCTGCGCGGCTGGATCGACTGGTGCATCGAACGGCGCTTCGTCGTGCTGCTGATCACCGGCGCGCTCTTCGTCGTCGCGCTGATGGGCTTCACGCTCGTGCCGCAGCAGTTCTTCCCGAGCTCCGACCGCCCCGAGTTGCTGGTCGACCTGCGGCTGCCCGAAGGCGCGTCGTTCGCGGCGACGCTGCGCGAGACCGAACGGCTCGAGAAAGCGATCGACAAGCGCCCCGAGATCGATCATTCGGTGAACTTCGTCGGCAGCGGCGCGCCGCGCTTCTACCTGCCGCTCGACCAGCAGCTTCAGCTGCCGAACTTCGCGCAGTTCGTGATCACCGCGAAATCGGTGAAGGACCGCGAGAAGCTCGCGACCTGGCTCGAAACCACGTTGCACGAGCAGTTCCCGGCCGTACGTTCGCGGCTGTCGCGGCTCGAGAACGGCCCGCCGGTCGGCTATCCGGTGCAGTTCCGCGTGAGCGGCGACAGCATCGCGACGGTGCGCTCGATCGCCGAGAAGGTCGCGGCGACGATGCGCGGCGACGCACGCACGGTCAACGTGCAGTTCGACTGGGACGAGCCGGCCGAGCGCTCGGTGCGCTTCGAGATCGACCAGAAGAAGGCGCGCGAGCTGAACGTCACGTCGCAGGACGTGTCGAGCTTCCTCGCGATGACGCTGTCCGGCACGACCGTCACGCAGTACCGCGAGCGCGACAAGCTGATCGCGGTCGACCTGCGCGCGCCGCGGGCGGATCGCGTCGATCCGGGCAAGCTCGCCGGCCTCGCCTTGCCGACCCCGAACGGCCCCGTGCCGCTCGGCTCGCTCGGCCGCTTCAAGCCGACGCTCGAATACGGCGTCGTGTGGGAGCGCGACCGCCAGCCGACCATCACCGTGCAGTCGGACGTGCGCGCCGGCGCGCAAGGCATCGACGTCACCCATGCGGTCGACGCGAAGTTGAACACGTTGCGCGCGCAACTGCCGGTCGGCTATCAGATCAACATCGGCGGCTCGGTCGAGGAAAGCGCGAAGGCGCAGAAGTCGATCAATGCGCAGATGCCGCTGATGGCGATCGCCGTGTTCACGCTGCTGATGATCCAGCTGCAGAGCTTCTCGCGCGTGCTGATGGTCGTGCTGACCGCGCCGCTCGGGCTGATCGGCGTGGTCGCGACGCTGCTGCTGTTCGGCCAGCCGTTCGGCTTCGTCGCGATGCTCGGCGTGATCGCGATGTTCGGGATCATCATGCGCAATTCGGTGATCCTCGTCGACCAGATCGAGCAGGACATCGCAGCCGGCCACCGCCGTATCGACGCAATCATCGGCGCGACCGTGCGGCGCTTCCGCCCGATCACGCTGACGGCCGCGGCCGCCGTGCTCGCGCTGATCCCGCTGCTGCGCTCGAACTTCTTCGGGCCGATGGCGACCGCGCTGATGGGCGGCATCACGAGTGCAACCGTGCTGACGCTGTTCTACCTGCCCGCGCTGTACGCGACGTGGTTCCGCGTGAAGCACGACGAACGCGACCCGCAGGACGGCCCGCCGCCTGGCGGCACGCCTGCCGCGCCGTCGGGAGCCTGACCATGGATCGATCGATGAACCTGAAAACCCAAGCCGTGCGGGCACTCGCGGTGGCGAGCCTCGCCGGCCCGCTCGCGGGGTGCGCGTGGTTCGCGCCGAGCGGCGAGCCGCCCGCGATGCCGTCACCCGCGCACTACGGCGCCACGCCGCAAGTGCAGCAGACCGTGTCCGCGCAAGGCGTCACGCAGCAGTTCGAGGTCGGCGCGAAGCCGGTGCCCGACTGGTGGAAGCAGTACCGCTCCGACGCGCTGAACGCGCTCGTCGACGAAGGGCTGCGCAACAGCCCGACGTTGAGCGCGGCATCGCACTCCCTCGATGCCGCGCGCGAACAGTTGCGCGGGCAGATCGGCAGCTCGATGCTGCCGTCGATCGATGCGGGCGGCCAGGCGTCGCGCCAGCGCGCCCTCGGCGTGCCGATTCCAGCTCTCGGCGACTCGACGCTGCTGTACGACTCGTTCGTCGGGCAACTGCAGGCGAGCTACACGATCGACCTGTTCGGCGCGTCGCGTTTCGCGAACCGCGCGCTGGCGCGCCGCGTCGACGTCAGCGCGTTCCAGCTCGACTCCGCACGGCGCGCGCTGGCCGCGAACATCGTCACCGCGTCGATCACGGTATCGGTGCTGAATGCGCAGATCAATACGACCGAGCGGCTCGTCGCGCTCGCCAACGACCAGGCGCACGATGCCGAACGCCGTTACGCGCTCGGATCGGCGTCGCGCAGCGACGCGCTGAACGCGCGGCAAAGCGCCGACACGTTCGCGGCGAGCCTGCCCGCGCTGCGCCAGCAGCGCGACTCGGCACGCCACGCGCTCGCGGTGCTGGTCGGCCGCACGCCTGACCAGCCGCCGGCCGATCTCACGCTCGCCGACCTGCACCTGCCCGAACAGGTGCCCGTCGTCGTGCCGTCGGACCTGCTGCAAAGCCGCCCGGACATCCAGGCGGCCGATGCGGGGCTGAAGGCGGCCGCGGCCGAAGTGGGCCTCGCGACCGCGCAGATGTTCCCGCAGCTGTCGCTGTCGGCCGCAATGGGTAAAGGCGGCTTCAGCTGGCCGACGATGCTGTCCGGCGCCGGCGCGATCTGGAACGTCGGCGCGTCGCTGAGCCAGCCGATCTTCCATGGCGGCGCGCTGCTCGCGCAGCGCCGCGCGGCGAAGGCGACCTACGAGGCCGCCGTCGACCAGTACAAGCAGGCCGTGCTCGGCGCGTTCCAGAACGTCGCCGATTCGCTCGCCGCGCTCGAGCACGACGCCGAAGCGCTCGATGCGTCGTCCCGCGCCGCGCTGTCCGCGCGCGGCGCGTACGACGACGCGGCGGCCCGCGTGCGGCTCGGCGCGCTGCCGCCGTCGGCCGCACGCGCCAGCGAGCTGCAGTATCGCAATGCGCGGCTCGACGAGATCCGCGCGACCGGCGCACGGTTCGCGGATACCGCGCGGCTTTACCAGGCGATGGGCACGCCGCCGGTCGACAAGGCCGGCCCGTCCGGCAACGCGGCCGACGCTTCCGCCACCGGCCAGCAAGCGCGCGCCGCCGGCGCCGACACCCCGCCTTCGCCGCAATAAGCCGGCCCTGCGATCGGGTGCGCGGATTCCCGCCGCGCACCCGATTTCCGATCTTCCGCTTGACCCTCACGTAGCGTAACGTTCGAGACTCCAGTGTGCGACCCGAATGGAGGAACGAATGCGACTGAAAGTGGGAGAACTGGCGAAACGCAGCGGGCTGACCGTCCGCACGCTTCATCACTATCACGCGATCGGTCTGCTGACGCCTTCGGCGCGCGCCGACAACGGCTACCGGCTGTACGACCGCCACGACATCGCCCGGCTCCACCAGATCCAGGCGCTGCGTCGCTTCGGCCTGTCGCTCGCCGAAATCGGCGACCACCTGAACCAGCCCGACACGCCGCTCGTCGAGATCGTCGCGAAGCAGATCGCGCTGCTCGACCGTCAGCTCGCGCAGACCGCGCAGCTGCGCGAGCGGCTCGTGAATCTGCATGCGCAGCTCGCCGCGGGCACGGAGCCGGAGCTGGCCGATTGGCTCACCACACTGGAGTTGATGACCGTGTACGACAAATACTTTTCCGAGGAAGAACTCGCACGCCTGCCGATGTACCAGAAGAGCCAGACGGGCGACGCCGAATGGATCGCGCTCGTCGATGAAGTTCGCGCGCTGCACGACGCGGGCGTGCCCGCCGAGGACGAACGCACCCGTGCGCTCGCCAGCCGCTGGATGGCGCTGCTCGTGCGCGACACGAACAACGATCCGCGGCTGCTGGCGAAGCTGAACCTGATGCACGAACACGAACCGGCGATGCAGTCGAAGATCGGGATTTCGACCGCGCTGCGCGACTATGTGCTGCGCGCGTCGTCGGAGAACAAGATGCGGATCTTCGAGAAGTACCTCACGCCGGACGAGATCCGTTTCATGCGGGCGCACTACGGTGAAAGCGCGATGGCATGGCCGCAACTGATGGGCGACGTGCGAGACGCGATCGAGGCGGGTGCCAAACCGGATTCACCGGAAGGCCGCGCGCTCGCGCAGCGCTGGCTCACGCTGTTCTGCAGCTATGCCGGCAACGATCCGGCCACGCATGCGAAATTCCGCCACGCGATGATGAACGAGCCGTCGCTGACGAAGGATTCGTGGATCGACGACACGTTGATCGGATTCGTGCGGGAGGCGATGGCGCAGCTGGCGCCGGCGCGTTGAGCAGGTTGAGCGCATGAGGTTGCGGGCGACAGGCGGGTTTTCCGCGTGCCGCCCGTTTCACTGACAGGCGCGGGTGGAACGCACCGCTGCGGCCGCCGCGCGCATGCCTACCGATAGTCGCGCACGCTGATCCCGTGCCAGTGCTTCGTCATGTAGCGCAGAAACGCGGGTTGGCCTTTCAGGTCCGCACTCGGCACGGGCGCCGCGCCGCCGTCCATGAACTTGCCGTTGACCGTGACCGTCTCCTCGCCGCGCAGCACGTACTTCGTGCCCTGGTCGATCAGGAAGTATTTGACCTGGTCGGCGCTCACATCGCCGCGACAACCGATCTTGTACGCGAACAGGAACTGCTTGCGGCCGTTGCCGAGCAGGTCGCGCATTTCGATCGATGCCGGCACGACGTCGAGAATCACGTCGACCGGGCATGCCTTCACGTAGTCACGCACGGTCCAGTCGGGCCGGCCGTCGAGCGTCGCGGCGACCTTGAGCTCAACGTCGTCGCCGGACTCGGTTCTCGCAAGCGTCACCGCATGCGCGCCGGCCGCGTCGGTCCACGTGTACTCGGCGGCGGCCTGCGCCAGGTTGCACAGCGCAATGGCTGCGAGAAACAGGTGAGGCGAAAGGAAGCGGCTCTTCATCGGCGACGTGGGAGGTGGGATCGGGATCGAACGCGCCATTATCGACAAAGCCGCCTGCCACTACCAGCCACCCGTCGCATGCGCCCGCTCAGCGCTCGCGCGCCCCGAGTCCGAGCGCCTTCATCCGCCGGTACAACGTCCGCTCGCTCATCCCGACCTGCTCGGCGAGCGCCTTGCGCGTGCCGTCGAACGTGCGCGCGATACGCACGAGCTCTGCATCCGACACGCCGCGCACATCGGCAGCGCGGTCCTGCGGTTCGGCCGATGCGGCGACCAGCTCGGCCGGCAGATGCTCGATGCGGATCGTCCCGTCGTCCGCGAACAGGCACGCGCGTTCGAGCACGTTGCGCAGCTCGCGGATGTTGCCCGGCCACGCATACGCATCGAGACACGCGAGCGCGCGCTCAGTCAGCACGAACGGCCGGGCCGCGAACGGACGGGCCCCCGCGTCGCCCGCGCTGGCGCGCGTGTTCGCGATCCGCCGCAGGATCGACTCGGCCAGCAGCGCAACGTCCCCGCGCCGCTCGCGCAGCGCCGGCAACGGAATCGGAAACGCGTTGATCCGGTAGTAGAGGTCCTGCCGGAACCGGCCGTCGTCGATCATCTCGCGCAGCGGCTTGTGCGTGGCCGCGACCAGCCGGAAATCCGCGCGCAGCGCCTCGACGCCGCCCACGCGCCGGAACGTGCCCGACTCGATCAGGCGCAGCAGCTTCACCTGCATCGGCAGCGGCACGTCGCCGATCTCGTCGAGAAACAGCGTGCCGCCCTGCGCGGTTTCGACGAGGCCCGGCTTGCGCTGGTTCGCGCCCGTGAACGCGCCCTTCTCGTAACCGAACAGCTCGCTCTCGAACAGCGTCTCGGCGATCCCCGAACAATCGACGACGACGAACGGCCCCATCGCGCGGTCGCTCGCCTCGTGCAGCGCGCGCGCGAACAGCTCCTTGCCGGTGCCCGATTCGCCGAGCAGCAGCACCGGCAGCATCGAGGGAGCTACGCGCTGCAGTGCGCCGAGCGCCGCGTTGAACGCGTCGGCACCGCCGACGAGCCCTTCCGCGCTCGGCTGCGCGGATGCACTGCGCACCGTCGTCAGCCGCTCGACATAGGCGATCACGTTGCCGTCGGCATCGAAGATCGGCCGCAATTCGACGTCGACATGCTCGGGGCCGCGCGGCGTGTGGTGGATGTGCAGCACGCGGTTCAGCCCGCGCGATTCGAGCGCCTGCTTCATCGGGCAATGCTCGCCCGCCTGGTCGCACGGCACGTCGTAGTGATGCGAGACCTGGAAGCAGTGCCGGCCCACGTGCTCGACGCCCGCGACGCCGAACTGGCGCCGGTACGCATCGTTCGCCGCGAGGATGCGGTAGTCGGGATCGACGACGATCATCGGCTGCGGATCCTGCTCGAGATATGCGACGAGCGCGCGCACGTCGGGCATGGCGTCGTGGCGCGGCGCGGGGACGATCGGGATGGTGTCGTGCGGATTCATGCGGACGCTCGATGAAGGGGGTACCCGACGAACTGCCAGGCAGACTGCCAATTCTGCCACGACACTGCCAAACATGGCAGTCGGCAGCGGCAGCTGAGCGCCACCGACACGCGCGCATCGCTGCAGTTGCACCGAAAACCCGAGCCAAATCAAGTCCCTGCCGGATCGACCGGTGCCTCGGCGGAGGCTGGCACGCTTCTTGAATTACCCCTCCCGATTGCAGATGCAGAACCCGATCGAGGACACCCCGTGAGCGATGCCACCACGCTGTCGGTCGAAGGCTTTTTCGACCCGGCGACCCATACCGTCAGCTATCTGCTGCTCGATACCGCGAGCCGCGCGTGCGCGTTGATCGACAGCGTGCTCGACTACGACCCGAAATCCGGCCGCACGCACACCGCGAGCGCCGACCGGCTGATCGCCCGCGTCGCCAAACTGGGCGCGGACGTGCACTGGCTGCTGGAAACCCATGTGCATGCCGACCACCTGTCGGCCGCACCGTACCTGAAGGAACACGTCGGCGGACAGATCGCGATCGGTTCGCACGTGCGCCGCGTGCAGCACGTGTTCGGCATGCTGTTCAACGCCGGCCCCGGCTTCGCGCAGGACGGCCGCCAGTTCGACCGGCTGCTCGACGACGGCGACACGCTCGCGCTCGGCGCGCTGACGATCCGCGCGCTGCATACGCCGGGCCACACGCCCGCATGCATGACCTACTGCGTCGACGACGCGACGCAGCGCGCGGCATTCGTCGGCGACACGCTGTTCATGCCCGACTACGGCACAGCCCGCTGCGATTTCCCCGGCGGCGACGCGCGCACGCTGTACCGCTCGATCGCGCGCGTGCTCGCGCTGCCGCCCGACACGCGCCTGTACCTGTGCCACGACTACCAGCCGGGCGGGCGCGACGTGCAGTTCGAGACGACCGTGGCCGAGCAGCGCCGCGCGAACGTGCACGTAAAGGACGGCGTGACCGAGGACGATTTCGTCGCGATGCGCACCGCGCGCGACGCCACGCTCGCGATGCCCGTGCTGATGCTGCCGTCCGTGCAAGTCAACATGCGCGCCGGCCACCTGCCCGAGCCCGAAGACAACGGCGTGCGCTACCTGAAGATCCCGCTCGACGCGATCTGAGCGACACGCCCCGCCCCTCCGGAGACCCCCGACATGACCCTCCACAAGCTGACCGACACGCTGTCGGTCTCGCCGCAGATCGCGGCGGCCGACCTGCCCGCGCTTCACGCGGCCGGCATCCGCGCGATCATCTGCAACCGCCCCGACGGCGAAGGCCCCGACCAACCGACCGTCACCGAGATCCGCGCGGCCGCCACGCCGCTCGGCATCGACGTGCATTACCTACCGGTCGATACCGGCAAGGTGACCGACGACCAGGCCGCGCAGTTCGGCGCGCTCGTCGCGTCGCTCGAAGGGCCGGTGCTCGCGTACTGCCGCAGCGGCACGCGTTCGGCCACGCTGTGGGCGCTGTCGCAAGCCGGCCTGCGTCCGCTGAACGACATCGTCGCGACTGCCGGCGCAGCCGGCTACGACCTGCGCGCGCTCGCGTCGCGGGTCGTGCAAGGCGGCAGGCAGGCAGCACCGGCCGTCGACGCGCGGCACGACATCGTGATCGTCGGCGCCGGCGCGGCCGGCATCGCGGTCGCGTCGAGCCTGCTCGCGCGCGACGCGTCGCTCGACATCGCGGTGATCGATCCGGCCGACGTCCACTACTACCAGCCCGGCTGGACGATGGTCGGCGCGGGCGTGTTCCGGCCCGAGACCACCGCACGCCGGATGACCGAGGTGCTGCCGCGCGGCGTGCAGCACATCCAGGCCGCCGTCGCGGGCTTCGAGCCCGACGCGCACACGGTCGTGCTCGACGGCTGCCGCCGCATCGGCTATCGCAAGCTCGTCGTGTGCCCGGGGCTCAAGCTCGACTGGCACGGGATCGAAGGCCTCGCCGACACGCTCGGCCGCAACGGCGTCACGTCCAACTACCGCTACGATCTCGCGCCGTACACGTGGGAACTCGTTCGCGCATTCCGCGGCGGCAACGCGCTCTTCACGCAGCCGCCGATGCCGATCAAGTGCGCGGGCGCACCGCAAAAGGCGATGTACCTGTCGTGCGACCACTGGCGGCGCGCGGGCCGGCTCGAGGCCGCGAACGTCGAATTCCTGAATGCGGGCGCCGCGCTGTTCGGCGTCGCCGACTACGTGCCCGCGCTGATGGAATACGTGAAAAGCTACGACATCGCGCTGTCGTTCGGCCACAACCTTGTCGCGATCGACGGGCCCGCGCGCCGCGCGACGTTTGCGCGCGCGCTGCCGGACGGCGGCAAGGAAACCGTCGTGCGTTCGTTCGACATGATCCACGTCGTGCCGCCGCAGAAGGCGCCCGACTTCGTGCGTTCGAGCCCGCTCGCCGATGCGGCCGGCTGGATCGACGTCGATCCGGCGACGCTGCGGCACAAGCAGTATCCGGACGTCTACGCGCTCGGCGACGCCACCAACACGACCAACGCGAAAACGGCTGCGGCCGCCCGCAAGCAGGCACCCGTCGTCGCACACAACCTGCTCGCGTCGCTCGGCCGCGCGCATGGCGATGCCGCGTACGACGGCTACGGTTCGTGCCCGCTCACCGTCGAGCGCGGCAAGATCGTGCTCGCCGAGTTCCTGTACGGCGGCAAGGTCGCGCCGACCTTCCCCGCGTGGCTGATCGACGGCAAGCGCCCGTCGCGGCTCGCCTGGCTGCTCAAGGAACGCGTGCTGCCGCCGCTCTACTGGAAGGCGATGCTCAAGGGCCGCGAATGGCTCGCGAAGCCCGCGATCGTAAGTTGACCGGAGCGCGATGACGTCATGCTGATTTCACTCGTACTGGGCGGTTTCGTCGGTGCCGTGCTCGGCCTGACCGGCGCCGGCGGCGGCATCCTTGCGGTGCCGGCGCTCGTCGTCGGCATGAGCTGGCCGATGCAGCAGGCCACGCCCGTCGCGCTCGTCGCGGTGGCGGGCAGCGCCGCGCTCGGCGCGCTCGAAGGTTTCCGCCGCGGGCTCGTGCGCTATCGCGCGGCACTGCTGATGGCCGTGGCCGGCGTGCCGCTGACCACGCTCGGCGTACGGCTTGCGCACGTGCTGCCGCAACGCCTGCTGCTCGCGCTGTTCGCGCTGACGATGCTGGTCGTCGCCGGCCGCCTGTTGCGGCAGGCGCTGCGGCACGCGCCGGTCGACGCGGAAGCGTCGCCGCTGTGCGTCGGCCGCGTGAATCCCGATACGGGCCGGCTCGTGTGGTCCTGGCCGGTTGGCGTCGCGCTGGCGTCGACCGGCGCGATGACGGGCCTGATGACGGGCTTGCTCGGTGTCGGCGGCGGCTTCGTGATCGTGCCGATGCTGCGCAAGTTCACGAACGTGTCGATGCATGGGGTCGTCGCGACGTCGCTGATGGTGATCGCGCTCGTCGGCACCGGCGGCGTGTTCGCGACGCTCGTGTCCGGCACACGCGCGCCGCTCGACGTGACGCTGTGGTTCACCGTCGCGACCGCGCTCGGCATGGCCGCCGGCCGCGGCGCGTCGCGCCACCTCGCCGCGCGGCACGTGCAGGCCGGGTTCGCGGCCGTGCTGGTGTGCGTCGCGCTCGGGCTGCTGGCGAAGGCGGCGTTCGGCGGGTGAGCCGGCGCGCGACCGGGCACGGGAATGGAACCCGCGTCCCGTCTACGATGCCGTTCATCTGTCGCAATCGCGCATAGACCGGCACCGATCCACACGCAGCGCCACCCAAACAAAACGCCCGGCCCGACTCGTCGTCGGCACCGGGCGTTTTTTACGGCAGCGATCGCAACCCGAACGTCAGGCCGCGAACCCCGCCATCCGCTTGCGCTCCTGGCGCAGCATCACGAAGTTCGCGATCACGACGCCGGCCGTCACCGCGACGATGAACAGCGTTGCGAGCGCGTTCATCTCCGGGTTCAACCCCAGCCGCACACGCGAGAACACCACGAGCGGCAGCGTCGTCGAGCCGGGGCCCGACAGGAACGCCGACAGCACGAGGTCGTCGATCGACAGCGTGAACGACAGCAGCCAGCCCGCGATCAGCGCCTGCGAGATCAGCGGCAGCGTGATCGTGAAGAACACCTTCAGCGGTGTCGCGCCGAGATCGAGCGCGGCTTCTTCCAGCGACGGGTTCAGCTCGCGCACGCGCGACTGCACGATGATCGCGACGTACGAGATGCACAGCATCACGTGGCCGAGCCAGATCGTGAATACACCGCGCTCGGCCGGCCAGCCGATCCACTTCGCCAGCTCGATGAACAGCAGCAGCAGCGAGATCCCCTGGATCACCTCGGGAATCACGAGCGGCGCGTTGATCATCCCGCTGAACAGCGCGAAGCCGCGGAAGCGCCCCATCCGCGCGAGCACGAAGCCGGCCCACGTGCCGATGAACACCGACGCGAACGCGGTCAGCACGCCGATCTTCAGCGACAGCCACGCGGCCGTCAGCAGCTCGTCGTCCTCGACGAGCGCCGCATACCAGCGGAACGAGAAGCCCGACCACACGGTGACGAGCTTCGACTCGTTGAACGAATAGACGATCAGGCTGATGATCGGGATGTACAGGAACGCGAAGCCGGCAAACAGCGCCGCGAACTGCAGGTAACGATTCGGCTTCATCGGCGGCCTCCCTGCTCCTTCGCCTGGAAGTGCTGGAACATCGCCATCGGCACGAGCAGCAGCAGCACCATCGCGCAGGTCACCGCCGACGCCATCGGCCAGTCTGCGTTGTTGAAGAACTCATTCCACATCACGCGGCCGATCATCAGCGTGTTCGCGCCGCCGAGCAGCTCGGGAATCACGTACTCGCCGACCGCCGGGATGAACACGAGCAGGCAGCCCGCGATGATCCCGTTCTTCGACAGCGGCAGCGTGATCTGCACGAACGCCTTCCACGGCTTGGCGCCGAGGTCGTACGCGGCTTCGAGCAGGCGCAGGTCCATCTTCACGAGGTGCGCGTAGAGCGGCATCACGAGGAACGGCAGGTACGAGTACACCATCCCGATGTACACCGCGTAGTTGGTGCGATACAGCTCGATCGGCGTATGCGTGAGGCCGATCCACATCAGGAAGTTGTTCAGCAGCCCGTTGTTCTTCAAGATGCCGATCCACGCATACACGCGGATCAGGAACGACGTCCAGAACGGCAGCATCACGCCCATCATCAGCAGGTTGCGGGTCGCCGGGTTCGAGCGCGCGATGTAGTACGCCATCGGATAGCCGATCAGCAGGCACAGCAGCGTCGTGATCGCGGCCACCCACACCGAATTCACGTAGGTCGCGAAATACAGGCTGTCCGTGAACAGGAACGCGTAGTGCGACAGGTTCAGCGCGACGTGCACGACGCCGTCGGCATACGACGCAAGCTCCGTGTACGGCGGGATGCCGAGCTGCAGCTCCGCGAAACTGATCTTGACGACCAGCACGAACGGCACGAGGAAGAACAGCACGAGCCACGTGAACGGCCCGGCGACAACCGCCGTGGCGCCCGTCAGGTTGAAGCGCCGCACCGGCCACTCGAGCAGGGACTTGAACGCGGTCATGACGTCAGCACCACGCCGGCCGTCGCGCTCCAGCGCACGTAGATCTCGTCGCCGAGCGCCGGCGTCTCGAGCTCCGAAATCGCGAGGCTCGACACGTTCGCGATCACCGTCTTGCCGCCGTCGAGCTTCACGTGATACAGCGAGTAGCCGCCCATGTAGGCGACGTTGCTGATCCGGCCGCGCGCCCAGTTGAACGCGCCTTCGGGCGGCTTGCGCGTGAGCGCGATCCGTTCGGGGCGCACCGACACGGTGACCGGCATCCCGAGCGGCCCCGAGATCCCGTGGCTCACGTACAGCCGGCTCGGCAGCTCCGGCGACTCGATGTACACGTGGTCGGGCTCGTCCTCGACGGTCACGCCGTCGAACAGGTTCGTCGAGCCGATGAATTCGGCCGAGAAGCGGCTGTTCGGATATTCGTACACCTCGTTCGGCGAGCCGATCTGCACGATCTGCCCTTCGCTCATCACCGCGAGGCGATTGGCCATCGTCATCGCTTCTTCCTGGTCGTGCGTGACCATGATGCAGGTGACGCCGACCTTGTTCAGGATGTTGACGAGCTCGATCTGCGTGCGCTGGCGGATCTGCTTGTCGAGCGCGGACATCGGCTCGTCGAGCAGCAGCAGCTTCGGCCGCTTGACCAGCGAGCGCGCGAGCGCGACGCGCTGCTGCTGGCCGCCGGACAGCTGATGCGGCTTGCGCTTCGCGTACTTGCTCATCTGCACGAGCTCGAGCGCCGATGCGACGCGCTCCTTCAGCTCGGCCTTCGGCGTGCCTTCCTGCTTGAGACCGAACGCGACGTTCGACTCGACCGACATGTGCGGGAACAGCGCATACGACTGGAACATCATGTTCACGGGCCGCTTGTACGGCGGCATCTGCGCGAGGTCCTCGCCGTCGATCAGGATCTTGCCCGACGTGACCGTCTCGAGGCCCGCGAGCATCCGCAGCAACGTCGACTTGCCGCAGCCCGAGCTGCCGAGCAGCGCGAACAGCTCGCCCTGGCGCACGGTCAGGTTGACGCTGCGCACAGCTTCGGTGTCGCCGAATTTCTTGACGACGTCGACGATCTGGACAAAGGACTCGGCGCGCGCATCGGCGCCGGAGGAGGAAACGGAGGACGGCGCGCCCGCGACCGGCGCACCCGACTGGCTATTCATGATGTGCTGCTTCTCTCCTGCGTTGAACGAACAAAGCCCCCGGGGGTACCAGGGGCTTCATGACTGCCGGGAACATCGGCTCGCGTCAGCGGCCCGACTTCAGCTCGGTCCACAGACGCGTCTGCAGACGCTGGATTTCAGGCGGCAGCGGCTTGAGCAGGAACAGCGTCTTCACGACATCGGCCGGCGGATAGACGGCCGGATCGTTCGCGACGTCGGGCCGCACGTACTTGCGGGCCTCTGCGTTGGCGCTCGGGTAGTACACCGCGTTCGTGATCGCCGCGTGCACCTTCGGATCCTCGATGTAGTTGATCCACTGCAGCGCGGCATCCTTGTTCTTCGCGTCCTTCGGGATCGCCATCACGTCGAACCACACCGGCGCGCCGCCCTTCGGAATGTAGTACTCGACCTTGTACGACTTCTTCGCCTCGATCGCGCGATGCTTCGCGATCACGACGTCGCCCGACCAGCCGAACGCGAAGCAGATGTCGCCGCCGACCAGGTCGTTGATGTAGCCCGACGAGTTGAATTGCGTGATGTACGGGCGGATCTTCTTCAGCACGTCCATCGCGGCCTTGTAGTCGGCCGGATTCGTGCTCATCGGATCCTTGCCGATGTAGTGCAGCGTCGCCGCGAACATCTGGTCGGGTGCGTCGAGCACCGACACGCCGCAGGTCTTCAGCTTCGAGATGTTTTCCGGCTTGAACAGGATGTCCCAGTTGTCGAGCGGCACCTTGCCGAGCGCCTGCTGCGCCTTCGTCAGGTTGTACGCGAGACCGGTCGTGCCGTACGCCCAGGGCACCGAGTATTTGTTGCCCGGATCGGCGCCTGCGACGAGCGCCATCAGTTGCGGATCGAGGTACTTGAGGTTCGGCAGCTTCGACTTGTCGAGCGGCGCGAAGATGCCGGCGGCGATCTGCTTGCCCGCGTAGTTGCTGGTCGGCACGACGATGTCGTAGCCCGAGCTGCCCGTCAGCAGCTTCGCCTGCAGCG
Source organism: Burkholderia sp. AU33803 (assembly GCF_002223095.1). NCBI lineage: Bacteria > Pseudomonadati > Pseudomonadota > Betaproteobacteria > Burkholderiales > Burkholderiaceae > Burkholderia > Burkholderia sp. AU33803. The sequence continues at coordinate 1,465,465 of NZ_NKFJ01000004.1, forward strand.
TGTCGTCGCTGTCGTAGTTGTCGTAGCGGACCTTGACGCCCGTCTGCTTCTCGAAGTTCGGGATCGTGTCCTTCGCAATGTAGTCCGACCAGTTATAGACATTGAGCTGCGTATCCTTCGCCGCTGCCGCCGATGCACCCACGCACAGCGCGAGCGCTGCGAACCGGCCCACTACCTTTGCTTTCATCCCGCTCTCCCTCCGGCCGGACCGTGTGTCCGGCTGCCGTCTGCCTCGTCATGACGGCGCATTCTGGCGCGCCGCCCCTCGAAAACCCCGAAAACTACCATCATTCGCGCCCCGTCACAAAAAAATCATGCCGGTGTCGCGCAAACGGAACAGATTACCGCCGCCGGCCAGGCTGGCCGCCCGTGCGGCGGGGCGTTCCCGGGGAATTCTATCGGGTAATCGGCGGCTGTCCACCGGGAAAAACGGGCGGCGGCGCACCCGCGTCCGCCGGCCGGACGCGAACCGCCCGGCGGCCGTGCCCGAGCCCGCCGTACTGTCACGCCGCTGCACCGGTACGGCATGCCGGCGGCGCCCGTCCGACCGTCCGGCCGCGATGCATTAAAATGGCGGCTGACGATTCAACGGCGTGAACCCTTCCGATGGCCTCCAATCTCCACGACCTGCCCGACAGCCCCTGCATCGGCGTGTGCTCGACCCTCTTCGACGAAGTCTGCAAGGGCTGCGGCCGCACGGCTGCCGAAGTGTCGAACTGGGTGTTCCTGAGCGACGACGAAAAGCGCGCGGTGTGGGAGCGCATCTCGCGCGAAGGCACCGCGATGCGCTTCCAGTACGACAAGCTGTAAATCCGCCGCGCAAAAAAAGAGCGGCATGCCGACCGCCATGCCGCCAACCCCAACTCTGTTCTTTTCCCGCCGCGTCTAGAACTTCATCCCGACGCCCACGCCGACGATCAGCGGATCGATGTGCAGCGTGCCGATGCCCTTGTCGCCCAGCGTCGCATCGGTGCTCATCCAGATCTTCTTCACGTCGACGTTCATGAAGACCTTCTTCGTCAATTGCACGTCCACGCCGAACTGCAGCGCGGGGCCGAAGCTGCTCTTGTTGATCGACACGCCCTCGCCGCCGACGTTGAGCCCGTTGTTGTAGAAGTACGTGTAGTTCACGCCCGCGCCGACGTACGGACGCACCTTGCCGGCATGGTTGAAGTGGTACTGCAGCAGCAGCGTCGGCGGCAGCACGCCCACGCCGCCGAGATTGCCAATGCTCGACGTCAGCTGGTGCCGCGACGTACCCAGGATCAGCTCGACGCCGAGGTAGTCGCGGATCATGTACGTGAAGTCGAGCTCGGGCACGATCGCGTTGTTCACCCCGACGTTGAGCGCGCCCAGCGTATCGCTCGCGCGTTCGTTCGGCTGGATGCTGATCGCGCGCAGCCGGACCAGGACGTCGCCCTGGTTGATGCCGTCGCCCGGCGAGGCTGCGTGCGACAGCGAAGGCAGCGCGGCGAAAGCGGCCGCAACGGCGGCAGCGGTGACACAAGTTCGAATCGTTTTATGCATGGTACGGACCCCCAAAGAATGGTTTCCATTCTCCCTGTAGGGTCTTTTCTTCATCTTGATATTCGTCAAGCCAGCGTAAACGTGGGGCGGTTTGCCGCAGGCTCCGTCGCAGCGCCCGTCAGCAACAGGTCGAGCAGATCGCGCACGCTGCGGATCGCACGGCCGAACGGCAACGCTTCGCGGCCACGGAAGAACAGCCCGTTCGCGACGTCGCCGCGCAGCGCGGCCGCGAGCCGCGTGTCGATGCAGAAATGGCCGAACTTCTCGATGCCGTCGCGCAAGCCGCATACGCTCAGGCATTCGAGCGCGGTCGGGCAACGCTGCTTCAGCGCACCAAGCTTGGTGCGGATGCGCGTCTCGTTGCGCAGGTAACGATCCAGCCACGGCGTCTTCACCGCGCGCGCGGGCAGCCCCGTCACGCTGACGAAGTCGACGATGTCCTCGGGTGTCGCATCGGCCAGCACGCGCTTGAAGTGCGGATGCGCATCGCCCTCTTCCGTCACCGCGAACGGCGTCCCCACCTGCACGCCGTTCGCGCCGGCGTCGAACGCCGCGCGCACCGCGTCGTGACTGTTGATCCCGCCCGCAACGATCAGCGGGATCGTTTCGCGTGCGACGCCGAGCGTCGCCATCACGTGGGCGGTCTCGTCGAGCACGCGCGCGAAATCGAAGCGAGGGTCGTGCATGTCGTCGATCTGCGTGACGCCGAGATGGCCGCCCGCATGCGCCGGATGCTCGATCACGATCGCGTCGGGCAGGCGCCCCTTCTTCATCCACTTCTTCAGCACGAGCGCGATCCCGCGGCTGTCCGACAGGATCGGAATCAGCGCGATGTCGTGTCCCTGCGTGAGGTCGGGCAGGTCGAGCGGCAGGCCCGCGCCCATCACGATCGCGTCCGCCCCCTCGTCGCACGCCACCCGCACGTAGTCCGCATGCGCGCTCACGGCCTTCATCACGTTGACCGCGATCATCCCGCGCCCTTCGCTGTAGGTCTTCGCGAGGCGGATCTCGCGTGCGAGCGCCTCGCGGTTCGCGGCCTCGAGCGTCGCGCGATCGGGTTGCGCGCGGCAACGCGCGAGCAGGTCCGCATGATGGTGGCGCAGGTCGATGCTCGCGATCGTGCCGACCGCGCCTTCGCGCGCGACGCTGCCCGCGAGCCGGTGCGCGGAGATGCCGACGCCCATGCCGCCCTGCACGACGGGCAACAAGGTGCGGCCGCGAATCGTCAGCGGCGGAAAGGAAGTGCGTACGGTCATCTGAAACCTCGTCGGAACATCGGAACCGCGATGATCGACGATCCACCGACGCGCACCTTGACGCCCGTCAATAAAAAAACGGCACGCGAGCGTGCCGTTTCCGGTTCAGGCCGTGAAAAACGCTCAGGCCGGCTTCGCGGGCTTCAGTTGCATCGACTTGTACTCGAGATATTCCTCGAGCCCGTACACGCCGTTCTCGCGGCCGTGCCCCGACTGCTTGTAGCCGCCGAACGGCGCGGCCATGTTCCATGCGCCGCCGTTGATGTCGACCTGCCCGGTGCGGATGCGGCGCGCGATGCCCATCGCGCGTTCGTCGCTGCCGGCCCACACCGCGCCGCCGAGCCCGTACGGCGAATCATTCGCGATCCGCACGGCCTCGTCTTCATCGCGATACGTGATGATCGACAGCACCGGCCCGAAGATTTCTTCCTGCGCGATCGTCGATTTCGGATCGACGCGGCCGAACACGGTCGGTTTCACGAAGAAGCCTTTATCCAGCCCTTCCGGCAGGCCCGTGCCGCCCGTCACGAGTTCGGCGCCTTCGTCGATCCCGCGCTGGATGTAGTCCTGCACGCGCTGCTGCTGCACGGCCGATGCCAGCGCGCCCAGGCGCGTCGCATCCTGCCGCGGATCGCCGGCGACGTAGGTTTCGGCCGCCGCCTTCGCGAGCTCACGTGCCTCGTCGTAGCGCGCTTCCGGCACCAGCATGCGCGTGTGCGCGGAGCAGGTCTGCCCCGCGTTCAGGTAGCACGCGTTGACCGTGCCCTTCACCGCCGTCGCGAAATCGGCATCGTCGAGGATCACCGACGCAGACTTGCCGCCCAGTTCGAGTGCAACGCGCTTGACGCCCGCGGCCGCCAGTTCCGCCACGCGCTTGCCGGCGCGCGTCGAGCCCGTGAACGACACCATGTCGACGTCCGGATCGGTGGCCAGCACTTCACCGACGACCGGGCCGTAGCCGCACACGAGGTTGAACACGCCGGCCGGCAGCCCGGCTTCGTGAATCGCTTCGGCGAGCATGAACGCATTGAGCGGCGCGACTTCGGACGGCTTCAGGACGACCGTGCAGCCGGCCGCGAGCGCCGGCGCGACTTTCAGCGTGATCTGGTTGAGCGGATAGTTCCACGGCGTGATCGCCGCGACGACGCCGACCGGCTCGCGCACGACGAGCGAGTTACCGACCTGTGCCTCGAATTCGAACGATTCGGCGAGCTTCGCGTACACCTTCCAGTTATAGATCGGGCCGCCGACCTGGATCGCGCGCGACAGCTTGATCGGCATCCCGACTTCGCCGGTGATCGACTGCGCGAGTTCCTCGCTGCGCGCCTGCAGATGCTCGACGATCTTGCGCAGGTAGCCCGCGCGCGTCGCGGCCGGCGTGGCCGCCCACGCGTCGAAGGCTGCGCGTGCCGCGCGGATCGCGTCCTGCGCGTCGGACGCGACGCCTTCCGGAATCCGGCCGATCACCGCCTCGGTGCCCGAGTCGATCACGTCGATCGTGCCGGTGCCGGCCGGTTTGCGCCACGCGCCGTCGATATAGAACTGGTCGTAGATTTTCATCGCTTTCCGCCTCCAGGAAAGCCGCCATTCTAGCGAGCGTTCCAGTCCTCCGGTGTGACGCGGCGTGACGATTGACAGCCATTCGAAAGGTCTTTAGCCTCGGCGCCTCATTCATCATAAGAAAGGAGAATGCCTTGAGCATCCTGACCAAAATCGAGGGCGGCTATCTTCAGGTATTGCGCGTGATCGTGCTGTTGTTCGCGACCGCGGTCCTGATCGGCGGGGTCATATTCGGCGTGGTCGCACTCGATGCGCGCCTGTCGACACCGCCGAAGGTCGATTCGGCCATCCAGGTCGATCCGGCATCGTTCGCGTGGGAGAACGATGCGCCCGCCAAGGCCACGCAGGCCACCGGCGGCGCCGCAGCCAAGGACGACAACGCGTCGCCCGCGCTGCGCCTGTCGACGCAACTGTCGGGCATCGTGCAGAAGCACGGCCGCGCGGCCCTGTCGCCGGACTACGCGGTCGATCGCGACGCATACGAGCCGTCGTTCCAGCGCGTGCTCGGCGACGACGACCATCCGGACGTCGCGTACTACGAGCAGCAGATCGCGTATCTCGACAAGGTGCTGTCGCGCACGGACGTCGCGGCCAGCGTCAAGAAGAAGGTCACCGGGCACGGCGACGAATATGCGCGCGAGCAGGCGTACACCGACGTCGTGTCGGCGGTCATGCGCGACTTCTCCGAGCGCTACGACGCACGCCGCACCGCGATCGACAACGAGAAGAAGGCCGCGGAAGAGACCGCTGCCGAGAACGGCCAGACCGCGCGCTACGCGGGCGTCGCCGCGCTCGTCGCGCTGTATTCGTTCGTGTCGCTCGCGGTGCTGATCATCCTGATCCGCGTCGAGCGCAGCATCCGCTCGATCGCGCGCGCCACGCACACGACGACCTGAGTTCGCTCATCGGCAGCCGGGCCCGCACGCCGGGCTGCGGCGGGCCCGCCAACGGGCCCGCTTCATGGCGCCGGCGGCCGTTCCCCGGCCGCCTCATCCCGCGCCGCGCCTCACGCGCTGGCGCACTTTCCGTTCCCGCTACCGCCTCACTTCGCCGTCGGCGATCCTCGCCGGCGCGGCGTCCGTTTCACCACCGCGATGTCAGCATCCGCCCGGGTGCGCGGTCGGGCCCGCATCGTGCTATGTTTTTATTATCGGCACCGGCCCAATGCAACCGGCGCCGCCCGGAATCGACGTATTTCGTGAGCGCTGCCATGTCCGACGCACCCCATATCCTCGGCTCGCAAGACCGCCTGGAACTGCTTTGCTGGCTCACCTGCGGCAATCTCGGCGCGTTTTACCTCAACGAATCATGGCCGGACGCCACGTTCCAGGTCCAGGCCGCGCACCGCTGGCTCGACCGCCATCATCGCCAAGCCGACTGGCTGGCCGTTGCCAAGCTCGCGGCGCTCGCGCAGGACATCGCGAAGCGGCATGCCGGGTTCGTCGATGCGTCGTGGGCGCGCGACGCGGTCGAGGAAATCGTCGATACCGACGATCTCGACTATCGGGCGAAACTCGTGCAATGGGTCTACGAAGACTGCTGCAAGGCGCTCGCCGACAAGCGGCTGGCCGATTGAGTCCATGCGTGCGGGCAGCGGCATCGCGCGGCCGCCCGCCTTCTCCTCGATGATGTGCGCGGGGCGGCCGGCATGGCCTGCGGAAGCGGTACGCATCGCACCGCCCCCTGCGCCGCCGCGCGACGAGTCGCTTACAGCAGCGACTTCGCCTGCGTCAGCACCTTGTCGCAGATCTGCTTGGTCACCTGCTGCTTCAGGCCGCCGCCGCTCAGGTCGAGCTTGCTGCCGTTGCCGGCATCGAGCACCCCGCTCGCGCCGCTGGTATAGCCGCTGTCGGACGATGCGTTGCCGCCGAGCTTGCCGATCAGCGCGTCCTTCACCGACGACGCACCGCCGGACGCCCCGCCGAGATAGTTGTTCTGGATGCAGAACTGCAGCAGGCCGGCGACGTTGCCCGTGCTGCCCGGCGTCAGCGACGCACCGCCCCCGCCCGTCAATGCACCGCCGAGGCCGCCGAGATTGCCGAGCGCACCGCCCGCGCTGCCGCCTGAGTCGCCACCGCCGCCGACCTGCTTCAGGACATCGCCCAGCTGCGCATGCGCCACCGAAAACGGCGCGAGCAATCCGATCAGCGCGCCGGCAACGGTCGCGCGGTATAGACGTGCATTCATGTGAAGCCTCCCGGTTGTGATGGCATGAGTACCGCGAATCGAATCCAAGGATACTCAATCGAACCGTGCATGACGGCCTTCGAAGGCGGCCTGAAACGTCAGGCATCGTGATATCGCCGCAATTTGACAAAGCTTGACGGCGCGCCGTGTGCGCAACGTCGGTTTGACGCAGGCTCGCGATCGCTGCGCCGGGTCGCCGGCGCGCGTGAAGCGTCATAGAATCGTCGGGCCGGCCGTTCGGACCCTCCGGCCCGATCCCCATCCCGAACCTGAAGGATGCTCGCGTGATGCTTGCCCATCGACTTCTGCTGATCGCCGGCGCGTCGGCCGCGCTGCTTTGCGGTTCCGGCACCGCCCGCGCGGCGACGGCCACGGCCGCCGCCGCATGCCCGTCGCCTTCGTTCGACCGCTATCCGGCACTCGCGGCGAGCGCGCCACGCAAGCCGGCTGCGGCACCCCGCCTGACCACGAGAGAAACCCGCCTCTACCGCACCGTCATTCGCGACGATTTCACGCAACCGGCCAATTTTGCCGGCCACTACCGGGTCGCGATCTGGGGTTGCGGAACGGATTGCCGGAATTTCGCGATCGTCGACAAGTACACGGGCGCGACGTACACGATGCCCGGCGTACAGGCCATCGCAGGCGTGATGGGCAACGACGAGGAGCGCGTCGATTTCCGCCCCGGCAGCAGGCTGCTGATCGTCGCGGGTTGCTTCAACGACGTATGCGACGACAACAGCGCGAAGGCCGCCCGGTTCTTCTACGAGTGGACCGGCACGCAGTTGCGTCGGATCGGCACCTGTCCGCTGGCGATCGAGCCGCTCCAGTAGCCGACCGATGAAAGCGCCGGCCGCCGCTCGCCGCGACTTGCGCTATCGTTGCTCCGATACACGTTGAACGGCGCCCCCACCCGCAATGTCCATTCGCCTCAGTTTCGACGACGGGCCCGGCCCCTCGACACGCCCCTTGCTCGATGTCCTGCGCGCTGCGTCATGCCAGGCGACCTTCTTCCTGCTCGGCCAGAATCTCGAAGACGCACTCGATGTCGCGGCAAGAATGGTGAGCGAGGGCCACCCACTCGGCAATCACACCCATTCGCACGCGAAGCCCGGCGCGCTGGCGGACGATGCACTGATCGACGAAATCGACGCAACCGACGCGCTGATCCGCGAGGCCTATCGCCGAGCCGGCGTTCCGGCGCCGGCCACGATTCCATTGCGCCTGCCTTACGGCCTGATGCCGGAGGACAGTCGCGCCGGCGTGCTGGCACGGCTGCGGCGCGAACACACGGGCTGGACCGCGATACTGGACGACTGGCAGCGGCCCGCGCCGTCGCCGCAGGCGCTGTTCGACGCGATGTGCGCGCACGCCGACGCCAGCGCGGCGCGGCAACATGACGTGCTGTTCTGCATGCACGACGGATCGCGGCACGGCGAGGCGCGGCCCCATACGGTCGAAGCGGTGCGCCTGTTCCTGAATCGGCCGCGCTGAAAAAGCAGCCGGTTAACGTCCCGGCGCCGCACCATCCAGCAACTGCCACCAGCCGCCGAGAAAACCGATACCCGGCCCCGGTGTCCACAGGCCGCGCTGGGCAGCTTCGAGATGGATCAGCGTCTGGTCCGCGCAGAACAAGGCCATCAGCGCATCGCGGCGGTCGAGCAGCCAGTCCGGCACGTCATCGGGCCGCGTCGCGGCATAGGCTCGCAGGCCGGCGTCCCAGCGCTGCGCATCGAATACGAAGCGATCGTCCCTGCCCGCATCACGCGACAGCGCGAACAGCGCAAAAGCCGCTTCGAGCCACTGTGCGCCCTGCCCGACATCGTCGAAATCGAGCACGCCGTTCACCGTGTGCCCCACGTACAGCAGGTTGCCCGCGTGATAGTCGCCATGCAGCCACTGCACCGCCCCCGTCAGCCAGCGGGCAGCAGCGTCGAGATGTGCGCCGATCCGGTGAATCATCGTCTCGTAGTGGCCGCTCAAGTCGCCCGGCAACGACGGCGCAGCGCGCGCCGCTACACGCGCGTGGCGCGCAGACAGCCAGGCCAGCGGCGCCGATTCGGTCACGGGCATCGCCGCCATCGCCGCATGCAGATGCGCGAGTGCACGCATCGCATCGATCGCGCCCGCCTCCGCATCGTCCGGCAGACCGGGGCGGCCGTCGATATGCTCGAACAGATGCAGCCAGCTTCCATCAGGCAGTTGCACACCGGACTGGGCGTCCACGGTCGGCCGCAGCTTCGGCAGCGCAGGCAGCGTCGGCGCCGTACGCGAGCGGCCGAGATGGCCGAGCATCGCCGCCTCGCGATGCACCTGCTCGACCGCCTTGCCGGACCACGACACGCGCAGCACCGCGCGCCCCGCATCGCACTCGACGAGATACGTTTTGTTAGTATGGCCCGACGCCAGCGCCTGCAGGTGCGCCGGCCCGATGTTCCAGTACCGGTGAAGCCACGGTTCCAGCGTTTTCACGTCACTCCTACTCGTTGCATTGACCATGTCAGAGCGTCCCTCGGCCCGCATGCGGGACATCAATATCGAATGGCTGACGCGCGCCGCCGAATTCGACCATCTGTTCCAGACGCGCTGGCTCGGCGAGCGCTTCTTCCACCTGCCCGGCGACATGCTCGCGCTCCAGGAGCTGATCTGGCGCGAGCGTCCCGACTGCATCGTGCAGACCGGGATCGCGGCGGGCGGCGGCGTCGTATTCTCCGCGTCGATGCTGGAACTGGCGGGCGACAGCGGCCGCGTCGTCGCGATCGAGCCGCGCCTGCGCGACGAGGTCAGGCAGCGCCTGCAATCGCACCGGCTCGCCCACCGGATGACGCTGATCGAAGGCGAATCATGCGCGGCCGACACGCTCGCCTCGGTGCGTGCGCAGATCGATGACGGCGCGCGCGTGATGGTGATCCTCGATCTCACGCACACCCACGCACATGTGCTGCGCGAGCTCGAATGCTATGCGCCGCTCGTGACGCCCGGCAGCTACGCGATCGTGATGGATACGATCATGGAGTACCTGCCCGCGTCGATGTTCGACGGCAAGCCGTACGGCAACGGCAACAACCCGGCCACCGCCGCGCACGAATTCCTCGCTCGCGACAAGCGCTTCGAGGTCGATTACGACATCGAGGACCGCGTCCTCATGACGCTGTCGCCCGGCGGCTTCCTGAAGCGAGTGCGCTGATCAGGCGCGCCGCCTCGGCCGAACCGTCGCGCGACGCGTAGCTCGCGCGGATCCGCGCCGCCTGCTCGCGCAACGTCCCGGGCCGCAACAGGCGTTCGAGCGCAGCGGCGATGTCCGCCACGCCGGCCTGCTGCAGATCCAGCACGCACCCCGCGCCGGCCCGCTCGACGAAGTGCGCCGAATGGAACTGGTCGTTGCAGAACGGCGACAGCAGCATCGGCACGCCGCTCGCAAGCGACTCCATCACCGAATTCGCGCCGCCGTGACTGACGAACGCGTGCGTGCGCTGCAACAGCGCCAGTTGCGGCACGTAACGCACCGCGATCACGCGCTCGTCGTCGGCCGGCAGCAGATCCGAATCGACCAGCTCGCCCACCGACAGCACCAGTTGTGCCGACGTCGCGCGCGTCGCCTCGATGACCTTCGCAAACACGTCGGGATGGTAGTAAAGCTGGCTGCCGAGCGACATGTAGACCAACGGACGATCCGCTTCGAGGCGATCCCACGGGAACGGTGTCTCGTCGCCGCGCGGGCCGGACGGCATGGCCGGGCCGACCAGCTCGACACCCGGCGGCGGCGCGCCGACCAGCGCGTCGGTCGTGAACGCGAGCGTCAGGTGCGGCGAAAGGATGTCGCATCCGCGAAAGCGCGCATCGAGCCCGTAGCGCGCGAACAGCCGCGTGCGTTCCGGCGTGAGCCAGCGCACCGTGCGCAACAGTTCCGAATCGAGATCGTCCGGCAGCACCGGATTCAGCGAATTCGACATCGAGACCCACGGCAGCCCTTCCAGTTCAGCGGCAATCGCCGCCGCATAGAGCAGCGGATCGATCACGACCACGTCGGGCCGCCAGTCGCGCAGCACCGTGCGGATGCCGTCCACCTGTGCGGGCGCGAGATCGATCAGCAGCGTGCGGATCCAGTGCCGTAGCCAAGCCGCGTCGCGGATGTTCGCGGCGAAGCTCGCGCCGCGCGACAGGTCGTGGCGCTCGGGCGTCTCGCGCGGCCCGACGAATTCGAAGCCGCCGGCACCGTCGAGCTGTGCGCTGAGATCGGCCGGCGCATAGAACGCGACGTCGCACCCGGCAGTACGCAGATGCTGGGCCGGGCCGATACACGGATTGACGTGCCCCTTTTCGGGCACCACGCAGAACAGGATGCGTTTCATGAGCGGCTCAGGTTGGGCGATGCGCGGCATCGAGGGAATCGAAATGATCGAGAAGCAGGGAAAGCGTCGTCCACAGCACGCGTTCGGTATCCGCCTGCAGCGTGGGGGCGGCCAGGCCGAGCGTGTCCGCCAGCGCGTGCGTGCGGTCGCGGTCGAGCAGAGCTGTGAGATCCATCGCCGGGGCGAGCCGCCCGCGCTTCGGGCCGTGCACGAGACGGTCCGGCAGGTTCAGGCGCGCACCGAGATCGCGCAGGCATTGCTTGTCCGGATCGGGCGCGATGCTCGTCAGATGCTCGACGACGGCCGCGTCGACGAACGGCGGATGCAGGTCGACCGACGCCGCATCGAACAACGCATGGCACAGCGGCAGATAGTTGGCCGACTGGTCGCGTCGCAGCACCTGGTCCGCGCCGTCGCCGGTGATGGCCACCTCGACGCCGTCCGCGGCCATCGCCTCGGCGAGCAGCAGCTTCGCGACCGGATGCAGGTTGAACATCGGCTCCTCGACCGCATGCGTCGTTCTCGGCAGCGCCGCGACGAAATCGGCCTCGTTCGCGCGCACGATCTTCACGTTCGCCTGCATCTGCGCGGCCAGTTCGAGTGCGGCATCGCGCTCGCAATAGTCCGGCATGTCGGTCACGAGAACGTAGGACGTCACGTGCCGCTGCGCGCCGAGTTCGCGCAGCAACGCGAGCAGCAGCGCCGAATCGAGCCCGCCGCTCAGCGCCAGCGCAACGCGCTTGCCGCTGTCGAGCGCCCGCTGCAGCGATGCGCGCAGCACGGTTTCCAGATCGGCGTGCTGCGGCTGCCCCGGTGCCGGCTGCACCGTCAGCCCTTGCGGCGAATGGACCAGCGCATGGCCGGGCGGCACCGCGCGCACGTCGCGCAACACGGTGCGGCCGACCAGCCGCTCGCCGCTCAGGTAACCCGCGATGGCCGCCGCGTCCGGCTCGCCGGCCGATTGCCCCGACGCGTGCAGGACGGCCCGGATGCCGGATGCCGTCGCACCGCTGCGCGGATGGTAGTGAAGCCGGTCGAAACCGAACAGGTCGCGCGTGCCGACGATCATGGATAACGCGCCTTCAAGGCGTCCACTTCAATGCGTTTGAGGATGCGATGCGGCGCCACCGGCGCACTGCCGCCCTGGCAATGCAGGCACGCTTCGAGCGGCGCCTCGCGTTGCAGATAGGCGAGCATCGCGTCGAGCATGCCGGCGTCGTCGCGCAGCGGCAGGCCGTCGGACTGAAAATCCTTCTCGCCCTGGTAAAGCGTATGGAAATGCGCGGGGCGCGTGCACGTGTAGAACATGCCGTCGCGAATCATATGACAGCGCTCGCGGATCCAGCAATCGTGATAAAGGCGCCGTGCTTCGTCGCGATCGGTACCGGGCTGCGCGCGGTTCATCGTCGTGAACACGTCCTGCACCTTCCAGTTCAGGCGCACGTCGAAGCGCGCGGCCTGGCGCTCGATGTGCGCGATCAGGTCGGGCGACAGCGACGGCTTCGGATAGCGCGAGATCGTCAGTGCGTCCACCGCCTGCCAGAACGCGTCGGTCATTTCGCCGAGCTTCAGGCCGTTCGTCGTGACGGAGATCACGGGCGCGATGCCCGTGGCGCGCACGCGCTGGACGAGTTCGACGAGCGCAGGATGCAGCAGCGGCTCGCCGCCGACCAGCTTGAACATGCGCGGGCGCAGCACCTTCGCCGCGCGGCGCAGATCGGCTTCGATCGATTCGGGGCTCGCATACCACTCGGGCAGCAGCGGCGACAGCGAGCAGCATTCGGCGCAGGTCAGGTTGCAGTGATCGACGATGTGCGCTTCCAGCGAGCGCGTCAGCACGCGCCCGTCTTCGACGCGGTAATCGCGATCCAGCGGCGGCGGAAACACATGCTGCCGCTCGGTGGGCGGCGTCGGATTCGACATCCGGTTCAGATTCGCATTCACTTCAGCGTCCTGTTTCCACACAACGGGAAAAGAAATCGACCAGACGGTCGCGCGCATCCACCATCGCGGCGGCCATCGTCACCGCGCCGTTCAGATGCGATGCAAAGCGCGACGGATCGTCGAGCCAGCCTTGCACGATCCAGAGCTTGAGCGCGTGCTGCAGGCACGCGGCATCGACCGCCCACGCAATGCGCGCGGGATCGATCGGCTGGGTCCGCCGATAAGCCAGCACGAACGCTTCCGCCCGATGCGGTGCCTCCAGCGGCAGATGACTCAGGCAACGCACCAGCTCGTATTCGCGCGGCGCGCCGATCGACGCTTCCCAGTCGAGGATGAGCGGCGGTAGCGTGCCCGTGAACAGATAGTTGAACTGGTTGTAGTCATTGTGGATCGGGTGCTGCGGATCGTCGGCGGGAAACGCGTCGATGCTGCCCGGATAGTAGCGGTCGAGCATGCGCAGCGCGAGATCAACGTAGCGGCGCAGATTGTCGGCGGCGTGGTTCGCGCGTGCGCGATCGAGTGCGTCATGCAGGCTGCGGCGCACCGCGTCCGCGTCGATCGCGGTCAGGCGTGCGCGGAGCGTGTCGAGCTGCGGCAAATGAAGCGGCTCGAGACTCAGATGCAACGCGCCCAGGCTCGCGCCGAGCGCATCCCATTCGGCTGGCGAAAACGTGTCGTAGGTTCTGAACTGCCCGGCTTCCCAGTGCGTCAGCATCGCGTGCGAGCGTTGCCCCGTCCACAGCGGCTCGCCGGACGTCGTGCGTTTCAGCGCCTGCACATGGAAACGCGCATCGCGATGCGTCTCGAAGTGCGCGAGCACGGCGGCCTCCTTGGTCGCACGCGCATGATGTTCGAGCGCGTAGAGCTTGACCGCTACGCCCCCGTCATCGGTCGGCAGGTGCCACACGCGTTCGCCGACCTGGCGCGGCGGCCCGCTGCGGCCGAGCGCATAGGCCGCGCGGATCTCGTCGAAGGTCGCGGCGAGCGAGTCCATTCAGATGTGCTCGGCCGGTCCGTATCGATACGGATGGCCGCTCAGGAACGTGTTGTGACCGACGTAGCGCACCTTGTACATCGCCGGGCGGAACAGCACCGAAGGATCGTTGTTCGCGATGCCGAGCAGCGGATACAGGTTCTGCCGCACGAAGAACGCGTTGTTGCCCATGTCGTCGCAGCAGACGAGTTCATAACCCTTCTGCCTGCCGAGATGGACGAGCGATTCGAGGCTCGCGCCGTAATAGGTCGAGCCGTCCCATTCGTGGTCCGGGTTGAAGCACATGACCCAGCGCTCGGGCGGCGTGTAGTACGGGTTGTATTCGATCACGACGATACGCGGCTGGAACGCTTGCAGGCCGCGCCAGACCCAGTAGTCGTTGCCGTCGATGTCGATCGACAGCAGGTCGAAGTCGGTGGGCGTATTCGCATCGGCGAGCAACGTGTCGATCGTGTCGGGCTGGACGCGGTCGTGGTGCAAGCGAACGCGGTCCACACCCGCGTAGTGGGCGGCCAGCTTGCCGAAGCGGTATGCACTCCCTTCCACCAGCACGCCGGCCCAATCCCGTTCGCGCAGCAGCCGCGCGGTGTTGCTGTTGCGCAGCCCGTCGCTCGCGCCGATATCGACGCAGAAGCGGTTGGTCGGCGCGATCCGCTCCATCAGGCGCGACAGGATGCCTTCCTCGGTGCCCTGTGCATAGAGGCTTGGCGTAAGGCCGGATAAATCGAGCGGGAGAGGATGGTCCTGCATCGAGGGGCGGCTCCGGATCGGAATTGAGGGTGATATCCGGAGCGTAATTTACCCGAAGTCGATTGAGGGGAGGAAACGGGAATGTGCGACACCCCCGCGCTTCACCGGCACGGAAATGAAAAAGCCCGCATCGACAACACTGTCGATGCGGGCCCGATGCGCTTCTCAAGGCTTCGCGCTGCTATGCGCCCCGGTTTCGTACCGCCGCCAGACCGCAAAACACGGACGGAAGCGGCAGGACAATTACTCCTGCCCCTGACTCGTCAGGAACTCCTCGTAATTGCCGCCAAAGTCGAACAGCGTGCCATCCGTACGCACTTCAATAATCCGGTTCGCCAGCCCGCTCACGAACTCGCGGTCGTGCGACACGAAGATCAACGTGCCTTCGAACTGCTCGAGCGCGATCTGCAGCGACTCGATCGACTCCATGTCCATGTGGTTGGTCGGCTCGTCCATCAGCAGCACGTTGTGGCGGCCGAGCATCAGCTTGCCCCAGATCATGCGGCCCTTCTCGCCGCCCGACAGCACCTTCACCGACTTCTTGATGTCGTCCGACGTGAACAGCAGGCGGCCGAGCGTGCCGCGCACCATCGTTTCGTCGTCGCCATCCTTGCGGTACTGGTCGATCCAGTCCATCAGCGTGATGTCGTTCGGGAACTCCTCGTACGTGTCCTGCGGCATGTAGCCGACGTTCGCGTTCTCGGACCACTTCACCGTGCCGTGATCGAGCGTGAGCGCGCCGAGCAGCGAGCGCAGCAGCGTCGTCTTGCCCGCGCCGTTCTCGCCGATGATCGCGATCCGCTCGCCCGGCTGAACCGACAGGTTGAAGTTCTGGAAGATGGTGCGCTCGTACTTCTTCGTGATCTCTTCGGCGACCACCGCGACGTTGTGCAGCTTCTTCTCGAACTCGAAACGGATGAACGGGTTCTGGCGCGACGACGGCTTGAATTCCTCGATCTTGATCTTGTCGATCTGCTTCGCACGGCTGGTCGCCTGACGGGCCTTCGACTTGTTCGCCGAGAAGCGGCGCACGAAGTCCTGCAGTTCCGCGACACGCTCCTTCGCACGCGTGTTCGCCGCGGCCTGGCGCTCGCGCGCCTGTGCCGACGCGAGCATGTAGTCGTCGTAGTTGCCCGGCCAGACCTTCAGCGTGCCGAAGTCCATGTCGGCCATGTGCGTGCACACCGAGTTCAGGAAGTGACGATCGTGCGAGATGATGATCATCGTCGAGTTGTACTCGTTGAGCGTTTGCTCGAGCCAACGAATCGAGTTGATGTCGAGGTTGTTGGTCGGTTCGTCGAGCAGCAGCACGTCCGGCTTCGAGAACAGCGCCTGCGCGAGCAGCACGCGCAGCTTCCAGCCCGGCGCGACCTCGCTCATCGTGCCGTTGTGGAATTTCTCCTCGATGCCGATGCCGAGCAGCAGCGCACCCGCGCGCGCCTCGGCGTCGTAGCCGCCGTATTCGGCGAACTTGCCTTCGAGTTCGGCGGCGTGCATGTAGTCGTCGTCGGTGGCTTCCGGGTTCGCGTAGATCGCGTCACGCTCGGTCATGGCGGCCCACATTTCGGTGTGGCCCATCATCACGACGTCGAGCACGCGCACGTCTTCGTACGCGAACTGGTCCTGGCGCAGCTTGCCGAGACGCACGTTCGGCTCCAGCGCGACGTTGCCGGCGCTCGGCTCGAGGTCGCCGCCGAGGATCTTCATGAACGTCGACTTGCCACAGCCGTTCGCGCCGATCAGACCATAGCGGTTGCCCTCGCCGAATTTGACCGAGATATTCTCGAACAAGGGCTTCGGCCCGAATTGCATCGTGATGTTGGCAGTAGAAAGCACGGCAGGTCCCGTTAAAGGATAAATCGACGGAAAACCGTGTATTTTAGCAGGTGTCGGAGAAACTGCCGACCACGCCGTTCCGGCAGCGCATTCCAGGCCCCTTCCCGCGCCGGCCGACGGCCCGCCAACACGACGGCACGCGCCCCACCGCCGTCTCACCGGAATCCCGCATGCTCGCCAGCCAGCTTCGCGAACAACTCGTCGGCGCATGGCGCCTCGTATCCTACGAAGTCCGCCCGCGCGACGGCAGCGCGGTCACCTATCCGCTCGGCCGCGACGCGCGCGGCTGGATCCTGTACACGCCGGACGGCTACATGTCCGCGCAGCTGATGGCCGCCGGCCGGCCGCCCTACGCGGACGGCGACCTGCAGGGCGGCACCGCCGACGAGCGCGCGGCGGCCGCCGGCGGCTACATCGCGTATTCCGGCCCCTTTCAGGTCGCCGACGACGGCACGCTGACCCACGAAATGGACGTCAGCCTGTTCCCGAACTGGCTCGGCAACGTCCAGCAGCGCGCCGTCAGGCTCGACGGCGATCGTCTGCAGCTCGGCACGGCCGCCCCGGTACGGATCGACGGCCGGGAAGTCGATGCAGTGCTGCTCTGGGTGCGCGCGGGCCGCTGACGCACGCGCGCGTCACTTGCCTGCCTTCGCCGCTGCCCGCTGCGCGGCCTTCGCGTTCATCCGACCGAACAGCTCCGAACACGGCACGTCGCGATTGTTGCTCGGCGCGATCAGCGGAATCAGGGCCGCGAACGGGTTGATCAGCCCGAGGCCGACCATCGCGCCGGCGCGCAGCGCGAGCGCGCCTGCATCGACGCCGACGTTCGGGTTCTTGAACGTGCCCTTCGCGTACAGCGGCGAGCGCAGCGAGAAGATCCGGAAGCCCTTCGTGTGCGGATGGATCTTCAGGTTCAGCGTTTCGTCGCGCAGGCTGATCGGGCCGTCGACGTTGATCAGCGCGTCGTCCGTATCGAGCGCGAACACCTTCGGGTCGAGAATGCCGTTGGTCGCGACGAAGTCGATCGCCGCGCAATTGATCTTCACGTCGTTGTTGCCGAACAGCTTCTCGTAGACGACGTTCGCGACGTTCAGCCCCGCCGCTTCCATCAGCAGGCGGCTGATGCGGCCGTCGGTCACGAGCGCCTTCACCTCGCCGGTCGACGTCGCGGCCAGCGCGGCCGGCGAGTTGCCGGTCGCCGACAGCGACGCATCGCCGTTGATCTCGCCGAGCGCCGACTGCATGACCTTCTGCGCGGGGAACAACTGCTTGAGCTTCAGGTGCCGCGCGGCCACCGTGAAGCGGCCCTTCAGCGGCGCACCGCTGCCGTCGAGATGCGCGGTCGTGGCGAGCGTGCCGCCCGCGACGCCGAACTGCAGCGGCTCGAGCGACAGCACGCCGTCCGTCATCACGATGTGCGTGTACAGGTTGGTGATCGGCAGGTCCGAACTCTTGATCAGCTTGCGGCCGGTGAACTTGACGTCCGCGTCGAGCGCACGCCAGCGGTCGGTGCGGAACGTCTCGACCGGCAGCACGCGGCCCGACGGCTGTTTCGTCGTGTCGCCGCGCTTGGCCTTGCTCGCGGCCGTATCCGCGCCGATCACCGGCGCGAGGTCGGAGAACTGCAGCAGGTTCGACACGAGCTCGCCCGACAGCTTCGGCCGCGGCTCGCGCTGCTCGTAGACCAGCGTGCCGCCGAGATCGCTGCCGCCGACGCGGCCGTTGAAGTGCTCGTAACGGAACGTGCTGGCCTTGCGCCTGAAGTTGCCGATCAGTCGCCCTTCGGTCGCGTAAGGCGGCGTATCGGGCAGCGTGATGCCGGTCAGCTGGTAAAGGTGCGACATCGACGTGCCCTGCAGCCACAGTCGCAGGTCGATGGCCGCGAGATGCATCGGGTCGGTCAGCGTGCCGACGATCGCGAGCCGCGTGTCGCCGGCCTTCACGTCGGCCTGCAACGGGAACGGCCGCGACGCGTCCTGGATCGCGAGCACGCCGCCCAGCTTGCCGGTGCCGCTGATCGGCACGTTCTTGTAGCGGCCGTCGACCTTCAGCCCGAACGCATAGGTCGGGCCGGCCGGCTTCGCGGGCACTGCGACGCTGCTTGCGCCGCTTGCACCAGACGCGGCAGCAGCAACCGATGCCGAAGCGGTGGACGAAGCAGCCGAAGCCGACACCACGGCAGCCCCGGCCGAAGCACCGGTGGCCGACGCCGCACTCGCAGCCTGCGCGGCGGAAGCACTCGACGCGGCCTCCGCGTTGGCCTTCGCGCTCAACTGCGCGGCGCCATGCTTGCCGACCCGCTGCGCCGATGCCGCGCGCGATGTCTGCTCCTGCTCCTTCAGCACGTCGCCGAGCGGAATCGGCTGCCCGAGCGTATCGATCGCGACGGTCAGGTCGGCCTTCGTGATCGCGTCGCGATACGTGACGGTGCCCTTCGCGAAGCCGAAGCTGTCGAGCCGCACCTTCCACGGCGACGGCTGCGACGATTGCTTGAACTGGAAGGTCCACGTGTTGCGGCCGTCGGCAAGCCGCTCGAGGTCGACGGCCGGATTCACGACGTCGATCGACGGGATCACGATTTCATGCGCGAGCAGCGGCAGGATCGCGAGATCGAAGTGCGCGGCATCGAGCGTGACGAACTTGGGCATCTTCGCCCAGTCGGGGTTGCCGATCTCGAGCTGCGTGGCCGTGAAGCTCGGCCAGGGCACCCAGGCGCGCCAGCCGGTTTCGCCGTCGGGGCGACGCCAGCCCACCTTCAGGTCGCCGTTGATCGCGAACGGGCGGCCGAGCGCGGCCGTGACCTGCTCGTTGACCCACGGCTTCGCGCGGTTCCAGTCGAAGATAAAGAGAAAGACGCCGGCCGCCGCGATGAGCACCGCGACGATACCGACGATCCATGCAGCCGATTTGCCGATGGCTCGGGCTAGCGTCATGGCGGTTCCGTTGTTGTTCTGAAATGTTGCCGCACCATGCCGGGCCGCTTGCGTGGACGAACGGCGCACGACACCCGCGGCTTTTCAATCGGTATTATGACGCACGCCATGGTGACGTTTCGGCGCCATTAACGCTTTTTTTCATTTGTGACATGACAGCCCCCACCGGCCTCATCGATGCAGCGCGCATCACGCGGCGCGATGCCAGCAGCGGCAAGACCCTGCTCGCCCCGACCGATTTCAGCCTCGCGGCGGGATCGCGAATTGCTATCACCGGGCCGTCCGGGTCCGGCAAGAGCGTGCTGCTGCGCGCGCTCGCGCTGCTCGATCCGCTCGACGGCGGCCACATCCTGTGGCGCGGCAAACGGATCCGGCGCAATGCGATCCCGCGTTACCGCCGCAGCGTCGCCTATGTGCGCCAGC
This sequence comes from Burkholderia sp. AU33803, assembly GCF_002223095.1. Taxonomy (NCBI): domain Bacteria; kingdom Pseudomonadati; phylum Pseudomonadota; class Betaproteobacteria; order Burkholderiales; family Burkholderiaceae; genus Burkholderia; species Burkholderia sp. AU33803. The sequence continues at coordinate 1,485,227 of NZ_NKFJ01000004.1, forward strand.
GCCCCGCGCAGATGGACGGCACCGTCGAATCGCAGCTGCGCTATCCGTATTCGCTCGCGATCTATCGCGACGTGGCGTTCGATCGCGCGCGCGCCGAAGCGCTCGCCGCGCAGGCCGGTCGCGGCCCCGACTTTCTCGACAAGCGCGCGAGCGACCTGTCCGGCGGCGAAGCGCAGATCACCGCGCTGCTGCGCGTGCTGCAGCTCGATCCCGACGTGCTGCTGCTCGACGAGCCGACGTCCGCGCTCGACCCCGAATCGGCGCGCGCGATCGAGGCGCTCGTCGGCGCATGGTTCGACGCGGCGCCCGACGCCCGCGCGTACATGTGGATCTCGCACGACCCGGCCCAGGCCGCGCGGATCGGCACGATGCGGCTCGTGATGCAGGCCGGCGTGATGCACGCGGCCGACCCGACGGAGGCCACGCGATGAGCCCCGCACTGCAGGACCTGAGCCTCGTCGACGTCGGCATCGCCGCCGCGCTCGTCGCGGTCAACGGCGCGATCTCGATGGCCTTGTCGCTCGGCCTCGGCCGCAAGCTCGCGCTCGCGGCCGTACGCACCGTCGTGCAGTTGCTCGCGATCGGCTACGTGCTCGGCTGGGTGTTCGGTCACCCTCACTGGTACATCGTGCTGCCGCTCACCGCGCTGATGACGCTGATCGCCGGGTTCGCCGGCGCGGGGCGCGGCAAGCGCACGTATCGCGGCCAGCGCATCGACAGCATCGCGTCGATCTGGTTCAGCAGCTGGTTCGTCGCGGCGGTCGGCCTGTTCGTCGTGATCCGCATCCACCCCTGGTACGCGCCGCAGTACGCGATTCCGATCCTCGGGATGATTCTCGGCAATACGCTCACGGGCGTGTCGCTCGGTGTCGAGCGGATGATGGAAGAGCTCACGGCGCGCCGCGACCGCGTCGAAACCGCGCTGGCGCTCGGCGCGACGCGCTGGGAAGCCGCGCAGGACGCCGCGCGCCAAGCGGTGCGCGCCGGCATGCTGCCGACGCTGAACCAGATGGCCGTCGTCGGCGTCGTGAGCCTGCCGGGGATGATGACGGGCCAGGTGCTGGCCGGCCAGTCGCCGCTGCAGGCCGTGCGCTACCAGATCGTGATCATGTTCCTGATTGCCGCTGCCTCCGCGCTCGGCACGGTCGGTGCGGTGCTGATGACCTATCGCCGGCTGTTCTCGGCCGATCACCGCTTTCTCGCCGCGCGGCTCGAAGAACGCGCGCACTGACACCCGGCGCCATCGCGCGACGCGTTCGCGCGGTTCGCCAGTCAGCGCGCGCCGTGGCGTTTGCCGAGCGCCTGCCGCAACGCGGCTGGGATGTCCGCGTCGGGCGCGAGCCCGTCGACCGACGCGACGAGCTTCACGGCGCGCGGTGTCGTCACATAGGCTTGCGCGCCGACATAGCCGCCGCTGCCGGCCGAGCGCGTCGTCACGACGAGCGCCTGCGGCGCACGTGCACCGAGGTCGGCCGTGAATGCATCGGTAACCGTACCATCACGCGCATGCAGCGCGCCCGTCACGTAATCGTCGGTATCGAAGCCGGGGGCGGCATGCGCGGTCGAATACACGCGCACCGCGTAGCTGCCGGTCGAGCACGGTTCGAGCGCGCCGCTCGACACGACGGCCACCTGCTGCCGCGACGACAGCTCGACTTTCTTCACGAACCCGCAATCGTCGGCCGCGTGCGCGTGCGCGGCGACGAACGCAAAAACACACAACAGCGCGCGCATTCGGTATTTCATGGGGATGTCGTGACAGGAAGGTGATGATGCGGGCGAGCATAGCGTGACAGGCTCATGACGTCACGCGGGTCGCTACGCGACGCCACCGCACGGCGAACGGCCGCCATGCCGCTGAAGCAGGTCGCGAGAAAGCACTGTGACGGCGACACGAAACGGTCACGTGTCGCCGCGTGGTACCGCAAGTCGAATCCGTTGCGCGCGCACCGGCTCCGACGCCGGCCCATGCGCACCGCTCAACGCTTGATCGACACCGTCACTTTCGTGCCATCGCTCATCGTGACGGACTTCGACCCGCCGTTGGTCGGGATCGACACCCACTTCACCTGGCTCACCGACACGACGTCCGGACACTGCAGCGACTTGCCGCCGGCCGTCACGTTGCGCGTGCCTTTCGGCGCGGCTGCCTGGAAGCTCAACTGCACGTTGGCGATCCCCTTCGCGTCGATCGACGGCGCGAGCCGCACCTGGGTCTGGCGCACCATCGCGCCGTTCTCGTCGCGCGGCAGGTTGTCGGCGTTCGGGCAACCTTCCGGCATCGCGACCGCCCCGCTCGGCGGCACCGACTTCCAGTTGAAGTCGTCCGTCTCGCCCGAGCGGATCTTGCGGGTCTCCTGCGTATTGCCGAAGGTCTTCGAGTCGACCTTGACGGTGTATTCGAGCTGTCCGGTACCGCCGCCCTTCAGGCTGCCCTTGACCGGCGGCGCCGCGAATACGCTCGCGCTGACGCACGCCGCCGCGAACACGACCGACCACGTTGCGGCGACTGACAAGCTGCGTTGGCTCATGCTGACCTCCTTGGTATGCGGCGGCACGCGCGTGCCGCGCGGTTTTCGATGCATGATGCGCTGCCAGTCTACCGCCAAGCGGCATGCAATGCGCCGCAAACGCATCGGGTGTTACCCCGCTTGCGTTCGCGGCGCCGCGACCTTAAACGCGAGGCCAGCTCAGAAGCCGCTCAGCACGAGCTTGCCGATCGAACGCCCGGCCTCGAGCAACTGGTGCGCGCGCCGCACGTTCGCCGCGTTGATCGTGCCGAGCTGCTCGCCGACCGTGGTGCGCAGCGTGCCGCCGTCGACCAGCCGCGCGACTTCGCCGAGGATCCGGTGCTGCTCGATCATGTCCGGCGTCTCGAACATCGCGCGCGTGAACATGAATTCCCAATGAAACGCCGCACTCTTCGCCTTCAGCAATTCGACCGGCACCGGCTTGTCGTTCTCGACGATCGTGCAAATGCCGCCCTGCGGCCGGATGACCTCCGCAGCGGCAGGAAAGTGCCGATCCGTGTCGTTGAAAATCAGCACGTAGTCGACGTTCGGGTGCCCGGCCTCGCGCAGCTGCGCCGGCAGGTCGCCGAAATGGTCGACCACCGCGTCCGCGCCCAGCGAGCACACCCATCCGGCCGACGCCGGCCGTGATGCGGTTGCGATCACGTGCAGCTTGCCGAGCGTCTTCGCGAGCTGGATCGCGATCGAACCCACGCCACCCGCACCGCCGATGATCAGCACCGACTTGCCGGCGTCCGCGCCCTGCGGTGATACACGCAGCCGGTCGAACAGTGCTTCCCATGCGGTCAGCGCAGTGAGCGGCAGCGCGGCGGATGCGGCGAAATCGAGCGTGCGCGGCTTCAGCGCGGCGATTCGCTCGTCGACCGTATGGAATTCGCTGTTCGCGCCCGGCCGCGTGATGCTGCCCGCGTAGAACACTTCGTCGCCGGGCCGGAACAGCGTGACGTCGGCGCCGACCGCGACCACCGTGCCGGCCGCATCCCAGCCGAGCACGCGCGGCGTGTCCTCGACCTGCGGCTTCGGCGCGCGCACCTTGAAGTCCACCGGGTTCACGGAAATTGCCTCGACCTTCACGAGCAGGTCGCGCGGGCCCGGCACGGGCTGCGGCAGCTCCACGTCGAGCAGCGCTTGCGGGTCGTCGATCGGCAGATAACGGGTCAGTCCAACGGCTTTCATCACGACACTCCTTCAAGGAAACCTGTGGGCCGCGGCGCAGCCCCATGAACGTCATCGTAGGCAACCCGATCCTTCGAGAAAAGCGCTATATTTCCTGAAACATTTTCAGGAATTTCAGAATAATGGCCTCCGATACGATTCCGACGCCGGACAAGCCGCTCGACCTGCTCGACGTCGCGCTGTTCGTGCGCGCGGCGCTGCTCGCGAACGTCACCGCGGCCGGCCGTGAATTCGGTGTATCGGCCGCGGTCGCGAGCGCGCGCATCGCGCAACTCGAACGCCAGCTCGGCGCGCGGCTGCTGCACCGCACCACGCGCCGCATCAGCCTCACGCAGGATGGTGAAGTCTTCATGGCGCACGCCGACACGCTGCTGTCGGCTGCCGATGCCGCGCGCGCATCGGTCGGCCACGGCCGCTCCGAGCCGTACGGGCGGCTGAAGGTGTCGATGTCGTCGTCGTTCGGCCGCCAGCATGTCGCGCCGGTGATTCCCGCGTTCCTGCGCCGCTACCCGTCCGTGTCGCTCGACCTGCGGCTGTCGGACGAGATCGTCGACCTCGTCGACGACGGCTACGACGTCGCGATCCGCCTCGGCGCGCTGAAGGATTCGACGCTCGTCGCGCGCAAGCTCGCCACGAACCGCCGCGTGCTGTGCTGCTCGCCCGCGTATCTCGCCGAACATGGCACGCCGCGCCATCCGGCCGACCTCGCGCAGCACGAATGCGTGATCCTCGGCGACCAGCGCGACTGGTCGTTCGCCACGCCGCAAGGCCCGCTCACCGTGCGGGTGGGCGGCCGGCTCGTCGCGAGCAACGGCGAGGCGATCCGCGAAGCGCTCGTCGACGGCTTCGGGATCGCGATCAAGTCGACCTGGGACGTCGGCCCGCTGCTCGCGAGCGGCGCGCTCGTCACGGTGCTCGACGACTATCCGTTCGCGGAAGACATCGCGATCTGGGCCGTCTACCCGAGCCGCGCGCACGTTCCGCTGAAGACGCTCGCCTTCATCACGTTCCTGGCCGAGCATTTCGGCGATCCGCCGTACTGGGATCGCACGGACAGGCCATGACCGCCCCCCGCGCACGGTTTCGATCCTCACCCGACCGCCGCATGCGGCCAACCGGCTACAATGGCGCGTTCGCCACGCAAGGGCCCGACGCCGGACGGGGCCCGCATCGGCAGGCGGCTGCCCGTTGGCCGCAGACGCATTTCATTCGCTTCCCAACCATCCCGTCATGACCCACAACCTCGTCATCCAGAGTCTTGCGCCGCTGTCGGACACCCATCACAAACCGCTGCTCGCGCTGTCGCGCGGCACCCGCATCGTGCAGACCGACGATCATGCGCTGCGGATCGACCACGCGAACCCGGCGCAGCGCCTCGACATCGATGCCTACTGCGGCACGCACGCACTTGACTTCGCGTTCGTCGAGGCCGGCCTCTCGCTCGGCGATTTCGGGCTCGCCGTGATGGACATGGATTCGACGCTGATCACGATCGAGTGCATCGACGAGATCGCCGATTTCTGCGGGCTGAAAACGCAGGTCGCCGAGATCACCGAAGCGTCGATGCGCGGCGAGATCCGCGACTTCAACGAAAGCCTCACGCGCCGCGTCGCGCTGCTGGCCGGGCTCGACGCGCACGCGCTCGAACGCGTGTACGAGGAACGGCTGCAACTGTCGCCGGGCGCCGAGCAGATGCTCGCCGGCGTGAAGGCCGCCGGCATGAAGACGCTGCTCGTGTCGGGCGGCTTCACGTTCTTCACCGAACGGCTGAAGGCGCGCCTCGGCCTCGACTACGCGCATGCGAACACGCTCGAGATCGTCGACGGCAAGCTGACCGGCAAGGTGCTCGGCGAGATCGTCAACGCCGACGTGAAGGCGCGCCTGCTGCGCGAGACGTGCGCGTCGCTCGGCCTCGAGCCGCGCCGCGCGATCGCGATGGGCGACGGCTCGAACGACCTGAAGATGATGGCCGAGGCCGGGCTGTCGGTCGCGTACCACGCGAAGCCCGTCGTGCGCGATGCGGCGACGGTCGCGTTCGATCACGTCGGCCTCGACGGGCTGCTGCGGCTGTTCTGATCCCGCGGCAGCCGACATGAAAAACGCCGGCGCGATGCAACATCGCGCCGGCGTCTTGTTTTTCTGCCGAACGTTGTCGGCGGGCGATCAGCCCAGCGCAGCCTGCAGCGCGCGCTCGATGTCCGCACGCAGGTCGCCCTCGTCTTCCAGGCCGACATAGAAACGCACCAGCGTACCGCGATGCGCCCAGTCCGGACGCATCGACGCGACGTCGTAAGGCATCGCGAGGCTGCACGCGCCGCCCCAGCTCCAGCCGATCGCGAACAGCTCGAGCGACTCGACGAAGCGGTCGACCTGCTCCGCACTGTAGCGCTCGTCGAACACCACCGAGAACAACCCGCCCGCGCCGGTAAAATCGCGCATGAACGACGCGTGCCCCGGGCAATCGGCGATCTGCGGGTGCAATACCGCCGCGATCTCCGGCCGCGCCTTCAGCCATTGCGCGAGCGCGAGCGCGCTCTTGCTGTGCGCATCGAACCGCACCTGCATGCTCGGCAGGCTGCGCAGCACGAGCGAGCAATCGTCGACCGACACGCCGACGCCGCAGCGCATCCGCGCGAGCTTCAGCTGTGCATGCAGCTCCGCGTTCGCGGTGATCGTCGCGCCCATCAGCACGTCGCTGCCGCCCGACTGGTATTTGGTCAGCGCCTGCACCGAGATGTCGACGCCATGTTCGAACGGCTTGAACGCGAGCCCGGCCGAAAACGTGTTGTCGATCGCGGTGACGATGCCGCGCGCCTTCGCGGCCGCCGTGATCGCCTGCACGTCCGGCACTTCCATCGTCACCGAGCCGGGCGCCTCGATCCAGATCAGCCGCGTGTTCGGCTGGATCAGGTCGGCGATACCGGCGCCGATCAGCGGATCGTAGAAGCGCGCGGTGATGCCGAAGTCCTTCGCGAGCCAGTTGCCGAAATCGGCGTTCGGCCCGTACACGTTGTGCGGAATCAGCACGTCGTCGCCGGCTTTCACGATCCCGAAGTAGACGTTCATGATCGCCGCGAGGCCCGACGGCTGCAGCAGCGCATGCGTGCCGCCCTCGATCTCGGCCAGCCGCTGCGCGAGCGCGAGCGACGTCGGCGTCGCATGCAGGCCGTAGCGCCACTGATTGTCGTTGTGCCAGACGAGCGCACGCATCGTCGCCAGATCGGGAAACACGACCGTCGACGCGCGCGCGACCGGCGGCACGAACGAACGGAAGCCTTCCGGGATCACGTCGTCGGGTTGAACGATGCGGGTTTGCAGTGCGCGCTTGGGAGTGGATGCAGTCATGACGGGAAGCCGGGCACGAGGCCGTTCGGTTGCGGAATATGCAGCTAGATTAGCCAAAATCGGCGCAATTGGCCCGGTACAATGCGCGCCGCGCGCACCGAGCCAGCGCGGGTTCAGTCGTCGGTGCGCAGGTTGACGACGCCGCCCACCGTCTCGATTTCCTGCACGCGGCCGTCGCGTACCTGCAGCGCCGCACGCTTGCCCGGCGCGAGACGCAGCACGACGGGCTGCGGATCCGACTCGTCAGAATTCATCCGGTCGGCCTTCAGGGCACCCGTCGCGTCGAAGCGGCCGATCCACACGCCCGTGATGTTCGTGCCGTCGTTCGATTCCTCGATTTCGAGCGTGTCGCCGTCGCGATCGCCCGCGAGCAGCACGACCTCGCCCGTATCGGCGAACTGGTATTCGCCGTGCACGCCTTCCTCGTCCGTCTTCGGGCCGAGATGCACGACGATCGGCCGGTCACCGAGCGTGCCTTCATAGCGCGGCAGGCGGGCGAACTCGGGATTCGGCTTCAGCGGCCGCGCCATGGCCGGTTCATCCTGCTGCGCGCCCGGCGTGGCGGCCTGCGCCGCGCAGACGCCCGGTATCGCCATGCCCACCGCCAGCGCGCCCGCGACGACGAGCGCCCGTTGCCATTGCGAATATCGACCCACCTTGTGTTGCTCCTTGCTTCAGATTCGCTCGAAAATCGCGGCGATGCCTTGCCCGCCGCCCATGCACATCGTCACGAGCGCATTGCCGCGGCCGGCGTGCGCGTGCCGCGTCAGCCCTGCATCAGGTGCTCCACCGCATCGCGGTGCGGAATCGGCGCGACCGCGCCGTAGCCCGTCGTCGACAGTGCCGCCGCGGCGTTCGCATAACGCGCCGCCGCGAACGGATCGTCGCCCGCGACGATCCGCGCGACGAACGCACCGCCGAAGCAATCGCCCGCGCCCGTCGCGTCGACGGCCTCGACCGCGAAGCCCGGCACGACGCGCCGTTCGTTCGGCGTCGCCACGTAAGCGCCTTCCTTGCCGAGCTTCAACGCGACGATCTGCGGCCCGTGTTCGAGCATCGCATCGACGATCGCATCGCGATCGTTCGCGCCCGTGAGTGCCGTCACGTCGTCCCAGCTGGGCAGGCAGATGTCCGTCTGGCGCAGCGCTTCGCGCATCACCGCGCGGGCGCGCGGCAGCGGCCACAGCTTCAGCCGCAGGTTCGTGTCGAAGCTGACCTTCGCGCCGTGGCGGCGCGCGTGGTCAGTCGCCGCGAATGCGGCGTCACACGCAGCCGTGCTGATCGCCAGGCTGATGCCCGACAGGTGCACCGCTTTCGCGGCAGCCAGCGCGTCGAGCGGCAGATCACCGGTTGCATAACGGCTCGCCGCCGAGCCCGCACGCAGGTAGTCGAACTGGTGACCATCGGCGCCGTGCGTGACGAAGTACACGCCGGTCGGCGCCGTGCGGTCGACGCGCACGTACGTCGTGTCGACGCGTTCCGCGCGCCACATGTCGGCCAGCAGGCGGCCGAACGGATCGTCGCCGATCGCCGACACGAAACCCGTCGATGCGCCCTGGCGCGCGGCGGCGATGCAGAAGTTCGACGTATCGCCGCCGAAGCCCTGCAGGAATTCAGGCCGGCCCGGCTGCGACTGGTTGAATTCGATCATCGCCTCGCCGAGCGCGAGGATCTCCGGAAATGCGGCGGCCATCGCTTACACCTCGCCCCACAGATCGTGGCCGTCGGCGCCCGTGATCTTCACGGACACGAAATCGCCGACCTTGTAGCGCTTCGATGCCTTCGCCGCCGGCTCGACATAGACGACGCCGTCGATCTCCGGCGCATCGGCTGCCGTGCGGCCGATCCCGCCTTCCTCGCTGACTTCGTCGATCAGCACCTTGAGGGTCTTGCCGACCTTGCGCTGGATGCGGTTCGCCGACACTTCCTCGGCGACTTCCATGAAGCGCGCGCGGCGTTCCTCGCGGACTTCATCCGGCAGCGCGCCGTCGAGTTCGTTCGCGGTCGCGCCTTCGACCGGCGAATACGCAAAGCAGCCGACGCGATCGAGTTCCGCCTCGCGGATGAAGTCGAGCAGCGTTTCGAACTGCGCTTCCGTCTCGCCGGGGAAGCCCGCGATGAACGTGCTGCGAATCGTCAGGTCCGGGCAGATCTCGCGCCACTTCTGCACGCGCTCGAGCACCTTCTCGGCGTTCGCCGGACGCTTCATGCGCTTCAGCACTTCCGGGTGCGCGTGCTGGAACGGCACGTCGAGGTACGGCAGCACGTGGCCCTTGAACGGGCCTTCGGCCATCAACGGAATCACTTCGTCGACGCTCGGATACGGATACACGTAGTGCAGGCGCACCCATGCGCCATACTGCGCGGCGAGTTCGCCGAGCGCGGCGACCAGGTCGGTCATGCGCGTCTTGATCGGCTTGCCGTTCCAGAAACCCGTGCGGTACTTCACGTCGACGCCGTACGCGCTCGTGTCCTGCGAGATCACGAGCAGTTCCTTCACGCCCGACTTGAACAGGTTCTCGGCTTCCAGCATCACTTCGGCGACCGGGCGCGACACGAGGTCGCCGCGCATCGACGGGATGATGCAGAACGTGCAGCGGTGGTTGCAGCCTTCGGAGATCTTCAGGTACGCGTAGTGGCGCGGCGTGAGCTTGATGCCGGCGGCGGGCACGAGATCGGTGAACGGGTCGTGCGGCTTCGGCAGGTGCGAATGCACGGCCTGCATCACTTCGCCCACTGCGTGCGGGCCGGTGACGGCGAGCACCTTCGGGTGGACTTCCTCGATCAGGTTAGACCCGCTGGCGCTCGACTTGGCGCCGAGACAGCCGGTGACGATCACCTTGCCGTTCTCGGTCAGCGCTTCGCCGATCGCGTCGAGGCTTTCCTGCACGGCTTCGTCGATGAAGCCGCAGGTGTTCACGACGACGAGGTCGGCACCGTCGTAGGTGCCGGAGATTTCATAACCTTCGGCGCGCAGTTGCGTGATGATCTGTTCGGAGTCGACGAGCGCCTTCGGGCACCCGAGGGATACGAACCCTACTTTGGGGGATTGGGACATCTGGAATGTGGGGGCGTGGCAGCAAAAGCGTGAGTTTACAGCCATTTAGGGGTGGCGAGGCAAAACAGGCGATCGGCGGCGGCATCGATAGTCGAATTGGATGCACGACGCGGCGGCGGGCCGTCATGCGACGACTGCTCGATACGTCCCTTTCACTTTGAAATCGCGCCGTCTGTCGCTACGCGTCGACGGTCAAGCCACGTACGGCCGTCGACGAACGCATCACGGCAGCGACGCCCCCGCAACGCGCCATCGGTCAACACGCATCGAAAAGTATGAAAAACTCCACGTTCGCCGCGCTCGACGCATCGCAGTCAACTGACCGCCGAGCCGGCGCCTACACAAAAGGACGCTACATGTCAGTACGACGTTTGATATGCACCTGGCTCTCGCTGTGCCCGTTGATTGCGGGCACGGCGATGGCCCAACCCGTCGAGGTACCGGGCTTTACCCACGTGCGCTCCCTGGGCGGCATCGACGAATACCGTCTGGATGCCAACGGCCTTACCGTGCTAGCCGTGCCCGATTCCGCTGCGACGGTGGTCAGTTTCCAGGTGTTGTACCGGGTGGGTTCACGCAACGAAGCCGCGGGCACGACCGGCGACACTCACCTGCTCGAGCACCTGATGTTCAAGGGCAGCCAGCACTACAACAAGGCGCTCGGCAATGCACTGAACAGCTACATGGAGCGAGTGGGTGCGACCTTCAACGCCACCACTTCGATGGACCGCACCAACTACTTCGGCACGCTCGGGCGCGATGCGCTGGAAGGCTACATCGCGATCGAGGCCGACCGCATGCGCAACCTCCTGCTGCGCCCGGAAGACCTGGCCAGCGAGATGACGGTGGTACGCAACGAGTACGAGCGAGGCGAGAACAGTCCTTTCACCGCCTTGTTCCAGCAGGTCATGGCCACGGCTTACCAGGCGCATCCCTACCACCATCCCACCATCGGCTGGCGTAGCGACATCGAGCATGCGAGCGTGGACAAGCTGCGCCGTTTCTACGACACCTTCTACTGGCCGGACAACGCCACCGTCATCCTGGTCGGCGATTTCCGGCCGGACCAGGCGTTGGGGTGGGTCAGGCAGTATTACGGCGGCATCCCGCGCGCGCCCCAGGCCATTCCCGCCGTCACGACCGAAGAGCCGCCGCAGCAGGGGCCGCGACGGCTGGTGCTCAAACGCGCGGGCGCAACGGGCAGTCTGATCATCGCCTTCAAGGGGCCGCGCGCGCTCGACCCCGATGCGCCTGCGTTGACCGTACTGGGCCTGGTATTGAGCCAGGGCAAGAGCAGCCGGCTGTACCGCGCACTGGTCGACACGACGGTTGCCACGCAAGCCGGCGCCGGCTTCCATGCACTGCGCGATCCCGGCCCGTTCGTCGTGACGATCAGCCTGCCGCCCGACGCGAAACACGAGCAGGCCGAGAAAATCGCCTGGACCGAACTGGAGCGGATCAAGACCGAGGGCGTCACTCGCGAGGATATCCAGCGGGTGCTCGGCCCTTACCGGGCCGATCAGGTCTACCAGCGTGACGGCGTCCGCGCGACGTCCGCCCGATTGGGCAACGCGGTCTCGCAGGGCGACTGGACACGGTTCGTCACCGAGCTCGAAGAACTCGAAAAGGTGACGCCCGCCGACGTGCAGCGCGTCGCCCGCAAGTACCTCGTTGAAAACCAGAGCACCACCGGCTGGTTCGTCCCGGAGAAATCGTGATGAAGCATGTTCGTTTCAACCCTCTGCGGACGTGGCTCGTGTGGTTCGCCGTGCTGTGCCTGCCTGTTGCGGCTCAGGCAGGCATCGCCGAGCGCGTCGTGCGCGCCCAGGCCGGCAGCATCACGCTATTGACCTATTCGATGTCGCCGCAGGAAATGGTGTCCGTGACCGGGGTGATGCCCCTGGGCGATGCCGACACGGCCAGCAAGGCGGCCAATCCCGCCGTGCCGTTGCTGACGGGCATGTTGCTGCAGGAGGGCACCACCCGTCGCGACAAGGTGGCGATCTCCGCGCTGCTGGAAAGCCTGGGCGCCCAGTTGTCGTTCCAGACCGACGGCGGCTATGTCGGCATACACGGCCAAAGCCTGACCAAGGATTTGCCGACGCTGATCGACCTGATGGCCGAGCAGTTACGCCTGCCGGCCTTCAAGCCGGAAGAGCTGGCCAAGGCCAAGAGCCGGTTGGAGGCCGCGGTCCGTCACGCCGGAGAAAACCCGTCGGTTCGGGCCACCGAGGCGCTGGATCGTTCCATTTACCCCGCTGCCCACCTCAATGCACCGGTGCCGCGCGAACGGATGCTCGACGCAATCGCCGCTGCCACGCTGGACGACATCAAGGCCTTTCATCAAGCCTATTACGGGCCCGCCCACATGACGCTGGTCGTGGTCGGCGGCGCGGACCCTCGCGGCCTGCAGTCCATGGTGACCGAAGCCTTCGCGGGCTGGAGCGGGGGCCGGGCACTCGTGCGACAGGGCCCGCCACGCAAGGCAAGCCGGCCCGACACGCAGCGCATCGCCATGGGGGACAAGGAATCCGTCAGCGTGATGCTGGGTCAGGCCATCGACCTGCGCGCCAACGATGCCGACTATCTGCCCCTCAGCGCGGCTGTCAACATCCTGGGCAACGGCTTCACCGGCCGCCTGATGGCAGGGGTCCGCGACAAGGAAGGCCTGACCTATGGCATCCGCGCCGGCCTGTCCGGGCTCTCCCTGATGGACGGCGGATTCGTCATCACGAGCAGCTTCGCCCCGCCCCTGCTGGACAAGGGCGTCGCCAGCACGCGCCGGATTCTGGATGCCTGGTGGAAACAGGGCGTGACCCAAGCGGAACTGGATGCACGCAAGGACGGCATGATCGGCCGCCATCAAGTCGCGATGGAAACCACCGGGCAGATGGCCTCCATGATCGCCCAGACGGTGCTCCAGGATCGCCCGCTGAGTGACCTGGACACCTATCCCGAGCGCGTCCGAGCGTTGACCGTCGAGCAGGTCAACACCGCCATCCGCAGGTACCTGGACCCCGACAAGATGACGTTGGTGGAAGCAGGCACGTTCGCGGAGAAATAACCGCCGCCTCGCTTCGTTCCATACCCCGCCCGGCTTCGGCCGGGCCGCTGCCATCGCACGATCGTGCGCGCGCCTGCGCTTCGCAGAACGCCACCGGATGTACCTTCGCGCCGACGGTCGCAATCGACGACCGGTTTTGATCATCGGCACCGGTCGCCCAGTCCTCGCCCTGGCTGCCGATCCGTGCACGACGCTGCACATGGACCGTGCCGAAACACGCATGGGCAACGTGCGTGCCGCTCGCGTCGGTTTGAGGCGGGATGAGGGGCTGTCGGCTTACCGTCAACGCCATGTGCGGCAAGATGCGTGGCCACTTCCCGAACGACGAGGCGGCGATCAAGCTGCTCTGGCTGCACAATGTGCCGGCCAGGACCGTGCGGTCCGCCTTCGACTGGAAATCGGCGAAGTGACGGGGATCCACGCGCACGCGTCGCTTCCCGACAATTCCGCCGGAACCGCCCCGTCGCTATGCGAAAATCGCAGCGTCCACGCTCTTCCCTCTCTTCCATTACCCAACGGGGTTCGCATGACCACCCACATCACGATCGAATTCACCGAACACGCAGCCGAAACCATCGGCGAGCAAACCAGCACCAGCTTCTCGTACGACCAGGGCGCGCACGTGCCGCAACCGGGCGACTTCGTCGAGCTCGAGAATTCGCGACAGACGTTCCTCGTGATCGGCCGCGTGTTTTCGCTCAAGGCGAACTACTGCGCGGTCAAGCTCGTGCTCGATCTGCCGCCGCACGACGACGAGCAGGGATTCCCGGCATAAGACAAGCCGGGCCGGTAACGTCGGCCATTGCGCACGCCCGGCCCGCCGCGTATTGAACCGCCCACCACGCGCGCGTAAAAAAGCCCGCCGAAGCGGGCCCACACAACGGACCAATCCCATCCGGCGCTCACGGAAACTTCGCGGCCGTCAGGCACCGCTCGAACCACAAAGCATCGTCTCCATCGCCGATCGGCCACATTTCCGCATCGAGTTGCGGCAGCCCGGCTACCGGCGCTGACGCGCGGTTATCCCCGCCGGAAGCCCCCACACGCGTCCACGCCGATTGCGCGCCACCGGTGTCGCACGCACTCCCATGGGCCTGCGCTTCGCAGTACGCAACGGGTCGCACCTTCGCGCCATCGGCCGTGCTCACCGACCGGTACTGATAGACCGCCCCGGTCGCCCAGTCCTCGCTCTGGCTGCAGACCCGCGCGCGATGCTGCACATGGACCGCGCCGAAACATGCGTAGGAAACGTGCGCGCCAGTTGCATCGTCGGGAATGAAGTCGCAGTTTGCATCGAAACCGGTAAGGGGGCCGCCCGTGTATTTCGCGAGCCACTGGCGCTCGGCCTGCGCACGCGCGATCAACCCTTTGTTCGATTGATCGGCCAGTACGGCGGTGCGCCGATCGATTGCCTTGCGCACTTCGTCGACGGCGAGCGCACGACCTTCGTAATCGGCGTCGAGACGATTGTTGCGCGCGCTGATCCAGCGGCGCTGGCTGCGCACCAGCATGTCGCGGATCGCCGTGTCCGGTGCGGCCTTCAGCGCACCCGCGTACGCCGAACTCATCCGCGAGTCGGCTGCGCGCAGGATGGAGCTCGCGCAGATGCGCTTCTCGAGCGACTGCACGGCTTTCGCGCAATCCATCGCAAAGGCAGGCACCACCACGCCAACGCCCAGCATGAACATCGAAGCTAAACCAGCCAGCCGGTCGGCTGGTGCCACTCGAATCCCACGCATGCTTTCTCTCAGTCGGTTTTTTCTTGGTCGCATTGCCTCGATGCGGCGTCGCGCATCACGGCCTGTCCTGCCCGGGCGGCGTCATTGCATTTCGCCGAACGCAGCTTCCACGCCACACCGCGCGGCGCCGCTCATGGTACGCGTGCGTGCACGAACGCGCACCATCAGGCACGACACGCCCCGGTGTTCCTTCGCAAGTGACGGGATCTCGATCGACTGAACAACGTCCGCGCACGCCCGAACCCGGCATGCGCATTCGGTGCCGACGGTCATGAACGACCGTCGGCAAGAGGATCCGGCAGGCGGCGGCCGCACACATCGTCGCGCCCGAATGCACGATCAGCCGACCCGCGCCGCGCTGCTTCGCGGCACCGACGCCCGACGGGTTGCCCGCCGCGGTCGGCCTGCCGCGAAACCGTTACTTCTTTTCCGGCTCCGACGCGCCCGGCTGCTTGAACGGGAACGTGCTGAACATCGACTTCGCCTGGTTCTGCATCTGCTCCTGCATCTGCACGAACATGTTCTTCGACTGCTCGATGTAGCTGGTCATCATCCCTTGCATCATCGGCGCCTGCATGTTCATGAACTGCGACCAGACTTCCGGATTCATCGCATTGCCTTCGTACAGGTTCTTCGACTGATCCGCGAGCTTGTTCTGGATGTCGATGAACGCCTGGATGTTCTTTTCCAGGTACGTGCCCATCATGCCCTGCATCGCATGCCCGTAGAAACGGATGATCTGCGACAGCATCGACGACGAGAACATCGGCACGCCGCCGCTTTCCTCTTCGAGGATGATCTGCAGGAGGATGCTGCGCGTCAGGTCTTCGTTGGATTTCGCATCGACGACCTTGAAGTCCTCCTGCTCCAGCACGAGTTGCTTCACGTCGGTCAGCGTAATGTACGTGCTTGTCTCGGTATCGTAGAGCCGACGGTTCGGGTACTTCTTGATGAGCCGTTCGGCCGTCTTCTTTGTAGTAGTCATGTAACGCCTTTGAGTGCAGCGTAGCGGAAGTGACGAATCCCCGCCGCCCGAATACGGGAGGCGGGGGCCTTCGGAAAACGCCCGGCTGCGCGGCCACCCGGCCCGCGCAGCGCGGACGCTCAGCCCATGTGCAGGCCGCCGTTCAGCGAGAAGTCTGCGCCCGTCGCGAAACCGGAATCGTTCGACGCGAGCCACGCGACGATCGAACCGATTTCCTCCGGCCCGCCGAGACGCCGCACCGGGATCGTCGCGACGATCTTCTCGAGCACGTCCGGGCGAATCGCCTTCACCATGTCGGTGCCGATGTAGCCCGGCGAGACGGTGTTGACCGTCACGCCCTTCGTCGCGACTTCCTGGGCGAGCGACATCGTGAAGCCATGGATACCGGCCTTCGCGGTCGAGTAGTTGGTCTGGCCGAACTGCCCTTTCTGGCCGTTCACCGACGAAATGTTGATGATCCGGCCCCAGCCGCGTTCGACCATTCCGTCGATCACCTGCTTCGTCACGTTGAACAGGCTCGTCAGGTTGGTGTCGATCACGGCGGTCCAGTCTTCGTGCGTCATCTTGCGGAACACGACATCGCGCGTGATGCCCGCGTTGTTGACCAGCACGTCGATCTCGCCGACTTCGGCCTTGACCTTGTCGAACGCTTCCTTGGTCGAGTCCCAGTCGCCGACGTTGCCTTCCGACGCGATGAAATCGTACCCGAGCGCCTTCTGCTCCTCGAGCCATTTCACCCGGCGCGGCGAGTTCGGGCCGCAACCTGCGACCACCTTGAAGCCGTCTTTCGACAGGCGCTGGCAGATGCTGGTGCCGATGCCGCCCATCCCGCCCGTTACGTACGCAATTCGCTGAGACATAAATCTCACTCCATTTTTTGGTTTCGAGAGCTGCCGGAGGCCCCCTCTGACTTCACGTGACGCCGGCCGAAGCCGCAATCGGCCGGCACACGAATTCGGTTCGCTGGTCGCGAATGGCCGCTTGAGAACAGCCGCCTGCGGAGGGCCGCTTACGGACGCTCGACCGCGAGCGCGACCCCCATCCCGCCACCGATGCACAGCGACGCCAGCCCGCGCTTCGCATCGCGCTTGGCCATCTCGTGCAGCAGCGTCACCAGGATCCGGCAGCCCGACGCGCCGATCGGGTGGCCGATCGCGATCGCCCCGCCGTTCACGTTCACCTTCGACGTGTCCCAGCCCATCTGCTTGTGCACCGCCAGCGCCTGCGCCGCGAACGCCTCGTTGATCTCCATCAGGTCCAGGTCGCCCGGCGTCCAGCCCGCGCGCTCCAGGCAGCGGCGCGATGCCGGCACCGGGCCCATCCCCATCACGCTCGGATCCACGCCCGCGTTCGCGTACGCCTTGATCCGCGCCAGCGGCGTCAGGCCGAGTGCCGCCGCCTTCTGCGCCGACATCACCAGCACCGCCGCCGCGCCGTCGTTCAGCCCCGACGCGTTCGCCGCCGTCACCGAGCCGTCCTTCGAGAACGCCGGCTTCAGCCCCGCCAGCGACTCCGCCGTCACGCCGTGACGCACGAATTCGTCGGTGGCGAACTGCAGCGGCTCGCCCTTGCGTTGCGGAATCGCCACCGGCACGATTTCATCGTCTAAGCGGCCGGCCTTCTGCGCGGCTTCCGCCTTGTTCTGCGACAACGCCGCGAACGCGTCCTGCTCCTCGCGCGTGATCCCGTACTCCTTCG
The DNA here is from genome assembly GCF_002223095.1 of Burkholderia sp. AU33803. NCBI lineage: Bacteria > Pseudomonadati > Pseudomonadota > Betaproteobacteria > Burkholderiales > Burkholderiaceae > Burkholderia > Burkholderia sp. AU33803. The sequence continues at coordinate 1,502,823 of NZ_NKFJ01000004.1, forward strand.
CGACGTTCTCCGCCGTGATGCCCATGTGGTACTGGTTGTACACGTCCCACAGGCCGTCGACGATCATCGTGTCGACCAGCTTCGCGTCGCCCATCCGGAACCCGTCGCGCGAGCCCGGCAGCACGTGCGGCGACGCGCTCATGTTCTCCTGGCCGCCCGCGATCACGATCTCGGCATCACCCGCGACGATCGCGTTCGCCGCCAGCATCACGGCCTTCAGGCCGGAGCCGCACACCTTGTTGATCGTCATCCCCGGCACTGCCGTCGGCAGCCCGGCCTTGATCAGCGACTGCCGCGCCGGGTTCTGCCCGGAACCGGCCGTCAGCACCTGGCCCATGATCACTTCGCTGACCTGCTCGGGCTTCACGCCCGCACGCTCCAGCACCGCGCGGATCACCGTCGCGCCCAGCTCGGGCGCCGCAATCTTCGCAAGCGAACCGCCGAATTTGCCGACCGCGGTCCGCGCGGCCGATACGATCACTACGTCCGTCATTTCCCTTTCCTCCAGGCCCGCACGACACGGCGCATCGCTACCGGCCCTGTTAAAAAAACTGCGGTGCACCGGACAGCCTGCGCCGCTGTCCGGTTTTCGTCAATCGCGCTGCAATACGTAGCGGCCCGGCGCCGGTTCGATCACCGGGAACTGCGCGGTACCGGGCTGGGCGGGCGGCTCCACCTTGCGGCCGCCGTACTGGTCGAGCCATTCGACCCAGGTCGTCCACCAGCTGCCCGGGTGCTCGGTTGCACCGGCGAACCAGTCGTCCGCCGATTCGGGCAGGTCGCTGTCGTTGACCCAGTAGCTGCGCTTCTTCTTCGCCGGCGGATTGATCACGCCCGCGATGTGCCCCGACGCGCCGAGCACGAACTTCAGCGGGCCCGACAGGATCGACGTCGACGCATAGGCCGTCTGCCACGGCACGATGTGATCCTCGCGCGAACCGTAGATGAAGGTCGGCACGTCGATCAGCGTCAGGTCCACCGACTCGCCGCACACGGTCAACGCGCCCGGCTCGCGCAGCTTGTTCTCGAGATAGGTATTGCGCAGGTACCACGCGTACATCGGGCCCGGCAGGCTCGTCGAATCGCTGTTCCAGTACAGCAGGTCGAACGGCGCCGGCGTGCGGCCCTTCAGGTAGTTGTCGACGACGTAGTTCCACACGAGGTCGTTCGGACGCAGGAACGAGAACGTGTTCGCGAATTCGACGCCGCGCATCAGCCCCGGCTGCGTGCCGTTCTTGCCGCCGATGGTCTGCTCGCGCATCTGCACGTGCGCCTCGTCGACGAACACGTCGAGAATGCCGGTATCGGTGAAGTCGAGCATCGCGGTGAGCAGCGTCATCGACGCGGCCGGATGTTCGCCGCGCGCGGCAAGCACCGCGAGCGCGGTCGCGAGCATCGTGCCGCCGACGCAGAAGCCGAGCGTGTTGATCTGCTCGCGGCCGCTGACCTGCTGCACGGCGTCGATCGCCGCGAGCAGCCCTTCGTTCATGTAGTCGTCCCACGTCTTGTGCGCGACCGATGCGTCCGCGTTGCGCCACGACACGAGGAACACCTGATGGCCGTTCGACAGCGCATGCGCGACGAGCGAATTCTCGGGCTGCAGGTCGAGGATGTAGAACTTGTTGATGCAAGGCGGCACGATCAGCAGCGGCCGCTCGAACACCTTGTCCGTCTTCGGCGTGTACTGGATCAGCTGGATCAGGTCGTTCTCGTAGACGACCGCACCTTCAGTACACCCGAGGTTCTTGCCGACCACGAATTGCGATTCGTCGGTCTGCGAAATCTTGCCGCGCTGCATGTCGCCGAGCAGGTTCATCATCCCTTGCCGCAGACTTTCGCCCTGCGTTTCGAGGATCGATTTCTGTGCGTCGGGATTGAGTGCGAGGAAGTTGCTCGGCGCGGCTGCGGCCGTCCATTGCTGGACCGTGAAACGAATGCGCTCGCGCGTCTTCGGATCGGTCTGCAGCGCATCGGCCAGTTCCTGCAGATAGCGCGCGTTGAGCAGATACCAGGCCGCCGCGAACGCATGCGCCGGCGACGCCTTCCACGCGTCGCCGCTGAAACGGCGGTCCTTCAGCTCGGGCGACTCCAGCTTCGCCGCGGCGGCCTGCTGCATCAGCGCCATGCAATCGCGCGCGTAGTCGGCCTGCAGCGCCTGCAGCCGCTCGGGCGGAATCGCGGCGGCCGGCAGCTTCAACCCGGCGAACGGCGACGCCATCGCGCCGAAATCGGGCATCGACGGCATCTGGAACGGGAACGATGTCGGAAACTGGAATGTGGCGAACGGATTCACGGTGGCCGACGCAGTCGCGGCGCGTGCCGGATCCGCAAAACCGCGCCACGCGTTCAACCACGACTCGAACATCTGCTGCATCGGCTGGGCGGCCGGATCGAAACCAATGCTGCCCGGGGAAGTGCCCGCCTGAGCGGACGTCGACGATTTTTTCGATGCTGTCATTACCTGCCTTACCGGTGATTCGTGAGCGTCTATCGTGAAATCCTGCTCGCGCGCGGCATGCCGGCTGCGAGCCGGGCCGTCATGCTCTGGAGAGGCGTCTCCAGATTCTGCCGCAGTGCGGTATTTTTATCATTATCGTTTTCCCCATGTGAAGCGCCATGTCAACCCACTGAACATTTCCGTACGGAGATAATCCTCGCACAACAGACGGGACAAGGGTTCCGGCGAAACATAAAACATTTTGGTTGACTTGACTTCGGGATTTTCCATTCAATCGCGCATGCAGCGCGGCATCGCGGCCGAAATATCGAGATAACCCGATTTTGCGGCGCAATAAACTCCACGCGCATGCGCATTCCGTCAATCGGCCAGCCAGATCGCTGCTGCCATGCGGCCCGTCACGCGATCGCGCCGGTAAGAATAGAAGCGTGCCTGTTCGGTGACCGTGCAAGCCGTTCCGCCGCTCACGTGCACAACGCCCGCACGCGCGAGACGCAGGCGCGCAAGCGCATAGAGATCGGCAAGAAATTTGCCCGGCGCGCCCTCGATCGCGACGAACGCAAGCCGGGTTTCATCATGCTCCGACTGCGGGGCCGTGTCGAGAAACGCGTCACGCACGTCGGCGCCCACCTCGAACGCCTGCGGGCCGATCGCCGGCCCGAGGTACGCGTGAAGCGCGTCCATCGCACCGCCCGCGAGTGCCGCGACACACGCCGCGGTCTGCTCGACGATGCCGGCCGCCAGCCCGCGCCAGCCCGCATGGGCGGCGCCGACCGCACGACCCTGCGTGTCGCACAGCAGCACGGGCAGGCAATCCGCGACCATCACGACGCAGACGGCACCCGCGCGGTCGGTGACGCTCGCGTCGGCCTGCACCGGCGCCGTCGCCATCGGCGCCGCCGCGATCACCTCGTCCGCGCGCACGATCTGCGCGCCGTGAACCTGCTCGAGCCACGCAGCGCTCGACTGGCCCGCCAGCGCCAGCAAGCGTGCGCGATTCCCTGCCACATGGGCCGGGTCGTCACCGGTATGCAGACCGAGATTCATCCCGCCCGGCAGCGCGTCGCCGCGCTGCCAGCGCCCGTACGGGCCTTCGCTCACCCCGCCGTCGCGCGTCGTGATCAGCGCGCGCACGCGCGGCGACACCTGCCAGTCGGGCTGTACGCAGTCCTGCCACGTCAGCGGCGCCAGGTTCGTCATCGGCACTCACTCCTCCTCATCGTCCATGTCCGGCTCGTCGTCCTGATACTCGCCGCCGAAATCGTCATCGTCGTAGACACCGTCATCGTCGTCGAATTCCTCGTCGCCCTGCCCGAAGCCGAGCGCCGCGACGAGTGTGTTCATGTCGTCCGGCAGCGGGCAGCGCCATTGCATCGCCTTGCCAGTGACCGGATGCACGAGGCCGAGTCGCCATGCATGCAGCGCCTGACGCGCGAACCCGTCCGGCAGCGGCGTGACCGAACGCTTGCCGCGCGCACGACCGTACACGGGATCGCCGAGCAGCGGATGCCCGACGTGCGCGCAGTGCACGCGGATCTGGTGCGTGCGACCGGTCTCGAGATCGCACTGGATCGCCGAAACCGGCTGACGTTGCCACAGGCATGTGTCAACCGTGCGGAAATGCGTGCGCGCGGGCTTGCCCGATGCGCCCGTGACGACGGCCATGCGCGTGCGTTCGCGCGGATCGCGGCCGATCGGCGCGTCGATCGTGCCGTCCTCGGGCATCGTGCCCCACACGAGCGCAAAATAACGGCGCTTCACCGTGCGGGCCTGCAGCTGGCGCACGAGATCCGTCTGCGCGGCCAGCGTGCGCGCCACCACCATCAGGCCCGACGTTTCCTTGTCGAGCCGGTGGACGATCCCGGCGCGCGGCAGGCCGGCCGCCGCGTCGCCATAGCGATGCAGCAGCCCGTTGAGGATCGTGCCGCTCCAGTTGCCGGCGGCCGGATGCACGACGAGGCCGGCCGGCTTGTTGATGACGACGAGCGCGTCGTCCTCGTAGATCACGTCGAGCGGCACCGGCTCCGGCGTAAAGGCGAGTTGCTCGGGGAGCAGGTCGGGCACGAGCTCGATCTTCGCGCCGAGCGGCACCGGCTGGCGGATCTTCGCCGGCGCGCCGTCGACGAGCACGCGCTGCGCCTCGATCCAGCTCTGCAGGCGGCTGCGCGAGAATTCGGGGAACAGTTGGGCGAGCGCCTTGTCGAGGCGCTCACCCGCGAGCGACATCGGCACTTCGACGACGCGCGGCGCTTCATCGACCGCCGCGGACGGCACGACGGGCGGCTGCATTACGTCACCGGTCAGATCGTCATCGAGGGAATCCCCCGAGGCAGCGTCGGCGGGCCGATCGCTTGGGCTATAATCTTCGCGATTTGGTGTGCCCGGCTGGGCATTCTGCGAACTTGAACGGGTCATTTAGACTGGGTCACCGAGACTTGAAGCTAGGACATGCGAGCATGATGAATTCGACCAAACGCACGGCCAGAACCGTCGCCGCCCGGGCTGCGGCGGTAGCGGCCGCGGCCCTCATCGCCGGCTGCCACGGCTTGCCGCAGAAGCAGGACGAGACGGCTACCTGGTCGAACAACAAATTATACTCAGAGGCCCAGGACGCACTGTCCGGCGGCGACTGGGGCAAGTGCGCGAAATATTTCGAATCGCTGCAAGGTCGCGATCCGTTCGGCCATTTCGCGCAGCAGGCGCAGATCAACGTTGCATACTGCAACTGGAAGGATAACGAAGCGGCCGCCGCCGACCAGGCCGTCGATCGCTTCATCCAGCTCCACCCCGATCATCCGGATATTCCGTACGCGTACTACCTGAAGGGGATGATCCACTTCAACGACGATCTCGGCCTGTTCGGCCGCTTCTCCGGCCAGGACATGAGCGAGCGCGATCCGCAGGCACTGCGTGAATCGTACGATGCGTTCAAGGTCGTCGTCGACCGCTTCCCGAAGAGCAAGTACGCGCCCGACGCCGCCGCGCGGATGCGCTATATCGTGAACGCGCTCGCATCGCACGAAGTGCATGCGGCCGACTACTACTACCGGCGCGGCGCCTACGTCGCGGCCATCAACCGTGCGCAGCTCGCGATCAAGGACTACAAGGGCGCCCCGGCGATCGAGGACGCACTGCACATCATGATCCTGTCGTACGGCAAGCTGAACCAGCCGGAACTCGCCGAGGACACGAAGCGCGTGCTCGCCGGCACGTTCCCCGACAGCCCGTACGTCACGGGCCACTCGCGCCCCGGCGCGAAGAAGTCGTGGTGGCAGTTCTGACGACAGCACCGTGCGGCACGCGCCGCACCAACAAAAAACCCGGCCATCGAGCCGGGTTTTTTTTGGGCGCCGCACTCAGGCGGCGCCGGTGCAATCGCGCGCCGATCGCCGCGCGCACCCCGTCACGTGCGTTTTGCCGAACGGTGCTCGTCGAAGAAGTCCTGGACGACCGCGATCTCGCGGGTCCGCTTGAACGGCGGCAGGCTCTGCCAGATCCGGCGCCCGTAGGGCTTGTCGACGAGCCGCGTGTCGCAGATCATCAGCACGCCGCGATCCGTCTCCGCACGAATCAGCCGGCCCGCGCCCTGCTTCAGCGTGATCACAGCCTGCGGCAACTGGTGCACGGCGAACGGGCTCAGCCCCTTCTTCGTCAGCGCGTCGAGGCGCGCGGCCAGCACCGGATCGTCCGGCGGCGCGAACGGTAGCTTGTCGATCACGACGAGCGACAGCGCGTCACCGCGCACGTCGACGCCTTCCCAGAAACTCTGGCTGCCGACCAGGATCGCGTTGCCATACGCACGGAAACGGTCGAGCAGTTCGGTGCGGCTTGCATCGCCCTGCACGAGCAGCGGCGTGTTCCAGCCGCGCGATTCGATCACGTCGCGCAGCTTCGACGCGATCCGGTCGACCGCGCGCAGCGTCGTGCACAGCATGAACACGCCGCCGCCGGACGCCTCGATCGCCGGCAGCGCGGCGTCGAAGACGGCATCGGTAAACGCCGGCGAAGACGGTTGCGGCAGGTTGCGCGGCACGTACAGCAACCCTTGCGACTGATAGTCGAACGGGCTTGCGAGCGTCATCGAGCGACGCGAGCTGAGGCCCATTTGCGCCGCATAGTGCGTGAAGTCGCCGCGCACCGACAGCGTGGCCGACGTGAACACCCAGGCGCGCGGCACGCCCGCGCGCTGCTTGGCAAAGATCGGCGCGACCGACAGCGGCGTTTCGTGCAGCTGGACCGTATGCGCGAACACTTCGACCCAGCGTACCTTCTCGTTCGGATCGCCGTCGGATGCCGCCTTGTCGCCGGCCGCCGTTGCGTCGGCCTTCGCCGCCGCTTCCGTCGCGCCGGGTGCGACCCAGCCGGCCAGCAGGTCCTGCAGTTCGCGGGCGCGCCGCAGGCACGCGCCGAGCGATTCCGCCCGTTCCGCCTGGCTGGCGAGCGCCGACGCCAGCGCGTCGAGCGCAGCCTCGAGCGCGTCGAGCGCACCGAACATCGGGTGATCGTCGCCGAGCTGGGCGAGCGACATGCGGACGATCTGGTCGTTGGCGAACGCCAGGCGCAAGTCGCGCGCCGCACGCTCGAGATCGCCGCCGAGCTTCACCCACTCGACCGCGTCGCGTGCATGGCTCAGGCCCTCCGCCACCGTGTCGCGGGCGAGCTCGAGAATCTGCGTCGTCGACAGCGTTTCGCCGAAGAACAACGTCGCCGTTTCCGGCAACTGGTGCGCTTCGTCGAAGATGACCGTGTTCGCGTTCGGCAGCAGCTCGGCCATCCCCGTATCGCGCAGCATGATGTCCGCGAAGAACAGGTGGTGGTTGACGACGACGATGTCGGCCTGCTGCGCCTCGCGCCGCGCCTGCATCACGAAGCAATCCTTGTAATGCGGGCACTCCTGGCCGAGGCAGTTGTCGCGCGTCGACGTGACCATCGACCACACGGGCGCCGTTTCCGGCACGCTCGCGAGCTCGGCCTTGTCGCCGCTCTTGGTGATCTTCGCGAAGCGGACGATTTCCTGCAGATAGGCCGTATCCTGCCGCGACGGCAACCGGCCGTTGTCGGCCGTGCGTTGCAGGTAGTAATGGCACAGGTAGTTGGCCCGGCCCTTCAGCATCGCGACCGACACCGGTACCGCCAGTGCGTTGCGCACGGTCGGGATGTCGCGCGCGAACAATTGATCCTGCAGGTGTTTCGTGCCGGTCGACACGATCACCTTGCCGCCCCACAGCATCGCGGGCACGAGGTATGCATAGGTCTTGCCGGTACCCGTACCGGCCTCGACGATCAGCGTGTTGTCGCCGGCATCGCCGTCGACTTCGGCTGCCGCGGCGGCGTCCGCGCCCGTTTCGGCCGCCTTGTCGCCGTCGCCGAGGCGACGCGCCGGCCGCTTGCGGGTTTCGAAGATCTCGGGTTCGGGCATCCGGCGCGCGGACGCTTCCATCGCGGACGCGACGGCGCGCGCCATCTCGATCTGCGACTGTCGCGGCCGGTAGCCGTCGAGCGCACGCGCCAGCAATCCGCCTTCGCCGAAGATCGTGTCGAGTTCGTCGACGCGCTTGCGGCTCAGCTCAAAGGTGCCTTCGGGCGCACGAGCGCGCCCGGCGGGCGACACGTCGCGCCGGGCATCGGGGGTGGCTTCAAGCGGTGAATTCAAGGCAAGCGTTCCTGTGTCCAGCGCCCGGGCGGCGCCGGCGCTTGCCAGGCCGCGCTCAGGCGCGCTTATCCGGTTCCAGCTGCGATTGCAGCAAAATGATTTTGTCCTTGGCCGCCAGCTTTTCCTTCTTCAGCCGGTGCAGCGTGATGTCGTCGATGTCGGAGTGCCCTTCCTTCAGCTCGATCTCCCGAGCGAGCTGCTGGTGCTGCTCCTGCAATGCAGCCAAACGGTTGTGCAATTCCTGCTGCTGTTCCGTGTGACGGTTTTGCATACTTGCCTCCTCATCGAAGCAGCGCGCCGACTGGCGTGCCAGCGCGCCCGAGACTGATCCCGATCAATCCAACACGTTACTGCCCCTGCTGTTGCTTCTGCTGCGCCTTCTCGGCCGCTTCCTTCTGACGCTGCTCGACATCGGCCTTGTGCTGCTCGGCTTCCTTCTGCTTCTGCACGTAGCGCGCGGCGTTGTCCGCCCGCTCCTGCGCCTTCTGCGCGGCCTGCTGATGCGCCTGGTCGAGCTTGCGCTGGAAGTCGCCCTGCTTCTGGTCGTATGCCTGCTTGTTCGCCGCGCGCTGCGGCCCTTCCGCGCCACGCTGCGCCTGCTTCAACGCATTCTGCTCCTGCTTGTCGCGGAACGCAGCCGCGTTTGCCGCATCGTTCGCCGCGCGCTGCGGTGCTTCCGCCGCGTTTTGCGCCGCCTTCAGCGCCTGCTGCTGGTCGCGCTGCTGCGCACGCACCGCCCGCTGCTCGTCGTTGAGCGCGAGTTGCTCCTGGCGAATGCTCGCCCGCTCGTCGCGCATCTGTTCACGTGCCTTGCCGAGACAGTGATTGACGAAGAACTTGCTGTAGCAATCGTGCTCGGCCACCGCATAACGATAATCGTTTTCTGCGGAGCGTTGATTGAGCACTTTTTGACGGGCGTCGAAATCCGGTGCGGCGGTGGCCGTCACGGGCGCAGCCGCGGCGGCGGCCGGCACGGTGGCGTCCGACGCTTGCGCGAACGCGCCGGAAGGCCCGGCAGACAAAGCCGCGGCGAGCGCTGCGCCGAGCGCGACGAGAGAAATTCGGGAAGTTGGCAACGTCGTAGGAAAGCTGCGGGACATGTGTCAAATTCTATCACCCCCGGCTGGGCGCTCCGCCATTTATGGCAAAATGCCCCGCTTCACTCACCCGCGGCATCCGGCCCGTCGGGCCCGCCACGCAGCCCGCCGCTTCGGGCCTGCCGGCCCCCGCCGCGATTTCAGCAGGCAGATCATCCACGACATGACGGAAACCGTAGCACTCAAGATCGTACAGCGCATCGCCACCGAACTGTCCGTCCAGCCGCGCCAGGTCGCGGCGGCCGTGCAACTCCTCGACGAAGGCTCGACCGTTCCGTTCATTGCCCGGTACCGCAAGGAAGTGACCGGCAACCTGGACGACACGCAGTTGCGCCAGCTCGAGGAACGCCTCCTGTATCTGCGCGAACTCGAGGATCGCCGTGCGTCGATCCTGTCGAGCATCGACGAACAGGGCAAGCTGACCGACGAACTGCGCGCCGCGATCGACGCGGCCGACAGCAAGCAGGTGCTCGAAGACCTTTATCTGCCGTACAAGCCGAAGCGCCGCACGCGTGCGCAGATCGCCCGCGAAGCCGGCCTCGAGCCGCTCGCCCAGGCGCTCCTCGCGAACCCGCTGCTCGACCCGCAGGCCGAGGCAGCCGCGTATGTCGACGCCGAGAAGGGCGTGGCCGACGTGAAGGCCGCGCTCGACGGCGCGCGCGACATCCTGTCCGAACAGTTCGGCGAGACGGCCGAACTGCTCGGCAAGCTGCGCGACTACCTGCACAACCAGGGTGTGGTGTCGTCGGCCGTCGTCGAGGGCAAGGAAAACGAGGAAGGCGAGAAATTCCGCGACTATTACGACTACGCGGAAACGATCAAGACCGTGCCGTCGCACCGCGCCCTCGCGCTGTTCCGCGGCCGCAACGCGGGCGTGCTGACGATCAAGCTCGGCCTCGGCGAAGAACTCGACGCGCAGGTGCCGCATCCCGGCGAGGCGATGATCGCGCGCCATTTCGGCATCGCGAACCAGAACCGCCCGGCCGACAAGTGGCTGTCCGACGTATGCCGCTGGTGCTGGCGCGTGAAGGTGCAGCCGCACATCGAGAACGAGCTGCTCACGCAATTGCGCGAAACGGCCGAAACGGAAGCGATCCGCGTGTTCGCGCGCAACCTGAACGACCTGCTGCTGGCCGCGCCGGCCGGCCCGAAGGCCGTGATCGGTCTCGACCCCGGCCTGCGCACGGGCGTGAAGGTCGCGGTCGTCGACCGCACCGGCAAGGTGCTCGCGACCGATACGATCTACCCGCACGAGCCGCGCCGCGACTGGGATGGTTCGATCGCGAAACTCGCACGCATCGCCGCACAGACGCAGGCCGAGCTGATCAGCATCGGCAACGGCACGGCGTCACGTGAAACCGACAAGCTCGCGGGCGAACTGATCGCGAAGCACCCGGAGCTGCGCCTGCAGAAGATCGTCGTGTCGGAAGCCGGCGCTTCGGTCTATTCGGCGTCCGAGCTGGCCGCGAAGGAATTCCCCGAGCTTGACGTGTCGCTGCGCGGCGCCGTCTCGATTGCACGTCGCCTGCAGGATCCGCTCGCCGAGCTCGTGAAGATCGAGCCGAAGGCCATCGGCGTCGGCCAGTACCAGCACGACGTGAACCAGCGCGAACTCGCCCGCTCGCTCGACGCGGTCGTCGAGGACTGCGTGAACGCGGTCGGCGTCGACGCGAACACCGCGTCGGCCCCGCTGCTCGCCCGCGTATCGGGTCTGAACGCGACGCTCGCGCGCAACATCGTCGACTACCGCGATGCGAACGGCCCGTTCCCGTCGCGCGAGCACCTGCGCAAGGTGCCCCGCCTCGGCGACAAGACCTTCGAACAGGCCGCCGGCTTCCTGCGCATCAACGGCGGCGAGAATCCGCTCGACCGCTCGTCGGTGCACCCGGAAGCGTATCCGGTCGTCGAGCGGATGCTCGCGAAGATCAACAAGCGCATCGACGACGTGCTCGGCAACCGCGAAGCACTGTCGGGCCTGTCCCCGACGGAATTTGTTGACGAACGTTTCGGCCTGCCGACCGTGCGCGACATCCTGTCCGAACTGGAGAAGCCGGGCCGCGATCCGCGCCCCGAATTCAAGACCGCGACGTTCCGCGAAGGCGTCGAAAAAGTGTCGGATCTCGTGCCCGGCATGACGCTCGAAGGCGTCGTGACGAACGTCGCCGCGTTCGGCGCGTTCGTGGACATCGGCGTCCACCAGGACGGCCTCGTCCACGTATCCGCGATGTCGACCAAGTTCATCAAGGATCCGCACGAAGTCGTGAAGGCCGGCCAGGTCGTCAAGGTGAAGGTGCTCGACGTCGACGTGAAGCGCCAGCGCATTGCGCTGACGATGCGCCTCGACGACGATGCGGCGGCACCCGGCATGTCGTCGCGCGGCAGCCAGGATCGCGGCAACGCGGGCCGCGGCGCGGCCCGCCCGCAGCAGCGTTCGCGCGAGCCGGAACCGGCAGGCGCGATGGCCGCGGCATTCGCGAAGCTGAAGCGCTGAGCACCCGCAAGCGCTTTCGCGACAGACAAAAAAGCCCGCCGAAAGGCGGGCTTTTTTACGACTTCGGCAAACACGGCGCGCGGCCGGACGGCCCGCGCGCCATACGTTGCGTCAGATCTCGATCTTCGTCCCGAGTTCGACCACGCGGTTCGCGGGGATCGAGAAGAAGTCGGTCGGCTTCGCGGCATTCTGGTGCATCCAGGCGAACACGCGCTCGCGCCAGATCGACATCCCGGGCAGATGCGTCGGCACGACCGTCTCGCGCGCGAGGAAGAACGACGTATCCATCAGCTCGAACGTCATGTCGTGCGTGCGGCCGAATTCCTCGAGCACGGCCTTCACGTCCGGCGTCTCGTTGAAGCCGTACTCGGCCTTGACGATATACAGCCCGCCGCCCGCATCACGCGAGGACTGACGCTTGTCGTCGCGCACGTAAGGAAAGTCGCGCGTGACGAACGTGAGGAAAATGGTGCGCTCGTGCAGCACCTTGTTGTGCTTCAGGTTGTGCAGCAGGCTCACGGGCACGAGCTTGTCGTTGCCGGTCAGGTAGATCGCGGTACCCGACACGCGATGCGGCGGATGCGCGAGCAGCCCCTGCAGGAACGGCTCGAGCGGAATACCGTCGGCCGCCGTGCGCTCCTTGACGATGTGACGCCCCTTGTACCAGGTCATCAGCAGGAAGAACAGCAGCGCGCCGATGCCGAGCGGCAGCCAGCCGCCCTGCGCGACCTTCAGCAGGTTCGCGCCGAAGAAGCCGAGGTCGACCGCGAGAAACACCGCGATGATCGCGCCGACCAGCAGCCGGTTCCAGTTCCACACCTTCACCATCACGACTGCGGCGAGCACGGTCGTGATCACCATCGTCGCCGTCACCGCGATACCGTACGCGGCCGCGAGGTTGTCGGAGCTCTTGAAGCCGACGACGATGCAGAGGATCACGAACAGCAGCAGCCAGTTCACGACCGGCACGTAGATCTGGCCGATCGCGAGCTCCGACGTATGCAGCACCTTCATGCGCGGCACGTAGCCGAGCTGGATGGCCTGCGACGTCAGCGAATACGCGCCCGAGATCACCGCCTGCGACGCGATCACGGTCGCGACCGTCGACAGCACGACGAGCGGCAGCAGCCCCCATTCGGGCGCCAGCAGGAAGAACGGGTTTTCGATCGCCTTCGGGTTCTGGATCAGCAGCGCGCCCTGGCCGAAGTAGTTCAGCACCAGCGACGGCATCACGAGCCCGTAGGCGGCGATGCGGATCGGCTTCGCGCCGAAGTGCCCCATGTCCGCGTAGAGCGCTTCCGCACCGGTCAGCACCAGCACGACCGAGCCGAGCACGACGTACGCCTGCAGCAGGTGATCGGCCATGAACGACGCCGCGTAATACGGGTTGATGGCGGCCATGATGCCCGGCACGCGCACGATGTGGTACACGCCGAGCGCCGCGATCACGACGAACCACAGCACCATGATCGGGCCGAACAGCTTGCCGACCAGTGCGGTACCGTGACGCTGGATCCAGAACAGCGCGATCAGGATCACGATCGTGATCGGCAGCACGAGATGGGACAGGTGCGGCGTCGCGATTTCGAGGCCTTCGACCGCCGACATCACCGAGATCGCCGGCGTGATCACCGCGTCCCCGTAGAACATGCACGCGCCGAAGATCCCGAGCGCCATCAGCGCGCCCGCGACGCGGGTCTTCGAGTCGAGCGGCCGCAACGACAGCGCCATCAGCGCGAGCACGCCGCCTTCGCCGTTGTTGTCCGCCCGCATCACGAACAGCAGATACTTGATGCCGACCACCAGGATGATTGCCCAGAACAGCAGCGAGATCACGCCGAGAATCGATCCTTCGGTGAGCGGAATGCCGTGTGCGGGGCTGAACGCCTCCTTGAGCGAATACAGCGGGCTGGTGCCGATGTCGCCGAACACGACGCCGATGGCTGCTATCGCTAGCGCCCGCATCGAGTGTTGTTGCGTCGAATGCGGCGCGTGTGCTGCGTCGGTCGCGTGGATCGTGTCGTTCATATGAAGCGTAATAATCGGGTCCGGGTCGGACAAAACGAGCGCTATTCTACTCGCGCCCCCGTGAAACGCCGCCCTGCTCTGTTGCCTTGTCACCACGTGATCCACGCTGCGCATGCAATCCGGCGCGAGCTGTGGCAGGGCTGCCAATCATAGCCGGGGCAGCGCGGTCTGCCTACCGGATCCACGGTACACGCGGCGCCGGCGCGTATGGCGCCCCAACGAAAAACGGCGCCGCAAGCGGCGCCGTACAAGGCTTTCCTTCGATTGGCCGGCCGCTTACGCGCCCGAGCCGTCGCGCTGTGCGCGACCGCGCTTGATCCACGCCTCGAGGTTGTGCGGGCGAACCGTGTCCCACTCCTCGAACGGCTGATGAATCCACGGATTCGTCGGCAGGAACTGCGTGTGATAGTCGGGCTTGACCTTCGAGCAACCCTTGTACCAGAGCACGGCCGAGCGCACGGCCGTCACCGACGGATAGCGCTCCTTCAGGTGCTCCTGCACGCGCGCAAGCGTGACGCCCGAATCGACGAGATCGTCGACCAGCAGCACGTTGCCCGCCAGGTTGCCGCGCGTCATCGTGATGTACTGCGCGATATCGAGTTCGCCCTGCTCCGTGCCGGCCGCTTCGCGGTACGAACTCGTCGCGAGGATCGCGAGCGGCACGTCGTAGATGCGCGACAGTTGATCGCCGACGCGCAGGCCACCGCGCGCGAGGCACAGGATCTGGTCGAACTTCCAGCCCGATGCGTGCACCTGGAGCGCGAGCAGTTCGATGAGACGGTGATACTCGTCCCAGCCTACCCACAGGTTCTTGTCGTCGTTGCGCGGATCGGTCATCAAGTCTGCCGCCGTCATCGTGATTTGCTGCGTCATCTGAAAATTACACCTTGAACGGATGGCGGAGCAGGATCGTTTCGTCGCGGTCCGGACCCGTCGACACCATGTCGACCGGCACGCCAGCCACTTCCTGGACCCGGGTCAGGTACGCCTGCGCATTCGCCGGCAATGCTTCCCACGTCTTGATGCCGACCGTGCTTTCCTTCCAGCCGGCAAACGTTTCGTATACAGGCTCGCAACGGGCCACGTCAGCGGCGCCGCGCGGCAGGATGTCCGCATCCTTGCCGTCGATCTTGTAGCCGACGCACAGCTTGACTTCGTCGAGGCCGTCGAGCACGTCGAGCTTCGTCATGCACAGGCCCGACACGCCGTTGATCTGGATCGAGCGGCGCAGTGCGGCGGCGTCGAGCCAGCCGGTGCGGCGCGGACGGCCGGTGACCGAACCGAATTCCTTGCCGACGTTCGCGAGCGTGACGCCAACCTGGTCCTGACGCTGCGGATTGTCCGCATCGTACAGTTCGCTCGGGAACGGGCCCGAGCCGACGCGCGTGCAATAGGCCTTCGTGATGCCGAGGATGTAGTTGAGCTTCTGCGGACCCACACCCGCGCCGGCCGACGCCGCACCTGCGACGCAGTTGCTCGACGTGACGAACGGATAGGTGCCGTGGTCGATGTCGAGCAGCGTGCCTTGCGCGCCTTCGAACAGCAGGTTCTGGCCCGCATTGTTCGCGTCGTACAGGCGGCGCGACACGTCGGCCACCATCGGCTTCAGGCGGTCGGCATAACCCAGCATCGTGTCGAGCGTGGCCTGGAAATCGACAGCCGCGCCGCCCAGGTACTGGGTCAGCACGAAGTTGTGGAAATCGAGGTTTTCGCGCAGGCGGTCAGCGAAGGTCTTCGCGTCGAAGAGGTCCTGCACGCGCAGCGCGCGGCGGCCAACCTTGTCTTCGTACGCAGGGCCGATGCCGCGGCCCGTCGTACCGATCTTGCCGGCGCCCTTGCGCGCTTCGCGCGCCTGGTCGATCGCGATGTGGTACGGCAGGATCAGCGTCGTGGCTTCGGAAATGAACAGGCGGTCGCGCACGTTCACGCCGGCTTCTTCCAGCTCGCCGATTTCTTTGAACAGTGCTTCGGGGGACAGGACGACGCCGTTGCCGATGTAGCAGGCGACGCCTTCACGCATGATGCCCGACGGAATGAGGCGCAAGATCGTCTTCTTGCCGCCGATGATGAGGGTGTGGCCGGCGTTGTGACCGCCCTGGAAACGCACGACGCCCTGAGCGTGGTCCGTCAGCCAGTCGACGATCTTGCCCTTGCCTTCATCACCCCATTGCGTTCCCACGACGACGACATTGCGCCCGGGAGTCACGTTCACTGCGCTGGCAGACATGTTGATTCGTTAGCTGGTTAAAAACGTATTCTACCTATGTTCGCGGGCGATTCCGAATTTTTCCGTTTCGCTTCAACGATATGCACGCCGAAGCACGTCCCGCGAACGCCTGTTTATCGGGGTTCGACCACCCATGCGCCGTTGCGCTCGACGAGCGAACGGTCGCATGCGAACTCGTCGAGCACATGATCGTGGCCCGGCAGCGCCTGGATCACGACCTCACCCGCATCGCGCAGCGCCGCGACGGCCGCGCTCAGTGCGTCGTCCTGCGCCCACGGCGCGAGAATCGCGGTGCCGCGCGCCTCGACCGGCGAAATCCGCGCGAGCTCGCGCAGGTCGAGCGAGAAGCCCGTAGCGGGACGGGCACGGCCATACGCCTGGCCGACGTGGTCGTAGCGGCCGCCCCGCGCAATCGCGTTCGGCACGCCATCGATGTAGGCGCTGAACATCGCGCCGCTGTGATACGCATAGCCACGCAGGTCGCCGAGATCGATCGCCACTTCGGCACCTTTCGCCTGCGCCGCGAGCTGCGCCAGATCGTCGAGCGCCCGTGTGATTTCGGGCAGCACCGGCAAGCGTGCGCGCGCCTCGGCGAGCACGCTTGCGTCGCCATAGAGATGCGGCAGCGCGCGCAGCGCGGCGCGCGTGTCGGCACCGAGATCGTCGGTGAGCTCGTTCAGCAGCGGCACGTCCTTGCCCGACAGCGCGTCGTACAGCGACTCGCCGCGCTCGGCGGCCTGCGCATCGCGCGCCAGCAGCGCCGCGAGCACGCCCGCATGGCCGAGGTCGAGACGGATGCGCGACAGGCCCGCGAGATGCAGCGCGTCGAGCATCAGTTGCTGGATCTCGAGGTCGGCTTCCAGCCCGGCATGCCCGTAGATTTCGGCGCCGATCTGGATCTGCTCGCGCGTCGCGTGCAGACCGCGCGGACGCGTATGCATCACGTGGCCCGCATAGCAGAGGCGCGTCACGCCCTGGCGGTTCAACAGGTGCGCGTCGATCCGCGCGACCTGCGGCGTGATGTCCGCACGCAGGCCGAGGGTGCGACCCGACAGCTGGTCGACCAGCTTGAAGGTGCGCAGGCGCAGATCTGCACCGCCGCTCGTCAGCAGCGATTCGAGATACTCGAGCAGCGGCGGCATCACCATTTCGTAGCCATACGAACGGAAGCGGTCGAGCAGCCTGCGGCGCAGCTCCTCGATCTTGCGCGCTTCCGACGGCAGTACGTCGGCGATATTCTCGGGAAGTAACCAGGTCGACATCGGTACGGTCCTACGACGGGAAACAGCGCGCGACACGCGCGCCGCGATGTGAATCGGAAATTCTGAATTCGGGCGGGACGAACGGCGGATAAGCCGTCCGGATCAGGTCTCCGGTCAGGTGGCGAGCAGCAGCAGTATGAGCCCGAGCACCATCACGATCAGCCCGCCGATCCGGATATGATGCGGCGGCCGCTCAGCTATTCTACGAAACGTGTCGCGCCAGGCGACGGGAAACACGAAGGGGAACGCCCCCTCGATGATCAGCATCAGCGCTACTGCGAGCAACAACGAGCCAGCCAGGTCCATGCGAGCGACGGCGCCGCTCGACGCGGCGCCCCAAGGTCAGTGTTTGCGGGGAGCAGGCGCCGCCGGTGCGGCACCGCCCGTCGGGCTGCGCATGAAGCGGAAGAACTCGCTGTCGGGATCGACGACGATGACGTCGTTGCGCTTGAACGTGTTCCGGTAAGCCTGCAGGCTCGCGTAGAACTGGTAGAACTGCGGATCGCGGCCGAACGCGTCGGCGGCAATCGTCGCGGCCTTCGCGTCGCCCTCGCCCTTGATCGTCTGTGCGGACTTGTACGCGTTCGCGAGCACGGCCTGCTGTTCGCGTTCGGCGTCCGCCTTGATCTGCTCGACGTCGGCCGCGCCTTGCGCACGCACCTGCGCCGCCTGATCGCGCAGCGCGCCGATCATCCGCTGATAGACGGCATCGGTCTGCGCGGCCGGCAAATCGACGCGCGTCAACTGGACGTCGACCACGTCAACGCCGAAACCGGACGCCTTCGCCTTCACCTCGTCGCGGGCCGCATCGGCGATCGCACGCTGGCCGCCAAGCGCGTCGTCGAGCGCGCGCTTGCCGAACGCGTCACCGAGTGCGCTCTTCAGCGCGCCGGCGAGACGATCACCGGCTGCCGACGGGTCACCGCCCGTCGTCGTGAAATACTTCATCGGATCGCTGATCCGGTACTTCACCGCGTAGGCGACGAGCAGGTCGCGCTTGTCTTCCGTTGCCAGTTGCAGCGGATCCGACGACTCGAGCGATTGCAGGCGCGTGTCGATCAGCGTGGCCGTCTGCAGCGGCGGCGGCAATTTGAAATGGATGCCAGGGCCGGCCAATTCGGGTTGCGCGCCGTCGCGCCCCGACAGCACGGCCGCATGGCGCGGATCGACGGTAAGGACGGTCGACGATGCCGCGAAGGCAACGATCACGATTGCGACGACGAGCGCAATGATTCGGTTCATGTTCTGCGCTCCCCGTTACTTCAGATCGTCTTCGCGCGACCGGCTGCGAAACGCCTCGCGCGATCGCAGCACGTCGGCGCCCGACGCCGCCACGGCCGACGCCGCACTCGCGGGCGCCGCCGCAGCCGGCGCGGCAGCCGCCGGTGCCGACGCCGCGTCGGGCGCGGATGCGCCCGTGGACGTCGCGGCGTTTTGTCGCCCCTGCTCGACGAGCTTGTCGAGCGGCAGATACACGACGCTGTTGCCGCCCTTGTTGCCGACGAAGACTTTCGTCGAATTCGAATAGATTTCCTGCATCGTCTCGAGATACATCCGCTCGCGGATCACCGCAGGCGCCTTCGAGTACTGCGCATAGACCTGCTTGAAGCGGTCGGCATCGCCTTCGGCTTCCGTGACCACGCGATCGGCATACGCCTTCGCTTCGTCGACGAGCTTCGCCGCATCGCCCTGCGCCTTCGGCAGCAAGTCGTTTGCATACGCTTGCGCGGCGCGCTTCGCGGCCTCGCGCTCGTCGCGTGCCTTCGCGACTTCACCGTACGCGGCTTGCGTCTGCTCGGGCGCCGCAACACTCTGCATCGTGACGGCCGTCACCTCGAGCCCCGACTGGTAGCGATCGAGATCGCGCTGGATCGCGGCGGAGAGCTGCTCGCGCAGCGCGTCGCGGTCCTGGTTCAGCACGTCGGCCGCGCTGCGCGTGCCGACGATCGCGCGTACCGCGGCCTGGGCGGCCTGCGAGACGCTGCGCTCGGGGTCGACACTGCGGAACAGGTAATCGGTCGCGGAACGGATGCGGTACTGCACGATGAAGCGCACGTCGACGATATCGGCGTCGCGCGTCAGCATCGCCGCTTCCTTCACGTTCGCGAGACGCACGACGTTGTTGCGGCCGATCTCGATCGAACGGACCTGCGACGTATCGACGATCTCGTGCGACGCGAACGGATACGGCGCGCGCCAGTGCACGCCCTGACCGACCGTGCCCGACAGCTTGCCGAGCTGCAGCACGACGCCCGTCTGCCCTTCCTGCACGACGAACAGCCCGCTGCCTGCGTAGACCGCGACCAGCACGCCGATCACGATGCCGACGCCAACGCGCGCGGCTCGCCCGTTGTCAGGACGGAAGCCGTTGCCGCCCTTGCCGCCGAACAGGCCGTTCAGGCGCCGGTTGAAGTTGCGCCACATCTCGTCGAGATCGGGCGGACCATCGCCGTCGCCACCTTGCGGACGCTTCGATTCGTTCGGGCGGGGACGGGATCCGTCTTTGCCATTGCCTTCACCGCGCCCCCAGCGGGGATCGTTGATCGACAGCAAGGCGCGCATCCGCCGCCAGGTACTCCGCTCGTTGTATTCGTTCACCAGAGTTTGTTCACCAGATTAGACGCCGACGAACCGGCCGGGACCGGTTAGCGCCCGTGTTCGGAAATCGTGTGGTCTTCGTGTGGTTCAGCGGGGGCGCCGTCGAGCGCGCCGTTGGGTAACGTCGCGCTGGAAAGGTGTTCCGCGGAGGCGATTTCGGCGATGGCGGCACGCAACGTATCAAGACCCTGACCGGTGCGCGCGCTCAAAAAGACGCGCGAAATATTACCATACTCGTCCCGCTCGACCGTGTCGCCGCGGGCCGCCAGCTCAGGCACGGCGTCGATCTTGTTGAACACCAGCACCTGGCGGATCGTGTCCGCGCCGATCTCGTGCAGCACGCCATTGACCTGCTCGATCTGCTCGAGCCTGACCGCGCTCGACGCATCGACCACGTGCAGCAGCAGATCCGCGTGGATCGTTTCCTCGAGGGTCGCACGGAATGCGGCGACCAGTTGGTGAGGCAACTCGCGGATGAACCCGACCGTATCCGACACGACGATCTGGCCGACCTCGTCGCCGAGGTACACGCGCCGCGACGTCGTATCGAGCGTGGCGAACAGCTGGTCGGCCGCGTAGGCCTGCGCTTTCGTCAGCGCATTGAACAGCGTCGACTTGCCCGCGTTCGTATAGCCGACGAGCGACACCGACATCGTGCCGCTGCGCGCGCGCTGGCGGCGTTGCGTGCTGTGTTGCCGGCGCAAGCGGTCGAGCCGCGACTTCAGCATCTTGATGCGTTCGCCGATCAGGCGGCGGTCGGTTTCGAGCTGGGTTTCACCGGGGCCGCGCAGGCCGATACCACCCTTCTGCCGTTCAAGGTGGGTCCATGCGCGAATGAGCCGCGTCGACAGGTACTGAAGCTGCGCGAGCTCGACCTGCAGCTTGCCTTCGTGGCTGCGGGCACGCTGGGCAAAGATGTCGAGGATGAGACTGGTGCG
Organism: Burkholderia sp. AU33803; assembly: GCF_002223095.1. Taxonomy (NCBI): domain Bacteria; kingdom Pseudomonadati; phylum Pseudomonadota; class Betaproteobacteria; order Burkholderiales; family Burkholderiaceae; genus Burkholderia; species Burkholderia sp. AU33803. The sequence goes on from NZ_NKFJ01000004.1 coordinate 1,523,575, forward strand.
ATCGACCACGCGCCTGTTAAGTGCCTGCTCCAGATTACGTTGCTGGGCGGGCGCCAGTGCGTGGTTGAAGATGACGATTTCGACGTTGTGCGCGTCGCAGGCGAGCCGGAGTTCTTCGGCCTTGCCGCTGCCGATGAACATCTTGGCATCGGGACTGGAACGACGCCCCGTGAGGGTGACTGCGGGACGGGCCCCCGCGCTGGAGGCGAGAAGACTGAGTTCTTCGAGACTGGCTTCGAAATCGGTCTTGCCGAAATCGATGCCGACGAGCGCTGCGTTGATCAAATTTTCAGGTGTCAAGATAAGGCGGCTGGCATCGGTCGCTCGCGGCGACCGGATGCCGGCCGCTGCGATAGGTTAGGACGAGGCTTCCGCGTCCGGGTGGAAATTCACCGGGCGCGCCGGCACGACCGTCGAGATGGCGTGCTTGTACACCATCTGGGTCACCGTATTACGGAGCAACACGACGTACTGGTCGAACGATTCAATGTTCCCTTGAAGCTTGATGCCGTTGACGAGGTAGATCGAAACGGGAACGTGCTCTTTGCGCAGTGCGTTCAAAAACGGGTCTTGTAACAATTGCCCTTTGTTGCTCATGGCGTACTCCATCTTTTTTTGCAGGTTGATCTGGACTGGCGGCGAAGAAAAAGAGATCCGGCGCCAATCGCTACACTATAGCCGATTTTGCCTGGCTCGCCGGGGGCATAGGCCTTGCGGCCAACCCCTTGCGTGACGCGTGTAACAGACGTCTTCAGCTCTTGTCCGCGTACGGATTGTTCGACGAACGGAACTCTATGCGCAATGGAGTCCCTGTCAGCGAGAAAGTTTCGCGGAACCGGTTTTCCAGGTAACGCTTGTACGTTTCCGTCACGGCGTCGAGCGCGTTACCGTGGATGACGATGATCGGCGGATTCTGGCCGCCCTGGTGCGCGTAGCGCAGCTTCGGACGCACCGGGCCGCGACGGCGCGGCTGCTGGAACTCGACCGCCTCGATCAGCGCGCGCGTGAGCTTCGGCGTCGGCAGCTTCGCCATCGCCGCCGCGTACGCGTCGTCGACCGAGCGCATCAGCGTGCCGATGCCCGTCTTCTTCGTGGCCGAAATGAAGTGCGATTTCGCGAAGTCGAGGAATTTCAGCTTGCGGGTCAAATCCGCTTTCGCGCGATCGCGCGCATGCTCGTCGAGCCCGTCCCACTTGTTGACGCCGATCACGAGCGCGCGGCCCTGTTCGACGACGAAGCCGGCGATGTGTGCGTCCTGGTCGGAAATGTCCTGCTGCGCATCCAGCAGAAGTATGACGACGTTCGCGTCGGAGATCGACTGCAGCGTCTTCACGACCGAGAACTTCTCGATCGCCTCGAACACCTTGCCGCGGCGGCGCAGGCCGGCCGTGTCGATCAGCGTGTATTTCTTGCCGTTGCGCTCGAAGTCGACGTAGATCGAATCGCGCGTCGTACCCGGCATGTCGAACGCGATCACGCGATCCTCGCCGATCAGCGCGTTCACGAGCGTCGACTTGCCGACGTTCGGGCGGCCGACGATCGCGATCTTGATGCCGCGCGAAGGATCGTTCTCGTCCTCTTCCTCCGGACGGTCCGCATACGCGACATCCAGCGCCTCGTTGATCATGTCGGTGACGCCGTCACCGTGCGCAGCCGAGATCGCACGCGGATCGCCGAGCCCGAGCTCGTAGAAGTCCGTCGCGACCGCCGTGTACTTCATCCCCTCGGCCTTGTTGACGACGAGGAAGATCGGCCGGCCGGTCTTGCGCAGGTAGTCGGCGATCGACTTGTCCTGCGGCGCGAGGCCGTTACGGCCGTCGACGATGAACACGACGACGTCGGCTTCCTCGACGGCCTGCCGCGTCTGGCGTGCCATCTCGTGCAGGATGCCGTCCTTCGCGACGGGCTCGAAGCCGCCCGTGTCGACGACCAGGTACGGCCGCTCGCCGACGCGACCTTCGCCGTAATGGCGATCGCGCGTCAGGCCCGGCAAGTCGGCGACCAGCGCATCGCGCGAGCGCGTGAGCCGGTTGAACAGCGTGGATTTCCCCACATTGGGGCGCCCAACGAGGGCAATGACCGGTTTCATCTGTGTTTTCTACGGTGAAGCGCAGCAGCGGGAGGCCCGCTGCTGCGGGCGGCTGCGCTGAATGAAAATATCACGAATTCGCGCCGCGCCGGATGCGCGCGCCTGGCGCGCGCTGCGCGCCATCGTCTTTCGTCTCGAACTGCCTTTCAAATACCGAGCGGCCGGGAGCACCGGCCGCCTTCAAGTCACGCGGCCGCGGCGCACGGGACACGCCCGTCGCGCCGCGGCCGCGCATGTTTCCTGCGCGTCAGCGCGGACGGAATCCGTACAGACCGCCGTCCTTCGTCTGCACGACGAGTGTATTGCCCGCGAGGACCGGCGCCGCCGTAATCGCGCTGCCGTCGGTCTTCATCCGTGCGATGAAGCTGCCGTCTTCACGCGACAGGAAGTGCACGAAGCCCTTGTAGTCGCCCAACACGACCGCATGCCCGAGCAGATACGGCACGCCGACGTCACGGCTCTTCAGCTTGTCGTTGCGCCACAGCTGGTTGCCCGACGCAGCATCGTACGCGGTCACGACCGACCAGTCGTCGCCGCCGGCGACCACCGAGTCGTCCTGCGCGAGGCCGCTGCGGCTCGAGAACGCCTTTTCCCACAGCGGGCGGCCCGAGTTCGCATCGAAGCAGCCAAGCTGACCCTGGAACGTCACCGCGCAGGCTTCCGCGCCCACGAGCGTCGGCGGACCGCTGACGTCGTTGATGCGCTCGACTTCGGTCACGCCCTTCGGGAACGACACCGGCGTCTGCCAGAACGGCTCGCCCGTCTGCAGGTTGATCGCGACCAGCCCGCCGCCGGGGAAGCCCGCCAGCACCGCCGCGTCACCCGCGAACGTCATGCCGGCCGACACGCGCAGGTTCAGCGGCACCGCGCGGTTGCGGTAGTTCCACTTCTGCTCGCCCGTCTGCGCGTTGAACGCGATCACCTGGCCGTCGATCGTGCGGACGACCACGAGGCCGTTGCCGACGAGCGGCGGCGAGAAGATCTCGCCCTGCACGGTGGTCTTCCACAGTTGCTTGCCGTCCGGGCCCAGCACGAACACGCCGCCCTTCAGCGCGCCGACCGCGGTCAGGTTGCCGTCGCTGCCGACACCGGCCGACAGGTCGGAGCCGACCTTCGCGCGCCAGAGCGTCTGGCCCGTCTTCGCGTCGATCTTCTCGACCGAACCGTTCTCGCCCGCTGCATAGACGGCGTCGCCCACGGCCACCGGCGAGAACAGGTAGCGCCCGCCCTTGCCGACGCTCGCCTTCCAGACCTGTTGCACGTCCATCACGGGCTTGAACTCGGTGAGCGGCGTAGGCACGCGGCGCGCGTCCTTCGACGACGAGCAGGCCGCCAGTGCGAGGACAGCCGCCGCGCAGGCAACGGGCACAGCGTAACGTTTCAGCAAATTCATCGGTTAGCGAAGCAGAGTTAAGAGGTTGAGGGGACCGGGATTCAGCCGCCGAGCGCGTCCAGCTTGAACTGCACGAGCTGGCGCGCAGACTGGTCGTCCTTCGACAGGCCGTCGAGCGCGAGCTTGTACGCCGCGCGCGCATCGTCGGTCTTGCCTTGCGCGGCAAGCAGATCGCCGCGGCGATCGGCCACGAGGCCCTTGAATGCATCGACCGGCGTGCCCGACAGCAGCGCGAGGCCCGCATCGTACGCCTTCTCGTCGAGCAGCAGCGACGCGAGACGCAGCTTCGCGATCTGCTTGTACTCGTCATCCTTGGCGTGATCGGCGGCCCATTGCAACTGCGCCTTCGCACCGGCCGAGTCGCCGGCTGCGTACAGCGTCTTCGCAGCGGCGAGTGCAGTCATCTGCGCATACGGCGTGCTGCCGAACTTGTCTTCCATGTCGGCGGCCGCGCGCGCGATCGTCGCCTTGTCGTTCGCGGCGGCGGCCTTCTGGACCTGTTCGTACAGCCCGGACGCCTCGGCAGCCTGACGGCGCTGCCAGTAGTTCCAGCCGTTGAAACCGGCCGCGACGACGAGCGCCGCGAGCACGATCCACGTGGTGAGGTTGCCCCAGCGGGCCCACCACGCCTTGACACTTTCAATCGATTCTTGTTCGTCGTGGTAACTCATCGGCGAGCGATTCCTTCCTGTTCAGGCTTTTCTTGTCGAGCGGATGCCAGCGCGATCAGTCGTCGCCGTCTTCGGCGGATGCAACCATCGCATTGATTAGAAATTCGGTCAAGCCTTCGACCGGTACGGTCTGCTGAACGTTCTTTTCCCCGTCTCCGCCCGCACCGCGCAGCGCTTTCACGCCCACCGTGCCGTTCGCGACCTCTTCTTCACCGAAGATCACCGCGAACGCGGCGCCGCTTGCGTCGGCCCGTTTCATCTGCGACTTGAAGCTCGCCGGCGCGCCGTCGGCGCTGCAGTGGAAGATCACGTCGAGGCCCGTGTCGCGCAGGCGCTCGGCCGCGATGAACGCCTGTTCACGCGCGGTCTCGCCCTGATGCACGACGTACACGTCGACGCCTTCCTGCTCGGGCGCGAGATCCTCTTCCTTCAGCAGCTCGAGGATCCGCTCGATGCCCATCGCCCAGCCGCATGCGGCGGTCGGCTTGCCGCCGAGCTGCTCGATCAGCGGATCGTAGCGGCCGCCGGCTGCGACCGTGCCCTGCGCGCCGAGCTTGTCGGTGACCCACTCGAACACGGTCAGGTTGTAGTAGTCCAGACCACGCACGAGACGCGGGTTGATCTTGAACGGAATGTTGTTCGCGAGCAGCAGGCGCTGCAGCCCTGCGAAGTGCGCGCGCGACTCGTCGCCGAGGAAGTCGATCAGCTTCGGCGCGTTCTGCGCGATTTCCTGCAGCGCGGGGTTCTTCGTGTCGAGCACGCGCAGCGGGTTCGTATACAGGCGGCGCTTCGCATCCTCGTCGAGCACGTCGGCGAACTGCTCGAGGTACTTGATCAGTTCGACGCGATGCGCGGCACGCTCTTCGGCGAGGCCGAGCGAGTTGATCTCGAGCTTGATGCCGGTCAGGCCGAGGTCGTCCCACAGGCGCTGGCACATCATGATGATCTCGGCATCCGCATCAGGACCCGCGAAGCCGAGCGCTTCGACGCCGACCTGGTGGAACTGGCGATAGCGGCCGCGCTGCGGACGCTCGTGACGGAACATCGGGCCGATGTACCACAGGCGCTTCGGGCCGTCGTACAGCATGTTGTGCTCGATCGACGCGCGCACGACCGCCGCGGTATTTTCCGGGCGCATCGTCAGGTTCTCGCCGTTCAGCGCGTCGGTGAAGCTGTACATCTCTTTTTCGACGATGTCGGTGACCTCACCGATGCCGCGCGTGAAGAGCTGCGTGTGCTCGACGATCGGCGTGCGGATGTTCTGGTAACCGTATGCGCGCAGCAGCGATTTCACCGTAGCTTCGAAGAACTCCCAAAGGCCGGCATCCTGCGGAAGGATGTCGTTCATGCCCTTGACGCCGGTGAGCTTCTCGATCTTGCGTTTTTGTTCAGTCATCGTGTGTGTGGACGAATTAGTTCGTGGCCTCAGCGCGGCCGTAGTTGCGTTCGACGTAGTCGCTGACGATCTGTTGGAATTCCTCGGCGATCCGCTCGCCGCGCAGCGTCTTGACCTTCTCGCCGTCGATGAAGACAGGCGCGGCCGGGTTCTCGCCCGAGCCCGGCAGGCTGATGCCGATGTTCGCGTGCTTCGATTCGCCCGGACCGTTGACGATGCAGCCCATCACCGCGACGTTCATTTTCTCGACGCCCGGATACGCCTTGCGCCAGACCGGCATCTGTTCGCGCAGGTAGGTCTGGATCTGCATCGCCAGTTCCTGGAACAGCGTGCTCGTCGTACGGCCGCAGCCCGGGCACGCGATCACCATCGGTGCGAACGAGCGCAGGCCCATCGTCTGCAGGATTTCCTGGCCGACGATCACCTCACCCGTGCGCGACGCGCCCGGTTCCGGCGTCAGCGAGATGCGGATCGTGTCGCCGATCCCTTCCTGAAGCAGCACGCCGAGTGCAGCCGTCGATGCGACGATGCCCTTCGAGCCCATGCCGGCCTCGGTCAGCCCGAGGTGCAGCGCGAAGCCGCAGCGGCGGCTGAGTTCGCGGTACACGGCGATCAGGTCCTGCACGCCGCTGACCTTGCACGACAGAATGATGCGGTTGCGGCCAAGGCCCAGTTCGACCGCACGCTCGGCCGAGCCGATCGCCGACTGGATCAGCGCCTCGTACATCACGCTCTGCGCATCCCACGGCTGCGAACGCGCCCCGTTCTCGTCCATCATGCGCGCGAGCAGATCCTGGTCGAGACTGCCCCAGTTCACGCCGATCCGCACCGGCTTGTCGTACTTGGCCGCCGCCTCGATCATCTGTGCGAACTGCGTATCGCGCTTCGCGCCCTGGCCGACGTTGCCCGGGTTGATCCGGTACTTCGACAGCGACTCGGCGCAGCCCGGGTAGTCACGCAGCAGCAGGTGGCCGTTGTAGTGGAAATCGCCGACGAGCGGCACGGTCACGCCCATGCGATCGAGCTGCTCGCGGATCGCCGGCACGGCGGCCGCGGCCTCGGGCGTGTTGACCGTGATGCGCACCAGTTCGGAGCCCGCGTTCGCGAGTTCCTTGATCTGGATTGCCGTGCCGATCGCGTCGGCCGTGTCGGTATTCGTCATCGACTGCACGCGCACCGGCGCGTCGCCGCCGATCGTCACGAGCTGCCCGCCCCAGCGGACATCCACCGCATGCGATACGCGGCGCGGCTGGTGCCCGCCGAACACCGGCTCGGTTGAACAAATCTGACTGCTGCGTGGGGATTGAGCTTCGGATTGCATCGATAGATCCATTTACGCGGAATGCGCCGCGACGCGGCGCATGAATTGAAAAAGCGCCGTGCCCTCGCGGCCTGCCGATATCGACGACAGGCCTTCGCCACGGCGCTTGACGTCAGGGCAACGTGAACCGCGCCACATTACCCCGCGCTGCCGAATATTTTGCCGGATCGACAGGTTTTCCGTCGAACACGATCGCGTCGAGGCCCGCCTTGTTGCCGATCGTGACCTTGAACGAGCCCTCGCCGGCGACCTGCTTCGCCTCGCCGCCGTGCACCAGCCCGGAGAACAGCTCCTTGCCGCTCTTGTCGCGCACGCTGAACCAGCTGTCCTGCTTGACCTTCAGTTCGATCATCGACTGGCCGGCCGCCACCGCGACGCTCGCCGGCTGGGCCGGCACGGCGGCGCTTGCCGCCGTCGTTGCCACGACCGGCTGCGATGCGGCTGCCGTCACGACCGGCGCCACAGGCGCGGGTGCCGGAGCAGCCGACGCAACTGCCGGCGCCGGGGCTGCAGATGCAACAGCCGGGGCCGGAACCTCATTCGCGACTGCCGCGGACGCACCGCTCGAGGCTGCCCCTTCGACGGATGACGACGATGCCGCCGGCGCGCTTGCGGCCGACGCATGCTCGGCATCGCCGCTCTTGAAGCGCGCGAGCAGGCTCGACGAATCGCCGCCAGTGTGCCACATCAGTACGGCGACCACCGCGACGACGACGATCCCCGTGCCCCAGAGCCACGGGTGATGCCGCGACGACCCGCCCAGCGGAATCGACACGCGGCCGCGCGGCAGATCCGTCCCCGACGACGCGGGCATCGACAGGTCGACTTCCGGCACCCCGCGCTCACGGCGCAACGCCTGCGCGAACGGTTCCGGATCGACGCCGAGCATCTTCGCGTAGCTGCGCACGACACCGAGCGCGAACGTCACGCCGGGCAAATGGCTGATGTCACCGGCCTCGAGTGCCCGAAGCTTCTGCGGTGCGACCTTGAGTCGCGCCGACACGTCGTCGACGGTCCAACCCCTGGTCTCCCGAAGCTGCGCCAGTCGGCTGCCGACTGCCGCAAGCGATTCCAACCCTGCCGGTGCCGGCTTCGCGCCATTCGTCTCTGCGCCGTTAGACGGCTGCGGCTCACTCATCCTTGTCCTCGCGTCGATTCTTCTTCACTGGCGGCCGCCGCCGGTTCCCGCCGGCCGGCACCCGCAACTGTCCATACCATGCGCGACGCCGAGGCGCCGCGACCGATCGCTATTCGCGTGTTGTACCGCTTAAAGGCCCTGGCATCCCCGGCCAGGCATCCCTGTCAAATCGCCCGAACTTCGATGATTTTTCCTGCTGCGCCCGTCCGTTCCGCGAGGCGCGTGCGGTCCTTCACTGCACCGGCCAACTGGCCGCACGCGGCATCGATGTCGTCGCCGCGCGTCTTGCGCACGGTCGTGACGACACCCGCGTCGATGAGGACCTGTGCAAAGCGCTTGATCTGCTCCGGCTTCGAGCGGATGAGGCCCGATTCCGGAAACGGATTGAACGGGATCAGATTGAACTTGCACGGCACATCGCGTGTGACGGCCAGCAGTTCGCGTGCGTGCGCTTCGGTGTCGTTGACGCCGTCCAGCATGCAGTATTCGAAAGTGATGAAGTCGCGCGGCGCGACTTTCAGATAACGCTGGCAAGCCGCCATCAGCTCGCGCAGCGGATACTTCTTGTTGAGCGGCACCAGCTCGTCGCGCAACGGATCGTTCGGCGCGTGCAGCGACACGGCCAGCGCGACCGGCAGCTCGGCGCCGAGGCGGTCCATCATCGGCACCACGCCGGACGTCGACAGCGTGACGCGGCGGCGCGACAGGCCGTACGCGTTGTCGTCGAGCATCAGCCGCATCGCCGGCACGACCGCGCTGTAATTCAGCAGCGGCTCGCCCATACCCATCATCACCACGTTGGTGACGACCCGTTCGGCCTTGCCGTTCGGACCGGGCGCGCGGCCCAGGGACGCTCGCAATGCAAATTCGGCCATCCGGAGCTGACCGATGATTTCGGCTGTCGACAGGTTGCGGGAAAAGCCCTGCTTGCCCGTCGAACAGAAGCGGCAGTTGACCGCACACCCGGCCTGCGACGACACGCACAGCGTGCCGCGCGTCTCTTCCGGGATGAACACGGTTTCGACCGCATTGCCGTTTCCGACATCGATCAGCCACTTGCGCGTGCCGTCGGCGGAAACGTGATCGCTGGCGATCTCGGGCATGCCGATCGACGCGCGGCCCTTGAGTTTTTCTCTCAAGGACTTCGCGAGATCGGTCATGCCGTCGAAGTCGCCAGCGTTGTACTGGTGGATCCAGCGCTGCAACTGCTTGGCGCGGAACGGCTTCTCGCCGAGGCTGCCGCAGTACGCGACAAGACCCTCGGCATCGAAGTCGAGAAGATTGACGGAAGTTTCGCTCGTCATGATGTGCTGCCTTGCCGCGTGCGCTGAATCCTGCCTACTTGCTGCCAGCCAGGGCTTAGCGCGAGTAAACGTTCATTTCCGGGAAGAAGAACGCGATTTCGACCGCTGCCGTTTCAGCAGCGTCCGAGCCGTGCACGGCGTTCGCGTCGATGCTGTCGGCGAAGTCGGCGCGGATCGTGCCCTTTTCTGCCTTCTTCGGATCCGTTGCGCCCATCAGGTCGCGGTTCTTCAGGATCGCGCCTTCACCTTCCAGAACCTGGATCATCACCGGGCCCGAGATCATGAAATCGACGAGGTCCTTGAAGAACGGACGCGCTGCGTGAACCGCGTAGAACTTCTCTGCGTCAGCACGCGACAGGTGTGCCATGCGCGATGCGACGATCTTCAGGCCGGCGCCTTCGAAACGGCTGTAGATCTGGCCGATCACGTTCTTTGCCACCGCATCCGGCTTGATGATCGACAGGGTGCGCTCGATTGCCATAAAAACTCCAAAAAATTAAGAAGTTACAGGTTCAAATGAATCCGCTATTGTAGCACGATCCCGTGTATCATTGCGATTGAACCCTTACACACGTGAAAGGTTCCGAATCCATGTGTTTTGTGCCGCCTGGCCATTGAAACCTCCCGGCACGGAACGTATCTTAGCCATAGCTGCTCCGGTTTGCTGCGCCGCACACCGCGTGTGCCGAACCGGCCCCGGACGCCCACGCGTTCAATGTTAGGAGAAACCATGAACGACTATCCGTACAATTTCGGCCGCGGCGGTTCCGTCAGCACCGCCGAGGTTCGCAACCGCGTGCTGCGGAACACGTACTGGCTGCTCGCGCTGTCGATGGTGCCGACCGTGCTGGGCGCCTGGGTCGGCGTCGCGACAGGCTTCTCGCTGTTCGCGGCCACGAGCCCGATGATGAGCCTGCTCGCGTTCTTCGCGATCGCGTTCGGCTTCATGTTCGCGATCGAGCGGACCAAAAACAGCGCGGCCGGCGTGTTCGTGCTGCTCGGCTTCACGTTCTTCATGGGCCTGATGCTGTCGCGGCTGCTGAGCTTCATCCTCGGCTTCTCGAACGGCCCGTCGCTGATCATGCTGGCGTTCGGGGGCACCGGCATCATCTTCGCCGCGATGGCGACGATCGCCACCGTCAGCAAGCGTGACTTCTCAGGGCTCGGCAAGTGGCTGTTCATGGGCGTGATCGTGATCCTGCTCGCATCGGTCGCGAACATCTTCCTGCAACTCCCGGCGCTGATGCTCACCGTGTCGGTACTCGCGATCGCGATCTTCTCCGCGTACATGCTGTTCGACGTCCAGCGCGTCGTGAACGGCGGCGAGACGAACTACATCTCGGCAACGCTCGCGATCTACCTCGACCTGTACAACGTGTTCACGAACCTGCTCGCGCTGCTCGGCATCTTTGGCGGCAACCGCAACTGACGTTCGCTACCCCCCATGAAAAAACCGGCCCGCGGGCCGGTTTTTTTACGTCCGCCGCCCGACTCAGTCGCGCTCGAACAGCGCGATCGATTCGACGTGCGACGTATTCGGGAACATGTTCACGACACCGGCGCCCTTCAGGCGGTAGCCGGCCTCGTGCACGAGCAGGCCCGCGTCGCGCGCCAGCGTCGACGGGTTGCACGACACGTAGACGATGCGCTTCGGCAGCGGACCTTCGCCGCTCTGCGCGATCTCGGCCAGCGCCTTCGACACCGCGAGCGCGCCTTCGCGCGGCGGGTCGATCAGGAACTTGTCGAATGCGCCGAGCGCACGCATGTCGTCGCCCGTCACTTCGAACAGGTTGCGGCATGCGAACGTCGTGTGGCCGTCGACACCGTTCTCGCGCGCATTCGCCAGCGCGCGCGTCGTCAGCGTATCGCTGCCTTCGATGCCCATCACCTCGCGCGACAGGCGCGCGAGCGGCAGCGTGAAGTTGCCGATCCCGCAGAACAGGTCGAGCACGCGGTCGTCGCGCGACGGCGCGAGCAGACGCAGCGCGCGACCCACCAGCACGCGGTTGATCTGATGGTTGACCTGCGTGAAATCGGTCGGCTTGAACGGCATGCGGATGCCGAATTCCGGCAGCGTGTAGTCGAGCGACACGTCGAGCGGATAGAACGGCGTCACCGTGTCCGGCCCTTTCGGCTGCAGCCAGAACTGTACCTTGTGCTCGTCCGCGAACGCGCGCAGCAGCGCTTCGTCGTCCGCGTTGATCGGCTCCAGCACGCGCAGCACGAGCGCCGTGACTTCCGAACCGACCGCGAGCTCGATCTGCGGCATCCGATCGCGGATCGACAGCCCCTCGACCAGCCGGCGCAGCGGCACGAGCATCGCCGACACGTGCGGCGGCAGCACTTCGCAGCTCGTCATGTCGGCGACGTAGCTGCTCTTCTTCTCGTGGAACCCGACCAGCACGCCGCCCTTCTTCGCGACGTTGCGCACGGTCAGGCGCGCGCGATAGCGATAGCCCCACGACGGGCCGTGGATCGGCGCGAACATCGTTTCCGCGCGCAGCTTCGCCAGGTGCCACAGGTTGTCTTCAAGCACACGCTGCTTGACCGCCACTTGCGCCCGCATGTCGAGATGCTGCATCGAGCAGCCGCCGCAGGTGCCGAAGAACGCGCATTTCGGCTTCGTGCGCATCACGCTCGGGCGCAGAATGTCGACGACCGTCGCCTGCTCGTAGCTCGGCTTGCGGCGGAAGCTCGAATAGGTCACGCGCTCGCCCGGCAACGCGCCCTCGACGAAGATGACCTTGCCCGGCTCGCCGTCCTCGGTGATCGTGCGGCCGACACCGCGCGCTTCCATGTCGAGCGATTCGATCTCGAGAACCGGGGCGATTCCGGGCGCGACGGGCGCATTTCTTGATTTGCGCGCAGAAGTGGGGACGGCTTCGGACACCAGCTTTTCCTGACAAACGTTGAAGAAGGCGAGATTGTAGACGACGCGGGCCCGCATCGCCCGCTTTGCATGCGCCAAGCGTCGATACTTAAGCATAGACGGCCCGGCATTGCGCCGGAACGGCCAGACAGGCGGGGCCGAGAGCGCCAGCGGCCACGTGCCCCGTGGCGCCGACTCAGGAACCGCCCTGGGCCGAGATCCGCCCGACAGGAGATTCGACCATGCAACTGATCGACTGGAACATCCAATGGGGTCGGGACGCGGACGGCAGCGTCGATCTGTCACGCACCGTCGCCACGATCCGCGCGCTCGGCGACTTCGACGTGCTGTGCCTGCAGGAAGTCACGCGCGGCTTTGGCGCACTGCCCGGCCGGCCCGGGGCAGACCAGTTCGCCGAACTCGCGGCGCTGCTGCCCGGATATACGATCGTCGACGCGATCGGTGCCGACTTGCCGCCCATTGAAACCGGCGCACCGCGCCGCCAGTTCGGCAACGCAATCGCGACCCGGCTGCCGGTCGGGCGCGTGCTCCGCCACTTGCTGCCGTGGCCGGCCGACGCCGGCGCGCCGTCGATGCCGCGCGTCGCGCTCGACGTCGAGTTGCAGACGTCCTTTGGGCCACTGCGGGTGGTCACCACGCATCTGGAATATTATTCGGCGCGCCAGCGGCTCGCCCAGGTCGACGCATTGCGCGACCGGCACCGCGAGGCCTGCGCGCACGCGGCACGACCGGCGCCCGCCGAAACCGCCGAGGGGCCATTCAGCGCAACCGGCCAGCCATGCGATGCAATCGTCTGTGGCGACTTCAACAGCGCGTTCGGCAGCGACGCCTATTGCCGACTCCTGGAGCCGATCCCGGACGCGCCGCGCTTCATCGACGCATGGGTCGCTCGACACCCGGGCCGCATGCCACCGCCGACGGCGGGTGTTTACGATACGGTGCAATGGTCGGAGGGGCCGCTCGCGTGCGACTTCGTGTTCGTGACCGATACGCTGATGCCGCGCGTCACGCGCTGCGAGATCGACGGCGACGTGCGCGCGTCCGATCACCAGCCGGTGCTGCTCGAACTGGCATGATCGCGCCGCCGGCCGCAGCGCACCTCGCCCGCGCTAGGCGTCGAATCCGGCCAGGTATTCGGCCCAGTGCGACGCAGGCTCCTGTGCAAGCGAGTTCTTCACGAGCAGGATCTCGTCCGCATACTCGCTCGGCGTCAGGCCGCCGCGCATCAACTGGAACCGGCAGTACAACAGGTAAGTATTGACGACGTCAGTTTCGCAATAGTTGCGGATTTCCTCGATCCGCCCGGCCTGGAACGCCGGCCACACCTGGCTGCCGTCCATCCCGAGCTTGCCCGGAAAACCGCACATCTTCGCGAGCGCGTCGAGCGGCGCATTCGCGCGCGCCTGATACATCGCGAGCACATCCATCAGGTCGGTATGTCGCGAGTGGTAGCGCGAGATGTAGTTGTTCCACTTGAAATCGCGGTCGTCCTCGCCGAGATCCCAGTAGCGGCTCGCAGGGATACCGTGCACGAGTGCGCGGTAATGGAGCACCGGCAGATCGAAGCCACCGCCGTTCCACGACACGAGTTGCGGCGTGTATTTCTCGATCACGCGGTAGAACGACTGGATCAGCGTCGCTTCGTTGTCCTGCGGCGTGCCGAGCGAGCGCACACGAAACCCGTTGTTGTCGCGGAACACGCAGGAAATCGCCGCGATGCGCTGCAGGTGGTGCGGCAGGAAATCGCCGCCGGTCTTCTCGCGACGGGCGGCGAATGCATGCTCGGCCACCGCGGCATCGTCGAGCGTCGCGGGCAGGTCTTCCAGACGGCGAATGCCGTCGACATCGGGAATCGTCTCGATGTCAAAAACAAGAATCGGAGTCATCAGTTACAGAACGGCGTCCTTGCGCACACCGTTGGAGGCGAAAAACCGCTTGAGGCGCACCAGCGCTTCCTGCTGGATCTGGCGCACACGCTCGCGCGTGAGCCCCATCTCGTCGGCCAGCTCCTCGAGCGTTGCCGGTTCGATGTGGTTCAGGCCGAAGCGGCGCTCGATCACGTGCCGATGCTTGTCGGACAGCCGCGACAGCCACGCGCGCGTCAGCGTCTCGAGCTCGCGGTGCTGCACCTCGGCGTCGGGTGACTGGCTCTGGTCGTCGGGCAGCAGGTCGAGCAGGCTGCTCGCGGGATCGAGGTCGAGCGGCGCGTCGAGCGACGCCGTGTGCTCGTTGAGCGCAAGGATGTCGGTGACTTCCTCGGCGGTCTTGCCGGTGAGATAGGCGATGTCGTCGATGCTGGCTTCGCGGCGCTCGGCCGCTTCACCCGTCGACATCGAGTTCTTTTCAAGGTGGCGCTTCGCGCGCAGCACCTGGTTCAGTTCGCGGATCACGTGCACCGGCAGGCGCACCGTGCGGGCCTGGTTCATGATCGCGCGCTCGATGCTCTGCCGAATCCACCACGTCGCGTAGGTCGAGAAACGGAAGCCGCGCGTCGGGTCGAATTTCTCGATGGCATGCATCAGGCCGAGGTTGCCTTCCTCGATCAGGTCGAGCAGCGGCACGCCACGGTTCAGATACCCCTTCGCGATGCTGACGACGAGACGCAGGTTGCGCTCGATCATCACCTGCCGCGCCTCGAATTCGCCGGCCTTGGCCAGACGCGAATAGCGCTGCTCCTCCTCGACGGTGAGCAGCGGCTTCACGCTGATGCGGTTCAGGTAATGCTGGATCGTGTCGGCCGTGAGCTCGGCCTGCAGTATCGTGCGGAAATCGTCGACATCGGGCGCTGCCTCGACACGGCCTTCGCGCTCGTCGTCGCCACCGTCCGCGTCGGCGTCGCGTGCCTCGAGGTCACGCTCGTTGTCCGCGACGTCGTCTTCGTCGTCCGTCGAAGCACCAGCTCGCCCCACCGATGCTTGCGTGGCTCGACTGATTTTCTCAGATTCGGCTTGCGGCTCGTGGCGCTTCGATTTCGGCATGGTCGTCTCGGTTATTGAGGCGGCAAATACTTCAGCGGATCGACAGGTTTACCCTGCCGGCGAACCTCGAAATGCAGCATCACGCGGTCGGAATCGCTGTTCCCCATCTCGGCGATCTTCTGCCCCTTCGTTACCGCGTCCCCCTCTTTTACCATCAAAGCGCGATTGTGTGCATACGCCGTGAGGTAAGTTGCATCGTGCTTGATGATAATGAGGTTGCCGTAGCCGCGCAGGCCATTGCCGGAGTAGACGACGCGACCGTCGGCCGCCGCCTTCACGGCCTCGCCGGCCGACCCGCCGATATTGACGCCCTTGTTCTTCGCATCGTCGAAACCGTTCAGCACGGGGCCGCGCGCAGGCCATGCGAACGTCACGGGGCCGCTCGGCGCGGCTGCCGTATCGCTCGATGCGGCGGCTGCGGCAGGCGGCGTCGCGACCGACGACGACGTGCCGGCGGCCGGCGCTGCCGGGCCGCTGCTGAGCGGCGCGGTCGCAACGGCGGCGCCCGCGATCGGCGCGGCGACCTGCGTGCCCGCCACGGCGGCACCGGCCTGCGGCGAAACGCGCAGCAACTGGTCGACTTCAATCTGATTCGGATTCGCCAGGTTGTTCCACGCGGCGATGTCGCG
Organism: Burkholderia sp. AU33803; assembly: GCF_002223095.1. Lineage (NCBI taxonomy): Bacteria > Pseudomonadati > Pseudomonadota > Betaproteobacteria > Burkholderiales > Burkholderiaceae > Burkholderia > Burkholderia sp. AU33803. The sequence goes on from NZ_NKFJ01000004.1 coordinate 1,539,384, forward strand.
ATAGTTCTGCCCGTTTTCGAGTGCGATCCGGTACAGCGTGTCGCCCGGCTTCACCCGGTAGTAACCCGGTGGCGCCGGCGGAAGCGGCGCCGCGGGCTGCGCGGTGCCGGTCGTGCCGAGCGAACCGGAGCGATCGACGACGGGCGCGTTGTCGAGCCGCGTCGCACAGGCGGCCAGAAGCGTGGAGAACGCAGCTACGCAGATCGCCCGCTGGGCGAGCGTGAGCGGTTCCCTGGAACGGTTGTTTTGCATCGCGCGCAACATACTCATCGGTTTCAAATTACTCCGGATTTTAAAGGGACAAAGAAAACGCGATCAAGCCGTGACTCTCGCCATTGCGCGTGCGCGACGCGCTCGACGAGCGTGAGCACCTGGTGCTGCCCGCTCTGCGCGCCGACCGGCGCGACGAGCCGCCCGCCGATTGCAAGCTGCTCGAGCAGCGCCTGCGGCACGTCGAGCCCTGCCGCCGCGATCACGATCGCGTCGAACGGGGCTGCGGACGGCAGGCCGACACGCCCGTCGCCGTAGTGCAGACGGATATTCGGCACGCGCAGCGGCCGCAGGTTCAGCTTCGCGCGCTCGTAGAGCGGCTTGATGCGTTCAATCGAATACACGTCGCGTGCCACGTGGCTCAGCACGGCGGCCTGATAGCCGCAGCCCGTGCCGATCTCGAGGACGCGCTCGAGCGTGCGGCCGGCCATCGCGAGCTCGATCATGCGCGCGACGACCGACGGCTTTGAAATGGTCTGCTGGTGGCCGATCGGCAACGCCGAATCCTCGTAGGCCTGCGTTGCGAGCCCCGGATCCACGAACATGTGTCGCGGCACCGCGGCCATCGCTTCCAGCACACGCGCGTCGGTCACACCGTTCGCGCGCAGCCGTTCGACCATCCGTTCGCGCACACGTTCCGACGTCAGCGCGAACGTGCCGGCCGGCGCGACGCTCGGCGCGGCCGGCTTCGGCATCGCGGGCTTCAGTGCGGTCGGCTTCGGTGCGGTCGCCGGCTTCGCGGCGGCGGAGCCGGGCAAGGCCGATCGCGTCGCAGCGGGCTTCACCGCAACCGGTTTCAGCACGGCCGCAGGCTTGTCGGCGGCCTTCGATGCCGAGACCGCCGCATGGCGTTCGCCGGCCCGACCTTCCGACTTGCGTGGCGCTCGCTTGAGATCTTCGAGCGCGAGCGGGAACCGCTTCGCGCGCTCGCCGCTCATGAAGCCCGCCCTCCGGCGCGCGCCCATTCGCGCGTCGCAGGCAGCATCTGCGTGTGCGTGAGGTCAAGCTGCAGCGGCGTGATCGACACGAAACCGTTTGCCACTGCATGAAAATCGGTGCCGTCGCTGGCGTCCAGCGCTTCGCCCGCCGCGCCGATCCAGTAGATCGGTTCGCCGCGCGGGTCGGTCTGGCGAATCACCGGCTGCGACGGATGACGCTTGCCGAGGCGCGTGACCTTCCAGCCTTTCAGTTCGTTGTACGGCAGGTTCGGAATATTGACGTTGAGCAGCGGCTGGCCCGGCAGCGGATGCGCGAGATAGTGCTCGACGATTTCCGCGGCGACGCGCGCGGCGTCCGCCAGATGGGCCCAGCCCTTGTCGACCAGCGAGAATGCGATGGCCGGCACGCCGAACATGATGCCTTCGGTGGCGGCCGCAACTGTCCCCGAATAGAGCGTGTCTTCGCCCATGTTCTGGCCGTTGTTGATCCCGGAAACGACGAGGTCCGGCCTGGCGTCGGCCATCCCCGTCAACGCGACGTGGACCGAATCGGTCGGCGTGCCGTTCACGTAGAAGAAACCCGTACTCGCCGCGCGCTGCACCGACAGCGGCCGCGACAGCGTGAGGGAATTCGACGCGCCGCTGCAGTTCTGCTCGGGCGCGATCACCGTGAGCTCGGCCAGCGGCTGCAGCGCGTCGCTGAGCGCGGCGAGACCGGGGGCGAGATAGCCGTCGTCGTTGCTGAGTAGGATTCGCATCCGGCGATTGTAACCGAGGAAAGATGGCGCGAGAGCGACAGTCCGGCGACTGCGGATGGACCGCTGCGGGCACCCGGACACGCTGCGCCGCCGCGTTGCGGCGCGGCGTTCCGCGTGCTCAGGAAAACGCTGCGCCACCCCGGGTTTTCTCCCGCCAACGGCGCGCCGTTGGGGAATGCCCAGTTCCGGGAGCCCGGCGCGAAGCGACAGGCCCGAGGGTGCTCAAATCGCGCCCGCTTCGCGCAGTGCGGCAATCGCCGGCGCGTCGTAGCCGAGGCCGCGCAGCACCTCGTCCGTATGCTCGCCGAGCTCGGGCCCGAGCCAGCGCGTTTCGCCCGGCGTGTCGGACAGCTTCGGCGTGATGTTCGGCAGCGGAATGTCGGTGCCGTCGGCCAGCTTGAAGCGCTGGATCATCTGCCGCGCGACGAACTGCGGATCGGTGAACATGTCGGCGGCGCTGTAGATGCGCCCGGCCGGCACGTCGGCCGCGTTGAGCACGACGAGTGCTTCTTCGATCGTGCGCGGCGCGAGCCACGCGGCAATCGCGTCGTCGATCTCCTGCGTGCGCGGCACGCGCCCGTCGTTTTGCGCGAGCGCGGGATCGTCCGCGAGGTCATCGCGCTCGATCGCCTTCATCAGCCGCTTGAAGATCGGATCGCTGTTGCCGCCGATCACGATGCTGCCGTCGCGGCACGCATACGTATTCGACGGCACGATGCCCGGCAGCGACGCGCCGGTGCGCTCGCGCACCATCCCGTACACACCGTATTCGGGCACCACGCTTTCCATCATGTTGAAGACGGCTTCATACAGTGCAACGTCGACCACCTGCCCCGCACCGCCGTTGACCTTGCGGTGATGCAGCGCCATCAGCGCGCCGATCACGCCGTGCAGCGCGGCGATCGAATCGCCGATCGAGATGCCGATGCGCGGCGGCGGCAGTTCGGGATAGCCGGTGATGTGACGCAGCCCGCCCATCGATTCGGCGATCGCGCCGAAGCCGGGCCGGTCGCGGTACGGGCCGGTCTGCCCGTAACCGGACAGGCGCACCATCACGAGGCCCGGGTTCTCGGCCGACAGCACGTCGTAGCCGAGGCCGAGCTTTTCGAGCAGGCCCGGGCGGAAATTCTCGATCACGATGTCGGCCTCGCGCGCGAGTTGCCGCGCGATCGCCTTGCCGGCGTCGGCCTTCAGGTTGAGCGTGACCGATTTCTTGTTACGCGCCTGGACGGACCACCACAGCGACGTGCCGCCCTGCTCCGGATGGAGCTTACGCCACTTGCGCAGCGGGTCGCCACCGTTCGGATCCTCGATCTTGATCACTTCCGCGCCGAATTCGGCGAACAGCCGCGACGCGAACGGCCCCGCGATCAGCGTTCCGAATTCGAGCACTTTGACGCCCGCGAGCGGGCCCTGGCTGGTGCTCATGTGTCTCCTAGGGTCTGTTTACATATGGAACGTGCATGCGTTGCCACGAGAACGGCCGCTCGCGAGGCGCGCGACGCCGCCGGCCGGCGGCGCCCGGCTTACATCGTGCGGCGGTCGAGCATCGCGCGGGCGATGGTGCCCGCGTCGACGTATTCGAGCTCGCCGCCCACCGGCACGCCGCGCGCGAGGCGCGTGACCGCGAGCCCGCGCGCCTTCAGCGTCTGGCCGAGGTAGTGCGCGGTGGCTTCGCCTTCGTTCGTGAAATTGGTCGCGAGCACGACTTCCTTGACGACACCGTCGGACGCGCGCCGCACGAGGCGGTCGAAATGGATTTCCTTCGGGCCGATCCCGTCGAGCGGGCTCAGCCGGCCCATCAGCACGAAATACAGCCCGCGGTAAGTCATCGTCTGCTCGAGCATGATCTGGTCGGCAGGCGTCTCGACGACGCACAGCAGCGTCGGATCACGCTCTTCGTCGCTGCAGACCTCGCAGATCTGCGCTTCGGTGAACGTGTTGCACTTCTCGCAGTGCTGCAGGTGCTCGGTCGCGAACAGCAGCGACCGGCCGAGCCGCTCCGCGCCCTCCCGATCGTGCTGCATCAGGTGGACCGCCATGCGCTGGGCGGATTTCGGCCCGACGCCGGGCAGCACGCGCAACGCTTCGACGAGCGCGGACAGGGCGGACGGCTGTTTCATACGGCAGCAAAAAGTGACACGGACGCTACGCTCAGAACGGCAGCTTGAAGCCCGGGGGCAACGGCAGGCCCGACGTCATGCCGCTCATCTTTTCCTGCGACGTCGCTTCGGCCTTGCGCACGGCGTCGTTGAACGCAGCCGCGACGAGATCCTCGAGCATGTCCTTGTCGTCCGCGAGCAGGCTGGGGTCGATCGACACGCGACGCACTTCGTTGCGGCACGTCATCGTCACCTTGACGAGGCCGGCGCCCGACTGCCCTTCGACTTCGATCAGCGCAAGCTGCTCCTGCATCTTCTTCATGTTTTCCTGCATTTGCTGCGCTTGCTTCATCAGTCCGGCGAGGTTGCCTTTCAACATGGGAATACTCCTTCTTGATCGTGTGAAAACCGGCACGCGACGCGTGCCGGCCAATGTATGGGCGTGATTGTGCCTGTCGCGGGGGCGCTCAATTCAATGCAGCGTCGGCGGCGGGCCGTCCGGCGCCGCATCGGCGAGCGGACGCACCGAACCCTCGACGATGCGCGCACCGAAGTCGCGCACGAGCTGCTGGACGAACGGATCGCCATGAATCTCCTGCTCGGCCTCGCGCTGGCGAGCCGCGCGCGCGGCCGCATCGAGCGCCGCCGCCGTACGCCGTGCGGGCCCGACTTCGACGGCCACCTCGACCGGCTTGCCGAGCGCATCGGCCAGCGCGGCCTTCAGCTTCGCCACCTGCGCGGCGTCCGCATATTGCGGCACCGGCACGGAAAGTTTCAACGTCGTCGCGTCGACGGCCGTCAGTTCGCTGTTGAACGCGAGCTGGTACGCGACGCCCTTGAGCGGCAGCCGCGCGGCCAGCGCCGGCCATTCGCCGTCGAAGCCGAGCGGATCGAGTGCGATCGCAGGCGGCAACGGACGCGTGTCGACCGGTGCGGACGGACGGGTTTCCGCCGGCTTGGGCGTGACGCGTACGTCGTCGGGGCCGCTGTCGAACACCGGCACGAAGCCATCGTCGGGCGGGCCGCCGAACATTTCGTCGGCACTGAGCGGCACGTAGTCGTCGGGCGGGATGTCCTCCCACGGCGGCGACGCCTGGCGCGAATCGGCTGCCTGCGGTGCACGGGCCGCTGCGCGCGGCGTCGGCACCTGGACGGCGGCAGGACGCGGCGCGGCCGGCTTCTCGACGGCCGGCTGGGCTGCCGGTTTCACGGCGGCGGCGCCTGCGCGCCCGCGATCGGAGGACACACGCATCCCCGCATTGCGCAGCACGTCGAGCGCGGCGGCGGCGCCTCCGGAACGCGCCGACGGACGCGCGGCGGGCTCAGGCGGCGCAGCGCGCGGCATCGGTTCGGCCGGCGCAGCCGGCTCGTCGCTTCGCTGCGCAACGGCGGCGGGCGGCTCCGGTTCCTTGCGGACAGGCGTCGGGTGATCGCCGGCCGGCTCCGCTTGCGGTGCTGCAGCCGTCTGCGGCTGCGGCGTTTCGATGACTGGCGCGTCAACCGGGGCCGGCGCGGCTGCTTCGACGACAGCCGGTTTCACGGCCGGCCGGTCTGTTTCGTCGCCGGACTGCACCGGCGCTGCGCGCACAACGGGTGCCGCCGGCGCTGCCGGGGCAATTGCCTGCGGCCGCGCTGCTGCGGCAGGTGCAGCCGATACCGGCTTCGCCGTAGCGGCCGATGCCGCCGCCACGCGCGAGCCAGGCACCGCGCGCGGTGCGGACGGCTGGCCGACCGGCGCACTGCCGGCGGCAACCGCCGGCTCGAACGCAAGCATCCGCAGCAGCGTCATCGTGAAACCGGCGTACTCGTCCGGCGCCAGGCCGAGCTCGGCGCGACCGACCGTCGCGATCTGATAGAACAACTGGACCTGCTCGGGGCTCAGCGTCTCGGCGAAGCGGCGCAGGTCGCCCGCTTCGGGCCATTCGTCGAGCACCGAGCCCGGTGCGAACTGCGCCCACGCGATGCGATGCAGCAGGCTCGCGAGATCCTGCAGCGCGGTCGAGAACGACAGGCTGCGCAGCGACATCTCATCGGCAATCGCGAGGATTTCCGGGCCGCCGCCTGCGGCGAGCGCGTCGAGCAGACGCACCATGTAAGTCTGGTCGAGCGCGCCGAGCATGCCCGACACGGCCGACTCGGTCACCTCGTTCGCCGAATAGGCGATCGCCTGGTCGGTGAGCGACAGCGCATCGCGCATGCTGCCCTGCGCGGCGCGCGCGAGCAGGCGCAGCGCCTGCGGCTCGAACGTGATCTGCTCTTCGCCGAGGATCCGTTCGAGATGCGACACGATGTGCCCGGCCGGCATCTGCTTCAGGTTGAACTGCAGGCAGCGCGACAGCACGGTGACGGGGATCTTCTGCGGATCGGTGGTCGCGAGGATGAACTTGACGTGCGGCGGCGGCTCCTCGAGCGTCTTCAGCATCGCGTTGAACGCGTGATTCGTCAGCATGTGCACTTCGTCGATCATGTAGACCTTGAAGCGCGCATCGACGGGCGCGTACACCGCGCGCTCGAGCAGCGCGGCCATTTCGTCGACGCCGCGGTTGCTCGCGGCATCCATCTCGACGTAATCGACGAAACGCCCTTCGTCGATTTCGCGACAGGCGCGACACACGCCGCACGGCTGCGACGTGATGCCGGTTTCACAATTGAGTGCCTTGGCAAAGATCCGCGACAGCGTCGTCTTGCCGACACCGCGGGTTCCGGTAAACAGATAGGCGTGATGGAGACGCCCGCCGTCGAGCGCGTGCGTAAGCGCCCTGACGACGTGCTCCTGGCCGACGAGCGAAGCGAAATCCTTCGGACGCCACTTGCGTGCGAGAACTTGATAGGTCATCGGGAAATTGTATCAGTAACGCTGCGTCGCGCCGACACGCGAAACGGTGCGGAAGACAGGCAAACGCGCAGGTAAAACGGAGCGGGGTGCAGAAATAAAAAACGCCCGGCGAACGGGGCGAGATGGAAGGTGACGAGCCCAACCCTCGGCACTGGCGGAAAACGATTGTGGCTGCTTCGTTCCCGACCTGACCAGGTTCACCGCCCCACCATGCGAGGAGGCCCGTCACGGCATATTCTATCACCGCTTCCGGATGAATGCGACCGTTTGTTCGCATCAATGCGAATATGACCCGACAAACCGACGCGCATCGGGCCATGCAGCCCACCCGACGCGAATGACCTGCGCGTCCGCCCCTTGTAATTTGCGAGCCGGCCTCCACCTGCTCGACACAACGGTCGAACGCCGCGTCGTACCCCTACTCGCGTAGCGGCTACTATCGCCGCCCGCAGCAGATAGCAATTTAGGCTAATATGACGCCCGAACGACCCGCGAGCCGCGGCATGCAGCGCTTACACGCCTCCTTTCCGGAGAGTGGAGTGACCTGCCGCAGCGGCCGGCCCCCAACGGCGGCCGGTACGCCGCAACGCGCAAGCAGGCAGTCCCCGAACCGTAAGAGGTATTGACCCAATGAGCGAACAGATCAAACACATCAGCGACGCATCGTTCGAACAGGACGTCGTCAAATCCGACAAGCCCGTGCTCGTCGATTTCTGGGCCGAATGGTGCGGCCCGTGCAAAATGATCGCCCCGATCCTGGATGAAGTCGCGAAGGACTACGGCGACAAGCTGCAGATCGCGAAGATCAACGTCGACGACAACCAGGCAACGCCTGCGAAGTTCGGCGTGCGCGGCATCCCGACGCTGATCCTGTTCAAGAACGGCGCGGCCGCCGCGCAGAAGGTCGGCGCGCTGTCGAAGTCGCAGCTCACCGCATTCCTGGACAGCCACCTGTAATACAGGCAGTTCCGCGGACGTGTTGTCAGCCGGCAACACGTCCGTCGACAAGCCGCCGATCGCTCGCTCAAGCGCGAATCGGCCTATGCTAGAATTAAAAAACGTCTACAAGACGCATTTAAGTCTCTGAGCGCTTCCGCTCGCCCTCCTCCCTTTATTTCTTTCGTCGTCTCCTCCCTGGCGGGTTCTCCGTATGCATTTATCCGAGCTCAAGTCTCTGCACGTCTCCGAACTGATCGAAATGGCCAATGGCCTGGAGATCGAAAACGCGAACCGCCTGCGCAAGCAGGAGTTGATGTTCGCCATTCTCAAAAAGCGCGCCAAGACGGGTGAGACGATCTTCGGCGACGGTACGCTCGAAGTGCTGCCGGACGGCTTCGGCTTCCTGCGCTCGCCGGAAATGTCGTACCTCGCGAGCACCGACGACATCTACATCAGCCCGTCGCAGATCCGCCGCTTCAACCTGCACACCGGCGACACCATCGAAGGTGAAGTCCGCACGCCGAAGGACGGCGAGCGCTACTTCGCGCTGGTGAAGGTCGACAAAGTCAACGGGCAGCCGCCCGAGGCCTCGAAACACAAGATCATGTTCGAGAACCTCACGCCGCTGCACCCGAACAAGCCGCTGTCGCTCGAACGCGAAATGCGCGGCGAGGAAAACGTCACGGGCCGCATCATCGACATGATCGCGCCGATCGGCAAGGGCCAGCGCGGCCTGCTCGTCGCGTCGCCGAAGTCGGGCAAGACCGTGATGCTCCAGCACATCGCACACGCGATCAAGCAGAACCACCCGGACGTGATCCTGTTCGTGCTGCTGATCGACGAGCGCCCTGAAGAAGTGACCGAAATGCAGCGCTCGGTCGCCGGCGAAGTGATCGCATCGACGTTCGACGAACCGGCCACGCGCCACGTCCAGGTCGCCGAAATGGTGATCGAGAAGGCCAAGCGCCTCGTCGAAATGAAGCACGACGTCGTGATTCTGCTCGACTCGATCACGCGTCTCGCACGCGCGTACAACACCGTGATCCCGGCATCGGGCAAGGTGCTGACGGGTGGTGTCGACGCGAACGCACTGCAACGTCCGAAGCGCTTCTTCGGCGCGGCGCGCAACATCGAGGAAGGCGGTTCGCTGACGATCATCGGCACCGCGCTGATCGAAACCGGCAGCCGCATGGACGACGTGATCTACGAAGAGTTCAAGGGCACCGGCAACATGGAAGTGCACCTCGAGCGCCGCCTCGCGGAAAAGCGCGTGTATCCGTCGATCAACCTGAACAAGTCGGGCACGCGTCGCGAAGAAATGCTGATCAAGCCCGAGATCCTTCAGAAGATCTGGGTGCTGCGCAAGTTCATCCACGACATGGACGAAGTCGAAGCGATGGAATTCCTGCTCGACAAGATCCGCCAGACGAAGAGCAACTCCGAGTTCTTCGACCTGATGCGCCGCGGCGGATAATCGCCCCGCCCCGCACCCAAAAGACGGCCGCCCGCGCATCCTGCCCGGCGGCCGTTTTTCGGTGCCAACATGAACGTGAACGTACAGGTTGATCTATAATCGCGTCATCGCCCGAATCCCATCCTCCTCCCGATGCCGAATGACACCTCCACTCCGCTGCTGACCGTGAGCGATGCGGCGTCACGGCTCGGCGTCACGCCGCGCACGCTGAAGTATTACGAGGAGCGCGGGCTCGTCTCGCCGTCACGCAGCGAAGGCCGCTACCGCCTCTACGACGAGGCCGATCTCGAGCGCTTCTCACGCATCCTGCGGCTGCGCGCGCTCGGTTTCTCGCTGCACGGCATCACCGAGATGCTGAAGCGCCCGCTGGAAGAAACGGGCGACGGCCGGCGCCGCTATTCGGACGCGTCGCTGCGCGACATCCGCACCGGCCTGGCCGAGCAGGTCGACACGCTCGACCGGCGGATCGCGGCCGTCCAGCGCGAACTGAAGGAAGCCGTCGCGCTGCGCAAGGAACTGCAGCACGACATCGACTACGTCGAACGGCGTCTTGCCGGCGAAAACGCCGATGCGCTGATCGCGCAGCGGCGGGCCGAAGCCGGCACGCGTCGCACGCGCAAGGCGCGCGAGTGAGCGCGATGCCCGGTCGCTCGCCGCTGTGGAGCCGCGCGAACCTGCGCGCGGACCTGTTCCCGTGGGCGCTCGCGCTCGTTACCGGCATCGACTACTTCGACAACGCGATCTTCTCGTTCTTCGCGAGCTACATCGCGGGCGGCATCAACGCATCGCCCGATGAACTCGTGTGGTCGTCGAGCGCCTACGCGGTCACGGCCGTGCTCGGCATCCTGCAGCAGCAATGGTGGGTCGACCGGCTCGGCCATCGCCGCTACGTCGCCGGCTGCATGCTGATGTTCTCGTTCGGCGCGATCGCGGCCGCGCTCGCCGACACGTCGCTCGAACTCGCGTTCGCGCGCGGCTTTCAGGGCTATTTCATCGGCCCGATGATGGGCGCGTGCCGGATCCTGATCCAGATCAGCTTCAAGCCGCAGGAACGGCCGCCCGCGACACGCGCGTTCCTGATCATGATCCTGCTCGGCAGCGCGCTCGCGCCAATTGTGGGCGGCCTGCTCGTCGCACATTCGACGTGGCGCGCGCTGTTCGTATGCTCGGCGCCGGCCGGCATCGCGTTCGCGATACTCGCGCTGCTCACGCTGCCCGATTCGGGCCGGACACCCGACGACGAACGCGGCTCCGGACACTTCTGGCCGTATGTCGTGTTCGCGCTCGCGCAAGGTGCGCTGCAGATCGTGCTGCAGCAGGTGCATTACCAGCTCTACAGCGGCTCGCCGATGCTGATCCTGCTGACGATCGCGGGGATCGGCGCGCTTGCGTGGTTCGCGTATCACCAGTGGCATCATCCGACGCCGCTCGTGCGCCTGCACGCGTTCCGCGAACGGACGTTCCAGGTCGGGCTGCTGCTCTACATGTTCTATTACTACGAGTCGACGGGCTTCAGTTACCTGACGTCGCGCTTTCTCGAAAGCGGGCTCGGCTATCCGGTCGAGAACGCCGGGCGGCTGGTGGGCACGATGTCGCTGATTTCGGCCACCGCGCTGTTCGCGTACCTGCGTTACGCGAAATTCGTCACGCACAAGAAGTGGTTCGTCGTGCCGGGGTTCGCGATCGCGATCACGGCCGCGCTGTGGATGACGCGGATGACGCCGCAAGTCGGCGAAGCCGCGCTGATCGTCCCGCTGCTGCTGCGCGGATTGCTGCTGCTCTTCATCGTGCTGCCGGTGGCCAACCTGACGTTCCGGATCTTCGCGATCGACGAATATACGCACGGCTACCGGCTGAAGAACATCGTGCGGCAACTGACGATCTCGTTCGCGACGTCGTCGGTGATCATCGTCGAACAGCACCGCGTGGCCGCGCACCAGACGCGGCTCGTCGAGCGTGCCAACGTGTTCGACCCGCTGTTCCAGCAGACCGTCGATGCATTGACGCGCAGCTATGCCGCCGCCGGCCACGCGTTGAACGAGGCGCACGGCCTCGCGATCGCGTCGATCGCGCGCATGGTCGCGCAACAGGCGTCGTTCCTCGCGTCGCTCGACGGCTTTTACTTCCTGGCGGGCGTGGCGCTCGTCGGTGGCCTTTTTGCGGCATGGCAAAAAGAGATCGATTGAGTTAAAAGACAGGCTTTGGATTTCCGCGAGCCGCCTTCATGCTCTCGAAACTGACCCGCTGGTTCGACGACCGCCGCCGCGACCGCGCGCTGCGCAGCCACCCGATTCCCGACGCGCTGTGGCAGGACACCGTCGAACGCCTGCCGTTCCTCGCGGCACTGCCGCCCGACGCGCTCGGCCGGCTGCGCGAACTGACGAGCCTGTTCGTCGCGAAGAAATCGTTCTCGACCGCGCACGGGCTCGAGCTGACCGATGCGATGATCGTCTCGATCGCCGCGCAGGCCTGCCTGCCCGTGCTGAATCTCGATCTGTCGCTGTATGACGGCTGGGTCGGCGTCGTCGTGTATCCGGGCGAATTCGTGATCCGCAAGACGGTGCAGGACGAGGACGGGGTCGTGCACGAAGTCGAGCAGGATGCGAGCGGCGAAGCCTGGGAAGGCGGCCCCGTGATCCTGTCCTGGGAAGACGCGCAGATGACGGACGGCCACGACGCGTACAACGTCGTGATCCACGAGTTCGCGCACAAGATCGACATGGTCAACGGCGCGGCCGATGGCTATCCGCCCCTATTTCGCCGCTGGCACGCGCCGCACCTCGATGCGCAGGCCTGGGCCGATGTGTTCGAACACGCGTACGACCAGTTCTGCGCGCGCGTCGACGCGGTGCCGGACCGCGCGTGGGCGCGCTTCGAGCGGGATTCGCTGATCGATCCCTATGCCGCCGACCACCCGTCGGAATTCTTCGCGGTATGCAGCGAAGCGCTGTTCGTCCGGCCGAAAGCGTTCGAGTCCGAATTTCCGGAGTTGTACCGGCTGCTCGCGCGCTACTACCGGCAGGATCCGGCCGGCACCGGCGCGCTCGACGCACCGTGAAAATTATTCGTCAACCACCTGATTTTCTGGCATAATCGCCGTTTTTCGACCTTAGGCAAGTGGCTCGCGCCGGGCTTGGCGTCCTCCGGTTTGCGCAATATGCGCGTTCCGGCACGGCAAGCGGCGGGTTGGCTACCGCTCTCACCAAGGAAAGACCATGAAAGAAGGCATCCACCCGAACTACCGCGAAGTCGTCTTCCAAGACATGTCGAACGGCTTCAAGTTCATCACGCGCTCGACGATCCAGACGCGCGAAAACATCGAACTCGACGGCAAGACCTACCCGCTCGCCAAGATCGAAGTGTCGTCGGAATCGCACTCGTTCTACACGGGTCAGCAAAAGATCATGGACACGGCAGGCCGTGTCGAGAAGTTCAAGAACAAGTTCGGCGTTCGCGCCAGCGGCAAGGCGAAGTAAGCTTCGCATTGCATCCGGTGGTTGCATTGCACCGGTACCGCACAAAAGGGCAGCCCAGGCTGCCCTTTTTTGTCTCTGCTCGCCCGGCAGGCGCCAGCCGGCGCCCGGGCATCGACCTGACGCGCAACAGCGGGCGCGTCTACAATGCCGGAAGCTCGAAACCGGCTCGACCGCGCGCGTCCGCGCCGGCCACCCGCCCATAACAAATCGCTCATCTGCATGAAGCCTGTCGTCCGTCTCACCGCCTCCGCCACGCGCGCGCTACCGCGCTGGCTGCTGCTCACGCTCTGCTTCGCCTACGCCGCGTTCGGCCTGTTCGGCCGCGACCCGTGGAAGAACGAGGACGCGGCAGGCTTTGGCGTGATGTGGACGATGGCCAAGGGCGGCTGGCACGACTGGCTGCTGCCGAATCTGGTCGGCAAGTTCATCACGACCGACGGGCCGCTCGGCTACTGGCTCGGCGCGCTGTCGATCCGCGGCCTGGGCCCGTGGGTCGACGCAAGCAACGCGTCGCGCGTCGATACCGGCCTGCTGTTCTGCGTCGCGTGCGCATTCGTCTGGTACGCCGCCTACCTGCTCGGCCGGCGTGCCGAAGTCCAGCCGTTCAAGTACGCATTCGGCGGCGAGCCCGAGCCGCGCGACTACGGCCGCACGCTCGCCGACGGCGCGCTGCTGGTGCTCGTCGCCTGCTTCGGCCTCGCGGAGCGCGGGCACGAAACGACGCCGCAGCTCGCGCAGTTCGCGTGGATCGCGATGCTCGTCTACGGGATCGTGCGCGGCATCGACAAGCCGATGCAGGGCGCGCTGTGGTGGGGCCTCGCGATGGGCCTCGTCGCGCTGTCCGGCAATCCGGTGCTGGTCGTCGCGCTGCTCGCCGGCACGGCCGTGCTGTGGCTCGTCACGCCCGAGATGCGCAACCTGCGCCTGCCGCTCATCGGCGTGCCGCTCGCGGCCGCGATCTTCGCGCTGTGGCCGCTGGCCGCGTTCGTCGCCGCGCCCGACGATGCCGCATGGTTCTTCAACCAGTGGATCCACGGCAGCCTGATGCGTTTCTCGGGCCCGCCGACCGCGGTGCTCGGCTATGCGGCGAAGAACCTGCCGCTGTTCACGTGGCCCGCGTGGCCGCTCGCGATCTGGGCATGGTGGAGCTGGGCCGGCATGCGCCGCCGTGCGCACATCGCAATTCCGCTGTCGGTCGCCGTGCCGCTCGTCGCGCTCGTGATCCTGCAGAGCCAGCAGTCGAACCGCATGTACATGCTGCTGCTGCCGCCGCTCGCGGTGCTCGCGACGTTCGCGCTGCCGACCCTCAAGCGCGGCGCGATCAACGCGATCGACTGGTTCGCGGTGCTGAGCTTCACGATCCTCGGCACCTTCGTGTGGCTCGTGTGGCTCGCCTCGATCACGGGCTTCCCGCATCCGCTCGCGCGCAACCTCGCCCGCCTCGTGCCCGGCTACGAGCCGCACTTCAAGATCCTGTCGTTCATCTGCGCGGTGATCGCCACCGTATGCTGGTGCTTCCTGGTGCGCTGGCGCATCTCGCGGCAGCCGAAAGTGCTGTGGCGCAGCGTCGTGCTGTCGGGTGCGGGCACCACGCTGATGTGGGTGCTGCTGATGACGCTGTGGCTGCCGATCGTCAATTACGGCCGGACCTATCGCGACGTCGCGCAGCAGATCGCGGTGCACCTGCCGTCCGACTACGAGTGCATCTCGCCGGTGCGGCTCGGTGACGCGCAGATCGCGACCTTCGCGTATTTCGGCAACATGCGCTTCGATTTCTCCGGCGACTGCGACGTGATCCTGCGCCAGGACCGCTCGGACTTCGGCGAGCCGAGCTCGATGTCGCAATACGTGTGGCGTCTCGTGTGGGAAGGCCGCCGCGCCGCCGACCGTGACGAGCGCTTCCGCCTGTACGAGCGCATCGAACGGCCGAAGACGCCCGTCAAGCGGCGTCCGCCGCGCCGCCAGCCGGCCGATTGACGATGTTCGGCGACATCCGCCGGATCGTCGGTCTCGCGTGGCCGGTGCTCGTCGGCCAGCTCGCAATCATCGCGTTCGGCGTGATCGACACCGCGATGGTCGGGCGCTACTCGGCCGTCGATCTCGCCGCGCTCGGGCTCGGTTCGTCGATCTACATTTCGATCTATATCGGCTTGACGGGCATCCTGTCGGCGCTGCAGCCGATCACCGGGCAGTTGTACGGCGCGCGCCGCTACGCCGAGATCGGCGAAGAAGTGCGCCAGGCGCTGTGGCTCGCGCTGCTGCTCGCGGTGCCCGGCTTTCTCCTGCTGCATTTTCCCGAACCGCTGCTGCGCGTCGCGCACACGCCCGCCGCGCTGCACGACCGCACCGTCGACTACCTGCGCATCCTGTCGTACGGGCTGCCCGCCAGCCTCGTCTTCCGCATCTACAACGCGCTGACCAACGCGGCCGGCAAGCCGCGCCTCGCGATGATCCTGCAGATCGGCGCGCTGCTGCTCAAGTTTCCGCTCAACGTGTGGTTCATCTTCGGCGGGTTCGGCGTGCCGGCCCTGGGCGGCCCCGGCTGCGGACTCGCCAGCACGCTGATCAACTGGGCGCTCGCGCTGATCGGCTACACGCTGCTCGCGAAGCTCGACGTATTCGCGCCGCTCGCGATCTTCTCGCGCTTCTGCTGGCCGGTCTGGGCGCGCCAGAAGGCGATCCTGAAACTCGGCGTGCCGATGGGCCTGTCGTACCTGATCGAGGTCACGTCGTACACGTGCATGGCGCTGTTCATCGCGCAGTTCGGCACGACGACACTCGCCGGCCACCAGATCGCCGGCAACATCGGCGCGGTGCTGTACATGACGCCGCTGTCGATCGGCGTGGCGGCGTCGACGCTCGTCGCGCGCGCGCTCGGCGCCGGACGGCCCGAGGAAGCCCGGCTGCTCGGCCGGCACAGCGTGATCTTCGCGTGCGGCATTGCCGCGACCTACGGCCTGCTCGTGTTCGTGCTGCGCCCGCTGATCATCGGCGGCTATACGCCGAACCCGGCCGTCGCCGCGGCCGCGATGCCGCTCGTCGCGATCGTCGCGTGCTACCACGTGTTCGATGCGCTTCAGGTCACGTCGGCGTTCGTGCTGCGCGCCTACAAGGTCGCGGTCGTGCCGACCGTGATCTATGCGGTCGCGCTGTGGGGCGTCGGGCTCAGCGGCGGCTACGCGCTCGGTTTCGACGTGGGCGGCATCGCGCCCGCGTGGCTGACCGGCGCGCGCGGCTTCTGGTTCGCGAACACGATCAGCCTGATGCTCGCGGGCGCCGGGCTCGTGCTGTACCTGCGCCGCGTCAGTCGTGCGCATGCCGCCGCTTCCACGTCCGCCTGACGCGCCGCCCGTTACGTCTCCTCCAGCACGTCGGCCGCGTGATACGACGACCGCACGAGCGGGCCGGCGACGACTTCCCTGAAACCGAGCAACAGCGCCTCGTCGCGCCACGCGGCGAATGCGTCCGGGCTGACGTAGCGCCGTACCGGCAGATGGTGTTCGGACGGCGCGAGATACTGGCCGAGCGTCAGCACGTCGACGTCATGCGCACGCAGGTCGCGCAGCGTGTCGCGCACTTCGTCGTCGCACTCGCCGAGCCCGAGCATCAATCCCGATTTCGTCACCAGCTCAGGCCGTGCCCGCTTCGCCCGCGCGAGCAGTTCGAGCGAGCCGCGATAGTCGGCGCCCGGCCGCGCCGCGCGATACAGCGACGGCACCGTCTCGATGTTGTGGTTGAACACGTCGGGCCAGGCCGTCGACAGCGCATCGAGCGCGCGGGCCACGCGGCCGCGGAAGTCCGGTGTCAGCACTTCGACGCCGATGCCCGGCACGCTCGCGCGCACCGCCGCGATGCAGGCGGCGAAATGCGCGGCACCGCCGTCGCGCAGATCGTCGCGATCGACCGACGTGATCACGACGTAGCGCAGCCCGAGCGCCGCGGCCGCGTCGGCCAGCCGCGCGGGCTCGTCGGCGTCGAGCGGGTCGGGGCGGCCGTGCGCGACGTCGCAGAACGGGCAGCGCCGCGTGCACAGGCCGCCCATGATCATGAAGGTCGCCGTGCGCTGCGCGAAGCATTCGCCGATGTTCGGGCACATCGCCTCCTCGCAGACGGAATGCAGCCGATGATCGCGCAGCACGGCCGCCATGTCGGCGACCGACGCGCTCATCATCGGCCGCGCGCGCAGCCACGGCGGCTTCGGCAACGCCGCACCGGCCGCGGGCTCGACGCGCACCGGAATGCGCGCGAGCTTGTCACGGCTTCTCGCGCCCGGCTGGCCGAGCGCCGTGAGGCTGGGTCGTTCGAGCGCGGCGGCCATCGTCAGTCTCCGAGAAACGCGACGATCAGGCGGTTCACGTCGGCGGCCGCCTCCATCTGCACCATGTGCCCGCTGCCGGGGATCACCTCGGCACGCACGCCATCCGGCAAACCCCGCGCGTGCTGCGCGGGGATCACCTGGTCGTGCTCGCCCCAGATCACGAGCGTGCGCGGCGCAAGCGTCGCGAGCCGGTCGCGGAACACGCGCCGCTGCGCGGCACCGTCGAACGCGGCATGCGCGATCTTCTCCAGCGCGGCCTGCACGCCTTCGAGCCGCTTGTACTTGACGAGATCCTCGACGAGCTGCCGCGTGACCAGCGCGTTGTCCGCGAACAGCGCGCCGAGGTGCGGCTTCAGCGTGTTGCGGCTATTGCCGGCGACGAAGCCGTCGATGTAAGCGCGGTTGATGGCGGTGCCGAGCCCCGCGCTCGCGATCAGCGTCAGCGACGCGACCCGCTGCGGCGCGCGCTCGGCCGCCGCCATCGCCACCGCGCCGCCCATCGAATGGCCGATCAGGTGGGCCTGGTCGATGCCCTTCGCATCGAGCAGCGCGAGCACCGCGTCGGCCAGCTCATCGAGGCTGCCCGTCTCGACCGTCTTGCCCGACTCGCCGTGACCGGGCAGGTCGAGCGCCCATACCGGCCGGTGCGCGGCGAGATCCGCGTGATTGAACAGCCAGTTGTTGAGATCGCCGCCGAAGCCGTGGATCAGCACGGCGGGCGTGCCGCCGCCTTCGCCAAGTTTCAGGAAGCGCACCGTCCGGCCGCCGATCTGCGCCTTCTCGGGCTGCGGGCCCGCGGCTTCGTCGGACGCCGCGCTCGGCACGAAATCGCGCTGGAATTCGGCGATCGCCGCGTCGATGTCGGCATCGCTCGCGTCGGCGGCCGCGACGACGCCGAGCAGCGCGCCGACCGGCAGCGTCTCGCCTTCCTGCGCGACCTGCCGGCGCAGCGTGCCGTCGAACGCGCATTCGACGCCCGACGAGATCTTGTCGGTCTCGACGTCGAGCACTTCGTCGCCCTTCGTCACGCGTTCGCCGAGCGCCTTCAGCCAGCCGTTGACCTGCCCCTGCTCCATCGACAGCCCCCACTTGGGCATCGTGATCATGTGAATCGACATCGTGTCAGCTCCTCGTCTTCAGGACCGCCTGCGCAATCGCATCGGCGGACGGGATATACAGGTCTTCCAGCACGCTCGCGAACGGCGCGGGCGTATGCGGCGCGGTCACGAGCTCGATCGGCGCCTTCAGCGCATGGAACGCGCGCTGCGCGACCAGCGCGGCGATATCGGTCGCAATCGAGCAGCGCGGGTTCGCTTCGTCGACGACCACCACGCGCCCGGTGCGCTCCGCGCTTTCGAGGATCGTGTCCTCGTCGAGCGGCGACGTCGTGCGCAGATCGATCACGCCGACCTGGATGCCGTCCTTCGCGAGCTTCGCGGCCGCGTCCATCGCGAGATGCACCATCCGGCCGTACGTGACGATCGTCGCGTCGTCGCCGTCGCGCATCACGTTCGCTTCGCCGAACGGAATCGCATAGGACTCCTCCGGAACGTCGCCTTCACGGGTATAGAGCAGCTTGTGTTCGAGGAAGATCACGGGATCGTTGTCGCGGATCGCCTGGATCAGCAGCCCCTTCGCGTCGTACGGCGTCGACGGGCACACGACCTTCAGCCCCGGAATGTGCGTGAACAGCGACGTGAGCATCTGCGAGTGCTGGGCGGCCGCGCGAAGGCCGGCGCCGTACATCGCGCGGATCACGACCGGCGTCACGGCCTTGCCGCCGAACATGTAGCGGAACTTCGCGGCCTGGTTGAAGATCTGGTCGAAGCACACGCCCATGAAATCGATGAACATCAGCTCCGCGACGGGCCGCATCCCGCACGCGGCGGCGCCGACCGCCGCGCCGATGTAGCCGCCCTCCGACAGCGGCGTATCGAGCACGCGGCCCGGAAACTTGTGGAACAGCCCCTTCGTCACGCCGAGCACGCCACCCCACGCGTCGTCCTCGCCCGGCGCGCCCGCGCCGCCCGCATTGTCCTCGCCCATCACGATCACGCTGTCGTCGCGCGCCATTTCCTGCGCGAGCGCCTCGTTGATCGCCTGCGAATAAGTGATTTTCCTTGCCATGTCTGTCTCCTGGAATGTTCGGTTCGCCGTGTCGGCCGCGGTATCAGGCCGCGCTCACGGGTACGACACGTAGACGTCGGTCAGCAGGTCGGCGGCATCGGGTACCGGCGCGACCTTGGCCTGCGCGACTGCATCGTCGATCAGCGCCTTCACCTGCGCATCGACCGCGCGCAGGTCGGCGGTCGTCAGCGCTTCGGCCCGCACGACGCGCGTTTCGAAATGCTTCAGGCAGTCCTTCTCGTCGCGCAGCTTCTGCACTTCGCCCGGTGCGCGATAGGTTTGCGCATCGCCTTCGAAGTGGCCGAAATAGCGCGTGAACTTCACCTCGACGAGCGTCGGGCCGCCGCCGTTGCGCGCGCGCTCGACGGCTTCGCCGAGCGCTTCGTGCACCGCGAAGAAGTCGAAACCGTCGACGATCACGCCCGGCATCCCGAACCCGTTCGCGCGATCGGCGATGTTGTCGGTCGCGACCGACCAGCTCGACGACGTCGCTTCCGCATAGCCGTTGTTCTCGGCCACGAAGATCGCGGGCAGCCGCCACACCGACGCGAGGTTCATCGATTCGAAGATCACGCCCTGGTTCGACGCGCCGTCACCGAAGAAGCACACGCCGACGCCGCCGGTCTTCCTGTGCTTCGCCGCGAGCGCGGCGCCGCAGACGAGCGGGCCGCCCGCGCCGACGATCCCGTTCGCGCCGAGCATCCCCATCGACAGGTCGGCGATGTGCATCGAACCGCCCTTGCCGTGGCAGACGCCCGTCTTCTTGCCGTAGATCTCGGCCATCATGCCGTGCACGTCGACGCCCTTCGCGATGCAATGGCCGTGGCCGCGGTGCGTGGTTGCAACGTAGTCGGCGAGCCCGAGGTGCAGTATCGTGCCGACCGCGGACGCCTCCTCGCCCGCATACAGGTGAACGAAGCCGGGGATCTCGCCGGTCGCAAATTCGACGTGCAGGCGCTCCTCGAATTCGCGGATCGTGCGCATCAGCCGGTAGGCGTCCAGCAGTTTGTCCCTGCTGAGCTGTGTCGAAGCGGTCATGTGTGTCTCCTGGGTAGGTCTGACTGCGAATGCCGCCGCGGCCGGGCCGCGGCGACGGATTGCACGGCCCGCGGCCGTCAGTGGAACGTGAAGCCGCCGTCGACGTTCACGGCCTGGCCCGTCACGTTGTCCATCGTCGCGAAGAACAGCGCGAGCCGGCCCATGTCCTCCGGCGTCTGCGCGCGACCCTGCGGAATCAGCGTCAACTGGTGCCGCTGCCACGATTCCTCGACCGATTCGCCGTCGGTCTTCCATTCGTCGGACAGCCGGTCCCACATGTAGGTCCGCACGATGCCGGGGCAGATCGCGTTGACGGTCACGCCGTCGCGCGCGACCTCCTTCGCGAGCGCGTTCGTGAAGCCGACGACCGCGAATTTCGATGCGCTGTAATGCGCGAGATTCGGAAAGCCTTCCTTGCCGGCAATCGACGCGACGTTGATGATCCGGCCGCGGCCCTGCGCCTTCAGCGGCGCGAGCGCCGCCCGGCAGCCGAGGAACGTACCCTTCGCGTTCACGTCCATCACGAAATCCCAGTCGCGCTCGGTCAGTTCGCCGACCGGATGAATGCTGATCACGCCCGCGCAGTTCACGAGGATGTCGAGCCGGCCGAGGTCGGCGAGTGCCTGCGCAACCATTGCGTCGACCTGTGCGGCCTGCGTGACGTCGACCTTCGCCACCGCCGCCCGGCGGCCGAGCGCGCGTACCTCGCGCGCGGTGGCGTCGAGTGCGTCGTCGAGCAGGTCGGCCAGCAGGATGTCGGCACCCGCGCCGGCGAGCGTCAGGGCAATGCCGCGGCCGATGCCGCGCGCGCCGCCCGTGACGATGGCGACCTGTCCTTCGAGTGGGGCTGTCATGGCGATGTCTCCGTGTCGATCGTTATGGATGCCGAAATGTCACTCGGTAAAGCGGTGTCTCAATAGCGCCACTCGCCGGCATCGCGCAGCAGCTGGCGTGACGACGCATAGCGCAGCGTGCGGCCGACGTCGACCGTCAGCGGCCCGCGCCAGTCGAGCGAGATCTCGTAGCGATCGCCGCGCGCGACCTCGATCTCGCGCTCGCCGTCGAACGCGAGCGTGCCGTGCTCGAACGGAATCGTCTGCCACGCATCCGGCTCGAGCCGCTCGCAACTGCGCATCACGACGCGGTCGACGCGGCCCGGCGCAATCGGCGCGACGAGCGGCGTGCCGGCGGTCATGCCTTCGGCCGCAAAGCGCATCGCCAACCCGTGCGGCGCGCTGCGTTCGAGCGGCGCCCACGCGCCGCCGAGCGCGGACAGGCCGATCCCGTCCGGCTCCGCAAACGTCAGGTACAGCGAATCGATGTCGTCGGACCCCGAGATCGCGCGGGCGCCGATGAAGCGCTGCCGCGCGGCGCACACGTCGACGAGCGCGATCTCCTCGCGCCCCGGCTGCGCGCCCGTCACGCAGCGCACGACGAGCCGCTTGTTGCGCGTGAACGCGACGTCGGCCGGCACCGCGCCGGTCGCGGCGAGTCCTGCCGCGACGCCGGCGACCGTGGCTTCACGATGTTCGGGAAATGCGTTGTTGGTGCCGGTGGACAGCGCGACGAGCGGCGTCGCGCCGCAGTGCGCGGCCACCGCGCGATGGGTGCCGTCGCCGCCGAGCACGACGATCAGCGCGACTTCCATCCGGTGCAGGTACGCGGCGCCGGCCTGGGTATCGGCGACGGTGTCGGTGATCGGCAGGTCGACGAATTCGACGTCGGGCCAGCGCTCGTGCGGCGCGACCGCACGGTGCGTGTCGATCGCACGCAGCAGCAGCGTCGCGATGCCCGTCCGGTCGCGCAGCGTCAGCACGCGCTCGACGCCCATCGCGCCGAGGCCGGCCAGCAGGCGCACGATCATGTTCGCCTTCTCCGCCGTCGGAAAGACGGAGGCATGCGTCGTGAGGCGGCGGATGTCGCGCCCCGATGCGGGGTTCGCGATCACGCCGACGGTAACGGGCATCGTCACGGGTTCGTCTCCATCCAGTTAGCCGGCCGCCGCGCGTTGGCGTGCCGCGGCCCTGCCTGTCTCGTCCGCTGCCATCGCCGGGCGGCGGATCGTCGTCGACGCGACCGCGCCGACTTGCCCGTGATCTCTGCAAGCGGCGTGCCACCCTACATACGATGAACGTAAAACCCTTGTGAATGCTGAAGCGACGGGGATGCCGGGGTTCCGCAATCGCTGCTGCAAGGACGGAACGCGCGGCCATTCGGCCCGCTCGTCTCACAGCATCGATACGACGAAACGGCTGCCGCGACGCCGGTGCAAGCGCACCGCCCTGCCCGCAAACCCCCGCCATTGCGCGGCGCCGCGCAGGCCGCGTCATACCGGACGATCTCCGCCTGTCGCACACGCACGCGTCTCAACGACACGAGACAGCCCGCGATACCGTGAGACGAACGTCTCAGGCCCGCCGCGTGCTGCGATGCAATGTGATCCGACGAACGGGATGTGCTACAAGAACATCGCATCCCCGCCGTACGGAACCGGAGCCGACCATGCCCTACGCCGTCCCCCAGGCCCAGCACGCCGAC
The DNA here is from genome assembly GCF_002223095.1 of Burkholderia sp. AU33803. Classification (NCBI taxonomy): domain Bacteria; kingdom Pseudomonadati; phylum Pseudomonadota; class Betaproteobacteria; order Burkholderiales; family Burkholderiaceae; genus Burkholderia; species Burkholderia sp. AU33803. Next base: position 1,562,198 of record NZ_NKFJ01000004.1, read on the forward strand.
CGCGTGCTCGGCGCGCTCGCCGGACGCCTGCCCGCGCCGGCCGACTCCACGCGCCTCGTGTCGTCGTGGCAGCGGTCGCTGGAGCGTTACAGCCTCGACCCCGCTTCGTCGATCGGCCCGCGCGTGCTGACCGCAGCGGAGCTCCGTGAAGTACGCGACAAGGAAGAGGCCTTCCTGCGCGCGTCGGGCCAGTGCCTGACGCGGCTGCACGACATGATCCGCGTCGCCGACTACTGCGTGATGCTGACCGATGCGCACGGCGTGACGATCGACTACCGGATCGACCGCGAGCGCCGCAACGACTTCCGTCATGCGGGGCTGCACATCGGCTCATGCTGGTCGGAAAGCGAGGAAGGCACCTGCGGTGTCGCGAACGTGCTGACCGATCTCGCGCCGATCACCGTGCACAAGACCGATCACTTTCGTGCGGCGTTCACGACGCTCACCTGCAGCGCGGCACCGATCTTCTCGCCGGGCGGCGAGCTGATCGGCGTGCTCGACGCGTCGGCCGTTCATTCGCCCGACGGCCGCGACAGCCAGCGTCTCGTCTATCAGCTCGTGCGGCAGAGCGCGGCGCTGATCGAGGACGGCTACTTCGTGCACAGCACCACGCAGCACTGGATCCTGTTCGGGCATCCGAATCGTCACTACGTCGAAGCGCAACCCGAGTGGCTGATCGCGTTCGACGAATGCGGCAACATCATTGCCGCGAACCGGCAGGCGCGCGACGCACTGCCGGCGCTGCGCGAGCCGCGCCATATCGACGAGATCTTCGACGCGACCGAGATGCCGCTGCGCGATGCCGCGCGGCTCGATGCGATCGTCGCGCTGCGGCTGCGCGCGACCGGCGCGCCGCTCTATGCGCGGCTGCGTGCGCCGCTACGGCGCACCGGCCGCGAGCCCGGCACGGCCTCGCGCCGCCCGGGAAGCGCGCAACGCCACGTCGGCGCACTGACGCCGTTTCTGCAAAGCAGCGACGCGCATATCGCGCAGCAGGCCGAACTCGCGCTGCGTGTCGCAAGCAAGCGGCTGCCGATTCTCGTGCTCGGCGAAACCGGTGCGGGGAAGGAAGTATTCGCGCGCGCGATCCACGATGCCGGCGCGCGGCGTGCGCGGCCGTTCGTCGCGGTCAACTGCGGCGCGCTGCCCGAAGCGCTGATCGAGAGCGAACTGTTCGGCTATGCGGCCGGCGCGTTCACCGGCGCACGCAAGCATGGCGCACGCGGCAAGATCGCGCTCGCCGACGGCGGCACGCTGTTCCTCGATGAAATCGGCGACATGCCGCTCGCGCTGCAGACGCGCCTGTTGCGCGTGCTCGCCGATGGCGAAGTCGTGCCGCTCGGCAGCGATACGCCGGTCCGCGTCGATCTCGACGTGATTTGCGCGACGCACCGCGATCTCGCGCGGATGGTGGCCGAGGGCACGTTCCGCGAAGATCTCTACTACCGGCTGAGCGGCGCGACGTTCGAACTGCCGCCGCTGCGCGAGCGTGCCGACGTGCGCGACGTGATCGCCGCCGTGTTCGCCGAGGAGGCGCAGGCCACCGGCCACGTGCTGACGCTCGATGCGACGCTCGCCGAACAGCTCGCCGCGTATCCGTGGCCCGGCAACGTGCGGCAATTGCGCAACGTGCTGCGCTATGCGTGCGCGGTGTGCGACGCCGCGCGCGTGACGCGGCGAGATCTGCCGGCCGAGATCGCCGCGCAGCTTGGCGGCACGTCGCCCGGCGCGCTGCCCGACGACGAACGCGGCCGCATCGTCGCGGCGCTCACCGCGCATCGCTGGCGGCCCGACGCGGCCGCGCAGGCGCTCGGCATCTCGCGCGCGACGCTGTACCGGCGCATCGCGAAGCACCGGATCGTCGCGCCGCACCGCGCGTGACGCGCGGGCGCGTGCTTCGTCATGCGGGCTGCACGGCTGCTTCATTCGCATCTGCCGCGTTACCGGCCGCCTCATCGCGCCGCGTGAACACTTCGTGCGCGGCGAACAGCGCGTTGAGCGCGGCCGGAAAACCCGCGTAGACGGCCATCTGCATGAACACCTCGACGATCTCGTCGCGCGTGCAGCCGACGTTCAGCGCGGCCTCGACATGCACTTTGAGTTGCGGCTGCGCATTGCCGAGCGCGGCCAGCGCCGCGATCGTCGCGATCTCGCGCGCTTTCAGGTCGAGCTGCGGCCGGCTGTAGATGTCGCCGAAACCGAACTCGACCAGGAGCCGCCCGAAATCCGGTGCGATCGGCGCGAGCGCCGCGATCACGCGTTCGCCCACTTCGCCGTCGATTTCCTTCAGTTTGTTCCAGCCGCGCGTGTAGCGGTCGTCAACGAGTCGTTCCATTGTGTCCGTCCTGTTCCGAGGGAGAGTGAGAAGGTTTCGCCCGTCGCGCCGTATCCCGCTCCTGAGCCTCGTAATACGCGATCTTGTCGCTGATCACGTCGAGGCTCGCCTGCAGCTCCGCGATATGCGCGCGCACTGCGTCGCGATGTGCGACGAGCAGGCTGCGCCGCGCACCGAAGGTCGACTCGCCTTGCGCACGCAGCGCCGCGAACGCCTGCATCTGCGCGATCGGCATGCCGGTCGCCTTCAGGCGCATCACGAAGGCCAGCCAGTCAAGGTCGGCCGGCGCATAGAGCCGGTGCCCGGCCGCCGTGCGCGAAATCGCGCGCAGCAGGCCGGCCTGCTCGTAGTACCGCAGCGTATGCGTCGACAGGCCGGTCATTTCGGCGACCTGGCCGATCGTCAGCGGGCCGGCGGAGGAAGATTGGGATACGGTGTTCGACATGGCAGCAACAAGGTTAGGAGTTAGAGTTCACTCTAAGTCAAGCCCTGTCGAACGGCCAGTGCAACGATCGTCAGCGACACCCCGGCGACACCGTAAAGAATGGTCAAAACCGCCGCCCGGCGCAGAGTTCGGTCTTTACAGCGTCGCAAGCCTTCAGCAAGATTCGGTCAGCCTGTCTTAAAAAGGGCACGCATTTGTCCTATGCTTAACGGCGATGCCCGGCCGGGCGTCACGCCGCCGTCCGTTGCAACAGCCATTCATCCGTCAGAACCAGGGAGCCTTTGCCATGCTGAAAAAGCTGCTGATGCTGTTCGTCGCGCTATCGCTGTCGCTCGCCGCAGGCCTTGCCGCGGCCGTCGAAGTCAACACGGCTGACCAGGCCGCGCTCGAATCCGTGAAAGGTCTCGGACCCGTGAAGTCGAAGGCGATCATCGACGAACGCACCAAGAACGGCCCGTTCAAGGACGCGGACGATCTCGCAAACCGCGTCAAGGGCCTCGGCACGAAGTCGGTCGGGCATCTCGAGGAAAACGGCCTGACGATCGGCGGCGCGTCGACGCCGCCGAAGGGCGTGAAGCTGTCGAAGCCGGCCGCGACGACATCGGCCACCACGTCGACCACGGCGTCGGCAGGCACGGCGTCGACGTCCACGACCGCGACGGCCGGCACGACGGCCACCGCACCGGCACCGGCACCGGCGGCAAGCGCGCCGGATACGGCGAAGCCGGCCAAGGCCAAGCGCATGACGAAGAAGGAAAAAGCGGCCGCCGCAGCGGCGGCATCCGCCGATGCGGGTGCGAGCGCACCGGCCGCCGCGTCGTCGGCAAAAGCGACGAAGGGTTCGAAGAAGAAAGGCAAGAAGGACAAGGCAGCCTCCGCCGCCGCGGCGTCGGGCGCCTGATGTGCGCCGCGCGCGCGACGGCGTGCGCGCGGCATTCGTTCAACGGGCGCCCACTGTGTGGCGCCCTTATCGGTAAAGGTGAAGAACCATGGGTCTCCTCGACATCGTTGGCGGTCTGATCGGCGGCCAGGCCGGCGGCAACTCGCAAAGCGCGCTGATCACGACCGCGCTCGAATTCATCAACAACCAGCCGGGCGGCCTGAACGGCCTGATCGAGAAGTTCAAGGCCGGCGGCGCCGGCGACATCATCGGCTCGTGGGTCGGCAACGGCCAGAACCAGCCGATCTCGCCGGACACGCTGCAGAACGTGCTCGGCTCGGACGCGATCGGTGCGCTCGCGAGCAAGTTCGGTGTCGATCCGTCGACGGCGTCGACCGTCCTCGCGCAGGTGCTGCCGCACGTCGTCAACCACGCGACGCCGGACGGTGCGGTGCCGGCCGACGGCCAGGCACAGGTCGACCCGTCGAACGTGCTCGGCTCGCTGTCGCAGATCGCCGGCATGTTCGGCGGCAACAAGCAGGGCTGACGCGCTGCGTCGTTGCGACGCGCCATAAGCAAACACCCCGCCGAGGCGGGGTGTTTGTTTTTGTGCGCCCGGCGCGAACCGGGCGACGGCCGGAGCCCTGCGATCAGTGAACGACGCGGTCGAACACGAACTTGCCGTCCTGGACGTCGACCGGGATCACGTCCTTCGGACCGAAGCGGCCCGCGAGGATCAGCTTCGCGACCGGGTTCTCGATCTCCTGCTGGATCGCGCGCTTCAGCGGACGCGCACCGAACAGCGGATCGTAGCCGACCTTGCCGATCTGTTCGAGCGCCGCTTCCGACACGTCGAGCGCCATGTCGAGCTTCGCGAGCCGGTCGTGCAGGCGGGCGAGCTGGATCTTCGCGATCGACTCGATGTTGCTGCGGTCGAGCGCATGGAACACGACGACGTCGTCGATCCGGTTCAGGAACTCGGGGCGGAAATGCTGCTTCACCTCGAGCCACACGGCGTCCTTGATCTCTTCCTGCGGCGCACCCGTCATCGCCTGGATGACCTGCGAGCCGAGGTTCGACGTCATCACGATCACGGTGTTCTTGAAGTCGACCGTGCGCCCCTGCCCGTCCGTCATGCGGCCGTCGTCGAGCACCTGCAGCAGCACGTTGAACACGTCCGGATGCGCCTTCTCGATCTCGTCGAGCAGGATCACGCTGTACGGCTTGCGGCGCACGGCTTCCGTCAGGTAGCCGCCCTCCTCGTAGCCGACATAGCCCGGCGGCGCGCCGATCAGCCGCGCGACGCTGTGCTTCTCCATGAACTCGCTCATGTCGATGCGGATCAGGTGCTCTTCCGAATCGAACAGGAACGACGCCAGCGCCTTGCACAGCTCGGTCTTGCCGACACCCGTCGGGCCGAGGAACAGGAACGAGCCGTACGGACGGTTCGGATCGGCGAGACCCGCGCGCGAACGGCGGATCGCGTCGGCCACCGCGCTGATCGCCTCGTGCTGGCCGACCACGCGCTCATGCAGCTTTTCCTCGATGTGCAGCAGCTTCTCGCGCTCGCCCTGCATCATCCGCGACACCGGAATCCCGGTCGAACGCGACACGACTTCCGCGATTTCCTCGGCGCCGACCTGCGTGCGCAACAGGCGCGGGCGCGTCGGGTTGTGCTGCTCCTGCTCTTCGGCCTGCGTGACCTGCTTCAGCTGCGCCTCGAGCTGCGGCAGCTTGCCGTACTGCAGCTCGGCCACCTTCTCCAGCTTGCCGTCACGCTGCAGCCGCGCGATGTCCGCCCGCACCTTCTCGATCTCTTCCTTCAACTGCGCGCTACCCTGCACCGCGGCCTTCTCGGCGGTCCAGATTTCCTCGAGGTCCGCGTACTCGCGGCCGAGACGCTCGATCTCTTCCTCGATCAGCTGCAGGCGCTTCTGCGACGCTTCGTCCTGCTCCTTCTTCACGGCTTCGCGTTCGATCTTCAGCTGGATCAGGCGACGATCGAGCTTGTCCATTTCTTCGGGCTTCGAATCGATTTCCATCTTGATCTTCGAAGCGGCTTCGTCGATCAGGTCGATGGCCTTGTCCGGCAGGAAACGGTCGGTGATGTAGCGATGCGACAGCTCGGCCGCGGCGACGATCGCCGGGTCGGTGATGTCCACACCGTGGTGCAGTTCGTACTTCTCCTGCAGCCCGCGCAGGATCGCGATCGTCGCCTCGACGCTCGGCTCGTCGACGAGCACCTTCTGGAAGCGGCGCTCGAGCGCGGCATCCTTCTCGATGTACTTGCGGTATTCGTCGAGCGTGGTCGCGCCGATGCAGTGCAGCTCGCCGCGCGACAGCGCCGGCTTCAGCATGTTGCCCGCATCCATCGCGCCTTCGGCCTTGCCCGCGCCGACCATCGTGTGGATTTCGTCGATGAAGACGATCGTCTGGCCTTCGTCCTTCGCGATGTCGTTGAGCACCGCCTTCAGGCGCTCCTCGAATTCGCCGCGATACTTCGCGCCGGCGAGCAGTGCGGCCATGTCGAGCGACAGCACGCGCTTGCCCTTCAGCGTCTCGGGCACTTCGCCGTTGACGATCCGCTGCGCGAGCCCTTCGACGATCGCCGTCTTGCCGACGCCCGGCTCGCCGATCAGCACCGGGTTGTTCTTGGTGCGGCGCTGCAGGATCTGGATCGAACGGCGGATTTCGTCGTCGCGGCCGATCACCGGATCGAGCTTGCCCGCACGGGCGCGCTCGGTCAGGTCGACCGTGTATTTCTTCAGCGCCTCGCGCTGGCTTTCCGCGTCCTGGCTGTGCACCTGCGAGCCGCCGCGCACGGCGGCGATCGCGGCTTCCAGCGCCTTGCGCGTGAGGCCGTGCTGGCGGGCGAGCTTGCCGGCGTCGCCCTTGTCGTCGGACACGGCGAGCAGGAACATCTCGCTCGCGATGAACGTGTCGTTGAGCTTCTGCGCTTCCTTGTCGGCCTGGTTCAGCAGCCCGGCCAGTTCACGGCCGATCTGGATGTCGCCGCCCGTGCCCGTCACTTGCGGCAGGCGCGAGATGGCCTCGTTCAGCGCGCCTTGCAGCGCCTGAATGTGAACACCCGCGCGCGACATCAGCGAGCGGGCGGAACCGTCCTGCTGCGCGACCAGCGCCGCGAGAACGTGAACGGGTTCGATGTATTGATTGTCGCGGCCTGCCGCGAGGCTTTGCGCGTCCGCGAGTGCTTCCTGGAACTTGGTGGTGAGCTTGTCGATTCTCATTTAGTCGAGACCTCCAATTTTCGATTAACACCAAGATGAGGATGGTTATGCGGCTTTCAAGCGAAATTCGGGTTGATTCAGCGCAAAAATCGATGGATATCCTTGAAGCGGCCCCGGAATGGGCCACGGCCGGAGCGAGACGCGCGGCGAGCGCGTATCAGCGGGCCGTCGACGGCGGCTCGACGGACGCCGGTGCGTCTTCCGGCAAAGGCTCGGCATGCAGGCGCACGACCGGGTGGATGCCGAGCAACGCGGCGAGCGGCGACGCGGGCTCGATCAGTGCGCCGAGCGTGTGACGGTCGAGTTCGGCGAAAAACGCATCGCGCGCGGCCGCCAGCACCCCCTTCAACCGGCAATGCGGCTCGATCACGCAGCCGCGCGATTCGTCGTCGGCCGAGAAGCAGCCGACCAGCGCGAAATCGCTCTCGGTCGCGCGCACGACCTGGCCGACGGTCAGTTGCAACGATTCGGGGAACAGCCTCAGCCCGCCATTGCGACCGCGGACGGTGTCGACCCACCCCAGCTCGCCGAGCTGCTGCACGACTTTCATCAGATGGTTCTTCGAGATGCCGTAGGCGTCCGAGATCTCCTGGATCGTAGCGAGCCCCTCGCCGCGCACGGCAAGGTACAGCATCACGCGCAGCGAATAGTCGGTGTAGTCGGTGAGTCTCATGGGCGAATACGGAAAAAATCGATCGTACCCCGATTACGTGAGCCGGGCCGACCGGGATGCGCACGAGGTCGGTTGGTGGCCCTGCTCCGCGGCCCCGGGTTGCCGGGATGGCGCGCGCGCAATAAGATGCGTGACACTTACACGTTTTTCAGGGGTGTTGGACGCTATTTTGCGTCAAAATTCGGTCGGCGTCCTACTCGATGCCCGCGCCGCCCCTGTCGTTGCCTATTTCTGCCGGCCCTTTTGCCATGACCGTCCTGCCCGCCTCGCCCGATACCGCCCCGGCCCGCCCTCGCGACACCGAGCCGACCGAAGGGAACATCCAGGATCTCGTCTACGCGTTCTACGACCGCGTCCGCGCCGATCCGCTGCTGGGGCCCGTGTTCGACGCAAAGCTGGCCGGCCGCTGGGACGACCACCTGCCGAAGATGGTCACGTTCTGGTCGAGCCTCGTGCTCGGCACCAAGGGCTATCGCGGCAACGTGCAGCAGGCGCACCAGCCGCTCGACGGGATCGAGCCCGCCCATTTCAGCCGCTGGCTGTCGCTGTTCCTGAAGACCGTCGAGGCGCGCTACGCGCCGCCCGCGGCGATCCGCTTCATGGAGCCGGCACTGCGGATCGCCCAGAGCCTCCAGTTGAGCCGGTTCGGCTGGGACTATCAAATTCCGCCCGAGCAGCAGGCGCTGCTCGACGCGATCGCGCCGCGCCGTCGCGATGCAGGTGACGATCCGCACGCGTTGCCGTCGCGTGCCCGCGGCGAGCCGTTTCCGACGAAGATCATCGGGCGCAGCAGCGATCCGGACGCGTGACGGGCCACCGGCGGGCCGCCGGCGCGCGCGACGCTTGCGCGCATGCGGCATCGCGCCGCATTACCGTGGCGCCACGCTCAGCGCCGTGTATTCCCCGATTCGATGCCCCAGCGCGCGAGCGCGGCATCGTCGGTGCTGCGCGCATCGACCCAGCGCTCGCCATCCGGCGTCGTTTCCTTCTTCCAGAACGGCGCTTCGGTCTTCAGGTAGTCCATCACGAACTCGCACGACGCGAACGCATCGCCGCGGTGCGACGCCACCGTTGCGACCATCACGATCTGGTCGAGCGGCAGGAGCCGGCCGACACGATGCACGATCGCGACGTCGATGCCCGGCCAGCGCTGGCCGGCCTCGGCGGCAATCTTCTCGAGCGCCTTCTCGGTCATCCCCGGATAGTGCTCGAGCTCCATCGCGGCCACCGAATCGCCTTCGTTCAGGTCGCGCACCGTGCCGACGAAGCACGCGACCGCGCCGATCTTCGGGTTGCGCGCACGCAACGCCGCGACCTCGGCGTTCAGGTCGAAGTCGTCGGTCTGGATTCGTACCGTTGCCATCGCCTGCGCCTCACCCGCCCGTCACCGGCGGAAAGAATGCGACTTCGCAGCCTTCGGTGAGCCGCGTGTCGGGATCGGTCATCTCGTGGTTGCACGCCATGCGCAGCGCGCGCCCTTCGGCGAGCGTCTCGGCCCACGCCCCGCCGCGCACGCGCAGCCAGGCGCGCACGTCGCCCACGGTCGTGACGCTGTCCGGCACGTCGGCCTGCTCGTCGGCAACACCCAGCGCCTCGCGCACGCTTGCAAAAAATTTCAGTTGAATCTTCATGGTTCGGGAAGCCGTCGCGTTACGACAGCAGTTCGGAAAACGGAATGAAACGCACGGTCTCGCCGGCGCTGATCGCGTGTTGCGGCGGATTGTCGATCAGGCCATCGCCCCACACCGTCGACGTCAGCACCGCCGAGCTCTGGTTCGGGAACAGGTCGAGGCCGCCGGCCGCGTTGACGCGCGCACGCAGGAATTCGTTGCGCCGGTCGCCCTTGTTTTGCGAAAAGTCGGCCCGCAGCGACAGCGCGCGCGGCGCGACGTCGCGCACGCCGGACAGGCGCAGCAGGAACGGCCGCACGAACAGCAGGAACGTGACGAAGCTCGACACCGGGTTGCCGGGCAGTCCGATGAAGTGCGCGTCGGGGTGATCGTCGCCGCGGCGCACCGCGCCGTACGCGAGCGGCTTGCCGGGCTTCATCGCGATCTGCCACAGCGCGAGCCGCCCTTCGGCCTCGACGGCCGGCTTCACGTGATCCTCGTCGCCGACCGACACGCCGCCGCTCGTCAGGATCACGTCGTGATCGCGTGCCGCCTCGCGCAGCGTGTCGCGCGTCGCGGCGAGCGAATCGGGCACGATCCCGTAGTCGGTCACGTGGCAGCCGAGCCGCTCCAGCAGCCCGCGCAGCGTGAACCGGTTCGAGTTGTAGATCGCGCCGGGCTTCAGCGGCTCGCCCGGCATCGTCAGTTCGTCGCCGGTGAAGAACACCGCGACGCGAATCCGCCGCGCAACCGGCAATTGCGCGCAGCCGACCGACGCGGCCAGGCCGAGCGCCTGCGGCGTGAGCCGCGTGCCGGCGGGCAGGATCACCGAGCCCTGCCGGATATCCGCGCCCTGCGCGGTGATCCATTCACCGGCCTTCGGCGTGTGCAGGATCTCGACTGCATCGCCGTCGGCCGAAGTCTGTTCCTGCATCACGACGGCGTCGGCGCCGGGCGGCACCGTCGCGCCGGTGAAGATCCGCGCGGCCGTGCCGGCAGCGAGCGGCGCGGCCGGATGACCGGCCGGAATGCGCTGCGACACCGGCAAGCGCCGCTCGCCATGCAGCAGGTCGGCGACGCGCACCGCATAGCCGTCCATCGCGCTCGTATGCATCGGCGGCACGTCGAGCGGCGAGCTCACGTCGGCCGTCAGCACGCGGCCGAGCGCGTCGAGCGTGGCGACGGTTTCGGCGCCGGGCAACGGCTTCGCGGCATCGAGCAGCGCGGCGAGCGCCTCGGCGGTCGACAGCATCGGCGCGCGCGGCGCCGCGGGATTCGGGTTCGACATCGATGGAATCGGGGATCGTTGGATTCAATACGTCATTGTAGCGACGCCGTCGCGCGGGCGCGCGATATGGCCGACATGCGGAAACTGTGATTCGCGCGAGCACGCCGGTCTGACACTTGTTTCGGTGTAGCGCGTCGAAGCCGCGCGGCACCGCCAAACGAAACGGCCGGAACCCCGATCCGTTCGACGAATCGGCGTTCCGGCCGTCCTGCGCAACCGGGCCCGCAGGCCCGGCCGTGCGTCATGCGCCCGTGTGAGCGGCGATGAAGTCCTTCACCTGCTGCGCGTCGGCCTTCACGACCTCGAAACGCTGCGGCAGCGCCTCGAGCCCGTCGAATGCGGCCGGCCGCTCGGCTTCGCGATCGAGTGCCTCGCGAATCGTCTCGCCGAACTTGATCGGTTGCGCCGTCTCGAGCACGACCATCGGCACACCCGCGTCGAGATGCTCGCGCGCGACTTTCACGCCATCGGCGGTGTGCGTATCGATCATCGTGTCGTAGCGCGAGAACACGTCGCGGATCGTCGCGATGCGGTCCGTGTGGCTGCTGCGGCCCGACACGAAACCGAACTCGGCGACGCGCGAGAAATCGCCGCTCGCCGCGAGATCGAAGCCGCCCTTCTCCTCGACGTCGCGGAACAGCTGCATCACGCGCGCCGGATCGCGGCCGAGCAGGTCGAACACGAAGCGCTCGAAGTTCGACGCCTTCGAGATGTCCATGCTCGGGCTGCTCGTGTGATAGGTGTTCTCGGCGCTGCGCACGCGATAGGCACCCGTGCGGAAGAACTCGTCGAGCACGTCGTTCTCGTTGGTCGCGACCACGAGCTTCGCGATCGGCAACCCCATCATCCGCGCGATGTGGCCGGCGCAGACATTACCGAAGTTGCCCGACGGCACCGTGAACGACACGCGTTCGTCATTCGACCGGGTGGCCGCGAAGTAACCCTTGAAGTAATACACGACCTGCGCGACGACGCGTGCCCAGTTGATCGAGTTGACCGTGCCGATCTTCTGCTGCGCCTTGAACGCGTGATCGTTCGACACGGCCTTCACGATGTCCTGGCAGTCGTCGAACACGCCTTCGACCGCGAGGTTGAAGATGTTCGGATCCTGCAGGCTGAACATCTGGGCCGTCTGGAACGCGCTCATCTTCTTGTGCGGCGACAGCATGAACACGCGCACGCCGGCCTTGCCGCGCATCGCGTATTCGGCCGCGCTGCCCGTGTCGCCGGACGTCGCGCCGAGAATGTTCAGCGACTGCCCGTGCTTCGCGAGCGTGTACTCGAACAGGTTGCCGAGCAACTGCATCGCCATGTCCTTGAACGCGAGCGTCGGGCCGTTCGACAGTTCGAGCAGCGAGAGCGGCGCGCCGTTCTCGGTACCGAGCGTCTTCAGCGGCGTGATGTCGGACGCGTTCTCGCCATGGCGCGTGTTGCGGTACACGTCGGCCGTGTACGTGCGGCGCGTGATCGCGCGCAGGTCGTCCGCCGGCACGTCGTCGCAGAACTTCGACAGGATCTCGAACGCGAGATCCGCATACGACAGCGTGCGCCAGCGCGCGAGCTCGTCGGCGGACACCGTCGGATACTCGGCCGGCAGGTAGAGCCCGCCGTCCTTCGCGAGACCGCCGAGCAGGATGTCGGAGAACGTGTGGCGCTCGCCGATGCCGGCGCCGCGCGTGGAGATGTAGTTCATGTCGTCCTCAGCTCAGTTCAGCGCTTCCATGCGCAGCTTCGTCACCTTCGAGACCACCGTCGCGAGGCTCTCGATCTGCGCGATCGCCGCATTCACGTTCTTCTCGACCGTGACGTGCGTGATCAGGATGATGTCGGTTTCGCCGTTCGCACCGTCGACCTGCTCCGACTCCTTCTGCAGCAGTGCGTCGATCGAGATGCCCGATTCGGCGAGGATGCGCGTGATCGCGGCGAGCACGCCGGTCTGATCGGCGACGCGCAGGCGCAGGTAGTAGCCGCTCGTCACTTCCTCGATCGGCAAGATCGGCGTGTTCGACAGGCTGTCGGGCTGGAACGCGAGGTGCGGCACGCGATGCTCGGGGTCCGCCGTGTGCAGGCGCGTGACGTCGACGAGATCCGCGACCACGGCCGATGCGGTCGGCTCCGCGCCGGCGCCCTTGCCGTAGTACAGCGTCGTGCCGACCGCGTCGCCGTGCACGACGACCGCGTTCATCGCGCCTTCGACGTTCGCGAGCAGGCGCTTCTCCGGGATCAGCGTCGGGTGTACGCGCAGCTCGATGCCGTTTTCGGCGCGGCGCGTGATGCCGAGCAGCTTGATCCGGTAGCCGAGCTCTTCCGCGTAGCGGATGTCGGTCGCGTCGAGCTTGCTGATGCCCTCGACGTACGCGCGTTCGAACTGCACCGGCACGCCGAACGCGATCGCGCTCATGATCGTCGCCTTGTGCGCGGCGTCGACGCCTTCGATGTCGAAGGTCGGATCGGCTTCCGCGTAGCCGAGCTCCTGCGCCGCCTTCAGCGCGGTCGCGAAGTCGAGCCCGCGATCGCGCATTTCCGACAGGATGTAGTTGGTCGTGCCGTTGATGATGCCCGCGATGTACTGGATGCGGTTCGCGGTCAGGCCTTCGCGCAGCGCCTTGATGATCGGGATGCCGCCGGCGACGGCCGCCTCGAACGCGACCATCACGCCTTTCGCGCGCGCGGCCTCGAAGATCTCGGTGCCGTGCACCGCGAGCAGCGCCTTGTTGGCCGTCACGACGTGCTTGCCGTTCGCGATCGCGCGCAGCACGAGCTCGCGCGCGATGCCCGTGCCGCCGATCATCTCGGCGATGATCGCGATCGACGGATCATCGACGACCGAATTGAAATCGTCGGTGATCTGCGCGGCGCCGGCGTCGCCGCCGAGCGCGGCCAGCGCCTTGGCCGGGGTGCGCACCGCAATGCGCGTCACCTCGATGCCGCGCCCCGCGCGTCGCTTGATTTCTTCCTGGTTGCGGCCCAGCACCGTGAAGGTGCCGCTGCCCACCGTGCCGAAGCCCAACAGGCCAACTTTGATCGGTTCCATGCTGCGTGTGATCGAATGAGTAAGAATGAGTGAGTCCCTGTGGCCGTGCCGCTCAGGCCGAATGGCGCTTGCGGTAGCCGTCGAGGAAGCGTGCGATCCGGTTGATCGAATCGGTCAGGTCGTCGAGGTTCGGCAGGAAGACCACGCGGAAGTGATCCGGCGTCGTCCAGTTGAAGCCCGTGCCCTGTACGAGCAATACGCGCTCCTCGAGCAGCAGGTCGAGAATGAACTGCTGGTCGTTCTGGATCGGATAAAGCTTCGGGTCGAGGCGCGGGAACATGTACAGCGCGGCCTGCGGCTTCACGCAGGTCACGCCTGGGATCGACGTGAGCATGTCGTACGCGAGTTCGCGCTGCTTGTACAGGCGCCCGCTCGGCACGATCAGCTCGTTGATGCTCTGGTAGCCGCCGAGCGCCGTCTGGATCGCGAACTGCCCGGGCACGTTCGCGCACAGGCGCATCGACGACAGGATGCCGAGCCCCTCGAGATAATCCTTCGCGTGCCGGCGGTTGTCGCCGCCGAGGCCCGACACGGCCATCCAGCCCGCGCGATAGCCGCACGAGCGATAGCTCTTCGACAGGCTGTTGAACGTGACGGTGATCACGTCCTCCGACAGCGAACCCAGCGCCGTGTGCTCGAGGCCGTCGTAGACGATCTTGTCGTACACCTCGTCGGCGAACACGATCAGGCCGTGCTGGCGCGCGATCTCGAGCAGTTCGAGCAGCAATTCGTCCGAATAAAGCGCGCCCGTCGGGTTGTTCGGGTTGATCACGACGAGCGCCTTCGTGTTCGGCGTGATCTTGCGGCGGATGTCGTCGAGATCGGGCATCCACGCGTTCTGCTCGTCGCAGACGTAATGCACCGGCGTGCCGCCCGACAGGCTGACCGCCGCCGTCCACAGCGGGTAGTCGGGCGCGGGCAGCAGCACTTCGTCGCCGTCGTTCAGGAGCGCCTGGGTCGCCATCACGATCAGCTCGGACGCGCCGTTGCCGATGTAGATGTCGTCGAGGCCGACGCCCACGACGCCCTTTTCCTGCGTGTAGTGCATCACGGCCTTGCGCGCCGAGAACACGCCCTTCGAATCCGAATAGCCGGACGACGTCGGCAGGTTGCGGATCATGTCCTGGATGATCTCATCCGGCGCGTCGAAACCGAACGGCGCGAGGTTGCCGATGTTCAGCTTGATGATGCGGTGGCCTTCTTCCTCGAGGCGCTTCGCGTGCTCGAGCACCGGGCCACGGATGTCGTAGCAGACGTTGAGCAGCTTGTTCGACTTCTGAATCGGTTTCACGACGACACGGTTCCTGGATTGGCCTTGCGGCCGGGGGGACGGGATCAAAACTGGAAAGCGGCCGGTCTGTGCGCGCTGTCTAGACTGGGAAAAAGCGGGCGGTCGGGCGCGGCTTGTGGCGACGCGCGACGCAAATGGCGCCCGGGGGCGACCAAAAAGTTATAATTTAGCGGATTTTGGCTGACTTTCGCAATGCACCATAGCCGCGCCGGGCCCGCACCGTCGGGCGTCCCGCGTGCCCGGGCAAGCGAAACCGGCCGTCCGGGCCCGTGTGGCCCTGCGATACATTCCCCTACGGAACCGCGGAATACCGATTTGAAACTGCACCAGGACACGAGCGGCGCGCTCAACACCGTCACCGGCTACGGCCCCGATTATGTCGACGTCAATCTCGAACGCCATGAAACGAGCGTCATCGTACTGCCCGGCGCGCCGGTCCAGGCATGGCCCGTGTCGTCGTTCGACGCGCTCGCGCCCGAGCATTTCGCGATGCTGCTCGACCCGACACCCGAACTCGTGATCTTCGGCAGCGGCGCGCGGCTGCGCTTCCCGCACCCGCGGCTCGTCGCGGCGCTCACGGCGAAGCGGATCGGCGTCGAGACGATGGATTTCCAGGCCGCCTGCCGCACCTACAACATCCTGATGGCCGAGGGCCGCAAAGTCGCCGCCGCGCTCTTAATTGAACGTTAATCCCGGATGCGGTAAAACTCGGGCCGGCGCAGCGGGTCGATCCCCCGGATCGGCCCGGCCAGGCCGCCCGCCCCCGGCGCAACCCGCCGGCGGCCCATCACAACAACCAACAGGCTGAAAATCCATGAACGATACGCCGTCGAGGCTACCGCTCAATCGCATCACGCTCGTCCTCCTCGTCATCGCGCTCGCGATCGTCTGGTTCGCGCCGCTCGGGCTGCGCCACCTGATCCCGAGCGACGAAGGCCGCTATGCGGAAATGGCGCGCGAGATGTTCGTCACCGGCGACTGGATCACGCCGCGCTACAACGGCTACAAGTATTTCGAGAAGCCGCCGCTGCAGACCTGGCTGAACGCGCTCACGTTCGCGTGGTTCGGCATCGGCGAATGGCAGGCGCGCCTCTACACGGCCGTCGCGAGCTTCGCCGGCATCCTGCTGGTCGGCTACACCGGCGCGCGCCTGTTCAACCCGCTGTCGGGCTTCCTTGCCGCCGTCGTGCTCGCGTCGTCGCCGTACTGGAACCTGATGGGCCACTTCAACGCGCTCGACATGGGGCTCGCGTTCTGGATGGCGCTGTCGCTGTGCTCGCTGCTGCTCGCGCAGCGGCCCGGGCTGCGCCCGGCCGCGGCACGCGGCTGGATGTGGGCATGCTGGGCCGCGATGGCGTTCGCGGTGCTGTCGAAGGGCCTCGTCGGCCTGATCCTGCCCGGCGCCGTGCTCGTGCTATATACGCTGATCGCGCGCGACTGGGCGCTGTGGAAGCGCCTGTACCTGGTGAGCGGCCTCGTGATCTTCTTCGCGATCGTCACGCCGTGGTTCGTGCTCGTCCAGCAGCGCAACCCCGAGTTCTTCAACTTCTTCTTCATCGTCCAGCAGTTCCGCCGGTACCTGACCCCGGAACAGAACCGCCCGGGCCCGCTCTACTACTTCGTGCCCGTGCTGCTGGTCGGCTTCCTGCCGTGGCTGTCGGTCGCGTGGCAGAGCATCCGCCATGCGCTGCGGATGCCGCGCCAGCCGAACGGCTTCTCGCCGATGCTCGTGCTGCTGATCTGGAGCGCATTCATCTTCCTGTTCTTCAGCGCGTCGCATTCGAAGCTGATCTCGTACGTGCTGCCGGTCGCGCCGGCGCTCGCGCTGATCATCGGCGCGTACCTGCCGCTGATGAGCGCCGACCGGTTCCGCCGCCACCTGCTCGGCAACCTCGTGTTCCTCGTCGTCGCGGCGTTCGGGATCATCTTCCTCGCGTACCAGGGCGATGCCCGCACGCCGAACGCGCTGTACCGCGCGTTCCAGATGTGGCTGTACGCGGGCCTCGCGGTCGCGGCCGCGCTGACGCTCGCGGCCGCATGGCTGAACCGCCGCGCGGGCGTGGCCGCCGCGCTCGCCGCATTCGGCGCCGCCTGGCTCGCGTTCGGCACGATCGGCGGCACCGGTCACGACGAATTCGGCCGCTACAGCTCCGGCGCGCTGCTCGCGCCCACCGTGCGCGCCGAACTGGCGAAACTGCCGGCCGACACGCCGTTCTACTCGATCGAAATGCTCGATCACACGTTCCCGTTCTACATGGGCCACACGACGATCATGGTCCAGCGCCAGGACGAACTCGCGTTCGGGATCTCGATGGAACCGAACAAGTGGATTCCGACCGTCGACGAGTGGATCACGCGCTGGAAGCAGGAAACCCATGCGCTCGCGATCATGCCGCCCGGCGAGTACGACACCCTGGTCAAGCAAGGCGTGCCGATGCGCGTGATTGCACGCGACAACCGCCGCGTGATCGTCGAGAAACCGCAATCGTAAGGACGCCCGCTGCATGAATCCCGTTTCGTTCGTCTGCATCATCACCGGCGTGATGCTCAACGCCTGTGCGCAACTCCTGCTGAAAGCCGGCGTCAACGCCGTTGGACACTTCGAATTCAGCCGTGCGAACATCATTCCGGTCGGCCTGAAGATCGCGACCCAATTGCCGATCATCGGCGGCCTCGGCTGCTACGTGCTGAGCGTCGTGGTCTGGATCGTCGGGCTGTCGCGGGTCGACGTGTCGATCGCGTACCCGATGCTGTCGCTCGGCTATGTCGTCAACGCGTTCGCCGCCTGGTACCTGTTCGGCGAAGTGCTGTCGGTCCAGCGGCTCGTCGGCATCGGCATCATCCTGATCGGCGTGCTGGTGCTCGCTCGAAGCTGAGCCCGGCCGCCGCGCGCATTAAGCGTCTGCCTACAAAAAATCACGGTGCGATTCCGCCAACCGGTGTTTAATGCCGGTTTCGGCCGGGATCGCCCGACCCTTTTATTACACGCCATTACAGGCCAAAGCGTACATGAGCCAGACTACCGCTCCGTTTCTGCCGTTCACCCGCCCCGAGATCGATGAGGAAACCATCCAGGGCGTCGTCGACGTGCTGCGCTCGGGCTGGATCACCACCGGCCCGCAGAGCCAGAAATTCGAAGCGGCGCTGTCCGAATACTGCGGCGGCCGTCCGGTCCGCGCGTTCAATTCGGGCACCTGCACGCTGGAGATCGGCCTGCGCATCGCGGGCGTCGGCCCCGGCGACGAAGTCATCACGACGCCGGCGTCGTGGGTCTCGACCAGCAACGTGATCCTCGAGACGGGCGCGACGCCCGTGTTCGCCGACATCGATCCCGTCACGCGCAACATCGACCTCGACAAGCTCGAGCAGGCGATCACGCCGCGCACGAAGGCCATCATCCCGGTGTTCCTGTCCGGCCTGCCGGTCGACATGGACCGCCTGTACGCCATTGCGCGCGCACACAAGCTGCGTGTGATCGAGGATGCGGCGCAGGCGTTCGGCTCGACGTGGAACGGCAAGCGCATCGGCGCGATCGGCGACATCGTGTCGTTCAGCTTCCACGCGAACAAGAACCTGACGACGATCGAAGGCGGCGCGCTCGTGCTGAACAACGAGGAAGAGGCAACGCTCGCGCAGAAGTACCGGCTGCAGGGCATCACGCGCACGGGCTTCGACGGGATGGATTGCGACGTGCTCGGCGGCAAGTACAACCTGACCGACGTCGCCGCGCGCGTCGGCCTCGGCCAGCTGCCGCACATCGAACGCTTCACCGCGCAGCGCCGCGCGCTTGCGCGTGCCTACTTCGCCGAATTCGACGGCAGTGCGGCCGTGAAGCTCGGCGTCGGCCTGCCGATCGCCGAATTCGAGAACGGCAACTGGCACATGTTCCTGATCACGCTGCCGCTCGAGCGCCTGACGATCACCCGCGCCGAGTTCATGGCGCAGATGAAGGAACGCGGCATCGGCACGGGCATCCACTACCCGGCGATCCATCTTTTCACGCTGTACCGTGCACGCGGCTTCAAGGAGGGCATGTTCCCCCACGCCGAACGGTACGGCGCGTCGACCGTCACGCTGCCGCTCTTCACGCAGATGACGGAAGGCGACGTGCGTCGCGTGGTCGACGCCATCAACCAGATTTGTGAACAATACGGAAAATAAGCGTACATGAGTCACCTTGAAGCACGCGCCGGGCATCCGGCCGCCGGGCACCTGGACGCCGGCCGGCCCGAAGTATCGGTCATCATCCCCGTGTACAACGAGGAAGACGGCCTCGCTGCGCTGTTCGCGCGGCTGTATCCGGCGCTCGACGCACTCGACACGTCATACGAAGTGATCCTGATCAACGACGGCAGCCGCGACCGCTCGGCGGCGATGCTCGCCGATCAGTTCCACGTCCGTCCCGACACGACACGCGTCGTGCTGCTCAACGGCAACTACGGCCAGCACATGGCGATCCTCGCCGGCTTCGCGCAATCGCGCGGCGAGATCGTCATCACGCTCGACGCCGACCTGCAGAACCCGCCCGAGGAAATCGGCAAGCTGATCGCGAAGATGCGCGAGGGCTACGACTACGTCGGCTCGATCCGCAAGCAGCGCCAGGACAGCCTGTGGCGGCGCAAGGCGTCGCAGATGATGAACCGCCTGCGCGAGCGCATCACGCGCATCAAGATGACCGACCAGGGCTGCATGCTGCGCGCGTACAGCCGCCGCATCATCGACACGATCAACGTGTGCGGCGAAGTCAACACGTTCATCCCGGCCCTCGCGTACACGTTCGCGCAGAAGCCGACCGAGATCGAGGTCGCGCACGAGGAGCGCTTCGCCGGCGAGTCGAAGTACTCGCTGTACAGCCTGATCCGGCTGAACTTCGACCTCGTGACGGGCTTCTCGGTCGTGCCGCTGCAGTGGCTGTCGTTCATCGGCGTGATCCTGTCGCTCGGCTCCGCCGCGCTGTTCGTGCTGCTGCTCGTGCGCCGCTTCATCGTCGGCGCGGAAGTGCAAGGCGTGTTCACGCTGTTCGCCATCACGTTCTTCCTGCTCGGCGTGATCATCTTCGCGCTGGGCCTGCTCGGCGAATACGTCGGCCGCATCTACCAGCAGGTGCGTGCACGGCCGCGCTACCTGATCCAGGCCGTGCTCGAGCAGCACGACGGCGTGCCGCCGGTGCCGGCCGGCGCGAACCGCACGGGTGCCGCGCAATGAAGCCGCGCGCAGTCGTCTTCGCCTATCACAACGTCGGCGTGCGCTGCCTGCAGGTGCTGCTCGCGCGCGGCGTCGACGTCGCGCTCGTCGTCACGCACGAGGACAACCCGAACGAGAACATCTGGTTCGGCAGCGTCGCATCCGTCGCGGCCGAGCACGGCATTCCGGTGCTCACGCCGGCCGATCCCGCCGATCCGGCGCTGCGTCGCGCGGTATCCGACGCGCAGCCGGACTTCATCTTCTCGTTCTACTACCGGCACATGCTGCCGGTGGACCTGCTCGCGATCGCGCCGAAGGGCGCGTACAACATGCACGGGTCGCTGCTGCCGAAATACCGGGGTCGGGTACCGACCAACTGGGCGGTGCTGAACGGCGAAACCGAAACCGGCGCGACGCTGCACGAGATGGCGGCGAAACCCGACGCCGGCGCGATCATCGGCCAGACCGCGGTGCCGATCCTGCCGGACGACACGGCCACGCAGGTGTTCGACAAGGTCACGGTAGCCGCCGAGCAGACGCTCTGGCGCGTGCTGCCCGCGCTGCTCGCGGGCGAGGCGCCGCACCTGCCGAACGATCTCTCGAGCGGCAGCTACTACGGCGGGCGCAAGCCCGAGGACGGCCGCATCGACTGGTCGAAGCCGGCCGCGCAGGTCTACAACCTGGTGCGCGCGGTCGCGCCCCCGTATCCGGGCGCGTTCACGGACGTCGACGGCACGCGTTTCGTGATCGCGCGCGCGCGCCTGGCGGCGCCCGGCAGCGCGGCGGCAGCCGCCGCGGCAGATTTGCCGCCCGGCCTGCACGTAAGCGATAATGCGCTATTCGGCGTCTGCGGCGACAGCCGCGCCCTATCCATTCTCGAGCTGTGGCAGCAGCGCGACGGCAGCGAAACCGTCGTGACGCCCGCGGAATTCGCGCAGTTCATTCATTCTTCCCGTCATTCATGAAAGCAAAAAAAGTCCTGATCCTGGGTGTGAACGGCTTCATCGGCCATCACCTGTCGAAGCGCATTCTTGAAACCACCGATTGGGAAGTGTTCGGCATGGACATGCAGACCGATCGGCTGGGCGACCTCGTCAACCACGAGCGGATGCATTTCTTCGAAGGCGACATCACGATCAACAAGGAGTGGGTCGAGTATCACGTGAAGAAGTGCGACGTGATCCTGCCGCTCGTCGCGATCGCGACGCCCGCCACCTACGTCCAGCAGCCGCTGCGCGTGTTCGAACTCGACTTCGAGGCGAACCTGCCGATCGTGCGTTCGGCCGTCAAGTACGGCAAGCACCTCGTGTTCCCGTCGACCTCCGAGGTCTACGGCATGTGCTCGGACGAGCAGTTCGACCCGGATGCGTCGGCCCTCACCTACGGCCCGATCAACAAGCCGCGCTGGATCTACGCGTGCTCGAAGCAGCTGATGGACCGCGTGATCTGGGGCTACGGGATGGAAGGCCTGAACTTCACGCTGTTCCGCCCGTTCAACTGGATCGGCCCGGGCCTCGACTCGATCTACACGCCGAAGGAAGGCAGCTCGCGCGTGGTCACGCAGTTCCTCGGCCACATCGTGCGCGGCGAGAACATCAGCCTCGTCGACGGCGGCTCGCAGAAGCGCGCGTTCACCGACATCGGCGACGGCATCAGCGCGCTGATGAAGATCATCGAGAACAAGGACGGCGTCGCGTCGGGCAAGATCTACAACATCGGGAATCCGAAGAACAACTTCTCGGTTCGCGAACTCGCGCACAAGATGCTCGAACTGGCGGCGGAATTCCCCGAGTACGCCGATTCGGCCAAGCAGGTGAAGCTCGTCGAGACGACGTCCGGCGCCTACTACGGCAACGGCTACCAGGACGTGCAGAACCGCGTGCCGAAGATCGACAACACGATGCAGGAACTCGGCTGGGCGCCGCAAGCGACGTTCGACGACGCGCTGCGCAACATCTTCGAAGCGTATCGCGGCCACGTCGCCGACGCGCGCGCGCTCGTCGAACAGCAAGGCTGATCGGGACATTCGCTTGGCTCGCATCGTCCTCAAGATCGACGTCGACACGCTGCGCGGCACGCGCGAAGGCGTGCCGAACCTCGCGCGCATCTTCGACCGCTTCAATGCGCGCGCGACCTTCCTCTTCAGCCTCGGGCCCGATCACACGGGCTGGGCGCTGCGGCGCGTGTTCCGCCCCGGCTTCCTGAAGAAAGTGTCGCGCACGTCGGTGGTCGAACACTACGGCGTGAAGCAGCTGATGTACGGCGTGCTGCTGCCGGGCCCCGACATCGGCCGCCGTGCCATCGCCGACATGCGCGCGATCCACGAGGCCGGCTTCGAATGCGGGATCCACACGTGGGATCACGTGTACTGGCAGGACAACGTCCGTGCACGCGATCGCGACTGGACCGCGCGTGAAATGCAGAAGAGTCACGCGCGCTTCATCGAGGTCTTCGGCGCGCCGCCCGTCACGCACGGCGCGGCCGGCTGGCAGATGAACGATTCCGCGTTCGAGCAGATCGACGCATGGGGGATGCGCTACGCCTCCGACGGCCGCGGTCATTCGCCGTACCTGCCCGTCGTCAACGGCCGCACGCTGTCGCACGTGCAGATGCCCACCACGTTACCGACGCTCGACGAAGTGCTCGGCATCGACGGCATCGACACGCACAACGTCGCCGCGCACATCCTCAAGTTCACCGAAACCAATCCGCACGACCAGGTGTTCACGCTGCATGCGGAGCTGGAAGGCCAGAAGCTCGCGCCCGTGTTCGAGCAACTGCTCGCCGGCTGGCGCGCGCAAGGCCACACGTTCGCGACGATGGGCGACTACCACGCGACGCTGGACCGCGACTCGCTGCCATCGTACCCTGTCACGTGGGGCGAAATCCCAGGCCGCTCCGGCGAACTGATCGTCCAGCCCGACTGAGTTCGCACGAGCCGGCGTCGCCGCACCGCCCTTGCGGCGCGCTGCCGCGACGCCCCGCCGTACCGCGCCGCCGCAGCGGCGCCTTTCCATAACAACAGGAGAAACACGTGTCCGTCGAAGTTGACCGTCAAGTTCCCGATTTCACCGCACCGGCCACGGGCGGCGACATTTCGCTGTCCGACCTGAAGGGCAAGAAACTCGTGCTGTACTTCTATCCGAAGGACAACACGCCGGGCTGCACGACCGAAGGGCTGCAGTTCCGCGATCTCTATCCGAAGTTCAAGAAAGCCGGTGCGGAAGTCATCGGCGTGTCGCGCGACAGCCTGCGCTCGCATGACAATTTCAAGGCAAAGCTCGAACTGCCGTTCCCGCTGATTTCCGATGCCGACGAGGCGCTGTGCGCGCTGTTCGATGTCATCAAGATGAAGAAAATGTATGGCAAGGAAGTGCGCGGAATCGAGCGCTCCACGTTCCTGATCGACGCCGACGGCGTGCTTCGCCAGGCATGGCGCGGCATCAAGGTACCGGGTCATGTGGACGACGTGCTAAGTGCTGTACAAGCGCTTTGAGGCGCGTTATATTGGGCCGCAATGAATGCCAGTTCGCCCCATATTTCTCGTAGCTGCGCCGGTGCTCGTTGCGATGCTTGCCGGCACCTGACGCGCATTACGACCGTATCAGCTGAGCCGCATGCCTCTATCGACGGGGCAGCGGCTTTTTTTATGGATTGCGCGCCGGGCCTCGGTCCGGCCCTCACCGCGTCAAGGAGCTGATCGACACTTAGGCGAACCGGCTAGACGAACTTCCTGTGCGCCACCGCGCGCAAACTGCATGCGTCTACGTCACGCAGGATGCGATCAGCGGCGCACGCCATGCGACACGATTCCTCCCGAGGGACACCATGCCTTTGCCTACTCCCCCCAGCAAGCTCGGCAGCCTGCTGCCGCCCGACGAATACAAGGCGAAAGCGCGGCCCGCGAAAGCCGCGAAGAAATCCGCCGAAGGGGACGCATCCACAGCCGGTGACTTTGGTCCGGCGAGCGTGGCCCAACCGATGACCGAAGCCGCGAACACGGCCGCGCCCTTGCGCGCCGTCGCGTCTTCGGCGCAAGATGCCGCGAGCGCACCCGCACGCGGCCGCAAGACCAAACAGACGGCCGCCCTGCTGCAGCCGATGCCGGCGCCCGCCGAACCCGCGGCACCCGTCGTTGCACGCAACGACAAACCGGCTGCCGACAAACCGGCCGCCGCCCCCGCGCGCGATACCGGCGCCGCGACGAAGTCGCGCAGCCGCAAGCCCGCCGAAGCCGAGCTGCAGAAACTGTTCGTGCTCGACACCAACGTGCTGATGCACGATCCGAGCAGCCTCTTCCGCTTCGAGGAACACGACGTCTATCTGCCGATGATGACGCTCGAGGAACTCGACAACCACAAGAAGGGGATGTCCGAAGTCGCGCGCAACGCACGCCAGGTCAGCCGCACGCTCGACGCGCTCGTCGCCGATGCCGGCCCGATCACGGCCGGCATCCCGCTGTCGCGCCTCGGCAGCCGCGAGGCGCTCGGCCGCCTGTACTTCCAGACGAAGCTGGCGGACATCGCGCCCGTCGAAGGCTTGCCCGAAGGCAAGGCCGACAACCAGATCCTCGGCGTCGTGCGCGCGCTGCAGCGCGACCGGCCCGATCGCCAGGTCGTGCTGGTGTCGAAAGACATCAACATGCGGATCAAGGCGCACGCGCTCAGCCTGCCCGCGGAAGACTACTTCAACGACCAGGTGCTCGAGGACAAGGACCTCCTGTACAACGGCGTGCGCGAACTGCCGCAGGACTTCTGGACCAAGCACGCGAAGGGCATGGAGAGCTGGCAGGACACGAAGACGGGCACCACGTACTACCGCGTGACCGGCCCGCTCGTCGCGTCGATGCTCGTCAACGAGTTCGTCTATCTCGAGCCGCAGAATGGCGAGCCGACGTTCCATGCGATCGTCCGCGAGCTGAACGGCAAGACGGCGCTGCTGCAGACGCTGCGC
Source organism: Burkholderia sp. AU33803 (assembly GCF_002223095.1). Taxonomy (NCBI): domain Bacteria; kingdom Pseudomonadati; phylum Pseudomonadota; class Betaproteobacteria; order Burkholderiales; family Burkholderiaceae; genus Burkholderia; species Burkholderia sp. AU33803. The sequence continues at coordinate 1,587,139 of NZ_NKFJ01000004.1, forward strand.
GACTACAGCCACCACAAGAACAACGTGTGGGGCATCACCGCGCGCAACCGCGAGCAGAATTTCGCGCTGAACCTGCTGATGAACCCCGAGATCGACTTCGTCACGCTGCTCGGCCAGGCCGGCACCGGCAAGACGCTCGTCGCGCTCGCGGCCGGCCTCGCGCAGGTGCTCGACGACAAGCGCTACAACGAGATCATCGTGACGCGCGCGACCGTGCCGGTCGGCGAGGACATCGGTTTCCTGCCGGGCACCGAGGAAGAGAAGATGCAACCGTGGATGGGTGCATTCGACGACAACCTCGAAGTGCTGCAGAAGACCGACGACGCGGCCGGAGAATGGGGCCGTGCGGCGACGCAGGAACTGATCCGTTCGCGCCTGAAGGTGAAGAGCATGAACTTCATGCGCGGCCGTACGTTCGTCGACAAGTACCTGATCATCGACGAGGCGCAGAACCTGACGCCGAAGCAGATGAAGACGCTCGTCACGCGCGCCGGCCCGGGCACGAAGATCGTGTGCCTCGGCAACATCGCGCAGATCGACACGCCTTACCTGACCGAAGGCAGCTCGGGCCTCACGTACGTCGTCGACCGCTTCAAGGGCTGGGGCCACAGCGGCCACGTGACGCTCGCGCGCGGTGAACGCTCGCGGCTCGCCGACTACGCGTCGGACATCCTGTAACGCGGCTGGCCGGCCGATCGGCCGGCTGTCGACGCCTCGCGGCGCTCCTCTCAGGAGCGCCGTTTTTATTTGGGGTCGAAGACGTAAGTAACGCTTCGTCACGCAACAACGCAGTTTACGCGCGAAACTTCAAGTAAATTCTCAAGAATGGTTGCTTAAGCCCCGCCGGAGCGTCTACCATCGGGTCTGTCTGTTGTCATACGATTCGCGAGCGCGCCGCGCTTGCCCGCCTTGCCATGCTTCGAATTTGGGTTCCCGTCGCCGTCGTTTCCCTGCTTGCGGCCTGCTCCAGCGTGCCGCCGCAGTCGGCATCGCGCTCCGATTCAGGCATGAGGATCACGACGCCGCGCGCGTTCCCCGCCCCCGCCAATTTCCCGAAGTTCGTCGATCACAGCGTCGGTCAGGAAGAAATCTCGATCCAGGCGATGAGCCTCGTCGGCGTCCCGTATCGCTGGGGCGGCAACACGCCGACGAGCGGCTTCGACTGCAGCGGGCTCGTGCGCTACGTGATCGGCCGGGCGGCCGACGTGAACCTGCCGCGCACGACGGCCGACATGAGCGGCCGCGGCGTGTCGATCGAGCCCGACCAGATCGCGCCGGGCGACCTGATCTTCTTCAATACGACCGGACGGCCGCATTCGCACGTCGGCATTTATGTCGGCAAGCTGCGCTTCGTCAACGCACCGTCGACGGGCGGCACCGTGCGGCTCGACTACCTGACGAACCCGTACTGGGCCAAGCGTTTCGACGGCATTCGCCGCGTCGCGCCGCCGCGCGGGGCGCCGACGCCGTTCGATGCACCGACCTACGAGGCAAAGCGCGACGAGCCGCGCAGCGCGCCAGCGGCCGCACCAGCCGCGGTGGTCGTGACTGCCGCCGCGCCGCGGCCGCCTGCCTATGCCTCGTCGCAAGCGAGAACCGCGCAGGCGCCTGCGCCGGTCATCGCTGCCGCGCCGGTCGTGACGACCGCCGCAGCCGCACCCACGGCCCCGGCCGCCGATCCGTACGAACCGCCGCCACCGCGCAGGCAGGCCGCGCAGCAACAGGCAACGTCAGCGAATGATGGGATGAACGCGATGACGGCCAATGCAGCGCCTGCCGCCCCGGTCGAGTCCGGCACGCAGATTCCCACGACGGCGCTCACGGCCGCCCAGGCCGCCGCATTCGATGCCGAACCGCCGCCTGCCGCTGCGCCGGCATCTCCGCGCAGTATCGAGCCCCCACCTGTGCAGGTATGGCGCGCATCGACGCAATCCGCGCCCGTCAGCCCGCGCACCAGTACGGCAGACGATCCGATCGCGCGGTTTGCGAACGGAAGCTACTGACCGGCCGAACCTCGATAGTCAATCACGTTGGCGGTATCTGCCGCCACCCCGCCCGTTCCGCCGCGAACTCCCCGCTCCAAAAGAAAATGCGCCGCAGCCTTTCGGCTGGCGGCGCATCGGATGTCGATCCGGCTACGTCGGCGATCAGAAGATCTGGTGACCGAGCCACCATCCGCCGGCTGCGAACAACGCGGCCGCAGGCAGCGTCAGCACCCATGCCCACACGATGTTGCCGGCCACGCCCCAGCGCACGGCCGACAGCTTCTGCGTCGCGCCGACGCCGACGATCGCGCCGGTGATCGTATGCGTGGTCGACACCGGAATGCCGAGGAACGACGCAAGGAACAGCGTCATCGCGCCACCGGTTTCCGCACAGAAACCGCCGACCGGCTTGAGCTTCGTGATCTTCTGGCCCATCGTGCGCACGATGCGCCAGCCGCCGAACAGCGTGCCGAGGCCCATCGACAGGTAGCACGCGCCGATTACCCACGCCGGCGGCGCATCGGCGGTCGCCGACGCATAGCCCGACGCGATCAGCAGCATCCAGATGATGCCGATGGTCTTCTGCGCGTCGTTGCCCCCGTGGCCAAGGCTGTACAGCCCGGCCGACAGCAGCTGCAACCGGCGGAAGCGCCGGTCGACCTTGCTGGGCGCGGTACGGAAATACAGCCACGACACGCCGAGCATGAACAGCGAGCCGAGGATGAAGCCGAGCAGCGGCGAGATGAAGATGAACGCGATCGTCTTCAGCAGCCCGTCGATGTTCAGCGAGCTCCAGCCCGACTTGGCGAGCGCCGCGCCGACGAGGCCACCGATCAGCGCGTGCGACGAGCTCGACGGGATCCCGTAGTACCACGTGATCACGTTCCAGCCGATCGCACCGACCAGCGCGCCGAAGATGACGTAGTGGTCGACGATCTCGGGGTCGATCGTGCCTTTACCGACGGTCTGGGCGACCTTCAGGTGGAAGATGAAGTACGCGATCACGTTGAACGCGGCCGCGAACACGACGGCCTGCTGGGGCTTCAGCACCCCGGTCGACACGACGGTGGCGATCGAGTTCGCCGCGTCGTGAAAGCCGTTCATGAAGTCGAATACGAGCGCGACGAGCACGAGTGCCGCGACCATCCATAGGGCGAGTTGTATCGAATGCATCGTGGTCCGCTCAGGCGTTTTCCAGCACGATGCCTTCGATGATGTTCGCGACGTCCTCGCACTTGTCGGTGATCTCTTCGAGCAGCTCGTAGATCGCCTTCAGCTTGATGAGCGTCTTCACGTCGTCTTCCTCGCGGAACAGCTTCGACATGGCCGCGCGCAGCACGCGATCGGCTTCCGACTCCCAGCGGTCGATCTCCTCGCACTGCTTGAGGATCTGTGCCGACTGCTTCATGTCGGACAGCAACCCGACCGCCTGCTGCACGTGCTGGGCCGACTGCGTGACGATGTGCGCGAGCTGGCTCGCTTCCGACGTGACGGAACGTACGTCGTACAGCGACACGGCGGTCGCGACGTCTTCCATCAGGTCGAGGATGTCGTCCATCGTCGTGATCAGCTTGTGGATCTCGTCGCGATCGAGCGGCGTGATGAAGGTCTTGTGCAGCAGATCGATCGCCTCGTGCGTGAGCTTGTCGGCGGCCTTCTCGGCGGTTTGCACGTTTTGCTTGTGAATCTCGGCGTCGGCGAGATTGTCGATCAGCAGTTCGAGCTCGCGGCCACCGGAAACGATGTGCTTCGCGTGCGCGTTGAAGAGTTCAAAGAACTTGCCCTCGGTGGGCATGAATCGACCGAACATGGGATTCCTGAGAGATTGTCAAACTACTGTCACGAAAACGGGCGACATTGTACCGTTTTCGGTCGCGCCGCGACGCGCGCACATGCGCGCGCCGGGATTGGATACAACGTTTGGCGATTTAGGGCTTTACAACCGGCGTTACTCGCCGTAGAACGTCTGTGCCCCTGCAAAGTTGTCGAACTTCGTGTATTGCCCCAGGAACGTGAGCCGAACGGGGCCGATCGGGCCGTTACGCTGCTTGCCGATGATGATTTCGGCCGTGCCCTTGTCGGGGCTGTCCGGGTTGTAGACTTCGTCACGGTAGATGAACAGGATCACGTCCGCGTCCTGTTCGATTGCGCCGGATTCACGCAAATCCGACATCACCGGGCGCTTGTTCGGACGCTGTTCGAGGCCGCGGTTCAGCTGCGACAGCGCGATCACCGGCACGTCGAGTTCCTTCGCGAGGCTCTTCAGCGATCGCGAGATTTCCGAGATTTCGGTCGCGCGGTTCTCGCCCTGCGACGAACCCGACATCAGCTGCAGGTAGTCGACGATGATCAGGCCGAGCTTGCCGCATTGCCGCGCCAGCCGCCGGGCGCGCGAGCGCAATTCCATCGGGTTCAGGCCGCCGGTTTCGTCGATGAAGAGCTGCGCCTCGCTCATCTTCTGCACCGCGTGCGTCAGTTTCGGCCAATCCTCGTCCGTCAGGCGGCCCGTGCGCATCCGGTGCTGGTCGAGCCGGCCGATCGAGCCGAGCATCCGCATCACGAGCTGGGTGCCCGGCATTTCCATCGAGAACACCGCGACCGGCAGCCCGTACTCGACCGCGACGTATTCGCCGATGTTCATCGAGAAGGCGGTGTTGTGCGTCACGACATAGTCGTCGGTCACGTACAAGCGCGACGGATGCGACACCGAAATGCACTGCGTCGCCGTGCGACGCGTCGGCTCGATGCCGACGATCACCGGCATCTTGCGGCGCGAACGCCCGCTCGCCAGCCGCTCGCGCTTACCCTCGAACAGGAAAAGATCCTGAGGATCCGGATGGCTGATCGTGCACACGTACGCCGTCACGCCGGCCACGCGCTGGCCATGCGACGTGAAACTGGTCGCCTTTTCCGAAATCTGGCACCAGGCGCCGAGCGAGCGCGCCAGCTCCTGGACGTCGCGCGCAAGTTGCGGACTCGCGGTCGAGTAACGCACCGTGCCCCAGGATTCGACCCAGCCATCGGTATCGAGCAACCCACGCAACAGATCAAGTCGCGCGTCCTTGCCCGCGTCGAGGTACTCGCGCGGAATGAACTTGTCGTAGCTCGTGCGCCCCCAGACACCAAGCCGCTCGAGCGCCGCCTTCAACGGGTTGACCGTCGGCCGCGATACCGAACCGGCCGGCCGGCGCTTGATTCGCCAGTCGTACCGCCCCGCATGTTCGAGTTCGAGCGTCGCATCGACCCGCGCACGCATCCGCTCCAGCGTCTCCTCGGCCTTGACGCTGAATCGCACCGCCGTACCCCCCATCGAGCCGTCGCCGAGCAAAGCGCCGAGTACCCACGGGTCGACGGGCAGTGCCTCCGTATGCCCGAAATCACCGCTCGCCATGTCGATCCACAAACGGTTGCGATAGCGCTCGCGCGTCAGCAGCGTACGGATTTCCGCCGTGCTCAGGATGCGAGGCTTCGCCCACTCCCGGTAATGGACGCACCACAAATGCTCGTCGCAGCACTCGGCAGAACGACCGTCCGAGAAGCGGACGCGGTACACCTGCCGCTCCCCCTGCGGATAGATGCCGGTCACCGCCGATGGCGCGCCATCGGCCGAAGCCAGCTGATCGCCCACCGCCAGCTCACCCATCCGCTTCCAGCCGGCGAGCGTCCTGACGCGAGCATCGAGCGGCTGCGCCTTACCCATCGACGGGCGCCCTGCGACGATGATCAGTTCGCCGCCGTGCATCCCGGACGTCATCCGGTCGAGGTCGACGAAGCCCGTCGGCGTGCCCGTGACGTCGCTCGGGTTCGCCGTGTGGTACAGCGTATCGATGCGCTCGACGACCTGCGTGAGCAGCGGGCCGATCTCGAGGAAGCCCTGGTTGCCGCGCGCGCCCTCTTCGGCGATCGAGAACACCTTCGATTCGGCCTCGTCGAGCAGCTGGCGGACTTCCTTGCCCTGCGGGTTGAACGCATCGGCCGAGATTTCGTCGGCAACCGACACGAGCCGGCGCAGCACCGCGCGGTCGCGCACGATTTCCGCATAGCGGCGGATGTTCGCCGCGCTCGGCGTGTTCTGTGCGAGCGCGTTCAGGTAGGCCAGCCCGCCGACGTCGTCGGCCTTGCCGGACGTGGTCAGCGCTTCGTACACGGTCACGACGTCGGCCGGGCGCGTCGACGCGATCAGGCGGCCGATGTGCTCGTAAATGATCCGGTGGTCGTAGCGGTAGAAATCGCCCTGCGACAGGAAGTCGGCAATCCGGTCCCAGGCCGCGTTGTCGAGCAACAGGCCGCCGAGCACCGACTGCTCGGCTTCGACCGAATGCGGCGGGACTTTCAGCGATTCGATTTGAGGATCTTGCGGCGCGTTCATGGGTTGGGATTATCGCGAATTACACAGGACGGCGCCATACCGGCCACCGGCGAACGAGCAATAAAAAAAGGCAGGCCCCGGTTGCCCGGGCGCCTGCCCTTGTCCGGACGGCGGAAGCCGCCCGGAAAGCTTGCGTACGCTTACGCGTGGTCGCCGATCACGTTGATCGTGACGTCGACGACGACGTCCGTATGCAGCGCGACCTGGACGTTGTGCTCGCCGATCATCTTCAGCGGGCCTTCCGGCATGCGAACTTGCAGCTTCTCGACTTCGAAACCTGCCTTCTTCAGCAGTTCCGCGACGTCGCCGTTCGTGACCGAGCCGAACAGACGGCCGTCAACGCCCGACTTCTGCGTGATTTCGAACGACTGGCCGTTCAGCTTCTCGCCGACTGCCTGCGATGCTGCCAGCTTTTCAGCGGCGATCTTTTCGAGTTCGGCGCGGCGAACTTCGAATTCGGCGATCGCTTCCTTCGTTGCACGGCGAGCCTTGCGGTTCGGGATCAGGAAGTTGCGAGCGTAACCGTCCTTGACCTTGACGATGTCGCCGAGGTTACCCAGATTGGCGACTTTTTCCAACAGAATGATTTGCATTCGAATTCTCCTTATTGCGTCGCCTGATTACGCCTTGTGCTGATCGGTGTACGGCAGCAGCGCGAGGAAACGCGCACGCTTGATGGCCGTATCCAGCTGACGCTGATAGTGCGCCTTCGTACCCGTCAGACGAGCCGGCGTGATCTTGCCGTTTTCGCCGATGAAGTCCTTCAGCGTTTCCGTGTCCTTGTAGTCGATCTGCTCGACGCCTGCAGCCGTGAAACGGCAGAACTTCTTGCGCTTGAAGAGCGGGTTTTGTTGCTGACGACGCTTGTCGAATTTCTTACCAGTCGGGCGGGGCATGATTTCAGTCCTTTCCAATGTCCTGCAATGCTGTGATGTGAAACACCAAGGTTCTCGCGTTGCGGCTTTTCTTTGCCAGGAAGCCCGTGAACAGCGTTTCGACGCCCATTTCACGGCTTTCCAGCCTGCCGCTCGCCTCACCGGCCGCCACCGCCTCGATCGTCATTTCGACCTGACGGGGAATGCCTGCTTCGACGACTTCCGTGCGGTGATGCAATGTGGCGCTTGCGATCGGAACACCTGCCGGCGTATATCGCACCGGTGCGCGTTCGACGACGCTCGCCGTCAATTGCAACCTGTTCACGTGAGTGACGCGCTCCTTGATGGCTTAATGAATGACGAACTTAAGCCTGCGCTTCGGTCGGCTGAGCTGCAGCCGCCTTCTTGGCTTCTTCGCGCTGAACTTCCTTCATCATCGGCGACGGGCCGGTTTCGGCCTTCTTCATCTTGACGATGAGGTGGCGCAGCACGGCGTCGTTGAACTTGAACGCGTGTTCGAGTTCGTCGAGCGTCGTCTGGTCGCACTCGATGTTCATGCAGACGTAGTGAGCCTTCGCGAGTTTCTCGATCATGTAGGCCAGTTGGCGACGGCCCCAGTCTTCGACGCGGTGGATCTGACCGCCGTGCGACGTGATCGTGGTCTTGTAACGCTCGATCATCGCGGGCACTTGCTCGCTCTGATCGGGGTGCACGATGAATACGATTTCGTAATGACGCATTACACACTCCTTGTGGATTAAAGCCACCCGGGCGTCTGAACCGGTGTGGCAAGTGAGAAGCCGAAGATTCTAACCCGGATACGGGGCGCGTGCAAGGCTAATCGACGACTCGTGCACGGATTCGGCCATGTTTTCAAAGACTTGAAGGGGCGAACCGGGGCAGGCCGGCTGCTCTTGGGCGCATTTCCCGGTCAGGGTCGGAACAGAAGCGCGGCGGGCCGCAGCCCCGCCGAGGTGCCGTCACTCGGTGCGTGTCACGCCGAGTCGCGCATCGAGCGCGGTCCTGAATGCCGCGAGCGCCGACGGTTCGGCGTCGGTCACGGCCCACCAGGTCATGCCGGCCGCCTCCCAGCGGTCGAGCGCGTAGCCTTGCGACACGGTCGTGTACGGCGCTCCCGGCCCCTCGCCGGCCGGCCGCACGTAGACGTCGATCACGTGCTGCCGGTGACGGTAGACGAGCACCGCGACGCGACGCCGCCCGACGTAGTCGAGCCGGCCGCCGACCAGCGCGAAGCCGTCCGCCGCGAGATCCTCGACCGGCGGCGCATAGTCGATCCGGCCGTTGAACCACGGCTTGACCGTGTGCCGGTCGGTCGAGATCACGTCGATGTCGCGCGCCGACAGGTCGGCCCGCACGTGGCTCGACACGAGTTCGTCGACCGTGCGGTCGGTATCGGCATGGCGGGCGGACAACGTCATCCCGCCCGCCGCGGCAAGCGCCACCAGCAGCGCGACGCCCCAGCCGAGGCCGGGCAGCGCGGCCACGCGCGGCCCCATGCCGGCCGACGCCGGGCGTGCTGCTCCGCCTTGATCCGTCAGCCACGAAAACCAGCGGCGGCCACGCGGACGCGCCTGCGGCCTTGACCTCGGTTCGGGCTGCGCCTGCTCGCGCACGGGCGCATCGGCCGCTGCCGGCAGGCTCGAGAGAATGCTGGCCCGCAACGCATCCGGCGCACGATGGTAGTCGGCCTGGCGCACGGCCTGCACCAGCGTGACGATCCGCGCGCGCTCACGACGGCACGCTTCGCACCCTTCGACATGCTGCTGGACCCGCAACGCATCGGGCGCCGACAGCTCGCGGTCGACGTCCGCGTCCAGCAACGCTCGCGCTTCGTTACAGTCCATCGATAGCCTCCGATGCGGTTCCGCCAGCCGGCGTACGGCCGGGCCTGCCTGCGGCCGCCGGTGCCGGCTCGCCGCCCAGCAGCGCGGCGAGCCGGCACCGGCCGCGTGCGAGCCGCGACATCACGGTGCCGACCGGCACGTCCGCGATCGCCGCGATCTCGCGGTAGCTCAGGTCCTCCATCTCGCGCAGCACGAGCACCTCGCGGTATTCGGGTGCCAGCTTCGCGAGCGCTTCGTTCACGAGCCGCACGTTCTCGCCGCGCAGCAGGTGCGCGAGCGGATCGTCGGTCGCGGGTTGCCAGTCGTCGGGCACGTCCGTGTCGTCGAGCGTGTCGGGCAGCGCAACCTCGTGCGCATGCGTGCGGCGCCGCCATTCCGTGTACCAGGTGTGGCGCACGATCGTCAGCAGCCACGGCCGGGCGTTGTCGCCGCGACACGAATCGACGAAGCGCAGTGCGCGCATGCACGCGTCCTGGACGACGTCGTCCGCATCGCCGGCGTTGCCGCTCAGCCAGCGCGCGAGGTTGTACGCGGCGTCGAGATGCGGCAGCACGAGCGCACGAAACCGCTCGCCGCGCGCCACCGCGTCGTCCGCCGACCGCTCTTCGATCGCCTGTCCGGCTTGCCCCACATGGCCTCCCTGGTCCCGGCGGCCGAAGCCGCGCCCGTTCCGAGCACGGCGCCCGGACAGACTGGCAACGTGCACGCTCGATGACCTTACCGTCGTTGCGTCGAGTTTATTCCCGAGCCGCACGCCCGAAGCGTAAAAAAATGCCGGACAGCCCGGTGGCCGGGCCGTCCGCGCCGTTACGGCGTGGTGCTCCAGTAGCCCGGGCTCGCGTAAGCAGCACGCAGGTAGTCGATGAAGTAGCGCACACGCGCCGGCACGTAGCGCTGCTGCGGGTAGACCGCGAGGATGTCGTAGTCCGGCAACGCATATTCGTCGAGCACGGTTTCCAGCTCGCCCGTCTCGAGCTGCGCGGCGATTTCCCAGGTGGAGCGCCAGCCGAGCCCGAGACCTTCGGCCACCCAGCGGTGCAGCAGTTCGCCGTCGTTGCAGTCGAGATTGCCCGCCACGCGCATCGTCGCGATCTTGCCGTGGCGCTGGAAATACCAGCCGCGGTTCTGCCCGCCCTGCAGGTTGAACGCCAGGCAGTTGTGCCTGAGCAGGTCGTCGAGCGACTTCGGCCGGCCGTGCCGGCGGAAATACTCGGGCGTGCCGCACACGACGCGCCGGTTCGATGCGAGCTTCACCGCGACGAAGTTCGGATCGACGGCCCCGCCGATCCGAATCGACAGGTCGTAGCCTTCGCGCACGAGATCGACGACGCGGTCGGTCAGGTTGAACGACAGCTGCATCTCGGGCTTGTCGGCCAGAAAGCCGGGGGCGTGCGGCGCGACGTGCTTGCGCCCGAATGCGGCCGGCGCGGACACGATCAGGTGCCCGCTGACCGCGCGCCGCCCGGCGGCCAGTTCGTTCTCGGCCTGGTCCCACTCGGACAGGAGGCCGCGGCAGCGCTCGAGGAACGCGGCGCCCTCCTCGCTGACCACGAGGCGCCGCGTCGAGCGGTACATCAGCTTCACGCCGAGACGCTTTTCGAGCGCATCGATGCGCCGCCCGAGCACCACCGGCGACACGCCCTCCTCGAGCGCCGCCGCCGCGAGGCTGCCGGCATCGGCCACCCGCACGAACGTCTCGATCTGCTTGAAGCGATCCATCTCCCGCCTCCGTCTCTATGCCGGCACCGGCGGAAAACCCCGCCCGGCCGTCATTCCATACTTTTAGTTTCGAAAAAAGCGACTCCGGCTGATCTTATCAAACCTTTCCTGCATCCCTAAAGTGTCCCCAACAGACCCATTTGCAAGATCCACCCCATTCAAGGAGACATTCATGGCCAAGATGAGAGCCGTCGACGCTGCTGTGCTCGTGCTCGAGAAAGAAGGCATCCAGACCGCGTTCGGCGTGCCGGGCGCAGCGATCAACCCGTTCTACTCGGCCATGCGCAAGTCGGGTGGCATCAGCCACGTACTGGCACGCCACGTCGAAGGCGCGTCGCACATGGCCGAAGGCTTCACGCGTGCGGCCCCGGGCAACATCGGCGTGTGCATCGGCACGTCGGGCCCCGCCGGCACCGACATGATCACCGGCCTCTATTCCGCTTCCGCCGACTCGATTCCGATCCTCGCGATCACCGGCCAGGCACCGCGTGCCCGCCTGTACAAGGAAGACTTCCAGGCCGTCGACATCGAGTCGATCGCGAAGCCCGTCACGAAGTGGGCCGTCACCGTGCGCGAGCCGGCGCTCGTGCCGCGCGTGTTCCAGCAGGCATTCCACCTGATGCGCTCGGGCCGTCCGGGACCGGTGCTGGTCGACCTGCCGATCGACGTGCAGCTCGCCGAAATCGAATTCGACATCGACACGTACGAACCGCTGCCGGTCTACAAGCCCGCGGCCACCCGCGCGCAGATCGAGAAGGCGCTCGCGATGCTCAACGACGCGGACAAGCCGCTGATCGTGTCGGGCGGCGGCGTGCTCAACGCAGCGGCCGAAGACCTGCTCGTCCAGTTCGCCGAAACGATCGGCGTGCCGGTGATCCCGACGCTGATGTCGTGGGGCGCGATTGCCGACGACCACCCGCTGATGGCCGGCATGGTCGGCCTGCAGACGTCGCACCGCTACGGCAACGCCACGCTGCTCGCGTCCGACTTCGTGCTCGGCATCGGCAACCGCTGGGCGAACCGCCACACGGGCAGCGTCGAGGTCTACACGAAGGGCCGCAAGTTCGTGCACGTCGACATCGAGCCGACGCAGATCGGCCGCGTGTTCGGCCCGGATCTCGGCATCGTGTCGGACGCGAAAGCCGCGCTGGAACTGTTCGTCGCCGTCGCGCAGGAATGGAAGGCCGCCGGCAAGCTGAAGGACCGCAGCGCCTGGGTCTCGGAATGCCAGGAACGCAAGCGCACGCTGCAGCGCAAGACGCACTTCGACAACGTGCCGGTCAAGCCGCAGCGCGTGTACGAAGAGATGAACAAGGTGTTCGGCCGCGACACGTGCTACGTCAGCACGATCGGCCTGTCGCAGATCGCCGCCGCGCAGTTCCTGCACGTGTTCAAGGCACGCAACTGGATCAACTGCGGCCAGGCCGGCCCGCTCGGCTGGACGATTCCTGCCGCGCTCGGCGTGCGGGCAGCGGACCCGAGCCGCCCGATCGTCGCGCTGTCCGGCGACTACGACTTCCAGTTCATGATCGAAGAACTGGCCGCCGGCGCGCAATTCAAGCTGCCGTACGTGCACGTCGTCGTGAACAACTCGTACCTCGGGCTGATCCGCCAGGCGCAACGTGCGTTCGATATGGACTACTGCGTGCAGCTCGCATTCGACAACGTGAACGCACCGGAACTGAACGGCTATGGCGTCGACCACGTGGCCGTCGCGGAAGGCCTCGGCTGCAAGGCGCTGCGCGTGTTCAAGCCGGAAGAGATCGAGCCGGCGCTGCGCCAGGCGCAAACGCTCGCGGAAGAGTTCAGCGTGCCGGTGGTCGTGGAAGTGATCCTCGAGCGCGTGACGAACATCTCGATGGGCACCGAAATCGACGCGATCAACGAATTCGAGGATCTCGCCGAAAAGGCCGAGCACGCACCGACCGCTATCTCGATGCTCGACTGAACCGCACGACATTTTTGACTGACCGACCGAAGAGGCTTAGCTCATGCCGAAGTTTGCTGCAAACCTGACCATGCTGTTCAACGAAGTGCCGTTCCTCGACCGCTTCAAGGCGGCCGCCGACGCGGGCTTCGACGCCGTCGAGTTCCTGTTCCCGTATCCGTACGCAAAAGAGGAACTCGCCGAGCGGCTCGAAACGCATCGCCTGCGCCTCGTGCTGCACAACCTCCCCGCCGGCAACTGGGACCAGGGCGAGCGCGGCATCGCATGCCTGCCCGATCGCGTCGGCGAGTTCCAGGAAGGGGTCGGCCGTGCGATCGAGTACGCGAAGGCGCTGAAGGTGCCGCAGCTGAACTGCCTCGTCGGCATCCCGTCGGCCAGCACGGCGCGCGACAAGACGTTCGTCACGATCGTCGACAACCTGCGCTTTGCCGCCGACGCGTTGAAGCGCGAAGGCATCCGTCTGCTCGTCGAGCCGTGCAACAGCTTCGACATCCCGGGCTTCGCGCTGAACCGCTCGTCGGAAGGGCTCGACGTGATCCGCGCGGTCGGCTCGGACAACCTGTTCCTGCAGTACGACATCTATCACATGCAGCGCATGGAAGGCGAACTGGCCGCGACGATCGAACGCAACCTCGCATCGATCGGCCACGTCCAGCTCGCGGACAACCCGGGCCGCAACGAGCCGGGCACGGGCGAGATCAACTACGCGTTCCTGTTCGCGCTGCTCGACCGGCTCGGCTATGCCGGCTACGTCGGCTGCGAGTACAAGCCCCGCACCACCACGACGGAAGGCCTCGGCTGGCTGCACAGCGTCGCCGGCTGCGCACCGGGCTCGGCGCGTCGCGCCGCCTGAGATCCGCCCTTTCCGTTTTCAGCCCTATAGGAGACTTTCACATGGCAACCATCGGTTTCATCGGCCTCGGCATCATGGGCGCGCACATGGCGCGCAACCTGCTCAAGGGCGACCATCAGCTCGTCGTGAACGGCGCGTTCCCGATCCCGGACGACCTGCGCACGAGCGCGAAGGTCGTCGCGAACTCGACCGAAGTCGCGAAGAACGCGGACATCATCATCTCGATGGTGCCGGATACGCCGGACGTGCGTAACGTGCTGTTCGCCGACGACGGCGTCGCGAAGGGCCTGACGGCCGGCAAGCTCGTGATCGACATGAGCTCGATCTCGCCGCTCGACACGCAGGAATTCGCGAAGCAGATCAACGCACTCGGCTGCGACTACCTCGACGCGCCGGTGTCCGGCGGCGAAGTCGGCGCACGCGAAGCGACGCTGACGATCATGGTCGGCGGCCCGGAGGCGGCGTTCGAGCGCGCCAGGCCGCTGTTCGAGAAGATGGGCAAGAACATCACGCTCGTCGGCGACAACGGCGCGGGGCAGACCTGCAAGGTCGCGAACCAGATCATCGTCGCGCTGAACATCGAGGCGGTGGGCGAAGCGCTGCTGTTCGCCGCACGTTCGGGCGCCGATCCGGAGCGTGTGCGCCAGGCGCTGATGGGCGGCTTCGCCGCGTCGCGCATCCTCGAAGTGCACGGCGCGCGGATGACGAAGCGCACGTTCGATCCGGGCTTCCGCATCGAGCTGCACCAGAAGGACCTGAACCTCGCGCTCGACGGCGCACGCAAGCTCGGCCTCGCGCTGCCGCACACGGCCAGCGCGCAGCAGCTGTTCAGCGTGTGTGCATCGCACGGCGGCAAGGCATGGGATCACTCGGCACTCGTGCGTGCGCTCGAGATCATGTCGAACTTCGAGATCGGCCAGACGCCGGCCGCGTAACACGGCTGCAACGATGCGCGTTTGCGCTGCGATGGCGGACGCGCGCGACAGACACACGTGACCGGCACGGCCGGTCGCATCGATGCGCGACACGCTCGCGCGTCACGGTGGGGCGCCCCGCCCTGCACTGCCGACGGCATGCGGGACGGGGCGAAAAGCGCCGCTCTGGGCTGAGAGCGGCGTGGTGGGGTCCGCAGCGGCACCCGGCGACGCCGGGGAAGCCTTGGTCGGTCAGACGTCGTCGTCGGGTGTCCGCCTGTCGGATTTCGCGTATTACATTTCTTTACGTTCAAGCGTGCGATTTTTCATGCAATCGTCGTCATGAACGCCTACACTTTCGCCACGCCTTTCGAGAAAATCGCCGCGCTTGCGTTCACCTCCGGTGACCGCGCCCAGCGCGGTGTTTTTTTCGCCACTTCACGGCGCGTTTTCTTTTCAACCACCTAAGGAGTGCAACGATGGGTCTTCTTTCGTTTATCAAAGAGGCGGGCGAAAAACTGCTGGGTCATGCCGATGCGCAAGCCGCGGAAGATCCGAATGCCGCAAACCAGACCGCGGCCGATGCCATCAAGAACTACATCAACACGCAGGGTCTCGATACGTCGAACCTGACCGTGGCGTTCGACGGCGCATCGCGCACCGTGACGCTGTCGGGCAGCGTCGCCGACCTCGACACGAAGGCCAAGGTCAAGGTCGCGGCCGGCAACGTGCAAGGCGTCGCGGGCGTCAACGACGACGATCTGCAGCCGGACGATCCGGAAGTGCGGTACCACGACGTGAAGCCGGGCGACACGCTGTCGGCGATCGCCAAGGAAGTCTACGGCGACGCGAACAAGTACCCGGTGATCTTCGAGGCGAACAAGCCGATGCTGTCTAGCCCGGACCGGATCTACCCGGGCCAGAAGCTCGTGATTCCGCCGCAGTCCTGAGCATTTTTGCCGGACTGACGGACAAAGAAAGGCAGGCCTATGGCCTGCCTTTTTTCATGGCGACGCGCGCGTCGATCAGCCGGTCACAGCGTATCGAACGCGCGCTGCAGCGCATCGCGGCCGTGAATGCCGTTCGCGAGCGCGAGCATCAGCAGCACGCGCGCCTTGAACGGGTTCAGCGACCCTGCGCTCACGAAGCCGAGCGCATCGTCGCTCGCGGCGCCGTTGCGCATCACGTGCCCCGACCCGACGCGCGACGCGCGAACCACCGCGACGCCCGCCTTCACCGCATCGGCCAGCGCCGCCTGCAGCGTCGCATGGATCGAGCCGTTGCCCGTACCCGCGACGACGAGACCGCGCACGCCGGCCGCGACGAGCGCGTCGACGGCCGTGCGCGTCACGCCCGCGTAGCTCGCGACGACTTCGACAGGCGGCCACGCGGCGGCGATCGCCAGTGGCGTGTCGCGCGAACGCGTGACGCGGCGGGCGAATTCGACCCGGCCATCCTGCACCCAGCCGAGCGCGCCGAGCTCCGGCGACTGGAATGCATCGACCGCATAGGTGCTCGTCTTCACGACGTCGCGCGCGCCGTGGATCCGGTTGTTGAATGCGACCAGCACGCCCTGCCCGCGCGCGGACGGATGCGCGGCCACCGTCACCGCATTCAGCAGGTTCAGCGGGCCGTCCGACGACAGCGCGGTTGCCGGCCGCATCGCGGCCGTCAGCACGACCGGCTTGTCGCCGTTGACGACCAGGTGCAGTGCGTACGCGGTTTCCTCGAGCGTGTCGGTGCCGTGGGTGATCACGATGCCGTCGACCGCCGGGTCGGCCATCAGCGCGTCGATCCGCGCGGCGAGCGCATTCCACAGCGGCAGCGCGAGATCCTTGCTGTCGATGCTGGCGATCTGCTCGGCGTCGACTCGCGCGACGGACGCGAGCGCCGGCACCGCGTCGACCAGGAAATTGACGCCGAGCGCGCCGGCCTGGTAGCCGGCCGTGCTGGCCGCGTCGGGCGCGGCACCGGCGATCGTGCCGCCGGTGGCGAGCACGGCGATGCGCGGCAGGGCCGCCGCGGACGAAGGGGATGCGGAATTCGAAGTATTCATGGCCGCGATTGTAAAGGCTTGCGGCCAGGTTCCGGCGTGGCGGCCGACGCCGGCCGCCGCGCATCATGGTTTGTCCCGATCGTTCGGCAACACGTGCCGTCAACGGCCGTGGTGTCCGCAACGTTATAGAAAGTGCCGTTTTGGTGTTTTCACATTGATTTGCCATAATCGGAGCGCGCTGTGCGATGCGACCCTATCCTCATTGCACGGTGCTTCGTGACGGCGTCGATAACACGCAATTCACCCCATGGGAGTGTCGAAATGAAAATCCAATCGCTCGTAGCCGCAGTGCTTCTCGGCGGCATGCTGGCTTCCCCCGCGTTCGCGGCGAACAGCCAGCAGGACAAGATGAAGGCCTGTAACACCCAGGCAGCCGGCAAGACGGGCGACGAACGCAAGGCGTTCATGAAGGACTGCCTGTCGGCGAAGCCCGCGAAGGCGATGTCGCAGCAGGAAAAGATGAAGGCATGCAACACGCAGGCCACCGGCAAGAAAGGCGACGACCGCAAGGCGTTCATGAAGAGCTGCCTGAGCAGCCAGCCGGCCGCCTGAGTTCCGGCGCTCCCGTATCGAATGCCGCGCACCGCTTCGGCGGGCGCGGCATTTTTGTTTTCGTTGCACGCGCATCGACGCGCCCCGCCCGCGCGCCTCTTCCGCGCTTTTGTGACGGCTCCTGCCCCGCTTCCCCGGCTCGCCGTGCCGGCGCCGCCACATGGTGCGGCAATTCGCCGCGTTTTCTTCTATGATGGCTGCAACGCGGCCCATCCAAGTACAAGAAGCGCCATCGGGCCGCCCTCGAGACAGACGCGCACACGCGTCAAACGGAGGCATGGATGGCATGGAGACAACACCGCTGGTTCCGCCGCTGGCTGATCGTGATCGTATTCTGGGCCGTGCCCGTCGCGATCGTCGCCGTGCGCGAGATCCGCGAGGAGATGGCGTACAACAAGGCGGACCTGCAACTCGCGCTGACCACCTGGCAGCTCACCGATGCGCAGCAGGCCGCCGGCGCCGCCGCGAAGTGCCACGGGGATCCTGACGAGGCGCGCACGGCCGGCTGCCCTGCCGACGTGCTCGCCGCCAATGCGCCGCGCCAGCAGGCGGCCCGCGACGAATACGTGGTGCGCCGCAATACGCTCGCCGGCTATCTGTGGCACGCGTTCGTCGGCTATTGGGTCGTGCCGGCCGCGTTCCTGTTCGCCTGCGGCGTCGTGATCGCGCTGATCCGCCGCGCGCTGCGCCGTCCCCCGATCAAGCCGCCTGTTCCACCCGTCACGCACTGATGCGCGGCAGGCGCCGACATCCGATCGACCACCGTGTTTGCCGCACGCCGACCCGAGGTCGGCGCGGGGGTGCCGGTTCGTCCGTTGGCGCGCCGCGACATCCCCGCGCGATTTGACGCTTTTTCACGTCGCAATGAAAAGAGGCTGTAATCCGCTGTGATATAACTGCCGACGTGATCCGCTCCCTGAGCGAGACTCACTCCGAACATCATCCGATGGAGAAGAACGATGCAAAAACGGAATCTTGTGCTGAAAGCCGCCGCTGCGCTCATCGTCGGTAGCCTTGCGCTCACCGGTTGCACCACCACCCCGGACAAGCCGGACAATGCCGCAACGAGCGCGTCGAAGCGCCAGGCAATCGACTCGAGCGTCGACGCCACGCTGTCGCGCATGTACTCCACGGTCAAGGGTTCGCGCGAACTCGTCGCGAAGTCGCGCGGCGTGCTCGTCTTCCCGGACGTCATCCAGGCCGGCTTCATCGTCGGCGGCCAGTCCGGCAACGGCGCACTGCGCGTCGGCGGCAGCACGGTCGGCTACTACAACACGTCGTCGCTGTCGGTCGGCCTGCAGGCCGGTGCGCAGTCGAAGGCAATCGTGTTCCTGTTCATGACGCAGGAAGCGCTCGACGAATTCCGCGGCTCGGACGGCTGGGCAGCCGGCGCCGGCGCATCGGTCGCGCTCGTGAAGATGGGCGCGAACGGCGCGGTCGACTCCAACACCGCCACCGCGCCGGTCCAGGTCGTCGTGCTGACGAACGCAGGCCTGATGGGTGACGTGTCGATCAACGGCACGAAGGTCACGAAGCTGAAGATCTGACGCTCGCGCACCGCCCGTGCGCACCGCGCGCGGGCCATGCACAAACGGCGATGTCCTTGCGGGCATCGCCGTTTTTTCATCCGCGCGCGTCGTGCGCGTCGCGTGTCAGGTCGTCGAGTCGATCACCTTGAAGCGCGAGCGCTTCTGCGCGCGGATCACCGACTGGTAGACGTCGACGTACTGCTGCGCCATGCGGCGCGACGTGAAGCGTTCCTCGAAGCGCTGCCGCACGCGCGCACGCGGCAGCAGGTGCAGCCGGTTCACGGCGGCCACCGCGCTGATTTCGTCCTCGACGATGAAACCCGACACGCCCTCGTCCACCACTTCCGGCACCGCGCCGCGGTTGAACGCGATCACCGGCGTGCCGCACGACATCGCCTCGATCATCACCAGACCGAACGGCTCCGGCCAGTCGATCGGGAACAGCAGCGCATGCGCGCCCGACAGGAATTCGGCCTTCTGGTGATCGGCGATCTCGCCGACGAATTCGACGTGCGGCAACGCGAAGAGCGGCTTGATCTCGCGCTCGAAGTATTCCTCGTCGGCCGCGTCGATCTTCGCGGCGATCTTGATCGGCAGCCCGCACTGGCGGGCGATGCGGATCGCCGTGTCGACGCGCTTCTCCGGCGAAATGCGGCCGAGGAACGCGAGATAGCGCGGCTCGACGGGCTGCGGCATGTACAGCGTATCGGGCAGCCCGTGGTAGACCGTCGTCAGCCATTTCGCCTGCGGCAACGGCTGGCGCTGCGCGTTCGAGATCGAGATCACCGGCGCCGTGTTGAACGTGTCGAACACCGGCTGCTGCTCGGGCAGGTCGAGCCGGCCGTGCAGCGTCGTCACGTAGGGCGTTTCCTGCCGGTTGAAAACCGAGAACGAGTAGTAGTCCATGTGGAAATGGAGCACGTCGAAGTCCTTCGCGCGGCGCGCGACCGTCTCCATCAGCAGCATGTGCGGCGCGACCCGGTCGCGGATCGACGAATCGAGCCGCAGCGCGCGCGGCCAGACCGGCTCGAGCTTCGCCCGCGTCGTCGAATCGCCGCTCGCGAACAGCGTCACGTCATGGCCAAGCTCGACGAGCGCCTCGGTGATGTAGGACACGACACGCTCCGTGCCGCCGTACAGCTTCGGCGGCACCGATTCGGTCAGCGGCGCGATCTGGGCAATTCTCATGGTCCACGTCTCCTGTGTCCTGTCCGTTGCGGCACGGCCGGCGGGCCTTCGGGCCTTCGGGCTTTCACGCCCCGCCCCCCATGCAGCGCCGGCCGGATATCCCTTCATTATTCGCGATCCCGCCGCGCGGAACCGCCCGTCTTTCATTTTATGGGTGTTGTTACAGGCCGGATACATTCCGCCTGTCGGGCCGATCCGGCCCCCTATGCGCCGATCGCGCCCAAACGCTTGCCCCCGCCTTGCCCGTCAGCGCGACGGCCACTTCCACGGCGGCAGGTCGCGCGTATCGGCATCGACGAGCCCGGTCGCGCCGAGCTGCTTGTCGAGCACCAGCGATTCGCAGCCGGCCTCGCGCTCGAGCGTCGCGATGAGCCGTGCGGCGTGCGACACGACGAGCACCTGCGAACGCTGCGCCGCCTGCGCGATCAGGCGGCCGAGCGCCGGCAGCAGATCGGGGTGCAGGCTCGTCTCCGGTTCGTTCAGCACCATCAGCGCCGGCGGCCGCGGGGTCAGCAGCGCGGCCGCGAGCAGCAGGTAGCGCAGCGTGCCGTCCGACAGCTCGGCCGCCGCGAGCGGCCGCAGCAGCCCCGGCTGGCGCATCAGCACGTCGAAGCGGCCACGGCCGCCCGGATTGTCGATCTCGACCGACGCGCCGGGAAACGCGTCGTCGAGCGCCGCATCGAGTGCCGCGCCGTCGCCGATCTCGCGGATCGTCTGCAACGCGGCGGCCAGGTCGGCGCCGTCGTCCGCGAGCACCGGCGTATGGGTGCCGATGTGCGACTGTCGCGCCGGCGCCTGCGCATCGGTCCGGAAGTGATCGTAGAAGCGCCACGAGCGGATCCGTTCGCGCACCGCGATCATCTCGGGTGCGCCGGTCGGATCGGCGAACTCGGTCATCATGCTGTCGAAGCTCGCCACCGGCTGCGGAATCGTCTGCCAGTCGCCCGAGGCGGTGCGCGCGCGGATCTGCGCGCCCTGACGGTCGACCAGCAGCGTCGACGGGCGCAACATCGCGCCGCCCCAGATGCACTCGCGCTTCACCACCGGATCGAGCGAGAACTGCGTCGCGTCGTTCTTCACCGGCATGCCGAGATCGATCGCATAGCCGAAATCGTCGCAGGCGAAGCCGAGCTTCAGGCTCACGGGCCCCTTGCGCACCGTGCCGGTAACCGGTGCGTCGCCGTCCAGCATCGCCCGCGAAAAGCGCTCGGGGCCGGCCCACAACGTCGACGGCAACCCGCCTTCGCGGGCAAGCGACGGAATCACGCGCCCCTGCGCGGTATCGGCGAGCAGCCGCAGTGCGCGGTACACGCTCGACTTGCCGCTGCCGTTCGGCCCCGTGACGACGTTGAGCGCCGCGAGCGGCACGATCAGCTCGCGCAGCGAGCGGTAATTGGCGATGGCGAGCGTGTTCAGCGCGGTCATGACGATGGACGGTGAGCATGCGGGCCGCTGTCAGCGGCCTTCGGCGGTCTGCGGGTCGGCCGCGGTATTGGCCGCCGTACTGGCGGCAGGCGAGCGCGCGTGCGGCCGTTCGGGATTCGGCGCATCCGGCGCGGCATCGTGCGGATACAGTTCCATCCGGCTGCGCGGCAGGCATTGCGGATAGCGGTCCTGCAGGTAGGCGATCAACCCTTCGCGCACGCGGCAGCGCAGATCCCAGCACGACGATGAATCGGCCGCGCTGACGAGCGCGCGCAACTGCATCGTGCGCTCCGTCGCGTCGGTCACCTGCAGCACCTGCACGCGGCCGTCCCACTCCGGTGCCGCGTGGACGAGCCGCGCGAGCTCCTCGCGCAGCGGCGCGAGCGGCGTGCGGTAATCGACCGACAGATAGACCGTGCCGATGATTTCCGAGCTGCTGCGCGTCCAGTTCGTGAACGGATTCTCGATGATCCACTGCAGCGGCACGACGAGGCGCCGCTGGTCCCACAGCCGCACCGACACGAACGACCCGGTGATTTCCTCGATGCGCCCCCACTCGCCCTGGATCACGACCACGTCGTCGAGCCGGATCGGCTGCGTGAGTGCAATCTGCAGCCCCGCGATCAGGTTGCCGAGCACCGGCCGGGCGGCAATACCGGCGACCAGGCCCGCGACACCGGCCGACGCCAGCAGGCTCGCGCCGACCTGGCGCACGTTCGGGAACGTCATCAGCGCAGCGCCGGTGCCGATGATCACGATCAGCACCATCACGGTCCGCACGAGTACCTTGGCCTGCGTATGGATGCGCCGGGCCTGCAGGTTGTCGGCCGTATCGATCGGATGGGCCTGGATGATGGCGTCGCCGACGCCGGCCGCAAGCCGCACCAGCAGCCACGTGAGCGAAACGATGGAGCCGACCGCCGCCGCCGTGCGCATGCCGCGCACGAACGACATGCCGTCGTCGGCCTGGACCCACAGGAATTCGAGCGCCAGCAGCGCGAGCACGACGAGCGACGGCCTGTCGATGTAGCGCAGGATCGCACTCATCAACGGATACGGCTGCGCGATGCGCTTGACGATGCGTGCGCCGAGACGGTGCACGACCGTGACGACCAGCAAGACGATGACGGACACGGCCAGCGTGCCGAGCCATGAATGCAGCGGCGCATCGGTGATGCGCCGCAGTTCCTCGATTGAAATCATCGGCGCCCTTGGGTAATGAGGCGCGCACGCCTCGTCCTGGATGCGTCGGCGACGCCCGGGCCGCGCGCGGGCCCGGACACGGCGTCAGGTCAGCTGCCGCTCCTGCAGGGAAACGCCTTGCCGAGACCGAGCGACACCGCGGTGCTCGCGTTGTAGTCGGCCAGCTTCGGATTTTCCGCGATGTACTTGCGCACCGCATCGGTCATCTGCTGCGCCCGGATGTCGGGCGGCAGGCAGAAATACTGGCCGACCCGCGGCCCCGTCGTGCCGCCGATCGCATCGATGGTGTTGTAGACGCCGTCGGCGGCGCCTTCGATGTAGGCCGCGCACGACGCCCGCGACTTGACGTCCGTCTTCGCGCACAGCCGGTCGAGATCAGCGCCCGTGAACGCCGCTGCCGACAACGGCACGGCAAACACCGCGGCACAAAACATTGCGCGCAACATGGGGTTCCTTATGTCAATGCGGCCCGAGACCGCCTGCTACCTTGGCCGGCGCGGCGCCGGGACGCCCTGCTCCGGCCGGAATCCGGCCGGGCGGGCACCGTCTGCCGCACCGAAAACCGTCATTTTGCACTCTTTTGCGCCTCTGCCGGCGTCGATGCCCCGATGCGGGTCGTCCGCTTGCTCAGGATCTCGATCGCGTCCGGCGCGTTGTAGTGCTTCGCGAATTCGAGCGCGGTGATGCCGAGCTGGTTCTTCACCTGCGGGTCGGCGCCCTGGTCGAGCAGCAGCGTGACCGTCGACGGATGGTTGCCGCGTGCGGCCATCATCAGCGGCGTCGTGCCGTTCGGCGATGCGGTATCGATGTACGCATCGTGGTCGAGCAGCAGCTTCACCACTTCATCCTGGCCATTGGTGGCCGCGTAGTGCAGCGGCGCCCAGCCCTTCTTGCTGACTTCCGCGCCCTTGTCGATCAGCAGCTTCGCGAGGCCGACGTCGCCGTTCAGCGACGCGAGCATCAGCGCGGTTTCGCCGGCCTTGTCTTCCTTCTCGAGGTCGACGTTCGGCGTCGTGGCGAGCGCCGCCGCAACCTTGTCGGACTTCTCGCGCGCGGCGATCACGATCAGCGGGTCGCCGTTCGGCGCGATCGTGTTCGGGTCGAGCTTGCCGCTCTTGAGCTGCTTGCCGATGTCGGCGATGTCGTCGAACTTGACGGCCTTGACGATCGCATCGAGCGATTCGGCATGCGCGCCGGCTGCCGCGAACAGGCCGCTCGCGACGAGCGCGGCGGCAACGAGTGCGCGTTTCGGCAGATGGTTGGTCGGCTTCGTCATTGTTGTGGGCTCCTTCCCTGGGTTGTCGGCTGCGCGCCCGTCGTTAGCGGGCGATCTTGAACAGCCGGAAAAAGTTCTGCGTCGTCGCATCGGCGAGCGCCTCGACGGCGATCCCGCGCTCGGATGCGATAAAGCGTCCGACATGGCTGACGTACGCAGGTTCATTCGGCTTGCCGCGATACGGCACCGGCGCGAGGTACGGCGAGTCGGTCTCGATCAGCAGCCGGTCGAGCGGCACGCGCCGCGCGACGTCCTGCACGTCGGTCGCGTTCTTGAATGTGACGATGCCCGACAGCGAGATATGGAAGTTCTGCGCGAGCGCCTGCTCGGCCACCGGCCACGGCTCGGTGAAGCAGTGCATCACGCCGCCCGGCACGTCCGCACGCTCCTCGGCCATGATCCGCAACGTGTCTTCCGACGACGAGCGCGTGTGGACGATCAGCGGCTTCATCGTCGCGGTCGCCGCGCGGATATGCGTGCGAAAGCGTTCGCGCTGCCATTCCATGTCGTCGATCGAGCGGCCTTCGAGACGGTAGTAGTCGAGGCCCGTTTCGCCGATCGCGACGACCTTCGGGTGCGCGGCCAGCTCGACGAGCTCCGCGAGCGTCGGCTCGTGCATGTCCTCGTGATCGGGATGCACGCCGACCGACGCATAGACGTTGTCGTGCGCGTCCGCGATCGCCAGGACCTCCGGCAGCGTCTCGAAGTCGACCGACACGCACAGCGCGTGCGTGACGTCGTGCTCGCGCATGTTCTCGAGAACGGCCGGCAGGCGGCCGGCCAGGCCCTTGAAATTGATATGGCAGTGAGAGTCGACGAACATCGTGTTTCCTAATACGTAAGGCGGGCGCTCATGCGCGCACCGGCATGCGGCAACGGGCGGCGTTCGCGGGCCGGACGGCCACGGTCGCGTCGCGGTGTAGGCCGGTCATCGTTTCGCAACCCGCGAGAAACAATGCCGGATCACGCGAACATTTCCCGATATCCGAGAAATAATTCCTCGAATACGAGCCGCGCGTTGAGCGGATGGTTCTCGACCGTCCGCTGCCGCGTCACGGCCTTCATGAAGCGGGCGAATGCGTTCGCATCGACCGCTTCCGCGCAGCGCGCGAGCGCCGCCGCGTGCATCGGGAAGTAGCGCGGCGCGCCCGCCATCCGCTGCGCGAGCAGATCGTACAGCCAGCGCTGCAGCCAGCCGAGCACCAGCGGCACCGGCAGCTTCTGCAGCGTCTCGCCGCACGCGAACGGGTCGCAGGCCGCCCCGGCCGCGAGCTGCCCGAGCGTGTAGTCGCGCAGCGGGCGGTTCTCGTCGCTCGCGAGCGCCAGCGCGGCGAGCGGCGCACCGCCGGCCTCGGCGAGCAGCGCCGGCGCATGCTCGACGCCCTGCGCGGCGAGCCAGGCCGCGGCCGCGTCGGGCGCCGGCACCGCCATCGGCCACTGCCGGCAGCGGCTGATGATGGTCGGCAGCAGGCGGTCGATGCGCGCCGACACGAGCAGGAACACGACGCCGGATGGCGGTTCCTCGAGCGTTTTCAGCAGCGCGTTCGACGCGGCGACGTTGAGCGCCTCGGCCGGATACAGCACGACGACGCGTGCGCCGCCGCGGTGCGAACCGACCCCGCAGAAGTCGAGCAGCGCGCGCACCTGCTCGATCTTGATTTCCTTGCTCGGCGCCCGCGTCTTCTTGCCGCCTTCGTCCGCGTCGGCCGCCTTCGCGTCGTCGGCGGCGCCCGGCGCCTCGCCCGCCAGCGCCTCGGGCAGCACGATCCGGTAGTCCGGATGGTTGCCCTGCGAGAACCACGTGCAGGCCGCGCAGGCGCCGCACGGCTCGCCGTTCGGCTGCGGCGATTCGCACAGGAAGCCCTGCGCGAGATGCTGCGCGAACTGCAGCTTGCCGATCCCGGCCTGGCCATGCAGCAGCAGCGCGTGCGGCCATTGCGCGCGCAATTGCTGCAGGCGGTTCCAGTCGTCGGTTTGCCACGGATAGATCATGGGGTGCGTTCCTTGCGAATTACAGCGCGGCGAGCACGCGTTCGAGCTGCTGACGGATCTCGGGAATCGTCTGCGTCGCATCGACGATCGCGAAGCGGTGCGGCGCCTCTTCCGCGCGCCGCAGGTACTCGCTGCGCGTACGCGAGAAGAACGCGTCGGATTCGCTCTCGAACTTGTCGGGCATGCGCGCGGCGCCGCGGCGCTCGCTCGCGACTTGCGGCGCGACGTCGAACAGGACCGTCAGGTCGGGCTGGAACCCGCCCTGCACCCAGCGCTCGAGCGTCTCGAGCTTGTCGCGCGGTAGCCCGCGGCCGCCGCCCTGGTACGCGAACGTCGCATCGGTGAAGCGATCGGATACGACCCAGTCGCCGCGCGCGAGCGCCGGCTCGATCACGAGCGCGAGATGCTCGCGGCGCGCGGCGAACATCAGCAGCGCTTCCGTCTCGAGATCCATCGGCTGGTTCAGCAGGATCTCGCGCAGTTTCTCGCCGAGCTGCGTGCCGCCCGGCTCGCGGGTGACGACGACTTGCCGGCCGGCCGCGGCCAGCTTGCCCTGGAGGCGTTCGCAGAACCATTGCAGGTGGGTGGTCTTCCCCGCCCCGTCGATGCCTTCGAACGTGATGAATTTACCGCTCGCCATTATTGACCTCGTATGTACTTGTCCACGGCCTTGTTGTGGTCGCCGAGCGTGTCCGAGAACACGCTCGTGCCATCGCCTTTCGCGACGAAATAGAGTGCGCTCGTCGGTGCCGGATTGATCGCCGCCTGCAGCGCGGCCACGCCCGGCAACGCGATCGGCGTCGGCGGCAGCCCGCGTCGGGTGTAGGTATTGTAAGGAGTGTCGGCCTGCAGGTCGCGCTTGCGCAGGCGGCCGTCGTACGCATCGCCGAGCCCGTAGATCACCGACGGATCGGTCTGCAGCGGCATGCCGATGCGCAGCCGGTTCGCGAACACGGCCGCGACGAACGCTCGGTCGGCCGCATGGCCCGTTTCCTTTTCGACGATCGACGCGATCGTCAGCGCTTCGTAAGGCGTCTTGTACGGCAGGCCCGGCACGCGCGCGGCCCAGGCCTCGTCCAGACGCGTCTGCATCAGATGGTACGCGCGCCGGTAGATGTTCAGGTCGCTCGTGCCCTTGTCGAACAGATAGGTGTCGGGGAAGAACAGCCCCTCGCCGCTGCCGCGCTGCACCGCGCTGTCCGGCGCGCCGATCGCGCGCAGCAGCTCGGCGTCGCTCATGCTGGCCGTCGCGTGCGCAAGATCGGGGTTCGCGTCGAGTTCCGCGCGCATCCGCTTGAAGGTCCAGCCTTCGATGACCGTCGCGACATACTCGTTCACGTCGCCGCGCGCGATCTTCTGCAGCACCTCGTAAGGCGTGATGCCGGTCTTGAATTCGTAGTTGCCGGACTTGAGCCGGCTCGACAGCCCGAGCACGCGCGTCATCGCGACGAAGCCGAGCGGCTCGACCGGCACGCCGCCACGCTTCAACTGCAGCGCGACGCTCTTCACGCTGCTGCGCGGCTTGATCGTGACGTCGAGCGATGCCGAACCCAGCAGCAGCGGCCGGGTTGCCCAGTAATATCCGCCGCCCGCGCCGGCAGCGGCCACGACGACGGCCAGCGCCACGATCGTCGCGGCGCATTTCTTCAGTAGGGACATGGAAACGTGACTCAGGTAAGACCCATATAATACTTGCTCGCCTCCGTCAAAGTCAGGGTTGACTGTTCCCTCATTCCATGAGCACACCGTTCGCTTCACCGGCAGTCCAGGCCGCACCCGCCTCGCTCCCCGTTTTCCCCCGCCCGTCCGCCGCCGATTTCGATGCGCCGGGCGCCTGCGTGCCGTTGCCGCAGTTCGGCGTGATCGACGTGGCCGGCGATGATGCCGCGACGTTCCTGCACAGCCAGCTCACCAACGACATCGAACATCTCGACGCCGCGAGCGCGCGGCTGTCCGGCTACTGCTCGCCGAAGGGGCGCCTCCTCGGCTCGTTCCTCGCGTGGCGCGCCGGCCACGGCGTGCGCCTGCTGGTGTCGAAGGACGTGCAGGCCGCCGTGCAGAAGCGGCTGTCGATGTTCGTGCTGCGCGCCAAGGCGAAGCTGACGGATGCGAGCGACACGCTCGCGGTGGTCGGTTTCGCGGGCGACGTGCGCGACGCGCTGTCGGGCATCTTCGACGCGCTGCCGGACGGCGTGCACGTGAAGGTCGACGGCCCCGCCGGTACGCTGATCCGCGTACCCGACGCAGCCGGTCGCAAGCGTTATCTGTGGATCGGCCCGCGCGCCGAGGTCGACGCGCGCATCGCCGCGCTCGGCGGGTCGCTGCCGGTCGTGTCGCCGGCCGTGTGGGACTGGCTCGACATCCGCGCGGGCGAACCGCGCATCACGCAGCCTGCCGTCGAACAGTTCGTGCCGCAGATGGTCAACTACGACGTGATCGGCGCCGTCAACTTTCGCAAAGGGTGCTACCCGGGCCAGGAAATCGTCGCGCGCAGCCAGTACCGCGGCACGATCAAGCGCCGCACGGCGCTCGCGCATGTCGCCGGCGAGACCGATACCGTGCATGCCGGCGTCGAGCTGTTCCACAGCGACGATCCCGGCCAGCCCTGCGGGATGATCGTCAACGCGGCGGCCGCGCCCGCGGGCGGTGTCGACGCGCTCGTCGAGATCAAGCTCGCCGCGCTCGACAGCGGCACGGTGCACCTCGGTTCGGCCGACGGCCCGGCGCTCGCGTTCGATACGCTGCCGTACGCGTGGCCGACGGAAGCGTGATGCACTGACAACCCGTTCGCGCGCCGGCTCGCGAGTCGCAGCCGGCGCCCGATGTTTCCTGCGAGAGATTCGCCCGATGTGTCTGATTGCCTTCGACTGGCAGCCCGATGTCGCCGCCGGTCCCGTCTTTACCCTCACCGCCAACCGTGACGAGTTCTTTCGTCGAACCAGCGCGCCGCTCTCGTGGTGGGAAGATGTACCGGGCGTGCTGGCCGGCCGCGATCTCGAAGCAGGCGGCACGTGGCTCGGCGTGTCGCGCGACGGCCGTTTCGCCGCGCTGACGAACTACCGCGCGCCGTTCGACATCCGCGCGGGCGCACCGACCCGCGGCAAGCTCGTGTCCGACTTCCTCGGCGGTCCGTCCGTCGCGCCGCTCGACTACCTCGGGCGGCTCGCGGAGCATGCGGCCGTCTACAACGGCTTCAACCTGCTCGTCGGCGACTGGCGTCGGCGTGAGCTCGCGTGGTTCTGCAATCGCGCGCCCGAAGGTGAGAGTGCTGTCGCCGCACCCGTCGCGATCGCGCCCGGCGTGCACGCGCTGTCGAATGCGCGGCTCGATACGCCCTGGCCGAAAGTGGTGCGCAAGCGCGCGGAACTCGGCACGCTGCTCACCGACAATCCCACCCCGTCGCTCGACGAACTGATCGCGTTGATGCGCGACCCGCATGTCGCGGACGACGACGCCCTGCCGCACACCGGCATTCCGATCGAGCGCGAGCGTGCGCTGTCGGCTGCGTTCATCGAGACACCCGAATACGGTACGCGCGGCACGACCGCGCTGCGCGTCACGATGAAGGAAGGCGTGCGGCTGACGGTCGAGATCAAGGAACGCTGCGACGACGACGGCTCGCACCGCACCGTTCGCCCGGGCACGTTCGAGCGCGCCCTCACGTTCGACGTCGACGCGACGCCGCCGCGCTGAGCCCGCGAGCAGGCGCCGCGCTATGGCGCGCGCGCCATCTCGACGTGCGGCACACCGGCTTCGACGAACGGTTCACCGACCGCCGCGAAGCCGTGCCGCAGGTAGAACGACACGGCCGAATCCTGCGCGTAGAGCCGCACGACGATTTCGCCGCGGCGCCGCGCCGCCTCCAGCAGCGCGTTCAGCACGGCTGACCCGACGCCCTGCCCGCGCGCGTCGGCCAGCACCGCGACGCGACCGATCGTGCCGGACGGCAGCAGCCGCCCCGTCGCGACCGCGCGGCGCGTGCCGGTCGCCGCATCGACGCGGTACGCCACCGCATGGAGCGACAGCGGATCGTCGTCGTCGAGTTCCCATTCCGGCGGTATCTGCTGCTCGCGCACGAACACCGCGTCGCGGATCCGCGCGGCGTCGCCGCCGAGTACCGTCCAGTCGCCCGTTTCCACCACGCCGTTCGTCATCGCAGCTCCCATATGGCGCGTACGCCGCCAAACAACCACCGTCAAACGTCGTCGAATGCGGCCTTCAACGCCGCGACCGCGTCGGCATGCGCGGCCCGCACTTCGGGCACGTAGCCGCCCATCTTGAAGAATTCGTGGATCATCCCCGGATAGCAGACCAGCGTGACCGCGTTTCCCGCCGCGCGCAACTTCTCCGCATACGCGGCGCCTTCGTCGCTCAGCGGATCGTATTCGGCCGTCGCGATCCATGCCGGTGCCACGCCCGCGAACGACGGCGCATCGCGCGTGCCGTCGAGCGGTGCGAAACGCCAGTCGTCGCGGTCCGCCGGATCCCGCACGTATTGCGTGAAGAACCACTGGATCGTGTCCTGTGTCAGCAGGTAGCCGTTCGCGAACCGTGCGTGCGATTCGGTGTCCTGGAAGCCCGTCACGCCCGGGTAGATCAGCATCTGCAGCGCAAGGCGCATGCCCGCGTCGCGTGCGAGCACCGCGCAGACGGTCGCGAGCGTGCCGCCCGCGCTGTCGCCGCCGACGGCCAATCGCTCGGCATCGATGCCGAACGTGGCCGCTTCGCGATGCAACCATTGCAACGCGTCGGCGGCGTCGTTCACCGCGGTCGGAAACCTGTGTTCGGGCGCGAGCCGGTAGCCGACCGACAGCACCGCACATTGCGCGTCGTGCGCGAACATCCGGCACAGCGCGTCGTGCGTATCGACGCTGCCGACCGTGAAGCCGCCGCCGTGGTAGTAGACGAGCGCGGGCAGCGGCTCCGCGAGGCTCGGCGCGACCGGCAGGTACAGCCTCGCACCGATCGTGCGGCCATCGCGCGTCGGCACGACGCACGCCTCGACCGAATGCATCGGCGCCGGTGCGACGTCGAGGATCGGCGCGCTCTTCTCGTACGCGGCGCGCGCCTGCTGCGGCGTCTGGTGGTGATAGGACGGACGTTTCGCGCGCTCGATCATGTCGAGCACCTGGGCGATCTTCGGATTCAGCGGCATCGGTGAGGACGGCGCCTGCGGGGCACCGTGAACGGACAAGCGTGCATGATGCCATGCGCGGGTCCGGCGGGCGTGATGCGCCGTGCGTTGCGACATGCCGCGGTGGGCGGTGGGCGATGCATGCCGCAAAACAAAACGGCCCGGCCTGTGAAGAGGCCGGGCCGCCGTGCGTCCGGGCGCTTACGCGTCGCTCGGGCCGGGCTGGGCGTCCGGCGCGGTGCGCGAACGTTGCCGCTTGATGTCGCGGCCCACCGCGAGCCGCCGCATGTACTTGAACGTGCCGAGCGCCTTCGCGACGAAATTGCCGTCGCTGTCGCGCACTTCGCCTTCGCAGTAGGCCATCGTCGTCGAGCGATGCATCACGCGCCCGTAAGCGCGCAGCTCACCGCGCCCCGGCTGCATGAAGTTCACCTTCATCTCGACCGTGACGACGCCGATACCGTCGTCGGTCAGGCTGCGTGCGGCCATCGCGAGCGCGATGTCCGCGAGCGTCATCGTCACGCCGCCGTGCGCGATGCTCCACGTGTTCATGTGCCGCTCTTCGAGCGGCAGCACAATCTCGCTTGCGCCGTCTTTCGCGGACACGAGCTGCACGCCGAGCATGTCGACGAACGGGCTTTCGATCGACGGGCCGTCCGTCGGGGTTGCCGCGTCGCTCATCGTGGGCTGTCGACGATGTAGTCGACGCACTCGCGCGATTCGGCCACCGCGACGACGAATTTCTTCACTTCCTGGTGAACCGGATGCACCTGGTAGGCATCGAGTGCGGCCTTGTCCGCGAAATCGGACACGAGCACGATGTCGGCGGTTGCATCGAGGCCCGGCGTCGCCACGCCGACGTCGATCTGCAGCGTGCCCGGCACGAGATCGCGACAGCCTTCGAGCTTTTCCTTCAGCTTCAGCGCGTTCTGTGCGCGCGTCGCGCCTTCGGCCGATTCTTTCAACTTCCACATGACGATATGACGGATCACTTCGGTTGCTCCTGTTCGTTCCGGTTCGGCGACTTGCCTGTCACCCTTGCCAATCGGGCATCTTACGCCCTTTCACCGTTCGCTTGCGTTCGCCGGAAGTGGCATCCGGCCGAGCGAGATGCGGGTGACAAAGCGGGTATCGTTTCGATCACCCGAAGGCGATTCCCGCTTGTTCACCGTGTCACTTGATGCCATCAAGTTCCGACCAGCGAAGGCAGACGACAAGCCTACCAAACTTGCCGACTTCGATGGGCTGGATCTGCTGGTGCAACTGTCCGGCGCCAGGCTCTGCCGGTACAAGTACAGCATTGCCGGGACGGAGAATCGCGTTGCTATCGGCGAAGGCAAAGCAACTTTTCGAGCAGGGCGCGGCTCCCGTTCCGTGGCGAATTTGGCGAGCGATGCCCCCCCTACTCAACACGACATCGATCAACGATCGGACCGTCACCTCGAACAACCGAATCCGCACCCGAAGCATCACCGTCATATAGAATGGTACGCTTTGCCCGTACTCCTATGTGGTTCAAGAACCTTCAGCTTCATCGTCTTCCGGCACCTTGGGCCGTTACCCCCGATCAGATGGAAAAATGGCTGGCGCCCCACGCGTTTCAGCCGGGCACCAGCGTCGAGATGCAGAGCCACGGATGGGCGTCGCCGCGTGACGACGGCGCACTCGTGTATTCGATCAACCGGCAGATGTTGCTGACGTTTCGTGCCGAGAAGAAGCTGCTTCCGGCGTCGGTCGTCACTCAGGTGACCAAGGCACGCGCGCTTGAAATCGAGGAGCAGCAGGGCTTCAAGGTCGGGCGAAAGCAGATGCGCGAACTCAAGGAGCAGGTGACCGACGAACTGCTCCCGCGTGCGTTCACCATTCAGCGCGATACCCGCGTGTGGATCGATACGGTGAACGGCTGGCTCGTCATCGATGCGGCTTCACAGGCTGTTGCCGACGACGTTCGCGGCCTGCTCGTCAAATCGATCGATCAGTTGCCGCTCGCCGGTGTTCAGGTGGTGCGTTCGCCGGTCGCCGCGATGACGGATTGGCTGTTGTCCGGCGAGGCGCCGGGCGGATTCACAGTGGATCAGGACGCCGAATTGCGCTCGAGCGGCGAAGGCGGCGCCACGGTGCGATATGTCGGCCACGCACTGGAAGCGAACGACATGCGCCGGCACATCGAGGCCGGCAAACAATGCATGCGCCTGGCGATGACCTGGGACAACCGGATCTCCTTCGTGCTGACGCCGTCGCTGACGATCAAGCGCGTGACGCCGCTCGACGTGATCAAGGAAGCGGCGGATCCGACCGCGCAGAACGACGATGAACGCTTCGACTCGGATGTCACGCTGATGACCGGTGAACTGGCGCGGATGTTGGCCAGCCTCATCGATATCCTGGGTGGTGAGCAGCGCGACTCGGCGCATCAGGCGGCAGCGGCCTGAGCTCCGCCGGCGGCCGAGAAACCTCGCCCCCAACGACGGCGAGGTTTCGAGCCGGCGCGACAGTTCGACGAGAACTGTCGTCGCGCTGTCGGAGGGCTGCGACCAGGCGCTCGCGCACGATTCTTCTCCGTGTCGCCCGCCGACACGAGGATTCCGCCCACGACCGCCGGCACCTAGCCTGCCAAACCTGACGGCGCCAGTGCGCCGACATCCCGGGATTCACGCATCCGGCTCCCGAAACACGGTTTCCGTCAGCGCACGCGCGCCGCGACTCACTTGATCAGGCTCAGCACATCGCGAAAACGCGGATGCCGGCTGGAGCCCAGCCATTCGAACCCGATCATCTCGACCGTCGCGATTTGCACTCCCGCCGCCCCGAGCCGGGCGATCCCCGCGTCCCGGTCGATCGTCCTGCGCGACCCCACGGCATCGCTGACCACCGTGACTTTGCGGCCGCTGCGCAACAGCCCGAGCGCTGTTTGCAACACGCACACGTGCGCCTCGCAACCGGCGACCATGACGCTGTTGCGCCCGGCCGGCAATGCATCGACCAGACCCTCCGCGCATGCGTCGAAATGATCCTTGACGACGGTGCTGGAGCACAGCTCCTTGATCTCCGGTACGTTCCGGCCCAACTGGACGGGGCTCTGCTCGGTACCCGTCACCGGCACCCCGAGTATCTGCGCAATACGGGCAAGTCGGACAGCCTGCGTGACGACCGATGCCCCTTCGTGAATCACCGGCATCAGCCGCGTCTGAAAATCAACCAATACGACCACTGAATCGTCAAGCACGTGCAGCACGGCGCATTCTCCGGAGTGAAGGCGACGCCAACCAACATCGGCCATCGCTGAAAAGTCGCTCTGTCGCAAGATCGTCATCCCCGCAAACGACGAATATCGAATCGCATCAATGACCGACTGCGGCAATTCGGTAAGCGGAAGCGGTTCCCAAGCCTACCAAACTTGCCGACACCGCTGGCGCGATCGCATGGAGCCCGATTCACGGAGTCACGCGCCAGCCCGGTCGCAGGAACGCCGGTTGCTCACCCCTCCGTATTGCCGAATCCACCACATTCCACGGCTTCGTTTGCACCGCCCGAGACACGGCGACAGGCAAACCGCCACGATTCAATCCCGGTTCGGAATCAATCACCCATACCGACATCGATTGCCAATCGATTTTCACTTAACTCGACAATCAACACGTCTCTATTTCCACATGAATTCGCACATTTTACCGGTCCGACAAGCAATAATTGCGACCTCATTCCGGAGCATTATTCGAAAACCATAAAATCATTATTGACTTCGAATTTATCCGAACTTTAGAATCCCCTACGACAGCTTACGTTTCGTTTTTCACTTCGCGCACACCCATGTCGGCACAGCGCCGGAACGTCAGCAAAGAAGTCTTTCATGCCTGGCCGGGGCAGCACCTCCTTTTGTTTTCAATTCCGGCATTAACCGCCAACCGGTTATTTCGCGTTCAATTCGCCCCCGAAGTACGCCTGGATTAATTCTGAATTCCCCAGGAATTCCGCAATACCGGATGAAGCAGATCGAGCACCCACTCATTCGATAATTCTCATAAAAATCGCCAGTCATCAGGAGGGACATCAACATGCATCGCCTTGCGAAGTCGCTGTGTCTCGGATTCATCTGCGCCGGCCTGCTCGCGGCCTGCAATGACGACGACGTCAAATCGAGCAACCCGCCGTCGAACAACGCCGCACTGTCGTTCCGCATGGACACCGGCGGCCAGATCAACGCGTTCTACCGGCAGGACAACGTCGCCGCACACCTGCTCGTGCGCTCGTCGACGAAGCCGCGCCTGCTCGTGGTCTTCCCCGCCGGCAACAGCGGCACCGGGCTGTGGTTCGACGACACCGCGCAGCCGGTGAACTGGAGCCTCGACACGCCGCCGTCCGCGCTATCGGCACCCGACACGCATGGCCGTCCGCTGTACGGCATCGGCGCCGACGTGTCGGTGGACACCAACACACTGACGATCCGCCAGGGCGTGCTCAGCAACGTGCGCTTCCTGCGCGACTTCAACGGCGGCGCCACGATTCCGCAGCAGATCCTCACCGCGCCGACGGTTCAGGGCAGCGCCGCGCAATGGCAACGCGACCGGATCGACGGCGCGCCCGGCTATTCACTGCGCATCACGCTGCGCGACGGCGGCAGCATCACGCCGGCAGCGGGCGGCAAGCTCGTCCTGAGCGCGCCGGCGGGCTCGCACACGCTGCGGCTGCATGTCGATGCGCTGTCGGGCGAGACGCCGTTGTCGCCGATCACGCACGCCGACCTGCTCGCGCCCTCGGTGAACCCCGACCCGGTGAGCCAGAACGTGCTCGAATTCCTGAGCTTCCACGACAAGCTGCTGGCCGGCTCGTGGCAGTACGACACCTACTTCGGCCGCGACACGCTGATCTCGGTACGCATGCTGATGCCCGTGCTCGAACCCGCGGCGATCGAGGCCGGCCTGTCGTCGGTGCTGAGCCGGCTGTCGACAGACGGCAAGGTCGCGCACGAGGAAGGGATCGGCGAATTCGCCCTCGTCGACAACCAGAAGAACGGGCGGCCGAACGATTCGACGCCGACCTACGACTACAAGATGATCGACAGCGACTACCTGCTCGCGCCGATCGCGGCCGCGTGGCTGATCGACGATACGCGCGGCCAGGCCCGCGCGGCTGCCTATCTCGCGCAGCGCGGCAGCGACGGGCAGACCCTGGGCAGCCGCCTGGTCGTCAACCTGCTGCACGTCGCGACGACCGCGCAGCCGTTCGTGCAGCAGCCGACGGTCGCGAACCTGATCCACCTGCGACCCGGCGAGATCGTCGGCAACTGGCGCGACAGCACCGACGGGCTCGGCGGCGGCGTCTATCCGTATGACGTCAACGCGGTGCTCGTGCCGGCCGCGTTGCGTGCCGCGAACGCGTTCCTCACACACGGCCTGCTCGATCCGTATCTGGATGCCGGGCAGCGCGCGACGCTCGCCAACACGGCGAACCAGGCGGCCACGTGGGAAACGCAGGCGCCGCCGCTGTTCCAGGTCAGCGTGCCGGCCGCACAGGCAGCCACCGACGTGTCGGCCTATGCGCCGTCCGCGGGCGTGCCGGCCGGCGCCGCACCGGGCACGCCGCTGGCGTTCTACGCGCTGTCGCTCGATCAGCAGGGCAACCCGATTCCGGTGATGAATTCGGACGGTGGCTTCGCGCTGCTGTTCGGCACGCCGCCGGACGACGAGCTTCAGCGGATCGTCACCGACGTCACGCGGCCGTTCCCGACCGGGCTCGTGACCGATGCCGGGATGCTGATCGCGAATCCTGCGTATGCAAGCCAGGCGCTGTGGCCGAAGTTCACCAGTTCCGCGTATCACGGCACGGTGATCTGGTCGTGGCAGCAGGCGATGTGGGTGGCCGGGCTCGATCGCCAGCTCGCTCGCCAGGACCTGTCGGCCGCGACACGCTCGCTGCTCACGCAGGCGCGGCAGACGATCTGGCAGGTGATCTCGAACGGGCGCGACATGCGCACGTCGGAGATGTGGACGTGGTCGTACGTGAACGGCAAGTACCAGACCGATGCATTCGGCACGCGCAGTGCGGACGCCACCGAAGCGAACGCGGCACAGCTCTGGAGTACGACGTATCTCGCGATCCGCGACCCGCAGCAGCGCGCGGGCAACTACTGGTGGCAGGCGTCGCAGCGGATGCAGGATGCGCAGCCGAAACAAAGCGCGGCGGCGCTGGCAGCGCGGTAGCGCGTCGCCGGTCGCGTGCTGACCGGACATGCAAAAGCCCCGGCGGCGTGACCGCCTTCGGGGCTTCGTCGGAGATCGAGGCGCTGGACACAGCCGCTGTACGCCCGCGCGGCCGAATGGTGCGCGTCCGTTCACCAGCGCCCGTGTGCCGCGCGAACCCGTATCACCGCGCCACGACCCGGTTCCGCCCTTCCCGCTTGGCCTGGTACAACCGTTCGTCGACCGCGCGCAGCAACGCATCGACCGTGCTGCCGTCGGCCCCGTATTGCGCGACGCCGACACTGACCGTCACCTGCACGCGCTTGAAATCGAGCCCGAACGGCGAACTCGCGATCGACGAGCGTACGCGTTCGGCCGTCATCCGCGCGCCTTCGAGCGGCATGTCCGGCAGCAGCGCCATGAACTCCTCGCCGCCGACCCGTGCCAGGCCGCCCGCGGGCCGGATCGCATCGAGGCACTGGCGCACGACGCCGCGCAGCACCTCGTCGCCGATCTGATGCCCGTACGCATCGTTGATGTTCTTGAAATTGTCGAGATCGAGCGCGAGCAGGCAGAACGGCGTGCCATCGCGCTCGGCCCGCACCATCTCGCGCTCGACCTGTGCGATGAATTGCCGGCGGTTCGACGCGCCCGTCATCGGATCGGTCGCGGCCATGTATTCGAGCTTCTGGTTCGTGCGCCGCAGCTCCTGCAGCGCGCTCTCGGTGCGCGCCATCGATTCCGACAGCCGGCTCATCAGGTCTTCCTGGCTGTAGATCGCCGAGAACGACCGCGTCGTCTGCAGCGCCTGCACGACACCGTAGCTGAGCAGGAAGAAGCCGCCGGCAAAAATCGCATGCGCGAGCCACCACATGTGATTCCACGGCTTGCCGAGAATGAACGCGAGCGACGACAGCGCGAACGCCATGATCGACACACCGTAGATCACCATCAGCGGCGAGCGGATCCGTCGCGCGAGCAGCACGGCGACGTTCAGCAGCGAGAACACGAGCGCGCCGCCTTCCATCGACAGCCGCGTGCCCGGTGCGCCCGCGACCGGCGAATACGCGATGTACGCCACGACCACGTTGACGATCACGAAGAACACGATCCACGGCAGCCACGTGCGCACGCTCGTGCGCTTCTCGAGGCGATCGGGTGGACGCGAATACGACAGCAGGCCCGTGAGCAGCAGGATCGACATCACGAGCCGCGACGCGGGCCCGTACAGCAGGAACAGCCAGATGTTGTGATGCGCCATCCCGGTGAACGCACCGTGCAGCGCATAGATCATCGCGAAGCCGAGAAAGCCCAGTGTCAGCCAGCGCAGCAGCGGCTCGCCGGACGACCGGTAGCAGACCCACGTCACGTAGGTGACGAACGCGCCTTCGAGGGTGGCGGCGGCGATCGCGATTTCATGGAACGCGTGGTTCTCGAACACGACGCGCGGGTCGCTGAAGAACCACAGATAGGCGATCAGATAGGCGGGCAGCAACGCGAATCCGACCAGCAGGCATTTCGCGTAGAGCCTTGCGGCCGCGCTGACGACGCGCGGCGGTTCCCCGGCTGCATAGGTCGTACTCATTCGGTCCCCGGTCGGTCTGCTGCGTTGGTTCGAACCTTCGCGGCACGGATCGCATGGCGCACGATCCGGCCCATCGTGCCGAAAGGCAAATGTCAGAGCAAGTATAGGTGGGGCAATTCGTTTGACAAGTAAGGGGAAACGGCATTGCCGGGCGCATGCCTGTTGCTTCCCGATTGTTTCGAATGGCGGATCAGTCGCGCCGATTCGCGTCGCGGCCGCCTGTCTCGCCGAAGCGAAACCGCGGCCGCTCCGTGTCAAAGATCAGAGGATTTCGAACAGGCCGGCCGCGCCCTGCCCGCCGCCGATGCACATCGTGACGACCGCGTACTTCACGCCGCGCCGCTTGCCTTCGATCAGCGCATGGCCGGTCAGGCGTGCGCCCGATACGCCGTACGGATGGCCGACCGCGATCGCGCCGCCGTTCACGTTCAGACGATCCTCAGGAATCCCGAGCGTGCCGCGGCAGTACAGCACCTGCACCGCGAACGCTTCGTTCAGTTCCCACAGGCCGATATCGTCGACCTTCAGCCCTGCCTGCTTCAGCAGCTTCGGCACCGCGAACACGGGGCCGATGCCCATCTCGTCCGGCTCGCAACCGGCCACCGCGAACCCGCGGAACACGCCGAGCGGCTGCAGCCCGTCGCGCTGCGCGGCGTCGGCGCTCATCACGACGCAGGCCGACGCACCGTCCGAGAACTGGCTCGCGTTGCCCGCGGTGATCACGCCACCCGGCACGGCCGACCGGATCTTCGATACGCCTTCGAGCGTCGTGTCGGGGCGGATCCCTTCGTCAGCCGAGACCGTCACTTCCTTCGTGAACAGACGGCCCGTCGCCTTGTCGGCCACGCCCGCGAGCACGGTGATCGGCACGATCTCGTCACGGAAACGCCCGGCTTCCTGTGCGGCCGCGGCGCGCAGTTGCGACTGCACGCCGTACTCGTCCTGCCGCTCCTTCGAGATGCCGTAGCGCTTCGCGACGTTCTCGGCCGTCTGCAGCATGTTCCAGTAGATCTCGGGCTTGTGCTGGACGAGCCAGCCTTCCTGGATCATGTGGTGGTTCATCTCGTTCTGCACGCACGAGATCGATTCGACGCCGCCCGCGACATACACGTCGCCTTCGCCCGCGATGATCCGCTGCGCGGCCAGCGCGATGGTCTGCAGCCCGGACGAGCAGAAACGGTTCACCGTCATCCCCGGCACCGTCACGGGCAGCCCCGCGCGCAATGCGATCTGCCGCGCGATGTTCGCGCCGGTCGCGCCTTCGGGGTTCGCGCACCCCATGATCACGTCCTCGACGCGTGCGGGGTCGAGCTTCGCGCGCTCGACAGCGGCCGCGACCGCGTGGCCGCCGAGCGTCGCGCCGTGCGTCATGTTGAATGCACCGCGCCAGGATTTCGCCAGCGGCGTGCGGGCGGTCGATACGATTACGGCTTCGGTCATGCGAGTCTCCTTCGGTCCTGCTTCACCTGAATCGGATGGGGAATTGCGCTACGCCGCCGGGCGCGCGCCCGCGGATGTCACATGCGCGACGCCCGCTGCCTGCATCTGCTGCCATGCGTGGGCGAGCGACCCGTTCAGGTCGATCGCGCGGCACGCATCGTTGATCACCGCGGCTTCGAAACCGGCCGCGCGCGCATCGAGCGCCGACCACGCGACGCAATAGTCGGTCGCGAGCCCGCAGCACCACACGCGCTTCGCGCCGAGCTCGCGCAGATAGCCCGCGAGCCCGGTGCGCGTCGTGCGGTCGGCTTCGACGAACGCGGAATAGCTGTCGACCTGCGCGTCGCCGCCCTTGCGGATCACGAGCCGCGCGTGCGGGATGTCGAGATCGCGATGCAACGCCGCGCCGTCGGTGTCCTGCACGCAATGCACGGGCCACAGCACCTGCTCGCCGTACGGCAGCGCGAGCGTGGAGAACGGTGCGCGGCCCGGGTGATTCGCCGCGAACGACACGTGTTCGCGCGGGTGCCAGTCCTGCGTCAGCACGACCTGGTCGAAGCGTTGCGCGAGCGCGTTGATCACCGGCACGACCGCGTCGCCGTCCGGCACCGCGAGCGCGCCGCCCGGCATGAAGTCGTATTGCACGTCGATCACGAGCAGTACGTCGTCGGTGCGTTTCATTGCATTTCTCCGGGTGTGCGTCGCGCCGCGATCCGGCGCGTCAGCCGTTGAACCCGCGGCCGGCCTTCGCGAGTTCCGCGATCGACGGCGCGAGCTGCCATGCGTCGCCGTTCGGTGCCGCCGCATAGCGGCGAATCGCGCGCTCGACGTTGTAGAGGCCGACCACGTCTGCGTACAGCATCGGGCCGCCGCGCCACAGCGGGAAGCCATAGCCGGTCAGGTAAACCATGTCGATGTCGGACGCCTTCGACGCGATCTTCTCCTCGAGAATCTTCGCGCCTTCGTTGACGAGCGCGAACACGAGCCGTTCGACGATCTCGTCGTCGCCGATCTTGCGACGCTCGACACCGCGCTCCTTCGAATACGCGACGACCATCTCGTCGACGAGCGACGACGGCTTCGCCTTGCGATCGCCCGGCACGTAGTCGTACCAGCCGGCGCCCGTCTTCTGGCCGAAGCGGCCCTGCTCGCACAGGCGGTCGGCGATCTTCGAGTAATGGAGATCGGGCTGCTCGACGTAGCGGCGCTTGCGGATCGCCCAGCCGATGTCGTTGCCGGCGAGGTCGCTCATCCGGAACGGGCCCATCGCGAAACCGAATTTCTCGATCGCGCGATCGACCTGCGCGGGCAGCGCGCCTTCCTCGAGCATGAACAGCGCCTGGCGGATGTACTGCTCGATCATCCGGTTGCCGATGAAGCCGTCGCACACACCCGACACGACCGCCGTCTTGCGGATCTTCTTCGCGACGGCCATCACGGTGGCGAGCACGTCCTTCGCGGTCTGCGCGCCGCGCACGACCTCGAGCAGCTTCATCACGTTCGCCGGGCTGAAGAAGTGCATGCCGACGACGTCCTGCGGACGCTTCGTGAACGCCGCGATCTTGTCGACGTCGAGCGTCGACGTGTTCGACGCGAGGATCGCGCCCGCCTTCGCGACTTCGTCGAGCTTCTTGAACACCTGCTCCTTCACGCCGAGCTCCTCGAACACGGCCTCGACGATCAGGTCGGCGTCCTTCAGGTCGTCATAGGACAGCGTCGGCGTGATCAGCGCCATGCGCGCGTCGAGCTTCTCCTGCGTGAGCTTGCCCTTCTTCACCTGCGCGTCGTAGTTCTTGCGGATCGTCGCGACGCCGCGCTCGAGCGCTTCCTGTTTCGTCTCGAGCAGCGTGACGGGCAACCCGGCGTTGATGAAGTTCATCGCGATCCCGCCGCCCATCGTGCCCGCGCCGATCACGCCGACGCGGCGAATCTCGCGCAGCGGCGTATCGGCCGGCACGTCGGGAATCTTGCTCGCGGCACGCTCGCCGAAGAACGCGTGCCGCAGCGCGCGGCTTTCCGGCGTCATCATCAACGCGACGAACCCCTCACGCTCGGCCACGCTGCCCTTGTCGAAGCCGTGCAGCACGCCGGCCTCGATCGCGTCGATACATTTGTGCGGCGCGGGGAAATTCGGTGCGGCGGCCTTCGCGGAATTGCGCGCGAACTGGATGAAGCCGGCGGCGTTCTCATGGACGATCTTGCGATCGCGCACGCGCGGATGCGGCCCCTTCTGCGCGCCGACCTTGGCAGCGAATGCGACGGCCGCGTCGAGCAGGTCGCCGTCTGCCATTTCGTCGAACAGCCCGCTCTTCGCCAACTGCTCCGACGGTACGGGCGCGCCCGACACGATCATGTTCAGCGCGGTTTCGAGCCCCACCGCACGCGGCAGGCGCTGCGTGCCGCCGGCGCCCGGCAGCAGGCCGAGCTTCACTTCGGGCAGCGCGACCTGCGCGCCCGGCGCCGCGACGCGATAGTGCGCGCCGAGCGCAAGCTCGAGGCCGCCGCCCATCACGACGCTGTGCAGCGCCGCGACGACGGGCTTCGCGCTCGCCTCCACCGCGCGGATCACGGTGTGCAGCGTCGGCTCCTGCAGCGCCTTCGGCGTGTTGAATTCGGTGATGTCGGCGCCGCCCGAGAATGCGCGTCCCGCGCCGGTCAGCACGATGGCTGTCACCGACGGATCCTGCGCGGCGCGATCGAGCGCGTCCATGACGCCCTGACGGGTCGACAGGCCGAGCCCGTTGACGGGCGGATTGTTGAGCGTAAGGACGGCCACGCCGTCGCGAGTCGAGTAATCCACTGCCATCTGCCTGCCTCCATGCATCGCGCGCCGGGGTGGCTGCGCTTCATTGTGCGCGGTCGAACAGCCGCATGTCCTGATGAACGGAGGCAGCATACAACGAAAAAGCACGGTCGT
The DNA here is from genome assembly GCF_002223095.1 of Burkholderia sp. AU33803. Classification (NCBI taxonomy): domain Bacteria; kingdom Pseudomonadati; phylum Pseudomonadota; class Betaproteobacteria; order Burkholderiales; family Burkholderiaceae; genus Burkholderia; species Burkholderia sp. AU33803. The sequence goes on from NZ_NKFJ01000004.1 coordinate 1,630,143, forward strand.
TCAATTTGAATTTTGCTCCTGATCCGGGGACGGATCGGGCGACCGCCTCACGAGCCGCTTTCGGCCCGGGCCGGCGTCACGGCTCGCAGACCGCCGTCGGCAACACGTAATCGCGGAACGTCTCGCGCAGCTTCAGCTTCTGCAGCTTGCCGGTCGCGGTGTGCGGCAGCGATTCGACGAACACGACGTCGTCGGGAATCCACCATTTCGCGACCTTGCCTTCGTAGAACGCGAGCAGCGCGTCGCGGCTCAGGTTCGCCCCTTCGCGCGGCACCACGACGAGCAGCGGGCGCTCGGTCCATTTCGGATGCGCACAGGCGATGCAGGCGGCCTCGGCAACGCCCGGGTGCGCGATCGCGACGTTCTCGATGTCGATCGAGCTGATCCACTCGCCGCCCGACTTGATCACGTCCTTGCTGCGATCGGTGATCTGCAGGAAGCCGTCGGGGTCGATCGTCGCGACGTCGCCGGTCGGGAACCAGCCGTCCGACAGCGGCGACGACTCGCCGCGAAAGTAGTGATCGATCACCCACGGCCCGCGCACCTGCAGTTCGCCGAACGCGACGCCGTCCCACGGCAGTTCGTGGCCGTCCTCGCCGACGATGCGCATGTCGACGCCGCAGATCACGCGCCCCTGCTTCTCGAGCAGCTTGCGCTGCGCGTCGAGCGGCCGCTGCGACTGCGCCCAGTTGAGCTTCGCGAGCGTGCCGAGCGGCGACAGTTCGGTCATCCCCCATGCGTGGATCACGCGGACGCCGTATTCGTCCTCGAAGGTGCGCAGCATCGCGGGCGGGCACGCGGAGCCGCCGATCACCGTGCGGTTCAGCGTCGAGAAGCGCACACCGGCCTCGCGCATGTAGTTGAGCAGGCCGAGCCACACGGTCGGCACGCCCGCGGAGAACGTCACGCGCTCCGCTTCCATCAGCTCGTACAGCGATTTCCCGTCGAGATCCTTGCCGGGCAGCACCAGCTTGCCGCCCGTGAGCGGCACCGCGTACGGCAGCCCCCATGCGTTGACGTGGAACATCGGCACGACGGGCAGCACGGCGTCCATCGCGGACAGGTTCATCGCGTCGGGCAGCGCGGCGCCGTACGCGTGCAGCACGGTCGAGCGGTGCGAATACAGCACGCCCTTCGGGTTGCCGGTCGTGCCCGACGTGTAGCACAGCCCCGACGCCTGCTGCTCGTCTAGGCGCGGCCAGTCGTAGCGGCCATCCTCCGCTTCGACGAGCGTTTCGTAGCAGAGGAACGGCGTCGTGCCGGACGGCAGGTGCGCGGCGTCCGTCATCGCGACCCAGCCCTTCACGTGCGGGCATTGCGGCGCGATGGCCTCGACGAGCGGCGCGAAATTGATGTCGAAGAAGACGTAGCGGTCTTCCGCGTGATTGACGATGTACGCGATCTGCTCGGGAAACAGGCGCGGGTTGATCGTGTGGCACACGGCACCCATCCCGCCGATCCCGTAATACGCTTCCAGATGCCGGTAGCCGTTCCACGCCAGCGTACCGACGCGATCGCCGGTTTCGACGCCAAGCCGCGTGAGGGCCTGCGCCAACTGCTTCGCGCGGCGTTCGCAATCGCGGTACGTGTAGCGATGCAGGTCGCCTTCCACGCGCTTCGACACGATCTCCGTATCGCCGGCGTGGCGCGCGGCGTGAGAAATCAGCGAGGACACCAGCAACGGCATGTCCATCATCTGGCCCAGCAACGGCTTACCCATCGTCTTGTTCTCCGTGAGGATGCGAATCGGTGCCTCTGCGGCGCGCCCGTCAGCGGCCCCGGACGGGCCTGGCGCACGGTGCGCGGGCCACCATGCGGGCGGCGCGGCGCCGCCTTACAATATCGGCTTACCCAGAGGCGCTCAACATGTCGTTTTCCCGAAGCGCAGCCGATCCGGCTGACACCCTCCCCGACCTCGCCGCCACGCTCGGCGAGCCCGCCACCGGCGCGTTCGTCACGCTCGGCGACGCGTTTCATACGCGGCTGCCGGCCGCACCGCTTGCCGCGCCGTATGTCGTCGGCTTTTCCGGCGAAGTCGCGCAACTGCTCGACCTGCCGCCGTCGATCGCCGCGCAGCCCGGCTTCGCCGACCTGTTCGCCGGCAACCCGACGCGCGACTGGCCCGCGCATGCGATGCCGTATGCAGCGGTGTATTCCGGCCACCAGTTCGGCGTGTGGGCCGGTCAGCTCGGCGACGGCCGCGCGCTGACGATCGGCGAGCGCACCGGCACGGACGGCCGCCGCTACGAGCTGCAGCTGAAAGGCAGCGGCCGCACGCCTTACTCGCGCATGGGTGACGGCCGCGCGGTGCTGCGCTCGTCGATCCGCGAATTCCTGTGCTCGGAAGCGATGCATCATCTCGGCATCCCGACCACGCGCGCCCTGACGGTGATCGGTTCCGACCAGCCGGTGGTACGCGAGGAGATCGAGACGTCGGCCGTCGTCACGCGCGTGTCGGAAAGCTTCGTGCGCTTCGGCCACTTCGAGCACTTCTTCTCGAACGATCGCCCCGACCTGCTGCGCCAGCTCGCCGATCACGTGATCGACCGCTTCTATCCGGATTGCCGCCGCGCCGACGATCCGTACCTCGCGCTGCTCGAGGCCGCGACGCTGCGCACGGCCGACCTCGTCGCGCAGTGGCAGGCCGTCGGCTTCTGCCACGGCGTGATGAACACCGACAACATGTCGATCCTCGGCGTGACGATCGACTACGGCCCGTTCGGCTTCGTCGACGCGTTCGACGCGAACCACATCTGCAACCACTCGGATACGAGCGGCCGCTACGCATACCGGATGCAGCCGCGCATCGCGCACTGGAACTGCTATTGCCTCGCGCAGGCGCTGCTGCCGCTGATCGGCCTGCAACACGGCATCGCCGACGACGATGCGCGCGCCGAACGTGCGGTGGAGGACGCGCAGGCCGTGCTCGCGAAATTTCCGGAACGTTTCGGCCCCGCGCTCGAACGTGCGATGCGCGCGAAGCTCGGCCTGGCGGTCGAACGCGAGAACGATGCCGAGCTCGCGAACCAGCTGCTCGAGACGATGCACGCGAGCCACGCGGATTTCACGCTGACGTTCCGCCGGCTCGCGCAGATCTCGAAGCACGACGCGAGCCGCGACGCGCCCGTGCGCGACCTGTTCATCGACCGCGACGCGTTCGATGCGTGGGCGAACCTCTACCGTGCGCGGCTGTCCGAGGAAACACGCGACGACGCGGCACGTGCCGCCGCGATGAACCGCGCGAACCCGAAATACGTGTTGCGCAACCATCTGGCCGAAGTCGCGATCCGGCGCGCGAAGGAAAAGGATTTTTCGGAAGTCGAGCGGCTCGCGCAGATCCTGCGCCGCCCATTCGACGAACAACCGGAGCATGAAGCGTACGCGGCGTTGCCGCCCGACTGGGCCGGGTCGCTCGAAGTGAGCTGCTCGTCCTGAGCCCCGACCCGCGCGTATCGACCGACCGATCAGGAGAACCCCACATGTCCCACGATTCCGACGACAAGACCTTCCCGTACCAGAAGGACGACGCCGAGCTGCGCCGCCGGCTCACGCCGATGCAGTACGAAGTCACGCAGCATGCGGCGACCGAGCGCGCCTTCACCGGCGAATACACCGACACCGAAGACGACGGCATCTACAAATGCGTCGTCTGCAGCACGCCGCTGTTCGAATCCGGCGCCAAGTTCCACTCGGGCTGCGGCTGGCCCAGCTACTTCAAGCCGCTCAACGGCGAGGTGATCGACGAAAAGGTCGACTACTCGCACGGGATGGTGCGCGTCGAGGTGCGCTGCAACCACTGCGGCGCGCATCTGGGCCACGTCTTCGAGGACGGCCCGCGCGACAAGACCGGTTTGCGGTACTGCATCAATTCGGCTGCGTTAAACTTCGAGTCTCGACCCGAAAACGAATGAGCGGCGCCGGGCGGATCCGCGGGGCGCCCCTCGCGCCACCGCCCCGATCCGCTCCGGCGGTGCCTGGCGGGTCCCTACAACGGTGAAAGGCCGCGCAAGCGGCCTTTCACGCAGCTGCGAGCGCCATGAAATTCCTGTTCGATCTGTTTCCGATCATCCTGTTTTTTGCCGCCTTCAAGGTCTGGGGCATCTTTACCGCCACCGCCGTCGCGATCGTCGCGACGCTGGCCCAGGTCGCCTGGGTTGCGTTCCGGCACCGGAAGGTCGACACGATGCTGTGGGTCAGCCTCGGCGTGATCGTCGTTTTCGGTGGCGCCACCCTCGTCCTGCATGACGAGAAATTCATTCAATGGAAACCGACTGTGCTGTACTGGCTGTTTGCGATCGGGCTGCTCGCCGCGCGCTATGCGTTCGGCAACAACCTGATCGAGAAGATGATGGGCAAGCAGCTCACGCTGCCGCACCCGGTGTGGGACAAGCTGAACGTCGCCTGGGCGCTGTTCTTCGCGGTGCTCGGTGTCGCGAACCTGTACGTGGTGCACAACTTCACCGAATCGCAATGGGTGAACTTCAAGCTGTTCGGCACGACAGGCGCGATGGTCGTATTCATCATCCTGCAGAGCCTGTGGCTCACGAAATACCTGAAGGACGAGTGACATGACGGACGCCTTTCTCCACGCGTCGCCCGACGAGCGCATCGCGCTGATCGAAGCGCGCCTCACCGCGGCGCTCGCCCCGCTGTCGCTCACCGTGCGCGACGACAGCGCACAGCACGCGGGCCACGCCGGCGCGTCCGCCGGCGGCCATTTCACGGTCACGATCGTGTCGTCCGCCTTCGCGGGCAAGCCGCGCGTCGCGCGGCACCGGCTGGTGTATGATGCGCTCGCTGATGCGATGCAGCGCGGCATTCACGCGCTCGCGATCGTGGCTTACACGCCCGAAGAATTCAACGAATCTTCAATCTAGTCTCATTAGGAATTCCCGATGATCCTGAAATCCCCCCGCCTGTGGGTCGCGGCGGCTGCTTTTGCAGCGGCACCGGCATTTGCCCAGAACATCGCCGTCGTCAACGGCACGCCGATTCCGAAGTCGCGCGCCGACGCGATGGTGGCTCAGCTCGTCCAGCAAGGCCAGACCGACAGCCCGCAACTGCAGCAGGCCGTGCGCCAGGAACTCGTGAACCGCGAAATCCTGATGCAGGAAGCGATCCGTGAAGGCATCCCGAACCGTCCGGACGTGAAGGCGCAGGTCGCCGTCGCGCAGCAGACCGTCGTGCTGCGCTCGATGATCGAGAGCTTCCTGAAGAAGAACCAGCCGACCGACGCCGAAGTGAAGGCGCGTTACGACGACCTCGTCAAGGGCGCCGGCGGCAATCGCGAATACCACCTGCATCACATCCTCGTCAGCGACGAGCAGCAGGCGAAGGACCTGATCGCGAAGATCAAGGCCGGCGCGAAGTTCGAGGATCTCGCGAAGCAATACTCGAAGGATCCGGGTTCGGGCAAGAACGGTGGCGATCTCGACTGGTCCGACCCGAAGGCGTACGTGCCGGAATTCGCGGCGGCCGCGCAGAAGCTGCAGAAAGGCCAGATGACCGACACGCCGGTGAAGACCCAGTTCGGCTGGCACATCATCCGCGTCGACGATATCCGCGACATCGCCCCGCCGCCGCTCGAGCAGGTGAAGGCGCAAATCGCGCAACAGCTCGTGCAGCAGAAGCTGCAGGCGTTCGAGGAAGGTCTGCGCCAGCAAGCCACTGTCAAGTAACGCCAGCACGCACCGCACGCGTATCGAAAGCCGCTCTTCGGAGCGGCTTTTTTATTGCCCGCGCACCCTGCCTGCAGACGCGTCACGATGCGCTTGCAGCCCGGCAAATGAAAAAGGCCGCTCCGAAGAGCGGCCTTTCCCGTGCCGGATTCACGCGCACCGCCCACGCAACAGGCTACGCGGGATAGAACACGTCGTGATAGCGAACTTCACCCGACGGCCGCGGCGCCGAAGCGTCGAGCGACAGCGCGAGGAAATACTCGGGCGGTACGCCCGGGAACACGATGTCGCCGGATGGCGCAAAGCCGAACCGCGTGTAGTACGCGGGTTCGCCGAGCAGCACGCAACCGCGCGCGCCAAGCCGGCGCAACGCGTCGAGCCCCGTGCGCACCAGTCCCGCACCGATGCTCTGCCGCTGGCAGTCGGGCAGCACCGCGAGCGGCGCCAGCCCGTACCAGCCCTGGCTGCCGGACGGTTCGCCACCGATCGACACCGGCGAGAACGCAACGTGCCCGATCAGGCGGCCGTCGCGCTCCGCGACGAGCGAGACGCTCAACGCACCGTCCGCCCGCAGCGTATCGACGATCCGCCGTTCGAACTGGCCGGCTTCCGGCTCGCCCGCGAACGCGGCGACGATCACGCGGCCGATCGCGTCGGCCTCGCTGGCACGCTCATCGCGCAGCGTGACGACCTCGACCGGCGCGTTCGGGTCGAACATCATCCCGATCAGCCGATCCAGCGGCGCGCGTTGCGGAACACGCGCATCCACGGGCTCGCTTCACCCCAGCTTTCCGGGTGCCAGCTCATCGCGACCGTGCGATGCACGCGCTCCATGTGCGGCATCAGCACCGAGAAGCGCCCGTCGGCCGTCGTGACCGACGTGATGCCGGCCGGCGAGCCATTCGGGTTAAACGGATAACGCTCGGTCGCTTCGCCGCGGTGATCGACGAAACGCATCGCGACCGCGACGCGATCGATGTCGCCCTGCTGCGAGAAGTCCGCATAGCCTTCGCCGTGCGCGACCGCGACCGGAATCCGCGAACCTTCCATCCCCGCGAAGAAGATCGACGGCGACTTCTCCACTTCGACGAACGAGAAGCGCGCCTCGAACTGCTCGGACTTGTTGCGCGTGAACTTCGGCCACGCCTCCGCGCCCGGGATCATCGACGCAAGGCTCGACAGCATCTGGCAGCCGTTGCAGATGCCGAGCGCGAACGTGTCGGGACGTGCGAAGAAGGCCGAGAACATGTCGGCAAGGTTCGCGTTGAAGCGGATCGTCTTCGCCCAGCCTTCGCCCGCGCCCAGTACGTCACCGTACGAGAAGCCGCCGCATGCGACCGCACCCGCGAAATCGGCGAGCGTGGCACGGCCGGCGAGCAGGTCGCTCATGTGCACGTCGTGTGCATCGAAGCCCGCGCGGTCGAACGCGTAGGCCGTTTCCAGATGCGAGTTCACGCCCTGCTCGCGCAGGATCGCGACGCGCGGCCGTGCGCCCGTCGCGATGAACGGCGCGGCGATGTCGTCGGCCGGATCGAAGCTCAGCACCGGCGAGATGCCCGGATCGGCCGCGTCGAGCAGTGCGTCGTATTCGGCATCCGCACACGCGGGGTTGTCGCGCAGGCGCGCGATGCGCCAGCTCACTTCGCTCCATGCGCGATGGAGTTCGGTGCGCGGTGCGTCGAAGATCTTCTTCGCGTCGCGGTACACCTCGATCACGTCGCGATCGTTGACCGAGCCGATCACGTGCGAGCACGCCGACAGGCCGAACTCGCGCAGCACGCCGAGCACCGCGTCGCGATCGGTCGCACGCACCTGCACGACAGCGCCGAGTTCCTCGGAGAACAGCGCGCGCAGCGTGCGATCCTCGCGGCGGCCGCTCGTCTGCTTCGCCCAGTCCTTCGCGTCGCCATAGTCGGATTCGTGATTCGGGTCGAGCGTCAGCATGTCGACGTTCAGCGACACGCCCGCGTGGCCCGCGAACGCCATTTCGCACACCGTCGCCCACAGGCCGCCGTCCGAGCGGTCGTGGTATGCCAGCAGCTTGTCTTGCGCATTGAGCGACTGGATCGCGTTGAAGAAGCGCTTCAGGTCTTCCGCATCGTCGACGTCCGGCGTCGTGTCGCCGACCTGCTGCGTGACCTGTGCGAAGATGCTGCCGCCCATCCGGTTCTTGCCGCGGCCGAGATCGATCGCGATCAGCACGCTGTCGCCCGCGTCGGCGATGCGGCGCAGTTGCGGCGTCAGGTGACGGCGCACGTCCTCGACCGGCGCGAACGCGGAGATGATCAGCGACACCGGCGACACCACTTCCTTCGCGACGCCCTGCTCGTCCCACTTCGTCTTCATCGACAGCGAATCCTTGCCGACCGGGATGCCGATCCCGAGCGCCGGGCACAGCTCCATGCCGATCGCCTTGACCGTGTCGAACAGCGCGGCGTCCTCGCCGGCCGTGCCGCATGCCGCCATCCAGTTCGCCGACAGCTTCAGCTTGTCGAGCGCCGCGATCGGCGCGCTCGCGATGTTCGTGATCGCCTCGCCGACCGCCATGCGGCCCGATGCCGGTGCATTGATCACGGCGAGCGGCGTGCGCTCGGCCATCGTCATCGCCTCGCCCTTGAAGCCCGCGTAGTCGAGCGCGGTGACCGCGCAGTCGGCCACCGGCACTTGCCACGGGCCGACCATCTGGTCACGCACCGACGTGCCGCCGACCGAGCGGTCGCCGATCGTGATCAGGAACGACTTGCTGCCGACCGTCGGGTGCTTCAGCACGTCGACCGCGACCGCCGACAATGCGATGCCCGTCACGTCGACCGGCGCACGCTCGGTCGTCACGCGCGTGACGTCGCGATGCATGCGCGGAGGCTTGCCCAGCAGCACTTCCATCGGCATGTCGACCGGGTATTCGTCGGCGCCCGTCCCTTCGTCGTCGACGAGCTTCAGCTGGCGCTCATCGGTCGCGACACCGACCACCGCGAACGGGCAGCGCTCGCGGGCACAGATCGCCTCGAAGCGCGGCAGGTCGGCCGGCGCGATCGCCAGCACGTAGCGCTCCTGCGCTTCGTTCGACCAGATTTCGCGCGGCGACAGGCCAGATTCCTCGAGCGCGACCTTGCGCAGCTCGAAGCGCGCGCCCTTGCCCGCACCGTCGACGATCTCGGGGAACGCGTTCGACAGGCCGCCCGCGCCGACGTCGTGGATGCTCAGGATCGGGTTTTCCGCGCCGAGCTGCCAGCAGCCGTTGATCACTTCCTGGGCGCGACGCTCGATTTCCGGGTTGCCGCGCTGCACCGAGTCGAAGTCGAGCTCGGCCGTGTTCGCACCGGTCGCCATCGAGCTCGCGGCGCCGCCGCCCATGCCGATGCGCATGCCCGGGCCGCCGATCTGGATCAGCAGCGAGCCGGCCGGCACGTCGTGCTTGTGCGTATGTTGGTCGGCGATGTTGCCGAGACCGCCCGCGATCATGATCGGCTTGTGATAGCCGTGCACCTTCCCGCCGACGTTCTGCTCGTACACGCGGAAATAGCCGCCGAGGTTCGGACGACCGAATTCGTTGTTGAACGCGGCGCCGCCGAGCGGGCCGTCGATCATGATCTGCAGCGGCGACGCGATGCGGTCGGGGCGGCCGTACGGGCCGTGCGCCTCGTTCGGGTTGCGCTCGCCGACGGGCTGGGCCGCGTCGCGCGCGTTTTCCCACGACTGGCGTGCGTCGGGCAGATCGAGGTTCGACACGGTGAAGCCCGTGAGGCCGGCCTTGGGGCGCGCACCGCGGCCCGTCGCGCCTTCGTCGCGGATCTCGCCGCCCGCGCCGGTCGCCGCACCCGGGAACGGCGAGATCGCCGTCGGGTGGTTGTGCGTCTCGACCTTCATCAGCGTGTGCGTGAGCTCGGTGTGGCGGCCATAGCGTTCACCCGGCTCGCCGGCCGCGCCTGTGTTGCGCGGGAACCAGCGTTCGGCTTCGGCGCCGACCATGATCGACGAGTTGTCCGAATACGCGACGATCGTGCCCTGCGGGTTCAGCTTCTCGGTGTTGCGGATCATCGCGAACAGCGACATGTCCTGCGGTTCACCGTCGATCGTCCACTGCGCGTTGAAGATCTTGTGGCGGCAGTGCTCGCTGTTCGCCTGCGCGAACATCATCAGTTCCACGTCGGTCGGGTTGCGTTCGAGCTTGCGGAACGCGTCGACCAGGTAATCGATCTCGTCGTCGGCAAGCGCGAGGCCCAGCTCGACGTTCGCGCGCTCGAGCGCGCCGCGGCCGACGCCCAGCACGTCGACGCGCGCGAGCGGCTTGGCCGGCAGTTCGTCGAACAGGTGCTTCGCGTCGTCGCGTGCCGCGACCACGCTTTCGGTCATCCGGTCATGCAGCGCGGCTGCCACGGCTGCGCGCGCGTCGTCCGACAGCGCCTTCTTGCCGCCGAGCAGGCCCGACTTCAGCGTGACCGTGAATTCGACGCCGCGCTCGATGCGGCGGACCTGCGTGAGGCCGCAGTGCTGCGCGATGTCGGTCGCCTTGCTCGCCCACGGCGAGACCGTGCCGAAGCGCGGCAGCACGACGAAGGTCTCGGCGGTGCCCTTCTCGGTCGCCGGCTCGAACGGCGCGCCGTAGTGCATCAGCGCGTCGATGCGCGCGCTGTCGTCGGCCGACAGCGGCTCGGCCGCATTGACGAAGTGCAGGAACTGCCCGCGCACCGCGACGATGTTGGCGTCGATTTGCTTGAGCGTGTCGAGCAGACGGGTTTGACGGAAATCGGAGAGGGCCGAAGCGCCGGGAAAACACGAGAAGTGAGCCATGGGCTGGACTGACGTCGATGAGTCGCGCGAGGTGGCGACGTGGGGCGAAAGGAAGGCCGTAATTATACCCGGAAGTCGGTCGCCCCAGACCGGCCAATCGGTAGCGTGCATGCACCGCAACGGTGCCAAGGTGCGCGCCGCGCACAGCCCGCCCGCCGGGCCGCCCCGCGCGGGCGCGGCAGCCGGCGGCCGTGGCGCGGCTGCACGGTCCGTGCTCGCCCGGCGCCGGTTCGCGCGATTTTGGCGCTATCATTCCGGGTTCACCGGGCCGGGGCCCTCAGCGAATTCTCACCGGGCGGCGCCTGCGCGCCGCCCGTCATCGAAGCAATCCATGGATGTCATCGTCATCGGCGGCGGAATCAGCGGCGTCGCCACCGCCTACCAGTTGCGCGCGGCCGGCCATCGCGTGTGCGTGGTCGAACGTCACGCCACCGTCGCGCAGGGTGCGACCTACGGCGACGGCGGCGCGCTGCTGCCGAGCCCGCTCGACGTCTGGTTCGGCCCGACCTTCATGCGCCAGCGCCAGCCGCGCGACAGCGGCATCGTCTACAAGCCGGGCTTCAACGGCGGCGTGCGCCGCTTCGTCAAGCAGCTCGGCACGCTGCGCGAACCCGACGCGTTCGCCGCCCAGTACGCGCGGCTGCGCCCGCTGATCGATGCGTCGCGCGACACGCTCGCCGACATCGAGACGCGCCTCGAACTCGAATTCGAACAGAAGCCCGGCATCCTGCACGTGGTGCGCGATGCGCGCGACTGGGACGCGATGCAGCCGGCGCTCGACCTGCTGCGCACGCTCGACCAGCCGTACCGCCTGCTCTCCGCCGACGAATGCGCGACGCTCGAACCGTCGGTGCCGGCCGAACCCGGCTTCGCCGGCGGCGTGCTGCTCGAGACCGAACGCACCGGCAATTGCCCGCTGTTCGCGAAACTGGTCAAGCAGACGCTCGACGAACATGGCGTGCAGTTCCGCTTCGGCGCGGAAGTCGCCGCGATCCGCGTCGACACCGGCCGTGCCGCGGTCGAGCTCGTCCCGCCCGGCGACCGGCGCGCGTCGAACGCACGCGAGGTCGACGTGATTTCCGCCGATGCGATCGTGGTCGCCGCCGGCGCCGGCAGCCTGCCGCTGCTCGACCGGCTCGGCTGGCGTCTGCCGCTGCACCCGGTGCGCGTCCATACGCTCACCGCACCCGTCGCGTACGAAGAACACGCGCCGCACTTGAACGTCATCGATTCGATCAAGCGGATCTCGATCACGCGCACGCACCAGCGCCTGCGCGTCGGCGGCGGCGCCGTGCTGCAGAGCCTGCCCGATACCGCGAAGCCGCTCGCCGAGCCGCTGTCCGAGGCCGCGCTCGCGCTGCTCGGCCAGGCCGTCCACGACTGGGTGCCCGGCGCCGCGCGGATCTCGGCCGCGTTGTCGTGGCAAGGCACGCAGTTGCTGTCGCCGGACGGCCTGCCGGTCGTCGGTCCGACCCCGCATCCGCGCGTGTTCGTCAATTTCGGACACGGCCCGGCCGGCTGGGGGCTCGCATGCGGGTCTGCTAAAGTGGTGACCGACTATCTGGGCGGCGACTTGCAGCACTGGCCCGCCGACACGCTCGCCGCGCTACGCGCCGGGCGCTTCACGACCTGACCGCCGCGGGCCCGCTCCCGGCGGCCACCTAGCCAGCCGCCACGAACCCGCGATGACCGTTACCCGCCCGCTCCCCGATTCCGATCCGATCGCGCTGCTGCGCGTCACCGACCTGCGCACGGCAGAAACCGACGCGGCGGCGGCGCTGCCGCCGCATACGCTGATGGGCCGCGCCGGCGCCGCGGCCGCGCACTGGCTGTCCGAGCGCATGGCCGGCGACGACCGTCCCGTGTGGTTCGCGGTCGGCCCGGGGAACAACGGCGGTGACGCGCTGGTTGCCGCCGCTCACCTCCAGCAGCTCGGCGTCGCCACGCAAGCGTGGATGCCGGTGCCGGTGAAACCGGACGACGCGCAATGGGCGCTCGGCCTCGCGCGCGCAGCCGGCATACCGCTGTCCGCCACACCGCCTGCTTCGCTGGACGGCTTTGCATGGGTCGTCGACGGGCTGTTCGGCATCGGTCTCGGCCGCGCGCTCGACGGCGCATTCGCCGAGCAGGCCCAGCGCATCGCCGCGCATGCGCGCAGCGGCGGCCAGGTGCTCGCCCTCGATGTACCGAGCGGGCTCGACAGCGATACGGGCCAGATCGTCGGCGCGGGCGTCGCCGTCGCCGCTACCCATACGCTCACCTTCATCGCCGCGAAACCGGGCCTTTACACGGGCGAAGGCCGCGATCTCGCCGGCGAGATCGACATCGCCTCGCTCGACGTCGCGCCGCCCGCGGCGCCGGCCATCGTGCTGAACGCGCCCGCGCGGTTCGCCGCCGCGCTGCCCGCGCGCGCATTCGCGTCGCACAAGGGCACGTTCGGGAGTGTCGCCGTGCTCGGCGGCGACACGGGCATGTGCGGTGCGCCGATCCTGGCCGCCCGCGCCGCGCTGTTCGCCGGTGCCGGCAAGGTGCACGTCGGCTTCCTCGGCGCCGGTGCGCCGCCGTACGACCCGCCGTTCCCCGAACTGATGCTGCATCCGGCCGACGGCCTCGATCTCGGCGCGATGACCGCCATCGCGGCCGGCTGCGGGCTGGGTACGCGCGAGGCGGCGACGACGCTCGTGCGCGACCTGCTCGCACACGATGCCGCGACGCTGCTCGATGCCGATGCGCTGAACCTCGTCGCGACACATGCCGATCTCGCGACCGCCGTCGCCACGCGCGGTACGCGCGGCAATCCGTGCGTGCTGACGCCGCATCCGCTCGAAGCCGCCCGGTTGCTCGGCAGCGACACGGCGACCATCCAGCGCGACCGCGTAGCGGCCGCGCAGGCGCTCGCGGCCCGCTATGTGGCGAACGTCGTGCTGAAAGGCTCGGGCACGGTGATTGCGGCGCCCGACGGCCGCGTGACGATCAATCCGACCGGCAATGCGGCGCTCGCGACGGGCGGCACCGGCGACGTACTCGGCGGACTGATCGGCGCGTTGCTCGCGCAGCGCGTCGCACCGTACGAGGCAGCGCTCGCGGGCGTCTACCTGCACGGCCTCGCGGCCGACACGCTGACCGCACACGGCACCGGCCCGGCCGGACTCACGGCCGGCGAACTCGCGCCGATGGTGCGCACGCTGATCAATCGCCTTTTTTATGCGTCGCCGCGCGCCGACACATAAGGCCGCTATACTGACTGCCCCGCCGCACGGCGGGCCCTCTCGTCCGCCGGCCTTCCGATCCCGATGAGCCGGCGCGGCATTCCTCCCGATTCACGCTTCACTCGAACCGCCATGACGCTGAATTCGCTCCCCGCCTGGACTGCCCTTCAATCCCACTTCGAGCAAATCCGCCACGCTCGCCTGCGCGACTGGTTCGCGCCGGAACACGACCACGCGCCGACGCGTGCCGAACGCTTCACGCTCGCAGGCGGCGGCCTCGCGGCCGATTTCTCGAAGAACCGCATCAATGACGAGACGCTGCGCCTGCTCGTCCAGCTCGCGCGCGACGCGGGCGTCGAAGCACGCCGCGACGCGATGTTCGCGGGCGAGATCGTCAACCCGACCGAAGGCCGTGCCGCGCTGCACACCGCGCTGCGCGCGACCGATCCGCAAGCGCCGTTCCACGCGCAGATCAGCGCCGAGCGCGCGAAAATGGCGACCTTCGCGCGCGCCGTGCGCAGCGGCACGTGGACGGGCTACACCGGCAAGCGCATCCGCCACGTGATCAACATCGGCATCGGCGGCTCCGATCTCGGGCCGAAGATGGTCGTGCATGCGCTGCATCACGTCGCGACGCCTGAAATCTCCACGCACTTCGTGTCGAACGTCGACGGCGCCGATCTCGCGCGCGTGCTCGAGCAGGTCGACCCGGAAGAAACGCTCGCGATCATCGTGTCGAAGACGTTCACGACGCTCGAGACGATGACGAACGCACGCTCGCTGCGCGACTGGTTCGTCGCGCGCGGCTGCCCCGAGGACGCGCTCGCGAAGCACTTCGTCGGCGTGTCGGCAAACCCGGCCGAAGTCGTGAAGTTCGGCATCGCCGCGGACAACGTGTTCGAAATGTGGGACTGGGTCGGCGGCCGCTATTCGCTGTGGTCGGCAGTCGGCCTGTCGATCATGATCGCGATCGGCCCGGAGCAGTTCGACGAGCTGCTGGCCGGCGCGAACGACATGGACCGTCATTTCCGCGAAGCGCCGCTCGAGCGCAACTTGCCCGTGCTGCTCGGCCTGATCGGCATCTGGTACCGGAATTTCTTCGGTTCGCAGAGCTATCTCGTCGCACCGTATTCGGAAGCGCTGCACTACCTGCCGTCGTACCTGCAGCAGCTCGAAATGGAGAGCAACGGCAAATCCGCGCGCCTGGACGGCACCTTCGTCGACTACCCGACCTCCGCCGTCACGTGGGGCGAGCCGGGCACCAACGGCCAGCACGCGTTCTTCCAGATGCTGCACCAGGGGCCGACGATCGTGCCGATCGACTTCATCGCGGTGCTGACGCCCGAGCATCCGCTCGCGAGCCATCATCCCAAGCTGCTGGCGAACTGCTTTGCGCAGAGCGAGGCGCTGATGCTCGGCCGCACGCTCGACGAAGCGCGCAAGGTGGCGGGCCCGGGCAAGGAGGCGCTCGCGCCGCACCTGACGTTCCCGGGCAACCGCCCGACGACGACGCTGCTCGTCGATGCGCTGACGCCGCGCACGCTCGGCGCGCTGATCGCGCTGTACGAACACAAGGTGCTCGTGCAGGCAACGGTGTGGGACATCAATCCGTTCGACCAGTGGGGCGTCGAGCTCGGCAAGATTCTCGGCAAGGTGGTGGAAGCCGACCTGACGTCCGAGTCGGTCGATCCGGCCAAGCATGACTCGTCGACCACCGCGCTGATCGAGCGCGCCCGCGCGGCGCTGAAGCGCTGACGCGCTGAGGTATCGCGGCGCCATGCCGATGCCGGCCGCGCAGCCCTGCTTGCGCGGCCGGCCGCTCCATTCAGGTGCCGCGCTGCTCCGCGTGCGGCTCGACGATGCGGCCGGCGTCGATCGTCACGGTCGTCGCACAGCGGCGCGCAAGTTCGACATCGTGCGTGACGAGCACGAGCGTGGCACCGTGCGTGCGGTTCAGTTCGAACATCAGGTCGATGACGGCATGCCCGGTGGCCGCATCGAGGCTGCCGGTCGGCTCGTCGGCGAAGAGAATCGCCGGGCGCGTGACGAATGCGCGTGCAAGCGCGACGCGCTGCTGCTCGCCCCCGGACAACAGCTTCGGATAATGCGCGGTGCGCTCACCGAGACCGACCTGCACGAGCAGCGCCCGGGCACGATCGGCTGCCTCACGCGCGCTGATGCCGCCCTGCAGCTCGAGCGGCAGCATCACGTTCTCGAGCGCCGTCAGGTGCGGCATCAACTGGAACGACTGGAACACGAAGCCGACTGCGCCGTTGCGCAGCGCCGCGCGCGCATCCTCGTCGAGCTGGTCGAGCGCGCGACCGAGCAGGCGAACCGTGCCGCTCGTCGCGCTGTCCAACCCGGCAAGCAGGCCGAGCAGCGTGGATTTGCCCGACCCCGACGCGCCGACGATCGCGAGGCTGCTGCCCGGCTGCACGGCAAGCGTGATGCCGTCGAGGATCGTCAGCTCGCCCGTTGCATCGGCGACCCGCTTGCATACGTCATGGACTTCGATGATCGGATCGGTAATCTTGAACATGGACACGACATTTCGCTGGAAAAGACGCGCGGCGGTCGCCGCGCTGCTGGGCACCCTGCTCGCCGCCACCGTGCCGGCGCGCGCCGCAACGCCGCCGGCGGCGACATCAGGCCAGCCCGTGATCGTCGTACTCGGCGACAGCCTGTCGGCCGAATACGGGCTACCGCGCGACACCGGCTGGGTGGCATTGCTGCGGCAACGGCTCGCGACCGAGCGAATCGATTATAGCGTCGCGAACGCCAGCGTCAGCGGCGACACCACGAGCGGCGGCCGCGCGCGGCTGCCCGCGGTGCTGCAACGGCTCAAGCCGTCGATCGTCGTCGTCGAGCTCGGGTCGAACGATGCGCTGCGCGGCGTGCCGCTCGCGACGACCGAGCAGAACCTGCGCGACATCATCGCCGGCGCGCGACAGGCGCGGGCGAAGGTCGTGCTGGTCGGTATGTATGTGCCACCCAATTACGGCCCCGACTATACGCAGAAGTTCCACGCCGTCTATACGCGGCTGTCGAAGGATCTCGGCGTGCCGCTCGTGCCGTTCCTGCTGGCCGGCATCGAGAACAAGCCGGAGTTGTTCCAGGCCGACCAGATGCATCCCGCGCAGCAAGCGCAAGGCATTCTGCTCGACAACGTCTGGCCTGCGCTGAAGCCGCTGCTCGGCAAACCGCGCGGCTGACGCTGCCGCCCCGCCGGAAAACAAAAAGCCCCGCATGAAGCGGGGCTTTTTGTTGCGTGCGAAACGACGCTCAGTTGTCGCCGTCCTGCGACTGGCTGGCCGTCGAACCGTACAGCTTCACCTTCGAGCGGTCACGCAGTGCGGCGAGATACGCTTCGCCTTCGCTCTGCGCGTCGACCTGCGCCATCTGCTGCTGCGCGGCGGCCAGTTGCTGCGGATCGACCGCCGACCCCGGGATCACCGCGTTCACGCGGTAGATCGCGTAGCCGTCCGCGCCGAGATCGACACCGACGTACGCCGGCAGCGTCTTCGCATCGACCTTGTACACGGCGCTGAGTGCCGCCGGCGTCAGGCCCTGCGACTGCGTGCGCGACACCTTCTGCACGGCCGCGAACCCGTCGGTCGACTTCGACTTCTGCAGTTCGGCGAGCTTCGCCGCGCCGTCCTTCTTCGCGAGCTCCGCAGCCTGTTCGGCCACGACCTTCTGGCGCACGACGTCCTTGATCGCGTCGAGCGCGGGCACGGCGGCCGGCTTGTAGTCGGTCACGCGCGCCGAGATCAGCGTGTTGTTGCCGACGTCGATCGCCTGCGTGTTGTTCTGGCTCTTCACCGAGTCGTTGGCGAACACCGCGGCCAGGAACTTCGGATTGTTCAGCGGGCTCGTCGGCGGCAGCTGCGGATTCGGCGTCGGCGTGACGGTGGCCGTCTGGATCGCCAGCTTGTACTTGTCCGCGGCCGGCTGCAGCGTCTTGGCCTTTTCATAGACGGTAGACGTGAAGCCTTCCGCGTTGTCCGTGAACGCCTTCGATGCGTACTGCTGCTTGAGCTCGACTGCGATCTGGTCCTTCACGTCGGCGAACGGCTTGACGGCGGCCGGCTTCACTTCCGTTGCCTTCAGGATGTGGAAGCCCAGATCCGACTGCACGACACCGCTCACGTCGCCCTGCTTGAGCGCGAACGCGGCATCGTCGAACGCCTTGCCGCCTGCCGTCGAGCCACGCGTGATGAAGCCGAGGTCGCCGCCCTTCGCGGCCGACGGTGCGTCCTGCGAGCTCTTCTGCGCGATCTGCGCGAACTGGTCCGGATGCGCCTTCACGTCGGCCAGCAGCTGCTCGGCCTTCGTCTTCGCCGCAGCCTTGTCGGCCGCGCTTGCGTTGCCCGGCGCGGCGATGAAGATATGGCTCACGCGCACCTGTGCTTCGGTGCGGAAGTGCGTCGGGTTGTCGTCATAGAACTTCTTGATGTCCGCCTCGGTCGGCTGCGCGCCCGCGGCCGCTGCGGCGGGCGAATAGACGAGGTACTGGATCGTCGCGGTCTCCGGCGTCGCGAAGCTCTGCTTGTGCGCGTCATAGTACGCGGCGAGCTGCGCATCGGTCGGTTGAACCTTCGCGGCGAAGTCGCTCGTCTTCAGCACGAGCGCCTGCACTTCGCGCTGCTGCGCGGCGAGTTCGGACAGGCGTTGCGCGAGGCTCTTCGGCGTGAATGCGCTCGACACGATGCTGGCCGGAATCTGTTGCAGCGCGAGGCTGTAGCGCACGCGCTCCTGATACTGCTCGGGCGTCATCCCCTGGAACGACAGCAGTTGCGCATAGCGCTCGACGTCGATCGAACCATCGGGCTTCTTCAGCGACGCAATCATCGGGTCGCTCATCAGCGCGTCGCGCACGGCGTTGTCGGATGCGGTCAGGTGCAGACGTTGGGTCTCGTCGGCCAGCACGCGTTGCTGGATCAGGCCGTCGAGCACCTGCTTGCGATGCTCGGGCGTATCGAACATCTTGATGTCGAACTGCCCGCCGAGCGCCTGACGCGCCTGGTCGATCTGCTGACGGAACGCGCCGTCGAATTCGACCCGCGTGATCTTGTGCCCGTTGACTGCCGCGACGTTCGCGCTGTCGTCGAAGAAGCCGCGGAAGCCTTGGATCCCGACGAAACCCAGCCCCGGCAACACGATCAGGAGCAGGAGCGCCATCATCAGGCGCTGGTGATTACGGAAGAAATCGAGCATGCGTGACGGGAAAATTGGACAAAACGACCGATATTACAACATACGGAGTGGGACGGGAGAAAAGCAGGCGTCGCGTGGGCGACTACGGCGCGGCAAACAGGCGCACAAAACGAAAGTGCCCGCACGCGGCGGGCACTTTCGTTCGTTTGGCGGAGCGGACGGGATTCGCCCACATGCTGCAGGCCGCGGCTGCGCTTGCAGGCGCCGCTAAACGCAAATGAAAAAGCCCGCACAAGGCGGGCTTCTTCATTTTCTGGCGGAGCGGACGGGACTCGAACCCGCGACCCCCGGCGTGACAGGCCGGTATTCTAACCGACTGAACTACCGCTCCTTGGTCTGGCTGAATCAGGAAACTGGTGGGTGCTGAGGGGTTCGAACCCCCGACCTACGCCTTGTAAGGGCGCCGCTCTACCAGCTGAGCTAAGCACCCGTTTCCGATTCGTTCTGGCTGCGATCTGCGTTTCGGCATCAACAACCAGCGAGCCCGCAAGTTTAATTCATCCCCGATCATTTTGCAAAGCCCCGGCGCGAATTTTTTAAACGCTCGCGCACACGATTCGGCCATGCATAAAAAAACCCGCGGCCATGCCGCGGGTTTCGTGAACAACCGTCAGGAACGACGATGTCCCGATGCTTAGTGCTTGACGAATTCCGTCGAGCCGGCATCCTTCGCCGCATCGGCGACCGGTGCCGCCGCCTTCGCCTCTTCTTCCGGCGGAAGCGGGGTCGGCGAACGCTCGAGCGCGAGTTCCAGCACCTTGTCGATCCAGCGGACCGGCACGATCTCGATCGCGTTCTTCACGTTGTCCGGAATCTCGGCGAGATCCTTCACGTTCTCTTCCGGGATCAGCACGAGCTTGATGCCACCGCGATGCGCGGCAAGCAGCTTCTCCTTCAGGCCACCGATCGGCAGGACTTCACCACGCAGCGTGATTTCGCCCGTCATCGCGACATCGGCACGCACGGGGATACCCGTCAGCACCGACACCAGCGCGGTCGTCATCGCACCGCCTGCGGACGGACCGTCCTTCGGCGTCGCGCCTTCCGGCACGTGGATGTGGATGTCCTGCTTCTCGAACGCTTCGTCCTTGATGCCGAGACGACGCGAGCGCGAGCGCACGACCGAACGTGCCGCCTCGACCGACTCCTTCATCACGTCGCCGAGCGAACCCGTACGGATCACGTTGCCCTTGCCCGGCATCACCGCGGCTTCGATCGTCAGCAGATCGCCACCGACTTCCGTCCACGCGAGGCCCGTCACCTGACCGACCTGGTTTTCCTTCGCCGCGAGGCCGAAGTCGTACTTGCGTACGCCGAGGAACGTATCGAGGTTTTCGCCGTCGACCTTGATCGCGCCCGATGCCTTCTTCAGCAGCAGCATCTTCACGACCTTGCGGCAGATCTTCGACACTTCCCGCTCGAGCGAACGCACACCGGCTTCACGCGTGTAGTAGCGGATGATGTCGCGGATCGCCTGCTCGGTGACCTCGATCTCGCCTTCCTTCAGCCCGTTGTTCTTCTTCTGCTTCGGCAGCAGGTAACGCTGGGCGATGCTGACCTTCTCGTCTTCCGTGTAACCCGACAGGCGGATCACTTCCATCCGGTCGAGCAGCGGCGGCGGGATGTTCAGCGAGTTCGACGTCGCGACGAACATCACGTCCGACAGGTCGAAGTCGACTTCGATGTAGTGGTCGGCGAACGTGTGGTTCTGTTCCGGATCGAGCACTTCGAGCAGCGCCGACGACGGATCGCCGCGGAAATCCATGCCCATCTTGTCGACTTCGTCGAGCAGGAAGAGCGGATTGCGCACGCCGACCTTCGTGAGGCTCTGCAGGATCTTGCCCGGCATCGAACCGATGTACGTACGGCGGTGGCCACGGATCTCAGCTTCGTCACGCACGCCGCCGAGCGCCATCCGGACGAACTTGCGGTTCGTCGCGCGGGCGATCGACTGGCCGAGCGAGGTCTTGCCGACGCCCGGAGGCCCGACGAGGCACAGGATCGGCGCCTTCACCTTGTCGACGCGCTGTTGGACCGCGAGATACTCGAGGATACGTTCCTTCACCTTCTCGAGGCCGAAGTGATCCTCGTCGAGCACCTGCTCGGCGTTCGACAGGTCGTTGTTGACCTTGCTCTTCTTGCGCCACGGCAGGCCGATCAGCGTGTCGATGTAGTTGCGCACGACGGTGGCTTCCGCCGACATCGGCGACATCAGCTTCAGCTTCTTCAGCTCGGCGTCGGCCTTCTTCTTCGCTTCCTTCGGCATGCGCGCGGCGTTGATGCGCTTCTCGAGTTCCTCGAGATCCGCGCCCTCTTCGCCTTCGCCCAGTTCCTTCTGGATCGCCTTGACCTGTTCGTTCAGGTAGTACTCGCGCTGGCTCTTTTCCATCTGGCGCTTCACGCGCCCGCGGATGCGCTTTTCGACCTGCAGGATGTCGATCTCGGCTTCGAGCTGCGCGAGCAGGTGCTCGAGGCGCTCGATGACCGGGAACATCTCGAGGATGTGCTGCTTCTGGTCGAGCTTCAGCGGCAGGCGCTCGGCGATCATGTCGGCGAGGCGGCCTGCTTCGTCGATGCCCGACAGCGACGTGAGGATCTCCGGCGGGATCTTCTTGTTCAGCTTCACGTACTGGTCGAACTGCGACACGATCGCGCGGCGCAGCGCTTCCGTTTCAGCGCTGTCGGCGTGATCGGGCTCGAGCGGCATCACTTCGCAGGAGAATTGCGTTTCCTGCTCTTCGATCGACAACGCCTTCGCGCGCTGCAGGCCCTCGACGAGCACCTTCACGGTGCCGTCCGGCAGCTTCAGCATCTGCAGGATGTTGGCGATACAACCGACCTCGTACATGTCCTTTTCGGTCGGTTCGTCCTTGGCCGCGGTTTTCTGGGCGACGAGCATGATGTGCTTGCCGCCTTCCATCGCTGCTTCGAGGGCCTTGATCGATTTCGGCCGGCCCACGAAGAGCGGAATCACCATGTGCGGGAAAACGACGACATCCCGCAGCGGCAGCAGCGGGAGCGTGATGCGTTCCGGCGGGAGAAGTTGGGTGCCTGACATTTCATTTCCCCATGAGTGGAATCAATTGTTCGGTAATTGAGGCCGCCACAACGAATTGCAAGCCTTCAAGTGCGGGAAATATTCGGTAAGAAAGTAACCACCGCGTGTCGAGTCAGAGTTACCCACAAGATAAACGAAAAAAAGCCGCCCACGGTCTCATGAACGGCCTTTTTCGCAGAACATCGTCGGCAAGCCGGTCAGTTCGAACCCGCCACCTTCGGCGTGTCCTCGTAGATCAGCAAAGGCTTGCCGTCGCCATCGATGACGTTCTCGTCGATGATGACCTTGCTGACCCCTTTCATCGTCGGCAGCTCGTACATCACGTCGAGCAATGCCTGTTCGATGATCGAACGCAAACCGCGCGCGCCGGTCTTGCGGCGGATCGCCTTGCGGGCGACTGCCTGCAGTGCGCCCGGCCGGATCTCCAGCTCGACGCGCTCCATCGCGAACAGCTTGTGATACTGCTTGACGAGCGCGTTCTTCGGCTCGACCAGGATCTTCATCAGCGCGGCTTCATCGAGCTTGCCGAGCGTCGCGACCACCGGCAGGCGGCCGATCAATTCGGGGATCAGACCGAATTTGATCAGGTCTTCCGGTTCCGTTTCGCGCAGCACCTCGCCCGCGTCGCGTTCCTGCTTGCTCTTGACCGTCGCGCCGAAGCCGATACCGGTTTTCTCGGTACGATCGGTGATCACCTTCTCGAGGCCGTCGAATGCACCGCCGCAGATGAACAGGATGTTGGTCGTGTCGACCTGGATGAAATCCTGGTTCGGGTGCTTGCGGCCGCCCTGCGGCGGCACCGACGCCATCGTGCCCTCGACGAGCTTCAGCAGCGCTTGCTGGACACCCTCGCCCGACACGTCGCGCGTGATCGACGGGTTGTCCGACTTGCGGCTGATCTTGTCGATTTCATCGATGTAGACGATCCCGCGCTGGGCCTTGTCGACCTCGTAGTTGCAGTTCTGCAACAGCTTCTGGATGATGTTCTCGACGTCCTCGCCGACGTAGCCGGCTTCGGTGAGCGTCGTCGCATCGGCGATCACGAACGGCACGTTGAGCAACCGCGCGAGCGTCTGCGCGAGCAGCGTCTTGCCGGAGCCCGTCGGGCCGATCAGCAGGATGTTGCTCTTCGACAGCTCGACGTCGTCCTTCTTGTCGAGATGCTTCAGGCGCTTGTAGTGGTTGTACACGGCCACCGCGAGGATCTTCTTCGCACGTTCCTGGCCGATCACGTACTGATCGAGGATGTCGCGAATTTCCTGCGGGCTCGGGAGATCCGACCGGGACAGGCTGGCCTCGACGCCGGCGGCAGCCGCCTCGTCGCGAATGATTTCGTTGCAGAGGTCGATGCATTCATCGCAGATGAACACCGACGGGCCCGCGATGAGTTTTTTCACCTCATGCTGGCTCTTTCCGCAAAACGAGCAATACAACAGCTTCTCGCTGTTCGAACCTTTTTTGTCCGCCATGAATGTAGAGCCTCCGGACAGGTAAATGACATGATACGCCGATTGCTCCGGACGCCGCGCCTAGGGCGCGACCGGAGCCGGCTGGATGCGCTTGCCGCAGATGCTCAGGGCACTCGGGACGTTTGACGGCGCCGCCCGAATCGGGGCGGCACCCCGTTTAAGCTCACGGACGCTTCAGCAGCACCTGATCGATCAGCCCGTACGCCTTCGCGTCCTCGCTCGACATGAAGTTATCACGATCGGTGTCGCGCGCGATGCGCTCGACGTCCTGGCCCGTGTGCTGCGCGAGCAACTGGTTCAGCCGCTCCTTCAGGTAGAGGATTTCGCGTGCCTGGATCTCGATGTCGGATGCCTGGCCGCGTGCGCCGCCGAGCGGCTGGTGAATCATCACGCGCGAGTTCGGCAGCGCGAAACGCTTGCCCTTCGCACCCGACGCGAGCAGGAACGCACCCATGCTGGCCGCGAGGCCCATGCACAGCGTCGACACGTCCGGCTTGATGAACTGCATCGTGTCGTAGATCGCCATGCCGGCCGACACCGACCCGCCCGGGCTGTTGATGTACAGGCTGATGTCCTTGTCGGGATTCTCGCTCTCGAGGAACAGCAGCTGCGCAACCACGAGGTTGGCGGTCTGGTCGTTCACTTCGCCGACCATGAACACCAGGCGCTCCTTCAGGAGACGCGAGTAGATATCGTACGAACGCTCGCCGCGGCCGCTCGTTTCGACGACGATCGGCACCAGCCCCAGCGCTTGCGCCTCGAAACCCTGCGGCGCGTTCGAAGCAAGCATGTCCAGCAATTCAGCGCGAGTGATCATTCAATGAACCTTGTTCGAATGGAAAATTGAACGGAAGGAAGCCGCCCGCTCAATCGCCATATTAATGGCAACCGTGCGCTTGACGTAAAAACGGCGTGCGGGCCGTCGCTCCGACAGCCGGCACGCCGCTAGAGCAACACTTACGCTTGCGCCGATGCGCTCGCGAGTGCTTCGAAGCTCACTTCCTTGTCCGTCACCTTCGCCTTGCCCAGCACGAAATCGACGACGTTGCTTTCAACGACGAACGCTTCCATCTCGGCGAGGCGCTGCTGGTTCGAATAATACCAGCGGACCACTTCCTTCGGGTCTTCGTAGCTCTTCGCGAACTCGTCGACTTCCGCGCGGATCTGTTCCGGCTTCGCCTCGAGGCCGTTCGCCTTCACGAGCTCGGCCAGCACGAGGCCCAGCTTCACGCGACGTTCTGCCTGCTCCGTGAACATCTCGGCCGGGATCGGTGCGTCCTTCGCGTTCGGCACGCCGCGCTGCGCCAGATCCTGGCGAGCCATTTCGACGAGGCGTTGCTGATCCTGCTCGATCAGCGCCTTCGGCACGTCGAGTTCGGAAATCTTCAGCAGCGCGTCCATCACCTGGTTCTTGACGATCGACTGCGTGCGGCGCTTCGCTTCACGCTCGAGGTTTTCCTTGATCTCGGCGCGCATCTTCGTGAGATCGCCGTCTTCGATGCCGAGCGACTTCGCGAATTCAGCGTCGATTTCCGGCAGGTGCGGCCACTCGATCTTCTTCATCGTGACCGTGAACTGCGCCGTCTTGCCCGCGACGTCCTTGCCGTGGTAGTCCTCCGGGAACGCCAGGTCGAACGTGCGCGATTCGCCGACCTTCAGGCCCAGCGCCGCGGTTTCGAATTCCGGCAGCATGCGGCCTTCGCCGAGCACGAACGGGAAATCTTCAGCCGTGCCGCCCTGGAACGCGACGTCGTCGATCTTGCCGACGAAGTCGACCGTCACGCGGTCGCCGTTCTTCGCTGCGGTGTCCGCGCCGCCGTCGCCGTGCTCGCCGGCTTCGCCACGTGCGTGGTAGTGCACGCGCTGCTTGCGCAGGATGTCCAGCGTGCGGTCGATTTCGGCGTCGCCGATCGACGTCGTCGAGCGCTCGACTTCAGCCGTCGCCAGATCGCCGATCTTGACTTCCGGGTAGACCTCGAACGTCGCGTCGAACGCGTATGCACCTTCAGCCTGCTCCTGCTTCGGCTCGAAGCTCGGCTGGCCAGCGACGCGCAGGTTTTCCGCGCGGCTGATCGTGAAGAATTCCTGGCCGATCTTGTCGCTCAGCACTTCCGCCTCGACCTGACCCGCGTACTGTTGCGCGACCATCTTCACCGGCACCTTGCCCGGGCGGAAACCCGGCATGCGCACGGTCTTTGCGAGTTTCTGGATACGGGCGTCGATTTCCTTCTGCACGGTGTCTTTCGGCAGGGAAATCGTCACGCGGCGTTCAAGCTTGCCGAGGTTCTCAACAACGTTAGCCATGGCTTCAATCGTCCTAAAATTATTCGAGCGAATCGGGTTTTCCTTGCCGTGCCTGCCTGCGGCGTGATGTGTGTCACATCCACTCGCCGCGCCGGAGCGCCACGCCATCCCTGCACGCGCCGGATGGCTAGCGCAAGCGGCTCGGAGCACGGCTTTGGCCGGAAGAATCGACTATTCTAGCAAACAATTTTCATCACACCGCCAGATCGGCGCGACGCGCCTGCGTCCGCGCCGCGTCAACCGCCCTTTGCACGGCAATGCAAGCGGATCGCCGCTATGCCGAACGCCGTATCCACCACGGGCCCGCCATCCTGTAAGCTCCAATTGAGAGGTCGCCGCCGTCGCGGCCCCAATATTCGTCACACCAATCACGCCTTCCGGAGACACCATGCCGCAACACCCGTCCGCGCCTGTCGTCGTCATCGCGCCCGATTCGTTCAAAGGCTCGCTTTCCGCCGAGCAGGTCGCGGACGCGATCGCCACCGGCATCCGCCGCGCCCGGCCCGACGCCGTCGTGCGCTGCTGCCCGATGGCCGACGGCGGCGAAGGCACGCTCGACGCGATGCTGGCAGGCGGCGGCACGCGGCGCACGCTGCGGGTGGCCGGCGCGTCGCTCGCGGCACGCGATGCGGCGGTCGGCGTGATCGATGCGCGCACCGCGATCGTCGAGACGGCCGAGATCGTCGGCATTACGGATCCGGTCGGCATGAGCGTGCCGGTCGACGCGCGTAGCACGCGCGGGATGGGCGAGGCGATCCGCACGCTGCTCGACGAAGGCGTGCGCCGCTTCTTCGTCGCGCTCGGCGGCAGCAGCACCAACGACGCGGGCGCCGGGCTGCTCGCGGGCCTCGGCCTGCAGTGCTTCGACGCGGCCGGCCAGCCGGTCGAGCCCGTGCCGTCGCGGCTCGCCGACATCGCGCACATCGACGCGTCGGGGCTCGACCCGCGCCTGAAGGAAACGGAATTCATCGGCATGTCCGACGTCGACAACCCGCTGACGGGCGCGCACGGCGCGACCGCCGTGTTCGGCCCGCAAAAGGGTGTGACGCCCGGGCAGGTTGCAACCCTCGACGCCGCCCTCGCCCGCTTCGCCGACCTCCTCGAAGCCGCGCTCGACCGTCGCGGCCGCGACTTGCCGGGGGCCGGCGCGGCAGGCGGCCTCGGTTTCGCGCTGCACATGCTCGGCGCGCAGTTCGAAGCGGGCGCCGAAGTGGTCGCGCGGCAGGTCGGGCTCGATGCGGCGCTCGCCGGCTCCGACTGGCTGATCACCGGCGAAGGCCGCTCGGACGTGCAGACGCTGCACGGCAAGGCGCCGTTCATCGCGTGCCGCCACGCGCAGGCCGCCGGCGTGCCCGCATCGCTGCTGTCGGGCGCGGTCGACCCGGCCGCGCTGCCGCGCCTGTCCGAACATTTTTCCGGCTGCTTCTCGCCGGCTCCCGGGCCGATCACGCTCGACGTCGCGATCCGCGACGCGGCCAATCTGCTCGCGAACGAAGCGGAGCAATTGACACGCCTGAAGTACGGCGCACACTGACCGTTGACCCGAGCGCGCGATACAGGAACAATCGGGCCCGCCCTTTTTCTTCAGGATTCGACATGAAAGGCCGTCAAGCCGGGCTCGATCAGTTTCTGACCTATCGCCTCCATGCGCTCACGAAGCGCTCCGACCGCGGGATCGGCGAGGTGTACCGGCACAAGCTCGACATCTCGCTGCCCGAGGCGCGCGTGATCGCCGCCGTCGGCGCCTTCGGCCCGTTCTCGATCATGGATCTCGCGCGCCACACCAATCTCGACAAGAGCCAGGCGAGCCGGGCAGCCGAGGCGCTGCTGCGCCAGGGGCTGCTCGAACGCAGCGCAAGCGAGGAGGATGGCCGGATCGTGCTGATCGCGCTCACCGCCGACGGCCGCGCGCTGCATCGCAAGATCATGCCGATCGTGCGCAAGTGGAACGACGGCTTGCTCGCGTGCCTGTCCGACAGCGAACGCCAGACGTTCGAACGGCTGCTCGACAAGGTCGTCGCGCACGCGACCGAGCGGGACGACTGAACCGCGACACGGGCACGGCGCCCGCAGGTTTGATCCGACGAATTTGACGGGCCGCCCCGGTCGCCTCATCGGCGACGCGGGCGGCCCGCTTTGCGTCATGCGGCGCGTCGCGATGCAAACGGACTGCAGCGCTCCGTCTCGCCGGCGTCGCGCATGCAGCGGCCCCGCCCGCGCTACAGCCCGCTATTCGCCGCGCGCTGGCGCAGCAACCCGAGTACCGCGTCGCAATACGGGGTCGGCACACCGAGCTTGCGCCCGAGTTCAGGGAACACGCCGAGGATTGGCCCGATCTCGAGCGCGCGCCCCGCTTCGAAATCCTGCAGCATCGACGTCTTGAACGCGCCGAGCTTGCGCGTGACCGCGATCCGCTCGGGCCCGCTCATCCCCGTCGACAGACCGAGCTTCGCGCCGATCGCGGCCGCCTCCTCCATCATCCGAAGCGCGAGATCCTGCGTGAACGGATCGTCGAGCAGCTGCTCGGCCGTCGACCCCGTCAGCGCGCTCAGCGGATTCATGTTCATGTTGCCCCACAGCTTCGTCCAGATCTCGGTCCGGATCGCGGGCGTCGACTCGACGTCGAAACCGCCCGCCGCGAGCGCCGCGGCAAACCGGGCCGTGGCGACGTCAAGCCGCGGATCGGGCGCACCGACGATCAGCCGGTTGCCGCGCCCGCGGCGCACGATGCCGGGCGCATCGGTACTCGACGACAGATGCACGACGCAACCGATCGCCTGCGCGGGTGGCAACGCCGCCGACACCGCGCCGGCCGGATCGACCGCATCGAGCGGCACGCCGTCGAGCGCGCCTGCGAGCCCGTGCGTGAACCACCACGGCAGCCCGTTCATCGCCGCGACGATCACGGTGTCCGGCCCGACCAGCGGCGCGATGCGCGCGGCCAGCGCCGGCAACGCCTGCGCCTTCAGGGCGATCACCACGTAGTCCTGGACCCCGAGCGCGGCCGCATCGTCGCTCGCCCGCACCGGAACCGACGATGTCTCGCCCGCCTCGTCGATCACACGCACGCCATGCGCATTCAGCGCGTCGAGCGTCGCGCCGCGCGCATACGCGCTCACGGTCATGCCGGCCCGCGACAGCGCGGCCGCGAGCAATCCGCCGATCGCGCCGACCCCGACCACCGCCGCGCGCACCGACCCTGAATTCGTGTCGTTCATGATGAAATTCCGTCTCCTGGGAACTGACGAGCATAGCGCTCAATAGTTGCGGACACAACCATTCGCGCGACCGCATGCAACGTGCGGCAGTCGTGCGACTCAGCGCAACTCAGCGCGGCTCGCCATCGGCTTCCACCGGCTCGTCGTGGGCCGCGCTGCCCGTCGCGCCGAGCACGCCGGCGATCTGGCTCTTGTCGTGCATGCCGAGCTTGCGGTACGCGCAGCGCAGGTAGTGGCGCACGGTCGTCGGCGAAATCGCCATCTGTTGCGCGACTTCCTTGTGCGAGCGCCCGGCGCCGTAATAGCGGATTGCCGCGAGCTCGCGCGGGCTCAAGCGGTCGAGCAGCGAGCGCGGCCGCGCCTCGATCTGGAACAGCCCCGCAACCGGCACGCACTGGATTCGCAGCGCGTCGCCGACGAACGGTTGGCCCGGCTGTCGCCGCAAATGCGCGACGAGCGGCTCCGGCACGCGTGCACCGGCCCATGCCGGCCATTCGGTGCGCAGCACGTCGTCGAAACCGTGATCGGCGTGGTGAAGCACGCCGAAGTTGTCGCACAGTGCACGCGCCGCCGGTGCGACCGTTTCACCGCGTTCGCGCGTGAGCTG
This sequence comes from Burkholderia sp. AU33803, assembly GCF_002223095.1. Classification (NCBI taxonomy): domain Bacteria; kingdom Pseudomonadati; phylum Pseudomonadota; class Betaproteobacteria; order Burkholderiales; family Burkholderiaceae; genus Burkholderia; species Burkholderia sp. AU33803. The sequence continues at coordinate 1,659,694 of NZ_NKFJ01000004.1, forward strand.
CGCGGCGCGATTGATCGTCAGCGCCGCCGCGAGATGCGGAATCACTTCCTCGAAGCGGCGTGCATCGTCATCGCTGAACGGGCGATTCAGGCCCTGGCGATAGATCGACATGAACGTCGTCAGGCCGAACCGGCGATCGAGCGTGCACACGCACATCAGTTGTGCGAGCCCGTACTTCACGCACCAGTCGCGAAACCGGGCATCGAGCCCCGGTTCGACGACCGACAACCGCACCGCATGGCCATACGCGCCGCGCAGCGTGCGGCGCGCGAGCGGGTCGCAATCGCGCACGCGCTTCCAGTCGCTGAAGAACGCGTGCGGCAGACGGTACAGGAAGCTGTTGTGCATCACCGGGCCGGTCGGCACGTGGGTCGCGACGCCCGTCCATGCGGCGTCGAACGGGATGAGCGCCTGCAACAGCGAAAAGAACCGGTATTCGAATTCGCCGATGCCGGACCGGGCAGCAACCGCGTACAGGTCGAGCAGCATCAGCCCGAGTTCGCGCTGCGATGCGTCGCCGCGCGTGACGCCGTCGAAATCGGCGCGCCGGCCCGGCAGCGGCGGCCACGCGAAGTCGTCGAGCACGATGGCGGCCGGCACGTCACGCAGCGCATCGAGATCCTGCCCGAAATCCGTCGTGATCCTCACCTTCCGCTCCCCTGCCCGATCCGGGCTGCTGATGTGCGCAACGACACCGGCCGATTATAGCGATCGGCTTTTTTGACGGGCCACGGTTCCGGAACGGGCGCCAGCCCCATCCATTTGAACGGTGCACGGCACGTTGCTGCTCCGCAGCACGCCGCGCGACGGCTACTCGCCGCTTGCGTGCCGCGCACCCCGGGGTTTCCACCCCGTTCATCTGTACGACTGTTCGACGGTTTTCCCGCTGCGGACACTGCGTCGCGACAACACCAACGACACACCGATGCAGGACGGTACGGAGAACCCCACGTGACGAAACCCCGCTTCCTCCGCACGGCCGCGGCCGTCGCGACATTTGCCGCGTGCGGCGCTGCCGCGCACGCGCAGTCGAGTCTCACGCTGTACGGCGCGCTCGACGCCGGCGTGCAATACCTGACGCACGCCGACGGGCACCACTCGGCCGTGCAGTTGCAGAACTACGGCATCCTGCCTTCGCAGATCGGGCTGAAAGGTCACGAAGATCTCGGCGGTGGCTGGCGTGCGCTGTTCAAGCTAGAACAGGGCCTCAACCTCAACGACGGCACCGCGACCGTGCCCGGCTATGCGTTCTTCCGCGGCGCATACGTCGGCATCGCCGGGCCCGTCGGCACCGTCACGCTCGGCCGGCAGTTCAGCGTGCTGTTCGACAAGACGCTGTTCTACGACCCGCTCTGGTATGCGTCGTACAGCGGCCAGGGCGTCATCGTGCCGCTGAACGCGAACTTCATCGACCACTCGGTCAAGTACCAGTCGCCGACGTTCGCCGGCTTCGACGTGGAGGCGCTTGCCGCGACATCCGGCGTCGCCGGCAATACACGCGCCGGACGCGTGCTCGAACTCGGCGGCCAGTTCACGAGCAACGGCCTGTCGGTCAGCGCGGTACTGCATCAGGCTCACGGCGATGTTTCGGCGGCCGACGACACGTCGGCACGCCGCCGCGAACTCGGCACGCTCGCCGCGCGCTATGCGTTCGCCGCACTGCCGCTCACCGTCTATGCAGGCGTCGAACGCCTGACCGGCGACCTCGACGCGGCACGCACGATCGTCTGGGGCGGTGCGCGCTACCAGATGTCGAGCGAGATCGGCCTGAACGCGGGCGTCTACCACACCGACTCGCGCACGCCGGCAATCGGCCACCCGACGCTGTTCATCGCGAGCACCACGTACGCGCTGTCGAAACGCACCGTCGCCTACGTGAACCTCGGCTACGCACGCAACAGCGGCCAGAGTTCGCAGACCGTCTACGAATACGACCCGACGCCGCTCGCCGGCGCATCGCAGTTCGGCGCGATGGTCGGCATGTACCACCTGTTCTGATTCCCCACACGAGAACCCGCCATGAAAACCCTTTCACCGGATGCAGCACTCCCGTCCGACGGCCGCGCATCGACCTTCGCGCGCTCGACGCTCGTCGCGCTCGTCGTGTTCGCGGCCATCACGCCGCTGCTGCTGCTCGTGGCACCCGCCGTCGCGGGCCAACTCGCGACGCAGCTCGGACTGTCCGCGTCGCAGATCGGCACTTACTTCTTCGTCGAACTCGGTGCGTTCAGTCTCGCAACCGTGCCGTCGTACCTGTGGCTCGGCCGGGTCGACGCGCGCCGCGTCGCCGCATTCGCCATCGCGCTGTTCGGCGCGGGCAACCTGCTGACCGCACTGTGGATGCCGGGTTTCGTCGCGCTGCTCGCGCTGCGCGCCGTCACCGCGCTCGGCGGCGGCTCGCTGATGGTGCTCTGCATGACGAGCGCCGCGACGAGCGAGAACAGCGACCGCGTGTACGGCCTGTGGGTCGTCGGCCAGTTGATTGCGGGGGCAATCGGCCTGTTCGTGCTGCCGCATGTGTTCGCGGCGTTCGGGTTGCGCGCGCTGTATATCGCGCTCGCCGCGCTCGCGCTGTTCGCGGCGCCGCTGTCGCGCGGCTTTCCGTCCACGCTGGGCACGCGGGCCGCACCCGCGCAGAACGCGCGCAACGCTGCAGAGCAGACACCGCAAAGCTTCGTCATGCTCGCGATCGGCGCGGTGCTCACGTTCTATCTCGCGATCGGCAGCGTGTGGACGTTCGCAAGCCGCGCCGCGACCGAAGCCGGGCTCGATCCGCAGTCGACCGGCAACGTACTCGCGATCGCAAGCGTGATGGGCATCGCCGGTGCGGCGCTCGCGTCGTGCGCAGGCGGCCGGCTCGCGCGGCGCGCGATGCTCGCGGTCGGTTACGCGTTGCTGGCGGCCTCGCTCGTCGCGCTCGCGGTGATGCGGCATGCCGGCGGCTACAGCGCGGCGATCTTCGCGTTCAAGTTCGCGTGGACGTTCGTGTTGCCGTTCATCCTCGCGACCGTCGCGCAGATCGACACGTCGGGCCGCCTCGTGGCCACGCTCAATTTCGTGATCGGCGCGGGCCTCGCGGCCGGCCCGTTGCTCGCCGGGCTGATGCTCGACGCCGGCGGCACGATGCGCGTGCTGTTCACGGCCGCGACGGCCGTCGCGATCGTGTCGTTCGCCGCGTTGCGCCACATCGACCGCCGCACGCGCGCCTCCATTTCCACCCACCCGTGACAGGTCACGCACATCCATGAATCGCACTGCCTTCTTCACCGACGAACGCACTTTCTGGCACACCGGCGGCACGCACGCGCTGTTCTTCCCGGTCGGCGGCTGGGTCCAGCCGCCGTCGAGCGCGGGCTACGCGGAATCGCCCGATTCGAAGCGTCGCTTCCTGTCGCTCGTGCAGGCCTCGGGCCTGGCCGCGCAACTCGACCTGCGCGGCGCCGCGCCGGCCTCGACCGCCGACCTGCTGCGCATTCATCCCGCGCACTATCTCGACGCGTTCCGCGCACTCAGCGACGCGAACGGCGGCGACCTCGGCGATCTCGCGCCGTTCGGCAAGGGCAGCTTCGAGATCGCCGCGCTGTCGGCCGGACTCGCGATCGCGGCCGTCGATACGGTTCTCGGCGAACGTGCGGCAAACGCCTTCTCGCTGTCGCGGCCGCCCGGCCATCACTGCCTGCGCGACCGCCCGATGGGTTTCTGCCTGCTGGCGAACATCCCGATCGCGATCGAGGCCGCCCGCGCGAAACACGGCATCGAGCGCGTCGCGGTGATCGATTGGGACGTGCACCACGGCAACGGCACGCAGTCGATCTACTACGACGATCCGGACACGCTGACGATCTCGCTGCACCAGGATCGCTGCTTCCCGCCCGGCTACAGCGGCGCCGACGACCGCGGCGAAGGCGCAGGCGTCGGCGCGAACCTGAACGTGCCGCTGCTCGCGGGCAGCGGCGACGATGCATATCGCTACGCGTTCGAACGAATCGTGCTGCCGGCGCTGGAGCGTTTTCGGCCCGAGCTCATCATCGTCGCGAGCGGGCTCGACGCAAGCGCGGTCGATCCGCTCGCGCGCATGCAGTTGCATACCGACAGCTACCGGTTCATGACGCGCGCGGTGAAGGAGGCTGCGCAACGCCATTGCGGCGGCCGGCTCGTGATCGTTCACGAAGGCGGCTATTCGGAGGCGTACGTGCCGTTCTGCGGGCTCGCGATCGTCGAGGCGCTGGCGGGTGTTCGCACCGACGTCGCCGATCCGATGCTCGACCTCGCGATCGCGCAGCAGCCGGGTGCGCGGTTCGTTGCGTTCCAGCGCGAATTGCTCGACGAACTGGCTACGTCGTTCGGGTTGTAGCGCGCGCCGGCGGACGCGACGAGGGCCGGCCGGCGCCCGCCCTCTTGCGCGATCGATGCGGATGGGGTTTCCTGTGCCTTTATCCCCGTTCCGGCCCGAAGCCGCACTCTTCCGATGAAATCGTCCCCGCGCGATCACAATGACGATGCCAAGACGCGCCGCCAGCCTTCGAAGCTGGTCCTGAACATCGCCGCCGTGACGGTCGGCCTCATCACGTTCGCGATCGGCGCCGCGTGGGTGATCTATAGCTGGGTCGTCGATCGCGAAGCGCAATATTTCGCGATCCCGCTGGTGTTCTCGGTGCCGGTGATCGTGGCGGTCGCGATCCGGAGCTTCTGGGAATAAGTGCGCGTCAAATGACGCAGCGCCGCGGGTCGGGCGACGCGCGGCGCTGGGTGCGTGGCTTGTTTCAGATGAAGCGGGAATTCCGGCGGTGCGCTTGCGGGCCGGTCACAGGCCCGGGCGCGCGCACGGATTGGGGGCAGCTCCCTGATATCCACCCGTGACGGCGCCCAGCGCGGCGCCGGCCAGCGACGTGCCAAGCGCTTTCAGCACGTTTTCCGTAGAGAACGTGTCGCCGCTCGACATCACGCGCGCCGAATACGCGGAGCACGCCGACGACGTCGATGCAACGGTCTGCAGGGGCCGGGCGCTCCACGCAATGTTCTCGGCCGGCGTATTGGCAAAGGCCGGCGCGACCAGCATCAGCGCCAGTACGGAAATCGGAATGCGTACGTTTTTCATCGTTGGTCCTCGGCGTAATTGTGTTTCTTATAGGGGAAGCGAACACGATATTACACGCGGCACGAATATTCGCGCACCGCTTGCTCGGCTCGCGTGCCGGGAGCCGCACCGACATCAACAAAAAAGCGCTGCGGTCAATCGACCGACAGCGCTTTTGGGTGAACGGCCCCTGACTGAGGCGCATTCGACTTCTGGTGCGTGAGGCCGGACTCGAACCGGCACACCCTTGCGGGCGTCAGGACCTAAACCTGGTGCGTCTACCAATTTCGCCACTCACGCGCATTTCTGTCGCCTGACCACGCGGCACGAAAGATGCGTGACCACGCGCCCGGGACATCGCGCCGGCTTGCAACCGGCACGCCCGATCAGGCGAGCGCGAGATTCTACCCGATCCGCGCGGGCTTGTCTCGCCCCTGCCGGCACCCGTCGTGCAGCGGTGCTAGAATGCCGCGCTCGACGTTTCGGCACCGCGCCGCCGCGCGTCCCCCGAACCCGCCCCCCACACGATTCCGCCCGTGAACTTCGACGACTACTGCCAGCAAAAGGCCGCCCCTGCGGGCTCCAGCGTCTACTACGCACTGCGTCAGGCGCCGCACGCCACGCAGCCGCGCCTGACCGCGCTGTTCGCGCTGCGCCGTGAACTCGAGGAAACCGTCAAGGAAACCAGCGACCCGACCGTCGGACACACGAAGCTCGCGTGGTGGCACAAGGAACTCGCGGCGCTGGCCAACGGGCAGCCGTCGCACCCGGTCACGAAGGCGCTCGCGCAGCATCATCCGGCGATCGCCGCCGAGGCCGATGCATTGCGCACGCTCGTCAACGGCTACGGGATGGATCTCGAACAGGCGCGCTACCTCGATCTGGCGAACCTGCAGCGCTATATCGCGCAGGTCGGCGGCACCTTCGCGTCGCTGGTCGCGCGCGCCAGTTCGGCAAACCCGGCGGACCCGCAACCGTGGGCCGCGGATGCCGGCCGCGCGCTGATGCTCGCGCAGTTCGTGCAGGATCTCGGCAACGATGCACGCCACGGCCGTATCTACCTGCCGATCGACGAACTGCAGCGCTACAACGTGACCGCGGCCGATTTGCTGAACCGCCGCTACAGCCCGGCCTTCACCGAATTGCTGCAATTCCAGACGGCCCGCGCGCGCGAAGCACTCGTGGCCGCCGAAGCGGCGATCCCGGCATCCGAACGCCGCGCCCAGCGCACGCTGCGCGCGCAGATCGCACTGGCTGGCTCACTGCTCGACGAAATCGAGCGCGACGGCTACCAGGTGCTGCATCAGCGCATCGCGCTGACGCCGATCCGCAAGCTGTGGATCGCGTGGCGCGCCGCGCGCCGCCGCTGATCCCCAGCCTCACGCCTTCAACAACGGCAGCGTGTCGAAGCGCTGCTGCAGCACGCGCGTCGAATCGAGCCCCCACCACGGCCCGAGCACGGTCGCGTAGAGCTGGCGGAAATCCACCGCGACCGGCAGGTTGCCGTTGCCGTCGAGCCGCCCGAGCGCCGGCGGCGCACCGTACAACCCGCCGGCCACGCGGCCGCCCATCACGAAATGCGGCGCGGCCGTGCCGTGATCGGTACCGTTACTCTGGTTCTCGCGCGCGCGCCGCCCGAATTCCGCATACGTCATCACGAGCGTCTGGTTCCAGCGCCCGAGTTCGATCAACGCGCCGCGCATCGCGCTCATCCCTTCCGCGAACTGCTTGAGCAGCGCGGCCTGCTGCCCCGGCTGGTTCTGGTGCGTATCGAAGCCGTTGAGCGTCAGGCGCAGCACCGCGACACCATCCTGCGCACCCGGCCCGGACGCTTCGCACGCGGCCAGCACCTGCATCGCGGTCTTGACCGACGTGCCGAACGCACCGGCCGGAAAGGCCGTCTTGAATTCACGCATCCCGCCGCGCGGACGCAGCCGGTCGGCCGCCTTCACGATGTCGTTTTCGACGTCGATGATGTGGGCGAGCGCGGGGTTCTGTTCGCGCAGCGACGACGGCTCGGCAAGCCGGGCCGCACGAATGAACTGCGCGGGATTGACGAGCGCGATCGCACGCGCACCGTTCGAGAGCGGCCCCATCTCGGCACTGCCGAGCACGACGCCGTCGGCCGCGAAACCGGGCGGCACGGGTGCCTGCGCGAACGTGCGCGTCAGCCAGCCTTCGTGCAGATATTGATCCGAGCGCGACGCGGTATCCCAGATCTCGATCGAGCGGAAATGCGACAGGTTCGGCTGCGGATAACCGACGCCCTGCACGACCGCGACCTGCCCGTCGCGCCACAGCGGCATCAACGGCGCGAGCGAAGGATGCAGCCCCGTGCGTGCGTCGAGTTGCAGCACCTGCTCGCGCTTGATGCCGATGCTGCGGCGGAACTGGTAATACAGCGGGTCCGCATACGGCACCACCGTGTTGAGGCCGTCGTTGCCGCCCTTCAGCTCGACGAGGATCAGCACGTTCGCGTACCCGGCCGCCGATGGGCGCCCCGCCTGCGCCACGGAAGCCGCCATCGCAGGCGCCTGCCACATCGACACGCCGGCCGCGGCCGCGGCGCCCGTCAGCGTCAGAAAATCACGTCGGTTCATCGCGCATCCTTTGGTTCGCCACCCGGCATCGTTGCCGCACCGGCGCCCCGCTTCATCGTCGTTCGAATCATTTCAGTTGATAGGCCGGATCCATCAGCAGCGCCTCGAGATACGCGCTGCCGGTCGAATCCGTGTCGATTGCCGCGACCGGCGACAGCTGCAGCACCGCATGTTGCAGTTGAAGCTCGGTCGACAAACCCGCGATCGCCTGCGGCCGCGCGCGATATTGCGCAAGCCAGCGCTCAAGGTCGAAACGCAGGCCGGCGCGCGCAGGCTTGGCAGGCGTTGCGTGCATGCCGGCAGCGGATGCCGCCTCGACTACCGGCATCGCATGCGCACGGGCATTCGGCGGCGGCACCATCGCATGCGCCGGCGGGTGCATGCCGGCCGTCTCCGTCGCGCGGAACAGTTGCTCGACGAACTGCTTGCGCGCGAGCAGCGTGGTGCTGTTGATCCATAGCGCGCCGCCCGGCCAACCCTTCACGTTCGGCGGATAGAACAGGTTCTGCCCGAGCGTGCGCACGGTGTTCGCGAGCATCTGCGGATCGCCGTATGACACGTCGAACAGCCGCACCGACCCGACGACGAATTCCGCCGGCGACTTGACGAGCACGCCGCGGTTGCGCGGATCCCAGAAGGCGTCGGTCGACCACAGCGCGGCGAGCGCCGTGCGAATGTCGTAGCCGCTCGAACGAAACCGTTCGGCCACCGCATCGAGCGCAGCCGGATCGGGCGTATCCGACACGAACTCGCGCCACAGCTTGGCGGCGATGAAACGCGCGGTACCGGGCCGCTTCAGCAGGATGTCGAGGAAGCCGTCGCCGTCGAACGGCCCCGTTTCGCCGAGGATCGTCTTGTCGCCGGCGTCGTGCAGATCCGGCCGAACCTCGAAGCGATACGTATCGGGATCGACCGTCCAGCCCGTCATGGCACGCGCGGCTTCGGTCACGTCGTATTGCGTGTAATGCCCTTCGCCGAGCGTGAACAGCTCCATCACCTCGCGCGCGAAATTCTCGTTCGGGCGCCCCTTGCGATTGCTCGCACCGTCGAGGTACTGCAGCATCGCCGGATCCTTCGCGACCGCATGCAGCAGCACGCCGAAGTTGCCGAGCGCCTCGCGGCGAAACAGTGCGTTCTGCGCCGCCATCGTCTGCGGGTAAGGCACCTTGTCCTGCCCCGACGTGAAGTGGCCGTGCCAGAACAGCGTCATGCGCTCGGTGAGCGGCGACGGCGTGACGATCATCTCGTTGACCCACGCCGCGCGCAGCGCATCGTACCGAACGTTGCGCTCGCGCTGCTCGTCGCGCCGCATGTCGGGCGTCAGCGCCTGGCGCTGCGCGCGCGTCGGCGGCAACTCGGCGATCCAGTCGGGCCAGGTCGTGACGGGGTCGCGGCGAACGTTGCCGAGCGTGTCGGCCACGACTTGCGCACGCGTCATGCCGACGACGCGCGCGACATCGGCGGGCGCGGGAGAAAAACCGGTACGACTCAGGAAAAACAATGCATCGTCGGCGTCGAGCGGCGACTGCATGGCGGGCGACGGCGCCGGTGCGGCAGCGTTCGCTTTCATCGTCATGGACTCCCGGAGCGCACCGGCGGTGCGGATGCCGGTACAACGGCAATCGGCAGGCGAAAGTTGACGGAAAAATTGCTACGAAACTTTTCCGCGCGGTGAATTCCGTGCAGGGAGAAAGACGACGTGTCAGCGCTTGTACAGCTCGCGAACGGCGTCCTCGATGTGCTGGCGCAAAAGGTGGCGTTCCTCGGGCGTCATGTGCCCGTCGCGGCGGCGCTGTTCGAGATCGGGAGGCACGGCGGAACGGACCGTCATCTCGGCGGTACGATCGGACTGCGGCGCTTTGCCGCGCGGCAGCTTGCGCGACGATGCGCCCTGCTCGGGGCGCTGCGCATACGCGAAGTTCGACGCATACGGACCGGCAAGCGCGATCGTCAGCATCAGTGCAATCCGGGCAGATCGCATGACCGTCCTCGCTTCTTTGGTCGATTTGTTCCCTTCGTCACGCGGCAACCGGCTACCTCTGGTACTTGAAAAACCCTGCGGAATTCGGGTGTGCAAAGATGAATGATGGAGTGCAGGGGAGTATCTACCGAATTTCGGCTTCGAGTAAAGGAATCTCTATAGCCTGCCTTTACTCGGCGCGACACTACGGGTAAATTTTGTAACCGACTGTAACGCACGAAAATTCACGGCCGTGCGTCAATTCCCATTCGCGATAAGATGCCGATCATGGAAACGAAAAACCCCTCCAAGATTCTCGTCGTCGACGACGACCCGCGCCTGCGCGATCTGCTGCGCCGCTATCTCGGCGAGCAGGGTTTCAATGTCTACGTCGCGGAAAACGCGACTGCAATGAACAAGCTCTGGGTACGCGAGCGTTTCGACCTGCTCGTGCTCGACCTGATGCTCCCGGGCGAAGACGGCCTGTCGATCTGCCGGCGCCTGCGCGGCAGCAACGACCGTACGCCGATCATCATGCTCACCGCGAAGGGCGAGGACGTGGATCGCATCGTCGGCCTCGAGATGGGCGCCGACGATTACCTCCCGAAGCCGTTCAACCCGCGCGAACTCGTGGCGCGCATTCATGCGGTGCTGCGCCGCCAGGCGCCGGCCGAACTGCCGGGCGCGCCGTCGGAAACCACCGAGGTGTTCGAGTTCGGCGAGTTCTCGCTGAACCTCGCGACGCGCACGCTGACGAAATCCGGCCAGGAAATTCCGCTCACCACCGGCGAATTCTCGGTGCTGAAGGTGTTCGCGCGTCATCCGCGCCAGCCGCTGTCGCGCGAGAAGCTGATGGAGCTCGCACGCGGCCGTGAATACGAAGTGTTCGATCGCAGCCTCGACGTGCAGATCTCGCGCCTGCGCAAGCTGATCGAACCGGATCCGGGCAGCCCGCGTTTCATCCAGACCGTCTGGGGCCTCGGCTACGTGTTCATCCCGGACGGCGCCGCCTGATCTTTTTCCTTTCCGGTTTCGCCCGCCCTCGGCCCGTCCCATGCGTATCGACCGGCGCCTCCTGCAGCTCGCGTTCGGCGGGCTGTTCTGGCGCACCTTCCTGCTGATCGCGCTGCTGATCTCGGTCAGTCTCGCCGCGTGGTTCCAGAGCTTTCGCGTGATCGAGCGCGAGCCGCGTGCACAGCGCGTGGCTCTCCAGCTCGTCGCGATCGTGAAGCTCACGCGCACCGCCCTGCTCTATTCCGATCCCGATTTGCGGCGCGCGCTGCTGCAGGATCTCGAGAGCAACGAGGGCGTGCGCGTTTACCCGCGCGAGAAGACCGACAAGTTCAAGCTGCAGCCCGATGAATCGCTGAACCGCCTGATCGAACACGACATCCGCAGCCGCCTCGGCGACGATACCGTGATCGCCCAGTCGGTCAACGACATTCCCGGCGTGTGGATCAGCTTCAAGATCGACGACGACGATTACTGGGTCGCGCTCGACCGCGACCAGCTCGACAACGTCACGGGCCTGCAATGGGCCGGCTGGGGGCTGTTCGCGCTCGCGTTGTCGCTATTCGGCTCCGCGTTCATCACCAGTCTGGTGAACCGGCCGTTCTCGCGGCTCGCGCTCGCCGCGCGGCAGATCGGCTCGGGCCAGACACCCGAGCTGCTGCCCGAGCGCGGGATGGGCGTCGCGGCCGAGACCAATCGCAGCTTCAACCAGATGGTGCGCGACCTCGAACAGCTCGAGGCCGACCGCGCGCTGATGCTCGCGGGCATCTCGCACGACCTGCGCACCCCGCTCGCGCGGCTGCGGCTCGAAACCGAGATGAGCCCGTCCGACCAGGCGACCAAGGACGCGATGGTCGACGACATCGAGCAGATGGATCGCATCATCGCGGCCTTCATCGACTACGCCCGCCCGTCGCAACGCAAGCCCGAGCCCGTCGACCTGTCGTCGATCGCGCAGGAAGTCGCCGCCCGCGTGTCGGGCGAGGACGGCGTCGAGATCCGCACGCGGCTCGCGCCGAGCGCGGTGATCGAAGCCGACGAGACCGACATGCGCCGCGTGATCGGCAACCTCGTCGAGAACGCGCGCAAGTACGGCCAGAGCAAGCAGGACGGCGTGTCGCGCATCACGCTCGAGACACGCGTGTCGCATGCGCGCGTCGAGCTGTCGGTGAGCGACGAAGGCCCCGGCATCCCCGAGGATCAGTTGCCGCTCGTGATGCGGCCGTTCTACCGCGTCGATACCGCCCGCACCAAGGCGGACGGCACGGGCCTCGGGATGGCGATCGTGCTGCGCCTCGTCGGCCGCTATCGCGGCGCGCTGCGGCTGCGCAACCGCAACCCGGAAGCGGGCCTCGAAGTCACGCTCGAATTCCCCGGCGCCGGCAAGGCGCGTGCGACTGCGTGACGCGCTCGCGCACGCTTCTTGCGCTGCACACTATCGATCCGGTTGAAAAAAGCTATGAGGCTTGTTAGTCAAAATCTATTGAAGCGACTAACTAATAGTGTTATAATTTTGCCCATGCTGTCACATCATCGTTGCAGCACCGAGGTAGCTTGACTCAGTCTTCTTCCCAACTCATACAGGAGTATCCGCATGAAAACCGTGGGCGATAAACTCGAAGCTTTCACCGTCGTAGCCGCGAAGCCGGGCTTCAACAATCACGAGGAAAACGGCCAGTCGGCGTTCGAGACCGTCACCGAAGCGTCGTTCCCGGGCAAGTGGAAGATCATCTACTTCTATCCGAAGGATTTCACGTTCGTGTGCCCGACGGAAATCGTCGAATTCGCGAAGCTCACGAAGCAGTTCGAAGAGCGCGATGCCGTCCTGCTGGGCGGCAGCTCGGACAACGAGTTCGTCAAGCTCGCATGGCGCCGTGAGCACAAGGACCTCGACAAGCTGAACCACTACTCGTTCGGCGACGTCAAGGGCGAGCTGATCGACCAGCTCGGCGTGCGCGACAAGGAAGCCGGCGTGGCCCTGCGTGCAACGTTCATCGTCGATCCGGACAACACGATCCAGCACGTTTCGGTGAACAACCTGAACGTCGGCCGCAGCCCGGAAGAAGTCCTGCGGATTCTGGACGGCCTGCAAACGGACGAACTGTGCCCGTGCAACCGTGCAGTCGGCGGCGCAACGCTGTAAGCGCATCGATGCACGAAGCCCGCGGCGCACGTCCTGCCTGCGGGCTTTTTTAACGGCCAACCCATAGGAGATATCAATGGAATTCATCGATTCGATTAAGGCACGTATTCCCGACTACGCGAAAGACATTCGCCTGAACCTCGACGGCACGATCTCGCGCTCGTCGCTCGAAGGCACCGACGCGGTCGGCGTCGCGCTGGCGGCGGCCATCGCGGCGAAGAGCACGGTGCTCATCAAGACGATCCGCGAAGCCGGTGTCCTGTCGCCCGAAGAGACGAACGCCGTGCTGACGGCAGCCGCGCTGATGGGGATGAACAACACCTGGTATCCGTATGTCGAGATGGCCGACGATGCCGACCTGAAGACGCAACGCGCCGAGCTGCGGATGGGCGCGTATGCGACGCACGGCGGCGTCGACAAGCGCAAGTTCGAGATGTACGCGCTCGCCGCGTCGATCGTCGGCAAGTGCCACTTCTGCGTGAAGTCGCACTATGCGCTGCTGAAGAACGAGCAAGGGATGACCGTCACGCAGCTGCGCGACGTCGGCCGTATCGCGTCGGTGATCAACGCCGCCGCGCAAGTGATCGCCGCGGAAGGCGAATAAGCGGTCGCCTCACCCGGCCGGCAGCCGCGCCGGCCCGGTCGCCGCGCCAAACGAAAATGCCACGCATCCGCGTGGCATTTTTCATTTCCGCAGCGCGGCGCGGCGGGCGAACCGTGCGCCGCCGCAGCCGGCGTCAGCCGCCCTGCTTCACCAGCAGCGCGGCGGCCTGCGCCTCGATCCCCTCGCCGCGGCCGAGATAGCCGAGCTTCTCGTTGGTCTTCGCCTTCACGTTCACGCGATCGAGCGGCAGCCCGAGATCGGCCGCGATGTTCGCGCGCATCCCGTCGATATGCGGCGCCAGCTTCGGCGCCTGGGCGATCACGGTGCTGTCGACGTTCTGGATCGTGAAACCGGCCGCCTTGATGCGTGCGGCGCACTCGCGCAGCAGCACGCGGCTGTCGGCGCCCTTGAACGCCGCGTCCGTGTCGGAGAAATGGCGGCCGATGTCGCCGAGCGCCGCCGCGCCGAACAGCGCGTCGGTGATCGCATGCAGCAGCACGTCCGCATCCGAGTGGCCGAGCAGGCCGCGTTCGTACGGAATCGTCACGCCGCCGATGATGAGGGGGCGCCCCTCGACGAGCTGGTGCACGTCGTAGCCTTGTCCGATTCTGAAATCCATGCGTATTCCGATTGTGAGGGGGTGAAAGTCAGGAAGCGTTCGTGGAGCGCGCGAGGATCGCTTCCGCGAGCGCGAAATCTTCCGGGTACGTGACCTTGAAATTGCGCAGGCTGCCCTGCACGACGCGCGGCGTATGGCCGGCCCACTCGATCGCACTCGCCTCGTCGGTCAGGTCGTGCCCTTCGCGCTGCGCGCGCAGGATCGCCTCGCGCAGCATGCCGATGCGGAACATCTGCGGCGTCTGCGCCTGCCACAGCGCGTCGCGCGACTCGGTGCGCGCGATCGCGTCGCCGCCGGCCGGCACGCGCTTGAGCGTATCGGCCACCGGCAGCGCGACGATGCCGCCGACCGGATCGTCCTTCAGCGTCGCGACGAGCGTGCGAATCAGCTCCGGCGTGATGCCGGGGCGCGCGGCGTCGTGCACCAGCACCCAGTCGTGGTCGGTCGCGCCGAATTCGGCCAGTTCGAGCAACCCGTTCAGCACCGACGCCTGGCGCGAGCCGCCGCCGCAGCGGCGCACCGCGAAGCGCAGGCCCGCGAAGCGGCGCGCATCGAAGTGGGAATCGTCGGGCGCGAGGACGACGAGCGTCTGCGCGAATTCGCTGCACGCGTCGAACGCGGCAAGCGTGTAATGCAGCAGCGCGCGGCCGGCCAGCGTGCGGTATTGCTTCGGCACGGCCGAGCCGGAACGGCTGCCGGTGCCGGCACAGGGAATCAGGGCGAAAAGTCGGGGAGTCACGAAAGGAAACGCCGGAAAGATGAAATCGAGAAGCGGATTTTATAATAGGTCTTTCGTCTCGACCGGCGCACCGCGATGCGCCCGTGCACGCCACCCCTGTCGTCCCTATGCCAGATAACGCTTCCACCCCGTCCGCCTCGCCCGTTGCCCGCGTCAAGCCCGGCCAGCGTTTCGCCTTCGACGGCGCGCATGGTTCCGCCGACGCGCTCGCCATCGCCCGTTATCTTGCCGACAACCGCCAGGACGTGCCGCTCCTCGCGGTGATCTGCGCGAACGCGGTCGACGCGCAGCGGCTCTCGCAGGAAATCCGCTATTTCTCGCCCGACGCGCGCGTGCGCCTGCTGCCGGACTGGGAAACGCTGCCGTACGACACGTTCTCGCCGCACCAGGATCTCGTGTCCGAGCGGCTGGCCACGCTGCACGACCTCGGCGAGGGCCGCTGCGACATCCTGCTCGTGCCCGCGACCACCGCGCTGTACCGGATGCCGCCCGCGTCGTTCATGGCCGCGTACACGTTCGCATTCGCGCAGGGCGAGCGGCTCGACGAGGCGAAGCTGAAGGCGCAGCTCACGCTGGCCGGCTACGAGCACGTGAGCCAGGTCGTGCGGCCCGGCGAATACTGCGTACGCGGCTCGCTGATCGACCTGTATCCGATGGGCTCGCCGCTGCCGTACCGGATCGACCTGTTCGACGACCAGGTCGACTCGATCCGCGCGTTCGATCCGGACACGCAGCGCAGCCTGTATCCGGTGCGCGACGTGCGCCTCCTGCCCGGCCGCGAGTTTCCGTTCGACGAAGCCGCACGTACGGCCTTCCGCAGCCGCTGGCGCGAGACCTTCGAAGGCGACCCGAGCCGCGCGCCGATCTACAAGGACATCGGCAACGGCGTGCCGTCGGCCGGCATCGAGTACTACCTGCCGCTGTTCTTCGACGAAACCGCCACGCTGTTCCACTACCTGCCGCAGGATGCGCACCTCGTGTTCACCGGCGATCTCGAGGCGTCGATCCGCCGCTTCACGGCCGACACGAAGCAGCGCCATGCGTTCCTCGCACACGATCGCGAGCGGCCGATCCTCGAACCGCAGCGCCTGTTCCTGTCCGACGAGGATTTCTTCACGTTCGCGAAGCCGTTCGCCCGCGTCGTGCTGCCCGCGCAGCCGGCCGGCGGGTGGGCGACGGCGCTGCCCGAGCTCACCGTCGACCGCCATGCCGACGATCCGCTCGCGTCGCTGCGCACGTTCGTCGAATCGTCGGGCAAGCGCGTGCTGCTGACGGTCGAATCGGCCGGCCGGCGCGAGACGATCCTGCAACTGCTCGCCGAACACCATCTGCGCCCCGCGTCGAACGACCACTTCGCCGGCTGGCTCGAGAGCGACGAACGCTTCGCGCTCGGCGTCGCGCCGCTCGCGAACGGCTTCGCGGTGCCGGGCGAAGGCTACGCGGTCGTCACCGAAACCGAACTGTACGGCGCGCTCGGCCGTCGCACGGGCCGCCGCCGGCAGGAACAGGCCAGCAACGTCGACGCAATGGTGCGCGACCTGTCGGAGCTGAAGGTCGGCGACCCGGTCGTCCACGCGCAGCACGGCATCGGCCGCTACATGGGCCTCGTGTCGATGGATCTCGGCGAAGGCGAGACCGAATTCCTGCATCTCGAATACTCGGGCGACAGCAAGCTCTACGTGCCCGTCGCGCAACTGCACGTGATCTCGCGCTACAGCGGCGCCGATCCCGACAGCGCGCCGCTGCACGCGCTCGGCTCCGGCCAGTGGGAACGCGCGAAGCGCAAGGCCGCGCAGCAGATCCGCGATACCGCCGCCGAGCTGCTGAACCTGTATGCACGCCGCGCGGCCCGCGAAGGCCACGCGTTCTCGCTCGATCCGCGCGACTACGTGAAGTTCGCGGAAAGCTTCGGCTTCGAGGAAACGCCCGACCAGGCGGCCGCCATTGCCGCCGTGATCGGCGACATGACGAGCGGCAAGCCGATGGACCGCCTCGTGTGCGGCGACGTCGGCTTCGGCAAGACCGAGGTCGCGCTGCGCGCCGCGTTCATCGCGGTGCTGGGCGGCAAGCAGGTCGCGCTGCTGTCGCCGACCACGCTGCTCGCCGAGCAGCACACGCAGACCTTCGCCGACCGCTTCGCCGACTGGCCGGTGCGGATCGTCGAGCTGTCGCGCTTCAAGACCACGAAGGAAGTCAACGCCGCGATCGCACAGATCAACGAAGGCAGCGTCGACATCGTGATCGGCACGCACAAGCTGCTGTCGTCGGACGTGCAGTTCAAGCGCCTCGGCCTCGTGATCATCGACGAGGAACACCGCTTCGGCGTGCGCCAGAAGGAAGCGCTGAAGGCGCTGCGCGCGGAAGTCGACGTGCTGACGCTCACCGCGACGCCGATCCCGCGTACGCTCGGGATGGCGCTCGAAGGGCTGCGCGATTTCTCGGTCATCGCCACCGCGCCGCAGAAGCGGCTCGCGATCAAGACCTTCGTGCGCCGCGAGGAGGAAAGCGTGATCCGCGAGGCGATGCTGCGCGAACTGAAGCGCGGCGGCCAGGTGTACTTCCTGCACAACGAGGTCGAGACGATCGAGAACCGCAAGGCGATGCTCGAGGCGCTCGTACCCGAGGCACGCATCGTGATCGCGCACGGCCAGATGCACGAACGCGAGCTCGAACGGGTGATGCGCGACTTCGTCGCGCAGCGCGCGAACGTGCTGCTGTGCACGACCATCATCGAGACCGGCATCGACGTGCCGAGCGCGAACACGATCATCATGCACCGCGCGGACAAGTTCGGCCTCGCGCAGCTTCACCAGCTGCGCGGCCGCGTCGGGCGCTCGCACCACCAGGCGTATGCGTACCTGCTGGTCCACGATCCGCAGGCGCTGACCAAGCAGGCGCAGCGCCGGCTCGAAGCGATCCAGCAGATGGAGGAACTCGGCTCGGGCTTCTATCTTGCGATGCATGACCTCGAGATCCGCGGCACCGGCGAAGTGCTCGGCGACAAGCAGTCCGGCGAAATCCACGAGATCGGCTTCCAGCTCTATACGGACATGCTGAACGACGCGGTGAAGGCGCTGAAGAACGGCAAGGAGCCCGACCTCACCGCCCCGCTCGCCGCGACGACGGAAATCAACCTGCATGCGCCGGCGATCCTGCCGGCCGACTACTGCGCGGACGTGCAGGAGCGGCTGTCGCTGTACAAGCGTCTCGCGAACTGCGAGCACGGCGACGCGATCGACAGCATCCAGGAAGAGCTGATCGACCGCTTCGGCAAGCTGCCGCCGCAGGCGCACGCGCTCGTCGAGACGCACCGGCTGCGGATCGCCGCGAAGCCGCTCGGCATCGTGAAGATCGACGCGAGCGAGGTGGCGATCGGGCTGCAGTTCGAGCCGAACCCGCCGATCGATCCGATGCGGATCATCGAGATGGTGCAGAAGCATCGGCACATCAAGCTCGCGGGCCAGGACAAGCTGCGCATCGAGACGCGCTCGCCCGATCTCGCGATCCGCGTGTCGACGATCAAGGAAACGCTGCGCGCGCTCGGACCGAAGCAGGGAGCAGCTGCCGCGGTGCGCTGACGCGCTGATGCGCTGGTGGCAGATGCGGCGTTGCTGCACCGCACTGCGCCCGACGCGGGCGGGCCGTCGCGTTTTTGAGTATGATTTTCCCATTCATCAGACGGAGTTTTGCCATGTCCACTCTCGACGCGACAGCGCCGTCCGCCGCACCCCAAGGCGACGCGTCGCTCGTCAGCCTGCCCTGGATCAAGCAACTGGTGTCGATGGACACGACGAGCCGCGTGCCGAACCTCGGCCTGATCGAAACGGTGCGTGACGCGCTCGCCGCGAAAGGCATCGCATCGACGATCACGCACGATCCGCGTGAAGGCTGGGCGAACCTGTTCGCCACCGTGCCCGCGCACGACGGCTCGACGAACGGCGGCATCGTGCTGTCGGGGCATACCGACGTCGTGCCGGTCGACGGCCAGCAATGGGACAGCAACCCGTTCGCGCCGGAGATCCGCGATGGCCGCCTGTACGGCCGCGGCACCTGCGACATGAAGGGCTTCATCGGCGCCGCGCTCGCGCTGCTGCCCGAGATGCAGGCGACGAAGCTCGCGAAGCCGATCCACTTCGCGCTGTCCTACGACGAGGAAATCGGCTGCGCCGGCGCGCCGCTGATGATTGCGGATCTGGTCAAGCGCGGCGTGCAGCCCTCCGGCTGCATCGTCGGCGAGCCGACCAGCATGCGGCCGATCATCGCGCACAAGGGCATCAACGCGTACCGCTGCTGCGTGCGCGGCCACGCGGCGCATTCGTCGCTGACGCCGAAAGGGCTGAACGCGATCGAGTACGCGGCACGCCTCATCTGCCATATCCGCGACATCGCCGAGCGCTTTCGCGCCGAAGGCCCGTTCGACGAACTGTACGACGTGCCGTTCACGACCGCGCAGACGAGCACGATCCAGGGCGGCAACGCGATCAACACGGTGCCGGCCGAATGCCGGTTCGACTTCGAGTTCCGCAACCTGCCGACGCTCGATCCCGAGCAGATCTTCACGCGCATCGAAGCGTATGCACGGGAAACACTGCTGCCGCAGATGCTGCGCGAGCATCCGAATGCCGCGATCGAATTCTCGAAGATCGCCGCGGCGCCCGGCCTCGACGCCACCGAACAGGCCGCGATCACGCAGCTCGTGCGCGCGCTGACGGCCGACCAGGACAAGCGCAAGGTCGCGTACGGCACCGAGGCCGGTTTGTTCGAACGCGCGGGCATCCCGAGCGTCGTGTGCGGGCCCGGCAACATCGAGCAGGCGCACAAGCCGAACGAATATGTCGAGCTCGCGCAGCTCGCCGGCTGCGAGCAGTTCCTGCGCAAGTTCATCCGCAGCATGTCGGTCGACGCGCACTGACTGCCCCCCGCCACGCGGGCCTGCGTGTGCGGGCCGGCCCACTTCGCCACCCGCCACGTCATGTCGACTGAACAACAGGGCACTGCCCATACGACGATCGACGGCGAGCCGATCCCGACGCTCGACGAAATCGCCGCGCAGCATTTCGCGCTGTCGCCGTGGGTCGCGCGCACGCCCGTGTTCGAACGCGCCGACCTGCCATCGCTGGAAGGCACGCACGTCAACTTCAAGTTCGAGTTGCTGCAGGTCAGCGGCAGCTTCAAGGCGCGCGGCGCATTCACGCACCTGCTCGCGCTCGACGAGGCACGCAAGAACGCCGGCGTCACCTGCGTGTCGGCCAGCAATCACGCGGCGGCCGTCGCGTACGCGGCGATGCGGCTCGGCAGCAGCGCGAAGGTCGTGATGTTCCATACCGCCAGCCCGTCGCGCATCGCGCAGTGCAAGCAGTACCGCGCGGAAGTCGTGCTGGCCGGCAGTGCATCGCAGGCATTCGATCTGGTCCGGCGAATCGAGGCCGAGGAAGGCCGCTTCTTCATCCATCCGTTCAACGGCTATCACACGATCCTCGGCACCGCGACGCTCGGCTACGAATGGGCGACCCAGACCCCCGACCTCGACGCGGTGATCGTGCCGATCGGCGGCGGCGGGCTCGCGGCCGGCATGGCGACCGCGCTGCGGCTCGCGAATCCGCGTGTGCACGTGTACGGCGTCGAGCCGGAAGGCGCGGACGCGATGAGCCGCAGCTTCGCGGCGAATCACACGATCAAGATGAGCGCGATGCAGACGATCGCCGATTCGCTGATGGCGCCGCATACCGAGGAATACAGCTACCAGCTGTGCCGGCGTCACGTCGACCGCATCGTCACCGTGTCCGACGACGCGCTGCGGGCCGCGATGCTGTTCCTGTTCTCGCAGCTGAAACTGTCGGTCGAACCGGCGTGCGCGGCTGCGCTGGCCGCCCTGCTCGGCCCGCTGCGCGAAACGCTGCAGGGCAAGCGCGTCGGCGTGCTGCTGTCGGGCACCAACACCGACCCGGCCACGCTCGGCATGCATCTCGCGCACGCGACACTACAGCACTGACCCCACATCGGGCACGCGTGGCCAAACCTAGGGTTATCCCCAGATTATGTTGACAGCCCTGTTGATAACCCGCCGGACAAGCACGCAAGTGGTTGAGCGCGCAGCGTTTTGCGCGCGGGGAGGTCGATCGTCACGAAATGGGCAGATGCGGCCGCTGGCCGCCTGCGTCATGGCGATCGCCCTGCTCGCCGGTTGCGCGGCACCGCCGTCGCCCGTCGTCAACGCACTGCCGGTTTGCACGCAGCCGGGCGAAAACCGCATGCTGCAGGCCGACCTGCTGTTCGGGCGCGACATCACGGGGCGCGGCCCCGTCACCGATGCGGAGCGCGCGGCATTCCTCGCCGACACGGTCACACCACGCTTCCCCGACGGCCTCACCTACTGGGACACACACGGCCAGTGGCGCGACCAGACAAGCGGCCGGATCACGCGCGAAGACAGCTTCGTGATCCGTATCATCGCCGACGATACGCCCGAGACACGTGCGCGACTCGCCGCGATCCGGCAAGCGTACATGCAGCGATTTCACCAGCAATCGGTCGGCATGACGGTCGTGCCGGCCTGCGCATCGTTCTGATCCACGCGTCTCCGTTTGCCGGCCGTTCGCACAAAAAAACGGGCGCCCGAAGGCGCCCGTCGCATGCCGGAACCGCGGCGTGCCGCTTACTTGTTCTCGAACATGTCCATGATCTGCTGCTTCTCCTGCGGCGTGACGGGCGGCGGCGCAAGCCCCGCCGCGCCAGCCGAGCCGAGCGCATCGTTCGCGCTGATCGAATTCTCGGCCGGGTTGATGTCGACGTTGGCGACGAAGCCATTGCCCGGCGTGCGATCGGCGTAGTACAGCTCGCCGTCGATCGACGTCAGGCCGTCCGGCATCGGCATCTGCTGCTCCGGCACGCCGTTCAGCGCGGTGCGCATGTAGTTCACCCAGATCGGCAATGCGAGCTGCGCGCCGAACTCACGACTGCCGAGGCTCTTCGGCTGGTCGAAGCCCATCCACGCGACCGCGACGAGCGATTGCTGGTAGCCGGCGAACCAGCCGTCCTTCGCGTCGTTCGTCGTACCCGTCTTGCCTTGCAGGTCGCTGCGGCCCAGTACGTTGGTGCCCGCGCCCGTGCCGGCCGTCGCGACCGAATGCAGCAGGCTGTTCATCACGTATGCATTGCGGCCTTCGATCGTGCGCGGCGCCGTGCTGCCCGCGAGCACCGGCTGCGATTTCTGCAGCGCCTGGCCGTGTGCGTCGTCGACTTCGGCGATCAGGTACGGATCGACCTTGTAGCCGCCGTTCGCGAACACCGCATAGCCGGTCGCGAGCTGCAGCGGCGTCACGAGGCCCGCTCCGAGTGCCATCGGCAGGTAAGGCGGCGTCTTCGCGGGATCGAAGCCGAAGCGCTGCGTCACGTACTGCTGCGCATACTGCGTGCCGATCGACGCGAGGATCCGGATCGACACGAGGTTCTTCGAACGCTGCAGGCCGGTGCGCATCGTCATCGGGCCGTCCGGCTGGTCGTCGTCCTTCGGCTCCCAGGCGGTGCCGCCCGGCACGCTCGGCGGGAAGTACAGCGGCGCGTCGTTGATCATCGTCGCCGGCCCGAGCCCCTTGTCGAGCGACGCCGAGTAGATGAACGGCTTGAACGACGAGCCCGGCTGCCGCCAGGCCTGCGTCACATGGTTGAACTTGCTCTTGTTGAAGTCGAAGCCGCCGACGAGCGAGCGAATCGCGCCATCCTGCGGCGCGATCGCGACGAGCGCGCCTTCGACCTGCGGCAGCTGCACGACCTGCCAGCCCGTCTTCCCGTCCTTCAGCACGCGCACGACCGAGCCCGGCTTGATGCGCAGCGTGTCGTTCGCGCGGGGGCTGAGCGCGCCCGCGACGAAGCGCAGCCCGGCCGGGCCGATCGTCGTGGTCGCGCCACCGACGAACTGCACCTCGACCGCGTTCGGCGATGCCGACAGCACGACCGCCGACTGCAGGTCGCCGTTGTCCGGGTGATCGGCAAGCGCGTCGTCGATCGCCTCGTCGCGGTCGTCGCCGGCCGCGGGCAGCTTGATCGACGCTTCCGGCCCGCGATAGCCGTGGCGGCGCTCGTAGTCGAGAATGCCGCGACGCACGGCCTGGTACGCGGCTTCCTGGTCGGACGAGTTGATCGTCGTCGTGACGGTCAGCCCGCGCGTATAGGTTTCGTCCTTGTACTGCTGGTACATCATCTGCCGCACCATCTCGGCGACGTACTCGCCGTGCACCGCGTACTGGTTGCCCGGCGTGCGCACGTGGATCTCTTCCTTCACGGCCGCGTCGTACTGCGGCTGCGTGATGTAGCCGACCTCGAGCATGCGCTTCAGGATGTATTCCTGGCGCACCTTCGCACGCTTAGGATTGACCACCGGGTTATACGCGGACGGCGCCTTCGGCAGCCCGGCGAGCATCGCCGCTTCCGCGAGCGTGATGTCCTTCAGGTCCTTGCCGAAATACACGCGCGCGGCGGCCGCGAAGCCGTACGAGCGCTGGCCGAGATAGATCTGGTTCATGTACAGCTCGAGAATCTGGTCCTTCGTCAGGGCCTTCTCGATCTTGTACGCGAGCAGCATTTCGTAGATCTTGCGCGTGTAGGTCTTCTCGCTCGACAGGAAGAAGTTGCGCGCGACCTGCATCGTGATCGTGCTCGCGCCCTGGCGCGCACCGCCGTGCATCAGGTCGGCGACACCCGCGCGCAGGATGCCGACGAAGTCGACGCCGCCGTGTTCATAGAAGCGGTAGTCCTCGATCGCGAGCACCGCCTTCTTCATCACGTCCGGAATCTCCTGGAAACGCACGAGGCTGCGGCGTTCCTCGCCGAATTCGCCGATCAGCACATGATCGGCCGTGAACACGCGCAGCGGCACCTTCGGCTGGTAGTTGGTCAGCGCGTCGAGCGACGGCAGTTGCGGCGCCATCACGACCAGCGCGTAGCCGACGATCAGCGCGCCGACGATCGCCAGCGTCGCGATGAGGCCGGCGAACCACAGCATGACGCGCGAGCCGAACGAGCGGCCGCGTCCTCCGCCGCCGCTGCGCTGGGTGCGGCGGTCGTCGTCGCGATCGTCGTCGTCGGGGTAATAGGCTCCGGACGGCGAACGGCGCAGCGTGTAGTGGGGTTCGTTCCTGTCGGAAGAAGAAGACGGTCGTTTGATAATTGGCATGTCGGAATGGCGGGCGGTCGTGGCACCCTTGGACGCATGCGGAAATGCAGGCGAATGAATCAGAGCGGATACAGCGTGATGCGGCTGTCACGTCGACAGACCCCGCCGCGCGGCGATCCGTTCCCGCGACGTGACAGCGCATTTTAATGAAATCGACCGGGGGCCTTCGCGATTTTTTGTAAAAATTCCCGCAATGCCGTGATTTGAGGAACGTATTGTCGGCATCCTCTGCCTATCATGGACACGCAATATCGCGCGCACGCGCCGGCTTTCTTTCAATCGCGAAAGGTTCGACATCGTGATGCGCAAGCCGCTTGAACTCGCGCGTTTAAGCCGTATTTAAGTGAACCGGTGGTGTAATATCCGCCGGCTCATGCGGGTCG
The DNA here is from genome assembly GCF_002223095.1 of Burkholderia sp. AU33803. Classification (NCBI taxonomy): domain Bacteria; kingdom Pseudomonadati; phylum Pseudomonadota; class Betaproteobacteria; order Burkholderiales; family Burkholderiaceae; genus Burkholderia; species Burkholderia sp. AU33803. Next base: position 1,684,002 of record NZ_NKFJ01000004.1, read on the forward strand.
GAACCGGCTCGCAACGGGCACTGCCGCTCTCATGCGGCGCCTTTCAACCACGGAGGATTTCATGTCGCTTTTCGACTCTGTTTCGCGCACGATCAAAGGCCTGCTGAACGATGCGGCCGATTCGGTACAGGATCCGTCGCGCGACGCACGGCAGATCGTGCGGGAGCTCGACGACAGCATCGGCCGTGCCGAGAATTCGCTGATCGAGATCGAGGCACAGGTCGCGACCCAGCGCAGCAAGCGCGATGCGGCCGACGACAAGGTGAAGAAGTACGAGGACGGCGCGAAGCGCGCGCTGCAGTCCGGTGACGAAGCGCTCGCCCGCGAGGCGCTCGCCGCGCAGTCGAACGCGGAAGCCGAGCGTGACGCGCTCGCAGCCGAATTGACGACGCTCGAGCCGTCGGTCGACAAGCTGAAGGGGCAGATCGCCGACATGCGTCAGCGCCGCAACGACCTGAATGCACGCTCGAACATCCTGCAGGCCAAGCAGGAAATCGCGCAGGCGAAGGACGTCGCGGCCAGCGCCCTGGGCGGCATCGGCGGCAAGAACCTGTCCGAGGATTTCCAGAAGCTCGAGGACAAGGTCGCGCTGCAGAACGCCCGCTCGGACGCGCGCCTGAATTCGGCCGACACGTCGAGCGGCAAGGCGCTCGACGACAAGCTCGCCGCGCTGAACAAGGGCCCGTCGGTCGAGGATCGCCTCGCCGCGCTGAAGAAGCAACTCGACACGCCCGCGCAGTAACGGCCGCTGCGGGCCACCGCGCCGCCGCCCGCCCCGGGCGCGGCGCGAACCGATCGTCAGGAGACGGGCGCCTGCGCCCGGTTCGACCATGAAGAAATCTCTCGCCGCACTCGGCCTCTCGCTGATGGTGCTGTCGTCCGCCGCGTTTGCGGTCCCGTCGCTGCAGCAGGTCGAGCAATCGATCGCGCAACGCAACTGGCAGCAAGCCGACACGCAGCTGTCGCAAGTCATCGACGCCCACCCGAACAACGCGCATGCGCGCTACCTGTACGCACAGGTGCTGGACCGCGAAGGCCGCGCGTCCGACGCACTCGAGCAGCTGCAGCGCGCGAAGTCGCTCGATCCGCAACTCAAGTTCACCGACGCATCGCGCTTCGCGCAGACGGAGTCGCGCATCCGCGCCGACGCCGCGCGCGTGAGCGGCAACGTACCGTCGGCCACGCAGGCCGGCACGCTGCAGCCGGGGCTCGCTCCCGCTGTCGCGCCGGCCGAAAAACACGGCCCGTCGACCGGCATGTGGATCGGCTTCGGGGTGCTCGCCGCGGTGATCGCGCTGGTGCTGCGCTGGACGCTGCGGCGTGCACGCACGGCCGACGACAGCCGCGCCGACGAAGAACGCCGCACGCAGCTCAAGCGCGCCACCGACGTGCTGAACGACATCCGCCCGCTGAAGCTCGACGCGAAGCTGTCGACGGCGCCCGGCGCCGCGGCGCTCACGGGCGAACTCGAAGCGATCGAGACCGATGCGCGCACGCTCGTCGAAACGCTGTCGAACGGCAAGAATCCGGTGCCGCCGTATCGCGTCGACGAACTCGAACAGCGTCATGCGAGCGTGAAGGCACGCGTCGAAGGCCGTCCCGACCCGGCCGCGCAACCCGCGGCACCGGCGAACGGCAGCGGTTCCGTGTATGCGCAGGAAGCCGATCGCATGACGGGCGCGCCAGGCCAGCCGTATCCTCAGCAGCCCTACCCGCAACAGCAACCGCCGGTGGTGATCCAGCAAGGCGGCGGCGGGTTCGGCGGCGGCATGGGCGGGCTGCTGACCGGCGTATTGCTCGGCGAGGCGATGTCCGGTGGCCGCGAGCGCGTGGTCGAACGCGACGTGATCGTCGACGGCGAACGCCGCCGGCAGGAGAACGACCCGGGCTTCGACCTCGGCCGCGGCGACAGTTCGAACTGGAGCGACGGCAACGGTGGCGGCGGCGGCATGGATCTCGGCAGCAACGACGACGGCTGGACCGACGACAACACCTGACGCGACGCAGCGCGTCGACGCCCCCGCGACGCGCTGCAATGCACGCCACGCTCTCCTGCTGGGCCGGCCGCGCCGACGCGCGGATTTGTCAATCATTTCAAGATGGACTACCGGCAACGGGGAGCGTTCGCTATCATGCGGCCATCGGCGTGCCACCGACCCTCATTCGACGCTCTGCATCCCTGCGCGTCGCGGCACGCCTCCCCTCGCCCCACACAGGAGAAAGCCGCTCATGAGCATCATCAAGGAATTCAAGGAGTTCGCCGTCAAGGGCAACGTCATGGATCTCGCCGTTGGCGTGATCATCGGCGGCGCGTTCTCGAAGATCGTCGACTCGGTCGTGAAAGACCTCATCATGCCGGTCATCGGCGTGCTGACCGGCGGCCTGGATTTCTCGAACAAGTTCGTTCTGCTCGGCACCATCCCCCCGACGTTCAAGGGTAATCCCGATTCGTTCAAGGACCTGCAGGCCGCGGGTGTCGCCGCGTTCGGCTACGGGTCGTTCATCACGGTGGCGATCAATTTCGTCATCCTCGCGTTCATCATTTTCCTGATGGTGAAATTCATCAACAAGCTGCGCAAGCCGGACGAAGCCGCACCGGCCGCGACGCCGGAAGATACGGTGCTGCTGCGCGAGATCCGCGATTCGCTGAAGCAGCGCTGATCGCCCGGCGCCCCGCCAGCCCGGCCCGCCCCGTGCGGGCCTTTTTATTGCGTGCGCGATGCGCCGCCGCATGCGGCCTATCTCACTTTTTTGTGACGGGCGAATGCACGCGCGGGGAAAGCAGGTCTATGATGGAGACTAAACGACAGTACGGGCGCCAAGACGCTGGCTGTGTCGATCATGGCGAGCAGGTCGACGGGAGACATTGATCGTCGTACTGCACGAAGGCAGCATTTTCGTGTGCTATAAAGGATCGACATGCGGCGTACATAGCCGGGAGTGGGTCGCATGAAAGTGCCGCATTTCTTGCAATTGTTTTTGAGGCGAGTGTTTATGTCCTTCCCGAAAAAACGTCGGCGTGCCCAGCAGGATGGCCAGGAGTCATTCCTCGCGGTATTGCGCCACTCGAAACCGTTTGCCCAGCTCGACACCAAGATTGCCCGCGCCCGCGCGCAGGACGAACCCGTCCTGTACGCACATGTGCTGCCCGGTCTCGACGTGCTCCTGTGCAGCGTACGCGGCGCCCAGCCGCCTTATCCCGCCATCGCCGAGTTGCGCAAGCGCTGCATCGAATCGATCGCCAACGCGCTCGAGCAGCCGCTGGACGGCCTCGAGAACGGCGGATACTGGTATGAAGCAAACGGCTTCGGCTTCCTCGTGTTCGCGAGCCGTGCGCGTGCGCGCATCCTGCCCGAGTTTGGTGCAGGCACGAAAGCGAGCCTGCGCGGCGGGCTCGGCCGCCAGAACGCCGGCGACACGACACCACGCTCCCTCGGCTGATCACCCTGCCATTCGATGGGCCGCCTCCGGGCGGCCCATCTGCCATTCACACGCCCCGCTTGCCCGTCACGACACCTGCTGACGCCCGTTGCCGGGCCGCACGATGTCGATGAATGCGGCGAAATCGGCACCGGCGAGCCCTTGCGCGGCGCCGAGCCGCAACACCTGCTGCACGGCGGCCGATACGGGCATCACGGCGCCCGTGTCGCGCGCCGCGTCGGCGATCGCATCGACGTCCTTCTGGAACGTGCCGAGCGCGCCGATCGGAGCATGACCGCCCGACGTCATGCGCGGCACGAACGTCTGCAACAGCACCGAATCGGCCCAGCCGCCGGCCAGCGCTTCGGCGAGCCGAGCGGCATCGATGCCGCTCGCCTGCGCCAGACCGACGGCCTCGGCGATCGCGGTCACCGTCGCGGTGACGATCGCCTGGTTGCACAGCTTCGCCGTCTGCCCCGCGCCCGCGTCGCCCATGTGCGTGATCCGCGACGCGTAGGTATCGATCAGCGGCCGCACTGCGTCGAGATCGGCCGCACGGCCGCCGGCCATCACCGCGAGCGTGCCGGCCTGCGCGCCGGGCACGCCGCCCGACACCGGCGCATCGACCCAGCCGACGCCGAGCGCCGCGGCACGCGCCGCGTAATCGAGCGTGGCGGCGGGCGCAATGCTCGAATGATCGACGATGCGCTGCAGGCGACGCGCAGGTGCATCGCCGGAGAGCAGGCCGTGCTCGCCGAACACGACATCGCCCACCGCGCGGCCGTCGAGCACGCACACGAATACCGTCTCGACGCGCTCCGCCAGTTCGCGCGGCGTGCCGACCACCTGCGCGCCGTCCTTCACGAGCGCCTCGGCCTTGTCGCGCGAGCGGTTCCACACGCTGACCCGATGCCCTGCCGCCAGCAAATGCCGAATCATCGGCGCGCCCATCAATCCCGGTCCGCAAAATCCGACTTCCACGATGCTCCTCGTCTCCGATATGGGTTGAACTTGCCGCCCATCATACCTATCACTCAAGAAGCCGGGCACGCGCGGCGCCGCTTCGGGACCACGGCTTGCGCCGGCCATCCATACCGACATCCCAGGGAGCGCATCATGAGCGACCACGTGTACAAGATGATCGAGCTGACCGGCTCGTCGAAGCAATCGAGCGACGACGCCATCCGCAACGCGATCTCGAAAGCCGGCAAGACGCTGCACAACCTGCACTGGTTCCAGGTGACCGAAACGCGCGGCCACATCGAAGGCGACCAGGTCGTGCACTGGCAGGTCACGCTGAAAGTCGGCATGCGCATCGACGACTGACGCGCCCCCTGCGTCACACGCCGCGCCGCTGACCGGATCCGTGCAACGCGCTTTCCGCGCGGCGCCGCGCGCTTCACTTCGCCCCCCCGTTCGGGCCCCTTCGCGGCCCGGCCGACGGGTACCTGCGGGTATCCATCTCTTGACGCTGATTTTCATTCATATTAAAAACGATATACCCACCCCACCTCTCGATCAGCCCAGCCATATAAACCGGAGATAACATGAGTCAGCAACGCGAGGCGATCGACACGTACCTCTTGCGCGTCTTGCACACCTTGTTGATGGAGCGCAGCGTCACGCGCGCGGCCGTCAAACTGAACCAGTCGCAACCGGCGATCAGCGCCGCGCTGCGGCGCCTGCGCGACATCACCGGCGATCCGCTGCTGGTGCGCGGCAAATCCGGCATGGTGCCGACCGAATACGGGCTGCGCCTGCTCGAGCCCGTGCAGAACGCGCTGCGTGAAATCGAGCGCATCAAGTTCCAGCAGCACAATTTCGATCCGGCCACGTCGATTCGCTGCTACCGGATCGGCTGCCCCGACTACCTGAACGTGCTGTTCGTGCCGACCGTGGTCGAGCGCTTCCGCCAGGCCGCGCCGAACGCGACGCTCGAGTTCCATTCGCTCGGCCCCGCATTCGACTACGAGCTCGCGCTGGAAGACGGCAAGCTCGACATCGTCGTCGGCAACTGGCCCGAACCGCCCGAGCAGCTGCACCTGTCGAACCTGTTCGTCGATGAAATCGTCTGCCTGATGAGCAACACGCACCCGTTCGCGAAGCGCGGCGGGCTCACGCTCGACCAGTACCTGAACGCCCCGCATCTCGCGCCGACGCCGTACTCGGTCGGCCAGCGCGGCGCGATCGACGTGCATCTCGCGCGCGAACGGCTCAAGCGCCACGTGGTCGTCACGCTGCCGTACTTCAACCTCGCACCGTACGTGCTCGTGAAGTCCGACCTGATCTTCACGACGACGCGACTGTTCGCCGATCACTACGCGAAGTTCCTGCCGCTGTCGGTCGTGCCGGCGCCGCTCGACTTCCCGCCGATGCAGTACTACCAGCTGTGGCACGAACGCTGCCATTACTCCGACGAAGTGCGCTGGCTGCGCAGCCTCGTCGCCGAAGCCACCCGCACGCTGATCGAGGCGTAACGGCGCGCGCCGCCCGCGCCGTTTCGGCGGGGCGTGGCGACTGCCGGCGGCCTGCCCGGCGGCAACGCGGCCGCCCGATGGCGCCGGCGTTCCTTTAGCGCGATGCCTCGACCAGTGCCTGCGCGAGCGCGTTGTGACGCGCGATGACGGGCGGCAGGTCGAGCGTCGCCAGACGCCCTTCCCTTACCACCACCTTCCCGTTCACCACCGTGTACGCCGTCTGCGACGGCGCGCAGAACACGAGCGCCGCGACCGGATCGTGCAGCGCGCCCGCAAACAGCGGCTGGCGCAGGTCGAATGCGGCGAAGTCCGCGGCCATGCCGGGCTTCAGCGCGCCGATGTCGTCGCGGTTCAGCACCTTCGCGCCGCCGAGCGTCGCGATCTCGAGCGCTTCGCGCGCGGTCATCGCATCGGGCCCGAAACCGACCCGCTGCAACAGCAGCGCCTGCCGCACTTCCGCGACCATCTGCGCGCCGTCGTTCGATGCGGAGCCGTCGACGCCGAGGCCGACCGGCACGCCCGCGAGACGCATCTTCTTCACCGGCGCGATACCCGACGCGAGCCGCATGTTCGAGCATGGGCAGTGCGCGACGCCCGTGCCGGTGCGCGCGAACAGGCTGATACCCGCATCGTCGAGCTGCACGCAGTGCGCATGCCATACGTCGTGGCCGACCCAGCCGAGATCTTCCGCATATTCGGCCGGCGTCATCCCGAACTTCTCGCGGCTGTACGCGATGTCGTTGACGTTCTCCGCGAGGTGCGTGTGCAGCGACACGCCGTATTCGCGCGCGAGCACGGCCGCGTCGCGCATCAGGTCGCGGCTCACCGAGAACGGCGAGCACGGCGCAACCACCACGCGCAGCATCGCGTAGCGGCCTTCGTCGTGATAGGTCTCGATCAGGCGCTGCGTGTCGCGCAGGATGTCCGGCTCGCGCTCGACGACCGAATCGGGCGGCAGCCCGCCGTCGCGCTGGCCGACGCTCATCGCGCCGCGGCTCGCGTGAAAACGCATGCCGATCCGCTGCGCGGCGCCGATGCTGTCGTCGAGGCGGCTGCCGTTCGGATAGATGTACAGATGATCGCTCGACGTCGTGCAGCCCGACTGCAGCAGTTCGGCCATCGCGGTGAGCGTCGACACCTCGATCATCTCGGGCGTCAGATGGGCCCAGATCCTGTACAGGTTCGCGAGCCAGCCGAACAGCTCGGCGTTCTGCGCCGCGGGCACCGCGCGCGTCAGGCTCTGGTACATGTGGTGATGCGTGTTCACGAGCCCCGGGATCACGAGATGGCCGCGCAGGTCGAGCACTTCGTCGGCCGTCTCGGGCAGCTCGGCGGTCGGGCCGACCGCGACGATCCGGTTGTCTTCGATGTAGAGCCCCGCGTCGCGCAGCTCGCGACGCGTGTCGTCCATGGTCACGAGCACGTCGGCGTGCTTGACCAGCAGGGTTGTCGGGCGGGATGAGGAGGTATTCGGCGCGCGTGCGCCAGCGTGCTGCTCGAGGTTCATGCGTTCTCCGCGTCGGTCTGCCCCCAGGGGCTGTCCTGGAGGCGGTCACACAGCCGTTCGAACGCTGAATCGCGGCACGCGCCGGTGCCTGCGTCCGTTCGAACGCCCTGGCCCGGTTACCCGGCGTGCTCGCCGTCTTCGGGGTACGCGCGGGCCACGGGCCGACGCGCACGGCGGGAGGATCGCCCAAGCGCGCGCCGCACACAATGCGCGATCCGGAATACCGCGTTTCACGGTTTCAATATGGTACGCCGCGCAACACCCCGCCGGCGGCCCGAAACGCCTGCCGAAAGCCCGCCGGAAGCCGCCTCCGGCGTGCCGTCGACAGCCGCTCATGCGCGGCGCATTATCTTTGATATCGCGCCCGTATTTGCGTGGGGAACCTTTTTACAATGCCTGCACGGCGCTCGCTTCAATCTCGCCGACGGGTATGTAGCCACGTGACGTGGAGCCTCGATCCGCCGCACAGTCATGGATCGAGTCGCCGCCGAACCTCGCATTCACACAAGGACACAACGAATGGGAAAGCTCACTACCCACGTACTCGATACGGCGCACGGCCGTCCCGGCGCTGCAATCAAGGTGGACCTCTACGCGCTGGACGGCGAATCGCGCCGCGCGATCAAGACCGTGCTGACCAATAGCGACGGCCGCTGCGACGAACCCCTGCTCGAAGGCGCCGCGCTCGCCGCCGGCGAATACGAACTCGTGTTCCATGCCGGCGACTACTTCGCGTCGCTCGGCGTGAAGGTGCCCGAACCCCGCTTCGTCGATCGCGTCGTGCTCCGCTTCGGCATCGCCGACACCGGCTCGCACTACCACGTGCCGCTGCTCGTGTCGCCGTGGTCGTACAGCACCTATCGCGGCAGCTGACATTCGAATCAGCGCCCGCATCAAACAAACGATTTGAGTCTGGAGGAGTTTCATGGAAGGCTTCATCACCGACTGGCTGAACCTCGCGCTGCGATGGCTGCACGTCATCGTCGCCATTGCGTGGATCGGCGAGTCGTTCTATTTCGTCGCGCTCGACAACAGCCTGAAACCGCCGACCGACCCGAACCAGCGCAAGCGCGGTGTGTTCGGCGAGCTGTGGCACGTCCACGGCGGCGGCTTCTACAACATGCAGAAGTACACGGTCGCCCCGCCGGAAATGCCGGATGACCTGCACTGGTCGAAGTGGCCGTCGTACACGACCTGGCTGTCGGGTTTCTCGCTGTTCTTCGTGCTTTACCTGCTCGCGCCGAACACCTACCTGATCGACAAGAGCGTGCTCGACATGGGCCCGGTGGTCGCCGTCGCGTCCGCACTCGGCTTCCTCGCGGCCGGCTGGATCGTCTACGACTCGCTGTGCCGCATCCTCGGCACCAACGACCGCGTGCTCGGCATCTGCGTCGGCATCTACGTGGTCGCCGCCGCGTACCTCGCGTGCCACATCTTCGCGGGTCGTGCCGCGTACCTGATCGTCGGCGCGATGCTCGCGACGATCATGTCGGCGAACGTGTTCTTCGTGATCATCCCCGGCCAGCGCAAGATGGTCGACAAGATGCTCAAGGGCGAAGAGCCGAACCCGATCTACGGCAAGCGCGGCAAGCAGCGCTCGGTGCACAACACGTACTTCACGCTGCCGGTCGTGTTCGCGATGCTGTCGAACCACTATGCGATGACGTACACGAACAAGTTCAACTGGGTCGTGCTCGTGCTGATCATGCTGGCCGGCGCGCTGATTCGCCAGTTCTTCGTGATGCGCCACCGCGGCAAGCAGCTGTGGTACCTGCCGATCGGCGGTGTCGCATTGCTGGCCGGCGCACTGGTCTGGACGACGCCGAAGCCGGTCGCGCCGGAAGCGCAGGCCGCGAACGCGCCGAAGGTCGTGATCAACGACATCATGCCGATCCTGCAGCAGCGCTGCGTCGAGTGCCACTCGGCGAAGCCGACGCTGATGGGCAGCGCGCCCGCAGGCGTGATGTTCGACACGCCGGACGAAGTGTCGAAGAATGCGCAGCGTATCTATGAACAGGCCGTGCGCCTGAAGGCGATGCCGATCGGCAACGTCACGCACATGACCGACGACGAGCGCACGAAGCTCGCCGCGTGGTTCGAGGGTGGCGCGAACAAGTAAGCCGCCGTGCGCCGGGGTCGTATTCCGGCGCAATCCTTTCCGTTCGCGGGCCCGTTACGGGCCCGTTTTTTTTGCGTGTTGCAGCGGCGTTGCCAACGCTCAGCGCTCAGCGCGCATCGCGTCGCGCTGGAGCGCGACGAGCGCATCGAGTGCGCGCGGGCCGTCGTCGAACGGCACGAAGATGTGGTCGTGGCACGCAGCCGCCATCACGTTGCAACTGATTCCGGCCGCTCCCAGCGCGCGTGCGAACGCCGCCGTGAGGCCGACAGCCGCAAGGTCGGAATGCACGGTCAGCGTGATCCAGGCCGAGCGGAACAGCACGGGCCAGCCGTGACGCGCTGCCGTCTCCTCTTCGACCACGACCGTCAGCCCTTCCGCTTCGCGAAACGTTGCGATTACTTCGGATAACGATACGCCTGCGTCGGTCGGCAGCGATACGAAGGCGAACGCGCCCGGATGCAGTTGGGGCTGCATCGTGCGCAGCAGGATCGCGAGGTCGTTTTCAGGTTGGCTCATCGGAGGAACATGCCCGGAACCGGGCGTCGCGCGGTCAAGATTCGGGCACGATAGCACGCGCAGACGCCACCACGACGCGCGCATCGTCGCAACGCGTTCATCTGCGAGCCGGTCGCACAGCGCACGGTAGGCGGATCGTCCAGGATGCGCTCCGGATACACGACGTGATACTGGCCGTGCGCCGGTTCGGCGCGACGACGCTGCCCGACGCATCGTCGTTCGTCGCGCTGCTGCATCGCGCATACGAACAGGAGCCGCCGGCCGCGCCGTGACGCGCGCAAAAGCGCGACGACCTGAATCTCGCCGAATCGGCCACGCATAAAAAAACCCGCGCATGATGCGCGGGTTTCGTCAGACGCCGGCAGCAACGCCGGCGACTCAGGCCGTCACCGCATCCAGTGCATCCTCGGTGAGCCACAGCGATTCCTGCAGGTCCTGCTCGTTCAGGTTCAGGCCGTCGCCGCCGCGATCGACGACGATGAAGTCGCTGACGCCGCCGAGCGCGATCAGCGGGTGATGCCACACGCCCTTCGCATAGTTCACGCCCTGCCAGCCGCTCGTCACGAACGCGCGGATCTTCGCCGGATCGAGATCGCCCGCGGGCGCGACGACGACGAGATACGGCTGGTCGTTCAGCGGCACGAACGCCTGGCTGCCGAGCGGGTGCCGCTCGAGCATCTTCACTTCGAACGGCAGCGTGCGCGGCTGGCCGCGGAACAGGTTGACGAGCGTGCGGCCGCCTTCATCGGTCACGTCGACTTTCGCGAGATCGTGAAAGCGGATCGTGGTGCCGAGGTTGATCGGGATCTGCTTCGCCCCTTGCGTTTCGATCACGTCGCCGAACGGCGCGAACGCTTCCTTGGTCAGCGGTTCGATGGCAAGCGTCTTCATTTGTCGAGCGTCCCCCACAGACGCAGGCGCGACACGCCACCGTCCGGAATGATGTTCAGTCGCACGTGCGTGACGGGGCCGAGCGACGCGATGTCCTGTTCGAAGTAGTGCTGCTTGTCCATCTGCAGCTTCTGCTCGCCGAGCAGCACCGGCCAGAACATCGATTGCGTGATCAGCGAGCTGTCCGTGCCGCCCGACACGTACGCGGCCTGGATCGAGCAGCGGTCCGGGTAGTTGCCCTTGAAGAACGCGGTATCGACTTCGATCTTGCGGATCACGCCCGGCTGCGCAAGCGCGATGATCGCCCAGTCGTTGCCCGGTTCGCGGCGGCGGCGGGTTTCCCAGCCGTCGCCCATGTTCACGCCACGGCCCGGCAGCAGCAGGTTCGACGCGACGCCGAAGTGCTGGTTGTTCGCGGCCACCACGTAACCGCCGTTTTCCATCGCCGCGAGATCGAACTGCTCGGTCGCGCTCGCGCCGGCCCAGTCGAGCTGCGGCTGGCCGTACACGCGCAGGCGTGCAATGCCGCCATCCGGATAGATGTTCACGCGCAGGTGCGTGAAGGCGCGCGCATTGCTCGCTTCGACGTAGTGATGGCTGTTGCCCTGCAGCGTCGTCGACGGCACGATCTCGACCCACTCGGTCGCATGCGTCGGCGCGCCGTCGGCCACGAACGCGGCCTCGATCGATGCAGCCGGCGGGAAGTTGCCGGTGAAGTGGCTCGTGTCGATGTCGAAGCCCTTGATCACGCCCGGGCGCGCGAGCTTGACGATGCACCAGTCGTAGCCCGTCGTGCGCTTGCGGCGCGTTTCCCAGCCGTCCATCCACTTGCCGTGGTCGTCGTACTTGCCGGGGATGAACACGGCAGGCTCGGGGTTCAGCATCCGGTCCTTCGGCGCGAAGAAATCGTCGCTGGCTTCGAGCGCCTGCGCACCGAGACGCGGGTCGGCCAGGTTCACGTAGCGCCGCGTGAAGTCGGGTGCGTTGGGATCGAGAAGCGGAACAGCCATGATGTTTCCTTGTTTCAGTGAGGCGATCAGGCCGCTGCGACGCAGCAGGCCGTATTGCGATGTCAGGCGTCGATCAGGTCGTCGAGGCGGAAGCGCGCGATCCGGTAGATCTGGTCGAGGCTCGCCCGCAGTTCCTCGGTGCGCGAGTGATTCACGCGCGACTCGAAGTTCGCGATGATGCCGTGCCGGTCATAGCCGCGCACCGCGAGGATGAACGGGAAGCCGAACTTCTCGCGATACGTGCGGTTCAGCGTCAGCAGCTTGTCGAACTCTTCCTGCGTGCACTGGTCGAGGCCCGCGCCGCTCTGCTCGCGCGTCGACTCGGCGGTCAGCTCGCCGCGCACGGCAGCCTTGCCGGCCAGCTCCGGGTGGGCGTTGATCAGCGCGAGCTGGCGCGCTTCGCCGGCCGTTTCCACCGCACCCGACATCGTCTCGTGCAGCGCATCGATGCTCGCGAACGGCCGCTGGCCCGCGGCGACTTCCGCCACCCACGGCGAATGTTCGAAGATCCCCGACAGTGCCGCGACAAATGCGCTCGGCGCCATCGTGTTCAGTTGTTCCAACGTGTAGCGCATCGCCTTCATGCTTTCCCTTCGTTTCGATGATTGGGCTGATACGGATGATGTTCACGCCAGTGACGCGCGATATCGACACGGCGCGTCACCCATACGCGATCGTGCTTCTCGATGTGGTCGAGGAAACGCTGCAGCCCGCGGAACCGGCCCGGCCGGCCGAGCAACCGGCAGTGCATGCCGATCGACAGCATCTTCGGCGCTTCGTCGCCTTCCGCGTACAGCACGTCGAATGCATCGCGCAGGTAGTCGAAGAAGTGATCGCCGGTGTTGAAGCCCTGCGGCGTCGCGAAGCGCATGTCGTTCGTGTCGAGCGTGTACGGCACGATCAGTTGCGGCGTTTTCTTGCCGCCCGACACTTCGACGTCCATCCAGAACGGCAGGTCGTCGCCGTAGTTGTCGGAGTCGTACAGGAAGCCGCCGTATTCCGCGACCAGGCGGTGCGTATTGGGGCTGTCGCGGCCGGTGTACCAGCCGAGCGGGCGCTCGCCCGTCACGCGCTCGATCGCTTCCATCCCGAGGCGCATGTGCTCGGCCTCGAGTTCCGGCGTCATGCTCTGGTAGTGGATCCAGCGCCAGCCGTGGCACGCGATTTCATGGCCCAGCTCGACGAACGCGCGCGCGAGCTCCGGATGGCGTTCGATCGCCATGCCGACGCCGAATACCGTCAGCGGCAACCCGCGCTTCTCGAATTCGCGCAGGATGCGCCACACGCCGGCCCGCGAACCGTATTCGTAGATCGACTCCATGCTCATGTGGCGGTCGGGATACGCGGCGGCGCCGACGATTTCCGACAGGAACTGCTCGGAGCCCGGATCGCCGTGCAGCACGCAGTTCTCGCCGCCCTCCTCGTAATTCAGCACGAATTGCACGGCGACGCGGGCGCGCCCCGGCCAGTTCGCCTGAACGGGATGGCGGCCGTAGCCGATCAGGTCGCGAGGATAGTTGGGATCGAGTGACATGGTTCGAAGTGCGGCGAAAGCTCGCTGAAATAATGGGTTCGCATCGACTGCACGGGGGCCGGAGGCCGGCTGCGCAAGCCGATGCGATGACGGCCCAGTTTAGCGAAAACGCCCATACGCGCCCATACAGCGGCGCAGATAGTGCGTGTCAGACGGTGTGTATGTGCGGTTGCGGCAAATTCGCGACCGGTTCCGCCTGATCCCCGTCCGGCGGGCTGAAGCGGGCGAACGCGCCGTCGTAGCGCTTCGGCAGCGGGCGCGCGTAGTCGCCGCGCTTCGCGGTCGCGAGGCGCAGCGCGACGAGCGCCTCGGCCCACTTGACGGCCGCCGTGACGCCCTCGACCACCGGCGCGCCGATCTGCTGCTCGATCTCGTGCGCGAACTCGGCCATCCCCGCGCAACCGAGCACGATCGCGTCGGCGCCGTCCTCGTCGAGCGCGCGCCGGCATTCGTCGACGATGATCCGGCGCGCGGCCGAGCCCGGCCGGTCGAGCTCGAGCACCGCGACGTCGGTCGCGCGCACGTTGCGGCAAAACCGTTTCATCCCGTAGCGCTCGGCGAGATGCCAAGCCATCCCGCAGGTGCGCGCGAGTGTCGTGACGACCGAGAAGCCCGGCGCGAGCACGCTCGCCGCATGCATCGCGGCCTCGGCGATGCCGATCACCGGCCCGCGCGCGAGCTCGCGCGCCGCGTACAGGCCCGGATCGCCGAAGCACGCGATCACGTATGCATCGCAGCCGTCGCGCTCGCCCTGCACGATCTCGGCGAGCAGCCCCGGCGTCGCGAGCGCCTCGTCGTAATACCCTTCGATCGACGGCGGCCCCATCGGCGGGCTCACCGCGACGATCTCCGTGCCGGCGGCCGCGACCTCGCGCGCGCAGCGGCCCATCGCGTCGGTCATCCGCTGGGTCGTATTCGGATTGATCAGTCGGATCTTCATCGCATGCTCCTCAGGCCTTCGCGCTCACGAGCAGCCGGTAGAACACGAAGCCGAGCCCCGCGCCGATGAACCACGAGAAGTTCGCGACGCCCTGCCAGCCCGGCACCATCACGCAGACGACCGCGATCACCGCGGCCGGCAACAGCGCGGCAAGCGCGCGGCGGTTCACGCCGCCCGTGTACCAGTACGTGCCGCTTTCCGACATCGTGTACAGGTCGTCGCGCACGAGCCGGCCGCGCTTGACGAGGTAGAAGTCGGCGATCAGCACGCCGTACAGCGGGCCGATGAACGCGCCGAGCACGTCGAGCGTGTAGTGGATCACGGCCGGGTTGTTGAACAGGTTCCACGGCGTGATGAAGATCGACGCGACGGCCGCGAGCATCCCGCCCGCGCGCCAGCTGATCAGGCGCGGCGCGACGTTCGAGAAGTCGAACGCGGGCGACACGAAGTTCGCGACGATGTTGATGCCGATCGTCGCGATCGTGAAGGTCAGCGCGCCGAGGATCACCGCGGTCGGATGGTCGATGCGACCGACCGTCTCGACGGGATCGGTGATGAGTTCGCCGAACACCGGCAGCGTCGCGGCCGTCGTGATCACCGTGACGAGCGAGAACGCGAGGAAGTTGACCGGCAGCCCCCAGAAATTGCCGCGCTTCACTTCGCCGAACGAGCGGCAGTAGCGCGAGAAATCACCGAAGTTCAGCATCGGCCCGGAGAAGTACGACACGACCAGCGACACGGCCGTGATCATCACCGGAATCACTTCCGCGCCGTGGTACTTCACGCCGCCGAGGTTGAGGCCGATGTTGCGCCAGCCCGCGCGCCACACCATGTAGCCGGCGAGGATGAACATCACGACGTAGACGGCCGGCCCCGCGAAGTCGATGAACTTCTTGATCGTCTCCATCCCGTTCCAGAACACGAACGCCTGGAGCACCCACAGCAGCATGAAGCCGGCCCAGCCGACCGCCGAGAGCCCGAGGAAGCCGTAGCGATGCACGTCCGCGTACGGCAGCCATTGCGGGAAGAATTTCAGCACGACGATCACGAGCGCGCTCGACGCGAGATAGGTCTGGATCCCGTACCACGCGATCGCGATCAGCCCGCGGATCACGGCCGGCACGTTCGCGCCGAGCACGCCGAACGTCGCGCGGCATGCGACCGGATACGGCACGCCGATCTGCTGGCTCGGCCGCGCGATCAGGTTGCACAGCAGGTTCACGAAGCCGATCCCGACGATCAGCGCGATCAGCACCTGCCAGCTCGTCAGCCCGAGCGCGAACAGGCTCCCCGCGAACACGTAGCCGCCGACGCTGTGCACGTCCGACATCCAGAACGCGAAGATGTTGTACGCGCCCCATGTCTGGTTTTTCAGGGGTGCCAAATCTTCGTTGTACAGACGTTCGCTGTAACCCTTCGGCAGTGTCGGGTCGCCGCCCTCGCCGCCTTCATCCGCCGGATAGGCGCTGTCGTGCGCCACACTGAACTGAGCCATGACTTCTCCTTGACGCGGCCGCAAGGCCGCTCCACCGTCATCGATATCGCTCCGGATCGACGCCCGGAGTCGGACCAGCGGCCCGCGGCAAATGCCGCGGGCCTGCATTTCGCTCGTTCTTGTGGCGCGTGGCCGGGTTCGCGTCGCCGCTCAGGCGCCGCCGAACACTTCGCGCAAATCGACCTGCCCTTGCGCGGGCCGGTCCAGCATCTTCAGTTCGACATGCTGCAGGTGGTGCGCCATCAGCGTCACCGCCCGCTTCGGATCGCCGGCCTCCAGCGCACCGAGAATCTCGTCGTGGTCGTCGCACGAGCACGGGCTGCGCCCGTGCGACTCGTACAGCGCCGACATCAGCGTCGAGCGTGCGACGAGCCCTTCGAGGCACGCGCTGAGCGTCGCATTGCCCATCAGCGTCGCGAGCGCCGTATGGAATTCGCCCGACAGGCGAATCCAGGCCGCGAAGTCCTGCCGCTGGAACGCCTTGCGTTCCTTCTCGATCAGCGCGGCGACACCCTTCAGCCGCTTGGCGCCGGGCCCGGTCGCGAGCCGCTCGACCACGGCGAGCTCGATGATCCGGCGCATCTCGAACACCTCGTGCACGTCCTGCAGCGTCGGGCTCGCGACGAACGCGCCGCGGTTCGGCTCCAGATCGACCAGCTTGTCGGTCGCGAGCTGCGCGAGCGCCTGGCGGATCGCCCCGCGCTTCACGTTGAACACCTCGCAGAGCTGCGCTTCCGTCAGCTTCGCGCCCGGCGCGAGCCGATGCTCGAGGATCGCCGTGCGGATCCGCTCGGCGATCGCTTCGGGACTGGCTGCACCGGACAGGTGGGATTCGGGCTCGTTCATGATCGGCATCGTGTGATGATCCTCATCCTAGGGCGGACATAAAGATTGTCAACAATTCTTTTCCGGCATTGCGCACAATCGGCGTGCATCGCCGCGACCCGGTTCGGTGCACGATGCGTCGAATCCATGCACGACAAGGACAAGACGTATGACAGACGTGCTTCTCGTCGTATACCCGCCCGGTCATTTTGTTGACAAAACTGGTGCAAGATCCGACGGCGAGCATGCTGATGTCGACGAAAATATTTGACCGTTAGTTGCGCGCTTACATAAAGAAAAAGGCGGGAACCCCCGCCTTTCGACCGGCTGCGCCCGCCTCAACCGAGGTGCGGATAGTCCGACACGGTGAGCCGGAACCCGTGCGCATTCGCGACCAGTTGCGCCTGTGCGCCGAACGGCAGCGTCAGCAGGTCGGGCACGTGGCCGAACTGAAGCCCCGTCACGACCGGAATCCCGATCACCGCGCGCACCTGGTCGATCATCGCCTGCATGTCGTAGCCGTTGTCGTACTCGAACGGCCGCGCACCGGTGAACTGGCCGAGCACGAGCGCCTGCTGGCGCGCGAGCAGCCCCGACAGATGCAGTTGATAGATCATCCGCTCGATCCGGAACGGCTGCTCGTTGACGTCCTCGATGAACAGGATGCCGCCTTCGATGTCGGGCATGTACGGCGTGCCGACGAGCGACGTGAGGATCGCGAGGTTGCCGCCCCACAGCGTGCCCGTCACGTTCACGGTCTGCACCTGCGGTGCTTCGGCGATGATCGTCGTACTCGGCTGCGTCAGTGTCTGCCAGAAGTGCTGCATCGTGAAGTCGCTCGGCGTTTCCGCGCCGAAGTCGGCGGACAGCATCGGGCCGCCGAACGTCTTGATGCGCGCCTTCGCGTACAGCGCGAGCTGGAGCGCCGTGAAATCGCTGTGGCCAACGAGCGCGACCGGCTGGTCGCGCAGCCGGCGTTCGAGCCCGCGATAATCGAGCCCGTGCAGGATGCGCGCCGCGCCATAGCCGCCGCGCACCGCGAGCGCGATGTCCGGCAGCGGCCGCTCGGGATCGGCAAGACGGTTCAGGTCGCCTGCCCGCTCGCCGTCGGTGCCGCCGAACCGCTGGAAGCGCCGCTGCGTCGCTTCGATGTTCTCGATGCGATGCTGCGCGGTGCTGAGGCGTTCGAGCGCGCGATTGATCGCGTCCGGATCGTGCGGATAGCCGGACGGCGCAAGCAGGCGGATGGTGTAGGACGCGGCAGGCTGGAAGGACATGGCGAAGAAAGGTGTCGGGTCGTCAAACCCCTTAGAGGGACCGAACCGTCTCCGGTTCACGGAACCGTGCACGCCCGGCTCGCGTCGAGCGACGGGCGCGGCGGGCGCCTATGACGCGCCGGAGTCGGCGTCGCGGGCGAGCCGTGCTTCGCGCAGCGCGCGACGGCGCTCGGCGAAGAACGACTTCAGCGCGGCGCCGCACTCGTCGGCGAGCACGCCGCCGGTCACTTCGGTATGGTGGTTCAGTTGCGGATTCGCGAATGCGTCGATCACGCTGCCGCACGCGCCCGTCTTCGGATCGGCGGCGCCGTAGACGACGCGCGCGATGCGCGCGTGCATGATCGCGCCCGCGCACATCAGGCACGGCTCTAGCGTCACGTACAGTTCGCAGCCGGGCATCCGGTAATTCTGCAGATGCTGTGCGGCCATGCGCAGCGCGGCCATTTCCGCATGGGCGGACGGGTCGTGCCCGCCGATCGGATGGTTGAAGCCGCGTGCGATCACTTCGTCGCCACGCACGAGCACCGCGCCGACCGGCACTTCGCCGGCCGCGCGCGCCTCTTCGGCGGCAGCCTGGGCGAGACGCATGAAATGCAGGTCGCGCGCCGATACGGGCGCGGCTTCGGGAACGGGAGATTCGGCGGCGGGTTCGGCCGCCGGGGCGACTGTCGACCGGGCTGCGTCGTGCAGCGCGTCGGACGTCACATCGGCCCCGCTTCGGCGGACGCTTCGTCAAGCCCGCGCTCGCACAGGCGCTCCGCGATGCGCCGGCAGTAGTCGCGCGGCATCACCATCGGGCCGCCGCGCAGCGATTCGAGCGCCATGTCGAGTGCGAGGATCTTCGCCTGCAACCGGCACCGCGCGGCGCGATCGCTGACCGCCTGCACTTCGTCATGCAGGTTGCGCAGCGCGCGCAATTGCTCGACGGCCGGCGGCACGAAGCCCGCATTCTTCAGGATACGGTTGGCCACCCGCACCTCCTCGGGCACGAGCAGGTCGTCATCCAGCGCCTGTGGCGCGCCGGTACCCGGCAAATCGTCGAACTCGCCCCGCGCGGCGGCGGCGGCAATACGTTGTTCGACCAGGGCGTCAAGCAATCTCATCAGTCAATCGGAACAATGCGGCAGGCCGAATTCTAGCAGGGTGACGCGGGTATGACAGGCCCTTCGAATATATGCTCGATATTGTGCTTTTTAGGGGCCGAATCGCGGGGCATGCGCGCCGATCGGTCTCATTTGCCGCTCTGCTGCGCTGCAGCGGGCTGTGGGCCATCTGGACACCGGTCATCGCGCCCCGTGTCGGGCTCCGTTTTGGTGTGGGACGACGCCAACGGAACCGCGCCGCCCCGGAAAAAAGACGCGGCCCTGTTTCCCGTTTTCCCGGTTCAGGCAGCCGCCGCTTCCCGCCGCGCGTTCGCGAACGGACGGAACATCGTCGCGATCAGGAACGCGCCGAGACCGATCGCAAACGAGCCGAGATACAGCCAGCCATAGCTGCCGAACGTATCGACGATCAGGCCGCCCGCGACCGGCCCCGCGGCCATCCCGAGGCTGCCGGCCATCGCGCAGCCGCCGATCACCGTGCCCATCATCCGCAGCGGGAAGTTCTCGCGCGCCAGCACCGCATACAGCGGCATCACGCCCGCGTAGATGAAGCCGAACACGATCGCGACCGCGTAGAACCCGTCGAGCGTGCGCACGAAGTAGTACCCGAGCGCCCCCAGCGCCTGCGCAAGCAGCCCGGCCACCAGCATGCGCTTCGCGCCGAGGCGGTCGCCCAGGATCCCGAACGCGATCCGGCCGCCCATGCCGGCGAGCCCTTCGACGCTGTAGATCGACACCGCGGCGATCAGCGGGATCCCGCACGTCACCGCGTAGCTGACCGTATGGAAGATCGGGCCCGAATGCGTCGCGCAGCAAAAGAAGTTGGTCAGCAGCAGCACGACGAACTGCGGCGAACGCAGCGCGGCCGCGACCGACATCGCCGCCGGCTCGCCGGCGGGCGCCGGCACCGCTGAAGCCGCCCGCGCGCCGTCGAGCGCGGGCGCCCGGCGCACCAGCAACGACACCGGAATCATCACGACGGCCGCCAGCACCGCAATCAGCAGCATCGACGTGCGCCAGTCGCGCACCGACACGAGCCACGCGGCCAGCGGGGCCATCGTCATCGGCGCCATCCCCATGCCGGCCGACACGAGCGACACCGCGAGGCTGCGGTGCGTGTCGAACCAGCCGGTCACGCACGCCATCATCGGCGCGAATATCGCAGCCGTCGCGCCGCCGACGGCGAGGCCGAACGTGAGCTGGAACGCGAGCAGCGACGGCGCGCGGCTCGCCAGCGCCAGGCTTGCCGACAGCAGGACGGCGCCCGTGATGACGACCGGGCGCGTGCCGATGCGGTCCGACAGGCTGCCCCACGCGATGCTCGCGAAGGCCATCGCGATGAAGCCGAGCGTCATCGCGCCGGAAATGCCGGTCACCGACCAGCCCGTGTCGCGCGCGATCGCGCGCAGGAATACCGGCAGCGAAAACATCGCGCCGATCGCGATGCAGCCCATCAGGCCGCCCGCGGCGACGATGATCCAGCGGTATCGGGAATCCGGCATGGGGTGCCTCCTTGTCGTGATGGCGATCCTCGGGAACCGGGCGCCACCTGCTTTGCGCAAGGCCCGGTCGACATGGATACGACGGGCGGCGCACCGCGAAATCGACATGCGCGGCACACACGCCGGCGAATTTTTTGATTGTCCGCCGATCCGTTGCGCCCGTAACGGGCGAAGCGAGCCGACACCACATGGCGGATGGTCCGTTCGGTCTGCCCCCTGCCGCCGCGCTTTTCCGGAATCGGAAAGTCGAAATCAGAAATAGTTGGTTGGGCCGCGCGATCCGGCTGACTACACTCGAGCGATCTTGTCATAACAAGTTGACCGATGACCTCCCCCAACGTCGTGCCGCTGTCGCCGGCTCCTCTCTACGTGCAGATCAAGGACACGCTGCGCGCGCGCATTCTCGACGGCACCTATGCGCCGCACAGCCGGATGCCGTCCGAGCACGAACTCTGCGCGATGTTCGACGTCAGCCGCATCACGGTGCGCCAGGCGCTCGGCGATCTCCAGAAGGAAGGACTGCTGTTCAAGCTGCACGGCAAGGGCACCTTCGTGTCGAAGCCGAAGGCGTTCCAGAACGTGACGTCGCTGCAGGGCTTCGCCGAGGCGATGTCGTCGATGGGCTACGAGATCGTCAACCAGGTGCGCAGCTTCCGCACCGTCAAGGCCGACCGCCATCTCGCGACGAAGCTGAACGTGCCCGAGGGCGCGCCGCTCGTCGAGATTCATCGCGTGCGGCTGCTCAATCGCGAGCCCGTGTCGCTCGAACAGACGTGGGTACCCGAAGCCCTCGGCAAGCGCCTCGCGGCCGCCGATCTCGCGACGCGCGACATTTTCCTGGTCCTGGAAAACGACTGCGGCATCCCGCTCGGCCATGCCGACGTGTCGATCGACGCGATCCTCGCCGACGACGAGATCGTCGATGCGCTGCACGTCGAGGAAAGCAGCCCCGTGCTGCGCATCGAGCGCCTCACGCATGACGCGTCGGGCGCACCGATCGACTTCGAATACCTCTACTTCCGCGGCGACGCCTTCCAGTACCGGCTGCGCATCGACCGGCAGAAACCGCGCAAACCTGCAAGGAAACAGCAATGACTACCCATGTGCTCGAATACGACATCGTCGTGGTGGGCGGCGGCACGGCCGGCCCGATGGCGGCGATCAAGGCGAAGGAGCGCGACCCGTCCCTGCGCGTGCTGTTGCTCGAAAAGGCCAACGTGAAGCGCAGCGGCGCGATCTCGATGGGGATGGACGGCCTGAACAACGCCGTGATCCCCGGGCATGCGACGCCCGAGCAGTACACGCGCGAGATCACGATCGCCAACGACGGCATCGTCGACCAGGAGGCCGTGTACGCGTATGCGACGCACAGCTTCGAAACGATCGAACAGCTCGACCGCTGGGGCGTGAAGTTCGAGAAGGACGGCACCGGCGACTATGCGGTGAAGAAGGTCCATCACATGGGCTCGTACGTGCTGCCGATGCCGGAAGGACACGACATCAAGAAGGTGCTGTACCGGCAGCTGAAGCGCGCGCGCATCGCGATCACGAACCGGATCGTCGCGACGCGCGTGCTGACCGACGCGCAGGGCCGCGCAAGCGGCGTGCTCGGCTTCGACTGCCGCACCGCCGAATTCCACGTGATCCGCGCGAAGGCCGTGATTCTCTGCTGCGGCGCGGCCGGTCGCCTCGGCCTGCCGGCCTCGGGCTACCTGATGGGCACCTACGAGAACCCGACCAACGCGGGCGACGGCTATGCGATGGCGTACCACGCCGGTGCCGCGCTCGCGAATCTCGAATGCTTCCAGATCAATCCGCTGATCAAGGACTACAACGGCCCCGCGTGCGCGTACGTCACCGGCCCGCTCGGCGGCTTCACCGCGAACGGCAAGGGCGAACGCTTCATCGAATGCGATTACTGGAGCGGCCAGATGATGTGGGAGTTCTACCAGGAACTGCAAAGCGGCAACGGCCCCGTGTTCCTGAAGCTCGACCATCTCGCGGAAGAAACGATCCAGACCATCGAGCAGATCCTGCATACGAACGAGCGGCCGAGCCGCGGCCGCTTTCATGCCGGGCGCGGCACCGACTACCGCAGCCAGATGGTCGAGATGCACATCTCCGAGATCGGTTTCTGCAGCGGGCACAGCGCATCCGGCGTGTACGTGAACGCCCGCGCAGAGACGACCGTGCCCGGGCTCTACGCGGCCGGCGACATGGCGGCCGTCCCGCACAACTACATGCTCGGCGCATTCACGTACGGCTGGTTTGCCGGGCAGAACGCGGCCGACTACGTGGCCGGCCGCGAGCATGCGCCGGTGGACGACGAACAGGTCGCCGCCGAACGCACCCGCGTGCTTGCCCCGCTGCTGCGCGAGCGCGGCCTGGCGCCGGCGCAGGTCGAATACAAGCTGCGCCGCATGGTGAACGACTATCTGCAACCGCCGAAGGTGACGCGCAAGATGGAAATCGGGCTGCAACGCTTTGACGCCATTACTGAGGACATCGAAGCGATAAAAGCGAATCATCCGCACGAACTGATGCGCGCCGCCGAAGTGCGTGCGATCCGCGACTGCGCGGAAATGGCCGCGCGCGCGTCGCTGTTTCGCACCGAGAGCCGCTGGGGGCTGTACCACCACCGCGTCGATTTTCCGCATCGCAACGACGCCGAATGGTTCTGCCACACCTGGCTGCGCAAGGACGCCGCGGGCGCGATGCGCAGCGAGAAGCGGCCGGTCGAACCGTACGTCGTGCCGCTTGCCGACGACGAACGCGGCGCCTACACGAATCTGCGCATCCGCGAACCGGCCGCGCTCGCGGCCGCCCTCTGAGGAACCTGCCATGTCCCATACGCCGCACGACATCTTCCAGCGCAGCAGCGCACCCGTGACGATCGACGAGAACCTCTGCATCGCCGACAAGGGCTGCACCGTCTGCGTCGACGTGTGCCCGCTCGACCTGCTCGCGATCGACGTGACCAAGGGAAAGGCCTACATGCAGTTCGACGAATGCTGGTACTGCATGCCGTGCGAACGCGATTGCCCGACTGGCGCGGTCAAGGTCGACATCCCTTACCTGCTGCGCTGACCGTGTCCCTCAACGCTTTCTCCCGTCGCCCATGACCGACTCCTCCTTCGCTGCCGCGTTGCCCCGCGCACATGCCTCCGACGAAGCCGCACTCGTCGCCCGCCTCGCCGCGCCCGATGCCGCCGTACGTCGCGTCGCCCTGTTCGAACTCGCCGACCTCGAGGATCCGGGGTTCGTGCCCGCGTTCGTCGTCGCGCTGCGCGACGATCCGTCGGCCGACGTGCGCGGCGAAGCTGCCCGTGTGCTCGGCGCATGGGAGCAACCCGACGTCGTCGATGCGCTGTGCTGCGCATTGCTCGATCCGGACGACGATGTGCGCGCCGCCGCCGCGCAGAGCCTGTCCGAACTGAAGGACGCGGCATCGGGCGCCGTGCTGTGCCGATGGGCCGAACGGCCCGAGCCGTTCGTGCGCCGTGCCGTGCTGCGCGGATTGCGCGAGTTGCGCGACCCCGGCGCGTTCGCGCCCGCGCTGCACGCGCTCGACGCCGAACACGCCGAGGTGCGCGCCGAAGCCGTGGCGGTGCTCGGCTGGCTCAAGGATCCGCGTGCGCTGCCACCGCTTGCAGGCATCGCGACAACCGATGCCGCAGCGGACGTGCGACGCATCGCGGTCGGCGCGATCGGGTTCGCGACACCCGACGACGCGACCGTCATCCACGCGCTGTTCGCCGCGCTGCGCGACCGCGAATGGCAGGTGCGCGAGGAAGCGGCCACGACGCTCGGCAAGCTGCGCGTCGCGACCGCGCGCGAACCGCTCGTCGCCGCGCTCGACGACGACTACTGGCAGGTGCGCCTGCGCGCCGCGCGTGCGCTCGGGCAACTGCGCGATGCGGCCGCGGCGCCGGCCGTCGTCGCGCTGCTCTCTCACGCGATCAGCAACCTGCGCAAGGAAGCCGCGCTTGCGCTCGGTGAATTGCGCGACCGCGCGACGTTGCCCGCACTGACCCACGCACTGGAGGATCACGATCCGGAAGTGCGCAAGGCCGTGCGGATCGCGATCCGGCAGATCGACGAGGCGTCGCGATGATCTCCCCGACCGAAATCGTGCTCGATCATCCGGCGCGCACGTTGACCCTCCGCTGGCCGGACGGTCACACGCAACGCGTCAGCTATGCACGGTTGCGCGGTGATTGCCCGTGTGCGGAATGCCGAAGGATCCGGCACGACGGCGGTCGTGTCGATGCACGGCCCGACCTGACGCTGGACAGCCTGGAAACGGCCGGCTACGGCATCCGCATGGTGTTCGGCGACGGTCATGCGCGCGGCATCTATCCGTGGCCGTATCTGGCGGACATGACAGCGCGGCCGTGACGTAGCGCCCGCGGCTGCGCGGATGAAATAGCAGGCATGCGGAAACGCTGCGATACTGACGCCCACGATCGTCTCCACTCACCGTGGGAGCAGAACATGCAAACCGCAGTCGGATTCATCGGCCTCGGCGTGATGGGCACGCCGATGGCGCTCAATCTTGCGCGGGCCGGCACGCCGCTCGTCGTATGGAGCCGGTCGCACGGCAGCGACGATGCGCTGCGCGACGCCGGGGCACGTGTGGCCGAGCACATCGAAGACGTGTTCGCGACCTGCCGCACCGTGATCCTGATGCTTGCGAACGACGCGGCGATCGACGGCGCCCTCGCGCGCGGCACGCCCGGTTTCGCCGCCCGCGTCGGCGGGCACACCATCGTGAACATGGGCACGAACGCACCCGAGTATTCGCGTGCACTGGCCGACGACATCGCCGCCGCGTCGGGCCGTTACGTCGAAGCACCGGTGTCGGGGTCGCGCAAGCCGGCCGAAGCCGGGCAACTCGTGGTGATGCTCGCCGGCGCACCGGACGACGTCGACGCCGTCCGTGCGCTCGTGAAGCCGCTGTGCCGAGACAGCTTCGTGTGCGGCGACGTACCGTCGGCGCTGACGATGAAGCTCGCCGTGAACCTGTTCCTGATCACGATGGTCACCGGCCTGACCGAAGCCACGCATTTCGCGCAACGCCACGGCATCGATCTCGCCCGCTTCGCCGACGTGCTGAATGCGGGCCCGATGGCGAGCGACGTGTCGCGCGTGAAGCTCGGCAAACTCGTCGCGGCCGACTTCTCGGTGCAAGCCGCGATCACCGACGTGCTGAAGAATGCGCGCCTCGTCGCCGAATCCGCGCGCGGCATCGGCATCGCGTCGCCGCTGCTCGACATCTGCCATGCGCTGTACGGCGAGACCGAGCGAGCCGGACATGGCGCGGACGACATGGTCGCCGTGATCCGCGCAATCGAGCAGCGCACCGACGGCGCGCAATGAATCGTCGCCGGCCGCCCCAACCACTCGAACGCACCCGCACGTAGCATCCCATGTCCGACTCAACCCGCTCCCCGACCAGCGTCCCCGCTTCCGTCCGCCCGGTTCCTGCCGTGATCGGCATCGTCCTGCGGGAGCGCGACGTGCTGCTGGTGCGTCGCGCCAATCCGCCCGATGCGGGCTGCTGGGGCTTTCCCGGCGGCAAGATCGAAGCGGGTGAATCGATTGCGCACGCGGTCGTGCGCGAGATCGCCGAAGAGACGACCGTCGACGTCGAGGCGCTCGACACCTTTACCGCGCTGGATGCGTTCGACTATGATGCCGGCGGCGACGTGCGTCAGCATTTCGTGATGGTCGCGGTGCTGTGCCGATGGTTGCGCGGCGCGCCTGTTGCCGGCGACGATGCACTCGACGCGCGCTGGTTCGATCTCGCCGAACTCGATCGCGATGACTTGCCGATGAGCGCAGGGGTTCGTGATGTCGCGCGACGCGCGATCGAGCGTGCGGCGGCACTTGGTCATGCGCAGCGTCCGGCCAATACTTGAATGCGTGAAGCACCGCTGTCTTTCTCGCAGCGCTTGCGCGCGGCCCGATCGGAACCATGACGGTGCCGGCTACGCGCCGACGAACCTCCAATTACAAATCAAAGATGGGCCAACCCATGATCAGAATTCGCAAGTCGACTCCGGCCGACGGCGCACGCGTGCTGGATATCTGGCGCAACGCGGTCGACGCCACGCACCACTTCCTCGGCGACGACGACCGTCGTGCGATCGAATCCGAAGTCGTCGCGTTCCTGCCCGGTGCGCCGCTCGATCTCGCCGTCGACGAAGCCGACCGCGCAATCGGCTTCATGTTGCTCGACGGCAGTCACATGGAAGCACTGTTCGTCGATCCCGCTCACCACGGCGCGGGTGTCGGGCGCCTGCTCGTGGAAGACGCGCTCAAGCGTCACCCCGACCTGTCGACCGACGTCAACGAGCAGAACGAATCGGCAGCGGGATTCTATGAACGGCTCGGCTTCGAGCGCATCGGGCGATCGGCGCTCGATGGGCAGGGGCGCGCCTATCCGTTGATCCACCTGCGCTATCGCGTGAAACCGTCGTCCTCGCCGCAGCGCGCATAACCGTGGCCGGCGCGGGATAGCGCGCCGCCCTCCACGTCATGCGCTCCGGGCACGCGAACGCGGCGACCTGATACCAGGTCCGCTCCACGCATGCCGCATGCGGCCACGTGACGCGTCATGCACGACGCACCGGTACCACGCGCTCGACCCTTGCACGGATGATCGTTTCCCGGACTGAACGAGCCTGTCGCGGGCCCGGAGATGCTAACCTCTCGGCCACTCTAAACGACATCGCGTGAAGCCACAGGATTCGACCATGCAAACCCTTGCGGTACTGGACTTCGAAACAACCGGACTTTCGCCGAACATGGGCGACCGTGCGACCGAAATCGCCGTCATCCTGCTCCGGGACGGTAAAATCGTCGACCGTTTCCAGAGCCTGATGAATGCAGGCAGACGCATACCGTCCGATGTCGTCGCGCTGACCGGCATCACGAACGAGATGATCGCAGCGGCGCCGCCGGCGTCGAAGGTCATGAAGGAAGCCGCGGCGTTCGTCGGCAAGCATGCGGTCGTCGCCCACAACGCCGGGTTCGACAAACGGTTCTGGCAGTCGGAACTCGGGCTGCTTGGCGTGTCGGCCGAGCATGCCTTTGCGTGCACGATGCTCGTGGCAAGACGTATCTATCCGGATGCCCGGAGTCACCGCCTGTCGAGCCTGGTGGATATGCTGCGGCTGCCGAAATCGGGCCGCGCACACCGGGCGATGGTCGATGCCGAGATGGCCGGGCACCTGTGGTGCCGGCTGCAGCAGGACATTGCGCGGACGTACGGACTGAATCGCATCGATCACGCGCTCATGGCCCGTGTGCAGGCAACGGCCAAGGCGAAAGTGCCGACGTACCTGCGTTCGCTCGTGGGCGCACACGCGTGAGCATCCGGGTCGCGATGCTTCCGATTCGCGCAATCCATTGATGAAAAACGGCTTGGCAACCTGCCAGGCCGTTTTCTTGTCGCAGCAGTCTTCCGGTTGATTCCAGATACAAGGCAACGGCAGGACGGCCGTCTTGTGGCCGCCCACGACGCTGACCGACTGAGCTGCGACTTGTGTTCGTGTCATGCAAGGCCTCTTCTTGCACATGGTGATGCAGATGGACAGGCTCTCGTCGTCCTGACGCGCCTGCGCGCGCTTGCAGCGCGACATGATGAGCAGGGTGTGCGCCCAACCGATTTCTCCAACCCGTGCGCGGGGCGTGGGCTCGGCACTGTATTGCAAAAAAATTGACGCAGCACCACAGGTTCTGCGCCGAACATGGCAAGCCTCCGTCCTTACGACACTCTCGGCTGCATGGCTTGTTTGGCGGCCGCTGGCACCAGCTCGCTCAACCGGGACAGGAACAGCTTGAGGATTGGAGAGGCGTTGGAACGGCTGTGACCGACAACGAGGTCGATTGTCGGCACGTCTCCCGCCAACGGGCGGCTCACCACGGACCACGGCAGCAGGTTCTCGACGTAGTCGGGAATCAACGTCAGCCCGCGCGTCGACGCCACGAGCGACATCACCATCGCTGGGTTGTCCACGCCCTGGGTGGGCGTAAGCGTCACACCTTCGCGCTGCAGGTACGTGTCCACCACGGAACGCAGCACGCGCGCCTTGTTGGCCATGGCCACGAAGGGCTGTCCCACGAGTTGTTGCGGTCGGATGCTCTCTTGCGAGGCCAAGGTGTGATCGCTCGGCATCAGCACGACCAGCGGCTCTTGCCCAACCGTCGTGTAGTCCAGGTCGAAGCCCGGCTCGGCGCGCAGGAAGGCCAGGTCCAGCCGGCCACGCGCCAATGCATCCGCCAGGTCCGGTGAGTAATCGCTGGAGACCGTGACGTCGATGTTCGGCAACTCGTCGCGCAGCAAGTTCAGCGCCTTCGGCAACCAGGTCATCTCCTGTCCGGTCAGGAAGCCCAGTGCAAAACGCTGCTTGCTCGGCTGCGCCGCCCGGCGCGCGGCCTCGATCGCCGCATCGACCTGACTCAGGGCCAGTCGCGCGTGATCGATGAAGGCTTTCCCCGCCGGCGTCAGTTCGACGCCGCGCGTGCTGCGGCTGAGCAGATCCACGCCGACCTGATCTTCCAGGTCGCGGATCTGCCGGCTCAGCGAAGGCTGGGACGTATGCAGCCGCCGCTCGGCAGCCACCGTCAGACTGCCCGTCTCCGCCACGGCGATGAAGTAGCGCAGATGTCTCAGCTCCATGCTTGCTCCCATGCTTTTTAGGCATACCAACCCACTTACAAAGTCTTTTTGTTTCTGAAGGGAGGCCCCTAAATTCTCACTCATGGCGGCGGGGAAAGCAGATTCGGAACGACAGCAACCCCTCGCCCGTACGTCAACCGTCATACCTCAAGGAGCATATCATGAGCCACCATCCCGTCATTCTCATCACCGGCGCGCTGACCGGCATCGGTCGCGCCACCGCCTTGGCGTTCGCAGACAGCGGCGCCCGTCTCGTCATCTCCGGCCGCCGGTCGGCGGAAGGCCAGGCACTCGAGTCCGAACTCCGTCAGCTGGGCGCCGAGGCCCACTTCATCCAAGCCGATGTCCGGCATGACCAGGAGGTTCAGGATCTGGTGGATCAGACCGTGGCTCACTTCGGCCGCCTGGACGTGGCCGTCAACAACGCCGGCACCGAAGGCCAGCCCGGCCTGATCGTGAACCAGACCGCCGACAGCTACGCCGCCACCTTCGACACCAACGTGCTCGGCACGCTGCTGAGCATGAAGCACGAACTGCGCGTGATGACTGCCCAGGGCAGCGGCAGCATCATCAACATCTCTTCGACTTACGGCCATGAAGGCGCGGCCTACGCGTCGGTGTACGCCGGCAGCAAGCATGCCGTCGAGGGCATGACCAAGTCCGCAGCGCTGGAAGTGGCGGCCGCGGGCGTTCGCGTCAACGCCGTGGCTCCCGGTCCGACCGACACCGGCATGCTGGACCGCTTCACCGCCACGCCGGAGAACAAGGCTGCGCTCGCTTCACGCGTGCCGCTGGGCCGCGTCGGCAAGCCGGCCGAGATTGCAGCGGCCGTGCGCTTCCTGGCTTCGGACGCCGCAGCGTTCGTGACCGGCCAGATCGTCACCGTCGATGGCGGCAAGTCAGCCGGCTGATCAGGGCCGCGCCGAGACGGCGCGGCCCTGTCCGTCACCCAGGCAACGCCCGGCTTTTCACCGAGGCGGGGCAGCACCTTGCCCGCTCAAGGATCCGTCAGCCTCATAGGGAATACGACCATGCACACCTTCACTCATCACACCGCCCCGACCCAGTACATCGAGGCCAATGGCATCCGCTTCGCCTATCGCCGATTCGGTGAGTCAAGCGACGTGCCAATCGTTTTCAACCAGCACTACACCGGAACGATGGACTATTGGGATCCGGCCGTGACCGACGGCCTCGCAGAGACGCGCGAGGTGATCCTGTTCAACAACGCTGGCGTGTCCAGCTCGTCCGGCGAGACGCCGGCAAGCTTCCCGGAAATGGGCGCCAACGCCATTGCCTTCATCCGCGCGCTCGGCCTCCACCAGGTCGATGTGCTGGGCATCTCGATTGGCGGTTTCGTCGCGCAGGAGATCGCACTTCAAGGTGGGGATCTCGTGCGCAAGCTCATCCTCGTCGGCACCGGCCATCGCGGCAACGACATGACGGCCAGCCGCTCGGCCGAGATCTTCGCGGGCCGCTACGAGCCGCCTGAACATCTCTGGCTGTCGGTGCACTTCGCGCCGTCCGAGGCCAGCCAGAAAGCCGGCATCGCCTTCCTTCAACGCAAGTGGCGCCGCCAGGATCGCGACCCGGAAGTGAGCGCGCAAACCGTTGCCGCCCAAGGCGCCGCCATCGGCAAATGGATCGCGCCGGACGAGAATGCGCTGGCCTACCTGAAGTCGATCCGGCAGCCCACGCTGATCGTCCAGGGCAGCAACGACGCGATCATCCCGACTGCGCACTCTGTCACGCTGCAGCAGCACCTGCCGAACGCCCAACTGGTGCTCTATCCGGACGCCGGCCACGGCTCGATTTATCAGTACCCGGAGCGCTTCGTCGCGCACGCCGTTCAGTTCCTGAACGAAGGCCCGGCCGGCATGGCCCGCGCTTGAGCGACCTCGCAACCTCTTTGGAGACGGACGTCATGAACTCACTCACGGGCAAGACCGCGCTCGTCACCGGTGCTTCGCGCGGCATCGGCCGCGCCACCGCCTTGACGCTGGCCGCGGCCGGAGCGCAGGTCCTGGTTCACTACGGCAGCGGCGAGACGGAGGCGACCGCCGTGGTCGACGAAATCCGCCGGGCCGGCGGCAAAGCCGAGACGATCGCCACCGACCTGCGTTCGCCGGACGGTCCGCACCAGCTCGCCGAACGCGTTCGCACCATCATCGGCGGACGGCTGGATGTCCTGGTGGCCAATGCGGGCATCGCCAAGGCCGCGTCGATCGAGGAGACGACGGTCGAGGACTTCGACGCGCTCTTCGCCGTCAACGTGCGCGCACCATTTTTCCTCGTGCAGCAACTACTGCCTGCTCTGTGCAAAGGAAGCAGCATCGTCCTGCTGTCGTCGCTGGCGGCACACGCCTCGGTCGGCACGCTCTCTGCCTACTCGGCCACCAAGGGTGCGATCGATACGCTGGTGAAGCACTGGGCCGCGGCTCTCGGCTCGCGTGGCATCCGCGTCAACGCGGTGGCACCGGGCGTGGTGGAAACCGAGATGTCGAGTTTCACCAAGACGGACGCGGGACGCGAGGCAACCCTCGGCATGCAGGCCTTGCAACGCGTGGCCCAACCCGAAGACATCGCCAGCGTCGTCGCGTTCCTGGCCTCGGACCAGGCGCGCTGGATCACCGGTGACACGTTGCGCGTGGATGGCGGCTCCAAGCTCTGAGCCCGCACCCATTCAATCTCTCAAGGAAATTCAAATGAAGCTCTATCACTCCACGTCGTCGCCCAATTCCCGTCGCGTGCGCATCCTGCTCGCCGAGAAGGGCCTCACTCCCACCCTGGTCCCGATCGACCTGGGCAAGGGCGAACAACACGCCGACGCCTACCGCGCCATCAATCCGCGCCGCGTCGTGCCCACGCTGGTGCTGGATGATGGGACGGCCCTCGGCGAAGTGCCCGTCATCAACCGCTACCTCGATGATGTGTACCCGACGCCCTCGCTCTTCGGCACGACGCCCGCGGAGCAGGCCGTGGTCTCGATGTGGGATCGCCGCATCGAGCAGGAAGGTTTCGCGTCAGTGATGGAAGCGATTCGGAACAAGGCGCCCGGCCTGAAGGGCCGGGCGATCGCGGGACCGCACGACTACGAGCAGATCCCTTCACTGGTCGAGCGCAGCACGCGGCGCGTGAAAAATCTGTTCGCGGACATGAACGCGCGGTTGGCCGAGTCGCCCTTCGCCGCTGGCGAGAACTTCTCGGTAGCGGACATCACGCTGCTCGTCACGGTGGATTTCGCCGCCAAGGCGATCGACTTGTCGATTCCGGAAGAATTCCGTGCGCTGCGACGCTGGTACGACGCCGTCTCGCTTCGCGACAGCGCAACCGCTTGAACGCAGTCCGTTTCGCATATTGCGAAGCGTTCACCGCGTCCAATTTTTTGACGGCGTTACCGTCGGTTTTACCGTCAGGGATCGGGAGAACTGTGGATGCCCGGAAAGCCGCGTAAAACTAGCTTCCCCGGGAAGACTTTTACCGTCAAGGACGGTAAAAGTCTGAATAGTGAACGAGAATGTCTTGATCCGGCCTCGACTTTTACCGCCAACTCTGCCGTCAACTTGTTTTGCAGGCCGACGATAGCCACCGATAGACTCCGCGACGTATTGATTTGAAAGTCAAATCGTTACGGCAGTTTTTCGATAGCTGGCGATAATCATCGAAGGACGTCAATTCACTCCCACTCGATCGTCGCCGGCGGCTTGCCCGAGATGTCGTACACGACCCGGTTGATCCCGCGCACCTCGTTGATGATCCGGTTCGACGCGCGGCCGAGCAGCGCGTACGGCAGGTGCGCCCAGTGTGCAGTCATGAAGTCGGTCGTCTGCACTGCGCGCAGCGACGTCACGTAGTCGTACGTGCGGCCATCGCCCATCACACCCACCGACTTCACCGGCAGGAACACCGCGAACGCCTGGCTCGTCAGGTCGTACCAGCTCTTGCCGACATCGGCTTCGCCGCACAAGCCGGCAGCCGCATCCTGCGCGGTCGCGGTCGTGTTGCGCAGTTCCTCGATGAAGATCGCGTCCGCGCGGCGCAGCAGGTCCGCGAACTCGCGCTTCACTTCGCCGAGAATCCGCACGCCGAGGCCCGGGCCCGGGAACGGATGGCGGTACACCATTTCCGGCGGCAGGCCGAGCGCAACGCCCAGTTCGCGCACTTCGTCCTTGAACAGGTCGCGCAGCGGTTCGAGCAGCTTCAGGCCGAGCGTTTCCGGCAGGCCGCCGACGTTGTGGTGGCTCTTGATCGTCGTCGCCTTCTTCGTCTTCGTGCCGCCCGATTCCACCACGTCCGGGTAGATCGTGCCCTGCGCGAGCCACTTCGCCTTCGACAGCTTCTTCGCCTCGGCCTGGAACACCTCGACGAACTCGCGGCCGATGATCTTGCGCTTCGCTTCCGGATCAGTCACGCCGGCCAGGTGGCCGAGGAACTGGTCGGACGCGTCGACGTGCACGACCTTCGCATGCAGGCGGCCCTCGAACATGTCGAGCACCATCTTGCCTTCGTTCAGGCGCAGCAGGCCGTGGTCGACGAACACGCAGGTGAGCTGGTCGCCGATCGCGCGATGGATCAGCGCAGCGGCGACGCTCGAATCCACACCGCCCGACAGGCCGAGAATCACTTCCTCGTCACCGACCTGCTCGCGGATCTTCGCGACGGCTTCCTCGATGTGGTTGCTCATGATCCAGTCGGGCTTCGCACCGGCAATCTGCAGCACGAAGCGCTCGATGATCTGGCGGCCCTTCACCGTGTGCGTGACTTCCGGATGGAACTGCACCGCGTAGTAGCCGCGCGCCTCGTCGGCCATGCCGGCGATCGGGCAGCTCGGCGTCGACGCCATCAGCGCGAAGCCCGGCGGCAGCTCGGCAACCTTGTCGCCGTGGCTCATCCAGACCTTCAGCATCCCGTGGCCTTCGTCCGTCTTGAAGTCCTCGATGCCGTCGAGCAGGCGCGTGTGTCCGTGTGCGCGCATTTCCGCGTAACCGAATTCGCGGTGGTCGCTCCATTCGACCTTGCCGCCGAGCTGCACGGCCATCGTCTGCATGCCGTAGCAGATGCCGAGCACCGGCACGCCGAGATCCCACACGGCCTGCGGCGCGCGCAGCTGATGGTCTTCGTACGTGCTCGCGTGGCTGCCCGACAGGATCACCGCCTTCGGCGCGAACTCGCGGACGAAGTCGTCGGACACATCGTTCGGATGGATTTCGCAGTAGACGTGCGCTTCGCGCACACGTCGCGCAATCAGTTGGGTGACTTGCGAACCGAAGTCGAGAATCAGGATTTTGTCGTGCATGGCTGCGGACGGGATGAAGAGAATAAGAAAAGCAGCGCATCATTTTCATCATGCGCTGCGTCAATAGCATGGACAGCGGCGTCGGGCGGAAGGCAGCACGCTCGACGCATGGCCGGTCAATCCTGCATCGGCGGGCGCTCGTCGAGTGCGACGGTGCCGGACGACGATGGGCCGGATGCGGCCGGTGACGACGATGCAGCGGACGCCGCGGGACGGCTGACGACGGGTTCGACACGCTGCGGCGCAGATGACGACGCGGGTGCCGTCGCCGGCTCGGCCGGACGCTGCACCGGCGCGCGCGCCTCGAGCGCCTGCTCCCGCGCCTGCTCTTTTTCGCGCCGGCGCACAGCCGATGCGAGCCGCACGCCGCCGAGGCCGAGCACGATCAGCGCGACGCCGGCCACCGCCGACAGCACGCGGCCGGCGGCCGCGAGCGCGGGACCGCTGCCGGTGCCGATCGACCAGACGATCGTCAGCGCGCCGGTCAGCCAATACACATGGCCGACCGAACGCGCGACCGGCGCCGTGAGATCCCCGTTGAACGCTGCATGAAACGCGAGCCACGCGAGCCCGAGCAACGCGATGCCGAACGCCTGGCCGAGCATCGCCGGCTGGACGTTCGCAAGCTGCAGCGCGTTGAAGAGCGACTGCCAGGGCGTCAGCACGAACAGCACGCCGAACGCCAGCAGCAGCACGGCATCGATGACCAGCACGGCTCGCAGCAGCGGTTTCATCGGCGATCAGTCCACGTGGTAGTTCGGCGCTTCCTTCGTGATCTGCACGTCGTGCACGTGCGACTCGCGCATGCCCGCCGCGGTGATCTGGACGAATTCAGCCTTGTCGTGCAGCTCGTCGATCGTCTTGCAGCCGCAGTAGCCCATGCTCGCGCGCACGCCGCCGACCAGCTGGAACAGGATCGCGTTGACCGAGCCCTTGTACGCGACACGGCCTTCGATGCCTTCCGGCACGAGCTTGTCGATGTTCGCCGAGTTGTCCTGGAAGTAGCGGTCTGCCGCGCCGTCCTTCATCGCACCGACCGAACCCATGCCGCGATACGACTTGTACTGGCGGCCCTGGTACAGGAACACGTCGCCCGGCGCCTCTTCGGTGCCCGCGAACATGCTGCCCATCATCACCGCGTTCGCGCCGGCCGCGAGGGCCTTCGACACGTCGCCCGAGAAGCGCACGCCGCCGTCGGCGATGCACGGCACGCCCGTACCCTTCAGCGCTTCCGCGACGTTCGCGATCGCGCTGATCTGCGGCACGCCGACACCGGCGACGATCCGCGTCGTGCAGATCGAGCCCGGACCGATACCGACCTTGACCGCATCCGCGCCGTATTCGACGAGCGCCTTCGCGGCGGCGGCCGTCGCGATGTTGCCGCCGATCACTTCGACGTGCGGGAAGTTCTGCTTGACCCAGCGAACGCGCTCGAGCACGCCCTTGCTGTGGCCGTGCGCGGTATCGACGACGATCACGTCGACGCCGGCCTGCACCAGCAGCTCGACACGCTCTTCGTTGTCGGGACCGACGCCGACCGCCGCGCCTGCGCGCAGCTTGCCGTGTTCGTCCTTGCACGCGTCCGGGTGCTCGGTCTGCTTCGTGATGTCCTTGACGGTCATCAGGCCGCGCAGTTCGAACGCGTCGTTGACGACCAGCACGCGCTCGAGGCGGTGGCTGTGCATCAGCGCCTTCGCTTCGGCGAGCGGCGTGCCTTCCTTGACCGTGACGAGACGCTCGCGCGGCGTCATGATCGACTTGACCGGCTCATCGAGGCGGGTTTCGAAACGCAGGTCGCGGTTCGTGACGATGCCGACGAGCTGCGGGCCTTCGACGACCGGGAAGCCCGAGATGCCATGCTGGCGCGACAGCGCGATCACGTCGCGCACCTTCATTTGCGGCGGCACCGTGATCGGATCGCGGACGACGCCCGATTCGAAACGCTTGACCTTCGCGACCTCGCGGGCCTGTTCGGCCGGCGTGAGGTTCTTGTGGACGATACCGACGCCACCCTGCTGGGCCATCGCGATCGCAAGGCGACCTTCGGTGACCGTGTCCATCGCGGCGGACACGAGCGGCATGTTCAGGGAGATGTTGCGGGTCAGCTTGGTCTTGAGGCTGGTGTCGCGCGGGAGAACGTCGGAGAAGGCGGGAACGAGGAGCACGTCATCGAAAGTGAGTGCTTTTTGGATCAGACGCATGGCAAATCCTATGGGCGCAAAAGCGAATTATACGCGAAGCGCCGTGAATTTTCACAACACGAACAACGGCTTAGCCGGTTTCGGCCGTTCGGGGGCCGAATCGTTCGGATCGCCGTTCGGTTCGTTTTCGATCGCCTTTCGTTTCACCGCCGCATCGAGCCATTCGCGCAGCCGGCCGCGAAACGGCCCATCCGCCTGTTGCGGACGGGCCACGCAGCGGTAGCGGCGGCGGTAAAGCGCGGCCCGGCAACGGGCCGAACGGGCCCGCCGTCCCGCCTCACGGCAGCCCGGCCGCGCGGACGATCATCACCACGCCGCCGCCGACCGCAACGCAGCCGACGAGCCGCGCTACCCGCCCACCGGCCGGCGCGAGGCGCTCGGCGGCGATCGCGACCGTCACGACCGCCATCACGCGCAGATCCATCATGCCGGCCGCCAGCGCGACCGCCATCAGGTTCCCGCAACACGCCCCGCATCGGATGGCGGCTCGCACCCCGTGCCGCCATGCCGCACCGGCCCCCGCGTGCGGCGGATGCACGCCGGTCGCCGCACGCCGGCAGCACGTCAGCCGGCGCGTCTTCCACCCGCAGAATTGCAGGACGCCTGCGGCCAATACGACCGCGCCGGCCACGAACGGCATCGCACGGCCGAGCACCGGCAGCCGAGCGGCTGCGCTCGTCAGCACGGCGCCGGCCGGAAACACGAGCGCGCCGACTGCCATCCAAACGGCGAAATACCCGGCGCCCACCACCGCGACGAGCCAGGACGAACGCGCCGCCGCCAACGGACCGGCGCCCTGCCGGTATCGCCACAGCACCGGCGCCAGCACGGGCAGCATCATCGTCACCGTCATCGCGCCCCACATGCCGGCGAACGCCGCGAACGTGCGGCCGGCGCCCCATCCGCACGGCCGCTGCCATACCGCCTGCGTCATCCAGCCGCCGGACACCGGTGCGCCGCCCATCGCGGCCATCGACGCGTGCTGCGCCACGGTCGCAACAACGGCAACCGCGAACACGGCCGCGAGCGCCACCGCGAAGGCCCGCGGATCGGGGCCCGCAACGACGGCCGCTGGCCGAGTCATCGCCCGCCCCCGCCCGTTGCCGGCGCGCTCAGCCACGGGCGTACTCGTCATGACGGCGCCACCACGGGCCGGTTTCGTTGCGCCCGCGCGGCGCGCGATCGAGCCACTGGTACATCCCCCACAGCCCGTCGAGGCCGCGCGCATAGGTGGAATACGTGTGATAAACCGCGCCGTCCTCGCGCACGAACGCGCTCATCCCCGGCCGGTCGAGCGAATACGTGAGCGCGTCGGTGCCGCACGTCGCCGCGAACTGCACGACGGGTGGCGGCGGCGGATCCATGTCCATCGCGTGGCCGGCCCGCGCGTAGTTGTACTCGACGTCGCCCGCGCGCTGCTGCGTTTCGGTGAACGACACGTTGAAGTCGAAGTTGAAATCGCTGCCGACCGACGACGCCCACGGAAAGTGCCACCCCATGCGCTGGCGGTACGCGAGCAGCTTCGCGAGCGGCGCGCGCGACACGGCGGCGAGCGTCACGTCGTGGTTCGCCAGGTGCACGGCGAAGCCGTCGAAACCGTCGGCAATCGACGAACACGACGGGCAGCCGGCCTGGTAGTCGGGGCCGAACATGAAGTGATAGACGAGCAATTGCGAGCGGTCGAGAAACAGGTCATCGAGCGTTGCCTGCCCGTCTTCGGTGTCGAACCGGTAGGTCTTGTCGACGCGCACCCAGGGCAGCACCTGGCGTCGCCGCGCGAGTTCGTCGCTTTGCCGCGTCAGCGCCTTTTCCGCGTCGAGCAGCGCGCGGCGTTCGGCCAGCCATTCGTCGCGGGTTCCGGTGAGATGGGTCGTCATGGCGGGTTCCTCCTTCCGATGGGTATCCGGGCACGGCGTCCGGTGCCGTGTGCGTGGTGCTAGATTAGGGGCGGGCATCGGACCGGAGGGAGTGACAAGTGTGTCGGGATTCGGATGGATTCGCTGATCACCGCGGCCGCGCGCGCGCTCGCGGCCGGTGACGCGCTCGGCGCGCTGAACCGCGTCGCGCTGCGCGACGATGCGCCGGCGCTCGCGCTGCGCGGGATCGCCATGGCGCAGCTCGGTGATTTCGAACGGGCTCGCGCGCTCGTGCGCGGCGCCGCGCGTGCGTTCGGCGCCAGGGAGGCCGTGGCGCGTGCGCGCTGCGTCGTCGCGGAAGCGGAGATCGCGCTCGCATCGCGCGACCTGCGCTGGCCGACGCGCGCGCTCGATGCCGCGTGCGCGACGCTCGACGCGCACGGCGACCGTGCCAACGCCGCGCATGCGCGCTATCTCGGCGTGCGCCGGCTGCTGCTGATCGGCCAGCTCGACGATGCGGAGCGGATGCTCGCGAATCTCGATCCCGCGCCGCTGCCCGCTGCATCGCGCGCCGCCCATGAGCTGATCGCGGCCGGCATCGCGATGCGCCGCATCCGCACGCACGCGGCCCGTGCAGCGCTTGCCCGTGCGCGCGCAGCAGCCCGCGACGCCGGCATCGCCGCGCTGACGGCCGAGGTCGAGGCCGCGGCACGCGTGCTCGACGCCCCGGCCGCGCGCCTCATCGCGCGCGGTACATCGCGGCTCGTACAACTCGATGAAGTCGAGACGCTATTCGCGTCGAACGCGCTCGTCGTCGATGCGTGCCGTCACACGGTGCGCGATGCGCGCACGATCGTGTCGCTCGCGCGGCGGCCGGTGCTGTTCGTGCTCGCCCGCGCGCTCGGCGAGGCCTGGCCGGCCGACGTGTCGCGCAACGCGCTCGTCGCCGTCGGGTTCCGCGCGAAACACGCGGACGAATCGCATCGCGCACGCCTGCGCGTCGAGATCGGCCGGCTGCGCGCGGTGCTGCGGCCGCTCGCGAACGTCGTCGCCACGCCGCGCGGCTTCGCGCTCGAACCGCTCGGCATACGCGAGACCGTCGTGCTGGCGCGCCCGGTCGACGATCGCCACGCGGCCGTGCTCGCGCTCCTCGCCGATGGCGAAGCGTGGTCGAGCTCCGCGCTGGCGCTGGCCCTCGGCGCAAGCCAGCGCACCGTGCAGCGCGCGCTCGACGCACTCGCCGAAGCCGACAAGGTCCAGGCGCTCGGCCGCGGCCGCGCGCGCCGATGGATGACGCCGCCATTGCCCGGTTTCGCGACGACCTTGTTACTCCCTGCCCCGCTGCGGGCCGATTAGGATGACCGCATCGAACGACGAGGTAACGAACATGAAACGCTCCCGAGCAGACATCCTTCGCGAATACGGCCCGTTTGCGGGCGTCGACGGCGTACACGGCGTCACGTACGACGGGCAGTACGTGTGGTACGCGTCCGGCGACAAGCTGAATGCGCTCGACCCGGAACGCGGCACGACCGTCCGCTCGCTCGACGTCGCCGCGCATGCGGGCACGGCGTTCGACGGCCGGCACCTGTACCAGATCGTCGAGGACCGCATCGAGAAGATCGATCCCGAATCGGGCCGCGTGCTCGCGACGATCCCCGCCCCGGGCAACGGCGGCGATTCCGGGCTGGCCTGGGCCGAAGGCGCGCTGTGGGTCGGCCAGTACCGCGAACGCAAGATTCACCAGGTGGATCCGCAAACGGGTGCCGTGCTGCGCACGATCGAATCGAACCGCTTCGTCACCGGCGTGACGTGGGTCGACGG
The DNA here is from genome assembly GCF_002223095.1 of Burkholderia sp. AU33803. NCBI lineage: Bacteria > Pseudomonadati > Pseudomonadota > Betaproteobacteria > Burkholderiales > Burkholderiaceae > Burkholderia > Burkholderia sp. AU33803. Next base: position 1,724,481 of record NZ_NKFJ01000004.1, read on the forward strand.
CGAGCTGTGGCACGGCACCTGGGAAGCCGACCAGGCCGACCTGCGCCACATCGATCCGCGCACGGGTGAGGTGCTCGAGCAGATCGACATGCCGGCAGGCGTCGGCGTATCGGGGCTCGAATCCGACGGCCACGACTGCTTCTACTGCGGCGGCGGCAACAGCGGCACGTTGCGCGCCGTACGCCGGCCCGCGCGGGCCGGGGCGTCGGGCAACAAAGCGGGCGCCTCGCCCGATTCGGCTGACGAATGATCAGCAGCCTGCCGTGATCGCCCCCGGGCGCGGCACGCCCGCACTCCGCACTGCGCCGAGTGCAGGAATGAACAAGACGACGTGGCGGCCGCATCGCTAAGCTGCGCGCTCGTCAGTCATGTGTTCGGAGCGGTCGATGCGACGCGGTGTGGTCTATGGTGTTTTGGCAGGTGCCCTGTGGGGCATGGTGTTTCTCGTTCCTCGGCTGCTGACCGACTTCTCGCCGCTACTGCTGAGCGCCGGCCGCTACGCGATGTACGGCCTCGTGTCGCTGGCGGCCGCGCTGCCGGCCGCCCGCTCGCTGCTCGCGCGGCTGACCCGCGAGGATCTCGTCGCGCTGGTCAGGCTCGCCATCGTCGGCAACGTCGCGTACTACATGCTGCTGTCCGGCGCCGTGCACCTGATCGGCATCGCGCCCAGTTCGCTGATCGTCGGCGTGCTGCCCGTCACGGTCACGCTCGCGGGCCTCGGCGACCACGGCGCCGTGCCGCTGCGGCGGCTCGCGGCCCCGCTTGCGCTGGTGATCGCGGGCATCGTCTGCATCAACGTCGACCTGTTCACGTCCGAGGCCGCGCATGCGACGACGCTCGGCCAGAAGCTCGCGGGCATCGCCTGCGCGGCCGGCGCGCTCGCGAGCTGGACCTGGTATGCGGTCGCGAACGCTCGCTATCTGCAGCGCCATCATCATTTCGGCGGCAACGAGTGGTCGGTGCTGTGGGGTGTCGTGACGGGCCTGATCGGCGGGCTCGTCTGGATCGCGATCGTCGCGCTGCCGGCCGGCGCCGTGCAGGCGTCGGTGCCGGCGTCGCGCTGGCAGCTGTTCTGGCTGCTGAACCTGGTGCTCGCGATCGGCGCATCGTGGCTCGGCAACGGGCTGTGGAATGCCGCGTCGAAGCGGCTGCCGCTCACGCTGTCGGGCCAGCTGATCGTGTTCGAAACCGTGTTTGCGATGCTTTACGCGTTCGTGTACGACCAGCGGATGCCGCATGCACTCGAGATCGCCGCGCTGGTGCTGCTGCTCGCGGGCGTCTACGGATCCGTGCGGCAGCACGGCGACACGCCCGCCGGCAGCGATACGTCGGGAAGCACTCCCGCAAACGCGAACGCCGCGGCCCACTGAGCGCCGCGGCGTTCGATCAAACGAATCGGGCCTGAAGCCGCGAACCGGCCCGCGTCAGCGCGCGTCCTTGTGCATCCACTTGCGGCCCTCGATGGAGCCGGCGCGGCGCGACTTGTCGACGCGCCGCTGGCGCGCGAGCTTCGGATCGACGATCAACGGGCGGTAGATCTCGACGCGGTCGTGGTCGGCGAGCGGTGCATCGAGCGGCGCCAGCTTGCCGTACACGCCCGTCTTCGCGTTCGCGAGATCGATTTCCGGGTGCAGCGCGAGCACGCCACTCGCATCGATCGCCGAACGAACGGTCGCCCCGTCGGGCAGCGACAGCGGAATCAGCGTCTGGCGATCCGGCAGCGCGTAGCAGACTTCGATCGACAGCATCGCGTCACCCCTTCCCGTAGCGCTGGTCGGCGCGCTTCACGAACGAATCGACGAACGTGTTCGCGATATGGCTGAACACGGGCCCGATGATCTTCTCGAGCAGGATGCTCGAGAACTCGTAGTGCAGCGCGAATTCGATCTTGCAGGCATCGGCACGCAGTGCCGTGAAGCGCCACGAGCCCGTGAACTTCTTGAACGGGCCGTCCGTGAACTCCATGTCGATCCGCGTCGGGCGCTGCTGCGTGTTGCGCGTCGCGAAATGCTGCTTGATGCCCTTGAAGTTGATGTCGATGCGCGCTTCCATCCCGCTCTCGTCCTGACGGCGAATCTCGACACCGCCGCACCAGGGCAGGAAATTGGGGTAGTCGGCCACGTCGGTGACGAGGTCGAACATCTGTTCCGCCGAATGACGGATCAATACGGTTTTCTGGACATCTGCCATAAATCGCGCGGCATCGCTCAAAGTGAGAACGCAAGCCGGGCGATTCCCGCCCCGCTTTGCTAAAATCGTGATTTTAAACGAGTTGGCCCGATCCTTTCATGAGCATCATCGACAACAGGAAAGCGCACTTCGATTATCACATCGAGGAACGCTACGAGGCGGGGCTCGTGCTCGAGGGCTGGGAAGTCAAGGCGCTGCGCGCCGGGCGCGGCCAGATCAAGGAAGGTTACGTCGTGATCAAGCACGCCGAGATCTTCCTGATCGGTACCCATATCAGCCCGCTGCCCGAGGCTTCGACCCACATCACGCCCGACCCGGTTCGCACGCGCAAGCTGCTGCTGCACCGCGAGGAAATCAAGAAACTGATCGGCAAGGTCGAGCAGCGCGGCTACACGCTCGTGCCGCTGAACTTCCACTACAAGGGCGGTCGCGTGAAGTGCGACATCGCGCTCGCGAAGGGCAAGAAGCTGCACGACAAGCGCGAAACCGAGAAGAAGCGCGACTGGGAACGCGAAAAGGCACGCATCATGCGCGCCGGCACCTGACCCGCGCGACACGCATCACACACGACACGGCCCGCTCGAAGCGGGCCGTGTTGCTTGGGTGTCAGGTGAATCGGGCACGCCAGGGACAAGAGCGATCCCAGGCACGCCGCGGGTTGCGGCCGAAGAAAGGTGCCGACGACGGCACCGCACGGGCATCATCCGCCTCCCGCTGCGCGACGATTCGTCGCACGCCGATCACACGCGGCGGCCGCCGGCGGCCCGCGCCGATCCGGACTCAGGCCTTCCCGCCCGACGCGGCCCCCGCGCTCTTGACGATCGTCAGCGCCGACGAGATCGCCGTGCCGAGATCCGACAGGTTCGCCGGCACGATCAGCGTGTTGCCCTGCTTCGCGAGATTCGAGAATGCGCTGACATACTGCTCGGCTACCTTCAGGTTCACCGCATCCATCCCGCCCTGCGATTGCATCGCGTTCGCGATCTTCTGGATCGCCTGCGCGTTCGCCTCGGCCACCGCCAGGATCGCGGCGGCCTCGCCCTGCGCCTGGTTGATCGCAGCCTGCCGCTCGCCTTCGGATTTCTGGATCGCCGCTTCGCGCGCACCCGACGCGAGGTTGATCTGCTCCTGCTTGCGGCCTTCGGATGCGGCGATCAGCGCACGCTTTTCACGTTCCGCGGTGATCTGCGCCTGCATCGCGTGCAGGATTTCCTTCGGCGGCGTCAGGTCCTTGATCTCGTAGCGCAGGACCTTCACCCCCCAGTTCGCCGCGGCCTGATCGAGCGCCGACACGATGTTGTGGTTGATGAAGTCGCGCTCCTCGAAGGTCTTGTCGAGCTCGAGCTTGCCGACCACCGAGCGCAACGTCGTTTGCGCGAGCTGCGTGATCGCGAGCACGAAGTTGCTCGACCCGTACGACGCCTTCATCGGATCGGTCACCTGGAAATACAGCACGCCGTCGACCTGCAGCTGCGTGTTGTCGCGCGTGATACAGACCTGGCTCGGCACGTCGAGCGGGATTTCCTTCAGCACGTGCCGGTATGCGATGCGATCGACGAACGGCAGCACGATGTTCAGGCCGGGCGACAGCGTCGCGTGATAGCGCCCGAAGCGTTCGAGCACCCACGCATGCTGCTGCGGCACGATCTTCACCGTCTTCGACACGATCACGATCGCGATGACGAGCAGGACAACCCAGATGATCAGCGAATCCATGAAATATTCCCTCCTTGTTGTATCGGCGGACGATCAGCCCGCGGGTTTCGCCACGACCACGAGACAATTGCCGCGCACGGCACTCACCTGGTACACGTGCGCATCGTCGCGCTCGCCGTTCTCGAGCTCGACGTCCCAGTCGGCGCCGCGATACTGCACACGCGCGCGGCGATCACGCCACGCGTCGACCGTGACGGTCGCGCCGATATCGAGATTGACGTCGGGATTCGTCGACGTGTCGCGCTTCTGCTTGCGGCCAAGCCCCGAACGCCGCAACACGACCATCGCGACGATCGCGACCACGGCCGCCGCACCGAACTGCACGTGCGGCGCGAAACCGGCCAGCTGCAGCAGCCCGCCCGCGAGAAAGCCGAGCGCGATCATCAGCAGGTAGAACGTGCCCGTCAGCAACTCGGCCACGACCAGCACGCCCACCGCGACCCACCAGAACAGATGCCCCGACATCATTGTGGTCTCCAGAAAAACATCTCCCGCGCTTACTTGCGTGGCATGGAACCAGAATACGCGCTGAAGCGCTGTTCCGGATCGATTTGTTCGTGGCTCCCGGGCGTGCGGTCGACAGGCTCGGGCAGCCCGGTTCGTACCGACAAACAAAAACACCCCGGTGGCTACCGGGGTGTTTATAGCATGAACCTTGCAATTTGCCTTCACTGAAAGAGCGGCAGAGCCGCTCCTTCGTCGATGGCACGTTACCGACCGTTACTTCCGGTTGGCGAGCGCCTGCCACGTATCGATGATCGTGTCGGGGTTCAGCGAGATCGACACGATGCCTTCGTCCGTCAGCCATTGCGCGAAGTCCGGGTGATCGGACGGGCCCTGGCCGCAGATGCCGACGTACTTGCCCATCTTGCGGCAGGTATCGATCGCGCGCTTCAGCAGGAACTTGACGGCCGGGTCGCGTTCGTCGAAGTCGACAGCCAGCAGTTCCATGCCCGAGTCGCGGTCGAGGCCGAGCGTGAGCTGCGTGAGGTCGTTCGAGCCGATCGAGAAACCGTCGAAGAACTGCAGGAAGTCTTCGGCGAGGATCGCGTTGGTCGGGACTTCGCACATCATCACGAGGCGCAGGCCGTTTTCGCCACGCTTCAGGCCGAACTTCTCGAGCAGGCCGACGACGCGCTCCGCCTGCTTCACGGTACGCACGAACGGCACCATGATCTCGACGTTGGTCAGGCCCATCTCGTCGCGCACGCGCTTCAGTGCACGGCACTCCATCTCGAACGCCTGCGCGAAGTCTTCGGCGATGTAACGCGACGCGCCGCGGAAGCCCAGCATCGGGTTTTCCTCGTCCGGCTCGTAACGCGAACCGCCGATCAGCTTCTTGTACTCGTTCGACTTGAAGTCGGACAGACGCACGATCACGGGCTTCGGATAGAACGCCGCCGCGATCGTCGCGACACCTTCCGTCAGCTTGTCGACGTAGAACTGACGCGGCGATGCGTGACCGCGCGCGACGCTCTCGACGGCCTTCTTCAGGTCCTGGTCGATGTTCGGGTACTCGAGGATCGCCTTCGGGTGAACGCCGATGTTGTTGTTGATGATGAACTCGAGACGCGCGAGACCCACGCCGCCGTTCGGCAGTTGCGAGAAGTCGAACGCGAGCTGCGGGTTGCCGACGTTCATCATGATCTTGACCGGGATTTCCGGCAGTTCGCCGCGCTGCACTTCCGTGACTTCCGTCTCGAGCAGGCCGTCGTAGATCTTGCCTTCGTCGCCTTCCGCGCACGACACGGTGACGAGCGCGCCGTCCTTCAGGATGTCGGTCGCGTCGCCGCAGCCGACGACTGCCGGCACGCCGAGTTCACGCGCGATGATCGCCGCGTGGCAGGTCCGGCCGCCACGGTTCGTGACGATCGCGGCTGCACGCTTCATCACCGGCTCCCAGTTCGGGTCGGTCATGTCGGCCACCAGCACGTCGCCCGGCTGCACGCGTTCCATTTCCGACGGATCCTGGATCACGCGCACGGGGCCCGCACCGATCTTCTGGCCGATCGCACGGCCCGTTGCCAGCACCTGCGACTGCCCCTTCAGCTTGAAGCGCTGCTCGGCCTTGCCGCTCGCCTGGCTCTTCACGGTTTCCGGGCGTGCCTGCAGGATGAAGATCTTGCCGTCGCGGCCGTCCTTGCCCCACTCGATGTCCATCGGACGCTGGTAGTGCTTCTCGATGATGACCGCGTACTTCGCGAGCTCGATCACGTCTTCGTCGGTGATCGAGTAGCGGTTGCGCTGCTCGTGCGGCACGTCGACCGTCTTCACGCGGCCCGGCTCGCCCGGCTGCGTGAATTCCATCTTGATCAGCTTCGAGCCGATCGAGCGGCGGATGATCGGGTACTTGTCCTGCGCGAGCGTCGTCTTGAACACGTAGAACTCGTCCGGGTTCACTGCGCCCTGCACGACGGTTTCGCCCAGGCCGTAGCTCGACGTGATGAACACGGCGTCCTTGAAGCCCGATTCGGTGTCGATCGTGAACATCACGCCGGCCGCGCCGACGTCCGAGCGGACCATGCGCTGCACGCCGGCCGACAGCGCGACTTCCGCGTGCGTGAAGCCCTTGTGCACGCGATACGAGATCGCGCGGTCGTTGTACAGCGACGCGAACACGTGCTTCATGCGGTCGAGCACGTCGTCGATGCCGACGACGTTCAGGTACGACTCCTGCTGGCCGGCGAACGATGCGTCGGGCAGGTCTTCCGCGGTCGCGGACGAACGCACGGCGAACGACAGCTCGCCCGGCGAGCTGTTCTTCAGGGTTTCGAACTGCTCACGAATTTCCTGCTCGAGACGTGCCTGCATCGGCGCCTCGACGATCCACTTGCGGATTTCGGCGCCTGCTTCGGCGAGCGCCTTCACGTCGTCGATGTCGAGCGACTCGAGACGCTTGGCGATGCGGTCGGTAAGGTCGTTGTGCTTGAGGAAATCGCGGAACGCGAGCGCGGTCGTGGCGAAACCGGTGGGTACGCGAACGCCTGCTTCGGAAAGCTGGCTGATCATTTCGCCCAGCGACGCATTCTTGCCGCCGACGATCTCCACATCGGTCATCCGCAACTGCTCGAACGGAATTACATACGCCTGGTCCTTTGCGACGTTTGCTGCGTTAGTCATACAAGCCCCTAAGTGTGAAAAAAATGCTCGATTGCGCAAGTGGGCTTGGACGCGGGCGCTTGCAAAAAGGCGCGGCGCGTCTTGCGCAACCTGTTGGAGAAACAATCGCAGCGGCGGATGATCTTCCGACCCGATTTGCAAAAATCCCGGCAGAAGAGCGATATTTTCAGACAAATCGCCAAACTTGCCGGGAATTTTGGAATCGATCGGCGAAGCCTGGGGCGCCGTACGCGCCCTGCCCCCGCAATTGCTTATCCAACAGGTTGCCGCTATTCTACCGTGCCGGCTGCCGGATGTGGCGCGACCTTGTCACTGCGTCTGGAGGCGAACCTCCAGCCGCCCGCGCAACCGCCCTTCACGCTCGACGCCCAGATTCATGCTGCCTACCGTATTCATCGTCTCCGACGGCACCGGGATCACTGCCGAAACCTTCGCGCATTCGATCCTCTCCCAGTTCGACCAGAAATTCCGTCTCGTGCGCGTGCCGTTCGTCGACTCGCTCGACAAGGCCTATGCGACCGTCGAGAAGATCAACGAGGCCGCCGTGCACGACGGCCGCCGCGCGATCGTGTTCACGACGCTCGTCGACAGCGAGTCGAACGACATCGTCAAGCGCTCGAACGCACTCGTGCTCGACATGTTCCAGCGCTTCGTCGAACCGCTCGAGCAGGAACTGGAGCTCAAGTCGAGCCACGCGATGGGTCGCGGCCACCAGAACGCGGACACCGAGGAATACAAGACCCGGATCGAGGCGATCAACTTCTCGCTCGCGCACGACGACGGCCAGTCGAACCGCAATCTGTCGGAAGCCGACGTGATCCTCGTCGGCGTGTCGCGCAGCGGCAAGACGCCGACGAGCCTGTATCTCGCGATGCAGTACGGCGTGAAGGCGGCCAACTATCCGCTGATTCCGGAGGATTTCGAGCGCGGCAAGCTGCCGTCGGCGCTCGCCGCGTACAGCGAGAAGCTGTTCGGGCTGTCGATCGACCCGCAGCGCCTGTCCGAGATCCGTAACGAGCGCCGGCCGGGCAGCAAATACGCGGCGCCCGAGAACTGCCGCTACGAGATCAACGAAGCCGAAGCGATGATGCGCCGCGAGGGGATCAAGTGGCTGTCGTCGACGCACAAGTCGATCGAGGAAATCGCGACGACGATCCTGCAGGAAATCCGCCTCGACCGGCAGTCGTACTAAGCCCGAGCGCTGGCGGCCGCCTGGTCGCCACTGGAAACGAAAAGGCCGCGTTCGACGCGGCCTTTTTCATGGTGTTGAGCGATCACGCGTGTGGCCTCACGCACGCCGCTGTTGACGCACCTGCTCGAACAGGCAGACCGCGGCCGCGGCCGCGACGTTCAGCGACTCCATCCCGCCCGGTTGCGGGATCGTCACGCGATGCGTGGCCGCGTCGCGCCAGAACGCCGACACGCCCGCCCCCTCGTTGCCGAACACCCAGGCAATCGGCCCCGACAGGTCGCAGTCATAGACTGCCTGCGCGCCGTGCGAGTCGGTCAGCGCGACCGGCACCGCGAGGCGCTCGGCGAGCGCGCCGGCTTCGACGTCCTCGTGGATCGACAGCAGGAAATGCGCGCCCATGCCCGATCGCAGCACCTTCGACGACCACGCATACGCGGTGCCCGGTGCACAGAACACGTGACGCACGCCTGCGGCCGCCGCGCTGCGCAGGATCGAACCGACGTTGCCGGCGTCCTGCACACCGTCGAGCACGACCGACGACTGCGTCACGCGCGCCGGCAGCGGCTGTGCCGGCCGGTCGACGAGCAGCAGGAAGCCGACGCCGTTGACGACGTTCGACAACTGCCCGAACAGCGCATCGGGCAGCGTGACGATCCGTTGCGCATCGATGCGTGCGACGATCGCCTGGGCCTCGGCGTGGCCGAGTGCGCCTTCGGTCGTGACGCACAGCTCGGGCGTCGCGCCCGTATCGAGGTATGCGCTCGCGAGATGGAATCCTTCGAGCAGCGCCTGGCCGCCGCGGCGCTGATGGGACGTCGAACCCGCGAGCGCCTTCAGGCGCTTGTACAGCGGATTGTCGCGGGAAGTGATACTTTTCATCGAATCAGGTCGAGTGCCGCACGAACCGGCGCGAACGAGCGCCGATGCGCTTCGCACGGGCCGTGCTCGCGCAGCGCGGCAAGGTGTTTCACGGTGCCGTAGCCCGCATGCACGTTGAAGCCGTACACCGGGAAACGTTCGTGCAGGTCGACGAGCATGCGGTCACGGGTGACCTTCGCGAGGATCGACGCGGCCGAGATGCTCGGCACGAGCGCGTCGCCGCTGACGATCGCCTCGGCGCGCACGGTCAGCGTCGGGCAGCGGTTGCCGTCGATCTGCGCGAGCGTCGGCAGGACCGACAGCCCTTCGACCGCCCGCTTCATCGCGAGCATCGTCGCGTGCAGGATGTTCAGCGTGTCGATCTCGTCGACACTCGCCGACGCGACGCAATACGACAGCGAGCGCGCGACGATCAGCTCGTACAGCGCGTCGCGCTTCTTCGCGGACAACGCCTTCGAATCGTCGAGCCCGACGATCGGCTGCGCCGGATCGAGGATCACCGCGGCGGCCACCACCGGCCCCGCGAGCGGGCCGCGGCCCGCTTCGTCGACACCGCAGACGATCTCGTCGGGACGGCTGAAATCAAAACCGCCCTGCACGTCGCTCGACGCGCGGCGGCGTGGTGCACGGACGGCGGTCATGCGCGCCCCTTGCGTTGTTCGAGCACGCGCACGACCGCTTCGGCCGCCTTCGCGGCCGTGTTCTGCCGCAGCGAAAGATGCATTTCGGTAAAGACTTCGGTCAGCGTACGGCGGTTCGCATCGTCGCGCAGCTGCGTGAGTGTCGCATCGGCGAGCGCCTCGGGCGTCGCGAAATGCTGCAGCAGCTCGGGCACGACGAAACGCCCCGCCAGGATGTTCGGCAAGCCGACGTACGGCAGGTAACCCTGCCGGCGCATGATCTGCCCGGTCAGCCAGGGCACCTTGTACGAGATCACCATCGGCTTCTTCAGCAGCGCAGCTTCCAGCGTGACCGTGCCGCTCTTCACGAGGATCGCGTCGGCAGCCGTCATCGCGACCTGCGAGCGGCCGTCGGTGATCGTCAGCGCGAGCTGCGGATGCGCGTCGACGAGCGGCTGCAGCAGCGCACGCAGCGCGGGCGTGGCAGCCGGCATCACGAACCGTACGCCGGGCTCGCGCTGCTGCATCAGCGCCATCGCCGCGAAGAAGGTCGGGCCGATCAGTGCGATTTCCGAGCGCCGGCTGCCCGGCAACACGGCGATCACCGGGCCCTCGGCCGGCAGTCCGAGCGCGATGCGCGCGCCGTGCGTGTCGGGCTCGAGCGGAATCTCGTCGGCGAGCGGATGGCCGACGTAGGTCGAGGCAACGCCTGCCTTGTCGAGAATCGCCGGTTCGAACGGGAACAGACACAGCATGTGATCGACGGACTTCGCGATCTTCTTGATCCGGCCGCCGCGCCACGCCCAGATCGACGGGCACACGAAGTGGATCGACGGTATGCCCGCGTCGCGCGCCGCCTGTTCGACGCTGAAGTTGAAATCGGGCGCATCGACGCCGATGAACGCGTCCGGCCGCTCGGCGAGCAACTGGCGCTTCAGCTCGCCGCGAATCCGCAGGATCTCGGGAATCTGGCCCAGCGCCTCGACATAGCCGCGCACGGTCAGCTTGTCCATCTGCCAGTGCGAGTCGAAGCCCTGCGCGATCATGCGCGGCCCGCCGATCCCGTAGTACTGGGCCGATTCGGGCAGGCGCTCGCGCAGCCCGCCGAGCAGCGACGCGCCGAGCAGGTCGCCCGACGGTTCGCCGGCCACCATCGCGAGCCGGAGCTGAGTGGTCGGAAGCGGCATCGCTTAGCGGATGATGCCGCGTTGCGACGCGTCGATGAACTCGACGAGCGCCTTCACGGGTGCGTCGCCCTCGCCGCCCGCCGCCGCCAGTTCGCGCAACTGCACTTTCGCTTCCTCGAGCGACAGGCCGTTCTTGTACAGCAGGCGGTATGCGCTGCGCAGCGCGGAGATCGCGTCGGGCGAGAAACCGCGCCGGCGCAGCCCTTCGACGTTGATCCCGTGCGGTTCGGCCTTGTTGCCGGCCGCGATCACGAACGGCGGAATGTCCTGCACGAGCGCCGATGCGCCGCCCAGCATCGAGTGCGCGCCGATGCGCACGAACTGGTGGACACCCGACATCCCGCCGACGATCGCCCAGTCGCCGATCTCGACGTGGCCGGCCATCTGGGCGTTGCTCGACAGGATCACGTGGTTGCCGACGGTGCAGTCGTGACCGATGTGCACATAGGCCATGATCCAGTTGTCGTCACCGAGCGTCGTCACGCCGCCGTCCTGCACGGTGCCCGTGTGGATCGTCGTGAATTCGCGGATCGTGTTGCGGCTGCCGATCACGAGCTTCGTCGGCTCGTCCTTGTACTTCATGTCCTGCGGACGACCACCGACCGACGCGTAATGGCCGATGCGGTTGTCCTCGCCGAGCGTCGTATGGCCTTCGATCACGCTGTGCGAGCCGATCGTCGTACGCGCGCCGATCGTGACGTGCGGACCAATGATCGCGTACGGGCCGATCTCGACCGATTCGTCGATCTGCGCGCCCGGTTCGACAATCGCGGTGGGATGAATCCTGGTCATGCGCCGTTGCCTCTCGATGTGATGTGTCGCGTTGCGTTGCCTGTCCGTGCCGCGTCGCTCAGGGCGCCACGTCGGTCGTCTTGACCGTGCACATCAGTTCGGCTTCCGCCGCCACCTTGCCGTCCACTTCCGCCACCGCCTTGAACTTCCAGATGCCGCGGATGTAGCGTTCGAACGTCACGTTCAGAATCAGTTGGTCGCCCGGCTCGACCGGACGCTTGAAGCGCGCGCCGTCGATTCCGACGAAGTAGTACAGCGTGTTCTCCGGATCCTTCGGCTGCTCTTCCGAGAAGGTCAGCAGCGCCGCGGCCTGCGCGAGCGCTTCGAGGATCAGCACGCCCGGCATCACCGGCCGCTTCGGGAAATGCCCCTGGAAGTACGGCTCGTTGATCGACACGTTCTTCAGCGCTTTGATGCCCTTGTGCGGTTCGAGTTCGAGCACGCGATCGACGAGCAGAATCGGGTAGCGATGCGGCAGCAGCGTGAGGATCTTGTGAATGTCGAGATTGATTTTTTCAGTGCTCATGATGGTTCGTCTCACGCAGAGGCTGCGCGGTGGTGATGCAAAGGCTGAAGCGGGCCGGCGTGCGGCCCAGTCTGGCAAACCGGGCCGGTTGCGCTGGCCGTGCCCGGTTCGAGGTCTCGCATGATGCGCTCAGGCGTCCGTGCCGCCCTGGGCGGCGAGCGCGGCTTCGAGCGCCTTGATGCGCTCGCGCAGCTTGTCGAGGTTGCGCACGAGCGCGGCGCTCTTGTTCCACTCGCCGTGGTCGACGGCCGGGAACGCGCTGGTATAGATGCCGGCCTTCGGCAGCGACTTCGATACGCCCGACTTCGCGGTGATGATGACATAGTCGCCGAGCGTCACGTGGCCGGCGATCCCGGCCGCGCCGCCGATCATGCAGTGGCGGCCGATCGTCGTGCTGCCCGCGATCCCGGCGCTGCCGGCGATCACCGTGTAGGCGCCGATCCGGCAGTTGTGGCCGATCTGCACCTGGTTGTCGATCTTCACGCATTCCTCGATGACGGTATCCGCCATCGCGCCGCGATCGATCGTCGTGTTCGCGCCGATCTCGACGTCCGGGCCGATCGTGACGCCGCCGACCTGCGGGATCTTGACCCAGCTGCCGGTGCGCGCATCGCCGTCGCCGACGAAATCCGGCGCGAAGCCGAAGCCGTCGGAGCCGATCACGGCGCCCGCATGGATAATCGCGCGCGGGCCGACCTTGCAGCCGTGGTACACCGACGCGTTCGGATACAGGTGCGAGCCCGCGCCGATCGTCGTGCCGCGGCCGATGAACACGTTCGCATCGAGCTGCACGCCATCTTCGATCACCGCACCGGCCTCGACCGTCACGTGCGGGCCGATCACCGCAGTCGCGGCGACCTGCGCGGCCGGATCGATCGTCGCGCTCGGATGCACGCCGGCGGCGCGCTGCGGCGTGGCCAGGTCGATGAACATCTGCGCGACGCGCGCGAAGTACGCGTACGGATTCGGCGTCACGATGAAGTTGCGACCGCTTGCGGCCGCGCCCAGCTTTTCCAGATCCTTCGGCGCGATCAGCACCGCGCCGGCGCGGGTCGACTCGACCTGCGACAGGTACTTCGGATTCGCGAGGAACGCGAGTTGCTGCGGGCCTGCCTGGTCGAGCGGTGCGAGCCCGCCCACCTTGCACTGTGCGTCGCCGGCGATCTCGCCGCCGAACCGCTTTACGAGTTCCTCAAGCGTCAATGCCATTCGTCGTCTGCTCCGTTCAGTTCGTCGAGCCGGACGCGAGCGCCTTGAGCACCTTGTCGGTGATGTCGATGCGCGGGCTGACGTACACGGCTTCCTGCACGATCAGGTCGTAATTCTGCTGCTCGGCGATCTGCTTGATGACCTTGTTCGCCCGCTCGAGCACGGCCGCCAGCTCCTCGTTGCGGCGCTGGTTCAGGTCTTCGCGGAACTCGCGCTGCTTGCGCTGGAAGTCGGTGTCGAGCTGGGCGAGATCACGCTGCTTCTGCGCGCGGTCGGCCGCCGACAGCGACGCGCCGTTCTTGTCCAGCGAATCGGACATCGACTTCAGGCGCGCCGCCAGATCCTGCAGATCCTTGTCGCGCTTCGCGAACTCGGCTTCGAGCTTCGTCTGCGCCGCCTTCGCGGGCACCGACTCGCGCAGGATCCGATCCGAATTGACCGCCGCGATGTGGGCGACGTCCTGTGCGTGCACCGTCGCCGCGCCCAAGGCCAGCGCAACGGTCAGCGCGCACATCACTCGTTTCGAAAACTTACCGGTTAGCAAAATTACCCTCTCGTTGCTGTTGTCATGCGTTCGGTCAGAACGCCGTCCCGATCTGGAACTGGAATTTCTGGTACTGGTCGCCTTCGTGCTTCTGCAGCGGGAACCCGAGGCTCAGCTTCAGCGGGCCGATCGGCGAGATCCACGCGAGACCCACACCGTAGCCGTAACGCAGGCCGTTGGCGCCCGTACTCGTGCCGCCCGGCGCGTTGCCCCACACGTTACCGCCGTCGAGGAACGTGAACACGCGCAGCGTGCGGTCGTAGCCCGTGCCCGGCAGCGGGAACGTCAGCTCGATGTTGCCGACGACCATCTTCGAACCGCCGATCGGGTCGTTCGTCTTCGTGTCGCGCGGGCCCAGCGAGCTCGGCTCGTAGCCACGCACGGAGCCGATACCGCCCGCGTAGTAGTTCTTGAAGATCGGGTACGGGTTGCCGATACCGTTACCGTAGCCGCCTTGCAGGTTCAGGCCCAGGATGAAGCCGCGCGAGAACGAATAGTAGTACTGGGCCTGCAGGTCGGCCTTGTAGTACTGGATCTTGCCGACCGGCACGCCGTACTCCATGTTCGCCTGCGTGAAGTAGCCGCGGCTCGGAATCAGCGCGCTGTCACGCGCGTCGCGCGACCACGCGACCGTCAGCGGCACCGTGTTCGACACGCGGCCGAACTGGTTCACGTAATCCTGGTAGCTCTGCGGCGTGTTCGAATCGACGTCGAGACGGTTCTGCTCGAAGCCCGCGCCGAAGTAGACGGTGTCGACTTCCGAGAACGGAATGCCGAACTTCAGGTTGCCGCCCGCGCTGATGATCCGGAAGCTCGAGCTCGTCGAATAGTAGAGCGGCTGGTACGTGCGATAGTAGACGTCCGTGATCCGCTTGATGCCGTCGACCGTGAAGTACGGGTCGACCTGCGTGACGGTCAGCGTACGGTAGCTCTTCGCGGTGTTGACGTTCACCGACAGGCTGGTACCCGAACCGAACACGTTGTCCTGCGACACGCCCGCCGACAGCACGACCTTGTCCGTCGACGAGAAGCCGGCGCCCAGCGTGATCGCGCCGGTCGGCTTTTCGTCGACCTTCACGTTCACGTCGACCTGGTCGTTCGTGCCTTCCACCGGCAGCGTCGTCACGTCGACGTTGGTGAAGTAGCCGAGACGGTTCACGCGATCCTTCGACAGCGCGAGGCGGTTCGAATCGAACCACGAGCTTTCGAGCTGGCGCATTTCGCGGCGCACCACTTCGTCGCGCGTGCGCGTGTTGCCGACGACGTTGATGCGGCGCACATACACGCGGCGGCTCGGATCGACGACGAGGTTCAGGTTCACCTTGTGGTTCGCCTGGTCGATGTCCGGCTGCGCGTTGACGGTCGCGAATGCGTAGCCGTACTCGCCGAGCTTGTCGACGATCGACTTGGTGGTCTGCTGCAGCTTTTCGGCCGAGAAGCGATCGCCCGGCTTGATCTTGATCAGCTTGTTGAGTTCGGCTTCGCGATCGAGCAGGTTGCCCGACAGCTTGATGCCCGACACCGTGTACGGCTCGCCTTCGTGCAGCGTGACCGTCAGGTACATGTCCTTCTTGTCGGGCGAGATCGACACCTGGGTCGAATCGATGTTGAACTCGAGATAGCCGCGGTTCAGGTAGTACGAGCGCACCGCCTCGAGGTCGCCGGTGAGCTTTTCCTTCGAGTACAGGTCGTTCTTCGTGTACCAGGAGAACCAGTTCGGCGTCGACAGCTGCATTTCGTCGCGCAGCGTGCTGGTGCTGAATGCCTTGTTGCCGATGAAGTTGATCTGGCGGATCTTCGCGCTCGGGCCTTCGGCCACCGCGAACAGGATCGACACGCGGTTCGCGTCGACCGGCGTGATCGTCGTCTTGACCTCGGCCGCGTAGAAGCCGCGCGTGAGGTACTGGCGCTTGAGTTCCTGCTCCGCCTTGTCGACGAGCGCCTTGTCGTAGTAGCGGCCGTCGGCGAGGCCGACTGCGCGCAGCGCCTTCGTCAGGTTGTCCTTGTCGAATTCCTTCGTGCCGGTGAAGTCGATCGACGCGATGGCCGGACGCTCCTGCACCTGCACGATCACGACGTTGCCCTGCGTGGCGATGCGTACGTCGTTGAAGAAGCCCGTCGCGTACAGCGCGCGGATTGCTTCGGATGCCTTGTCGTCCGTGAAGGTATCGCCCTGCTTGATCGGCAGGTAGGCGAACACCGAACCCGCTTCGACGCGCTGCAGCCCCTCGATCTTGATGTCTTGCACCACGAACGGTGCCGCTGCATGGGCCGCGAGGCCGTGCGCGGCGAGCGCGGCCGCTGCAACTGTCTTAGGTACAAAGCGATGAGGTTTGAACAACATGCATCCCCAATATTTAGCTGCATCAAATCAGGCGACTGCCCAGCGGCCGCCGCCTGACGCTTCAGAAATGGATTAACCGAGCCAGATCGTTGAACAGCGCGATCGCCGACAATGCGACGATGCAGATCAACCCGGCTCTTTGCAGAATCAGCTGCCAGCGCTCCGAGACGGCTTTCCCGGTCGCGGCTTCAACCGCATAATATAACAGATGCCCCCCGTCCAAAACGGGAATCGGCAACAAGTTCAGGACGCCAAGGCTAATGCTGACAAGGGCGAGGAACGACAGGAACGCCGACGGACCGAGCCGCGCGCTCTTGCCCGCGTAGTCCGCGATCGTCACCGGGCCGGACAGGTTCTTCAGCGACGCGTTGCCCGTGATCATGCGCCCGAACATCTTCAGCGAATACACGGAGATGTCCCACGTCCGGTGCGCGCCGAGCTGCAGGCTTTCGATCGGCCCATATCGCACGTCGACGGACGGCGCATGCATCGACAGCGCCGCGCCGATCCGGCCGACCTGCTGCCCCGATTCGTCGTCGCGCTGCATCTGCGGCACGATCGACACCGTCTGCGCGGCGCCGTCGCGCTCGATCTGCAGCTCGAGCGGCTTGCCCGCATGGTGTTTCACGAAATCGATGAAGCGCGACGCGCCGCCGATCGGCTTGCCGTCGAGCGCGACCAGCTTGTCGCCGGCCTTCAGGCCCGCCTGCTCCGCCGCGCTGCCGGGCTGCACCGACGCGACCGACAGCGTGCCGCCGCCGGTCTCGAAGCCCAGATGGGCCATGAAATCGTCGTCGAGCTGACTGTCGGGAACATGGCGGAGGTCGACGCGGAAATCGAACGTCGTGTTGCCGTCGCGTGCGCCGAGCACGATCTCGCGGTGATCGAACGCAGCGGCCAGCAGCTTCCAGCGCAGGTCCGACCACGACCGCACCGGCTCGGCCTCGCCGCCCTGCGCGTTGCGGATCGACACGATCTGCTCGCTGCCGTCGAAGCCCGCGCGCGCCGCCACCGTGCCGGTGGCCGGCGGTGCGACGATCGCGGCCGGTTCGGTTACGCCGGTGGCGAATACGACGGAAAACAGCACGATTGCCAACAGGAAGTTGGCAATCGGCCCGGCTGCAACGATCGCGATGCGCTTGTAGACGGACTGCCGGTTGAACGCCTGGCCGAGCTCCTCGGGCGCGATGCCGGGGCCGGGATCGCGCTCGTCGAGCATCTTCACGTAGCCGCCGAGCGGCAGCGCCGACAGCGTCCACTCGGTGCCCGTCCTGCGGCTGACCCAGCGCGCGACGGGCTGGCCGAAGCCGATCGAGAAACGCAGCACCTTCACGCCGCACCAGCGCGCGACGCGATAATGTCCGTACTCATGCACGACGACCAGCACCCCGATCGCCACCGCAAACGCGATCAGTTCGACCAGCACGTTCATGAGCACTCCATTCAGACAGTGCGCTCCACGCGTGGCGCAGGCGCTTTCGCTATGATCTCGGTGGCGAGGCGGCGTGCCTCGGCATCCGCCGCCAGGACATCCTCGAGCCCGTCGGGCGTACGGTTCGGCAGCGCGTTGAGCACGGCGTCGACCGTCGCCGCAATCGCCATGAAGCCGATGCGACGCTCGAGAAACGCTTCGACCGCGACTTCGTTCGCCGCGTTCAATGCGGCGCTCGCGATGCCGCCTTCCTCGAGCGCCTTCAGCGCAAGCGCGAGACACGGGAAGCGCGCGTAATCGGGTTTCTCGAACGACAGCTGGGCAATTTGCGCGAGATCGAGCTGTTCGACGCCCGCATCGACACGCTCGGGGAACGCGAGCGCATGCGCGATCGGCGTGCGCATGTCGGGATTGCCAAGCTGCGCGAGCACCGAGCCGTCGCGATACGACACGAGCGAATGGATCACGCTCTGCGGGTGGATCAGCACGTCGATGCGCTCGCCCGGCAGCCCGAAGATCCAGTGCGCCTCGATCACCTCGAGGCCCTTGTTCATCATCGTCGCGGAATCGACCGAGATCTTGCGGCCCATCACCCAGTTCGGGTGCTTGCACGCCTCATCCGGCGTCACATCGACGAGCGTGGCCGGTTCGCGCGTGCGGAACGGGCCGCCCGACGCGGTCAGGATGATCTTCGAGATCCCGCCATGCTCGGCCGCGTCGCGCGGCATGCACTGGAAGATCGCGTTGTGTTCGCTGTCGACCGGCAGCAGGATCGCGCCATGGTCGCGCACGGCGTCCATGAAGATCGCGCCCGACATCACCAGCGCTTCCTTGTTCGCGAGCAGGATGCGCTTGCCGGCGCGCGCGGCCGCGAGGCTCGGCGCCATGCCGGCCGCCCCGACGATCGCCGCGACCACCGTGTCGCAGCGGTCGCTCTTCGACACGTCCACGAGCGCCTGCGGCCCGTGCAGCACGGTCGTCTTGCTGCCCGCCGCGCGCAGCTTCGCGTCGACCTGCGCGGCCGTCTCGGCATCGCCGACCACCGCCACCTCGGGCGCGAAGCGCAGGCATTGCTCGACCAGCTTGTCGCCGTTGCGGTGTGCGGTCAGCGCATAGACCGAGAAGCGCTCGGGATGGCGCGCGACCACGTCGAGCGTGCTGTCTCCGATGGAGCCCGTGGAACCGAGCAATGTCAGGCGTTTTTGCATAACAGAATGAGTGGTTTAACCAAGCAGCAGCATCGCGAGCGGCAGCACCGGCAGCAGCGCGTCGACACGGTCGAGCACGCCGCCATGGCCTGGCAGCAGTCCGCTCGAATCCTTCACGCCCGCCTGCCGCTTCAGCAACGATTCGAACAGGTCGCCGATCACGCTGTATGCGACCAGCAGCGTCAGTGCGGCCCATGCGCCGGGCATCCCGTAGCGCACGGCGAACGCGGAAAACAGGGTCGGCTCGAATGCATGCGCGACCATCGCGACGCCGGCGACGACCATCACGGCGAGCCAGCCACCGATCGCGCCCTCCCAGCTCTTGCCGGGGCTGATCGTGATGGCCAGTTTACGCTTTCCGAACGCCTTGCCGGCGAAGTATGCGCCGATATCGGCGAGCCAGACGACCAGAAGCAGCGACAGCACGAACGGTACGCCCTGCGCACGCGCCGCGACGAGCGCATGCCAGCAGGCCGCAAAGACCACGAGGCCGGCCGCGAGCAGGAACGGCCGCCATACGCCGCCCGCGAGCGCCGGCTTGCGCCGCAGCGTGAACGGGCCGACCAGCAGCCAGAACACGCCGGCTGCCATGAAAAGGGGACGGGACGAAGCCGCATCGACGCCGAGCGGCGCCGTTGCCGCGAGCGCCAGCGCCGCGACGACTGCATAGACGACCGGGCCGGCGCCGCCGAGCTTGAGCAGTCGCGCCCATTCCCACGCGGCAAACACGAGCACGACGCCGATCAGCGCGCCGAACGCGGTGAGCGGCGCGAACAGCGTCACCGGCAGCAGGACCGCCAGCATCACGATCGCCGTGATCACACGGGTTTTCAGCATGAAAGGGAGTCGGCGTTCTGCGATTGCGGTTCGAGCTGTGCGCTCGTGCGGCCGAAACGGCGCTCGCGCTCCGTATACGACGCCATGGCGTCGGCCAGCGCCGCGCCGTCGAAATCCGGCCAGTATTTGTCGGTGAAATAGAATTCGGCGTACGCGAGTTGCCACAGCAGGAAGTTGCTGACGCGCTGCTCGCCACCGGTACGGATGAAGAGATCGGGCTCCGGCGCATAGGCCATCGCCAGGTGCGGCGCGAACGCGTCCTCGGTCACTTCGACCTCGCGACCCTCGCGCACGGCCTGCTCGACGAGCTTCTTCGTCGCCTGCAGGATGTCCCACCGGCCGCCGTAGTTGGCTGCGATGGTGAGCGTAAGACGGGTATTGCGCGCCGTCTTGGTTTCGGCGCGGCGAATCAGCTCGCGGATGCGCGGCTCGAAGCGGTCGAGATCGCCGACGACACGCAGGCGGATCCCGTTCGCGTGAAGCTTGCCGACCTCGCGCTCGAGCGCGGTGATGAAGAGGCGCATCAGGAACGACACTTCGTCGTTCGGACGGCGCCAGTTCTCCGAACTGAACGCGAACAGCGTCAGGTATTCGACGCCGGCGCGCGCGCAGCCTTCGACCACCGCCCGCACGGCATCGACGCCGCGGGTATGCCCCGCGACGCGCGGCAAGCGGCGTTCGGTCGCCCAACGGCCGTTGCCGTCCATGATGATCGCGATGTGACGCGGCACGACGCCGACGTCAGGCACGCGAACGGTAGAGCTGGTATAGGTCATGGCCGTTGAGACAGTAATGCGGGAAGAAGGCGGCGCGCGAGGACGGTCGTCAGACCGTCATGATCTCGGCTTCCTTGCTCTGCACGAGCTTGTCGATTTCGGCAACGTGCTTGTCGGTCAGCTTCTGCACGTCGTCGCTTGCACGACGCTCGTCGTCTTCCGAGATTTCCTTGTCCTTCACGAGCTTCTTGAGCGCTTCGTTCGCGTCGCGGCGCAGGTTACGGATCGCGACCTTGGCCGTTTCGCCTTCGCTCTTGACGACCTTGGTCAGCTCGCGGCGGCGCTCTTCCGTCAGCGCGGGCATCGGCACGCGGATCAGGTCGCCGGCGGTGGCCGGGTTCAGGCCCAGGTCGGCTTCGCGAATGGCCTTCTCGACCTTCGCGACCATGTTCTTTTCCCACGGCTGCACGCCGATCGTGCGCGCATCGACGAGCGTCAGGTTGGCGACCTGCGAGATCGGCACCATCGAGCCGTAGTAGTCGACCTGCACGTGATCGAGCAGACCGGTGTGTGCACGGCCCGTACGGATCTTTGCCAGATCGTTCTTGAACGCTTCGATCGAGCGCTGCATCTTTTGCTCGACGCCCTTCTTGGTATCAGCGACACTCATTTCAACCTCCGAACCTTCTAACCTTCAAATAACACGGGCCCTGCCCGGCGCAGCGGATGCGCCGCGGCCGATGGCCCGCATCCGCGGGAGTTTACACGTGGACGAGCGTACCTTCGTCCTCGCCCAGCACGATGCGCTTGAGCGCGCCCGGCTTGTTGATCGAAAACACGCGAATCGGCAGCTTCTGGTCGCGGCACAGCGCAAAGGCGGTCGCGTCCATCACCTGCAGGTTGCGGCTGATCGCCTCGTCGAAAGTGATCGTCGTGTAACGCGTGGCCGACGGATCCTTCTTCGGATCGGCAGAATATACGCCATCGACCTTGGTCGCCTTCAATACGACCTCGGCGCCCACTTCCGAACCGCGCAGCGCGGCGGCCGTGTCCGTCGTGAAGAACGGGTTGCCCGTACCGGCCGCGAAGATCACGACGCGGCCTTCCTCGAGCTGGCGGATCGCGCGGGGCCGGATGTACGGCTCGACGACCTGGTCCATCCGCAGCGCGGACTGCACACGCGCCTCGATGCCGGCGTGGCGCATCGCGTCCTGCAGCGCCAGCGCGTTCATCATCGTCGCGAGCATCCCCATGTAGTCTGCCGTCGCGCGGTCCATGCCGGCCGCGCCACCCGCGACACCGCGGAAAATATTACCGCCACCGATCACGACCGCGAGCTGCGTACCGAGACGCACGACTTCGGCGATATCGGCCACCATCCGTTCGATCGTCGCGCGATTGATGCCGAAGGCATCGTCGCCCATCAGCGCTTCGCCGGAGAGTTTGAGGAGGACGCGTTTATAGGCATTGGACATAGGGGCTTCCGAGCGACGAGAGGATGACAACCACGAACTGTAGGGGCGAAATACTGATTCGGGCAAGCGCCGACGGTCGGACCGGGTTTCCCGGCCGGCCGGCGGCGGCGCCGACCGCGGCGGAGCGGACGCCCGCCGCGGATACTGCCTGACTGCTTACGGCTTACTGCTGCTTTGCTGCTGCGACTTGCGCGGCCACTTCGGCGGCGAAGTCGTCCTGGCGCTTCTCGATGCCTTCGCCGACGACGAACAGTGCGAACTTCTGCACTGCGGCATTGGCTGCCTTCAGCATCTGCTCGATCGACTGCTTGTCGTTCTTCACGAACGTCTGGTTCAGCAGCGACACTTCCTTCAGGTACTTCTGGACGCTGCCGTCGACCATCTTCGCGACGATTTCAGCCGGCTTGCCCGATTCCGCAGCCTTCTGCTCGGCCACGCGGCGTTCCGTCTCGATCAGTTCCGCCGGCACGTCGGCCGACGACAGCGCGACCGGCTTCATGGCCGCGATGTGCATCGCGACGTCCTTGCCGACCTGCTCGTCCGCGCCCGTGTACTCGACGATCACGCCGATACGCGCGCCGTGCAGGTACGTGGCGATCTTGTTCGCGGTTTCGAAACGGACGAAACGGCGGATCGAGACGTTCTCGCCGATCTTGCCGACCAGCGCAAGACGCACTGCGTCGACCGTCGAGCCGTCGAGCGGCAGCGCCGACAGTGCAGCCACGTCGGCCGGGTTTTGCGTCGCGACGAGTTCTGCAACCGTCTTCGAGAATGCGAGGAAGTCGTCGTTCTTCGCGACGAAGTCGGTTTCGCAGTTCAGTTCGACCAGCGAGCCTGCGTTGCCGCCGACGAACGATGCGACGACGCCTTCTGCCGTCACGCGCGATGCCGCCTTGCTCGCCTTGTTGCCGAGCTTGACGCGCAGCAGCTCTTCAGCCTTGGCCAGGTCGCCGTCGGCTTCCGTCAGCGCCTTCTTGCACTCCATCATCGGTGCGTCGGTCTTTGCGCGCAGTTCTGCCACCATGCTTGCGGTAATTGCCGCCATCATTCGCTCCTTGAGTCTGTATTCACAACGCCGCCCGCTTGGACGCGAACGGCCGAGATTCGTTTCCGGACCCGCGCCCATTCGGCGCGATCAGGTCCGACGCACAAGCTTAAAAAAAGGGGGCCTGTTGAGAGCCCCCTTTTTGCGCCGGCTCGGGGCCAGTTACGCGTTTTCCTCGACGTACTCGTCGTCGCCGCGTGCGGCCTGGACCACTTCGTTGACCGCGTTCGCACGGCCTTCGAGGATCGCATCGGCCACGCCTTCGGCGTACAGCGCGACTGCCTTGCTCGAGTCGTCGTTACCCGGGATCACGTAATCCACACCTTCCGGCGAGTGGTTCGTATCGACCACGGCGATGACCGGCACGCCCAGCTTGTTCGCTTCGGTGACAGCAATCTTGTGGTAGCCGACGTCGACGACGAAGATCGCGTCCGGAATGCCGCCCATGTCCTTCACGCCGCCGATCGACTTTTGCAGCTTGGCGATTTCGCGTTCGAACAGCAGCGCTTCCTTCTTGCTCATCTTTTCGAGCTCGCCTGCCTCGACTGCCGCCTCCATGTCCTTCAGGCGCTTGATCGATACCTTCAGCGTCTTGAAGTTGGTCATCATGCCGCCGAGCCAGCGTGCGTTGACGAACGGCATGCCTGCGCGCTGCGCTTCCTGGGCGATCGTGTCACGCGATTGACGCTTCGTGCCGACGAACAGGATCGTGCCGCGGTTCGCTGCCAGCTGGCGCACGTACTTCTGTGCGTCCGTGAACATCGGCAGCGTCTTTTCGAGGTTGATGATGTGAATCTTGTTGCGGTGACCGAAAATGAACGGAGCCATCTTCGGGTTCCAGAAGCGCGTCTGGTGACCGAAGTGGACACCCGCTTCCAGCATTTGGCGCATCGTAACTGCCATGTAAATTCTCCACGAGGGTTGGGTCTTAAGCCGGCCGCCGTACCGCCGCGCGATCCCACCCCGAAGGGCGCGAATGCCGCGCGGCCGGCACCCTGGTTGCGCCGGCTTGCGATTCGACACGTGCAAACGCCCGTGCCGCAAGCCTTCCATCCGTCATGCCGCCCCAACTTGGGGCAAGCGCGGCAATTGGATATCGACTTAGCCAAAGAGTATAGCACGCCGATTTGTCCGCTCTCAAGTCGCTCACCACTTTCGCTTGCCGCGCGGCAGCCGGCCGGACAATCCGCGAAAACCCGCATCCGCACCGCCGGCAGGGGCTGCGACGCCTGCCAGAAGGTGCGATAATCCGTCAATTCACCGCATTCCAGGCATACCTCGATGGCTATTACGCTCAAAAACGAACACGATATCGCCGAGATGCGCGTCGCCTGCCGTCTCGCGAGCGAAGTGCTCGACTTCATCACGCCGCACGTCGTCGCGGGCGTCACGACCGCCGAACTCGACCGCCTCTGCCACGAGTTCATGCTCAATGAACAGGGCACGATCCCGGCGCCGCTGAACTACCAGCCGCCCGGCTACCCGCCGTACCCGAAGGCCACCTGCATTTCGGTCAACGACGTGATCTGCCACGGTATTCCCGGCGAGAAGGTGATCAAGAACGGCGATGCGCTGAACATCGACATCACCGTGATCAAGAATGGCTACTTCGGCGACACGAGCCGCATGTTCATCGTCGGCGAGGGTTCGATCCTCGCGAAGCGCCTCGTGCAGACCACCTACGAATGCATGTGGCTCGGCATCGACCAGGTCAAGCCGGGCGCGCACCTCGGCGACATCGGCTACGCGATCCAGAAGCACGCGGAAGCGCAGGGCTACAGCGTCGTGCGCGAATACTGCGGCCACGGCATCGGCACGGTGTTCCACGAAGATCCGCAGGTCGTCCACTATGGCCGTCCGGGCACCGGCATCGAACTGAAGGCCGGGATGATCTTCACGATCGAGCCGATGATCAACGCCGGCAAGCGCGACATTCGCACGATGCCCGACCAGTGGACGGTCAAGACGCGCGACCGCAGCCTGTCGGCACAGTGGGAGCACACGGTGCTCGTCACCGAAACCGGTTACGAGGTGCTGACCGTGTCGGCCGGCACGCCGGCGCGCCCGGTGTTCGCGCAACCGGCCGCCGCCGTCTGAGCGCCGTCGCGCCAGCCCGCCCCACCCGCACCTGAACGGCCGCCCATGAGCGCTCACGCAGCCCCCTCGCCCGAAGCGCTGTCGCGGCGCGCCGAATTCAAGGCCGCCAAAGCGGACATGCTCGAGCGCTTTCGCCGCGCGGCGAACGTCGCGTCGCTGATGCACGCGCTGTCGAAACTCACCGACGAAGCGCTGAAGCGCGTGTGGGACGACTGCGGGCTGCCCGCGACGCTCGCGCTCGTCGCCGTCGGCGGCTACGGGCGCGGCGAGCTCGCGCCCTATTCCGACGTCGACATCCTCGTGCTGCTGCCCGATGCGCACGATCCGGCCCTCGACGCGCGCATCGAGCGCTTCATCGGCATGGCGTGGGATCTCGGCCTCGAGATCGGCAGCAGCGTGCGCACGGTCGCGCAGTGCATCGAGGAGGCGTCGCAGGACGTCACGGTGCAGACGTCGCTGCTGGAAGCGCGCCGCATCGTCGGCAGCACTGCGCTGTTCGAACGCTTCACGGTGCGCTACCACGAGGCGCTCGACGCCCGCGCGTTCTTCACCGCGAAGGTGCTCGAGATGCGCCAGCGCCACGCGAAGTTCCAGGACACGCCTTACAGCCTCGAGCCGAACGTGAAGGAAAGCCCCGGCGGGTTGCGCGACCTGCAGACGATCCTGTGGATCGCGCGCGCGGCCGGTTTCGGCAGCAGCTGGCGCGAGCTCGACACGCGTGGCCTCATCACCGATCGCGAGGCGCGCGAGCTGCGTCGCAACGAAGGTTTCCTGAAAACGCTGCGCGCGCGGCTGCACGTGATCGCCGGCCGCCGCCAGGACATGCTCGTGTTCGACCTGCAGACGCAGGCCGCCGAAAGCTTCGGCTATCGGGCGACGCAGGCCAAGCGCGCGAGCGAACAGCTGATGCGCCGCTACTACTGGGCCGCGAAAGCCGTCACGCAGCTCGCGACGATCCTGATCCAGAACATCGAGGCGCAGCTCTTCCCCGCGACGAGCGGCATCACGCGCGTGCTGTCGCCCGACCGCTTCGTCGAGAAGCAGGGCATGCTCGAGATCGTCGACGACGGCGTGTTCGAACGCCACCCCGACGCGATCCTCGAAGCGTTCCTGTTGTACGAGACGACCCGCGGCGTGAAGGGCTTATCGGCCCGCACGTTGCGCGCGCTGTACAACTCGCGCGAGATCATGAACAACACGTGGCGCCGCGATCCGCAGAACCGCGACACGTTCATGCGGATCCTTCAGCAACCCGAAGGGATCACGCACGCGTTCCGGTTGATGAACCAGACGAGCGTGCTCGGCCGCTACCTGCTGAACTTCCGCCGCATCGTCGGCCAGATGCAGCACGACCTGTACCACGTGTACACGGTCGACCAGCACATCCTGATGGTGTTGCGCAACATCCGCCGCTTCGCGGTGGCCGAGCACGCGCACGAATATCCGTTCTGCAGCCAGCTGATCGGCAACTTCGAGCGCCCGTGGGTGCTGTATGTCGCGGCGCTGTTCCACGACATCGCGAAGGGCCGCGGCGGCGATCACTCGACGCTCGGGATGGCCGATGCGCGCCGCTTCTGCCGCGAGCATGGCATCGCCGGCGACGACGCGGCGCTGATCGTGTGGCTCGTCCAGCATCACCTGACGATGAGCCAGGTCGCGCAGAAGCAGGACACGAGCGACCCGGAAGTCATCAAGCGCTTCGCGGAAGTCGTCGGCAACGAGCGGCACCTCACCGCGCTGTACCTGCTGACCGTCGCCGATATCCGCGGCACGAGCCCGAAGGTGTGGAACACGTGGAAGGGCAAGCTGCTCGAGGATCTGTACCGCATCACGCTCGCGGTGCTCGGCGGAGCCAACCCCGACGCGCATTCGGAGCTGAAGTCGCGGCAGGAGCAGGCGCTCGCGCTGCTGCGCCTCGAGACCGTGCCGGACGACGCGCATCGCGCGCTGTGGGATCAGCTCGATGTCGGCTTCTTCCTGCGTCACGACGCGGCCGACATCGCGTGGCAGACACGCGTGCTGTACCGGCACGTGAATGCCGAAACCGCGATCGTGCGCGCTCGGCCGTCGCCGATCGGCGACGCGCTGCAGGTGCTCGTGTACGTCAAGGATCGCCCCGACCTGTTCGCCGGCATCTGCGCGTATTTCGACCGCAACGGGCTGTCGGTGCTCGACGCACGCGTCAGCACGACGCGGCACGGCTATGCGCTCGACAACTTCATCGTCACGCAGACCGAACGTGACGTGCGGTATCGCGACATCGCGAATCTCGTCGAGCAGCAACTCGCGTCGCGGCTCACCGAAACCGCGCCGCTGCCGGAGCCGTCCAAGGGCCGCCTGTCGAGGCTGTCCCGGACGTTTCCGATCACGCCGCGCGTCGACCTGCGGGCCGACGAGCGCGGCCAGTACTACATCCTGTCCGTGTCGGCCAACGACCGGCCGGGCCTTCTCTATTCGATCGCGCGCGTACTCGCCGAGCATCGGATCGGCGTCCACGCGGCGCGGATCAATACGCTCGGCGAACGCGTCGAGGACATCTTCCTGCTCGCGGGTGCCGGCCTGTCCGACAACCGCCTGCAGATCCAGCTCGAAACCGAATTGCTGCGTGCGATCGCAGTCTGAATGAATCCCAGCGTTTATGCGCACCAAATTAACCGTCAAGAATCCGAAGCCGGCGTCGCCGACCCGCGCCCCTGTCCGCTCCGGCAGCCTCGTCGCCCGCAAGGCGGTGCGTCCCGCCACGCCTCCCGCCGGCGACAAGCCGGCCGGCCCGAAGAAGGCGTCCCCGGCCGGCGCCGGCGAACGTACGTTCAAGCCGCGCGCTGCCGCGGGCGCCGAGCGCCCGGGCGCCGATCGCGCACCGGCCAAGCGTGCGCCGCGTGACGGCGGTGCGGAACGCGGCACGCGCGCCCCTTATCGCGACAACGCGGCCGGGGAAGGCGCGAAGCGCAGCTTCGGCGACCGCCGCACGTCGTCCGATCGTCCGCCGCGCCGCGATGACGACGCGCGGCCGCGTCGTGCAGGTGGCGAAGGCGACGCACGCGCGCCGTATCGCGACAGCGCAGGCGGTGAAGGTGCAAAACGCGGCTTCGGTGACCGTCGTACGTCGTCGGATCGTCCCCCGCGCCGCGATGACGACGCACGGCCGCGTCGTGCAGGTGCCGAAGGCGGCGCGCGCGCGCCTTATCGTGACAACGCAGGCAGTGAAGGCGCGAAGCGCAGCTTCGGTGACCGTCGCCCGTCGTCGGATCGCCCGCCCCGCCGCGATGACGATGCACGTCCGCGTCGCGCAGGTTTCAGTGAAGGCAACGCACGCGCGCCCTATCGCGACAACGCAGCCGGCGAAGGCGCAAAGCGCAGCTTCGGCGACCGCCGCACGTCGTCCGATCGTCCGCCGCGCCGCGATGACGATACACGTCCGCGTCGGGCAGGTTCCAGTGAAGGCAACGCGCGCGCACCGTATCGCGACAACGCATCTGGCGAAGGCGCGAAGCGCAGC
This sequence comes from Burkholderia sp. AU33803, assembly GCF_002223095.1. NCBI lineage: Bacteria > Pseudomonadati > Pseudomonadota > Betaproteobacteria > Burkholderiales > Burkholderiaceae > Burkholderia > Burkholderia sp. AU33803. Next base: position 1,753,109 of record NZ_NKFJ01000004.1, read on the forward strand.
TTCGGCGACCGCCGCACGTCGTCCGATCGCCCGCCCCGCCGCGATGACGACTCGCGGCCGCGTCGAGCCGGTTCCAGTGAAGGGAACGCACGCGCGCCTTATCGCGACAAGGCAGCCGGCGAAGGCGCAAAGCGCAGCTTCGGCGACCGTCGCCCATCGTCCGATCGCCCGCCGCGCCGTGATGACGATGCCCGCCCGCGCCGCGCCGGCGCCGACGACGGCAAGCGCCCGTCGTATCGCGACAAGCCTGCCGGCGAAGGTGCGAAGCGCAGCTTCGGCGACCGCCCGGCCCGCCCCGCACGCGACGGCGAGCGCCGCTCGTTCGGCGCCGTCAAGACCGCACAACCGGTCAAGCGCGCCGCCGCCGACGTCGACTACGGTGACGAATCGGGCCTGATGCGCCTGTCGAAACGGATGTCCGAGCTCGGCATGTGCTCGCGCCGCGAAGCCGACGAATGGATCGAAAAGGGTTGGGTGCTCGTCGACGGCGAACGCATCGACACGCTCGGCACCAAGGTCCGCGCCGACCAGAAGATCGAGATCGACGAACGCGCGAGCGCCGCGCAGGCCGCGCAAGTGACGATCCTGCTGCACAAGCCGGTCGGCTACGTGTCGGGCCAGGCGGAAGACGGCTACGAGCCCGCTGCCGTGCTGATCACGCGCGCGAACCGCTGGAGCGGCGACCATTCGCCGGTGCGCTTCTCGCCGCAGCACTTGCATGCCCTCGCACCGGCCGGCCGCCTGGACATTGATTCGACCGGCCTGCTCGTGCTGACGCAGAACGGCGTGATCGCGAAGCAGCTGATCGGCGAGCAGTCGGATATCGACAAGGAGTACCTGGTACGCGTGCGCTTCGGCGAGCGGCTCATCGACATCGACCAGCACTTCCCCGCGGAGTCGCTCGCGAAGCTGCGCCACGGCCTCGAGCTCGACGGCGTCGCGCTGAAGCCCGCGATGGTGAGCTGGCAGAACGGCGAGCAGTTGCGCTTCGTGCTGCGCGAAGGCAAGAAGCGCCAGATCCGTCGCATGTGCGAGCTGGTGGGCCTCGACGTGATCGGCCTGAAGCGCGTCCGGATGGGCCGCGTGATGCTTGGCGCACTGCCGCAGGGTCAATGGCGCTATCTGTCGGCCGACGAGACGTTCTGATCGCGGGCGGCTACACGTGCACCATGCAATGAGAAAGCCCGCGCAAGCGGGCTTTTTTCTTGTCTGCGAGACGCCGGCAAAGCCGGCCGATCAATCGTCGGAAGCCGGATCGAGCCCCGGGAACAGCACTTCCGTGAAGCCGAAGCGCGTGAAGTCGGTGATCCGCATCGGATACAGCTTGCCGATCAGGTGATCGTATTCGTGCTGGACGACGCGTGCGTGAAAACCGTCGGCCACGCGGTCGATCTTCTCGCCGTACTGGTCGAAGCCGCTGTAGCGCACCTTCGCGTAGCGGCTGACGACGCCGCGCATGCCCGGCACTGACAGGCAGCCTTCCCAGCCCTCTTCCATGTCCGGCGGCAGGTACTCGATCTTCGGGTTGATCAGCACGGTCTCGGGCACCGGCGGCGCGTCCGGGTAGCGGTTGTTGTTGCCGAAGCCGAAGATGATGATCTGCAGCCCGATGCCGATCTGCGGCGCGGCCAGGCCGGCGCCGTTCGCGTGGTGCATCGTCTCGAACATGTCCGCGACGATCTCGTGCAGTTCGGGTGTATCGAACCGCTCGACCGGCTTGGCGACTTCGAGCAGGCGCGGATCGCCCATCTTCAGGATCTCGCGAATCATGGCGTATTACCCTCCAGGAGTTGGTGCAGGCCGTCTTCGTCCAGCACGGGGATGCCGAGTTCCTCGGCCTTCGCGAGCTTGCTGCCGGCTTCGGCGCCCGCGACCACGTAATCCGTCTTCTTCGATACCGAACCGGCCACTTTCGCGCCCGCCGCTTCGAGCATTTCCTTCGCGGCATCGCGCGTAAGCGTCGGCAGCGTGCCCGTCAGCACGACCGTCTTGCCGGCCAGCACGCCCTGCGGCGCCTTCGGCGCGGGCGGCCCTTCCGGCCACGTCACCTTGCCCGGCGCGCGCAACTGCTCGATCACGGTCCGGTTGTGCTCTTCCGCGAAGAACTGATGGAGTGACTCGGCGACGATCGGCCCGACGTCGTTGACCTCGAGCAGCTCTTCGATCGATGCGTCCATGATCGGCGTCAGCGAGCCGAAATGCTTCGCGAGATCCTTCGCGGTCGATTCGCCGACGTGACGGATACCGAGCCCGTAGATGAAGCGCGCGAGCGTCGTATGCTTCGCCTTCTCGAGCGAGTCGAGCAGGTTCTGCGCCGATTTCTCGGCGAACCGGTCGAGCTCGGCGAGCGTCGCAAAGCCGAGATTGAACAGGTCGGCCGGCGTGCGCACGAGATTCAGCTCGACGAGCTGGTCGATGATCTTCTCGCCGAGCCCGTCGATGTCGAGCGCGCGGCGCTGCGCGAAGTGCCACAGCGCCTGCTTGCGCTGCGCCGGGCAGAACAGGCCGCCCGTGCAGCGCGCGATCGCCTCGTCCGGCAGGCGCTCGATCTTCGAGCCGCACACCGGGCATTCGGTCGGCATCACGAATTCGGCGGCATCGGCCGGGCGCCGGTCGAGCAGCGCGCCGACCACCTCGGGGATCACGTCGCCCGCGCGGCGCACGATCACGGTATCGCCGATCCGGATGTCCTTGCGGCGCACCTCGTCCTCGTTGTGCAGCGTCGCGTTCGTCACGGTCGCGCCGCCGACGAACACGGGCTCGAGGCGCGCGACCGGCGTGATCGCGCCGGTGCGGCCGACCTGCACGTCGATCGCGACGAGCCTGGTCAGCGCTTCCTGTGCGGGGAACTTGTGCGCGAGCGCGAAGCGCGGCGCGCGCGACACGAAACCGAGGCGCTCCTGCTCGTCGCGCCGGTTGACCTTGTAGACGACGCCGTCGATGTCGTACGGCAGCGACTCGCGCTTCTCGCCGACCCGGCGGAAGAAGCCGAGCAAGCCTTCGGCCCCGTGCACGACCGCGCGCTCGCGGTTCACGGGCAGGCCGAGCGACTCGTACCAGTCGAGCAGCGCGCTGTGCGTATCGGGCATCGGCATCCCGTCGAGCACGCCGATCCCGTATGCGAAGAACGACAGCGGACGCTGCGCGGTGATCTTCGAGTCGAGCTGGCGCAGGCTGCCGGCCGCCGCGTTGCGCGGGTTCGCGAATTCGCGCTGCTCGGCCGCCCGCTGGCGTTCGTTCAGGCGTGCGAAATCGCGCTTGAACATCAGCACCTCGCCGCGCACGTCGAGCACGGCCGGCACGTTCTTGCCCTTCAGCTTCAGCGGAATCGAGCGGATCGTGCGCACGTTCTCGGTCACGTCCTCGCCCGTGGTCCCGTCGCCGCGCGTCGACGCCTGGACGAATACGCCCTGCTCGTAGCGCAGCGAGATCGCGAGACCGTCGAACTTCAGTTCGCATGCGTATTCGACGGGCTCCGTCACCGAGCCGGCAAGATCGGTCGTCTTGTCGAGCGCGTCGGCGACACGCTTGTCGAATGCGACGATGTCCTCGTCGGCGAAGCCGTTGTTCAGCGACAGCATCGGCGCGTCATGGACGACCGGCGTGAAGCCGCCGGCCGCCTCGCCGCCGACACGCTGCGTCGGCGAATCGGGCGTCACGAGTTCCGGATGGTCGGCTTCGAGCTGCTGCAGTTCGCGGAACAGCCGGTCGTATTCCGCGTCGGGCAGATCCGGCTGGTCGAGCACGTAGTAGGCGTAGTTCGCGCGCTCGAGTTGGTCGCGCAGCCACGCGGCGCGCGCGTCGGGCTGGCTGGCTGGCGGTTCGGCTTGGGTTCGGGCCATGCTGGCGGCAGAGTCGTTCTGAAAAATCGGAATTCCGATTATCTCAGTTTGACGCCGGAGCGGGGGCACGCTGCAGTGCACACGAGCACGGCGCCTTGCCGCGACGGGCGCCGGCGCCGTAAGCCGTCGCCCGCCGTGCGCGCGTTACTGGCTGAAGAGGCGGCGCGTGACCGGCGAACCGGCCGGGATGCCGGCTTCCTCGAGCTTCGCGTACAGCTTCATCAGCTGCTGATCGATCGCGACCAGCGTCGATTCCGGCAGCGGCCGCCGCGAATCGTCGACGACCCGCGCGCCGATCCGCTCGGACAGCGATTTTGCGTAATCGCACATCAGCCGGAACGGCAGGATGTCCTCTTCGGCGACCGGCACGTCGAGCACGAGCGTGATCATGTTGCCGCCCTTGTACGTGAGGTCGTCGCGCAGGAAGTTCGTGTCGCCGAACTGCAGCATGAACACGGGGTTCTGCTTCGCGTCGAGCTTCACGAAACGCGTGCCGTCGCGCGACAGCAGCAGCCCGTCCTGCGACGCGACCGCCTGCACGTAGTTCGCCGACCACGGCGCGCCGTCCGACATCACGTTGATCGACAGCTGCGCGTCGCACTGCGCGGCAAACGCGTCGAGCTCGCGCGCCATCGCGACCGTTTCCATCATGTCCGGGAATTCCGGCGCGCCGTCGATCGCGTCGGCGAACTGCTGGACGCCCGTCACGAACTCGGAGAACTCGAGCTCGTTCAGCGCACCGCTGCGGTTCGCGAGCTGCGCGGCTGCGCGCAGCTCCTCGTAGCGCACGCCGTTCTGCAGCAACTCCCACTGGCCGCCTTCCGGCTTGCCTTCGATGTGCACGGGCTTGCTGCCCGCGCGGCGCAGCCGCTGCGCGGCCGGCAGGATCTTGTCGCCCGGCAGCGACCCGCCGAGGCGGATCGGCACGATGCAGTCGATCCGGCGGTCGACGATCGCCGGCGGAGCCGACGAGATCGTCGTGGCGGCCGGCAGCACGGGTTCGGCCGGCTCTGCCGGTTCAGCGTGCGTGTCGTGCGCGGCAGCCGGTGCGGCTGCTTCGCCGGCAACCGGCTCGACCGACTCGGCCGGTGCATCGACGCCGGTCGCTTCGGCCTGCAGATCGGCCGGCGTGTCGGCCGGCGCCGCGCCACCGAACGTCGGTTCGACGCGCGCGACTTCGGCCTGCGCGCCGCCCGTGGCGGCCGCCGGGGCCGGTGCCGCGGGCTCGCGCCGCACCGGCTGGCGCACCGGCTCGATGAACGGCAATTCTTCGTCGCGCTCGGGGCGGTTCATCGCCTCGGCCGCTTCCTCCGGCATCGGGCGCGGCATCCTGCGCCGCACCTTCGCGCCCTGCCATGCGTTGTAGACCACGACGCCGCCCACCACGACGGCGCCCGCGCCGATCAAACCGAGTGTCAACTCGTCCATGCACGCTCCATCAGCAATTCTTGTTCGTCGGAACCGCGAACGGGCGCCCATGCGCCGCGCGAACGCGGTCCGGTTTCGTCAAACGTCAATTCTGGGCAAAACCCGCGGCGGTTTCCATGTCCACCGCAACGATCCGCGACACGCCCTGCTCCTGCATCGTCACGCCGATCAGCTGCTGCGCCATTTCCATCGCGATCTTGTTGTGCGAGATGAACAGGAACTGCGTCTTGTCGGACATCGCGCGCACGAGATTCGCGAAACGCTCGGTGTTCGCGTCGTCGAGCGGCGCGTCGACCTCGTCGAGCAGACAGAACGGCGCCGGGTTCAGCTGGAACATCGCGAACACCAGTGCGGTCGCGGTCAGCGCCTTCTCGCCGCCCGACAGCAGGTGGATCGTCGCGTTCTTCTTGCCCGGCGGCTGCGCCATCACCTGCACGCCGGCATCGAGGATTTCGTCGCCCGTCATGATCAGCTTCGCCTGGCCGCCGCCGAACAGGCGCGGGAACAGGTCGCTGAAGTGACGGTTGACCTCGTCGAAGGTGCCCTGCAGCAGCGTGCGGGTTTCCTGGTCGATCTTGTGGATCGCGTCCTCGAGCGTCGTGATCGCGTCGATCAGGTCGGCCGACTGCGCGTCGAGGAACACCTTGCGCTCGCTCGCGGCCTTCAGCTCGTCGAGCGCGGCCATGTTCACCGGACCGAGCGCGTTGATCGCGTTGTTCAGGCGCGTGACCTCGCCCTGCAGGTACGACGGCTTCAGATCCGGCGTGAGCTTCGCGGACAGCGCCACCTCGTCGACCTCGGCCGTCACGAGCTGTTCGGCGAACTGCTCGACCGACAGGCGCGCGGCTTGCTCCTTCAACTGCAATTCGGTGATGCGGTCGCGCAGCGGCTGCAACGAGCGCTCGGCGACGAGGCGCTGCTCGTCCGACGCACGCAGCTTCGCGGTCAGGTCGTCGAGTTCGATCCGCGCGGCCTGCAACGCCTCTTCCTTCACCGCGCGAATCTCGAGCGCGTCCTGCAGCCCCGTGTGCGCGGTCTGCTCGTTGATCGTCTCGAGCTCGGCGCGTGCGTCCTCGAGCGACGCGGCGACGCGCTCGCTCTGCTCGTGCGCGACCTGGATGCTGCGTTTGAGCTCGTCGATCCGCGTCACGGCATTGCGTGCGGCGAAGCGCGCGTCGTTCGCGCCGCGCTCCAGGTCACGCGCTTCCTGACGCGCCTGCGTCAGCGATTCGTCGAGCGCTTCGAATGCGAGCTGATTGTCCTCGAAGCGCGCCTGCAGTTCCGCCAGTTCGCCGTCGAAACGCTCGAAATTCGCTTCCGATTCCGCGCGCATCGCACGCTGCTCTTCGATCTGCGCGCCGATTTCCTCGAGTTCCTCGCGAATCTGCGTGCTGCGCTGCGTGTAACGTTCGTGCGCCTGGGCGAGCTTCAGCACGTCCATCTGCAGCGCATGCACGCGCTGCGTCGCACGCTCGGCCTGTGCACGCACGTCGCCGAGCGCCTGCGTGGCCTGCGTGTGCGCGGCTTCCGCGCGGACAGCGGCCGTGCGCGCCTCGTCGGCGAGCAGCGCCTGCGCACGCACCTGGCGCGTCAGGTTTTCGATTTCCTGCTGGCGGGCCAGCATCCCGGCCTGCTCCGAATCGGCCGCATACAGCTGCACGCCGACGCGCGTGACGATATGGCCGGCCTTGACGACGAACGCGCCGCCTGCCGGCAGCTTCGTGCGCGTCGCGAGCGCCTGCGCGACGTCGTCGGCAACATACACGTTGCCGAGCCAGTCGTTCAGCACCGCGCGGATGCCCGCATCGTCGATGCGCACGAGCGACAGCACCGGACGCAGGCCGGCCACGGCCGCCGGCGGTTCACCGGCCGCGGGCGGCGCATAGAACGCGAGCTTCGCGGGCGGTGCGTCGGTGGCAAAAGCCTTCACCCAGTCGAGATTCGACACTTCGAGCGCGGCCAGGCGCTCGCGCAGCACGGCCTCGAGCGCGGCTTCCCAGCCGGCTTCGACGTGCAGCTTCTTCCACAGACGCGGCAGCGCGCCGAGCTCGTGCTTGTCGAGCCACGGCTGCACCTTGCCTTCGGTCTGCACGTTTTCCTGCAGCTGCTTCAGCGCGGCGAGACGCGCCTCGAGCTGGTGAATCTGCGCGGCTTCGGCCTGCACGCGCTCCTGCGCGGCACGGCGTTCGCCATCGAGGCGCGGCACGGTTTCCTGCGCGTCGGCGAGGCGCGCCTGCGCTTCGGCCAGGATCTCTTCCTGCTCGGCCAGCTGCATGCGCAGCTCCTCGAGCTGCGCCTCGTCCGGCGCATCGAGCCCGCCCGCTTCGCTCTTCAGGCGCTCATGGCGCTGCTGCAGCTGCTGGAGCTGCTGGTCGGCGTTGCGCTGGTGCGCGGCTTCGAGCTTCAGCGACTGTTCGGTCTGCGCGATCCGCGCGCGCTCGTCGTTGAGCTGCGCCTGCGCATCGCGGAATTTCGCTTCGAGCGCCGGCAGCGCATCGTGCTTCGCGGCGGCGTTGTCTTCGGCGAGCGCGGCCTTCTCGTCGGCCATCGCGCGCGCTTCCTCGGCTTCCTCGAGCTCGTCCTGCGCCTTCTCGGCCTGCGCGCGCCATTGCTCGCGCTGCGCATTCAGCGCGGCGATCTGCGCCTGCACGCGATTGCGCGATTCGACGATGAACTTGATCTCGGCTTCGAGGCGGCTCACCTCGGCGTTCGCTTCGTAGAGCGAGCCCTGCGCGCCCTGCATCGCGTCGCTTGCCGAGTAATGCGCGACGCGCAGCGTCTCGAGCTGCGCCTCGACCTCGCGCAGCTTCGCCGTTTGCGCCTCGAGGTCGATCTGCGCCTGTTCGATCGCGCGCTGCTGCTTCTGCTGCTCGCCGGCGGCCTCGTTCTTGCGCAGCAGCCACAACAGGCGCTGCTTCTCCTCGCCGTCGGCGACGAGTTCCTTGTATTTGGTCGCGACGACGGCCTGCGCCTCGAGCTTCTCGAGGTTCGCGCCGAGTTCGCGGACGATGTCCTCGACGCGGGTCAGGTTCTCGCGCGTGTCGTGCAGGCGGTTCTCGGTCTCGCGGCGGCGTTCCTTGTACTTCGACACGCCCGCGGCTTCCTCGAGGAACACGCGCAGCTCTTCCGGCTTCGCCTCGATGATGCGCGCGATCATGCCCTGCCCGATGATCGCGTACGCGCGCGGCCCGAGGCCGGTGCCGAGGAAGATGTCCTGGATGTCGCGGCGGCGCGCCGGCAGGTTGTTGATGTAGTAACTCGACGTGCCGTCGCGCGTCAGCACGCGCTTCACGGCAATCTCGCCGTACTGGCCCCACTGGCCGGCCGCGCGGCCGTCGGAGTTGTCGAAGATCAGTTCGACGCTGGCCCGGCTGCCGGGCTTGCGGGCGGTCGAGCCGTTGAAGATCACGTCCTGCATCGATTCGCCGCGCAGCTCGGAAGCGCGCGACTCGCCGAGCACCCAGCGCACGGCATCGATGATGTTGGACTTGCCGCACCCGTTCGGGCCCACCACGCCGACAAGCTGGCCCGGAACCTGGAAATGCGTGGGATCGACAAAGGATTTGAAGCCAGCGAGTTTGATCGAGCTCAGACGCACGGCGGTATCGGATGTGAAGAAGGTGTGAAACGGACGGAGCCGCACTGCGCGGAGCCCGACGGCCCATGCGCGCGATGCGCCCCGGAATTCAAAAGCGGGGCCGCGCGCATACAGCGTTGGGCCCCGCAAACGGCTTCCATCATACCATCGCGCGTGCGCCGTCCCGACCGTCGCCGGGTTTGTCCGGTGCCGGCGCGGCACGATGGACCCGGCTCGACAGCAGCGTCGCCAGCACGATGCACGCGCCGCCCGCCCACTCGCGGGCGGTCGGCAGCTCGCTCGCGAACACCCAGGCCGACAGCGCGGTGATCACGATCTCGAACAGCATGATGATCGACGCACGGTTGGCCGGCACGCGCGCCAGCCCGTACTGCACGAGCAGGTTGTTCGACGCCATCGTCACGCCGATCGCGACGATGATCAGCGCGGCCGTGCCGAGGTGGCCGCCCGCCGGCGCAGCCGGGATCCCCTCGAACAGCGATGCGATCGCACCGAACACGGCCGCGCCGCCGAACAGCGTCGCGGTGCGCATCTCGGCACGCATCTCCGGCAACTCGCGGCTCGCCTTGATCACGAGCACGTTGCTCATCGCGAAGCTCAACCCGGCCGCGAGCCCGGCCCATTCGGCCGGGGTGGCCGGCAGCGGCAGGCCGAGCGTCGGCGACCACAGCATCAGCATCGCGCCGCCGATCGACAGCGCCGCGAGCCCCGCGCCGGCCCAGGTCAGCCGCTCGCGCAGCAGGAAGTGCGCGTAGATGGCGGTCCATGCGGGGGTCAGGTAGAACAGCAGCATCACGCGCAGCACTTCGCCGTGGATCGTCCCCCACACGAACCCGAGGTTCGTCACGCCGGCCGTCACCGCGATGCCGGGCAGCACCCAGTGCCAGCGCAGCGTCGCGATCGTGCGATGCCGCGCGACGATCACGAACAGGAAGGCGACGAGGCTCGTCAGCGCGCTCGCCAGCGTGCCCGTCACGCCGAGCGACGCCAGGATCCGCAGCGGATACCAGATCAGGCCCCACACCGACGCGCCGATCAGGATGGCCAGCGTCGGCAGGCTGCCGCGTACCGCGTTATTCATTTGGTTCAATACCCTTTATTCGACCGGCCCGGCCGCCGTTCCGGCAGGCCGTGACCGCATTCCGTCACGCTATAATCGTCCGTTGCGACCCGCGCGCCATCGGCGCCCGTTCGCAGCCGTGCGGCGCGCCCGCCGCTTCTTTCGCTCCAACCGGCCGCGATGGCCGCTTCGCCCGTGAACCCTCGACTCGACTCGCTCCAGCCCTATCCCTTCGAAAAGCTGCGCGCCCTGTTCAAGGACGTGACGCCCTCCGGCGCCCTCAAACCGATCAGCTTCGGCATCGGCGAGCCCAAACACGCGACCCCGGCGCTGATCCGCGACGCCGTGGTGGCCGCGCTCGACGGTCTCGCGTCGTACCCGGCCACCGCCGGCTCGGACGCGCTGCGCACGTCGATCGCACACTGGCTCGAGCGCCGCTACGGGCTGCCGGCCATCGATCCGGCCACGCAGGTGCTGCCCGTGTCGGGCTCGCGCGAGGCGCTGTTCTCGCTCGCGCAGACGGTGATCGACGCCCGCCCGTCCGAACAGGGCGAGAAAGCGATCGTACTCTGTCCGAATCCGTTCTATCAAATTTACGAAGGCGCGGCGCTGCTGGCCGGTGCCGAACCCTATTTCGCGAACAGCGACCCGGCCCGCAACTTCGCGTGCGACTACGCGTCCGTGCCCGACGCAGTCTGGGCGCGCACGCAGCTGCTGTACGTCTGCTCGCCGGGCAACCCGACGGGCGCGGTGCTGACGCTCGACGACTGGCGCGAGCTGTTCGCACTGTCCGACCGCCACGGCTTCGTGATCGCGTCCGACGAGTGCTATTCGGAAATCTATTTCGACGAAGCGGCGCCGCCGCTCGGCGGCCTCGAGGCCGCGCACCGCCTCGGCCGCGGCTTCGAGCGGCTCGTGATGCTGTCGAGCCTGTCGAAGCGCTCGAACGTGCCGGGCATGCGCTCGGGCTTCGTCGCCGGCGACGCAGCGCTGCTGAAGAAATTCCTGCTGTACCGCACGTACCACGGCGCGGCGCTGTCGCCGGTCTGGCAGCACGCGAGCATCGCCGCGTGGAACGACGAGGCGCACGTGCGCGAGAACCGCGCGCTGTACCTGCAGAAGTTCAATACAGTCACGCCGATGCTGGCCGACGCGATCGACGTGAAGCTGCCCGACGCGGCGTTCTACCTGTGGGCCAACGTGTCGCGCACCGGGCTGTCGGACACCGAGTTCGCCCGCCGCCTGTACGCCGACTATAATGTGACGGTTCTGCCCGGCTCGTACCTGGCGCGCGATGCGCACGGCACGAATCCGGGCCGCGATTTCATCCGGATCGCGCTCGTCGCGGGCACCCCCGAATGCGTCGAGGGCGCGCAACGCATCGTCGATTTCTGCCGCTCTCTCGCGCGGTAATCAATCGTCCATCCGATCAATTCCATCCATCTCCTGCGAAAACGAACATGTCGCAACAACTTCAGCAAATCATCGATACCGCCTGGGACAACCGCGCCGAGCTGTCGCCGAAGGCCGCACCGGCCGACGTCCGCGAAGCCGTCGCGCACGCGATCGAGCAGCTCGACAAAGGCGCGCTGCGCGTGGCCGAGAAGATCGACGGCAACTGGACCGTGCATCAGTGGCTGAAGAAGGCCGTGCTGCTGTCGTTCCGCCTGGAGGACAACGCGCCGATGCCCGCCGGCGGCTACTCGCAGTTCTACGACAAGGTGCCGTCGAAGTTCGCAAACTACACCGCTGAAGATTTCGCCGCGGGCGGCTTCCGCGTCGTCCCGCCGGCGATCGCGCGCCGCGGCTCGTTCATCGCGAAGAACGTCGTGCTGATGCCGTCGTACACCAACATCGGCGCGTACGTCGACGAAGGCACGATGGTCGACACGTGGGCCACGGTCGGTTCGTGCGCGCAGATCGGCAAGAACGTGCACCTGTCGGGCGGCGTCGGCATCGGCGGCGTGCTCGAGCCGCTGCAGGCGAACCCGGTCATCATCGAGGACAACTGCTTCATCGGCGCGCGCTCGGAAGTCGTCGAAGGCGTGATCGTCGAGGAAAACTCGGTGATCTCGATGGGCGTGTACCTCGGCCAAAGCACGAAGATCTACGACCGCGAGACGGGCGAGGTCAGCTACGGCCGCATCCCGGCCGGCTCGGTCGTCGTCGCCGGCAACCTGCCGTCGAAGGACGGCTCGCACAGCCTGTACTGCGCGGTGATCGTCAAGAAGGTCGATGCGAAGACCCGCGCGAAGGTCGGCCTGAACGAGCTGCTGCGAGGCGACTGATGGCAAAGCCGCACACCGTGGTCGTCTACGGCATTCCGAACTGCGACACCGTGAAGAAGGCCCGCGTGTGGCTCGACGATCACGGCGTCGAATTCGAGTTCCACGACTTCAAGAAGCTCGGTGTCAGCGCACCGCTCGTCGAGGACTGGCTGAAGGACGTGTCGCTCGACGCGCTCGTCAACAAGCGCGGCACGACGTGGCGCGGCCTGGACGACGCGATGAAGGCGGCCGCCGAAACGAAGGCCGGCGCGGTCGCGCTGATGATCCACAAGCCGTCGGTCATCAAGCGCCCCGTGCTGGTGGTCAACGGCCGCGTGAAATCGCTCGGCTTCGTGGCCGATCAATACGCGGCGCTGTTTGCCGCATAGGGCTGCCCGCGCTGCGCCTGTCGGCGCAGCCCGACGTCTTGTCGCTGCCGGCCACCGCGCCGGCATTTTTTATCGAAAGTGGTCCGAACCATGTCCGCCACCCTAGCCCTTACCGAACAGCTGATCGCCCGCGCATCCGTGACGCCCGACGACCAGCATTGCCAGCAGATCATGACCGAGCGCCTCGCCGCGCTCGGCTTCGAATGCGAAACCATCGCGTCGCACGGCGTGACCAACCTGTGGGCCGTCAAGCGCGGCACCGACGGCCGCGACGGCAAGCTGCTCGCGTTCGCGGGCCACACCGACGTCGTGCCGACCGGCCCGCTCGAGCAATGGAGCTCGCCGCCGTTCATCCCCGCCCATCGTGACGGCAAGCTGTACGGCCGCGGCGCGGCCGACATGAAGACGTCGCTCGCGGCGTTCGTCGTCGCGTCCGAGGAATTCGTCGCAGCGCATCCCGGCCACCGCGGCGCGATCGCGTTCCTGATCACGAGCGACGAGGAAGGCCCCGCTACCGACGGCACCGTGAAGGTCGTCGAGCTGCTCGAAGCGCGCGGCGAACGCATGGACTACTGCATCGTCGGCGAGCCGACGTCGACCACCGAGCTCGGCGACGTCGTGAAGAACGGCCGCCGCGGCTCGATGTCGGGCGAACTCGTCGTCAAGGGCGTGCAGGGCCACATCGCGTATCCGCACCTCGCGAAGAACCCGATCCACCTGCTCGCGCCGGCGCTCGCCGAGCTCGCCGCCGAGCAGTGGGACGAAGGCAACGAATACTTCCCGCCGACCACCTGGCAGGTGTCGAACCTGCATGCCGGCACCGGCGCGACCAACGTGATTCCCGGCCACGCCGACCTGCTGTTCAACTTCCGCTTCTCGACCGCCAGCACGGTCGAAGGCCTGCAGGCACGCGTGCACGCGATCCTCGACAAGCATGGCCTCGAATACACGCTGAAGTGGTCGGTGAGCGGCCTGCCGTTCCTCACCCCGCGCGGCGAGCTGTCGGGCGCGCTGGAAAACGCGATCCGCACCGAGACCGGCATCACGACCGAGCTGTCCACCACGGGCGGCACGTCGGACGGCCGTTTCATCGCGCGCATCTGCCCGCAGGTGATCGAGTTCGGCCCGCCGAACGGCAGCATCCACAAGATCGACGAGCACATCGAAGTGCGCTTCGTCGACCCGCTGAAGAACGTGTACCGCCGCGTGCTCGAACAACTGATCGCCTGATGGAGCCTCGCATGACGACACCTTTTGCCACTGTTCGCGACCTGCTGCGCTACGCGGTCACGCGCTTCTCGAAAGCGAAGCTCGCATTCGGCCACGGCTCCGACAATGCGTACGACGAAGCGGCCTACCTCGTGCTGCGCACGCTCGACCTGCCGCTCGACACGCTCGAGCCGTTCCTCGACGCGCGACTGCTGCCCGACGAAATCGCGGCCGTGCTCGCGGTGATCGAACGGCGCGCGACCGACCGCGTGCCGGCCGCGTACCTCACGCATGAAGCGTGGATGCACGGCCACCGCTTCTACGTCGACGAACGCGTGATCGTGCCGCGCTCGTTCATCGGCGAACTGCTCGACGACGGGCTGCAGCCGTACGTCGCCGATCCCGAACAGGTCGGCGCGGTGCTCGAGCTGTGCACGGGCTCCGGCTGCCTCGCGATCCTCGCGGCGAGCGCGTTCCCGAACGCCGAGATCGACGCGGTCGACCTGTCCGACAAGGCGCTCGAAGTCGCCGAGATCAACGTGCGTGACTACGGCCTCGAAGACCGCGTCACGCTGCACCACGGCGACCTCTACGCACCGCTGCCCGCGTTCCGCACCGACCCGGGCGCGCGCTACGACGTGATCCTGACGAACCCGCCGTACGTGAACGCGTCGTCGATGGCAGCGCTGCCGCCCGAGTACCGGCACGAGCCGGAGATGGCGCTCGCCGGTGGCGATGACGGGATGGACATCGTGCGACGTATCGTCGCCGAGGCCCATCGCTGGCTGCACGACGACGGCGTGCTCGTCGTCGAGATCGGCAACGAGCGCGAGCACGTCGAAGCCGCGTTCGGCGGCCTCGAGCTCACGTGGCTGCCCACCAGCGCCGGCGACGACGCCGTGTTCCTGATCCAGGCGTCGGACCTGCCCCGCAAGGCCTGAGCCTTCCCGGCTCGCCCACCGTGCGGTGCACCGTTGCGCCGCACGGTTGGGTAAGATGCGCGTAGGCGGCCGCCCGGCCGCGCGACCTCAGGAGTCCGACACGCGCCCATGACCCTCGACTGGCTACATCTCGGCACCCTGATCCTGACCATCCACGTGCTCGGGATCGTCGCGGCGTTCCACGCGATCATGAATACGCGCACGTCGCAAGGCGCGATCGCGTGGGCCGTCTCGCTCGCGGCCATGCCCTACCTGACGCTCATTCCGTACCTGTTCCTCGGCCGCAGCAAATTCTCCGGCTACGTGGACGCCCGGCGCCACGAGCTGGAAATGTTGCGCATGCACACACCGCGCTCGCCCTGGCTCAGCACCGACGCGACCGACGGGCCGGCCGCCGACGCAATCGGCCAGGCCGCGGTGCTCGCGCTCACGCGGCTCGGCGGCATGCCGTTCCTCGGCGGCAATTCGGTGCGCACGCTCGTGAACGGCGACGCGACGTTCTCGGCGATCCTGGCAGCCATCGACGCGGCGCGCGACTACGTGGTGGTGCAGTTCTTCATCGTGCGCGACGATGCGCTCGGCCGGATGCTGCGCGACTCGCTGCTCGCGCGCGCGGCGGCCGGCGTGCGCTGCTGCCTGCTGTACGACAGCATCGGCAGCTTCGACCTGCCGCACAGCTACGTCGACACGTTGCGCCGGGGCGGCGTCGAGGTTCACCCGTTCGCAACCAACCGGAAGTTCGTCAACCGCTTCCAGCTCAACTTCCGCAACCACCGCAAGATCGTCGTCGTCGACGGCAATTGCGCGTTCGTCGGCGGCCACAACGTCGGCGTCGAGTATCTCGGCGCGAAGCCGCGCCTGTCACCCTGGCGCGACACGCACATCGAGATTCGCGGCCCGGTGGTCGCGAGCATCCAGTACGTGTTCGCCGAAGACTGGCACTGGGCAACGCAGAAGCTGCCGCCGCTCGCGTTGCCCCCGCCCGCGCAGCCCGGCGACAACATGCATTGCCTCGCGGTACCGATGGGGCCGGCCGACAAGCAGGAGACGGGCTCGCTGTTCTTCGTCGAGGCGATCAATGCCGCGCGCGAGCGGGTCTGGATCACCACGCCGTACCTCGTCCCCGACGAAGCCGTGATCGCCGCGCTGAAGCTCGCCGTGATGCGCGGCGTCGACGTGCGCATCCTGATCCCGAGCCGGCGCGATCATTACGTGGTGTTCGAGGCGTCGAAGCTGTACGCGCGCGACCTGGTCGATGCGGGCGTCAAGGTGTTCCGCTACCGGCCCGGCTTCCTGCACCAGAAGGTCGTGCTGATCGACCGCATCGCGGCAGCGATCGGCAGCGCGAACCTCGACAACCGCTCGTTCCGCCTCAATTTCGAGATCATGGTGCTGACCGTCGATCGCACATTCGCCGACGAAGTCGAGACGATGCTCGATGCCGATTTCGCGCAGGCGTACGAGGTCGATGCGAGCGAATACCGCCAATCGCCCGCCTGGCGGCGCATCGCGATGCACGTCGCGCGGCTGTTCGCCCCGATCCTCTAGCGGCCGGGGCGGCGGCGGCGCCCGTGCGATCCGCGCCGGCGCCGCGAACGCCGCCGGCAGCCGTCACAGCAGCTTGTCGATATCCGCGGCGATTTCGTCCGGCTTGGTCGACGGCGCGTAGCGCTTGACGATGCGCCCTTCGCGATCGACCAGGAACTTCGTGAAATTCCACTTGATCGCCTTGAGACCGAGAATGCCGGGCGCCTCGTCGGTCAGGTAGCGGTACAGCGGATGCGCATGGTCGCCCTTCACGTCGATCTTCGCGAACATCGGGAACGTGACGCCGTAATTGCGCTCGCAGAACGCACCGATCTGCGTGGCGTCGCCGGGCTCCTGCTTGCCGAACTGGTTGCACGGGAAGCCGAGCACATAGAAGCCGCGCGCCGCGTACTGGTCGTACAGCTTCTGCAGGCCCGCGTACTGCGGCGTGAAACCGCACTCGCTCGCGGTGTTGACGATCAGCAGCACCTGGCCGCGATACGCGTCGAGCGAGACCGGCGCGCCGGCAAGCGTCTCTGCGCTGAACGAATACAGGGTGGACATCGGGCACTCCTTTTACGAAACCGGATCGACGTGGAGTCTAGGCGAAATTGCCCCGTTGCGGCATCCGCCGAACGGCCAATGCCCGGCGCGACCGGCGCGCGGTCTAGAATAGCGGTTTTGGCCAGTCATTTCCGCCGTGATCCGTTTCAATCAGTTCAGCCTTGCGCGCGGCACCAAGCCGCTGTTCGAGTCGACCTCCTTCGTGCTCAATCCCGGCGAGAAAGCCGGCCTGATCGGCGCGAACGGCGCCGGCAAGTCGACCCTGTTCGCGGTCCTGCGCGGCGAGCTGCACTCGGACGGCGGCGATTTCTCGATGCCGCCGTCGTGGCGGATCGCCCATGTGTCGCAGGAAACGCCCGCGGTCGATCGCTCGGCGCTCGACTACACGCTCGACGGCGACGCCGCGCTGCGCGAGATCGAGGCGCGCATCGCCGCCGCGTCCGCCGCGCATGACGGCGCCGCCGAAGCCGACGCGCACGCGGCGTTTGCCGACGCCGACGGCTATACCGCGCCCGCCCGCGCCGAGGCGCTGCTGCTCGGCCTCGGCTTCACGCTCGCGCAGACGCGCGAATCCGTCGCCAGCTTCTCCGGCGGCTGGCGCATGCGCCTGAACCTCGCGCAGGCGCTGATGTGCCGTTCCGACCTGCTGCTGCTCGACGAACCGACGAACCACCTCGACCTCGACGCGATCGTCTGGCTCGAAGACTGGCTGCACCGCTACGCCGGCACGCTCGTCGTGATTTCGCACGACCGCGAATTCCTCGATTCGATCTGCAATGTCACGCTGCATCTGGAAAACCGCCAGGTGAAGCGCTACGGCGGCAACTACTCGCAGTTCGAAGTGCTGCGCGCGCAGCAACTGGCGCTGCAGCAAAGCGCGTACGAAAAGCAGCAGAAGACGATCGAGCACCTGCAGAGCTTCGTCGACCGCTTCAAGGCCAAGGCGACCAAGGCCAAGCAGGCGCAGAGCCGGATGAAGGCGCTCGAGAAGATGGAGCTGATCGCGCCCGCGCACATCGCGTCGCCGTTCACGTTCGAATTCCGCACGCCCGATGCCGCGCCGAACCCGATGATGGTGATGGAAGACGTCCGCTGCGGCTACCACGCCGACGGCGGAGCGGAAATCCCGATCGTCGAGCGCGTCGCGCTGTCGATCCAGAACGGCCAGCGCATCGGCCTGCTCGGCGCGAACGGCCAGGGCAAGTCGACGCTGATCAAGACGCTGGCCGGCACGCTCGCGCCGCTGTCGGGGCATGTCCGCGACGGCAAGGGGCTAACGATCGGTTATTTCGCGCAGCACCAGCTCGAAACGCTGCGCGAGGACGATTCGCCGCTCGCGCATCTGGCGCGGCTCGCGCCCGACACGCGCGAGCAGGAGCTGCGCGACTTCCTCGGCGGCTTCAACTTCTCGGGCGACATGGCGACCACCCCGGTCGGGCCGTTCTCGGGCGGCGAAAAGGCACGCCTCGCGCTCGCGCTGATCATCTGGCAGAAGCCGAACCTGCTGCTGCTCGACGAACCGACCAACCACCTCGACCTCGAAACGCGCCATGCGCTGACGATGGCGCTCGCGCAGTTCGAAGGCACGCTGATCCTCGTCTCGCACGACCGCCACCTGCTGCGCGCGACGACCGACCAGTTCATGCTGGTGGCGAAGCACCGGCTGCAGCCGTTCGATGGCGACCTCGACGACTACCGCGACTGGCTGCTGCAGCACGCGGCCGAGCAGCGCGCGGCCGCGAAGGCCGACAGCGCGGCCTCTTCGGGTGCAGGTGCAGGTGCCGCGGCCAACCGCAAGGACCAGAAGCGTCAGGCCGCCGAGGAGCGGCAGCGCCTGTCAGTGCTGAAGAAGCCGCTGCAGACGCGCATCACGAAGCTCGAAAAGGAAATGGAGACACTGCAGGCGGAGAAGGCGCGCCTCGACGCATTCGTCGCCGATCCGGCGAGCTACGAAGCCGAGCGCAAGGCGGAACTGACCGATGCGATTCGCAAGCTCGGGGACGTCAACACGCGTCTGGAAACGGTGGAGGCCGACTGGCTCGCCGCACAGGAAGAACTCGAGCAGATCGGCTGACCGCCGTCGCGGCGCGGCCGGCCGATACGCCGGCCAGCCCGGCGTGCCGGCTGGCGCCGCACCGCGCCCCGCCCCCCCTCGGCATCGCAGCACCTCCACAGGCCATCCGGCCCTCGGCGGGCCCAGATATGACAAGGCCGGGCGCGCCGGCCCGGCCTGTTCATTCATTACCGCAATCACCCGATTCGCCGAGTTGCCGGCTCAGCGTCGCGGCAACGTGTCGCGCGGCATCTGCTCGTCGTCGCCCATCAGGTGCCGGCGCCCTTCGGTCGGCCGCCGGATCGCCGCGGCGACTTCCGCTTCCGTCACGTCCTCGGACACGACCTTGCGCGCCAGGCGCCCCTCGTCGTCGATCCATTCGACGATCCGGCATCCGCCGCCCCAGGGCTGGCGAATCGGCTCCGACACGCGGCAGCCACGCAGGTTGTAAAGGCGTCCGCTCGGCGCTTCCCCATACGATTTCAACATAGGATCCCTTCGCATTGCGCGGTTCGACAATCCGGCAAAGGATAGGGAAAAGCGATGTCCGTCGGGTTACATAACCCTACATCTTCTTTACAGCGAATTACGTGACAGATCGTCCGCACGCATGGCCCGGGCGGCTGCCGGGCCGGTCACTCGAGATCGCGCACGCGATCGATCGCCTGTTCGAGCCGATCGACGGCCATCACGTTCAACCCTTCGATCGGCTGCTTCGGCGCATTCGCCTTCGGGATCAGCGCGGACGTGAAACCGAGCTTCGCCGCCTCGCGCAGTCGCTCCTGCCCACGCGGGGACGGCCGGATCTCGCCCGCCAGCCCGACTTCGCCGAACACGATCAGCCCCTTCGGCAGCGCCTTGTTGCGCATCGACGAATGGATCGCCAGCAGCACCGCGAGGTCGGCGGCCGGCTCGGTGATCTTCACGCCGCCCACGGCATTGAGGAACACGTCCTGGTCGAAGGCCGCGATGCCCGCGTGCCGGTGCAGCACCGCGAGCAGCATCGCGAGCCGGTTCTGCTCGAGGCCGACCGCGAGCCGGCGCGGGTTCGGCACGTGCGCCGTATCGACGAGCGCCTGGATTTCGACGAGCAGCGGGCGCGTGCCTTCCTGCGTGACGAGCACGCACGAGCCGGGCACGACTTGCTCGTGCTGCGACAGGAACAGCGCGGACGGATTCGCGACGCCGCGCAGCCCGCGCTCGGTCATCGCGAACACGCCGAGCTCGTTGACCGCGCCGAAGCGGTTCTTGAACGCGCGCACGAGCCGGAACGACGAATGCGTGTCGCCTTCGAAGTACAGCACCGTGTCGACGATGTGCTCGAGCACGCGCGGGCCGGCCAGGTTGCCTTCCTTGGTCACGTGCCCGACCATGATGATCGCGGTGCCCGACTGCTTCGCGATACGCGTGAGCTGCGCCGCGCACTCGCGCACCTGCGCGACCGAGCCCGGCGCCGACGTGAGCGCTTCCGAATAGACGGTCTGGATCGAGTCGATCACGGCCACGTCCGGCCGTTCCGTGTCGATCGCGGCCTGGATCTTCTCGAGCTGGATCTCGGCGAGCAGCTTCAGCTCATCCGCCGGCGCACCGCCGTCGAGCAGCGCAAGCCGTTGCGCGCGCAACGCGATCTGCGCGGCCGATTCCTCGCCGCTGATATAGAGCGCGCGCCGCTCGCTCGCGATGTCCGCGAGCGACTGCAACAGCAGCGTCGACTTGCCGATGCCCGGATCGCCGCCGATTAGCACGACGCCGCCCGGAACCAGCCCGCCGCCGAGCACGCGATCGAATTCGCCGATGCCGGTCGAGAAGCGCGGCACGTCGGCCGCTTCGATGTCGACGAGACGCTGGACGGGCGCCCGCTTCGCAAGCGACTGGAATCGGTGGGCCGACGGCGATTCGGCAGCCGACTCAACCAGCGTGTTCCAGGCCTGGCACGACGGGCATTGCCCCTGCCACTTCGGGGTCTGTCCGCCGCACTCGCTGCAGACGTATACGGTTTTCTGTTTGGCCACGCGCAACGCCCTTATTCCGCTCGCACGGGCACGCGGCCGGCAACCGCGCACATCAGCTCGTAGCCGATCGTGCCGCAATGGCGGGCGACGTCGTCGATCGGCAGCGCGTTGCCCCACAGCTCGACGCGCGCGCCGACGCCGGCCTGCGGGCACGGGGTCAGGTCGACGGTGATCATGTCCATCGATACGCGACCGACGATCCGCGTGCGGATGCCGTCGACGATCACGGGCGTGCCTTCGGGCGCGACCCGCGGATAGCCGTCCGCGTAACCGCACGCGACCACGCCGATCCGCATCGGCGCCTGCGCGGAGAACGTCGAGCCGTAGCCGATGGCCTGGCCCTTCCCGATCGTCTGCACCGCGATCAGCTCGGACGCGAGCGTCATCGCGGGCTTCAGCCCGGTATCGGCGATGTCGGACGACAGCCCGGACGGCGACGCGCCGTACAGCACGATCCCCGGGCGCACCCAGTCGAAGTGGGTATCCGGGTGCCACAACACGGCCGCGGAGTTCGCGAGGCTGCGCGCGCCGGCAATGCTTTGCGCACCGCGCTCGAACGTCGCGAGCTGCTCGGCGACGCCGCGCTCGTTGTCCGCATCCGAAAAATGGGTCATCAACGTGATCTGGCCGATGCCGGGGCACGCGCGGGCGCGCTCCCATGCGGCGCGGTATTTTTCCGGCACGTAGCCGAGCCGGTTCATCCCGCTGTTCATCTTGAGCTGCACGTTGACGGGCTTCGACAGCCGCGCCGTTTCCAGCATCCGCATCTGCTCGTCGTTGTGGACGGTCGTCGTCAGGCTGTAGCGGTCGATCACGTCGATGTCGGTCGACCGGAAGAACCCTTCGAGCAGCAGGATCGGGCCGGCCCAGCCGAGCTCGCGCAGCTTGACGGCCTCGTCGAGGTCGAGCAGGCCGAAGCCGTCGGTGCCGCGCAGGCCGGGAAACACACGCGCGAGACCGTGACCGTACGCGTTGGCCTTGACGACCGCCCAGACCTTGGACGGGCCGGCAAAGCGGCGGACGACGGAGAGATTGTTCGCGAGAGCGGCGGTATGGATGGTGGCGGAGATCGGGCGCGGCATGGGAAATTTACGTAAAGACGCTTGCGAATCATCAGCTTACCGCGCCTTTTGAGCACTGAAGCCGACAATTTGCGGAACGATCGGGGAATCTTGCTAGTCCGAGTTGGCGTATTTTCATGTTATAAAGCCGTGCGCACAACCCATTTCGAACGGAATAAGCCGATCGCATACCAGGCGGCCTACGCGGCCCTGCCGCAGCGACGAAAGCATCGCATCAGATGAAAAAAGGTTTTTACACCATCATGGCCGCGCAGTTTTTCTCGTCGCTGGCCGACAATGCGCTCCTCATCGCCGCCATCGCCCTGCTGAAAGACCTCCACGCCCCCAACTGGATGACACCGCTGTTGAAGCTGTTCTTCGTGTTGTCCTATGTGGTGCTGGCGGCCTATGTCGGCGCCTTCGCGGATTCGCGCCCGAAGGGCCGCGTGATGTTCATCACCAACTCGATCAAGGTCGTCGGCTGCATGATCATGCTGTTCGGCGCCCATCCGTTGATTGCGTACGGGATCGTCGGGTTCGGCGCGGCGGCCTACTCGCCCGCGAAATACGGCATCCTCACCGAGCTGCTGCCGGCCGACCGGCTGGTCGCCGCGAACGGCTGGATCGAAGGCACGACCGTCAGCTCGATCATCCTCGGCACCGTGCTGGGCGGGGCGCTGATCAGCCCGCACATCGCATCGCACGTGATCGCGCACACGCCGGCCTGGATCGGCACGCCCGCCGAATCGGCGATGGCGATCATCATGGCGATCTACGTGATCGCCGCGCTGTTCAACCTGCGCATCCCCGATACGGGCGCCCGCTACCCGAAGCAGGAACGCGGCCCGGTCAAGCTCCTCACGGATTTCGCCGACTGCTTCATGGTGCTGTGGCGCGACAAGCTCGGCCAGATCTCGCTGGCGGTCACGACGCTGTTCTGGGGCGCGGGCGCGACGCTGCAGTTCATCGTGCTGAAGTGGGCTGAAGTGTCGCTCGGCATGTCGCTGTCGGAAGGCGCGATCCTGCAGGCCGTGGTCGCCGTGGGCGTCGCGGCCGGCGCAATCGCCGCCGCCGCCCGAATCCCGTTGAAGAAGTCGCTGACCGTGCTGCCCGTCGGCATCATCATGGGCATCGCGGTGATGCTGATGGCGTTCTACACGCGCGACCTGTTCCCGTCGCACTGGGCCGTGCACTTCGGCCACCTGCGCATGCCCGTGTACCTGATCATCGCGTACATCTTCCTGATGTGCGTCGGCGCGTTGTCCGGCTACTTCGTCGTTCCGATGAACGCGCTGCTGCAGCATCGCGGCCACGTGCTGCTGTCGGCCGGCCACTCGATCGCGGTGCAGAACTTCAACGAGAACCTGTCGGTGCTCGTGATGCTGTGCCTGTATGCGGTACTCGTGTGGCTCGACGTGCCGGTCGGCGTCGTGATCGTGCTGTTCGGCACGTTCGTCTGCCTGACGATGTGGCTCGTGATGCGCCGTCACCAGGCGAACCAGCGCCAGTTCGACTCGGTCGCGCTGATCGGCGAATCGCGGCACTGACGCTACACTTCCCGTTTCCGTCTGCCGGCGCCGGTCCTCGAACCGGCGCGTTGCCCTCATGACGCACCCGATACCCAACATCCTGACGATCGCCGGCTCCGATTCGGGCGGCGGCGCCGGCATCCAGGCCGACCTGAAGACCTTCTCCGCGCTCGGCGCGTACGGCGCGAGCGTGATCACCGCGCTGACCGCGCAGAACACGCGCGGCGTGACGGGCGTGCATGCGCCGGACGCGGCGTTCGTGACCGCGCAACTCGACGCGGTGTTCGGCGACATCCGCATCGATGCGGTCAAGATCGGGATGCTCGCGAACGCGGCGATCGTGCACGCGGTCGCCGACGCGCTGCGGCGCTACACGCCGCGCTTCGTCGTGCTCGACACGGTGATGATCTCGAAGAGCGCGCACGCGCTGCTCGCACCCGATGCCGTCGACGCGTTGCGCGATGCGCTGCTGCCGCTCGCGACGGTCGTGACGCCGAATCTGCCCGAAGCAGCCGCGCTGCTGAACGATGCGCCCGCAACCACGGAAGACGACATGGTCCGGCAAGGTCAGGCACTGTTACAGACGGGGGCGCGCGCCGTGCTGATGAAAGGCGGCCACCTGCCCGACGCGTCCGCGAGCCCCGACTGGCTCGTCGAAGCGACCCGCACCGTGCGGCTCGACGGCGCACGCATGCCTGTCAGCAACACGCACGGCACCGGCTGCACGCTGTCGTCGGCGATCGCCGCGCTGCTGCCGCAGCAGCCCGACCTCGAAAGCGCGGTGCGCGAAGCCAAGACCTACCTGACCAGCGCGATCGCCGCGAGCGGCCACCTCGACGTCGGCCACGGCGTCGGCCCCGTCCATCACTTCCATCGCTGGTGGTGAGCGCCTGCTGACGCGGCGTCAGTGATCCTGCGCCGCGAATGCCTGGGCGCGCACCGGCCAGTCGTCCGGCACGACGAAGCCGCGCGCCGTCTCGCGCCACGTGCCGTCACTACCCTTTTCATGGATGCCGATCAGCGCGGGCGCCTCGCGCGTCGTCAACACCGGCGGCAATTCCAGCGTGGCCGCCAGCATGTCGGGGTCGAATCCGCTACCGGCGGCAGCCCGTCGCGGCGCCAGCCACGCAAGCCGCGGCAACACGCTCCATGCAACGTCGGCACCCTGCTCGGCCGCCCAGGCCGGCCACTGCGCGTGGGTGAGCCAGAAACCGTGCGGGTGATCCGGCGCGATTTCCGCGGACACCGGCGGCAGCGGCGCGCCGTGCGGATAGAACAACCAGCCCTTGATGAACATCTGCGCATCGGACGGCGCGCCGTAGCCGAGGCGCGCAAACCCGTCGCGATCGCCGAGCCGCAGCTGGTGCTCGAGCAACCGGCGGCGCTTGCGGTCGAACCGGTCGACGAGGTTCGGGCCGACGAAATCGGCAAGCGATGCGCCGGCTTGCACCGGCGCGCACAGGTAGCACTTCACCGCGAGTTCCCAGTGCAGGCGCTGCCCGTCCGGTGCGTCGACGAGGAAATCGACTTCGCCGAGCGTCTTGCCGTTGCTGCGCAGCGGCAGATTGGCCGCGACGAGCCGCAGCGACGGCCCGTGCGTCAGGAAATACTCGAGCAGGCATTCGGCGTAACGGCCGAGCCGGGTGGGCCGGAATCCGTCGAGCGCGCGATGCAGCGGCTCGGGCTGCGCATCGAGCGCGGCGAGCCATGCTTCGACGGCCGACTGTCCGGCTGGATCCAGCCACGGGCGTGCCAGCGGCGCGTCCGGCACCGCGGTGAGCAGGCTCGGGCTGGCCAGCAGCCAGCCCAGATCCCGAACCGCGACGTCGTGCAGCGTATCGACGAATGCGCACGCCGCGCCGGTCGTCATTGCCCGGCCGGCCCGTTCGCGTCGCCGCCTTCTGCCCGCCGGAACGTGTCGCGCGCGAGGCACAGGTCGGCCCACGCCTTCGACTTGTCCTGCAGGCTGCGCAACAGGTACGCCGGATGGTAGGTCACGATCACCGGCACGCCTTCGTACGCGTGCACGCGGCCGCGCAGCGACGCAATGCTCGCGTCCGTCTTCAGCAGCGTCTGTGCGGCGAAGCGGCCGAGTGCGACGATCAACTTCGGCTTCACGAGCGCGACCTGGCGCTGCAGATAAGGCTCGCAGCTCGCGACCTCGTCCGGCTCCGGATTACGGTTGCCGGGCGGCCGGCACTTGATCACGTTCGCGATGTACACGTTGTCGCCGCGCTTGAGCGACAGCGAATGCAGCATGTTGTCGAGCAGCTTGCCGGCCTGGCCGACGAACGGCTCGCCCTGCTTGTCCTCGTTCTCGCCCGGCGCCTCGCCGATCAGCATCCAGTCCGCTTCGCGGTCGCCGACGCCGAACACGGTGTTGGTCCGCTTCTCGCACAGACCGCACAGCGTGCAGTCGGCCACGCGTACGGCCAGCGCATCCCAGTCGAGCGCGGCAACCGGCGTACCGACGGGACGCGATTCGGCCATCGGCACGGGATCGCCCGGCGGCGCCGCATCGAACCACGCGAAATCGTCGGGTCCGGCAGGCGGCATGTCGTCCATCGGCGGCATCGTGTTGGCCGACGCGACCGCCGTCACCGGTGCGGGCGCGCGTTCGCCGCCGTCGACGCGCCGCGACGGGACAGCGGCCGGCGTGCGAGCCGCCGACGCATCGGCGCTCCGCGCCATTGCCGGCGATGCGTCGTCCTGCACCGGCGGACGCGCAGTCCGCGCAGGTCGCCCGGTCGCGGCGGCCGGTGCGGCGTCCACCGCGCCGGTTTGCGCGGCGGCGTGCGCTTCGGCTGCCGCGCCCTCGTCCGTGCCTTCACCCGCGCCTTGCCCGCGCCGCACCCAGATCTGCGCGAGGCCCATTTCCTCGAGCGCCGCTTCAGCCCATGCCATGCGCGTCCCCTTCGTCCTTGTTCAGCGTCAAACGCATCACGATCGCGTCCTCCCGGCTGCGATGCTTCGCCGGGTAATAATTCTTGCGCCGGCCGATCGTCACGAAGCCGAAACGCTCGTACAGATGGATCGCGCGCGGATTGGACGGCCGCACCTCGAGCAGCACGCCGTCGAGCCCTTCCGCGCGCGAAATGCGCACGGCCTCGCGCAGCAGCGCCAGGCCCGCGCCCGCGCACTGCGCGGCCGGCGCGACGCACAGGTTCAGCAGGTGCATCTCGTCGACCACGGGCATCAGCACGCAATAGCCGATCAGCGAACCCGTCACGTGCCGCAGGCACACGCCCAGATAGCCGTTGCGCAACGAATCCTCGAAGTTGCCGCGGCTCCACGGGAATTCGTACGCGACGTGCTCGATCGCGACGACCTCGTCGAGATCGGCATCCGTCATCGGCGCCAGATAGCGGTCGCTCAGCAGTACGCCCGTCATCCCTTCGCTCCGCCCGTCTGCGCGGCCCGCGCCGCGACGCGCTCGGCGGTGGTCTGTGCGACCTTGTCGCGCACGTACTCCGGCGCGGCCTGATCGGCCGGCACCGCGCGGCCGGCGCGGAACGCACGCAGCGCGGCATGGGCAACCGCCAGCGCATGCGGCATGGCGTCGCCGTCGATCACGGCCGCGCGCGCCGCAGCCGGCAACTGCGCGCCGAACGCAGCGGCCGCATTGCCCGCGAGCGTGAACGGCACATCGGGCACGCCGACGGCGCCCGGCGCGTCGAGCGAGGCCGGATGCAGCGTACGCCAGTCGCCGGTGCTGTCGTCCCACGCGAAATCCGCCCAGTAGGCTTCGTCCATCCGCGCGTCCAGCGCGGCCAGCACGCGGGTCGTGCCAGGCGCGCGCAGCCGCGCGTGCTCGGCGCACGCGAGCAGCGTGCCGATCGGCACGACCGGCAGCCCGCGCCCGAACGCGAGACCCTGGGTGATGCCCGTCGCGGTGCGCAGGCCCGTGAACGAGCCGGGGCCCGCGCCGAACGCGATCGCGTCGCAATCGGCGAGCGTCAGCCCCGATTCAGCGAAAAGCGCCTGGATGGCTGGCAGCACGCGCGTGCTCGACACGGCGCCCGTCAGCTCGTGGCGGACCCAGGTTTGCGGGGTGGAAACGGCGTCATCGGCATGGGCCGAGCGCAGCAGCGCGACCGAGCAGTATTCGGTCGACGTATCGATGGCGAGGAGCACTGTTTGCGTCATGGGCGACATTGTAATGCGGCGCCCCGCTCCCACGGGCGATCGGGCCCGATCCGTGCATGCGCGCCGCACCGGGCGGCGGTTTGGAAGGATCGCTCGACCCCGCGCGGCGGTCCGCTTGTTAAGATCGCCCGACCTGAAACCCTTACGGAGACACCCGATGAGCGACCTCACCGCCCAATTCGACCAGGCCCAGATCGACGTCAAGCAACTGACGGAACGTCCGGGCAACCTGACCCTGCTGCGCCTGTACGCGCTCTTCAAGCAGGCGACCGACGGCGACGCCCATGGCGACAAGCCGGGCTTCACCGACATCGTCGGCAAATACAAGTACGACGCCTGGGACGCGCTGAAGGGCACGTCGCAGGATGCGGCGAAGCAGCAGTACATCGAACTCGTCGAATCGCTGAAGAACGGCACGGCTTCCTGACCGAATCGCCCCCTGCCGCAATAGGCAATCAAATCAGTGGCGCAGCGCAGCAAATCTCTTTATAATGCTGCCTGCGTCATCTTCCGCGCTCGGCTCGCAAGCCGTTCCGGCCTGACGCCTCGTAGCGTTAAGCTCCAATCCGGTTTAGAACCTGTCCCCTCCTGCTTCGACCCTTGCGGTCGTCAACTAGGCTGGCGGCCTCGCTCCAGAAGCGCGCCGCACCCAAAACAGCTTCTAATGCCTCATCCGCCGAAGGTTCGGCGGATTGCACCCGTTTCCCGATTTGCTCGCTGAATCCGACGACTTGGGTATGCGCGATTGGCGCCGACGTTTCACCCACTGTGTTTCAAGGATTGTTATGACTTCGAGCATCAACTCCAGCCCGCTCAACGCGATCGCCGACCAGGCGCTCGGTCTCGACGACGCCGCCGTACCGGCCGCGGTCGAACCGGCGTCGGACGAGCCGAACTTCGCGTCGCTCGGGTTGTCGCCGGAGATCGTCTCCGCGCTGCAGGCCGCCGGCTACGTGAAGCCGACGCCGGTCCAGCAGCGCGCGATTCCGGCCGGCATCGCCGGCCGTGACCTGCTGGTCTCGAGCCCGACCGGTTCGGGCAAGACCGCCGCATTCATGCTGCCCGCGATCGAACGTTTCGCGCAGCTCCAGAAAGCGCAGGCGCAGCAACCGCGCGCGCCGCGCGAACCGAACCAGGGCGACCGCCGTGCGCGCCGCCCGCAACCCGTCGCGCGCCCGGGCCTGCTCGTGCTGACGCCGACCCGTGAACTCGCGATGCAGGTCACCACGGCCGCAACGACCTACGGCAAGCACCTGAAGCGCCTGCGCACGGTCAGCATCCTCGGCGGCGTCGCCTACGGCCAGCAGCTGATGCTGCTCGCGAAGAACCCGGAAATCCTGGTCGCCACGCCGGGCCGTCTGCTCGACCACCTCGAGCGCGGCCGCATCGACCTGTCCGAGCTGAAGATGCTCGTGCTCGACGAAGCCGACCGCATGCTCGACATGGGCTTCATCGACGACATCGAAACGATCGTCGCCGCCACGCCCGAGTCGCGCCAGACGATGCTGTTCTCGGCCACGCTCGACGGCAAGATCGGTTCGCTGACGAGCCGCCTGCTGAAGGATCCGGAACGTATCGAGATCCAGCAGCGCCTCGAGTCGCGCGCGAACATCGCGCAGACCGTGCACTACGTCGACGACCGCGACCACAAGGATCGCCTGCTCGATCACCTGCTGCGCGACGGCGCGCTCGACCAGGCGATCATCTTCACGGCGACCAAGATCGACGCCGACCAGCTCGCCGGCCGTCTCGCCGACGCAGGCTTCGAATCGGCCGCGCTGCACGGCGACCTGCCGCAAGGCGCGCGTAACCGCACGATCCGTGCGCTGCGCGAGCGACGTGTGCGCGTGCTGGTGGCCACCGACGTCGCGGCACGCGGCATCGACATCCCGGGCATCACGCACGTGTTCAACTACGACCTGCCGAAGTTCGCGGAAGACTACGTGCACCGTATCGGCCGTACGGGCCGTGCAGGCCGTTCGGGCACGGCAGTGAGCCTCGTGCACCACGCCGAGCAAGGTGCGCTCAAGCGCATCGAGCGTTTCGTGCGCGCGCCGCTGCCCGTCAACGTGATCGAAGGCTTCGAGCCGCGCAAGGCGCCCCCGCGTAACGGCGGCACCGGCGGCCGTGGCCGTCCGGGCGGCGGCAACGGCGGTCGTCGTTTCGGCGGCAAGCCGGGCGGCGGTTATGGCGGCAACGGTAACGGCAACGGCCGCAGCTACGGCGGCGGCAATGGCGGCGGCTGGAGCGGCAAGCCGGGCGGCAGCCGTGACGGCGGCCCGCGTCGCGACGGCCAGCGCAGCGGCGGCCCGCGTCGTAGCAACTCCGCGTCGTAAGGACGCACGGGCGGCCATCGGCCGCCCCACGAAGGGCAGACTTGCGGAACACCGCCCTGCCCATCCAGCCAACCGGCGCATCCGCGCCGGTTTTTTTTCGTCCCGCTTCTCATTTCACGATGCGGAAAATTTTTTTGTGTCGTAAAAAATCATGCTGCGCGGCACAACCGGGGCGATTGCGGGATGGAAAAAAGCATTTCTTATCCCGAAATTGTGATTTCAAGATATTGATTTAAAACGACTAAAAATTTATCCCACCCGTCAGCCCGCCCCCTGTCCTGCTCCAGTCGATTTGCCTAGACTCTTATACAAGACCTCACGAACCGGAACGCACCGCTCCCGGCTTCGAGAACAGCCTCAACACCGTCAGAGTCAACCCATCAGGCATCGCACCGCATCAAGGAGCTCATCATGTCGCGACAGCAACAGGCACAGGAACTGCAGCAGCAATGGGAAACCGATCCGCGCTGGAAGGGCATCAAGCGCAGCTACTCGGCCGAGGACGTGGTCCGCCTGCGTGGTTCGATCCCGATCGAGCACACGCTCGCGAAGCGCGGTGCGGAAAAACTGTGGAGCCTCGTCAACAACGAGCCGTTCGTCAACGCACTCGGCGCACTGACCGGCAACCAGGCGATGCAGCAGGTGAAGGCCGGCCTGAAGGCGATCTACCTGTCCGGCTGGCAAGTGGCCGGCGACGCGAACGTCGCGGGCGAAATGTACCCGGACCAGTCGCTGTACCCGGCAAACTCGGTGCCGCTCGTCGTGAAGCGCATCAACAACACGCTGACGCGCGCCGACCAGATCCAGTGGTCGGAGGGCAAGAACCCGGGCGACGAAGGCTATGTCGACTTCTTCGCACCGATCGTCGCCGATGCGGAAGCCGGTTTCGGCGGCGTGCTGAACGCGTTCGAACTGATGAAGGCGATGATCGAAGCCGGCGCGTCGGGCGTGCACTTCGAGGACCAGCTCGCTTCGGTGAAGAAGTGCGGCCACATGGGCGGCAAGGTGCTGGTGCCGACGCGTGAAGCGGTCGCGAAACTGTCGGCAGCGCGTCTCGCGGCCGACGTGATGGGCACGTCGACCGTGCTGGTCGCCCGCACCGACGCGGAAGCAGCCGACCTGATCACGTCCGACGTCGACGACAACGACAAGCCGTTCCTGACGGGCGAGCGCACGGTGGAAGGCTTCTTCCGCACGAAGCCGGGCATCGAACAGGCAATCTCGCGCGGTCTCGCGTACGCGCCGTACGCCGACCTGGTCTGGTGCGAAACGGGCAAGCCGGATCTCGAGTACGCGAAGAAGTTCGCGGAAGCGATCCACAAGCAGTTCCCTGGCAAGCTGCTGTCGTACAACTGCTCGCCGTCGTTCAACTGGAAGAAGAACCTCGACGACGCGACGATCGCGAAGTTCCAGAAGGAGCTCGGCGCGATGGGCTACAAGTTCCAGTTCATCACGCTGGCCGGCTTCCATGCGCTGAACTACTCGATGTTCAACCTCGCGCACGGCTATGCCCGCACGCAGATGAGCGCGTTCGTCGAACTGCAGCAGGCCGAGTTCGCGGCAGCGGACAAGGGCTTCACGGCGGTCAAGCACCAGCGCGAAGTCGGCACCGGCTACTTCGACGCCGTGACGCAGACGGTCGAGCGCGAAGCATCGACCACCGCGCTGCACGGCTCGACCGAAGACGAGCAGTTCTTCGACGGCAAGAAGGTCGCGTAAGCCGCAAAGCACGACGCGCCACGCGTCATGCCGATGCCCGCCCCGTCTCGCGACGGCGCGGCATCGGCCACCGAACAACAATCAGGGAGGAGACGGCAGGCGCGCGATACCGATCGCGCGACCGGCCGCGCGGCCTGCGGGCCGCCAGCAACGACGCGCGCCGGCTCCGTCCGGCGCGCCCTTTTTCCAGGGCGCCGCCCTACCGATACACGATCACCGGAATTTTCGTATGGGTCAGCACGCGCTGCGTCTCGCTGCCGATCAGCAAGCTGCCGAGCCCGCGGCGTCCGTGGGACGCCATGAAGATCACGTCGCAGCCGCCGCGTTCGGCCGCCTCGATGATGCCGAGATACGGCGACGGATGCACGCTCGTCCAGGTGTCGCAATCGACGCCGGCCGCCTTCGCGGCCGATTCGACCTCGTCGAGGTGCGCACGCGCCTCGCGCTCACTGCGCGCCCGGAAATCGGCGGGCGGCTCGATGATCACTTCGGAAAACGGCGAGTACGGATACTGCGGCAGGCACGCGTAGGCCGTGACCCGCGCACCGACCGCGCGCGCCAGGTCGATCGCGCCGTCGATCGCCTTCTGCGACAGTTCGGAACCGTCGGTTGGAACGAGGATGTGCCGGAACATCGCGCCCTCCTTCGTCAATCGCACTCCGCGCGCCGCGCTTCCGGGCGGTCCGGCTGCGTCGCGTGGGGCATGCCTGTTTCGATTGTAGGACGTGAAAGCACGCGGCCGGGCTGCGCAGCGGGTTCGCCCTCATATCGGAAACACGCGGGCACGCGCGGCCTACTCGCCCCAATATCCGGGCTGCTCGTACGTGTGCTTCAGGTAATCGAGAAACAGCCGCACGCGCAACGGCAGATGCCGGCGCTGCGGAAACACCGCGTGAATGCCGATCGGCGGGGCCGCAAATGCGTCGAGCACGCTGACGAGCCGGCCGGCCGCGATGTCCTCGCCGACCTCCCACCACGAACGCCACGCCAGGCCGTGGCCCGCGAGGCACCACTCGTGCAGCACCGCGCCGTCCGAGCATTCCATCGTGCCGTTCACGCGGATCGACACGACCTTACCGTCCTCCTGGAATGTCCAGCCGCGTTGCTGGTTCGCGTTTGCCGCGAGCGCGAGGCAGTTGTGCCGCACCAGATCGGCGAGCGTGACCGGCGTGCCGCGTCGAGCCAAATACGCGGGCGAAGCGACACACACGCGGCGATTCTCGCCGAGCTTCAGCGACACGAGCGACGAGTCGGGCAGCTCGCCGAGCCGCACCGCGCAATCGAACCCCTCGTTGACGAGGTCGACCATGCGGTCGGACAGGTCGAGCGTGACCGATACATCCGGATGCCCGACGCTGAATTCGGGCACGAGCGGCGCGACGTGCCGCCGGCCGAAGCCGGCCGGCGCCGAGATGCGCAGGTGGCCGCTCGCCTTGACGCCGCCGGCGGACACGCTCGCCTCCGCGTTCTGCATGTCGTTGATGACGCGTTGGCAATCCTCGAGGAACGCCGAACCCTCGAACGTCAGCGTGAGCTTGCGCGTCGTGCGCACCAGCAGCTTCACGCCGAGCCGCTCCTCCAGCGCGTCGAGCCGGCGGCCGATGATCGCCGGCGCGACACCTTCCGCGTGCGCGGCCGCCGACAGGCTGCCCTTTGCCGCGACCGCGGCGAACGTTTCGATCTGCTTGAACCGGTCCATGACTCGCACGGGCGGCGCCGCCACCCTTCAACTAGCTTAAACCGCTCAAGATTAGGTAGATAAAAGTAAAAGATCAAGTGATGTTTAGCGTCTTTTTTAGCACATACGATCACGAATAGAATTCACCTGACCTCTGAAACTGGAGCGCAAGGCTATGTCGGCCACAACGACACTCTCCTCTCCCGACGCCATCCTCTTCGACGCATTCGGCACGTTGTTCGACGTGCGTGCGGTCCTGGCCGCGGCGGAACAGATGTTTCCCGGTCACGGGGAACGGTTGTCGCAGTTGTGGCGACGCAAGCAAATCGAATACTCGCAACTGCGCACGCTCGCCGATCCGGCCGGCGCCCGCTATCGCCCGTTCCGGGACATCACGCTCGACGCGCTGCGGTTCGCCGCGCGCCGGCTCGGGCTCGCGCTGAACAGCGCGGCCGAGAAGCGGCTGATGGACGAATACGCGTGCCTGTCCACCTATCCCGATACGGTGCCGGCGCTGCGCAAGCTGCGCGCGCTCGACCCGCGCCCGCCGCTCGGGATCCTGTCGAACGGCACGCCACAGATGCTCGACATCGCGATCAAGAGCGCCGGCATGTCCGGGCTGTTCGATCGCGTGCTGTCGGCCGACACCGTGCGCGCGTACAAGCCGAGCCCGGCCGCCTACGCGCTCGGCACCGACGCGTTCGGACCGAACCGGCGCGGCATCGTGTTCGTGTCGTCGAACGCGTGGGACGTCGCCGGCGCCGTCTGGTTCGGCTACACGACGTTCTGGCTCAACCGCACGGGCGCGCCCGCCGAGGAACTCGGCGCGCCGCCCGACGGCACCGGCACCGGCATGGCCGACCTGCTCGCATTCCTCGCCACCCCGGCTCCGTCCGGCAGACCCGCAAACCGCACGCGCCCCGGCCCGGGTGCATGACGTTCGCAGCGCTGCCGCCTTCCCCCTTCACCGAAACCGCAACTGACCGACCAAGGAGATGAGACTCATGAGCACCCCGATCACGCTGCCGCAAGGCATGGCGATCACCGGCGAAATCAAGCCGGGTTACGAAGCAATCCTGACGCCTGAAGCGCTCGCACTCGTCGCCGCGCTGCACCGCACGTTCGAGCCGCGCCGCCAGGCGCTGCTGCAGGCGCGCGTCGAGCGCACGAAACGCCTCGACGCGGGCGAGCGCCCCGACTTCCTGGCCGAGACGAAGGCGATCCGCGAAGGCGACTGGAAGGTCGCGCCGCTGCCGGCCGACCTGCAATGCCGCCGTGTCGAGATCACCGGCCCCGTCGAGCGCAAGATGATCATCAACGCGCTGAACTCGGGCGCCGATTCGTACATGACGGACTTCGAGGATTCGAACGCGCCGAGCTGGACGAACCAGATCGACGGCCAGATCAACCTGAAGGACGCGGTGCGCCGCACGATCTCGCTCGAGCAGAACGGCAAGTCGTACCGGCTGAACGACAAGGTCGCCACGCTGATCGTGCGTCCGCGCGGCTGGCACCTCGACGAGAAGCACGTGACGGTCGACGGCCAGCGCGTGTCCGGCGGCATCTTCGATTTCGCGCTGTTCCTGTTCCACAACGCGAAGGAACTGCTCGCGCGCGGCTCGGGCCCGTACTTCTACCTGCCGAAGATGGAAAGCCATCTCGAGGCGCGCCTGTGGAACGACATCTTCGTCGCCGCGCAGGAAGGCGTCGGCGTGCCGCGCGGCACGATCCGCGCGACGGTGCTGATCGAGACGATCCTCGCCGCGTTCGAGATGGACGAAATCCTGTACGAACTGCGCGAACACAGCTCGGGCCTGAACGCCGGCCGCTGGGACTACATCTTCTCGGCCATCAAGAAGTTCAAGAACGACCGCGACTTCTGCCTCGCCGAGCGCTCGAAGATCACGATGACGGTGCCGTTCATGCGCGCGTACGCGCTGCTGCTGCTGAAGACCTGCCACAAGCGCAACGCGCCGGCGATCGGCGGGATGAGCGCGCTGATCCCGATCAAGAACGATCCCGAAGCGAACGACAAGGCGATGGGCGGCGTGCGCTCGGACAAGCAGCGCGACGCGACCGACGGCTACGACGGCGGCTGGGTGGCCCACCCGGGCCTCGTGCCGATCGCGATGGAAGAGTTCGTGAAGGTGCTCGGCGACAAGCCGAACCAGATCGCGAAGCAGCGCGACGACGTGCAGGTCGAAGGCAAGAACCTGCTCGACTTCCAGCCGGAAGCGCCGATCACCGAAGCCGGCCTGCGCAACAACATCAACGTCGGCATCCACTACCTCGGCGCATGGCTCGACGGCAACGGCTGCGTGCCGATCCACAACCTGATGGAAGACGCGGCCACGGCCGAAATCTCCCGTTCGCAGGTGTGGCAATGGATCCGCTCGCCGAAGGGCGTGCTCGACGACGGCCGCAAGGTCACCGCCGAACTCGTGCGTGAACTCTCGAAGGCCGAGCTCGACAACGTGAAGCGCTCGGTCGGCGGCAACACGCAGCCGTACGAGCGCGCCGCGGCGATCTTCGAGCAGATGTCGACGTCGGAAGGCTTCACCGAATTCCTGACGCTGCCGCTGTACGAGGAAATCTGACGTCGCTGCCCGCCTCGACCGGGGCCGGCCCTGCGTCGGCGCCGGTCGCATGCGATGACGGCATCAAAAAAACGCCCCACGGGGCGTTTTTTCTTTTTGCGGCAGGCCGCTACCGCGGCTGCCGCGCAACCGGTCAGACGGCTTCCCGCTCGCGCCGGTGCTGAACCCAGTCGCCCGACGCAATGCGCGGACGCCCGGCAATCGCGTGCGCGGCGACCGGATAGTAAAGGCACGCGTACTGCCGCCCGCCGAGCTCGACGGTCACGTCTTCCGGCTTGAACAGCGAGTCGACGCCCGGATAGACGCGCTCGATCTCGTCGAGCACGGGAACGAGCCGGTCGTCGACCTCGTAGACGTCGCCCCACACCAGCGACTTGCCGGCCGACCCGGCAATCATTCCCGGATATGTACCGAAATCGTACAGTTCGCCCGGCAGCGCGGCGGCACCGAGCAGCGTCGGCGCGGCAATCCCGTGCCTGGCGGCCGCGTGGCCGATGTCGTTGGCCTCCCCGTTTCTCAGGGTGCCGTAGACGAATACGTAGCGCATCGTGGTTCTCCTCTTTGATTCGTAGGGTGCCGTGTTCGCAGGCGATGCGTGGCGATATCGCCCGCGCATCGATAGACCACGATACCGGCCGGATGGTTCGAGCCCGCCAGCGCGCCCGGCCCCGGGGAAGTCCGGAAATCGCCGGAGCCCCACACAAAGTTCATTTGAACGCGGCATGATCGCCCGACAAACCGCCGCATGCACTTTCGCGGCGCCTTCTACAATAACGGCATCGCCGCCGCGCTGCCCGAATCGTCCATGAACCCGCCGTTCCAAGCCGACGTACCGAACCCGTACGTCATCGACATTCCGCCCGAATTCGCGCCGACCGCCGTCCATCCGATGCGCGTGCGCGCGCGGCAGGTCGATACCGGCCACCGCATCCCGCTGCATACGCATGCGTGGGCGCAGCTCGCGTACGCGTCGCGCGGCGTGTTGCGCGTCGCGACGACCGGCACGACCTGGATGGTGCCGCCATCCCGCGCGATCTGGGTGCCGCCGAGCGTGACGCACGAGGTCGTGATCGTCGAAGAGGCGTATTTGCGCACGCTGTATATCGACGCGTCGATCGTGCCGGACGGGCTCGACGCGTGCCGCGTCGTCGAAGTGACGGGGCTCCTGCGCGAACTGATCGTCGCACTCGACGCGCGCGACCTGAGCACCACGCGCGAGCGCCTGCTGTGCGGGCTCGTGCTCGATGAGCTGAGTCACGCCGAGCCGCTGCCGCTCGCGGTGCCGATGCCCGACGAAAAAAGGCTGCGCATGCTGTGCGAATCGGTCCTCGCGCATCCGGCCCATGCGGAGTCGCTCGAGCACTGGGCCAGCGAGGTCGGCGCGAGCACGCGCACGATTTCGCGGCTCTTCAAGCAGGAACTGGGGGTGAGCTTTTCGCAGTGGCGCCAGCAGGCGCTCCTCGCGCGAGCCATTCCGCTGCTGAACCAGGGGCGCCCGCTGTCGCATATCGCGCGCGAACTCGGCTACCAGAGCCAGAGCGCGTTTTCGGCGATGTTCCGGCGTGCATTCGGCGAAAGCCCGCGCGCATTCATGCTGCGCGGCTATGAGCACCGCGGCCCGGAAGGCAGCCGCGCGGACGACGAAACCCCGGACGACGACGCGATCGACGCTGCCCGCTGAACGCGTCGCTTCATGTCGTCAGGACTTCAGACCGGTCGCACCATGTGGCGGATCGAGCCCAGTTGCGCGAGTCGCGACCCGGCAACCTGATAGCCCATGCGCAGGTAGAGCCGCGCGGCCGGATTGTCGACGAACACGCGCAGTTGCAGTTCGTGCAGCCCGCGCGCACGCGCCCAGCGGTGCGACATGTCGAGCATGTAGGTGCCGGCGCCCTGCCCGCGATGACCGGCCGCGATCTGCACGTCGCGGATGTGCAGCGAGTCGCCTTCCTCGGTCACGCGCAGCACGCCGATGCGCTCGCCATCGGCCTCGAGGATGAAGTTCTCGGATTCGCGCCAGCTCGCGTAGAACAGGTCGCTGCGCCACACGAGCCCATGGCGCTTGTAGTAGCCGCCCATGTTGCCGTGCGTCAGCGCCTCGGCAAACGGAAAATCGCCAGCCTCCGCGGGCCGGAGCTGATACAGGAGTCGCAGGTCGGTCGGATCGAGCATCGCGCAGGGGTCAAGAACGCATCCCGCCACGATAGCGCAGTCGCGTGCGGATGCAATCGCGGATTTCTCGTAGCGGCTCGACGCCGGATGACCGGAGGTTACGCGCCCGCAAGCGGGCGCAACGGACGATGCAAATGAAAAAGCCCGCACAGGGCGGGCTTCTTCATTTTTTGGCGGAGCGGACGGGACTCGCCTACATCCTGCAGGCCGCGGCTGCGCTTGCAAGCGCAGCCCTTCGAGTCCCGCCGGTAGCTGCGCAGGCAGCTTCCTCCACTCCGCAGTCACGCGCCCGCAAGCGGGCGCAACAGACGATGCAAATGAAAAAGCCCGCACAAGGCGGGCTTCTTCATTTTTTGGCGGAGCGGACGGGACTCGAACCCGCGACCCCCGGCGTGACAGGCCGGTATTCTAACCGACTGAACTACCGCTCCAGTCTTGCTACTTGCCTGGCAGGCGTCGGTTACTTCCTGCCGGCGCATCGTTTGTTCGAACGACGCCGAAATCTGGCGTCCCCTAGGGGATTCGAACCCCTGTACTCACCGTGAAAGGGTGATGTCCTAGGCCTCTAGACGAAGGGGACAACGTACTGCTTACATCTTTAATGCAAAAGCCCGTTCAAAAATCGTTCTTTGAACGGGCTTCGTTCTGGCGGAGCGGACGGGGCTCGAACCCGCGACCCCCGGCGTGACAGGCCGGTATTCTAACCAACTGAACTACCGCTCCAGCTTTCTTGCTCACACCTGCAGGACATCGTCACGTTCCTGAAGGTGTTGCGACACTTCGATGAAACGCCGCTGAATCTGGCGTCCCCTAGGGGATTCGAACCCCTGTACTCACCGTGAAAGGGTGATGTCCTAGGCCTCTAGACGAAGGGGACAACGTACTGCTTACATCCTTAATACAAAAGCCCGCTCAAAAACGTCTTGAACGGGCTTCGTTCTGGCGGAGCGGACGGGACTCGAACCCGCGACCCCCGGCGTGACAGGCCGGTATTCTAACCGACTGAACTACCGCTCCAGCTTTCTTACCCTCACCCGCAGGACGTCGGTTACGTTCCTGCAAGCGTTGCGACATTTCTACGAAACGCCGCTGAATCTGGCGTCCCCTAGGGGATTCGAACCCCTGTACTCACCGTGAAAGGGTGATGTCCTAGGCCTCTAGACGAAGGGGACAAAATCTTTTCAGATTTGTCTGACTTTCGCTATTCACTTTTCAATCAACAGCGAAGGCCGAAATTCTAACTGCTTTAAATCATTTTGTGAAGCATTTATTACTACCCGTGCTTCGCAAATCAACTCAGCTTGTTCTGATGGTGGAGGTAAGCGGGATCGAACCGCTGACCTCTTGCATGCCATGCAAGCGCTCTCCCAGCTGAGCTATACCCCCTTGCAGAACAGAAATGAGATTATATGGAGCTACTTTGAACTTGTAAATACCCTTTTTGCGATTCGAGCGAAATTTTTTGCGAAGCTGCCGCGATGTCACGCACGGGCAGCTTCGCTCGCCCTAGAACCTCAGGCCAGCGCCGCCTCGATGCGCGACACCACGACATCGCGGCCGAACAGCACGAGCACCGCATCGATCGACGGCGTATGCGTCGTACCCGCCACCAGCAGACGCACCGGCATCGCCAGTTGCGGCATCTTCAGCTTGTGCGTGCCGAGCGTCGACTTCAGCGCGGCGGACACGGCCTCCTTCGTCCAGTCGGCCGCCTTCAGCGCGGCGACGAGATCGGCCAGCGCCGGACGCACCGCATCGGTCACGTGCTGCGCGAGCGCATCGGCTTCCGGTGCCGGCACACGATAGAACATCGCGGCGCCTTCCGCGATCTCCTTGACCGTCGTCGCACGATCCTTCATCAGCCCGACCACCGCTTCGAGCGCAGGGCCCGTCGCGATCGCCGCATCGTCGATGCCGAGGGCGGAGAGGAACGGCTTCGCCAGTTCGGCGAGGCGTGCGTTGTCGGCTTCCTTGATGTAATGCGCGTTCAGCCAGCTCAGCTTGCTGTGGTCGTACTGCGCGGGCGATTTGCCGAGATGCTCGAGATCGAACCATTCGACGAACTGCTCGCGCGAGAAGATCTCCGCGTCGCCGTGCGACCAGCCGAGGCGCGCGAGATAGTTGACGACGGCTTCAGGCAGGAAGCCCGCGTCGCGATACGCCATCACGCTCATCGCGCCATGCCGCTTGCTCATCTTCTCGCCCTGCTCGTTCAGCACGGTCGGCAGGTGCGCATAGACGGGCGGCTCGCCGCCGAGCGCATTCAGGATGTTGATCTGGCGCGGCGTGTTGTTCACGTGGTCGTCGCCACGGATCACGTGCGTGATGCCCATGTCCATGTCGTCCACCACCACGCAGAAGTTGTAGATCGGCGTGCCGTCCGGGCGCGCGATCACGAGGTCGTCGAGCTCTTCGTTCGAGATCTCGACACGCCCCTTCACCGCGTCGTCCCACACGACCGTTCCGGTCAACGGATTGCGGAAACGCAGCACCGGCTTCACGCCCGCCGGCGGCTCCGGCAGCACCTTGCCGGGTTCCGGACGCCACGTGCCGTCGTAGCGCGGCTTCAGGCCGGCCTCGCGCTGGCGTTCGCGCAGCGCGTCGAGCTCCTCGGCCGACATGTAGCACGGGTACGCGAGACCCTTCTCGAGCATCTGCGCGAGCACCTCGCGATAGCGGTCCATCCGCTGCATCTGGTAGATCGGGCCTTCGTCGAAATCCAGGCCGAGCCATTGCATCCCTTCGAGAATTGCATCGACCGCTTCCTGCGACGAGCGCTCGACGTCGGTATCCTCGATGCGCAGCACGAACGTGCCCTTCATCTTGCGGGCGAACGCCCACGGATAGAGTGCGGAGCGGATGTTGCCGAGGTGGATGAAGCCGGTGGGGCTCGGCGCGAAGCGGGTACGGACAGGACGGGTCATAAACGGTAACTCGAACGCCTGGGGCGCATGAATGATTCGACGCGGGATCGACGGCGGCAGCCCGGACAGCAACGGGGCCGGCGACGCCCGGAACGGGAAAGAAGCCGGAATTATACTCGCGCCGGACATCGCGCCAAGCGCGCCGCTTGCTTTATGATGTGCGCGCCGCGGCCGCCAGCCGGCGCGGCGCCGGCCGCACGGAACCGCTGCGCGGCCGCTCGGAACCTATCGCCGCCGCGGGCCGTGACACCCGCCGCCAAGCCGCCGGAGAACCATTCGATGTCGTCCCCTCGCCTGTCGCGCCGCCACTTCACGATCGCCGCCGCGTCCGCCAGCCTCGCCGCCTGTACGTCGTTCGGCGACAAATCCCGCCCCGGCGCCGCACTGCCACAGGAAAAGCCGGTGAAGATCGGCATCGCCCTCGGCGGCGGCGCCGCGCGCGGCTTCTCGCACATCGGCGTGCTGAAGGCGCTCGAGGCGCGCGGCATCCCGATCGAGATCGTCGCGGGCACGAGCGCGGGCTCGGTGGTCGGCGCACTCTATGCATCGGGCATGAGCGCCCTTCAGATCAACAAGATCGCGCTCGACATGGACCAGGCGGCGATCAGCGACTGGGCGCTGCCGTTCCGCTCGCGCGGGCTGCTGCAAGGCGTGGCGCTGCAGAACTTCCTGAACAAGACACTCAACAACCGGCCGATCGAGAAGATGGCGAAGCCGCTCGGCATCGTCGCGACCGATCTGCAAAACGGCCAGCCGATCCTGTTCCAGCAAGGCAATACGGGGCTCGCGGTGCGCGCATCGTGCAGCGTGCCGTCGGTGTTCGAGCCGGTGAAGATCGGCAACCGCGAGTATGTGGATGGCGGCCTCGTGAGCCCGGTGCCGGCGTCGTATGCGCGCAAGATGGGCGCGAGCTTCGTGATCGCGGTCGACATCTCGTCCCGGCCGGACGGCGCGGCAACCAACAACCCGATCGAGATGCTGCTGCAGACCTTCACGATCATGGGCCAGACGATCAAGACCTACGAGCTCGACAAGTACGCGGACGTCGTGATTCGCCCGAACCTCAACGCGATGGGCGGCAGCGACTTCAACCAGCGCAACGCGGCGATTCTCGCGGGCGAGGAAGCCGTCGCGCGGATCATGCCGGAACTGCAGCGCAAGCTCGCGGCTGCACGCGGCGTGGCGGCCGCGTAACGCACGCGACGCGCAGGCCGGCGCGCGTCGCCGGCCCGCCAACGGCGCAACGGTTTTCAGCCGGCCGTTCGCGCCGCCCCAAAACAAAAAACCCTGCCGCCTTTCGGTGACAGGGTTTTTTTCGATCCGGCCGGACCGGCCGTCGAACGTCAGTTGTTGCCGTTCGCCGAATCGTCGCCGATCGTCGCGCGCACGCGCTGACGCAGGTCTTCCGGCTTCATCGGGAACTCCGATTCGAGCCGGCGCGCGCCGGTGAAACGCTTTTCCCAGTAGCCGCTATCGAGATCGTCGACGCGGATCGTGCTGCCCGTCGACGGCGAGTGCACGAACTTGTTGTCGCCGATGTAGATGCCGACGTGCGAGAACGTACGGCGCATCGTGTTGAAGAACACGAGGTCGCCCGGCTTGAGGTTGCTCATGCTCACCTTCTCGCCGACGCGGCTCATCTCTTCCGCACGACGCGGCAGCGACATGCCGAGGGTGTCCTGGAACACGTAGCGCACGAAGCCGCTGCAGTCGAGGCCCGAATCCGGCGAGTTGCCGCCCCAGCGATAACGCACGCCGATCATGTTCAGCGCGCCGACGACCACGTCGCCCGCCTTGCCGGCCATGCCCGCGAGGAACGACTTCGCGCCGCCGCTCGACGACGGCTGTGCGCTGGTCTGCTGGAGGGAGGCACTCGACGCGTTCTGCGTCGAATTCGTGACATTCTGGTTAAAACTGCTGACTTCGTCGGCGAAAGCGCCGGGTGCTGCTGCGAACAGGGCGCCGATGAACAGCCCGGCGATGGTGCGCGCGCATGCCTGGGTCAGGGATCGATGCTGCATTGGTCGATGGAATGTGCTTAAAAATCAGCTGATTGGCGGAAAATTTCGGTCGATACTAGCCAGCGCGTAATCGTTTGTCAAAACAAATTAATAAATACAATCGAGATAGTCAGACCATTGGCCGCCTATCACGCTTTCCAGACCGCTTTCAACAGCTTTTGTGTGTAAGGATGTGACGGTCTGGCGAAGATGTCGGCCACCTCCCCCGACTCGACGACGGCCCCGTCCTGCATCACCGCGACGCGGTGCGCCATCGCCCCGATCACCTCCAGGTCATGGCTGATGAAGACATAGCCGAGGTTGTATTTCTGTTGCAAATTCGCGAGCAGTTTCAGCACCTGCTGCTGGATCGACACGTCGAGCGCGGACGTCGGCTCGTCGAGGATCAGGATGCGCGGCTCCAGCACCAGCGCCCGCGCGATCGCGATCCGCTGGCGCTGCCCGCCCGAGAATTCGTGCGGATAACGGTGCAGCACCGTGCGGTCGAGGCCGACTTCGCGCAGCACCGCGAGCGACTTCTCACGCCGCGCGTCGGGTGTCATGTCCGGGCGATGCAGCTCGAGCCCCTCGCCGACGATCCGCTCGATCGTGTGACGCGGCGAAAGCGAACTGAACGGGTCCTGAAAGACGACCTGCATGTTCGAGCGCAGCGCGGTCTGTTCGCGGCCGCGATAGGTCGGCAGCGCGCGCCCCTGGAATTCGATCGTGCCGCCGGCCGTCTTCTGCAGGCCGAGCAGCGCCATCGCGAGCGTCGACTTCCCCGATCCCGATTCGCCGACGATGCCGAGCGTCTCGCCCTGCCGCACCGATACCGACACGTCCGCGACGGCCGTCACCGGCACCGAGCCGAACCATCCCGCGACGCCCGGCCGCTTGCGTGCGAACTGCACGCTCACGTGCTGCGCGTCGAGCACGACGGGCGCGATCGGCATCACCGGCGTGACCG
Source organism: Burkholderia sp. AU33803 (assembly GCF_002223095.1). NCBI lineage: Bacteria > Pseudomonadati > Pseudomonadota > Betaproteobacteria > Burkholderiales > Burkholderiaceae > Burkholderia > Burkholderia sp. AU33803. Next base: position 1,797,128 of record NZ_NKFJ01000004.1, read on the forward strand.
CGCGTTGCGGCCGGCTGTTCAAGAGCCGCTGCGTGTACGGATGCTCGGGCTCCGCGAAGATCCGTTCGACGGGCCCGCTCTCGACGAGCCGGCCGTGCTCCATCACCGCGACGCGATCCGCGAAGTGCCGCACAAGATTCAGGTCATGCGTGATCAGCAGGATCGCCATCCCGCGCTTTTCCGCCTCCTCGCGCTGCAGTTCCAGCAGCAGGTCGACGATCTGCGCGCGGATCGTCACGTCGAGCGCGGTGGTCGGCTCGTCGGCCAGCAGCAGGCGCGGCCGGCAGGCGAGCGCCATCGCGATCATCGCGCGCTGGCGCTGGCCGCCCGACAACTGGTGCGGATAGCTGTCGACGCGCTTCTCCGGCTCCGCGATGCCCGTGCGCGCGAGCAACGCGATCGCGCGCTTGCGCGCCTCGACCGCCGAGACGCCGTCGTGCAGCACGATCGTCTCGCCGATCTGCACGCCGATCGTATACAGCGGGTTGAGCGCGGTCATCGGCTCCTGGAAGATCATCGCGATGTCCGAGCCGCGCAACCCGCGCATCTCGCGCTCGCTCTTGGCCATCAGGTCCTGCCCCGCGAAGCGGATCGCGCCGCTCACGTCGGCGTCGCGCAGCAGCCGCAGGATCGACAGCGCGGTCACGCTCTTGCCCGACCCCGACTCGCCGACCAGCGCGACGCGCTCGCCGCGGCCGATCGCGAGCGTCACGTCGTCCACCGCGACCGTGTCGCCGAAGCGCACATGCAGATGCTCGAGCGCCAGCAGCGGCTCGCGCTGCGTCGATACGACCGGTTCGCTCATCGCTGGCCTCCCGCCGCGCGCACCGAATCGGCGATCCGCGTGTCGAGTGCGTTGCGCAGCGCATCGCCCATGAAGGTCAGCAGCAGCAGCGTCGCGACCAGCACGCCGAAGGTCGACAGCGAGATCCACCACGCGTCGAGGTTGCCCTTGCCCTGCGCGAGCAGTTCGCCCAGGCTCGGGGTCGGCGGCGGCACGCCGAGCCCGAGGAAATCGAGGCTCGTGAGCGCGAGGATCGAGCCGCTCATCCGGAACGGCAGGAACGTGATCACCGGCGTGAGACTGTTCGGCAACACGTGGCGCCAGATGATCTGCCAGTTCGTGAGGCCCATCGCGCGCGCCGCGCGCACGTAGTCCTGCGTGCGGTTGCGCAGGAATTCCGCGCGCACGTAGTCGGCGAGTCCGATCCAGCCGAACAGCGACAGCAGCACGATCAGCAGCAGGAAGCTCGGCTCGAAGATCGACGCGAAGATGATCAGCAGGTACAGCTCCGGCAACGAACTCCAGATCTCGATCAGCCGCTGCCCGACGATGTCGATGCGCCCGCCGAAGAAGCCCTGCACGGCGCCCGCGGCGATCCCGAGCAGCGTGCCGATCACGGTCAGGATCAGCCCGAACTCGACCGACACGCGGAACCCGTACACGAGCCGCGCGAGCAGGTCACGCCCCTGCGCGTCGGTGCCGAGCCAGTTCGCGCGGGACGGCGGCGCGGGGTTCGGCACGTTCGAGAAGTAGTTCAGCGTGTCGTAGTAGTAGCGGTTCGGCGGGTAGACGACGAAGTTGCCGGGCGCCTCGACCCGCTTGCGCACGTATGGGTCGAGATAGTCGGCCGGCGTCGGGAAGTCGCCGCCGAAGGTCGTCTCCGGATACGCGTGGAACAGCGGGAAATAGGTCTGGCCGTCGTAACGCACGACGAGCGGCTTGTCGTTCGACCACAGCGGCGCCGCCACGCTCACGGCGAAGGCCATGAAAAAGATCACGAAGCTCCAGTAGCCGAGGCGTTGCTGCCTGAAGCGCTGCCATACGCGGCGTGCGGGCGACGGCGACACGCGGGCGCGCGCCGCGTCGATGCGGGAGGACACGACGGCCCGGTTCATCGCGCACCTCGCCCGGTGACGCCGGGCATGCAGACGGACGGTTTCATGTCAGCGCTCCAGGGTGTCGAATTGAATGCGCGGATCGACCCACACATAGCAGAGATCGGAGATCAGCTTGGTCGCGAGCCCGATCAGCGTGAACAGATAAAGCGTGCCGAGCACGACCGGATAGTCGCGCCGCACGACGGACTCGTACGACAGCAGCCCCAGGCCGTCGAGCGAGAACAGCGTCTCGATCAGCAGGCTGCCGGTGAAGAACGCGCCGATGAACGCGGCCGGAAAGCCGACGATCAGCGGCAGCATCGCATTGCGGAACACGTGCTTCCACAGCACGTTGCGCTCGGAAAGCCCCTTCGCACGCGCGGTCAGCACGTATTGCCGGCGGATCTGGTCGAGGAACGCGTTCTTCGTCAGCATCGTGACGACCGCGAAGCTGCCGACGACCGACGCCGTGATCGGCAGCGCGATGTGCCACAGATAGTCGAGCACCTTGCCGACGAGCGACAGCTGCGCGAAGTTGTCCGACGTGAGCCCGCGCAGCGGGAACAGCTGCCAGAACGAGCCGCCGCCGAACAGCACGAGCAGCAGCACGCCGAGTACGAAGCCCGGAATCGCATAGCCGACGAGCACGACGAGGCTCGTCGCGACGTCGAACGGCGAACCGTTGCGCACGGCCTTTGCGATGCCGAGCGGCACCGATATCAGGTACGTGAGGAAGAACGTCCACAGCCCGATGCTGATCGACACGGGCAGCTTCTGCACCACCAGCGACCACACGCTCTGGTGGCGAAAGTAGCTGTCGCCGAGATCGAAGCGCGCGAAGCGCTTGAGCATCAGCCAGTAGCGCTCGAGCGGCGGTTTGTCGAAGCCGTACAGCGCCTTGAGCTGCGCGAGCTGCTGCGCGTCGACGCCGGTGTGCGCACGCATCCCGAACGGCACCGCGCCCTGCTCCGTCGCGCCCTTGCGCAATTCCTGCACGGCCTGTTCGACGGGGCCGCCCGGCACGAACTGGATCACCGCGAACGTGAGGGTCAGCACGCCGATGAGCGTCGGAATCATCAGCAGCAGGCGTTTGAGGATGTAGCTCCACATAGGGCGTCGACTCGCGATCGGTAGGCGGGATGGGACGTCAGGGCGGCGTGGTTCAGTGATCGGGCTTCGCCCACCACGTCGACACGACCCAGCCCTCGGCCGAATAGTACAGCGGCAGCGTCTGCGGATAGGCAAGCGTGCGCTTGTACGCGACCCGGTGCGTCGTGCTGTACCACTGCGGGACCGCGTAGTAGCCGTGCATCAGCACGCGGTCGAGCGCGTGCGTCGCGTCGAGCAGGTCTTCGCGCGTCTGCGCGGTACCGAGCGCGTGCAGCAGCGCGTCGACGGCCGGCGACTTCAACCCGATGAAGTTGTCGGAGCCCGGCTCGTCGGCGAACTTGCTCGCGTAACGCGAGTATTGCTCGGCGCCCGGCACCTGCACGCCCGGCAGGCGGATCGTCGTCATGTCGTAGTCGAACGCGTCGAGACGCTTTTGCAGCAGCGCGAAATCGGCCGTGCGAAAACGTGCGTCGATGCCGAGCTTCGCCAGATTGCGCTGGTACGCCGCCACGATCCCTTCCATTGCCGCGCCGGAATCGTCGAGTATCTCGAACGTGAACGGCTCGCCCTTCGCGTTGCGCAACGCGCCGTCCCGATAGGTCCAGCCGGCCTGCGCGAGCAGTGCGCGCGCCTTCAACAGGTTCGCGCGCAGCGAGCCCGGCGGATTCGTGTTCGGCTGCGTGACCACCGGACCGAACACGGCCGGGTCGAGCTGCGCGCGCAGCGGCTCCAGCAGCTTCAGCTCGCCGGGGCCCGGCGTGCCGGTCGCCTGCAGGTCGGTGTCGGCGAAGTAGCTGTTCATCCGCGTGTAGGCGCTGTAGAACAGCTGGCGGTTCAGCCATTCGAAGTCGAACGCGAGGTCGAGCGCCTGGCGCACGCGCACGTCGCGAAACAGCGGCCGGCGCAGGTTCATGAAGAAGCCCTGCATGCCGGCGCCGTTATGCTGGCGGAATTCACGCTTGACGAGCTCGCCGTTGTCGAAGCGCTTGCCGACGTCGCGGCGCGTCCAGTTGCGCGCGATGTACTCGACGAGCACGTCGTATTCGCCGGCCTTGAACGCCTCGAGCCGCGCGACGCCGTCGCCGTACAGCTTGTAGACGATCCGCTCGAAGTTGTTGGTGCCCACCCGCACCGGCAGGTCGGCGCCCCAGTACGTCGGGTTGCGTCGGTAAGTGATCGTCCGGCCGTTGTCGTAATGGTCGATCAGGTACGGGCCGCTGCCGATCGGCTGCTCGAACGCGAGCTGGTCGAACGGGATGCGCGAGCCGTCCGCGCGCAATCCCCACTTGCGGGAAAACACCGGCACGCCGCCGGCGATCAGCGGCAGTTCGCGGTTCGCGCTGCGGAACTCGAAGCGCACGGTAGCGGGATCGACGACCACGGCCTTCGCGATCTCCGCGAAATACGCGCCGAACTGCGGCGCGGCCTGCTTGCTCTTCAGCGTGTCGAACGAGAACTTGACGTCGTCGGCGGTGACGCGCTCGCCGTTCGAGAAGCGCGCGCGCGGATTCAGGTGGAACGTGACCGACCGGCGATCCGGCGCGATGTCGATGTCGTCGGCGAGCAGCCCGTACGCCGAGGCCGGCTCGTCCGAGCTGCCGGTCGCGAGGCTCTCGAACAGCATGTCGATGCCCGGCGCCGGGTTGCCGCGCATCGTGAACGGGTTGAACTTGTCGAACGAGGTCAGCCGGTTCGGGTTCGCCAGCACGAGCGTGCCGCCCTTCGGCGCATCGGGGTTGACGTAGTCGAAATGCTTGAAGCCCGGCGGATACTTCGGCTCGCCGTACTGCGCAATGGCGTAGGCCGCGTGCGCAGCAGTCGCGGCCAGCACCGCTTGCAGCACGAACACCGCGGCCGTGCGGCCGGCAGTTCGTACCGCACGGCGGACGCGCGCGGCGGCGGCCCGGGGCGAACCCTTCGTCATAGAGGCCCTGTCGGTCGAATGAGGGGAGTAACGAGGGACGATTCTACCCATTCAAGCCGGCGAGCCAAAAGAAAACCGCCACGCGGGCGGTTTCTTCACGAGCGGGATCGGGGGCGCGCATCAGGCGGGCGCGCCCTGCCGATCAGTGCCAGCCGTTGTGGCGGCCGTTGTCCCAGTGGCCGCGATCGCCACGATCGCCCCAGCCGCGGCCGTGATGGCGGTACCACTCGTCACGGCCCCAGTAGCGGCGGCCGTCCCAGTAGCGGTCACCGTGCCAGCCGATCACGATGGCCGGTCCCGGTGCGTACACCGGGGCGGGCGCGTAGACCGGCGCAGGCTGATAGACGACCGGCGGCGGAGGCGGCGGCGCATACACGGGTGCGGGCGCGACGTAGACCGGCGCCGGAACGCCGAGATTGATCCCGACATTGACTCCCGCCATTGCTGCGCCCGACACGAGCAAGGCCGTCATACCGGTCAAGAGCGAGGCAACACGCAAGGTCTTCATGGATTCCTCTTCTGGTTGTTTCATGTGTGATTCGACTATAACGGCAAGCGCCGTCTCCGCATATTTCCACTTTGTAAGAACTGATGCGCCGCGTCGCAACGGTAAGCCCGCGCTAACGTCTTGTAACAATCGACGCCCGCCCCGCCCCCTCACGCCCCATTCCTAAAACATCTTTCATCCTGCGCCGCGCCCCGCGTTAAGCGGCGCCACGCACACTGCGCGAGCCGAACCGGGCGCCCCGCCGCGCTTCGGCACTTCGCTGACAGGCCGGCGCCCCGCGCCGGCGGAGACCTCGCCGATGCTGAAACTCGTCCGACTCGCGCTTGCGCGCCCCTATACATTCATCGTCCTCGCGCTGCTGATCCTGATCGCGGGGCCACTCGCGGCGCTGCGCACGCCGACCGACATCTTCCCCGACATCCGGATTCCGGTCATCAGCGTGGTGTGGAACTACGCGGGCCTGCAGCCGGCCGACATGGCCGGGCGCATCGTCACCTACTACGAGCGTACGCTCGGCACGACGGTCAACGACGTTGCGCACATCGAGTCGCAATCGTTCCGCAGCTTCGGGATCGTCAAGATCTTCTTCCAGCCGAGCGTCGACATCCGCACCGCGACCGCACAGGTCACGTCGATTTCGCAGACCGTGCTCAAGCAGATGCCGCCGGGCACCACGCCGCCGCAGATCCTCAACTACAACGCGTCGACCGTACCCGTGCTGCAGCTGGCGCTGACGAGCGACACGCTGAACGAACAGCAGCTCGGCGACTACGCGACCAACGTGATCCGGCCGCAGCTGCTGTCCGTCGCGGGAGTCGCGATTCCGTCGCCGTACGGCGGCAAGGTGCGCCAGGTGCAGATCGATCTCGATCCGCAGGCGCTGCAGGCCAAGGGGCTGTCCGCGCAGGATGTCGCGACCGCGCTGGCGCAGCAGAACCAGATCATCCCGGCCGGCACGCAAAAGATCGGCGGCTTCGAGTACAACATCCGGCTCAACGACAGCCCGCTGACCATCGACCAGCTCAATGCGCTGCCGATCCGGAGCGTGAACGGCGCGGTGATCTTCATGCGCGACGTCGCGCACGTGCGCGACGGTTATCCTCCGCAGGGCAACATCGTGCGCGTCGACGGCCGGCGCGCGGTGCTGATGAGCGTGCTGAAAAGCGGTTCGGCGTCGACGCTCGACATCATCTCGGGCGTCAAGGCGCAGTTGCCGCGCATCGAGGCGACCCTGCCGCCTTCGCTCAGGCTCGTCGTGATGGGCGACCAGTCCGTGTTCGTCAAGGGCGCCGTCAGCGGCGTGGCGCGCGAAGGCCTGATCGCCGCCGCGCTCACGTCCGCGATGATCCTGCTGTTCCTCGGCAGCTGGCGCTCGACGCTGATCATCGCCGCGTCCATTCCGCTCGCCGTGCTGGCCGCGATCGCGGCGCTCGCGGCCGCGGGCGAGACGCTCAACGTGATGACGCTCGGCGGGCTCGCGCTCGCAGTCGGCATTCTCGTCGACGATGCCACCGTCACGATCGAGAACGTGAACTGGCACCTCGAACAGGGCAAGGCGGTGCGCGATGCGATCCTCGACGGCGCGTCGCAGATCGTCGCGCCGGCCTTCGTGTCGCTGCTGTGCATCTGCATCGTGTTCGTGCCGATGCTGCTGCTCGACGGCGTGGCCCGCTTCCTGTTCGTGCCGATGGCCGAAGCCGTGATCTTCGCGATGATCGCGTCGTTCGTGCTGTCGCGCACGTTCGTGCCGATGATGGCCCGCTACCTGTTGAAACCGCATGCCGCGCATCCGGTGGCCGCGCTCGCGCCGCACGGCGCGCCGTTCCCGCCGCCACGTGCGCGCAATTCGCTCGTCGCGTTCCAGCAGGGGTTCGAGCGTCGCTTCGCCGCGCTGCGCGCCGGCTACCGCGTCGTGCTCGGCCTCGCACTCGTCCACCGCGCGCGCTTCGTCGCGCTGTTCCTCGCGGTGGTGGCCGTGTCGTTCGTGCTGGTGCCGTGGCTCGGCCGCAATTTCTTCCCGTCGGTCGACGCGGGCGAAATCGCGATTCACGTGCGCGCACCGATCGGCACGCGCATCGAGGAAACGGCCGCGCTGTTCGACCACGTCGAGCAGACGGTGCGCGGCGTCGTGCCGCCGCACGCGATCGCGAGCATCGTCGACAACATGGGGCTGCCGAACAGCGGGATCAACCTCACGTACAGCAACAGCGGCACGATCGGCCCGCAGGACGGCGACATCCTCGTGTCGCTCACGGGCGACCACGCGCCGACCGCCGACTACGTCAAGCAGTTGCGTACGCGGCTGCCGCGCGCGTTTCCCGGCGTGACGTTCTCGTTCCTGCCCGCCGACATCGTGAGCCAGATCCTCAACTTCGGCGCGCCCGCGCCGATCGACGTGCAGGTGACGGGCCCCGATCGCGCCGCCAATCGCGCCTACGCAACCGAGCTGTTGCGGCGCATCCGCAGCGTGCCGGGAGTGGCCGACACGCGCGTGCAGCAGGCGTCGACCTATCCACAGTTCACGGTATCGGTCGACCGCACGCGCGCCGCGCAACTCGGCATCACCGAGCAGGACGTCACCAATGCCGTGGTCGCGAGCCTGTCCGGCACGAGCCAGGTGTCGCCGACCTACTGGCTCGATCCGCACAACGGCGTGTCGTATCCGATCGTCGCGCAGACGCCCCAGTACCGGATGACGTCGCTGGCGGACCTGCGCGCGCTGCCCGTCACGGGCCGCTCGGGTGCGCCGCAACTGCTCGGCGGGCTCGCGACGATCGTGCGCGGACAGACCGACGCGGTCGTGTCGCACTACGACATCGCCCCGCTGTACGACATCTTCGCGACGACGCAGGATCGCGATCTCGGCGCGGTCAGCGCCGACATCGATCGCGTGCTGCACGCGAGCGCGGCTCGGTTACCCAAGGGGTCGCGCGTGACCCTGCGCGGCCAGGTGCAGACGATGAACGGCGCATTCGGCGGGCTGCTCGCGGGCCTCGCCGGCGCGATCCTGCTGATCTACCTGCTGATCGTCGTCAACTTCCATTCGTGGCGCGACGCGTTCGTGATCGTGAGCGGCCTGCCCGCGGCGCTCGCCGGCATCGTCTGGATGCTGTTCGTCACGCGCACGCCGCTGTCGGTGCCGGCCCTGACGGGCGCGATCCTGTGCATGGGGGTCGCGACCGCGAACAGCATCCTCGTCGTGACTTTCGCGCGCGAACGGCTCGCGCACACCGCCGATGCGGCCGTCGCCGCGCTCGAAGCCGGCTTCACGCGCTTTCGGCCCGTGATGATGACCGCGCTCGCGATGATCATCGGCATGGCGCCGATGGCCCTCGGTCTCGGCGACGGCGGCGAGCAGAACGCGCCGCTCGGCCGCGCGGTCATCGGCGGCCTGCTGTGCGCGACCGTCGCGACGCTCGTGTTCGTGCCCGTCGTGTTCAGCCTCGTCCACCGGCTCGATCGCGCGCCTCGTTCCGAATCCCTGCCCCTCACTCCGGGAGAACAGCATGTCCACTGAATTCGACGTCCGCCCCCCGGGCACACCGCGCTACCTGAAGCCGCTCGCGATCGCGGGCGCCATCGCCGCGCTCGCCGTCGCGGCGGCCGGCGTCGTCGCCCGCCTGCACGATGCGCACGCGGTCGCCGCCTGGACCGTGCAACAGGCGATCCCGACCGTCGCGACGGTTGCGCCCCAGCCGGCCGCGGCCGATGCGCTGGTGCTGCCCGGCCGGCTCGACGCGTACGTCGACGCACCTATCTACGCGCGCGTGCCCGGCTACCTGCATGCGTGGTACGCCGACATCGGCGCGCATGTGAAAGCCGGCCAGTTGCTCGCGTCGATCGACACGCCCGATCTCGACCAGCAATTGCAGCAGGCACGCGCGGACCTGCAGAGCGCGAGCGCGAACGAACGGCTTGCGGCCGTCACGGCAACCCGCTGGGCCGAGATGCTCGCGCAGGATTCCGTCTCGCAGCAGGAGGCCGACGAGAAACGCAGCGACCTCGACGCCAAACGCGCGGCCGTCGCGGCGAGCACCGCCAACGTGCGACGGCTCGAAGCGCTCGAATCGTTCAAGCGGCTCACCGCGCCGTTCGACGGCATCGTGACGGCCCGCAAGACCGATGTCGGCGCGCTCATCGACGCGGGCAGCGGCAACGGCGCCGAGCTCTTCACCGTCTCGGACGCGCGGCGGCTGCGACTGTACGTCCACGTTCCGCAAGACGACGCGGCCGCGATCCGCGCAGGCATGCATGTCGCGCTGACCGTGCCCGAGCGGCCCGGCATGACGTTCGACGCCACGCTCGCGGATTCCGCCCAATCGATCGACCCGGCTTCCGGCACGCTGCTCGCGCAGTTCGCGATCGCCAACCCGGCAGGCACGCTGTTTCCGGGCGAGTACGCGCAGGTGCGGATCGCGATGCCCGGCGCCGCGCATGCGCTGTCGATTCCGGCAAGCACGCTGATCTTCCGCCACGACGGGTTGCAAGTCGCCGTACTCGATGCAACCGGGCATGCGCGGCTGCGCAACGTATCGATCTCGACCGATCTCGGCACGCGTGTCGAGATCGCATCGGGGCTCGCGGCCGCCGACCGCGTGATCGACAATCCACCCGATTCGCTCGCCGACGGCGACCCCGTGCGTATCGCCGGCACCACGGCGACGGAGCATGCGCATGGCTGACCGTCTGCTCGCTGTGTGGCTGGGCAGCGTCGCGCTGCTCGCCGGCTGCTCGTTGGCGCCGGCCTATCGCGTGCCGGCCGTTCCGATGCCGGCTGCGTTTCGCGAAACGGGCGCGTGGGTCGATGCCGTACCAGCCGATCGTCTGCCGCGTGACGGCTGGTGGCGCGTGTACGGCGACGCGACACTCGACCGGCTCGAACCGCTCGTCGCACGCGCGAACCCCGACCTCGCCGCTGCCGTCGCAAGGCACGACGAAGCCGCCGCGCTGTTCGACGAGGCGCATGCGGCATTGCTGCCGACCGTGGGGCTCGATGCCGAGACCGACCGCGACCGTCAGTCCGCGCGGCGGCCGCTGCGCGGCAGCGGTCAGCCGGACACCTATGAGTCGAACACGCTGGAAGCGGGATTCGGCTACGACGTCGACCTGTGGGGCAAGGTCCGCAACGCGGTCGCGGCCGGCCGCGACGACGCGCAGGCGGCCGACGACGACCTCGCGTCGGTCCGGCTCAGCCTGCAGGCCGCCGTCGCCAGCACCTACTTCGACCTCGCGGGGCTCGACCGGGAAGCGGACACGCTCGCGCAAACGATCGACACGTACCGCCGTGCGTGGCAACTGACGGTCAGTCGCCGTCGCGGCGGCCTCGCATCGGGGCTCGACGTTTCGCGTGCGCAAACGCAACTCGCGCTCGCCCAGGCGCGTGCTTCCGACATCGCCGCGCGTCGCGCGCTCGACGAGCATGCGATCGCGGCACTCGTCGGGGAATCCGCGTCGACGTTCTCGCTGCCGCCCGTTGCGGCACTGCCGGGCGTGCCGTCGATTCCGACCGGACTCGCGTCGACGCTGCTCGAACGCAGGCCCGACGTCGCCGCCGCCGAACGCCGCGTCGCGGCCGCGAACGCGCGAATCGGCGTCGCACGCGCCGCGTACTTTCCCGACCTGTCGCTCGGCCTCGACGCCGGGTTCCAGAGCGATACGTTTTCGCCGTGGCTCGCCGCGCCCAACGAGATCTGGTCGATCGGGCCGCGTCTCGCGATGACGCTGTTCGACGGGGGCCGGCGTGCCGCCGGCGTACGCCATGCGCGCGCGCAGCTCGCCGAACAGGGCGCGCGCTACCGCGCGGTCGTGCTGCAGGCATTCCGCGACGTCGAGGACGATCTCGCGCAGTTGCATCGCCTCGGCGACGAATCGGACCAGGACGACGCGGCGCTCGTCGCGGCGCGGCACTCGCTTGCGCTGGCGATGTCGCGCTATCGCGACGGCGCGGTCAGCTATCTCGACGTGGTCACCGCGCAGACGACCGAACTCGATACGCAGATCGCGGCGCTCGACGTCGACGCCCGACGCCTGCAGGCATCCGTCGGGCTCGTGCGCGCGCTCGGCGGCGGCTGGCACGCCGCACGTTCATGAACGTTTCTTCATCGGCGCGCCCGGTGCCCGCACGGGCGCATCCGATAACGTCGATCCTGCCGGCATCGCCATCGCAGCACCGGCCACTGTCACTTGAAAAGGATCACGCCATGAAGACATTGATGTTCGCCACCCTGCTCTCAGCCCTGTGCGTCGCGCTGCCCGGCCGGGCCAGCGCAACGCAGACCGACACCGCGACCGCGCCGCAGTCGTACGCCGCGACCGCTTCCGCATCGTTGTCGTCGCAACCGGCATGGAACGCGCGACCGGCCACGCCGCTGACACGTGCACAGGTTTATCGTGAACTCGTCCACGCCGAACGCGACGGCCAGCTCGCGCAGCTCAACCGTGAACTCTATTCGCACTGAGCGCACGCAACTGAACCTGCCGCGCGACGCGCGGCATCGCGCTGTACCATCTGCCAGGCACAGCGTGATGCCGCTCCGTCACCCGCCCGCGTCGAACCTGAAGCCGAATCGCGCGACCGTTTCGATGCGCGCGGAAAACGCGTGTGCGGCCAGCTTGCGCCGCAACCGCACGACCAGCGCATTGACCGTCTCGGGTTCGACGTCGGCATCACCCCAGGCATAACGCAGCACGGCGTCGCGTCCGACCGGTCGCCCCGCTTCGCGCAGCAGGCATTCGACGAGACGAAATTCCCGCATGCTGAGCGCCAGCCTCCGGCCCCGCTCCTCGAGTGCACGCGCGGCCACGTCGAGCCGGACCGACTCGCGCATTGCGATGACACCGTTGCGGCGCCACAGCGCACGCAACCGCTCGTGCAGCTCCACGAACGAACAGGGATGGGCAAGACACACATCGCAGCCGGCCAGCAACATCCGCGCGCGCTGCGCAGGTGTCGTCCCGGCCACGATCGCGGCAATCGTCGCGCCGCCCGCCGATACGGCGAGTCGCGGCAATGCCTCGAGCATCGCGGGGTCGGCAGCGGTATCGGGCGCAATGATCACGATGGCATCGAACCGGTCCTGGGTCGCCACGAAGCAGCCGTCGCGCCATCCGTCGACGCGCTCGACGCCGTGCGTGCTCTCGCGAAAGGCCTTGTCGAGCCGCGCCGCCTCCGGGTTCGGCGAAGAAATCAGCAGGATGCGCATCGCTCGTTCCCCGACGCCGTCACGCGAGCGAGCGCGGCCAGCATTCGACCGTGATCGCCGCACCGGCCAGCGGTGCATCGCCGATCCGCAGCGCAAAGCCGTGCACGCGCATCACCGCCGAGACGATGCTCAGCCCAAGCCCCGAGCCGCTCACATGGCGCGTGCGCTCGCCGCGATAGAAACGCTCGAGCACCGCGTCGCGTTCGCCGGGCGGGATGCCGGGCCCGGTGTCCTCGATCCGCACGAGCGGCCCGCTCGGCGTTGACTGGAGCGCGACGCGCACGCGGCCGCCCGGCGGCGTGAACTTGATCGCGTTGTCCGCGAGATTACTGAATGCCTCGAACAGCAACGCGCGATCGCCGTGAATGCGGTCGACCGATGCTGAAGCGAGTTCGAACGACACGTCGACGGCTTCGGCCAGCGGCTCATAGAGCTCGCAAACGTCGCGCAGCAAGGCCGCGACGTCGACCGCGGCAAAGCCGCCACGCCGGCTCAGCGTGCCGATCTCGGAGATGCGCAGCATCGCGCGAAAGCGCTCGAGCAAGCGGTCGGTCTCGTCGCGCGCCGACGCGAGCAATGCCGACGACGCAGGGTCGTCCGCGCAAAACGGCTGCTCCGCGAGCCGGGCCAGCATCGTGTGCACGCGTGCGAGCGGCGTACGCAGATCGTGCGCGATGCCGTCGCAGGTATGGCGCACCTCGCCCATCAGCCGTTCGACTTCGTCGAGCATGTGGTTCACGAGATGCGCGAGCAGGTCGAGTTCGTCGTAGCGTCCGACCGGCAGCCGCTTGCCGAGATCGCCCTCGGCGATCTGCCGCGTGACGCGCCGGATCGCGGCGACGCGGCGCATCTGCCGCATGCCGAGCATGCTGCCGCCCGCGATGCCCGCGATCAGGATCATCACGCCGCCGATCACGAGCCCGCGGATCGCGACATCGCGGATCTGGATGAAATGCGACAGGTCGCGTGCGACGACCAGCGTCATCCCGTTGTCGCGGCGTACCGCCATCGCGCGCGTGATCGGCGCGGGCTGGCCGTCGAGCGGCGCAAGCGTGCGGTTCAGCGTGCGTCCGTGGCGATCCGTGCGCAGCGCGGGCGGCGTCGCGATGTCCCCGGCCACGCGGCGCCCGTTCGCGTCGAACAGCCCGTAGAAACTGGTATGCATGTGCTCGTGCTCGAGCCGCCGGTGGATCGCGAGCGGCAGCTCGGCATCGGGAATCGAATCGAAATAGATCAGTTGCCACGCGAGCACCTCGTCGGTGTCGCGCGCCATCGTGTGCGTCGCGGCCACGCTGATCACGCCCGCGAGCACGAGCAGCGAAACCGAGAAGATCGCCGCATACGCGCACAGCCACCGAAACGTCGTCGTGTGCCAGCGGCGCGTGAAGTTCGCCGCGCGAGCCGCATCCATCCGGGCCTCCGTCATGCGAGCATGTAGCCCGAGCCGCGCACCGTCTGGATCATCGGGGTCACGCCGGGCGGATCGATCTTCTTGCGCAACCGGCCCATGTGGACATCGATCAGGTTGGTGCCGGGATCGAAGTGATAACCCCATACCGTCTCGAACAGCATCGTGCGCGTGATCGTCTGCCCCGCATTGCGCATCATGAATTCGAGCACGCGGAACTCGGTGGGCAGCAGCGGAATCTCGTCGGCCCCGCGACGTGCGCAGCGCGAAATGAGGTCGAGTTCGAGCGCCCCGACCTTCAACAGCGTCTGCTGCGGCACGCCCGACGCCTGCCGGCGACGCAGCAGCACCTCGATGCGGGCGCTCAGCTCGCCGGAATCGAACGGCTTCGTCAGGTAATCGTCGCCGCCCGCGCGCAGCCCGCGGATGCGCTCGTCGACATCGCCGAGCGCGCTCAGCATCAGCACCGGCGTATCGATGCCGACCGTGCGCATCGCGGTCAGGATCGCGAGACCGTCCGCGCCCGGCAGCATCCGGTCGAGCGTGATCGCGTCGTACGATGCGCTCATCGCGCGCAGCATGCCTTCGCGGCCGTTGTCGATCCAGTCGACCTCGAACCCGCGCGCGGTCAATTCGCCGACGATTTCGTTCGCGGTCACCGCATCATCCTCGACCGTCAGTACTCGCATGGTTGCCCTCGCAATGAACGTCATGACGGGCGCACGCGATGCGCCCGCGACTATCGTAGACGCCCCGATCGCCGTCCGGCGCTACATGAAAAATGCTTCATCCGGTGCCGTGGCGCACGGGTGAAACATGTTTCATCCGGGCGTCGCCCGCCCCGTCGTGCACGCCGCCTACGCTGACGTCATGCGGCATCGGGCCGCGCAACCAGGAGCTTCCGGATGAAACTGTCGACTACCGTCGCCTGCATGCTGCTCGCATGCGCCAGCACCGCCGCGTTCGCGGCACCGCACCTGACGCCGCAGGAATGCAACGCGTATCCGTTCGTCCACACCGGCCACGACGTCACGCATGCGGACCTCGTGCGCGAACTGACCGAACTCGAACAGGTCGGCTACGAACCAGCGCATGCAAGCCCGTATTACCCCGACGATCTCGACGGTGCAAAAGATCGGCTCGCCGCCGAGTATCGTGCGGACTGTTCGCATGCGCTGACCGCCGATGCGGGCGCCCGGCACTGATCCTGCCACCCGGCACAACACGGCCGGGAAAAGCAAAAAGGCGGCACGCGAGTGCCGCCTTTTCTGCATGAACGCGCATGGATTGCTACCGCTGCGCTTGGCTGCCGCTCAGCGCGACATCATGTTCATGCTGACGTTGTGCATCACCCACAGCGTGCCGACGATCAGGATCGCCGCGGTCAGCACCGTGTAGCTGAACGCCATCACGTTCCAGCGCTGCCCCGACGAGCCGTTCATGTGCAGGAAGTACACGAGGTGCACGACGATCTGCACGAACGCGAGCACGGCCAGCGCGACCAGCGACGCGTGCGGCGACAGCACGCCGCCCATCACGAGGCCGAACGACGCGGCCGTGAGCAGCACCGACAGGATGAAACCGGCGACGTAGCCGCCGACACTGCCGTGCCCTTCTTCGAGTTGAGACGAATGCGAATGGGCCATTTAGATCACGCTCGCGAGATAGACAAAGGAAAACACGCAGATCCACACGATGTCGAGGAAGTGCCAGAACAGGCTCAGGCACGTCAGGCGTCGCAGGTCGCGGTCGGTCAGGTCGCCGCCGCGCAACACGATCTGCCCGGCGAGCACGACCATCCACAGCAGGCCGGCCGTCACGTGCAGCCCGTGCGTGCCGACCAGCGTGAAGAACGCCGACAGGAACGCGCTGCGCTGCGGGCCCGCGCCCTCCGCGATCAGGTGCGAGAACTCGCGCAGTTCCATCACGAGAAACGCCGCGCCGAGCACGAACGTCACCGCGAGCCACGCGAGCAGCGCGCCGCGCCGCTGCTTGTACGCAGCGAGCATCGCGAAACCGTACGTGATGCTCGACAGCAGCAGCGCGCCCGTTTCCACCGCGACGCCCGGGATATCGAACAGGTCTTTCGCGGTCGGCCCGCCCGCATACTGCTGGCCGAGCACCGCGAACGTCGCGAACAGCGCCGCGAAGATCACGCAGTCGGTCATCAGGTACAGCCAGAACCCGAACACCGAATGCGACGGCGGATGGTCGTCGTGCTCGAGCAGGGTTGCGCTCAAGGTTTTCTGCAACATCAGTTGGCCTCCAGTTCCACGTCGTCGACGCGCGCAGCCACGCGCTTCGTCGGCTGCTTGTCTTCGATCTTCCGCACCGTCGACGCGGGGATGTAATAGCCGTCGTTGTCGCGCGAGCTGTAGATCACGAGCGTCGCGACGATCCCGACCAGCCCGCCGATCGCCATCCACCAGATGTGCCACACCAGCGCGAAGCCGAGCACCAGGCTGAAGATCGCGACCACGAGGCCCGCGCAGGTATTCGACGGCATGTGGATATCGCGAATCGCCGCCGGGTTCGGCCGGCCTTCGCCGTGTGCCTTCATGTCCGCATACGCGTCGAGCGTGCGCACTTGCGGGATCACCGCGAAGTTGTAGTCGGCCGGCGGCGACGAAGTCGCCCACTCCAGCGTGCGGCCGCCCCACGGATCGCCCGTCGTGTCGCGGTACTCGGGCAGGTTGCGGTTGCGGATGCTGACCACCAGTTGCAGCAGCTGGCATGCAATGCCGATCGCGATCAGCACGGCGCCGAATGCGGCGACCAGCAGCCACGGATGCCAGGCCGGGTTGTCGTAATGGTTGATCCGGCGCGTCATGCCCATGAAGCCGAGCACGTAGAGCGGCACGAACGCCACGTAGAAACCGATCTGCCAGAACCAGAACGCCGCCTTGCCGAGCTTCTCGTTCAGCTTGAAGCCGAACGCCTTCGGGAACCAGTAGTTGAAGCCCGCGAGATAGCCGAACAGCACGCCGCCGATGATCACGTTGTGGAAGTGCGCGATCAGGAACAGGCTGTTGTGCAGCACGAAGTCCGCGCCGGGGATCGCCATCATCACGCCGGTCATGCCGCCGAGCGTGAACGTGACCATGAAGCCGATCGTCCACAGCACGGGCGTCGTGAATTCGATCCGGCCGCGATACATCGTGAACAGCCAGTTGAACACCTTCACGCCGGTCGGGATCGCGATGATCATCGTCATGATGCCGAAGAACGCGTTCACGTTCGCACCCGAGCCCATCGTGAAGAAGTGGTGCAGCCATACGAGGAACGACAGCACCATGATCGCGCAAGTCGCGTACACCATCGTCTTGTAACCGAACAGCGGCTTCTTCGCGAACGTCGAGATGACTTCCGAGAAAATGCCGAACGCCGGCAGGATCAGGATGTACACCTCGGGGTGACCCCATGCCCAGATCAGGTTCAGGTACAGCATCGCGTTGCCGCCGGCTTCGTTCGTGAAGAAGTGCATGCCGAGGTAACGGTCGAGGCCGAGCAGCGCGAGCGTCGCGGTCAGGATCGGGAACGACGCCATGATCAGCACGTTCGTGCAGAGCGCGGTCCACGTGAACACCGGCATCTTCATCAGCGTCATGCCCGGCGCGCGCATCTTGATGATCGTCACGAAGAAGTTCACGCCGGTCAGCAGCGTGCCGACACCCGAGATCTGCAGCGCCCACAGGTAGTAGTCGACCCCTACCCCCGGACTGAACTGCAGCTCCGACAGCGGCGGATACGCGAGCCAGCCCGTCTGGGCGAACTCGCCGATCACGAGCGAGATGTTGATCAGGATCGCGCTGACGGCCGTCATCCAGAACGACAGCGAGTTGATGAACGGGAATGCGACGTCGCGCGCGCCGATCTGCAGCGGCACGATCAGGTTCATCAGGCCGACCATGAACACCATCGCCATGAAGAAGATCATGATCACGCCGTGTGCCGTGAAGACCTGGTCATAGTGGTGCGGCGGCAGGTAGCCGGGCCCGTTGTACGAGAGCGCAAGCTGCATGCGCATCATGATCGCGTCCGCGAAGCCGCGCAGCAGCATGATCAGCGCGACGATGATGTACATCACGCCGAGTTTCTTGTGGTCGACCGTGGTCAGCCATTGCGTCCACAGCCATTTCCACCGGCCGGTGATCGTCAGCGCGGCGAGGATGCCCAGCACGACCAGCCCCATGAAGGCGCCGGCCCCCATGATGATGGGCTGATCGAACGGGATCGCCGAGAGTGTGAGTTTGCCGAACATGCGTTACCCCTTCGTGCCGCAGGCGGCGTCCTTCAGGTCGAGGACGTGGCCATCGTTGTATTTCGCGATGATGTTGTGGAAGAGCCGCGGATCGACCGACGAGAAGTAGCGCACCGGCGCCTTCTCGCTCGGCTGCGCGACCGTGCCGTACACGGTCGCGTCGAGCCGGTCCGGCGACGCCTTCACCTTCTGCACCCATGCATCGAACTGTTCGCGCGGCTCGGCGAGCGTGCGGAACTTCATGTCGGAGAAGCCGCGGCCGCTGAAGTTGGCGGACGTGCCCGCATAGTTGCCGGGCTCGTCAGCGATCAGGTGCAGGCGCGTCTGCATGCCGGCCATCGCGTAAACCTGGCCGCCGAGCTGCGGGATGAAGAACGAGTTCATCACCGAATCCGACGTGATGCGGAAGTTCACCGGCGTGCCGACCGGAATCGCGAGCTGGTTCACCGACGCGATGCCGAGTTCCGGATAGATGAACAGCCACT
The DNA here is from genome assembly GCF_002223095.1 of Burkholderia sp. AU33803. NCBI lineage: Bacteria > Pseudomonadati > Pseudomonadota > Betaproteobacteria > Burkholderiales > Burkholderiaceae > Burkholderia > Burkholderia sp. AU33803. The sequence goes on from NZ_NKFJ01000004.1 coordinate 1,815,907, forward strand.
TCCAGTCGAGCGCGACGACCTCGACGTCGATCGGCTTCACCGACGACTCGAGCGGCTTGTACGGATCGAGCTCGTGCGTGGTCTTCCACGTGAGCACGCCGAGGAACAGGATGATCAGCGTCGGCACCGTCCAGATCACGACCTCGATCGCGGTCGAGTGCGACCAGTTCGGCGCGTAGGTGGCGTTGCGGTTCGACGCGCGGTAACGCCACGCGAACCACAGCGTGAACAGGATCACCGGCACGACGACGATCAGCATCGCCCAGGTGGACGTCGCGATCAGCGCCTTTTCGGCAGCGCCCACGCTTCCTTTCGGATTTAGTACATCTAAATTACAGCCTGACAGGCTCAAAGCCGCGCCGATCGACATCAGCGCCACTCCGCCTTTTGAAGCTTTTCTTTTCATCACACAGCCCGAGGGTCATTGAATCCGTTTGCGTATGCCCGATGCGCATTCGATCCACGAAAGTGGCCGAATCATACGTCGCGCGAGTGCGATGAAAAACCAGCTAATGCGGAAAATCATCATTGCAGAAACTGCCGTGAGACAGATTGTCGCGGGGCAATTTCACGCAGCCGGAAGCCGGCCCGGCGCTGCATGCGCCGGGTCGCGACCGGATCGATGCGCGCGCAACGACCGCACCGCCGTGCGGTGCGCCCCACTCCGTGCGACGTGCCGCGATCAGCCGCGCGTCGATGCCATGTACGACGGCTGCGGCTGCGCAGGGCCGTCCCCGGTCGGCAGCTTCGAATGGCTCGCGTCTTCGATCAGCCGTCCGACGGTCGGATCGATCGCGTCGGTGAACGGCTTCGGATCGATGCCGACCGCCAGCACCACGAGCGCGAGCGACGCGAACATCACGATCTCGCGACGGTTCAGGTCGGCGAGCTTCGCGATCCGCTGGCTCGCGACCTTGCCGAACACGACGCGCTTGAGCATCCACAGCGTGTACGACGCGCTGAGGATCAGCGTCAGCGCCGCGATCGCGCCGATCCAGAAGTTGAAGCGGATCGCGCCCATGATGACCATGAACTCGCCGACGAACCCCGACGTGCCCGGCAGGCCGACGTTGGCCATCGCGAACAGCACCGTGAAGGTCGCGAAGCGCGGCATCACGCCCGCGACGCCGCCGTAAGCGGCAATCTCGCGCTGCTTCGTGCGATCGACGAGCACGTTCACGCACAACAGCATCGCGCCCGCGACGAAGCCGTACGACACGAGCTGGACGATCGCGCCTTCGACGCCGATCCGGTTGAACAGGAACAGCCCGAGCGTGACGATCCCCATGTGCGCGACCGTCGAATACGCGAGCAGCTTGCCGAGATCGGTCTGCGCGAGCGCGATCAGGCTCGTGTAGACGATCGCGAACAGCGACAGCGCGATCACGGCCGGCGCGAAGAAGTGGCTCGCATCCGGCGTGACCGGCAGCGCGAAGCGCAGGAACCCGTAGCCGCCGAGCTTGAGCATCGCAAGCATCAGCGCGGCGCCGGTCGGGCCGTCGGTGTAGACGTCGCTCAGCCACGTGTGGACCGGCCACATCGGCACCTTGACCGCGAAGGCGGCGAAGAAGCCGAGGAACACCAGCAACTGCGGCGCGAAGCCGAGCTGCAGCGTGCGCCATACGGCCATGTCGAACGTATGCGACTGCGCGTACAGGTACAGCATCGCCATCAGCAGCAGCAGCGAGCCGGCGAACGAGATGAAGAAGAACTTCACGGCCGCGTACACGCGGCGCTCGCGCCCCCACGTGCCGATCAGCAGGTAAAGCGGGATCAGCGTCGCCTCGAAGAAGATGAAGAACAGCAGCCCGTCCTGTGCGACGAACACGCCGACCATCAAACCCGACAGGATCAGGAACGACGCGTAGTACTGCGCGACGCGTACCGTGACCGACTCCCACGACGCCACCACCACCACGAGCGTCGTGAACGCGGTCAGCACGACGAGCCACAGCGACGCGCCGTCGATGCCGACCCGCCATCCGGAATTGAATGCCGCCAGCCAGTTGCGGCTTTCGACGAACTGCATCGCGGCCGAGTGCGCATCGAAACCGGCAACCAGCGGCACGACCGCCGCAAGCCCCACCAGCGCGCCGACGAGCGCGATCAGCCGGGTACGGCGTGGATGATGGTCGGAACCGGCGCGCAGCAGGCACGCGCCGAACAGGATCGGAGCCCAGATGGCCAGGCTCAGGAAGGGGAAATCATGCATGTCAACAAGGCCTTGATGAAGTCGCGCACTGCATCGGGGACAGGCGAGACGAAAGGAACGAAATCAAATCGACAGGTAGATTTCGTGAATCGCCAGCGTTGGCAAAATGTAAAGCGGCATCACCGGAAAACTTGACGCCGCTCAAATGCGATCGGGTTAACCAGCATAAGGCGATTGATTATTTTCTGCAGCGCAGCAGAGCATTGATTTTCATCGCAGCTCTATGCTCATGATTTTTATGTGTAATTTTTTGTATTGCCCGATCGGGTCGATCGCGAAAATCGACGCAGTGCCGCATTTTTGACGCAGGCGGCCTATTTTAAAGGGTCCGAGCGGGATAATTGACGGTCGCCAAGGTAGCGCGTGTGCGGCTCTCAATGCTTACACGATATCTTTCATTTTTATTTCACTCAGCCTTGCTCGACGCAAGTCGAGGGAATGGTTGCCCTCACCTCGCCTTCATGTTCCCGAGCGCGATCGCCGATGACTCAGGCGGCCCGCATGTGCATCTTCATCGCGTGACGACGGTCGTGTTGCGGAGGAAATTGGAAGAAGCGGCTTCCACGCGCGGCATCGGCTAGCGTCGATCATGCCGCTCGCGGCGGGCTGCGCCGACTTCGATGCGGGCGCTGTGACGCGCGCATCGTGGTTATGCGCGACATCCTGCGGCGCGGCGTGCGTGTCGAACGCAAGGAACGGATCGAGCACGAGCGGCAACGTTGCCCTGCTCCATCGCGACACGCTGCGCGACGATCGTCGGGTACCTGCGGATGATCTGCTGACGCTTGCGATACACGTGCATGCTGTCGACTAGCATATGCCGCTAGCTCTGTTGGACGTGCGTAACGGCGCGTGGTTGCCGACAAGTCCGTCGACGGGCGATGAGCGAGGATGGTCAGAACGGGATGCGGGCTTGCTGAAAGCGACACTTTGAATCGCGTCAAACGACAAGCGACATGTCGCGATGCTCAACCCAAGCCAAACACGCATCGGACACTGCCGGCCCCGCCCGAATCCACCGGCGAATGAATCCCAGCCACATTCCGCACCGGGCGCTCGGCGGCGCCCGAAAAAGAAAAAGCCCCGCAAGTCCGAGAACTTGCGGGGCTTTGTCACCGCTTTTGGCGGAGACGGAGGGATTCGAACCCTCGATCCAGGTTTTGGCCCAGATGCTCCCTTAGCAGGGGAGTGCCTTCGACCTCTCGGCCACGTCTCCCAAACTTTCGCTCGCACCAGGGAGGCAGTGCGACGAGAACGAAATAATATAGGGTTTCGAACCGCGCGTCAATTTCCGTGATGCATTTTCTTCAATGCATCACGAAAAATTCACGAAGCCTGATCGAGTTCGAATGCCTTGTGCAGCGCGCGGACGGCCAGCTCCATGTATTTCTCGTCGATCAGCACCGAAATCTTGATTTCGGACGTCGAGATCATCTGGATGTTGATGCCCTCTTCCGACAGCGTGCGGAACATCTTGCTCGCGACGCCCACGTGCGAACGCATGCCGACGCCGACGACCGACACCTTCGACACCTTCGGGTCGCCCTGCACGTGCTCGGCGCTCACGTGGCCCTTCACCTGGTTGGTGAGGATGTCCATCGCCTTCTGGTAGTCGCCGCGGCCGACCGTGAACGTGAAGTCGGTCTTGCCCTGGACGCTCTGGTTCTGGATGATCATGTCGACGTCGACGTTCGCATCCGCGACCGGGCCGAGGATCTGATATGCGATGCCCGGCTTGTCGGGCACGCCCATCACAGCAATGCGTGCTTCGTCGCGCTGGAACGCGATGCCGGAAATGACTGCCTTTTCCATGGTCTCGTCTTCTTCAAAAGTAATCAGGGTGCCCGAGCGCATTTCTTCGTCGAGCGCAATCAGCGGATCGGTCAGGCTCGACAGCACACGCGTCTTCACCTGGTATTTGCCGGCGAATTCGACCGAGCGGATCTGCAGGACCTTCGAGCCGAGGCTGGCCATTTCCAGCATTTCCTCGAACGTCACGCGATCGAGGCGGCGCGCTTCTTCGACGACGCGCGGATCGGTCGTGTAGACGCCGTCGACGTCCGTATAAATCAGGCACTCTTCGGCACCCAGCGCAGCCGCCACCGCCACCGCCGACGTGTCCGAGCCGCCACGGCCCAGCGTCGTGATGTGGCCGTCCGGATCGACGCCCTGGAAGCCCGTGATGATCACGACCTTGCCCGCATTCAGATCGGCCTTCACGCGTTCGTCGTCGATCGAGTGAATGCGCGCCTTCGTGAACGCGCTGTCGGTCTTGATCGGCACTTGCCAGCCGGCGTAGCTCACGGCCTCGACGCCGATTTCCTGCAGCGCGATCGACAGCAGGCCGACGCTGACCTGCTCGCCGGTCGACGCGATCATGTCGAGCTCGCGCGGGCTCGGCTGGCTCGAAATCTCTTTCGCAAGACCGAGCAGACGGTTGGTTTCGCCGGACATCGCCGAAGGCACGACCACCATCTGGTGCCCGGCCTGATGCCATTTTGCGACGCGTTTCGCGACGTTCTTGATGCGCTCGACCGAGCCCATCGAAGTGCCGCCGTATTTGTGTACGATGAGTGCCATTGTCGTTCTGAACTGGAGGAGAAACCGCACGGGCGCGCTGGGCAGGCCGCGTAGCCGTTCGGTCACGCGGCTTGTGGCTGTGGACGGACGACGAGGGGGACGGCTGGGACGCAACACGCAAGCGTGACGGATTTTGCCCGGAAGGCCGATCAGGCCGCGCAAACCGGGTACGTCACGCGGAAAACCTGCACAAATCGCTCAAAAATCGAGCCGAGCAAACGACCGAGCGTACCCGATAGAGGCCCGCTTGACAAGCCGCGCGCGGCGTCCGGGGCCGTTCCGGCGCTGTTTACCAAATGGTGAAAATGCGCGTGCCATCGCGCCGTCAGGGGCCGCCGCCGCTATGCGATCAGCATGTCGGGACGCCACTCGATCCGGCGCCACGCGCCATCACCGGGCGCCCCGCCGCCGGACAAGCCGGCATCGCGATTCACGCCGAGGCGCGGCACGTAGATCAGCAAGTCGCCAGCGAACAGCAGCGGCACGTCGCGCTGCCAGGCCGGCACGCCACGCTCCTGGAACAGGTTCTTCAGCGTACGGCCCGGGCCGCCCGGCGACGTGCGCATCCGCTCGCCGCCCGCGCGGGCACGCGCCGCCAGCCGCGCGCCGCGCAGCAGCGCCTCCGGCACCGCGTCGGCGCTTCCCGCCTCGGCGGGCGCGAACACGAACGTGCCGCGCCATCCCGGCAGGTGCCAGACTTCCTGCCCGTCCCACGCGAGCATTGCTTCCGGGTGCGGGCTCCCGGTGCCGTCATCGGCCGGTTCGCTGCTGTCGCCCGCTTCCCAGTAGACGACATCGCGATACAGGCGCAGGCATTGCCCCGCGTGATCGACACGCAGCGCATGGGCGACATGCGTGGCACGCAACTGCCGCATCATGTTGGCGAGCCGGGCAGCCGACGCACTCGGCAGGCCGAGCCGACGCATCCAGAAGCGCAGCAGGTTCGCGCCGCGCGTATCGTCGAACGCGACCAACGCGTCGCGCGACAGTGCCTGCCCGTCATCGCGCGCGGCAACAGCGAAGTCGAGCTCGGCCAGATCGTCGAGCAGTCGCTGCGCGGCCGCCGCATGCTGGGCCGCGCGGCCGAGCGCGTCGCGAAAGCCCGGGAAATGCACGGCCAGCGCCGGCAGCACGTCGATGCGCAACGCATTGCGCGCGTATCGCGTGTCGTTGTTCGATTCGTCGTCGATCCACACCAGGTCGCGCTGCGTCGCATAGCGCTCGAGTTGCGCACGCAACAGTCGCAGCAGCGGGCGCACGCGCTCGACGCTCACGCCGTCAGGGCGGTAACGCGGCGCCATGGCGGCCAGCCCCGCGATCCCCGCGCCGCGCAACAACTGCAGCAACACCGTCTCGGCCTGGTCGTCCGCATGCTGCGCGAGCCACAGCGCGGCCGCGCCGTGGCGCTCGCATAGCTCGTCGAGCGCCGCATAGCGCCGCTCGCGCGCCGTTGCCTCGACACCGAGGCCGCTGTCGCGCGGCACGTCGACGCGCATCGATTCGAACGCGACACCGAGCCCTGCGGCGCTGGCCTCGGCATGCGCCACCCACGCGTCGGCATTCGCACTGAGCCCGTGATGCACGTGCAGCGCGACACAGCGCGACGCGCCCGCGACGCGCACGGCCGCGTCGAGCAGCACCGTCGAGTCGAGGCCGCCGCTGTACGCGATCGCGATGCGTGCATCCGCCGGCATGCCGGAAAGCGCAACGCCGACCGCGTCGAGAACGACGCGGTCGGCGGAGAATTCGGTGGGCGGAATCACGAGAGGAACGCGCGCGCAGCGGCGCGCGATGGGAGGACGCAGCCGGTCATGCGCCCGGCGTGGTTTCCTTGAACTTGCCGTAGGCCATCAGGCGCTCGAAGCGACGCTCGCGCAGCGCATCGATGCTCATCCCCTGGAACTGGCGCAGCGAATCGGCCAGCGCACGGCGCAGCAGCGCGGCCATGCCCTTCGGATCGCGATGCGCGCCGCCGAGCGGCTCGTTGATGATCTTGTCGATCAGGCCGAGCGCCTTCAGGCGGTGCGCGGTCAGGCCCAGCGCTTCGGCGGCTTCCGGCGCCTTCGCGGCGCTCTTCCACAGGATCGACGCGCAGCCTTCCGGCGAGATCACCGAGTAGGTCGAGAATTGCAGCATCATCACCGTGTCGGCCACCGCGATCGCGAGCGCGCCGCCCGAACCGCCCTCGCCGATCACCGTCGTGATGATCGGCGTCTTCAGTTCGGCCATCACGTAAAGGTTGCGGCCGATCGCCTCCGACTGGCCGCGCTCTTCCGCGCCGATGCCCGGGTATGCGCCCGGCGTGTCGACGAACGTGAAGATCGGCAGACCGAACTTCTCGGCGAGACGCATCAGGCGCTCGGCCTTGCGATAGCCTTCCGGACGCGGCATCCCGAAGTTGCGCGCGGCGCGCTCCTTCGTGTCACGGCCCTTCTGGTGACCGATCACCATGCACGGATGGCCGCCGAAGCGCGCGAGCCCGCCGACGATCGACACGTCGTCCGCGAATGCGCGGTCGCCGTGCAGCTCGTGAAAATCGGTAAACAGTTCAGCAACGTAATCGAGCGTGTACGGACGCTGCGGATGCCGCGCGATCTGCGAGACCTGCCACGGCGACAGGTTCGCGTAGAGGTCTTTCGTCAGTTGCTGGCTTTTCTTCGACAACCGCTCGATTTCTTCCGAAATGTCGACAGCCGAGTCGTCCTGCACGAATCGCAGCTCTTCGATCTTGGCCTCGAGTTCGGCGATCGGCTGTTCGAAATCCAGAAACGTGGTCTTCATGTGTTCGAATCCTTGGGTCTTGCGGCAGCGCGTATTCTACCCGCGCGGGCGACGCTCAAAACCGGCTCTCAACTATTGATGTTTAAAACTCGATAGCCGCCGCTCAGGCGTCGGCGTCGGGCGCATCGAGGCTGCGCCACATATACCAGGTCGCGACGGTGCGCCACGGTTCCCAGTTGGCGGCAACCTCGCGCGCCTCGCTGCGCGTGACGGGTTCCCCGCTGAAGTAATTGACGCTGATCGCCCGGATCAGGCCCGGGTCGTCGAGCGGCAGGACGTCCGGCCGCGACAGGTTGAAGATCAGGAACATCTCGGCCGTCCAGCGGCTGATGCCGCGGATCTGCGTGAGTTCCGCGATCACGTCCTCGTCGTCCATCGACGTCCATTTGTCGACGTGCAGCGCGCCCGACACGAAATGCTGCGCGAGATCGAGGATGTATTCCGTCTTGCGCTTCGACAGCCCGCACGCGATCAGCTTGTCCGCGCCGAGCCGGATCACCGGCTGCGGCGCGAGCTTCGGACAGGCATCGCCGATGCGCGCCCACAGCGACTGCGCGGACGGCACCGAAATCTGCTGGCCGACGACCGAGCGCGCGAGCGTGACGAACGGGTCGCCGCGCTTCACGAGATGCGCGGGACCGAACTTCGGAATCAGTTTCTTCAGGATCCGGTCGCGCTTGACGAGGTCGGCGCATGCCTTGTCCCAGTATGCAGGACGCACGATCACCTCCTCGCCGTCCGCTTCGGACGCACGGGCCTTGCGGGCCGCGTCGGCGGGCGGCGGCACCGCCGCCGGCTGCGCATGACCGTTGAGCGCGCCGTTCGGCACGGCGCGCGTCGCGTCCGTCTTCGCCGGCGGCACGCGCTTGGCTGCCGGACGCGCGGCGACCGTGGTCGCGCGCCTGACCGGCGCTTTTCTGGCCGTTGCCATCTTGCCTCCTACCTGACGGATCGGTCAGTGGAACGCACCGCGCTCATACGCGACGCCATTCGGTCGATCCGCCCGGTTTGTCTTCAAGTGCGATACCGGTCTCGAGCAGTTCCGCCCGGATCCGGTCCGCTTCGGCATAGTCCTTCGCTTGCTTCGCCGCGACGCGCGCGGCGATCTTCGCTTCGATCTCGTCGGCGGCGAGCCCGCCCGCCTGCGCGGCGCCGGACGCCTGCTGCAAGAACGCGCGCGGTTCGCGGCCCAGCAGGCCGAGCAGGCCCGCCAGCTGTTTCAGTTGCCGCGCGAGCGATGCGTCGCCCGTGCGATTCACCTCGCCCGCCAGCTCGAACAGCGTCGCCACCGCGACCGGCGTGTTGAAGTCGTCGTTCATCGCGGCGGCGAAACGCTGCGCGTGCGGCTCGTTCCAGTCGAGCGCGAGCGTGTCGGCTTCAACATCTTTCAGCGCGGTATAGAGACGCGTGAGCGACGCGCGCGCATCGTCGAGATGCACGTCGCTGTAATTGAGCGGCGAACGGTAGTGCGTGCGCACGATGAAAAAGCGCATGACTTCCGCATCGTAGCGTTCGAGCACTTCGCGGATCGTGAAGAAGTTGCCGAGCGATTTCGACATCTTCTCGTTGTCGACCTGCACGAAGCCGTTGTGCATCCAGTAATTGACGAACGTCTGGCCGGTCGCGCCTTCGCTCTGCGCGATCTCGTTCTCGTGGTGCGGGAATTGCAGATCCTGCCCGCCACCGTGGATGTCGAAATGCTCGCCGAGCAGCGTGCAGCCCATCGCCGAGCACTCGATGTGCCAGCCCGGGCGCCCCATCCCGTACTTCGACGCCCACGACGTGCCTTCCGGATCCTCCGGCTTCGCGCGTTTCCACAGCACGAAATCGAGCGGATCCTCCTTCGCGTCGTTTGCGGCGACGCGCTCGCCCGCGCGCAGGTCGTCGAGCGACTTGCCCGACAGCTTCCCGTAGTTCGCGAACTTGCGCACCGAGTAATTGACGTCGCCGTCGGTCGCCTGGTACGCGTAGCCGTTCGTCTCGAGCGTCTCGATCATGCCGAGCATCTGCGGGATGAACTCGGTCGCGCGCGGCTCGATGTCGGGCCGCTGGATGCCGAGCGCGCTTTCATCGTCGTGCATCGCGCCGATGAACCGGTCGGTCAGCGACTTGATCGTCTCGCCGTTCTCGACCGCGCGGCGGATGATCTTGTCGTCGATGTCGGTAATGTTGCGCACATACGTGACCCGGTAACCGATCGCACGCAACCAGCGCTGGACGAGGTCGAACACGACCAGCATGCGCGCGTGGCCCACGTGACAATAGTCGTATACGGTGATTCCGCATACGTACATCCGCACTTCGCCAGCCTGGCGCGGCACGAAGACTTGCTTGTCACGCGCGAGCGTGTTGTAGATGCGCAGTGATTCCATAGAGATGAACCGTGAGCCGAAGGAAACCGCCCTGGCGAAGCTCGCCCAGCATGCGAAACGGACGGACCATCTGCTGCGGCACCAGGCCGAGCGTCCTCGATATCACATGGGGCGGTCAGGCTGCAAGCACAGCGGTGACGGCCACGAGAGGCAAAGAAAGACTGTCTGACGCTCGCCGGAACGCGCAGACGTTTTGTTAGAATGGCTCGGAGTATAACATTCCGATTTACGCCTATGAAACCTCATCGCGGCCGCGCGCAGAGCGCTGCGACCCTCGTTGCGACCACCGTCATGGGCGTCGCGCTGACGCTTTTCGCGGCTCCCGCGGCGCATGCGCAGAAGGCCCCGGCCACCGCCGACGGCACGCCCGAAATCGACGCGTCGATCGCCGGCAAGCAGTGGAAGCAGGCGCTCGCGCAGCTCGACGCGCGCATCGCGTCGAACCCGCGCGACGTGCAGGCGCAGTTCAAGCGCGGCACCGTGCTGGCCCGCCTGAACCGCGATGACGATGCGATCCAGCAGTTCGTCGCGATCACGCAGGCGTACCCCGAACTGCCCGAGCCGTACAACAACCTTGCGGCGCTTTACGCGAAGCATGGCCGCTACGACGAAGCGCGCACCGCGCTCGTCACGGCGACGCAATCGAACCCCAGCTACTCGCTCGCGTACGAGAACCTCGGCGATCTCTACCTGCGCCTCGCGGCCGAGTCGTACAAGCGCGCGCAGTCGCTCGGCCGCACGAGCGGCGCGACCGCGCAGCGCCTCGCCGATCTCCAGAAGATCGTGTCGCCGCCGAAGGCCGCGCCGAATGCCCGCGCAGCCGCACCGGCCACGCGCGACTACTCCGACCGCGCAGCCGCGAACGTGAGCACCACCACGCTGCCGATGTCGCCGACGTTCCAGTTCAGCGGTCCGTCGGGCGCACTGGCGGCGCCGTACGTCGCGCCGTCGCAATAAGCGGCGCGGCCTTCTTTCCCTCCCAACCTGAGGATCGCAATGAAACGTCTGTTGCTGGCGCTTGGCGGCGCCGCCCTTCTCGCGACCGCGACCGCACCTGCGTTCGCGCAATCGGCTACCGCGCACCCCGTCGTGCAGCTGAAGACCTCGCAGGGCGACATCCGCGTCGAGCTCTACCCGGAGAAGGCGCCGAAGTCCGTCACCAACTTCCTCGATTACGTGAAGGCCGGCCAGTACAACGGCACGATCTTCCATCGCGTGATCAAGGGCTTCATGATCCAGGGCGGCGGCTACAAGACCAACTTCGAGGAGAAGCCGACCCGCGCGCCGATCCCGCTGGAGAGCCGCAATGGTCTGAAGAACCTGACGGGCACGATCGCGATGGCTCGCACGAGCGATCCGAACTCGGCCACCGCGCAGTTCTTCATCAACACGGTCGACAACAGCGGCCTCGACTACCCGAACCCGGACGGCAACGGCTATGCGGTGTTCGGCAAGGTCGTGTCGGGTCTCGACGTCGTGAAGAAGATCGAAGGCGTCGCGACGACCTCGCGCGGCCCGATGCAGGACGTGCCCGCGCAACCGATCGTGATCGAATCGGCCAGCATCGTCTCGAAGTAAGAACCTGCCGGCACGTCCGGCGCCACACGCGGCCGCGTCGCACGACCGGCCGCGTGCCATTTAAACCGCCTCACCGAAGGAATTCATCATGGTTGAACTGCATACGAACCACGGCGTGATCAAGCTCGAGCTCGACGCCGCGAAGGCACCGAAGACGGTCGAGAACTTCCTGAACTACGTGAAGAAGGGCCACTACGACGGCACCGTGTTCCATCGCGTGATCAACGGCTTCATGATCCAGGGCGGCGGCTTCGAGCCGGGCCTGAAGCAGAAGCCGACCGATGCGCCGATCGACAACGAGGCGAACAACGGCCTGAAGAACGACAACTACACGGTCGCGATGGCGCGCACCAACGATCCGCACTCGGCGACCGCCCAGTTCTTCATCAACGTGAACGACAACGACTTCCTGAACCACTCGTCGCCGACGCCGCAAGGCTGGGGCTACGCGGTGTTCGGCAAGGTCGTCGAAGGCCAGGACGTGGTCGACAAGATCAAGGGCGTCAAGACGGGCAACGCCGGTTTCCACCAGGACGTGCCGACTGACGACGTCGTGATCGAAAAGGCCGTCGTGGTCTGACGCGCAGTTACGGAGGCACTTCGATGTTGCAGGAGAGTCCGCCGCGAAGCGTCTCCGCGGGCGTGCCGGGCGAGCGCGAATACGCGCAAGCCGCACGCCCGTTCCTGTTTCTCTCCGATCTGCACCTGAGCGAAGCGATTCCGAAGACGGTCGCCGCGTTCGAGCATTTCGTGAAATACACCGCTGACAGCGCCGACTCGGTGTTCATCCTCGGCGACCTGTTCGAATACTGGATCGGCGACGACATCCTCGACGACGATCCGTTCGCGGCCCGCATGGCCGCGCTGATGCACACGTTCTCGGAGCGCGGCATTGCGCTCTACGTGATGCACGGCAACCGCGATTTCCTGCTCGGCCGGCGCTTCATGAAGGCAGCCGGCGCGATGCTGCTGCCCGATCCTTCGCTGATCATGGCGTTCGGCCAGCGCATCGTGCTCGCGCATGGCGACGCGCAGTGCACGGCCGACCGCGGCTACCAGGTATTCCGCCGCTTCGCGCGCAACCGCGCCGCGCAATGGCTGTTTCTCGCCTGGCCGTTCCGTTGGCGCCGCGCGCTCGCGCAGCGCATGCGCTCGAACAGCGAAGCGGGCCGGATGCGCCCTGTTTCGGCGATCTACGATGTCACGCGTGAAGGCGTGGCCGCGCTGTTCCGGAAAAGCCGCGCGAGCGTGATCATTCACGGCCATACGCACCGCCCCGCCCGGCACATGGAACCGGGTGGCATCCGTTGGGTGCTGCCCGACTGGGATCTCGACCACGGCAAGCCGCGCGGCGGCTACCTGCGCGTCGACGCGGAAGGCATCCACGCGATGCCGCTCGACTGACACCGCCGCTGCCGTCGCACCAACCGGCAGCAGCGGGCATCCATTGAATTACGCCTGACGCTCGACCGACTTCCCTTCCAGCACGGCCGACAGCCGGCGCAGATCGAGGCGCGCCGCGTCGGCGCCCTGCAATGTTTCCAGATGCGTGCCGAGCCGCTCGAGCGCCGCGACGATCTCGTCGACGCGGCGGCTTTCCTTCGCCGCGTGATCGATCAGCCCGTGGACCGCGAGCGACATCGGATCATCGGCATTGGGCGTGATCCCGTATGCGCAAAACGCCGCACGCTCGGGCTGCGGCTTCGGCTGCGCCGGCATCACGACGCGCGCCGGATTGCCGACCGCGGTGCCGCCTGCCGGCACCGGCTTCACGACGACCGCGTTCGAACCGATCTTCGCGCCCGCTCCGACCGTGAAGCCGCCGAGCACCTTCGCGCCCGCGCCGACGATCACGCCGGCCTCGAGCGTCGGGTGGCGCTTGGCGCCGCGCGTGAGCGACGTGCCGCCCAGCGTCACGCCCTGATAGATCGTGCAGTCGTCGCCGACGATCGCCGTCTCGCCGATCACGACACCCATCCCGTGATCGATGAACACGCGCCGGCCGATCGTCGCGCCGGGGTGAATCTCGATCCCCGTCAGGAACCGGCCGGCCTGCGACGCGAAACGCGCGAGCCAGTAGCGCTTCGCGCGCCAGCATGCGTGCGCGAAACGATGCAGCACGAGCGCATGCAGCCCCGGATAACAGGTCAGCACTTCCCATGCACTGCGAGCGGCGGGATCCCGCTCGCGAATCGTTGCAACGTCTTCGCGCAGTCTCGTGAACATGATGTGGTCTGGGAAAAGGCCGGCGCGCATCGCCGGCAATGACCGGCCGTTATCGCGCCCGGTAATTTACTTATGACGTTCGGCGATTGTAGGGCGAGTCACGAACGGCCGCACGCGCTCGCCAGTTCACCCCGCCGCCGGCGCGGGTATTCGGGCGGAACGCTTGCTGTTACTGGGTTTGCGGGGTGGTCGGCCAAATGAAGTGATCGGCCCCGGCGCTTTCGGCGGCCGGACCGGCACCTGCCGCCGGGGTGGTTCCCCGCGCGCCGGGACATCCGCCGCCCCGTGCGCCGACCGCTTACGCGTCGCCGTCGGGTTTGCCCGATTTCAGCAGGATGTGCTTCGCGACACCGCGCAGGATGTTGACCTCCTCGCGCTCGAGGCCCGTGCGCGCGAACAGGCGCCGCAGCCGTGGCATCAGCTTCTTCGGGTTGCGTGGATCGAGGAAATCGAGCGCGATCAGTGCGTTCTCGAGGTGCACGTACATCCGCTCGATCTCGTCGCTCTGCGCAAGCGTGCCGGCTTCGGTCGACGGTTGCGCCGACGGCTCGCTCGCCTGCTCGAGAAACGCGACACGCAACTCGTACGCAAGCACCTGCACGGCCTGTGCGAGATTCAGCGAACTGTAGGCCGGGTTCGCCGGAATGTGCGCCAGCGCGCTGCACTGCTCGACATGCTCGTTCGCGAGGCCCGTGCGCTCGTTGCCGAACACGAGCGCGATGTCGCCCGTGCCGACCTGCGCGCACGCCTGCGTGGCGGCGGCACGCGGCGCCAGGCGCGGCGGCCCGTATTCGCGCGTGCGTGCAGTCAGCGCGATCGACCAGTAAACGCCGGACAGCGCGTCGCCGAGCGTCGGCACGACATGCGCGGACGCGAGGACGTCGTCCGCACCGCTGGCCATCGCGATCGCCTCGGGATCGCTCTGCACGTGCGGCACGCGGGGCGCGACCAGCACGAGACGCGAGAAGCCCATCGTCTTCAGCGCGCGGGCGGCCGCCCCGACATTGCCGGGATGGCTCGGCTCGACGAGCACGAAACGGGTGGACGTGAAGCCGCCGGACGGCGACTGGGACGAGGCCGCGCCCGGCTCGGACGGCGCGGCGGTGATCTGCGGGGTTTCCACTACGATACGACTCGGTTCATCAGAATGGCAGTATGGTATCGCCATCGCCGCGGCAAACCCACTCGTCCGGACGGATAGTGGGGGTTTCCCCGTACACCGGTCGCCTGAAACCGCCAAAAATCGGGTAAAATCATGCCTTTACGCGCCGCACTCCGTGCGACGCGGGTCGTACCCCGCTCTTTGTCAATTCGCGTCTCATCTCGCCTGCCACGCTTGCGCCGTGCCGGGCGGTTGTTCCACTTCGTGGCGGCCCGTGCCGCCAGCTACAGGATCCAGGCTCATGCATCCCATGCTCAACATTGCTGTCAAGGCTGCGCGCCGCGCCGGACAGATCATCAATCGCGCGTCCCTCGATCTCGACCTGATCGAGATCCGCAAGAAACAGCAGAACGACTTCGTCACCGAAGTGGACAAGGCCGCCGAAGACGCGATCATCGAGACGCTGAAGACCGCCTACCCCGACCACGCGATCCTCGCGGAAGAATCGGGCGAATCGGAGAACGAATCCGAATTCAAGTGGATCATCGATCCGCTCGACGGCACGACCAACTTCATCCACGGCTTCCCGTACTACTGCGTATCGATCGCGCTCGAGCACAAGGGCGTCGTCACGCAGGCTGTCGTCTACGATCCGAACAAGAACGACCTGTTCACGGCCACCCGTGGACGCGGCGCGTACCTGAACGACCGCCGCATCCGCGTCGGCCGCCGCGACCGCCTGTCGGACGCACTCGTCGGCACGGGCTTCCCGTTCCGCGAAAAGGACGGCCTCGATGCCTACGCGCGCCTCTTCACCGAAATGACGCAGGCCTGCACGGGCCTGCGCCGTCCGGGCGCGGCCGCACTCGATCTCGCGAACGTCGCGGCCGGCCGCCTCGACGCGTTCTTCGAACAGGGCATCAACGTGTGGGACATGGCAGCGGGCAGCCTGCTGATTACCGAGGCCGGCGGCCTCGTCGGCAACTACACGGGCGACGCCGACTTCCTGCATCGCCATGAAATCGTCGCCGCGAACCCGAAGATCTACGCGCAGATGATCCCGATCCTGAAAGGTTACACCCACGTGCATCCGGCGGCGGAATAAGCCCCGGCCGCGCCTGCATGGCGCGGCTTGCGCGCATACCGCGCGCGGGCATCGTCATGACGGCGCGCCGTTCGCCTCCCGGTTACCGGGAGGCGGGACAAACTTCCCGCACAAGGGTCGCTTCGGGCGCCTATCCTGAAGTTGCCCGAGTTGTACGGGCCGGTCAGCGGACTTCCCGCTTGCACGGTCCTTCCCGCAATGACAATGATGGGTTTGCGTCCGGCATGCCCGCACGGCGGACAACCCCGCCGGCCAGCCGGCCCCCGACCGTATCAACACCGCCACGACGCCGTGGCAATCGCATCCGAGTCCCCATGTTACGGCTAAGCGAAATTAAACTCCCCCTCGACCACCCCGAGAGCGCGCTCGAGGCCGCGATTCGCGCGCGCCTCGCGGAGCTTGGCGTGGCCGCGGACGGGCTCCTCCGTTACACCGTGTTCCGCCGTGCGCACGATGCGCGCAAGCGCGCGGACATCAAGCTCACGTATATCGTCGATGTCGAAGTCGCGGATGAGGCAGCCGCGATCAAGCGCCTCGCCGGCAAGCCGCATTGCGGCGTGACGCCCGACATGGCGTACCACTTCGTCACGAAGGCGCCCGAGCACGGCAATTTCCTGCGCCCGGTCGTGATCGGCATGGGGCCGTGCGGCCTGTTCGCGGGGCTGATCCTCGCGCAGATGGGTTTTCGCCCCATCATCCTCGAACGCGGCAAGGCCGTGCGCGAGCGCACCAAGGACACCTTCGGCCTGTGGCGCAAGAGCGTGCTCAACCCCGAATCCAACGTGCAGTTCGGCGAAGGCGGCGCCGGGACGTTTTCCGACGGCAAGCTGTACAGCCAGATCAAGGATCCGAACCACTATGGCCGCAAGGTGCTGGACGAATTCGTCAAGGCCGGTGCGCCGGACGACATCCTGTATCTGAGCCGGCCGCACATCGGCACGTTCCGCCTCGTCAGCATGGTGGAAAAGATGCGCGCGTCCATCCACGAACTCGGTGGTGAAGTGCGTTTCGAAACGCGGGTCGACGATATCGAGATCGATCAGGGCAAGGTGCGCTCGCTGAAGCTCTCGAACGGCGAAACGCTGCGGTGCGACCACGTGGTGCTGGCCGTGGGCCACAGCGCGCGCGACACCTTCCAGATGCTGCACGATCGCGGCGTCTTTATCGAAGCCAAGCCGTTCTCGCTGGGTTTTCGCATCGAGCATCCGCAGGGGCTGATCGATCGCAGCCGCTTCGGCAAGTTCGCGGGCCACAAGCAGCTCGGCGCGGCCGACTACAAGGTGGTGCATCACTGCAGCAATGGCCGCGCCGTCTACAGCTTCTGCATGTGCCCAGGCGGCACGGTGGTCGCGGCGACCTCCGAGCCGGGCCGCGTGGTCACCAACGGCATGAGCCAGTATTCGCGCGCCGAGCGCAACGCGAATGCGGGCATCGTCGTCGGCATCACGCCGGACGACTATCCCGGCGGCCCGCTGGCGGGCATTGCGTTCCAGCGCAAATGGGAAGAGCGCGCGTTCGAACTCGGCGGCGGCGATTACCGTGCGCCGGGCCAGCTGGTCGGCGATTTCATCGCCGGCCGGCCGTCGACGTCGCTCGGCTCCGTGGAGCCGTCGTACAAGCCGGGCGTGAACCCGACCGATCTCAGCACCGCGCTGCCGGACTACGTGATCGAAGCGATCCGCGAAGCGCTCCCCGAGATCGACAAGAAGATCGCCGGCTTCGCGATGCACGATGCGGTCCTCACCGGTGTCGAGACGCGCACTTCGTCGCCGATCCGGATTCGACGCAAGGACGATTACCAGAGCATGAACGTCGAGGGGCTGTATCCGGCGGGCGAAGGTGCGGGGTACGCAGGCGGCATCTATTCGGCAGCGATCGACGGGATCGAAGTCGCGCAGGCGGTGGCGCTCAGCATGACGTCGGGGCAAACGGCCTGATGTATGAAACGAGTCGGCGCGCGAAGGTTCTCGACCTGAGCGGCGCCGACTTTCGCATGGCCGACCATGAGCGCGGTCGGACGGCGGCGTGAGAACGACCGCCGCCGGTCGCGCAATCTCCGGCAACCTGGCCGAATGGCGAACTTCGCGCGTGCATGCCGAAGCCACTGGTAAACTCGGGCAACCAAAGCAACAACTTCACGCCTGACTTATGACCACGCTGTCGCCCGAAGCCTTCGCCGGCCATACCCCGATGATGCAGCAGTACCTGCGCATCAAGGCCGACCATCCCGACACGCTTGTCTTCTACCGGATGGGCGACTTCTACGAGCTGTTCTTCGAAGACGCGGAGAAAGCCGCACGCCTGCTCGACCTGACCCTCACGCAACGCGGCGCATCGGCCGGCACGCCGATCAAGATGGCCGGCGTGCCGCATCACGCGGTCGAGCAGTATCTTGCGAAGCTCGTGAAGATGGGCGAATCGGTCGCGATCTGCGAGCAAATCGGCGATCCCGCCACGTCGAAGGGCCCGGTCGAGCGCAAGGTCGTGCGCGTCGTCACGCCCGGCACGCTGACCGATGCCGCGCTGCTGTCCGACAAGAACGACGTCTACCTGCTCGCGATGTGCACGGGCCACAACAAGCGCGGCGTCGCGGTGAACATCGGCCTTGCGTGGCTGAACCTCGCCAGCGGCGCGCTGCGGCTCGCCGAAATCGAACCCGACCAGCTCGCGGCCGCGCTCGAGCGCATCCGGCCGGCCGAGATCCTGACACCGGACGGCGCGACCGATGTCGTGCCGGCCGGCGCCGGCGCAAGCAAGCGCGTGCCGGCCTGGCACTTCGACATCGCGTCGGGCACGCAGCGGCTGTGCGACCAGCTCGATGTCGCGAGCCTCGATGGCTTCGGTGCGCATTCCCTCACGAGCGCGTGCGGCGCGGCCGGCGCGCTGCTGCTCTATGCGGCCGCCACGCAGGGCCAGCAACTGCGGCACGTGCGCAGCCTGAAGGTCGAGAACGAAACGGAGTACATCGGTCTCGATCCGTCCACGCGCCGCAACCTCGAACTGACCGAAACGTTGCGCGGCACCGAGTCGCCGACGCTGTATTCGCTGCTCGACACCTGCTGCACGACGATGGGCAGCCGCCTGCTGCGTCACTGGCTGCATCACCCGCCGCGCGCGTCGGTCGCCGCGCAATCGCGCCAGCAGGCGATCGGCGCACTGCTCGATGCACCGGCCAACGCCAGCCTCGATGCGCTGCGCAGCGCGCTGCGCCAGATCGCCGACGTCGAACGGATCACCGGGCGTCTCGCGCTGCTGTCCGCCCGCCCGCGCGACCTGTCGAGCCTGCGCGACACGTTCGCCGCGCTGCCGGCACTGCGCGAGCGCATCAGCGCGATCGTCGCGAACGCGGACGCACTCACCCGCGTCGACGCAGCACTCGCACCGCCCGCCGAATGTCTCGACCTGCTGACGAGCGCGATTGCGCCCGAGCCTGCCGCGATGGTGCGCGACGGTGGTGTCATCGCGCGCGGCTACGACGCCGAGCTCGATGAACTCCGCGACATCTCGGAGAACTGCGGACAGTTCCTGATCGATCTCGAAGCGCGCGAGCGCACGCGCACCGGCATCGCGAACCTGCGCGTCGAATACAACAAGGTGCACGGCTTCTACATCGAGGTCACGCGCGGCCAGACCGACAAGGTGCCCGACGACTACCGCCGGCGCCAGACGCTGAAGAACGCCGAGCGCTACATCACGCCCGAGCTGAAGACCTTCGAGGACAAGGCGTTGTCCGCGCAGGAACGCGCACTGGCCCGCGAGCGCGCGCTGTACGACGCGGTGCTGCAGGCGCTGCTGCCGTTCATCCCGGAGTGCCAGCGCGTCGCATCGGCGCTCGCCGAGCTCGACCTGCTCGCCGCATTCGCCGAACGCGCCCGCGCGCTCGACTGGGTCGCACCGACCTTCACCGACGAAATCGGCATCGAAATCGAACAGGGCCGCCACCCGGTCGTCGAAGCGCAGGTCGAACAGTTCATCGCGAACGATTGCCGCTTCGGCACCGAGCGCAAGCTGCTGCTGATCACCGGCCCGAACATGGGCGGTAAGTCGACGTTCATGCGGCAGACCGCGTTGATCGCGCTGATGGCGTACGTCGGCAGCTACGTACCGGCCAAGTCGGCATGCTTCGGCCCGATCGACCGGATCTTCACGCGGATCGGCGCGGCGGACGATCTCGCGGGCGGCCGCTCGACGTTCATGGTCGAGATGACCGAAGCCGCTGCGATTCTCAACGACGCGACGCCGCAAAGCCTCGTGCTGATGGACGAGATCGGCCGCGGCACGTCGACGTTCGACGGCCTCGCGCTCGCGTGGGCGATCGCGCGCCACCTGCTGGCGCACAACGCGTGCTACACGCTGTTCGCGACGCACTACTTCGAGCTGACGCAACTGCCGGCCGAATTCCCGCAAGCGGCCAACGTCCACCTGTCGGCCGTCGAGCACGGCCACGGCATCGTGTTCCTGCACGCGGTCAACGAAGGCCCGGCCAACCAGAGCTACGGCCTGCAGGTCGCGCAGCTCGCAGGCGTTCCGGCGCCCGTGATCCGCGCCGCGCGCAAGCACCTCGCGTATCTCGAACAGCAGTCGGCGTCGCAGCACACGCCGCAGCTCGACCTGTTCAGCGCGCCGCCGGCACCCGCCGACGATCTCGAATGCGCGGACGCGCCGGCGCTGCCCGACACACCGCATCCGGCGCTCGAAAAACTGCGCGACATCGATCCCGACGATCTCAAGCCGCGCGAGGCGCTCGACCTGCTGTACGAACTGCGCACGCTGGTCCGGTCGCACGATGTCGACGGACACGCGTAAGCGCATCACGCGCGGCCTGCCGGCTCGCACGGCCGCCGCGCTCGTCGCGGCCGGGCTCGCGCTCGCGCAGGCCACCGCGCTGGCCGCGCCGCCGAAGCGCGGCACCACGCCCTACTCGTTCGCGGTCGTGTCGGGCGTGATGAACGCTCCTGCGGACGAACCGGCCGCCCAGCGGCTGCTCGATGCGATCGCGCGCGAGCGCAACCTCGCGTTCGTCGTCTATGCGGGCGATCTCAAGGGTTCGAAGGAAGCGTGCCGCGATGCCCTGTATTCGCAGCGGGGGGCGATCCTGGATGCGGCGCGCGTGCCGCTCGTGTTCATTCCCGGCCACGACGACTGGGCGACGTGCAACACCGCGGCCGGCGGCGGCTACGATCCGGTCGAGCGGCTCGACTTCCTGCGGCAGACGCTGCTCGCCGATTCCGCATTGCCCGACCCCGGCGCACTGCAGATCACGCGGGAAAGCGAAGTCGCCCGGTTCCGGCCGTATCGGGAAAACGCCCGCTGGATGCGCGACGACATCGTCTACGTCGCGCTCAACGCGCCGGCGCCGAACAACCACTACCTGACGGCCGGCGGCCGCAACGGCGAATTCGAGGACCGCATCATCGCGAACGGTTTCTGGATCGACCACGCGGCCGAATACGCGAAGCGGCGCGAGGCACGCGCGATGGTGGTGATGTTCGAAGGCGATCCGCAATTTGAACGCTACGAGCGCGCGGAACGCTTCGCATGGCTGCGTTTCAACCGGCCGCGCGTGCGCGACGGCTTCCGTGAGCTGAAACGAACGCTGGTGAAGGCGGCGGCGACGTTCCGCGGCCCGATACTCGTGATGCATGCGAGCGGCGAGCCGCTTGCAAACGGTTTTCTGATCGACCGCCCGCTGCGTGCAGATGACGGTGAACTGGTGGGTAATGTGACGCGCGTCGCGATCGGACCGCGCCATCCCACGAATCAGTGGGTCAAGGTGAGCGTGTCGCCGGCACGGCAGACGATCTTCAACGTGAGCCTGCAGGAGGTGCCGAAGAACCTGCCCGTGCCGCCCGCGCTGCCGCTCGTGCCGCGTGACGACGTGCCGCTGCCGCAGATGCCGGAAATCCCCGCGTTGCCGGCGCTGCCCGACTCGTCGTCGGTCGCGCCGCCATTACAGGGTGACGGCGCCGCACCGGGCGGCGCGTCGGGGCCGGCACCCGGCCTGCCTGCGAGCTCAGTGCAGGGTACGCCCTGACGGCGCTTCGCCGTCGTCGTCTTCGTCCTCGTCGACGATCTCGAGCCCTTCCGCACCATGTGCGTGCTCATGCTCGATTTCGTCTTCGGTGGCTTCGCGAACGTCCTTCACGGTGAGCGCAAAACGCAGCGCCATGCCTGCCAGCGGGTGATTGCCGTCGAGCACGACCTTGTCTTCGGCGACGTCGGTGACCGTGTAGATCAGCGAA
Organism: Burkholderia sp. AU33803; assembly: GCF_002223095.1. Lineage (NCBI taxonomy): Bacteria > Pseudomonadati > Pseudomonadota > Betaproteobacteria > Burkholderiales > Burkholderiaceae > Burkholderia > Burkholderia sp. AU33803. The sequence continues at coordinate 1,838,105 of NZ_NKFJ01000004.1, forward strand.
TCGACTTCCTCGTCGCCGTCTTCCGGCGTGCCTTCGAACTGCATGCCCACTTCGAGCGGCTCGGGAAAACGATCGCGCGGCTCGATCTTCACGAGTTCGGGATCGTAGTCGCCGAACGCGTCCTGCGGCTCGAGCTGAACCTGCGCCTCGTAGCCCGGCTCATGGCCGTCGAGCTGTTCCTCGATCTTGGGGAACGTGCCATCATAGCCGCCGTGCAGATAGACCATCGGCTCGTCGCTTTCCTCGATCAGATTGCCCTGTGCGTCCGACAGCTTGTAAGTGACCGACACGACGGTGTTTTTTGCGATTTTCATCCAATTCTCCCAAATACAAGTCTCATTATACGATGCGCAACCGGTCTCAAGCCGAACCGCGGGATGCCGCTGCCGCCCCGCTCGGCGCGCCGCCTTCCGATCTTCCCACACCGCTGCTCGGCGGTCTTACGCCGGCGCAATTCATGCGCGGCTACTGGCAGAAGAAGCCGCTCCTGATCCGCCAGGCGATCCCCGGCGTCGCGTCGCCGGTCTCGCGCGACGCGCTGTTCGAGCTCGCAGCAGACTATGACGCGGAATCGCGACTGATCACCCATTTTCGTAACAAGTGGCAACTTGAGCACGGCCCGTTCGAGCCCGGCTCGCTGCCGGCCGTCACGCGCAAGGCCTGGACCCTGCTCGTGCAGGGTCTCGACCTGCACGTCGATGCCGCGCGCGCACTGCTCGACCGCTTCCGCTTCATCCCCGACGCGCGCCTGGACGACCTGATGATCTCCTATGCGACGGATGGCGGCGGCGTCGGTCCCCACTTCGATTCGTATGACGTATTCCTGCTGCAGGTCGAAGGCCGGCGCCGCTGGCGTGTCGGTGCGCAGAAGGATCTGTCGCTGCAACCGGACGTGCCGCTGAAGATCCTCGAAAATTTCGAGCCGAGCGACGAATGGGTGCTGGAACCCGGCGACATGCTCTACCTGCCGCCGCACATCGCGCACGATGGCGTCGCCGAAGGCGAATGCATGACCTGCTCGATCGGCTTCCGGGCCCCGTCCGCTGGCGAGCTGGGCGCCCAGTTCCTGTACTATCTCGCGGAGCGTGGCGGCCTGCGCGACGGTGGCGGCGACGATCTTTACCGCGATCCGAAGCAGCCGGCCGTCGACACGCCCGCCCAGCTGCCTCCGGCGATGGTCGAGCGCGTGGCCGAGATCGTGGACGCGATCCGCTGGCGCAAGCGGGACGTCGCCGAATTCCTCGGCTGCTACCTGAGCGAGCCCAAGCCGAACGTCGTTTTCGACCCGCCCGCGCGCCCGCTGTCCGAGGCCGCGTTCGTCACGCAAGCGTCACGCCGTGGCGTGTGTCTCGACAGAAGGGCCGCATTGATGTATAACGCGCGCTCGTACTTCATTAATGGTGAAGAAGGACCGCTCGAGCAAGCCGGCGAATGGCTGCCCGAACTGGCCAATCAACGCCAGATGGAGGCGAAACGGTTTGTAACACTATCCCGGGTTCCCTCGATGACAGCCTTGTTGCACGAGTGGTATCGTGCGGGCTGGATACGGGTCGGAAACCGGATTTAGTGTGAGTCGCCCCGTATGCCCGTACGGATCAAATTCTGTATGGGAAAGACAACGTATTGACCCCGCATTTGTCGACGGTCGATAGGAAAGTGCATATAATTTCCGCCCAAGCCGTAGGGAAGATTCACGCTCTAAGAAGTGCATCTCCACCAGCGGCCCAGGTCGGTGTTGGAGCACATTACCGGTATTGTTTCGCGCTGTTGCTTACCTTTAACCATAAAAGGACGTGATCATGAAGAAATCCCTCCTCGTAGCTTCCCTGTTGGCTGCTGTTGCACTGGCTGCTTGCAACAAGAGCGCTGATCAAGCTGCTTCGTCGGCTGCAAGCGACGCGGCTGCTGCTGCTTCGTCGGCTGCTTCGGCAGTTGCTGGTGCTGCGAGCGACGCTTCGGCTGCTGCTTCGTCGGCAACGGCTGCTGCGAGCGACGCTGCTGCTGCAGTGGCGTCGGCTGCTTCGGCAGCGACGGCTGCTCCGGCTTCGGGCGCAAGCCAGTAAGCCTCAGCGTCAGCTGAAAAAAAACCGGCCCGAGGGCCGGTTTTTTTACGTCTGTCGCTTCAGTGTCTATCGCACGGCAGTCGCACGGGCCGCCGCAGCAGCGCCGCCCCGCTCATCCGAGCGCCAGCCAGTCGAAGCCCGCGTCCTGCGTGGCCACGACGACGTCATCCCCGCTCGTCCCCAGTACACCGCCAAACGCGTGGCGGACCAGTTCCGGCAGGTTGTTCTGCTGGCTCAGGTGCGCCGCGACCAGGTGCTTGAGGCGGCTGCGCTCCAGCGACGCGAGAATATCCGCTGCGGCGTCATTGCTCAGGTGGCCGTGGTTGCCGCCGATACGTGCCTTCAGCGACTGCGGATAGCGGCTTGAGGCCAGCATCGCGGTATCGTGGTTGGATTCGAGCACCAGCGCGTCACAGCCGCTCAGGACGGCCGTGATGTGCGGCGTGGCCATTCCGACGTCGGTCAGCACGCCGAGCCGGCTGGCGCCGTCCATAAAGACGAACTGGAGCGGCTCACGCGCGTCGTGAGGGACGGTATAGGGCATCACGGCCAGATCGCGGATCGCGGCCGTCTCGTCGCCCCACAGCACGTGGAGATCGACATCGGCCTCGTCCGCGCCAACCGCGCGCGCGGTGCCCCAGCTCATGTAGAGCGGCAGCGATCCGCGGCGGGCGAGCGTCAAAGCGCTGCCAACGTGGTCGCTGTGTTCGTGGGTAATGAGGATCGCATCGAGATCGCCGATGCAGAGATTCAGTCGGCCGAGCCGGCGCTCGACCTCCTTGGCGGAAAAGCCGCAGTCGAGCAGCACGCGGGTGGTCGTCGTGCCGCTCGAGGCCTCGACGACCAGCGCGTTGCCTTCGCTGCCGCTTCCGAGGCTGGAGAATCGCACGCGCTTAGTTCAGCTGCGCGTGGAGCAGCGAAATGATCCGCTGTGCGTCCGACGAGTTGTCGACCTGGCCGTTCGCGCCGACCACCGCAACCTGCGTGCTGCCGTTGCCCTGTGCACGCACGTTGACGAGGTACTCCTTGCCCGGCTTCGCGGCCGACGGACCGCCATAGAACAGCTTGCCGAACAGGCCGTCGCGCTTGAGCTCTTCCATCGTGTTCGCATAGCGCACGGTGTACACGCCCTTCTCGCGATCACGATTGTCGACCGCGAAGTTGGTGCGGTCGAGCGCCAGGCCCACGCGTAGCCATGCGCGGTCGAACGACTCGGCCAGTTGCAGCGTCGCCCCGCCGCTGCTCGTGTCGCTGACTTGCGCCGGCGCCGTCGCAGGGCGGGCATCGGTCAGCAGCTGCTTCGCCTGCGCATCGGTCAGGCCGAACTTCTGCATCAGCTTCGACAGGAATACGGCTTCGAGCACCGGGTTGCGCGGACGCTCTTCCCAGCGCGACGACGTGCCGCCCTGCGGGCCGACCATCATTTCTTCCATCGCACTGTGCGTGATCGAGATATCGGTGTTGCCGTCCGACGTGCGGTTCACGAGCGTACGGAAGCGGTCGCGCGTGCCGGACGAGTACGCGAAATCGATGACCTTGCCGATCGTACGGCGGAACCAGTCGTCGGGGATGTTCGCGCGGTTTTCAGCCCAGTCGGTGGCCATGATGCCCGTCGACGGCGCATCGGTCTTCAGCGAGAAGCCGTTCTCCTGCCAGAACTCCTTCAGGATCGGCCACAGCTGCTCGGGCGTACGGCCATCGACGACGAGCCAGCGGCGGTCGCCGTCGCGCTCGATGTGCATGCCGAGCGGATCCTGCGCGCTCGGGATGCCGTCGGTCGCGTTGCCCGCCTGCGTCGTGACCCGCGGCGGCAGCGTGCCGAGGCCGGCGTTGCTCGGCGGCGCGACGAACTGCTGCGTCGTCGGCACCGGCTTCAGGTCGCTCGGCACCGCGAGCGGCGGCGCCGAACCGGTGTTCTTGTAGTTGACCCGGTCAGGGGCCAGGTAGTCGTTCAGCGTATCGCAGCCGGCGAGCGCGCCCAGCGCCAGCGCCACCACCGACATCTGGATGGCGCGAGAGGAAAAGGCGAAACGTTTCATGAAATCCTTCGTCTTGCTAGAACGCTCGTCAGGAGCGGCGCCGGACGGAGCCGGCCGGTGCGGGTTGATCAGGGTTCGAGCCGGCGGCCGCAGGACGCGGCCGCCTCGGCATCAGGCGAGGACGCCGGCCTCGACGAGGGCCGAACGCACGGCTTCGTGGCAGCGCTCGTCGAGCGCCGTGAGCGGCAAGCGGATGCCGCCCTGCATCTTGCCCATCGCCTGCAGCGCCCACTTCACCGGAATCGGGTTCGCCTCGATGAACAGGTTCTTGTGCAGCGACAGCAGCTTCATGTGCAGCGCGCGAGCCGTCTGTACGTCACCGGCCAGCGCCGCGCGGCACAGGTCGCTCATCGCGCGCGGTGCGACGTTCGCCGTGACCGAGATGTTGCCGTGGCCGCCGAGCAGCATCAGCGCGATCGCGGTCGGATCATCGCCGCTGTAGATCGCGAAATGCTTCGGGGCGGCCTTGATCAGGTGCGCGGCGCGATCGATGTTGCCGGTCGCTTCCTTCACGCCGATGATGCCCGGGACTTCCGCGAGGCGCAGCGTCGTCTCGTTCGCCATGTCGGCGACCGTGCGGCCCGGCACGTTGTACAGGATCACCGGCAGGTCGACCGCTTCGGCGATCGTCTTGAAGTGCCGGTACATGCCTTCCTGCGTCGGCTTGTTGTAGTACGGCACGACCTGCAGCGTCGCGTCCGCGCCGACAGCCTTCGCGTGCTTCGTCAGCTCGATCGCCTCGGCGGTCGAGTTGCCGCCCGCGCCCGCGATGATCGGGATGCGTTTCGCCGCATGCTCGACCGCCGTGCGGATCATCAGGATGTGCTCTTCGACGTTGAGCGTTGCCGACTCGCCGCTCGTACCGACCACGACCAGCGCATCGGTGCCTTCCGCGATGTGCCAGTCGATCAGTTTGCGAAACGCCGGCAGGTCGAGACTGCCGTCTTCGAGCATCGGGGTGACGATCGCGGGGATGCTGCCGCGGATTTGAATGCCGTCTTGGGTGCCGTTAGCCATGAAACGCGAATGAGATTATGTACCGGTAAACATTGAGATTGTAGCGGATTAGCCGGGCAGTTCGTAACGTGGAATTCCCGCCCCCGCCTTCGGGGTCGCGCCCTCGCGCACTGCGCAGAGACGCTGGACGAATGCCTCGCGCGGCGCGGCGACGAACCCGTCCTCGTACGCGACCACCCGCAGGCGGCCGCGCACGGCGTCCAGCAGCTCGCCCGGGGCGAGCAGGAACGCGGGGTTGGACGGTTTCCCGACCGTTTCGTTTCCTTGCGCGAAGGTTTCGTAGATCAGCACGCCGCCCGGCGCCACCGCATCGAGCAGATGGGGCCAGAGCGGACGGTGCAGATAATTCGTGACCACCACCGCCGCAAACTGCTCGTCGGCCGGCAACGGCCACGGCGCGCCTTCGAGATCGGCGTCACGGGCATCGACGCCCGGATTCGAACGCAATGCGGCCAGTGCGGCCGGGTCGCGGTCGAGTGCGACGACCGGATGGCCGTGCGACGCGAACCAGCACGCATGGCGGCCGCCGCCCGCGGCCACATCCAGCACAGCGCCGCCCGGCGACACGAGCCGCGACCATTGCGCGACCCAGCGCGACGGCTCGGCCTGGGCGACGTGGCCGCCCGCGGCGGCGATGACGGATGCGCTCATGCAGTCGATCAGTTGTACGACAGGCCCATCGCGTCACGCACGTCGCGCATCGTTTCCGTCGCGTACTTGCGCGCCTTGTCGCAACCGTCCGCGACGATCGCGCGCAGCAGCGACGGGTCGTCCATGTACTTCTGCGCGCGCTCGAGCATCGGCTGCTGTTCGCGCAGGATGCCTTCGACGACCGGCTGCTTGCAGTCGAGGCAGCCGATGCCCGCCGAGCGGCAGCCCTTCTGCACCCAGTCGTGCGTCGCTTCGTCGGTATAGACCTGGTGCAGCTGCCACACCGGGCACTTGTCGGGATCGCCCGGATCGGTGCGGCGCACGCGCGCGGGGTCGGTCGGCATCGTGCGGACCTTCTTCGTGATCGTCTCGGCGTCTTCACGCAGGCCGATCGTGTTGCCGTACGACTTGGACATCTTCTGCCCGTCGAGGCCCGGCATCCGCGATGCTTCGGTGAGCAGCGCCTGCGGCTCGACCAGGATGATCTTGCGCGCGCCTTCGAGATAGCCGAACAGGCGCTCGCGGTCGCTCATCGACAGGCTCTGCGATTCCTGCAGCATCGCGCGCGCCTGTTCGAGCGCCTCGTCGTCGCCCTCCTGCTGATACGCGTTGCGCAGCTCGTGATAGAGCTTCGCGCGCTTGCCGCCGAGCTTCTTCGCGGCATCGAGCGCCTTCTCCTCGAAACCCGGCTCGCGGCCGTACAGGTAGTTGAAGCGGCGCGCGATCTCGCGCGTCATCTCGACGTGCGGCACCTGGTCTTCACCGACCGGCACGAGCGAGCCGCGATACAGCAGGATGTCGGCCGCCATCAGCACCGGATAACCGAGGAAGCCGTAGGTCGACAGATCCTTGTCCTTCAGCTTCTCCATCTGCTCCTTGTAGGTCGGCACGCGCTCGAGCCAGCCGAGCGGCGTGCTCATGCCGAGCAGCAGCGCGAGTTCGGCGTGCTCCGGCACCTTGCTCTGGATGAACAGCGTGGCCTGCGCCGGATCGATGCCGGATGCGAGCCAGTCGATCAGCACGTCCCACACGTTCTTCTCGATGACCTCGGGAGTCTCGTAGTGCGTCGTCAGCGCATGCCAGTCGACGACGCAGAAGAAGCACGGGTACTCGGACTGCAGCTTCACCCAGTTTTTCAGCACGCCGTGGTAGTGACCGAGGTGCAGCGACCCGGTGGGTCGCATGCCGGAGAAAATACGTTCAGGGAACATGATTGTCGTTAGAGAAGCGAGGCGAATGGGGACAGGATGGCGCTCAGGACGGCGTAGCCGACGTTGACGAGCGGGCGCAGCCAGAAATTCGTCAGCACGCCCGTCGCGACCAGCGCGAGGACGATGATGAAACCGTACGGCTCGATGCGCGACAGCGCGATCGATTGTTTCGTCGGCAGCAGCGCCGCCAGGATGCGGCCGCCGTCGAGCGGCGGCAGCGGAAACAGGTTCAGCACGCCGAGCACGAGGTTCGCGCTGACGCCGGCAAACGCCATCCGCGTGAAGAACGGCTCGTCGATGCCGACGGCGGGCAGCACGAGGGTCAGCACGCCCCAGATCAGCGCCTGCACGAAGTTGCAGGCGGGGCCCGCGAGCGATACCCACAGGCTGCCCCAGCGCGGATCGCGCAGGTTGCCGAACGACACCGGCACCGGCTTCGCATAGCCGAACAGGAACGCGCCGCCCGTCAGGAAATACATCGCGAGCGGGATCGCGATCGTGCCGAGCGGATCGATGTGACGCATCGGGTTGAACGACACGCGCCCCATCATGTAGGCGGTGTTGTCGCCGAGCAGGCGGGCGGCGTAGCCATGCGCGGCCTCGTGCAGCGTGATCGCGAAGATCACGGGCAGCGCGTAGACGGCGATGGTCTGTATCAGGGAAGCATCCATATCGCGTTATTGTAACAAGCGCACTCGCGCAAAAAATGGAACGGCGCGCTTACGCGGCCGAGAGTCCGAACGGTTCGAGCGCGCCGCGCCCCGCGCGCACGAGCTCGGGCTCGTCGCCGGTCAGGTCGATCACCGTCGACGGCTCGCGCGGGCACGCGCCACCGTCGATCACGAGGTCGACCTGCTTCTCGAGCCGCTCGCGGATTTCTTCGGGATCGTTGAGCGGCTCGTCGTCCGGCGGCAGGATCAGCGTCGTGCCGAGCAGCGGCTGGCCGAGCGATTCGAGCAACGCGAGCGTGATCGCGTGATCGGGCACGCGCAGCCCGATCGTCTTGCGCGACGGGTGCGACAGCCGGCGCGGCACTTCCTTCGTCGCCTGCAGGATGAAGACGTACGGGCCCGGCGTCACCGACTTGATCTGCCGGTACTGGCGGTTGTCGACCATCGCGAAGTTGGCGAGCTCCGACAGGTCGCGCACGAGCAGCGACAGGTGCTGCTTCTCGTCGAGGCCGCGAATCCGGCGCACGCGCTCGACCGCGTCCTTGTCGTCGAGATGGCACGCGAGCGCATAGCTCGAATCGGTCGGCATCGCGATCACGCCGCCCTTGCTGACGATTTCCACGGCCTGCTTGATCAGGCGCGGCTGCGGATTATCCGGGTGAATCCTGAAGAACTGGGACATGGGGGTCGTAAAGGGGGAAAAGTCGGATGCGCGCGGCCAACAGCAACGCAGGTGGCAGGCCGCCGCCCGGTGTCAGAGCCAGCGTTCCCAGACCGGGGTCAGGTCGGGCGGCAACGGCGGCAGGCTGCCGAGCTCGACACGGCCCTCGCCTGGCGCATGGAAATCCGAGCCGCGCGACGCTTCGAAGCCGAAGCGGCGTGCGACGTCCGCGTATTCGCGGTACTGGTCGGGGGTGTGGCTGCCCGTGACGACCTCGATCGCGCGGCCGCCCAGATCGATGAACTCGCCGAAGAACGCGTCGAATTCGACGGGCGTGTAGCGATAGCGGCCCGGATGCGCGACGATGGCTTCGCCACCCGCCGCCCGAATCCACGCGACGGCGTCGGGCAGCGTCGCCCAGCGGTGCGGGACGAACCCGGGCTTGTCGTCGCCGAGCAGCCGATCGAACACATCGGATGTCGACGTGGCATGACCGTTTTCAACGAGGAAGCGGGCGAAGTGCGTGCGCGAGATCAGGTCGGGATTCGACACGTACTTCAACGCACCTTCGTACGCACCGGGAATGCCGAGCGTGGCGAGCTGCTCGCCGATCGCCACCGCGCGCGCCGCGCGGCCGTGCCGCGTGCGGTACAGGCCGTCGACCAGCACCTGGTTCGCGGGATCGACATTCAGGCCGACGATGTGCACGGTGCGCGACGCCCACGTGACCGAAATCTCGACGCCGCTCAGGTAGCGCATGCCGAGCGCTTCCGCTTCGCTGCGCGCCGCTGCCTGGCCGCCGATCTCGTCGTGGTCGGTCAGCGCCCACAGGGTCACGCCGCCGGCATGAGCGCGGCGCGCGACGTCGGCAGGCGGCAGCAACCCGTCGGAAACATTCGAATGGCAGTGGAGATCGGCGTTCATTGTCGGCATGGCAGGTAAGGCTTCATTCTACTGCAACGCGGCAAGACGCCGCCCGCGTGCCCCGCCGCTGCCGCCGCGCGCTTACGCGCAGAACGCCTCGATCAGCGCCGCGATCTGCTCGGGCTGGTCGTGATGCACCATGTGGCCGGCATCCTCCACGAGCTTCTCGCGCCAGTCGGGGAACGCGTTGAAGCGCGCCTTGAACTCCGGCAGCGGGATGTCGCCCGCGATGTGGGCGAGCGTCGGCGAATTGACGGCTTCGACGTGCAGCACCTTCGCGCGCACGTGCGCCCAGGTGGCCATCACTTCGTCGAGCCGGTACAGCTGCGGGCCCGGCATCTTGTGCGCGGGGTCGGCCAGCAGGTGGTACTGGCCGTCGTCGCCACGCTTCGACCAGTGTGCGGCGAGGAACGCCGCACGGCGCGGGTCGAGCCGCGGATTGGTCTTGATCAGGCGCGCCGCCACGTCGTCGAGCGACGCATAAGGGCGCAGCACGGGCGGCTCACGCAACTCGTCCAGCCAGCCGCGCAACCGGCGCGGCGCCTGCTCGGCCCGCGCGGGCGCCAGCCCGAAACCCTCGAGATCGACCACGCGCCGCACGCGCTCCGGCCGCGCGCCGGCATACAGGCACACGACGTTCGCGCCCATGCTGTGCCCGACCAGGTTGACTTCGCCGGTCGGCGCATAGTGGTCGACGAGTGCATCGAGGTCGCTCAGGTACTCGTGGAACCAGTAGTGCCCGCCGCCCTGGCGCGCGACCGGCCAGTCGGACAGCCCGAAACCGCGCGCATCGGGCGCGATCACCTGCCAGTCGCCCGCGAGCGCGTCGACGACGAACTGGAACGATGCCGAGACGTCCATCCAGCCATGCAGCATGAACAGCGTCGGCGCATCGGGCCGGCCCCAGCGCCGGACATGCAGCTGGACGCCGCGCACCGTGACGAAATCGGAAACAGAACTCGAGGCACTCATTGCAGCCGCCAGAAAAAAGAATGATCGTTCGATTATAGCGGCGACGCCCTCTTTCCGGCGTCCGGCAATCGAGGTGCCGCTCTAGCGGTGCGCGTACGCCAGGGGCCGCGGGGAAGCGCCATGTCCTGGCACCCGGGACTGCAGGCGGCTCGTCGAAGCGCGGCCGAACGCGAGCCCGCTAGCGCGGTGCGCCGCCCTCCGCCACGTCCTGCGCAGCCAGTTCGTCGAGTTCGGCCTGCTCGAATCCGGCATCGCGGCGCGCATCGAAATTGAACGGGCCCCGCAGCCGCGGCGCATGGTATTGCTCGGCGAGCTGCCGGTAGGTGGGCACGGGATCACGGACGGCTTCGTCGCACAGATGCCGGAACCAGCGGTTGCCGATCGCGACATGGCCGATTTCGTCGCGCAGGATCACATCGAGGATCGCAGCCGACGCATCGTCGCCCGCCTGCAGGAGCCGCGCGCGGATCGGCGGCGATGCGTCGAGCCCGCGGGCCTCGAGCGTGCGCGGCACGAGCGCCATGCGCGCCAGCACGTCGCCCTTGGTCCGCTCGCACATCTCCCACAGGCCGTTGTGCGCGGGAAAATCGCCGTACGCATGCCCGAACGCCGCCAGGCGCTCGGACAGCAGCGTGAAGTGATAGGCCTCCTCGGCCGCCACCTTCAGCCAGTCCGCATAGAACGGGGCCGGCAGGCCCGCGAAGCGCCAGACCGCATCGAGCGCCAGGTTGATCGCATTGAACTCGATATGGGCAAGCGCGTGCAGCAGCACGGCGCGCCCTTCGGGCGAACGCATGCTGCGTCGCTCGAGCTGGCGCGGCTCGACGAGCGGCGGGCGCGCCGGCCGGCCCGGCAGATCGGCCGGCTCGGGCAATTCGAGCGACGGCGCGATCGCCGCCTGCCCGGCCCGCAGCGCATCGTGGAGCGCACGCACCTGGGCGGCCTTGGCCGCGGGTTCGGCGTCACGCAGCGCGGCAAGCGCGGCGCGGCGCACGCAGGCAGACGCATTGCCGAAAGAAGAAGACTCCATGCTCATAAACGGGGACACCCTGCGTGCGCATCGCGGGAGCACACGCACGCGACGGTTTACAATAGGCGATTGTTCCGAGGCGCAATGCGCATGCGCCGGGCAAACCAGACGCGCCATTCTACCGGCGCCCATCATCGAAGAGACAAGGAGACTCCGTGACGATCTACAAGCTGGGCGATACGGCCCCGACGATCCACGAAAGCGTATTCGTCGCCGATACGGCGGCCATCATCGGCAAGGTCGTGCTCGAGGAGAACGCGAGCGTCTGGTTCGGCGCGACGATTCGCGGCGACAACGAGACGATCACCGTCGGCGCTGGCAGCAACGTCCAGGAAGGCGCGGTCCTGCACACGGACCCCGGCTTTCCGCTGACGATTGCCGAAAACGTGACGATCGGGCACCAGGCCATGCTGCACGGCTGCGCGATCGGCGAGGGTTCACTGGTCGGTATCCAGGCGGTGGTCTTGAATGGAGCGGTAATCGGCCGCAACTGTCTGGTTGGTGCCGGCGCGGTCGTGACGGAAGGCAAGACGTTCCCGGACAACTCGCTGATTCTCGGCGCACCGGCGAAAGTCGTGCGCGAACTGTCGGCGGAAGACATTGCGCGGCTGCGCACGAACGCGAAGACGTACGTCGAGCGGCGTGCGCATTTCAAGGAGCAACTCGTGCGGATCGGGTGATTCGCACGGATTTCAAGGAAGAAGAGTGAGCGACCAGTTACAGAAATTCATGTTCAATGCGGCGCCCGTGCGCGGCGAGATCGTTTCGCTGCGCAATACGTGGCAGGAAGTGCTCGCCCGCCGCGACTACCCTGCCCCGGTGCGCACGATCCTCGGCGAGATGATGGCCGCGTGCGCGCTGCTGTCCGCGAACCTGAAATTCAACGGCACCCTGATCATGCAGATCTTCGGCGACGGGCCGGTCCAGATGCTGGTCGTCCAGTGCGGTTCGGATCTGTCGATGCGGGCCACCGCGAAGTTCGCCGGCGACTCCGCCCAGACGATCGGCGACGACACGCGCTTCGCGTCGCTCGTCAACGCGAGCGGCCACGGCCGCTGCGTGATCACGCTCGACCCGGCCGACAAGCTGCCGGGCCAGCAGCCGTACCAGGGTATCGTGCCGCTGAACGGCGTCGACGGCCCGCTTGAATCCGTCTCGCAGGTGCTCGAGCATTACATGCATCACTCGGAGCAGCTCGACACGCGGATGTGGCTCGCGGCCGATCGCGACCGTGCGGTCGGCATGCTGCTGCAGAAGCTGCCGGGCGACGGCGGCATCGTGCCGCGTAACGCCGAAACCGATACCGATACGTGGGAGCGCGTCTGCACGCTCGGCGGCACGCTGTCCGCCCAGGAACTGCTCGAGGTCGAACCGGAAGTCGTGTTCCGCCGGCTGTTCTGGCAGGAAAACGTGCAGCACTTCGAACCGGCCGGCACGCGTTTCCAGTGCTCGTGCTCGCGCGAGAAGGTCGGCGCGATGCTGCGCATGCTCGGCCGTGAGGAAGTCGACAGCGTGATCGTCGAGCGCGGCCATGTCGAGATTCATTGCGAGTTCTGCAACCAGCGCTATGAATTCGATCCGGTCGACGTCGCGCAGCTGTTCGCGGCACCCGGCGTCGAGACGGGTATCGCGCCCGCGACCGAGCAGCGTCACTGATCAGTGGCCCGATGCCCGCCGTCCGGCGCGGGCGCATAATGACGCACGAGCGTCGCACGCAAGGCTCCGGCGCCGAAGTCACGCACTTCGGCGCAAGCCGCTTCCCGTCGTCGGCGCGCTGCAGGAGAAACACATGAGCCCGCTTCATCGTCCGTTCCGCACCATCGTCCTGACGAGCGTTGCCGCCGGCACGCTCGCACTGGCCGGCTGTGCAATGCCGCCGCCGACTTCCACGATCCTGAGCCGCCTGCCCGAACCCGGTGCATCGGGCGGCCAGCCGCCCGCGCTCTCGAGCGCCGAACGCAAGCGCTACGACGAGATCGACCAGCAGGTGCTGCGCGAACAGAACAGCGCGATCGCCGCCGAGGCCGCCGCGCGCGCATGGGCCTATTACTCGCCGCCGCCGGTGACGGTCTACGGCGGGTATTACGGTGGATGGGGCAATCGCTGGGGCTCGGGCATCAGCTACGGCTACCCGGGATGGTGGTGGTGAGCGTGCAGCGCTCAGCCGATTGACTACCGGCAGGAAATAAAAAAGCGCGGCATTTCCCGCGCTTTTTCAATGGGTTCGAGCAATCGTGCATCAGTGATGCGCGGCCTTGCCCTTGTCGCCGCCATGATGCCGCGACGGCTTCGCGATCGACTGCGGATTCGGCACGACACGCACTGGCGCCGCGGATACGGCGCCGCGCGTCGACGTATTCGACGGCGTGTTGTTCAGCGGTGCGGCAGGCGCATTCGGCGACACGAACTGCACGAATACCTCACCGTCCTTCACCATGCCCATCTCGTAGCGCGCGCGCTCCTCGATGGCCGCGGTGCCGCCCTGCAGATCCTGTACTTCGCCTGCGGTGCGCTCGTTGCGCAGCTTCTCGTCCGCGTTCTTCTGGAGCTGGTCGTCGAGCTGCTGACGCAATTCATGCACCCGCAGCCAGCCGCCGTGTCCCCACCATAGGGGGTACTGAATGAGCGCCAGCAAGGCAATCAGGACGACAGTGACAAGCCGCATGTAAGAACCGCAGATATAAGAAGCGCCGCTCCGCGCACATGCACAGAGCGGCGTCGATATGACGAACCCGATAGTAGCGCGTTAGCGCAGGTTATAGAAAGCCGATTTACCCGGGTAGCTTGCGATGTCGCCGAGATCTTCCTCGATGCGCAGCAGCTGGTTGTACTTCGAGATACGGTCGCTGCGCGACAGCGAACCCGTCTTGATCTGACCGGCGTTCAGGCCGACCGCGATGTCCGCGATCGTCGAATCTTCCGTTTCGCCCGAGCGGTGCGAGATCACGGCCGTGTAGCCGGCGCGCTTCGCCATTTCGATTGCCGCGAACGTTTCGGTCAGCGTACCGATCTGGTTGATCTTGATGAGGATCGAGTTCGCGATGCCCTTCTCGATGCCTTCCTTCAGGATGCGCGTGTTCGTGACGAACAGGTCGTCGCCGACCAGCTGCACCTTCTTGCCGAGGCGATCGGTCAGCAGCTTCCAGCCTTCCCAGTCGCTTTCGTGCATGCCGTCCTCGATCGATACGATCGGGAACTTGTCGGCGAGCGTCGCGAGGTAGTCGGTGAATTCGGCCGACGACAGTTGCAGGCCTTCGCCCGCGAGCTGGTACTTGCCGTCGTGGTAGAACTCGGATGCCGCGCAGTCGAGCGCGAGCAGCACGTCTTCACCGGCACGGTAGCCGGCCTTCTCGATCGCCTGCAGGATCGTCGACAGGCACTCGTCGTTGCTGCCGAAGTTCGGCGCGAAGCCGCCTTCGTCGCCGACTGCCGTGCTCATGCCGCGGTCGCTCAGGATCTTCTTCAGTGCGTGGAACACTTCCGCGCCGCAACGCAGGGCTTCACGGAACGTCGGCTGGCTCACCGGGACGATCATGAATTCCTGGATGTCGAGGCTGTTGTTCGCGTGCGCGCCGCCGTTGACGATGTTCATCATCGGCACCGGCAGTTGCATCGCACCCGAACCGCCGAAGTAGCGGTACAGCGGCAGGCCGGCCTCTTCGGCGGCTGCCTTCGCGACGGCCATCGACACGGCCAGCATCGCGTTCGCGCCGAGGCGCGACTTGTTGTCGGTGCCGTCCAGCTCGAGCAGCGTCTTGTCGAGGAACGCCTGTTCCGACGCGTCGAGGCCCATGATGGCTTCGGAGATTTCGGTGTTGATATGCTCGACTGCCTTCAGCACGCCCTTGCCGTTGTAGCGGCCGGCTTCGCCGTCGCGCAGTTCGATCGCTTCACGCGAGCCGGTGGACGCGCCCGACGGCACCGCCGCGCGGCCCATCGTGCCCGATTCGAGCAGCACGTCGCATTCGACGGTGGGGTTGCCGCGCGAATCCAGAATCTCGCGGCCGATGATATCTACGATTGCACTCATGGGTTTCCTCTGAGAATGACGATGGATTCTTCAAACTGCGACGGCGCGCGCGCCCGAACCGCTTTCGCTACTGACGCGCGAAGCCGTCGCAAGGTTCATTCGATCTTTAATTGAAATCGTTTTCCAGGAACGGATTGCGCTTCACCGCCTGGTCGAGCGTGACGAGGGTCTCCAGCAGCGCACTCATCCGGTTCAGCGGCACGGCGTTCGGGCCGTCCGACTTGGCTTCTGCCGGATTCGGGTGCGTCTCCATGAACAGGCCCGCGACGCCCGTCGCGACCGCCGCACGCGCGAGCACCGGCACGAATTCGCGCTGGCCGCCCGAGCTCGTGCCCTGCCCGCCCGGCAGCTGCACCGAGTGGGTCGCGTCGAACACGACCGGGGCGCTCGTCTCGCGCATGATCGCGAGCGAACGCATGTCCGACACCAGATTGTTGTAGCCGAACGAGACACCGCGCTCGCATGCCATGAAGCGGTCTTCCGACAGCCCCGCTTCACGGGCCGCTTCGCGCGCCTTGTCGATCACGTTCTTCATGTCGTGCGGCGCAAGGAACTGGCCCTTCTTGATGTTGACGGGCTTGCCCGAGCGCGCGCACGCATGGATGAAATCGGTCTGGCGGCACAGGAACGCCGGCGTCTGCAGCACGTCGACGACCGACGCGACCTGCTCGATCTCTTCGATCGAATGCACGTCGGTCAGCACCGGCAGGCCGAGCTGACGCTTCACCTCGGACAGGATCCGCAGGCCCTCGTCCATTCCGAGGCCACGGAACGACTTGCCCGAGCTGCGGTTCGCCTTGTCGTAGGACGACTTGTAGATGAACGGAATGTTCAGCTTCGCGCAGATCTCCTTCAGGCGGCCGGCCGTGTCGATCGTCATTTGCTCCGATTCGACGACGCAGGTACCCGCGATCAGGAAGAAAGGCTTGTCGAGACCGACCTCGAAATCGCACAGCTTCATGCTTACACTCCGCGCGCTTGCTTGTTGGCAAGCGCAGCTTCGACGAACGACTTGAAGAGGGGGTGACCGTCACGCGGCGTGGACGTGAATTCCGGGTGGAACTGGACGCCGACGAACCACGGGTGCATCGAACGCGGCAGTTCCATCATTTCCGGCAGATCCTCGCTCGGGGTACGGGCGCTGATGATAAGGCCGCCGGCTTCGAGCTGGGGCACGAAGCGGTTATTGACTTCATAACGGTGGCGATGGCGCTCGTTCACGTCCTTGCCATAGATCTCTTCCGCCATCGTGCCCGGCTTGATCGGGCAGCGCTGCGAACCCAGGCGCATCGTGCCGCCGAGATCGGATTCCTCGGTACGCGTCTCGACCTTGCCGTCGCGGTCGTACCACTCGGTGATCAGCGCGACCACGCGTTCCGGCGTGTCCGGCTCGAATTCCGTGCTGTTCGCCTGCTTCAGGCCGACGACGTCGCGCGCGAACTCGATCACCGCGAGCTGCATGCCGAGGCAGATGCCGAGATACGGCACCTTGGCTTCACGCGCATAGCGGATCGCCGCGATCTTGCCTTCCGTGCCGCGACGGCCGAAACCGCCCGGCACCAGCACGGCGTCGAGATGCTTCAGGCTGTCGACACCGTTCGTCTCGATCTCTTCCGAGTCGATGTATTCGATGTTGACCTTGGTCGACGTGTGCAGCGATGCGTGGCGCAGCGCCTCGATCAGTGACTTGTACGACTCGGTCAGGTCGACATACTTGCCGACCATGCCGATCGTCACTTCGTGCTTCGGGTTCTCGAGCTTTTCGACCAGCTCCGACCACATGGTCAGATCCGCGTCCTTCGGCGACAGCTTCAGTTCCTCGCAGATGATGCGGTCGAGGCCCTGGTCGTGCAGCATCTGCGGAATCTTGTAGATGCTGTCGGCGTCCCACACCGAGATCACGGCGTCTTCCGGCACGTTCGAGAACATCGAGATCTTCTTCGATTCGTCGTCCGGAATGCGGCGGTCCGCACGGCACAGCAGCACGTGCGGCAGGATGCCGATCTCGCGCAGCTTCTGTACGCTGTGCTGGGTCGGTTTCGTCTTCAGTTCGCCGGCGGTCGCGACGTACGGCACCAGCGTCAGGTGCACGAAGCACGCGCTGTTGCGGCCGAGGCGCAGGCTCATCTGGCGCGCGGCTTCGAGGAACGGCAGCGATTCGATGTCGCCGACCGTGCCGCCGATCTCGACGATCGCGACATCCGGCTCACCGCAGGTGGCCGACGCGGCCCCGCGCTCGATGAACGCCTGGATTTCGTTCGTGATATGCGGGATGACCTGCACGGTCTTGCCGAGATAGTCGCCGCGGCGTTCCTTGCGGATCACCGATTCGTAGATCTGGCCGGTCGTGAAGTTGTTGGCCTTGCGCATCTTCGTGCTGATGAAGCGCTCGTAGTGGCCGAGGTCGAGGTCGGTCTCCGCGCCGTCTTCCGTCACGAACACTTCGCCGTGCTGGAACGGGCTCATCGTGCCGGGGTCGACGTTGATGTACGGATCGAGTTTGAGGAGGGTGACTTTCAGACCGCGCGATTCAAGGATCGCGGCGAGGGAAGCGGCGGCAATACCCTTGCCAAGGGAAGAAACTACGCCGCCGGTGACGAAAACATATTTGGTCATCGCTGGATGCTCGCGGGAAAAACGGATTATACCGTAAAGCCCGCCCTTCTCTCAGCAATTGGCGTGATGATCGCGCCCTTTCGCGTCGCCCCGCACCAGCCGTGCGCGCCGGGGCGAAGCCGCCCGCCGGCGGGTGCAACCGCGCGTGCCGGAGGCGGCGCCCCGGCCGCCAGAGCCTGCGTCAGGCGCGCTTCGCGAGCGGGGTGATGCCCTGCGACACATCGCCCTCCGCCGCCTTCAGCGAATTCAGCATCCGCTGCAATGCGCGGGCGGTCTCGAGCGGCCGCTCCATCGGAAACAGGTGGCTGCCTTCCAGCCATTCGACGCGGCCACGCGCCGCGCGGCGTGTCGCATCGAGCCCGACCTGACGCACCTCGCGCGAACGCGTGCCGGCGAGAAAACCGAGCGGCACCGGCGCGCCATGCGCGAGCCGCGGGCCGAGCGTGTGCGGCAGCGTCCGGTAGATCAGGTATTCGACCTGCCGGTCGAACGCGAGCGAGCGCTCGCCGTCGGCGCCGACCTGCGGAATCCCGTAGTCGATGTAGTCGGCCAGCATCCGTTCGTCCCAGCGGGCGAACGCCGGCTTTTCGCGGAAGTGCCGCCAGACTTCGTCACGGCTTACCCAGTGCGTACGCCGGTTGCGCGTCGCGGCGGCCGGCGACAGCCGCTCGTCGAGCCCCGCCCACTGGCTCGCGCGCAATGCGCCGGCGCGCCAGCCCGCGATGATCGGCGAATCGATCATCACGACGCCGCGCACCCACTGCGGCTTCTTCAGCGCGGCCATCAGCGACAGGTAGCCGCCGAGCGAATGGCCGACAAGCCAGACGGGACGCTCGTAGCGGCTGCCGATGTCGTCGAGCAGTTGCTCGACGAGATGCGGCCAGTCGCGCGTCACCGGGTAGCGGCGGTCGTGGCCGATCCGTTCGATGTAGCGCAGCTCGTAGTCGTCGGCCAGTTCGGCGAAGATCGTGCGGTACGTCGATGCCGGAAAGCCGTTCGCATGCGAGAAGTGGAGGATGTCCTTCAAACGCCGATGTCTCCTTTGTCGACCGGAGTTGGCGCTTCAGCGCTTACTCCGGTCCCATGCTTCGCGGTCGACGAGAGTGAGTGCTTTAGCGCTTGCTCTCGCCCCTTGCTTCGCGTTCTGCCGGGCCCACGCTTCGGCATTGAGCGCGGATCCGGGCCATCTTTATTGATACACCGGCTTTCGCCGCACTCACCGATCCATCCAGTACCGTCGCCAAACGTCGCGATGACGCTCGAAGGCAAACCCGCCGTCGGCCGGCGCGACGTCGAACCGCACGGCGCCGTCGCGATCGGTGCGCGGCAGCGGGATCCCGCGCGCCTCGTAACGGGCGAGCACCGTCCGGTGCGGATGACCGAAACGATTGCGATAGCCTACAGGAAATACCGCGACGCGCGGCCCGACCGAATCGAGGAAAGGCTCGACCGACGACGTGCGGCTGCCGTGGTGCGGAACGACCAGGATCTGTGCGGCCAGCGCGTCGGGCGCAGCGTCCACGAGCCGGCGTTCGCCGCGCGCATCCACATCACCCGTCAGCAGCGCGGACGTCTCGCCCGCGTCGATGCGCAGCACGCACGACCGTCCGTTCGACGAGCCCGCGCCCGGGCCGCCTTGCGGCCACAGCATCGTGAACGCGACGCCGTCCCAGGTCCAGCGCTGCCCGGCCGCGCACGGCAGCCGGTCGGCGACGCCGGCGGCGGCCGCATCGCGCCACAGCCGGCTGTTCGGCACGATGCCGGCCAGCAGCTGGCGCACGTCGGCTGCCGCATAGACGGCCGGTGCACCGCCCGCGTGATCGGCATCCGCGTGACTGAGCACGAGCGAATCGATCACCGCGATGCCGCGTGCACGCAACGCCGGCGCGACGATCCGCGCGCCGGCGTGGGTCGACTCGGCGCCCGGCCCCGCATCGAACAGCAAGGTGCGTCGCGCGGTCTCCACCAGCACCGACGCGCCCTGCCCGACGTCGAGCACGGTCAGTCGGAAGCCGCCCGGCGGCGGCGCATCAGATGCCGGCGCGACGAGCGGCAGCCACGTGAGCGGGGCCGCCCAGCGCAACGGCCAGCCGCGCGGCATCAGCGCCCATGCGACGCCCACGCAGGCCAGCACCAGCACCGGCCAGTCGGGCATGCGCAGCCAGAACACGCCGGCCGGCCAGCCGGCGAGGTATCCGAGCAGCGTCATCATCGGTTCGAGCGCCGCGTGCGCAAGCCGGAACGCGTACGCATCGAGCGGCGCGGGTAGCGCGATTCCCGCCAGCACGACCGGCGTCACGACCGAACTGACCCACGGAATCGCGAACGCATTGCCAAGCGGACCCGACAGGGATATCTGCGCGAACCAGGCGGCCGTGAGCGGTGCGAGACCGATCGTCACCGCGTACTGCACGCGCGTGGCCTCGGCGATCCGGCGCCCGGCGCGGGCACCCCACGCGCGCAACCGGCTCGACAAGCCGGCCGTGCCGTCGCCCTCCTCGTTTTCCATATCAACCTCACGCACGCCACGCCAGCCGGCGACGGCCAGCAGGATCACGGCGACCGCCCCGAACGACAGCCAGAATCCGGCCGACAGCACGGCCCACGGGTCGGCAAGCAGCACGCCGCCGAGCGCCGCGCACAGCACCGCGGAAGTCGGCACGCTGCGCCCGGCCAGGTACGCAATGCCGCCGGCCGCGATCATCCACCACGCGCGCTGCGCCGGCACGTTGAAGCCCGCAAGCGCCGCATAGCCGGCCGCAGCTGCCAGCGCGGCGAGCGCGGCCGCGTACGGCGCCGGAAACACGAGCGTTGCGGCCCGTGTGCGCCAGCGCAGGCGGCGCCAGACCATCGACACGAGCCCGCCCGCGATCGCGCCGACGAGTCCGACATGCAGGCCCGAAATCGCAACGAGGTGGCTCGTACCCGTGCTGCGCAGCACGTGCCAGTCGTCGTCGCCGATGCCCGACTGGTCGCCGATCGCGAGCGCGGCGACGATGCCGCGATGGCCCGCGTCGCTGCCGAGCGACTCGTCGATACGCGCGCGCAGCGCATCGCGCAGCCGATCGATCGACGCACGCCATCCCGCTGCGCGCGCATCGAGCAATTCCGCCCGCCGGGGCGCGCTGACATAACCGATCGCGCGAATGCCTGCGGCCAGCCACGCCGCCTCGCTGTCGCGCACACCGGGATTGGCCTCGGCATGCGGGCGCTTCAGGCGTACGACGAAACGCCAGCGCTGTGCGGCGCGCAGGTCGGGAAGTGGATCGCGTGCCGCCGATGCGCCATACGCGCGCCACGACAGCCGGATCAACGGCGGAAAACGAGCCAGCCCCGCATCGTTCGACTCGACCGCGAACAGCAGCCGCGCACCTGTCTCGTCGACCACGGGCAGCCCTCGGATCACGCCGGTGACGACGATGTCGCGCCCTTCCCACTCGACGGGCAGACTGTCGCGCAGCCGCCATTCGGCCCGCGCGGCCGCATAGCCGAACCCTGCATCGCAGGCCGCGAGCGCACACAGCATCCATCCGAACATGGCGGTCGTGCGCGTACGCTGGCGACGCATGCACCACACGCTCAGCACCGCGCAGCCCGCGAGCACGGCCCCACCGATCGTCCATGCGAGCGCACCCGGCAGCGCCGCCTGCCGCTGCAGTACGGCCACGCCGAGCGCGAACGCGATCCACCACACGCGCATCGCCCCTCCTCGTCGACCCGGCACCGCCATCGAGAATGCGGCACCTCAGGGCAACGATTATGCGGATGAAAGTGCGAGTCGCGGCAGCGCGGCGAGCGCGTTAGCCGAAGTGCATAGGGACACCGCGCCGGCGTCGATCCCGCGCAGTTCGGCGAGCACGTCGCCGATGCGCGGCACCTGGTCGGGCGTGTTGCGGGATTTGTACGCCCATTCGGGCGCGATGTCGGGGGCGTCCGTCTCGACGACGATCGCCTCGAGCGGCAACTGCGCCGCGAGCCGGCGGATCTGCAGTGCGCGCGTAAAGGTCACGTTGCCGCCGAAACCGAGGTGCAGCCCGTGCGCGAGATACGCCTCGGCCTGCTGGAAACTGCCGTTGAACGCATGCGCGATACCGCGCCGCACGCCGAAACGGCGCAGCCCGGCGAGCACGCGATCCTGCGACTTGCGCACGTGGCACAGCACGGGCAGGTCGAATTCGCGCGCGAGCTTGAGTTGCCCCTGGTAGAAGAACTGCTGCCGGTCTTCGTCGAGCCCCGGCACGAAATAGTCGAGCCCGATCTCGCCGATCGCGACGAAGCGCGGATCGTCGAGGCTCGCCTCGATCTCCATGCGCAGCAGGTCGAGATCCTCGTCGCGTGCGCGTGGCGTATACATCGGATGGATGCCGAGCGCGTAGACCGCGCCCGGCGTGCGTTGCGCGAGTTCGCGCACCGTCGTGAAATTGTCGCGCCCGACGCTCGGGATCACGATGCGCGACACGCCGGCCGCGCGCGCCGCGTGCGCGACCGCGTCGCGGTCGGCGTCGAACTCGGCGGCATCGAGATGGCAGTGCGTGTCGATCCACATGGCGGCAGTCCTGCGCGCCGGCGCCGCACCGGGACCACCCCGGCAGCAGGCCAAGCGCGTTCGCTTCTTACACCGGCAGTGCCGGCTCCTCGTGCAGCACGCCGTCGCGCAACCGCATGATGCGGTCGCAGCGCGCGGCGAGATCGGGATCGTGCGTGACGATCACGAAGCTCGTCTCGAGCGTCTCGGACAGCTCGAGCATCAGGTTGAACACCGTATCGGCCGTCGTGCCGTCGAGGTTGCCGGTCGGCTCGTCGGCGAGCACGCACGCGGGCTTCGTGACCAGCGCGCGCGCGATCGCGACGCGCTGCCGCTCGCCGCCCGACAGCTCGCCCGGCCGGTGCTTCGCACGCGGGCCGAGACCGACACGTTCGAGCATCGCCTGTGCCTGCTCGCGCGCGTCCTCGGTCGTCATCCGGCGAATGCGCAGCGGCATCGCGACGTTGTCGAGCGCGGTGAACTCGGGCAGCAGGTGATGGAACTGGTAGACGAAGCCGAGCGCACGGTTGCGCAGTTCGTTGCGCTCGCGCTCGGCGAGTTGCGTGAACGGCTTGCCGAGCAGCGACACCTCGCCCGCGCTCGGCTCGTCGAGCCCGCCCAGCACGTGCAGCAGCGTGCTCTTGCCGGAACCCGACGCGCCGACGACGGCGAGCTTCTCGCCGCGCCGCACCGTCAGCTCGGTATTGTTGAGCACCTGCACGTTGAAGCCGCCCTGCACGAACGCCTTCGTGATCCCGCGCGCCTGAAGCACGTATTCCTGCATACCGGCCGAATCCTGTCTGTTGTGTTGTTTTGCATCCGCGAATGCGGTCGCGCGATCATTCATAGCGGAGCGCCTCCGCCGGCTTCACCTTCGCCCCGCGCCAGCTCGGATAGAGCGTCGCGACCGCCGACAGCGCGAACGCGATCAGCCCGATCCGGATCACGTCGCTCGCGACGAGTTCGGACGGCAGCTCGCTGATGAAGTACACGGACGGCGGCAGGAACTGCACGCCGAACAGGTGCTCGATCATCGGGATCAGCCACGGGATGCTCCACGCGATCAGGCAGCCGAGCGCGACGCCCGACGCCGTGCCGACGAAGCCGATCGTCACGCCCTGGACGACGAAGATCTTCATGATCGACCCCGGCTGCGCGCCGAGCGTGCGCAGGATCGCGATGTCGGCCTGCTTGTTGGTCACCGTCATCACGAGCGACGACACGAGGTTGAACGCGGCCACCGCGATGATCAGCGTGAGGATGATGAACATCATCCGCTTCTCGATCTGCACGGCCGAGAACCACGTCTTGTTCTGCTGGGTCCAGTCGCGAATGTACAGGCTGCCCGACAGCGTATGCGACAGCTCGACCGCCACGTCCGGCGCCTTCTGCATGTCCTTCAGCCGCAGCCGCACGCCGGTCGGCGCGGCCATCCGGAACAGCGCCTCGGCGTCGCGAATGTTGATCATCGCGAGCGTGCTGTCGTATTCGTAGTGCCCCGACTCGAACACGCCGACGACCGTGAACTGCTTGAGCCGCGGCATCATGCCGGCCGGCGTGATCGATCCTTCCGGCGCGACCAGCGTGACCTTGTCGCCGACCGTCACGCCGAGGTTGCCCGCGAGCGCATCGCCGAGCACGATGCCGAACTGGCCCGGCACCAGCGCGCCGAGCTGGCCCGCCTTCATGTCCTTGCCGATGTCCGACACCTGTGGCTCGAGCGTCGGCTCGACGCCGCGCAGCATCACGCCGCTCACCGCGTCCTGGCGGGTGAGCAGCGCCTGCGCGTCGACGTACGGCGCCGCGCCGATCACCGACGGATTGCGGCGCGCTTCCTGCGCGGTCAGCTGCCAGTCGGGCATCGAGCCCGTCGGCGAGAACACCTCGACGTGCGCGAGCACCGACAGCATCCGGTCGCGCACTTCCTTCTGGAAGCCGTTCATCACCGACAGCACGACGATCAGCGCCGCGACGCCGAGCGCGATCCCGAGCATCGACACGAGCGCGATGAAGGAAATGAAGCCGTTACCGGTCGTGCGTTTGCCGGCGCGCGTGTAGCGCCAGCCGATCTGCCATTCGTACGGAAGTTTCAAGCGAATCCTTTCTGCTGGTTACGGCGGGGAGGCGCCCCGCGGCCGGACCGCCGCCCGGTGGCGGCCACCGGCCCGGGCACGGTCGAAAAACGGCCGCCGGACGCGAACGGGCCGTCAGCCGGCCCGATCACGCGCGCAGTTTGCCATACAATGCGCACCATCATGCACGACCGACGCCTCCATTTTCTCGTTCCGTTCGCGCTGCCGTCGGCGGCCGATGCGGCCTCGTCCCTGCACACGCTGGACAGCCCCGCGCTCGAAAAGTTGCTCGCCCGCGCCAGCCTCGTCGAGCGCGTGGCCGGCGAGGACTTCCAGCGCACGCTGCCGCACGAACGCTGGCTGGCCCGCCAGTTCGGCGCCACCCAGGGCAACGCCGCGGACGAGGCGCCGCTCGCGCCCTACATGCTGCTGGCGGACGGCGGCGACCCCGGCGCGCACGCGTGGGCCTGCGTCGAGCCCGTCCACGTCGAAATCGCGCACGATCACCTGGTGCTCGTCGATCCGGCGGCCCTCGCGCTCGACGAAGGCGACGCCGCCGCGCTGCTCGCAGTCGCGCGGCCGCTGATCGAGGAGCTCGGCGTCCGGCTCGAGGCGCCGAACCCGTCACGCTGGTACCTGTCGAGCGAGCAGCTCGCCCGCCTCGCCGGCGCCGCGCCGCTGCGCGCGAGCGGCCGCAACATCGAGATCTGGCTGCCGCACGAGGCCCATACGGGCGAACGCTCGCGGATGTGGATGAAGCTGCAGAACGAGGTGCAGATGGCCTGGTTCCAGCATCCGGTCAACGAGACCCGCGAGGCGCGTGGCCTGCCGGCCGTCAATTCGATCTGGTTCCATGCGCAGGGCACGCTGAAGCCGGTCGGCAAGCCGTTCGCGCGCGTGCTGTCCGCGTCGCCCGCGGCGCTCGGCCTCGCGCGCGCCGCGCAAGCCGACGCCGGCGCGCCGCCGGCCGCGTTCGGCACGCTGCCCGCCGCCGATGGCGCGACGCTCGTCGAACTGCCTGCACTGACCACCCCGTTCATCGAGCAGGACTGGGCGCGCTGGCACGACGGACTCGCCGCGCTCGAGCGCGACTGGTTCGCGCCGGCCCTTGCCGCGCTGCAGAACGGCGAGCTCGCGAGCGTCGATTTCACGCTGTGCGGCGACACGAGTTCCGTGACGCTGCACGCGACGCGTGGCGACCTGCGCAAGTTCTGGCGCCGCCGCGCGCTGACCTCCCTGTTCGAATAACAAAGCAGACCCCGTATGACCCGGATCGTTACCCGTCCCGTCGCGCCCGCCGACGCCGAAGTGCTCGCGCGCCATGGCCTGCATCCCGTCCTTGCACGCCTGTACGCGTCGCGCGGCGTGCAGTCCCCCGCCGACATCGAGACCGCGCTGGCGCGACTCGTTCCGCCCACCGAGCTGAAAGGCTGCGCCGACGCTGCCTCGCTGCTCGCCGACGCGATCGCCGACAAGCGGCGCCTGCTCGTCGTCGCCGACTACGACTGTGACGGCGCAACCGCGTGCGCGGTCGCGGTGCGCGGCCTGCGGATGTTCGGCGCGCAGATCGACTACCTGGTGCCGAACCGATTCGAATACGGCTACGGCCTCACGCCGGAGATCGTCGAACTCGCCGCCGCGCGCAAGCCCGACCTGCTGATCACCGTCGACAACGGCATCGCGAGCGTCACGGGCGTCGAGGCCGCGAACGCGCGCGGCATCGACGTGCTCGTGACCGACCACCACCTGCCCGGCGACGCGCTGCCCGCCGCGCGCGCGATCGTCAACCCGAACCAGCCCGGCTGCGCGTTCCCGAGCAAGCACCTCGCCGGCGTCGGCGTGATGTTCTACGTGCTGCTCGCGTTGCGCGCCGAGCTGCGCCGCCGCGGCGCGTTCGCGAGCAAGGAAGCCGAGCCGCGCCTCGACGGCCTGCTCGACCTCGTCGCGCTCGGCACCGTCGCCGACGTCGTGCGACTCGACGGCAACAATCGCGTGCTGGTCGCACAGGGGCTGCAACGCATCCGCAACGGCCGCATGCAGCCGGGCGTCGCCGCGCTGTTCCGCGCCGCCGCGCGCGAAGCGCGTACGGCCTCGGGCTTCGACCTCGGCTTCGGCCTCGGCCCGCGCCTGAACGCCGCCGGACGGCTGTCCGACATGTCGCTCGGCATCGAATGCCTGATCACCGACGACATCGGCCGCGCGTGGGATCTCGCGCAGCAGCTCGACGTGATGAACCGCGAACGCCGCGAGATCGAGGCCGGCATGCAGCAGCAGGCGCTCGCCGATCTCGCCGACGTCGATCCGGCCGACGCGTGCACGATCACCCTCTTCAACCCCGAGTGGCACCAGGGCGTGATCGGCATCGTCGCCGGCCGGCTCAAGGAAAAATTCCACCGCCCATCGTTCACGTTTGCGCACGCGGACGACGAAGGCAAGCGGGTCAAGGGCTCGGGCCGCTCGATTCCCGGCTTCCACCTGCGCGACGCGCTCGACCTCGTGTCGAAACGCGAACCGGACCTGATCGTCGCGTTCGGCGGCCACGCAATGGCGGCCGGCCTCACGCTCGACACCGAGAACGTGCCGCGCTTCGCGGCCGCGTTCGAGGCCGTCGCGCGCGAATGGCTGTCCGACGACGCGCTGGCCCGCGTGATCGAGACCGACGGCGAACTCGAGGATGCGTACTTCACGCCGCAGTTCGTCGGGCTGCTCGACGAGGCCGTCTGGGGGCAAGGTTTTCCGGCCCCGCTTTTCTCGGGCGAATTCGACGTGGTATCGCAGTCGCTCGTGAAGGAAAAGCATCTGAAGCTGCAACTGGCACGCGGCCGGCAGCGCTTCAACGCGATCTGGTTCAACCACACGGAGCCGCTGCCGGAGCGCGCGCTGGTCGCCTACCGCCTCGTCGCCGACACGTGGAACGGCGTCACGCGCGTCCAGCTGATCGTCGAACACGCGGCCGGCTGAGCGCGGGCCGCCCGGCCCGCCATGCCCGCCGATGCATGCACGCCGCGCCGGACGGGGCCGCGGCGCGCGTGCGAGCACCGTTTGCGTCACCGGGCAACCCCGCCGATCGGCTATAATTCCGCTTTTTTACGAAGCAAGAATAGCGAACGATCATGGAAGCGGAACGTCTCAACGCGATCGAAAGCTCCCTGCTCGACCTGCGCAACCGCGCGGGCGAGCTCCGGGGGTATCTTTGACTACGACGCCAAAGCTGCGCGTCTGACCGAAGTCAACAAGGAACTCGAAGACCCGAACGTCTGGAACGATTCGAAGAACGCCCAGGCGCTCGGTCGCGAGAAGAAGCTGCTCGAGGGCGTCGTCATGACGCTCACCGCGCTCGATAGCGACCTGCGCGACGCGCTCGACCTGTTCGAGCTGGCCCGCGAGGAAGGTGACGAGGACACGCTCGTCGCGTCGGAAGAAGACGCCGCGAAGCTCGAGGCACGCGTGGGCGACATCGAGTTCCGCCGGATGTTCTCGAACCCGGCCGACCCGAACAACTGCTTCATCGACATTCAGGCCGGCGCCGGCGGCACCGAGGCGTGCGACTGGGCATCGATGCTGCTGCGCCAGTACCTGCGCTACTGCGAACGCAAGGGCTTCAAGGCCGAAGTGCTCGAAGAGTCCGACGGCGACGTCGCCGGCATCAAGAACGCGACGGTCAAGGTCTCGGGCGAATACGCGTACGGCTTCCTGCGCACCGAAACGGGCATTCACCGCCTCGTGCGCAAGTCGCCGTTCGACTCGTCGGGCGGGCGCCACACGTCGTTCTCGTCGGTGTTCGTCTACCCGGAAATCGACGATTCGATCGAAGTCGAGATCAACCCGGCCGACCTGCGCATCGACACGTACCGCGCATCGGGCGCGGGCGGTCAGCACATCAACAAGACCGACTCCGCGGTGCGGATCACGCACATGCCGACCGGTATCGTCGTGCAGTGCCAGAACGACCGCTCGCAGCACCGCAACCGCGCCGAAGCGATGGCGATGCTGAAATCGCGCCTGTACGAAGTTGAAATGCGCAAGCGCCAGGCCGAACAGGACAAGCTCGAATCGAGCAAGACCGATGTGGGCTGGGGCCACCAGATCCGTTCGTACGTGCTCGACCAGAGCCGCGTGAAGGACCTGCGCACGAACGTCGAAATGAGCAACACGCGCGCCGTCCTCGACGGCGACCTCGACGACTTCATCAGCGCGAGCCTCAAACAGGGCGTGTAAGCGCCGCGGCGCGACCCTGCCGGGTCGCGCCCCCTTGCCCTTCCCGTTTGCGTTGCCGCACCCACTCCGAATTCCGACCATCATGACCGAACCGACCCAAACGCAGCCCGCCGTCGTCGCGGACGAAAACCAGCTCATCGCCGAGCGCCGCGAAAAGCTGCGCGCCCTGCGCGAACAAGGCGTCGCCTACCCGAACGATTTCCGCCCGGAACATCACGCAGCCGATCTGCAGACGAAATTCGCCGATTCGGACAAGGCCGCGCTCGAAGCGAACCCGGTCGAGGTCTCGGTGGCCGGCCGCCTGATGCTCAAGCGCGTGATGGGCAAGGCGAGCTTCGCGACGGTGCAGGACGGATCGGGCCAGATCCAGTTCTTCGTGACGCCGAACGACGTCGGCGCCGACACCTACGACGCATTCAAGAAGTGGGACCGCGGCGACATCGTCGCCGCGCGCGGCGTGCTGTTCCGCACCAACAAGGGCGAGCTGTCGGTCCAGTGCAAGGAGCTGCGCCTGCTGTCGAAGGCGCTGCGCCCGCTGCCGGACAAGTTCCACGGCCTGTCGGACCAGGAAATGCGCTACCGCCAGCGCTACGTCGACCTGATCGTCACGCCGGAAACGCGCGACACGTTCCGCGCCCGCACCAAGACGATCGCGTCGATCCGCAAGTTCATGGACAACGCCGACTTCATGGAAGTCGAGACGCCGATGCTGCACCCGATCCCGGGCGGCGCGGCCGCGAAGCCGTTCGTCACGCATCACAACGCGCTCGACATGCAAATGTTCCTGCGTATCGCGCCGGAGCTGTACCTGAAGCGCCTGATCGTCGGCGGCTTCGAGCGCGTGTTCGAAATCAACCGTAACTTCCGGAACGAAGGCGTGTCGCCGCGTCACAACCCGGAATTCACGATGATGGAGTTCTACGCCGCGTACACCGACTACCGCTGGCTGATGGACTTCACCGAGCAGCTGATCCGCCAGGCGGCGATCGATGCGCTCGGCACCGCGACGATCCAGTACCAGGGCCGCGAGCTCGACCTGGCGAAGCCGTTCCACCGCCTGACGATCACGCAGGCGATCCAGAAGTACGCACCGGACTACACCGACGGCCAGCTGTCGGACGACGCGTTCCTGCGCACCGAACTGAAGCGCTTCGGCGTCGACGTGTCGCAGCCGGCGTTCCTGAACGCCGGCATCGGCGCGCTGCAGCTCGCGCTGTTCGAGGAAACGGCCGAAGCGCAGCTGTGGGAGCCGACCTTCATCATCGACTACCCGGTCGAGGTGTCGCCGCTCGCACGCGCATCGGATACCGTGCCGGGCATCACCGAGCGTTTCGAGCTGTTCATGACCGGCCGCGAAATCGCGAACGGCTTCTCGGAGCTGAACGATCCGGAAGACCAGGCCGCGCGCTTCAAGAAGCAGGTCGAGCAGAAGGATGCGGGCGACGAGGAAGCGATGTTCTTCGACGCCGACTACATCCGCGCGCTCGAATACGGGATGCCTCCGACCGGCGGCTGCGGGATTGGCATCGACCGTCTCGTGATGCTGCTGACCGACAGCCCGACGATCCGCGACGTGCTGCTGTTCCCGCACCTGCGCCGCGAAGACTGATCGCCGCGCCCGCGTGTGCGCCGCGCCCCGCGGCGCGCACGCGTCAGCTTTGTAACGACGCGTAAATCCCGCCAGCCGGCGTCCGCCGGCTTTCGATCCTCCCCCGTTTTATCCCCTCGTCGCGACGGCCTGCTCCGGGTTTTCCCTGTCATGGCTTCCGGCGCCCCGCTGCAATTCGTTACACCTTGATACGGCACGCCGCTGGGCCGTGGACGACACTCCTGTTGCGTCACCACGCATGACCACGGGACCAGAACGAGGCGCCGGAACGCCGAGTCTGCTCGCTCCCGAGCGTGGGATCCTGCTCCGGCGCAGCACGCCGATCCGGATCGACATTGGAGAACAAAATGGACAACCAGAATCAGACCACGCCGCAAAAGCAACGCCTCCACCCGCTCATCGCCACCGCCGCGGGCGCCGTCATCGTCGCCAGCCTCGCGGCGACGGCAGCGATCACGGGCATCTTCCCGAAGGCCAACAGCAACAATGCACAGAACGGTCAGACCCAGGCCGCGCTGATCGCATCGCAGCCGGCCGTCGATACGGCCGCGGCCGCCAGCGCCGCGCTGGCCGCGCAAGCCCAGCAGCAGGCGGCCGAACAGGCCGCCGCGCAGCAAAAGGCTGCCGAGCAGAAGGCCGCCGTCGCGCAGGCTGAACCGAAGCCCGCGCCGCGCCCGGCCGCACCGCATCGCCGTCATACGACGGCACCGCAGCCGCCGCAATACGCGCAGCAGCCGTCGGCGCCGGCCCAGAGCTACTGCCAGAGCTGCGGCACGGTCGTCGCGATCTCGCAGACGCGCACGCCGGGCCAGAGCTCGGGGATCGGCGCCGTGGGCGGCGCTGCAGCCGGCGGCCTGCTCGGCAACCAGTTCGGTCACGGCAACGGCCGCACCGCGATGACGATCATCGGCGCGCTGGGTGGCGGCCTCGCCGGCAACCAGGTCGAAAAGCAGGTGCGCGCGGAAACCGACTATCAGGTGCAAGTGCAGATGGAGAACGGCGCGACGCGCACGTTCACGTACCACAATCCGCCGCCGTTCGGCCAGGGCCAGCGCGTACGGATCGAGAACGGCACGCTGGTCGGCGCGTAATTGGCTGACCGCATCGGCTCGCCCTGCCCGCATGTCGTCCGTGGGCAGGCGGCCTGAAAACGAAAACGGCTCGCGAGCGATTGCTCACGAGCCGTTTTTTTGTTGCCGGCCGTCTGCGCCGTCAGAGCGCCCGCCAGGTTCAGTCTTCGTCGTCGAAGTCCGATTCGTCGATCCAGTGGGCCTGGATCGCTTCGAGGATCTTCTCGCCGGAATGCGCCGGATCGTCGTTGAAGCCGTCGAGCTCGAGCACCCATTGGCGCAAGTCGACGAAGTTGATCCGCTGCGGGTCGATGTCCGGGTGCTTGTCCGCCAGCGCAATGGCTATTTCACGCGAATCGGTCCATTTCATCGCCTGCCTCCGGTTCCGGTCAGTGGTTTTCCTTCGCGTGGTTGATCGAGTACTTCGGAATCTCGACCACCAGGTCCGAATCTTCCTTCACGATCGCCTGGCACGACAGGCGCGACGTCGGCTCGAGGCCCCACGCCTTGTCCAGCAGATCGTCCTCGTCCTCCTCGGACGGCGTCAGATCGTTGAAGCCTTCGCGGATCACCACGTGGCACGTCGTGCACGCGCACGACTTCTCGCATGCATGCTCGATCTCGATCCCGTGTTCGAGCAGGTTGTCGCAGATACTCTTGCCGGGCGTCGCGTCGATCACCGCGCCATCCGGGCACAGTTCGACGTGAGGCAGCACTACCAGTTGAGGCATGTCCGTTCCGTCAGTCAGGGTGCGGCGCCAGGCGCCGCACGGTTCATTGTCGCGCGGGCCGTTGCCGGCCGATGCGCAGTTCTTGCGTTCAGATCTCGTCGAGCCGGCGGCCCGACAGCGCGCGCTTGATGCTCTTGTCCATCCGGCGCGCCGCGAATTCGTCGGTGCCGTCGGCCAGCGCCTTGGTCGCCGCTTCGATCGCGTCCGTATCGTCGCCTTGCGCGACCGCACGCAGCGCCGCGGCCAGCGTGTCGACTTGCGCGCGCTCGCTCGCGTCGAGCAGTTCGCCGTCGGCCGCCAGCGCGGCCTGCGTCGCCTCGAGCATCCGCTCGGCCTCGACCTGCGCTTCGCGCAGCGCGCGGGCGCGCATGTCGATCTCGGCGGTCTTGAAGCTGTCCTCGAGCATCTTCGCGATGTCGTCGTCGGCAAGACCGTACGACGGCTTCACGACGACCGACGCCTCGACGCCCGACAGCTGCTCGCGGGCAAACACCGACAGCAGGCCGTCCGCGTCGACCTGGTAGGTCACGCGAATGCGCGCGGCGCCGGCCGTCATCGGCGGAATGCCGCGCAGCTCGAAGCGCGCGAGCGACCGGCAGTCGGCGACGAGCTCGCGCTCGCCCTGCACGACGTGGATCGCCATCGCGGTCTGGCCGTCCTTGAAGGTCGTGAATTCCTGCGCGCGCGCGATCGGAATCGTCGAGTTGCGCGGAATGATCTTCTCGACGAGGCCGCCCATCGTCTCGACGCCGAGCGACAGCGGAATCACGTCGAGCAGCAGCCAGTCGTCGCCGGTGCCGCGATTGCCTGCAAGCAGGTCGGCCTGGATCGCCGCGCCGAGCGCGACGACCTGATCCGGATCGAGGTTCACGAGCGGTGGCTGGCCGAAATACTTCGCGACCGCGTCGCGGATCACCGGCATGCGCGTCGCGCCGCCGACGAGCACGACACCCTTGATGTCGGCCGGCGTGACCTGCGCATCGCGCAGCGCCTTGCGGGTCGGCGCGAGCGTGCGCTGCACGAGCGGCTCGACGAGCGACGCGAACGTGTCGTGCGAGATCGTCTGCGCGAGGTGCGCGCCACCCGACAGCGTGACGTCGAGCGACGCCTCCGGTGCGGACGACAGCGCTTCCTTCAGCACGCGCACACGGTCGAGCAGCAGGCGCACGTCCTCGGGCGCGAGCGTCTTCGCGTCGATGCCGGCCTGCGCGAGCACGTGATCGAACAGCGCATGGTCGAAATCGTCGCCGCCGAGCGCGGAATCGCCGCCCGCGGCCAGCACTTCGAACACGCCCTTCGTCAGCTTCAGGATCGACAGGTCGAACGTGCCGCCACCGAGGTCATACACCGCATAGAGGCCTTCGGCCCCGTTGTCGAGACCGTAGGCGATCGCCGCGGCGGTCGGTTCGTTCAGCAGGCGCAGCACGTTGAGGCCCGCGAGGCGCGCTGCATCCTTGGTCGCCTGGCGTTGCGCTTCGTCGAAATACGCGGGCACCGTGATCACCGCGCCCACCAGGTCGTCGCCAAGCGAATCTTCCGCGCGATAGCGCAGCGTCGCGAGAATCTCGGCCGACACTTCGACCGGGCTCTTCACGCCGTCGATCGTGCGGATCTGCACCATGCCCGGCGCATCGACGAATTCGTACGGCGCGTTCGCCGCGCCTTCGACCTCGGCCTTGCCGCGGCCCATGAAGCGCTTGACCGACACGATCGTGTTGCGCGGATCGGTGGCGGCCTGCTCCTTCGCCTCGTGGCCGATGCGGCGGCCACCCTTCTCGAGGTAGCGGACCACCGACGGCAGCAGCACGCGGCCCGTTTCGTCCGGCAGGACTTCAGGTACGCTGTTGCGCACGGCCGCGACGAGCGAATTCGTCGTACCGAGATCGATCCCGACGGCGAGTCGCCGCTGATGCGGCGCCGGCGCCATGCCCGGTTCGGAAATTTGCAGTAAAGCCATCTTGGTTCGTTCGGGCGCTCGGCCCGTTTGCTGCGCGTGCCGCAAGGCACGCGGTTAAGTTTCGAGGCGCTCGATCTGCGCGCCCACTTCCGACGCGACCCGTTCGATGAACATCAGCTGGCGCACCGCCTCGGCGGCCGCCTGATCGGCGCCGCTGTCGAGCAACGTGCCGAGGCGCTCCACCCGCACGCGCCGCTCTTCGCGCAACTCGGCGAGCAGCGCATCGAGCGCGTCGACGTTGCGGGCGGCCGCGGCATCCTCGATGCCCTCGCGCCACTCCATCTGCTGCATCAGGAACGCAGGCTCCATCGCGGTGTTGTTTTCCGCGCCGATGTCGACACCGCGCAGCGACAACAGATACGACGCGCGCTTCAGCGGATCGCGCAGCGTGCGGTACGCCTCGTTCGCGCGGGTTGCCCATTGCATCGCGATGCGCTTCTGCGCGTCACCGGCCGCCGCGAAGCGATCCGGGTGCACCTGCGTCTGCACCGTCCGATACGCGGCGTCGAGCGCCGTCTCGTCGAGCGCGAATTGCGCCGGCAGGTGAAACAGGTCGAAATGGCTGTCTTTCAGCGAGACCATCGTCGCGTTCAATTCCGTTTCGTCGCGCGGCAAACGCCGCCCATTAAAAAGGCGGCCCGTGCCGCCTCTTGCCCGCATCGCGCGGAGATCCGCGTGGTCACACGCGGAACGATTCGCCGCAGCCGCATTCGTCCTTCACGTTCGGGTTATTGAACTTGAACCCTTCGTTCAGGCCTTCGCGTGCGAAGTCGAGCTCGGTGCCGTCGATGTAGGCCAGGCTCTTCGGATCGACGATCACCTTCACGCCATGGCTCTCGAACACCTGATCCTCGGGAGCCAGCTCGTCGACATACTCGAGCTTGTACGCGAGCCCCGAGCACCCGGTCGTACGAAC
This sequence comes from Burkholderia sp. AU33803, assembly GCF_002223095.1. Lineage (NCBI taxonomy): Bacteria > Pseudomonadati > Pseudomonadota > Betaproteobacteria > Burkholderiales > Burkholderiaceae > Burkholderia > Burkholderia sp. AU33803. Next base: position 1,873,088 of record NZ_NKFJ01000004.1, read on the forward strand.
GCCAAGCCGCAGGCCCATACCCTTGCCGCGACGGACGAGGTATTTCTGCACGTGCTGTGCTGCTTTTTCGGTCAGTGTAATTGCCATGATGTCCTTGCCGCGGCGCGCCACCGGGGCCCGCCGCGTTCCTCCTGAAGCCGCTCGATGCCGCTCAGGCTGCTGCCTGATCGCCTTCCGTGGTGTCGTGACGCTTCTTGTAGTCGGCCACGGCTGCCTTGATCGCGTCTTCCGCGAGGATCGAGCAGTGAATCTTCACCGGCGGCAGCGCGAGTTCTTCTGCGATCTGCGTGTTCTTGATCGACAGTGCTTCGTCGAGCGTCTTGCCCTTCACCCATTCGGTGACGAGCGAGCTCGATGCGATCGCCGAACCGCAACCGTAGGTCTTGAACTTCGCGTCTTCGATCACGCCGTCCGCGCCGACGCGGATCTGCAGCTTCATCACGTCGCCGCAGGCCGGCGCGCCGACCATGCCCGTGCCGACTGCGTCGTCGTCCTTCGCGAACGAACCGACGTTGCGTGGGTTTTCGTAGTGATCCAGAACCTTGTTGCTGTAAGACATGACTCAGACTCCTTGACTCGTTACGTCTGCGTGCGCGAATCCGCCCGCGGGTATGTTCAATCCGGCGCTCAGTGTGCGGCCCATTCGATCGTCGACAGATCGATGCCTTCCTGGTGCATTTCCCAGAGCGGCGAGAGTTCGCGCAGTTTCGCGATCTTGCTGTTCAGCAGGTTGATCACGAAGTCGACTTCCTGCTCCGTCGTGAAGCGGCCGACCGTGAAGCGGATCGAGCTGTGGGCCAGCTCGTCGTTGCGGCCGAGCGCACGCAGCACGTACGACGGCTCCAGCGACGCCGACGTGCAAGCGGAACCCGACGACACCGCGACGTCCTTGATCGCCATGATCAGCGACTCGCCTTCGACGAAGTTGAAACTGATGTTGAGGTTGTGCGGGACACGGCGCTCCATGTCGCCGTTCACGTACGTTTCCTCGATTTGCGACAGGCCGCGCAGCAGCTTGTCGCGCAGCATGCGGATGCGCTCGTTTTCCGTCGCCATTTCTTCACGCGCGATACGGAACGCTTCGCCCATGCCGACGATCTGGTGCGTCGCCAGCGTGCCCGAACGCATGCCGCGCTCGTGGCCGCCGCCGTGCATCTGCGCTTCGATGCGCACACGCGGCTTACGACGCACGTACAGCGCGCCGATGCCCTTCGGGCCGTAGGTCTTGTGCGCCGAGAACGACATCAGGTCGACCTTCAGCTTCGCGAGGTCGATCGCGACCTTGCCGGTCGACTGTGCGGCGTCGACGTGGAACACGATGCCCTTCTCGCGGCAGATTTCACCGATCGTCTCGATGTCCTGAATCACGCCGATCTCGTTGTTCACGTGCATCACCGACACGAGGATCGTGTCCGGGCGCAGTGCGGCCTTGAACACGTCGAGGTCGATCAGGCCGTCATCCTTCACGTCGAGGTAGGTGACTTCGAACCCGTCGCGCTCGAGCTCGCGGCAGGTGTCGAGCACGGCCTTGTGCTCGGTCTTCACCGTGATGATGTGCTTGCCCTTGCCCTTGTAGAAGTTCGCGGCACCCTTGATCGCGAGGTTGTCCGATTCCGTTGCGCCGGACGTCCAGATGATCTCGCGCGGATCCGCGTTCACGAGCGCGGCCACGTTCTCGCGCGCTTCCTCGACCGCACGCTCCGCGTCCCAGCCATACGCGTGGCTGCGCGACGCCGGGTTGCCGAACTGCTCGCGCAGGTACGGCACCATCTTGTCGACCACGCGCGGGTCGACCGGCGTCGTCGCGCTGTAATCCATATAGATGGGCAGGTGGAGAGTGTCTTGGGTCATCTGTCGCTCCGGGAATTCTGTGCAGGGACTATGTGCGTTATGGGGTGTGGCGGCGCCTTCGCGCTCACGAACTCGCGATGTTGAACACCGAATTGGGGCCGAGCGGCATCGTGCGAACCGGCTCGGCCGGTGCCGCAACGGGCTCCGGCGTGCGCCGGTCGCGCAGCACCGCGGGTGCGCCCTCGCGAGCGCGCTGCTGATCGACGAGATCCTGCAGCGACACCGAATCGAGGTATTCGACCATCTTCTGGTTCAGCGTCGACCACAGCTCGTGCGTCATGCAATGGCCGTCGGGCTGTTTCGAGCCGTCGCACGTGCCTTTGCCGCCGCACTGCGTGGCGTCGAGCGGTTCATCGACCGCGATGATGATGTCGGCAACGGTGACGTCCTGCGCGCGACGCGCGAGGTTGTAGCCGCCGCCCGGGCCGCGCACGGATTCGACGATTTCATGCCTGCGCAGCTTGCCGAACAGCTGTTCGAGATACGAGAGCGAAATCCGCTGGCGCTGGCTGATGCCTGCAAGCGTCACCGGGCCCTGCTCCTGGCGCAGTGCCAAGTCAATCATCGCCGTGACGGCGAAACGGCCTTTGGTGGTGAGTCTCATGGTGTCTAGGGGACTGCAATCTTGACGATTTTGGTCAAGTATAAATATTTGACGTTTTTAGTCAAGTATCCATGTCTTTGAAAGGGTATTCGCAGATCGCTGAATACCGCGCGATCAGCGCTCCGTACGGGCCCGGAGCGCCTCCAGCAGGCCCGCGCACGCGCGTTCGACCTGATCGAGCACTTGCTCGAAGCCCTGCGTACCGCCGAAATAGGGGTCGGCCACCTCGGTTTCGGCCGAATCCGGCGCGAATTCCATCAGCAGGCGCACCTTGTCGCGATGCTGCGGCGGGCAGCGGCGGCGCAGCTCCGCGAGATTCGCCTCGTCCATCGCGAGCAACAGGTCGAAGCGCTCGAAATCGGCCGCGCTCATCTGTCGTGCGCGCAGCGCCGACAGGTCGTAGCCGCGGCTGCGAGCGGCCGCCTGCGCACGCGTATCGGGCGGCTCGCCGACATGCCAGTCGCCGGTGCCGGCCGAATCGATCGCGATCCGGTCCGCCAGCGCGGCCGCGTCGACCTGATGACGCATCACGCCTTCCGCGGTGGGCGAACGGCAGATGTTGCCGAGACAGACGAAACAGATCGAAACGCGGGTCATCGCACTATTGGAAAGCCGCGGCGAGCCGCGTGGGAGAACAACACGCCATTATACAAAGGCGGCCGAAATCGCGCCGCCGCGCAAAGCGACGGCGCCCTGCCTTACAGCGCCTTCGGTACGGCGAGCACGACGTCGCCGGACGCCGCCGGCAGCGGCTTCGCCGTATCGTCGACCAGCCCGAACGACACCGCACGCGCCAGCTCGGCGGATGCCTGGTGAACGGCAAGCGGGCCGCGCGACGGCGCGTCGGCCATCGCATGCAGATAGGCAGCCGCGGCCAGCGGAACGACGATTGCCAGCGGCCAGTACATCGATATTGTCTTTTTCATGATGCGGACCTCCTTGACCTCGTACCCCGAAACCCAATTCCGGGGACTACAGACAGGATTCTATAGACCGCATCTATCGAGATAAATATGCAAATAGCGAACGCACTGTTGTCGCCGAATGAACAGTCGTCAGCCGAGGTGGCTTTGCGACGCCGCGTACAGCTCGCGGAACGTGCGTCCGGTCGGCGTCGGCATATCGCGCGTATCCATCCAGCCGCCCATCATCGGCAGGCGCCGCAGCGTGCCGCCGCTGCCGCCCAGCCGCTCGAGGATGCGCACCGCGAGCTTGGTCGTGAGCGCGTACAGCATCGGCCGGCGCGCGAAGAAACCCCATGCGGCGAGCGCCGCCCGCTCGCGCCACGGCCGCAGGTGTCGCTCGACCTGCTTCTCGCGCAGCGTGCGCAACAGGTGCGACAACGGGATCCCGGCCGGGCACACGCTGTCGCATTCCCCGCAAAGTGTTGCGGCCTGCGGCAGGTCGAGTGAGCGGTCGAGCCCGACGTAGCTCGGCGTCAGTACGGATCCCATCGGCCCCGGGTACACCCAGCCGTACGCGTGGCCGCCGACCTTCTGGTACACCGGGCAATGGTTCATGCAGGCACCGCAACGGATGCAGCGCAGCATCTCCTGGAATTCGCCGCCGATCAGCCCCGTGCGGCCGCCGTCGACGAGCACGACATAGTTGTGCTCGGGGCCATCCTCGTCGCCCGGCCCGCGCGGCCCGGTCAGCAGCGAGAAATAGTTCGACGTCTTCTGTCCGGTCGCGGAGCGCGGCAGCAGGCGCATCGCGGTCGCGAGATCCTCGAGCGTCGGCAGCACCTTCTCGATACCCGTTACCGCCACGTGCACGCGGGGCATCACCGTGCACATCCCCTCGTTCCCTTCGTTCGTCACGATCGCGACCGATCCGGTCTCGGCGATCACGAAGTTACCGCCCGTCACGCCCATGTCGGCCGACATGAAATGCGGGCGCAGCACCTCGCGCGCCTCGCGCGTCATGTCCGGAATCTCGGTGAGCCGCTCGCGATGGTGCGTGCGCGCGAACAGGTCGGCGATCTCGTCCTTGTCCTTGTGCACGACGGGCGCGATGATGTGGCTCGGCGGCTCGTTGTCGTTGATCTGCAGGATGTATTCGCCGAGATCCGTCTCGATCGACTGCACGCCCATTTCCGCGAGCACCGCGTTCAGGCGCATTTCCTCCGACACCATCGACTTGGTCTTGATGACCTTCTTCACGTCGTGGCGGCGCGCGATGTCGGCCACGAGCCGCGCGGCATCCTCGGTCGTTTCGGCGAACAGCACCGTCGTGCCGCGCCGCGTCGCCTCGCGCTCGAACGCCTCGAGCCACACGTCGAGGTTCTCCAGCGCGCGGTTGCGGCGGGCTTTCAGCGCGGCGCGCGTGGCCGGGAAGTCGATCGCGGTCATCGCGTCGGCGCGTGCGGACACGAACTTCGTCGACAGCTTCTTCAGGTTCTGCTGCAGGCGCTGGTCGGCCAGCTTCTGGCCGGCGCGCGCCTTGAAATGCATCGATTGGACTTGCATCGCGGTATCGGGGAAATGTGAGCGGAACCGGGCGTCAGACGTCGCCCGCCAGCACCTGCGCGACGTGCAGCACGCGCGTGTCGCGGTCGCCGGTGCGGCGCAACCGCCCTTCGATGTTCAGCATGCAGCCGAGATCGCCGAGCACGACGGCGCCCGTGCCGGACGCGCGCACGTTCGCGCATTTCTCGTCCGCGATGGCGGCCGAAATGTCGCCGTACTTGACCGCGAACGTGCCGCCGAAGCCGCAGCAGTGCTCGCAGTCCTTCATTTCGGTGACGGCGATGCCGCGCTGCGCGAGCAGCGCGCGCGGCTGCGCCTTCACGCCGAGCTCGCGCAGGCCCGAGCACGAATCGTGGTAGGTGACGGGCCCCGTGAATTCGCCCGGCGCGAGCGACACCTTCGCGACGTTCGCCAGGAAATCGGTCAGTTCGTAGACTTTCTGCTGAAACCGCGTGTAGCGCCCCATCAGTTCGGGGTCGTCGCGAAACAGGTCGCCGTAGTGCGCGCGAATCATCCCGCCGCACGAACCTGACGGCGCGACGACGTAATCGAACTGCTCGAACTCGCGCAGCGTCTTTTCCGCGAGATCGCGCGCGAGCGCACGGTCGCCCGAGTTGTAGGCGGGCTGGCCGCAGCAAGTCTGCGCGGGCGGCGCGATCACCTCGTAGCCGGCGTCGCGAATCAGCTTGAGCGCCGAAAAACCGATTTCGGGGCGCATCAGATCGACCAGGCAGGTCACGAACAAACCGACTCGCATACGTGCTCCTTCGAGAAAACGGCTCTCATTATCCGCCGTTTGGCCGGCAAGACCAACGCCGGCCGCTCATGCAAGCCCGCACGGCGCGAAGCGAGGATTTCCTCGAACGGCGTTCGCTTTTTTCACAATACGAGATACAATCGTCCCAACACCGCTTGACGCGTCAACCGATTTCTCCCCCCGACATGAGCCAACCCACCCCGGATTCAAAAACGTCGATCCAGGTGATCGAACGCATGATGCGGTTGCTGGACGCGCTCGCCGCGCACAGTGACCCTGTCAGCCTGAAGGAGCTTGCGCAGCGGACGGAGCTGCACCCGTCGACCGCGCACCGCATCCTCAACGACATGGTGACCTGCCGTCTCGTCGACCGCTCCGATCCCGGCACGTACCGCCTCGGCATGCGGCTGCTGGAGCTCGGCAACCTCGTGAAGGCGCGCCTGTCGGTACGCGACGCGGCGCTGATGCCGATGCGCGAACTGCACCGCCTCACCGGGCAGACCGTGAACCTGTCGGTGCGCCAGGGCGACGAGATCGTCTACATCGAGCGTGCGTATTCGGAACGCTCGGGGATGCAGGTGGTCCGCGCAATCGGTGGCCGCGCGCCGCTGCACCTCACGTCGGTCGGCAAGCTGTTCCTCGCGGCCGACGAAACGTCACGCGTGCGCGCGTATGCGACGCGTACGGGGCTGTCCGGCCATACGCAGAACAGCATCACCGACATCGCGAAGCTCGAGCGCGAACTGACGATCGTGCGCCAGCAATCGTGCGCGCGCGACAACGAGGAACTGGAGCTCGGTGTGCGCTGTATCGCGGCCGGCATCTACGACGATTCGGGCAAGCTCGTCGCGGGCCTGTCGCTGTCGGCGCCGGCCGATCGCCTCCAGGATGCGTGGCTCGGCCAGTTGAGCCGCACGGCCCTCACCATTTCGGAATCGCTCGGCTACCGGCCGGCGCCCGCGAAGGATGCGGACGGGCTGCAGCGGCAGGCATAAGCCGCTCCCGCTCGCCCAATGAAAAAGCCCCGCGATTGCGGGGCTTTTTTTCAGCCATCGGCGCGGCCGCGAACCGCCGCGCCATCGTGCGATCAGGTCCCGCCGCTCGGCGTGTTGGCCGCCGTCAAGCGCTCGCCGCCGCCGGCATCGAGCCAGTTGCGCAGGCGCGCCGCATCGGCGAAGCGCGAATACTTGCCGAACGAATCGAGCAGCACCATCACCATCGGCTTGCCGTGGATCGTCGCCTGCATCACGAGGCACTCGCCCGCTTCGTTGATGAAACCCGTCTTCTGCAGACCGATGTCCCACGAGCCATTGCCGCGGATCAGCGCGTTCGTGCTGTTGTAGACCAGGTTGCGCTTGCCCGTGTACACCTCGTAGGTGCGATCGGTCGAGAACTGACGAATCATCGGGTACTGGTACGCCGCATTGACCATCTTCACGAGGTCGCGTGCGCTCGACACGTTCGAGCTCGACAGACCCGTCGAATTCTCGAAGTGCGTGTCGGTCATGCCGAGCGACTTCGCCTTCGCGTTCATCGCGGCGATGAACGCCGGACGACCACCCGGGTAATAACGCGACAGCGCGGCGGCCGCGCGGTTTTCCGACGCCATCAGCGCGATGTGCAGCATGTCTTCACGCGACAGCACCGATCCGACCGACAGGCGCGAGCCCGTGCCCTTCTCGTAGTCGCGGTCTTCGTCCGTGACTTCGAGCTGGTCGGTCATCGGCGTCTTCGAGTCGAGCACGACCATGGCCGTCATCAGCTTCGAGATCGACGCGATCGGCACGACGGCGTGCGAATTCTTGTCGAACAGCGGCTCGCCCGAATTCTGGTCGACGACGTACGCGACGCTCGAACGCAGCGCGAGCGCGTCCGGCGTGTCGTGCAGGCCGAACGCCTGGCCGACGGTCGGCCGGCGCGGCTGGAACGCGACCTTGCGGACTGCGCCGTGATGGCCGCCATGCACGTTCGACGCGAGCGTCACGCGCTTGCGCGACGCCTTCGCGCGCGGCGCGTCGGCGGCCGCCACCTTCGCGGATTTGTCGGAGCTGGCCTTGGCCGACTTCTTCTTCGCGGACGAAGCAGGAGCGACAGCCTTTTTCTTGGCGGCTTGTTGAGTCTTCGCAGTGGCGGCAAAGGCGTCAGCCGGCGCGACGGACGCGGTGGTCGCCAGCAAGGCGACTGCGACCGACACAGCCGTGCCGAGCGTCATGCTCTGCAACAATCTGCGCGGTGAAAACGATTCGGCTTTCATTGGGGTCTGGACAAAGCGGGCGGGAGGTTTCCGCAAGTGTAGTTAAAGCTGAAAAAAAGAGCAATATTAGGCACTTACCGATCGTCGTTAAACCGGAATGTAAGGGTCGGCCAACCTCTGACCAATGAACCCTCCCGCTCCCATCGAAAAAATCGATGGGACGCGCTGCCCGACAGTACCCGTCTCCCGATTACACACGGTTAATTGAGATAACGTCACTTCGGAGGCGATTTAAAGCGGGGAAACTACGTATCCGGCGCTCGGGGTGCCAAGGGCGCCGGTCTCGGCCGTGGCGGCGGCACGTCGCCACGGGACGCGCATCGAAACGGCGCGATTTCGACAGGAACAAAAGGATAACGTTCCACAGGCCTGTCAGGTTTACCTGTGCATGATCATGGTGCGCCGCGCCTGCCCCTCAGCCGTGCGCACCATCTGGGATCGCGGCATGAAACCGATTCCGAACAGGCACGATAACTCGTTGTTTTATCGATAATTTGTCGCGATTGTGCAACGCACAAAAAATACTTGACATTGGATTTCTCTGCCCTAAAATAAGCCTCATTGCTGCGTTGCACAAAGCGCGCGCATCCGAGGTTCCCCAGCGTAGTGCCCTTTCCCCTGCGATCGACGCGATCGCTTTTCAGGAGCTTGACATGTCCTTGCTGACCCCCGAGCAAATCGCCGCCGCCCAGAAAGCCAACCTCGAAAGCCTGTTCGGTCTGACGACCAAGGCATTCGAAGGCGTCGAAAAGCTGATCGAACTCAACCTGCAGGTCGTGAAGTCGACGCTGGCCGAAGGCCAGGAAAACGCACAGCGTCTGCTGTCGGTGAAGGACGCACAGGAACTGATCGCGCTGCAAGCCAGCCTGTCGCAGCCGGTCGCGGAAAAGGTCCTGTCGTACGGCCGTCACCTGTATGAAATCGCATCGTCGACGCAAGCCGAGTTCGCGAAGGTCGCCGAAGCGCAGTTCGAAGAGCAGAACAAGAAGGTCCAGGCACTCGTCGACAACGTCGCGAAGAACGCCCCGGCCGGTTCGGAAACGGCTGTCGCTGCACTGAAGTCGGCACTGAACGCTGCGAACACCACGTACGAAACGGTTCAGAAGGCCACGAAGCAAGCCGTCGAAATCGCTGAAACGAACTTCAACGCTGCTGCTGCCGTCGCAACGAAGGCTGCTACCGCCGCTGCTGCACGTCGTACGAGCAAGCCGGCCGCGTAAGCGTCCCCTGCTCCTGAAAGAGCCGCGCCCAGCGCGGCTTTTTCGTTTCTGGCGCCGGAACATGCCGGAACCGGCAGGCTGCCGACCATGCTCGAACGGTCGTTTGAGCATCGGCCGCGAATAAAAGAAAACGCCGCCGCCCGGATGGCCCGGGCGGCGGCGTTTTTTCGTGGCCGGCAAATTGCCGACCGAAGAGCCGATCGCGTTACTTCTTGCGTTGCGGCGGCAGGTCGGTACAGACGCCTTCGTACAGCTCGGCGGCCATGCCGACCGATTCGCCGAGCGTCGGGTGCGGATGGATCGTCTTGCCGATGTCTTCGGCGTCCGCGCCCATCTCGACGGCGAGGCACACTTCGCTGATCAGGTCACCTGCGTTCAGACCGACGATGCCGCCGCCGATCACGCGATGGGTTTCCTCGTCGAAGATCAGCTTCGTGAAGCCTTCGTCGCGGCCGTTCGCGATCGCGCGGCCCGAAGCGGCCCACGGGAACACGGCCTTGCCGTACTTGATGCCTTCGGCCTTGCACTGGTCTTCCGTCTTGCCGGCCCAGGCCACTTCCGGATCGGTGTACGCCACCGACGGGATCTGCAGTGCGTCGAAGTACGACTTCTCGCCGTGCGCGGCTTCCGCTGCGACGTGGCCTTCGTGCACGGCCTTGTGCGCGAGCATCGGCTGGCCGACGATATCGCCGATCGCGAAGATGTGCGTCACGTTCGTGCGCATCTGCTTGTCGACGTCGATGAAGCCGCGATCCGTGACGGCGACGCCAGCCTTGTCGGCGCCGATCTTCTTGCCGTTCGGGCTACGGCCCACCGCGACGAGCACGAGATCGTAGCGCTGCGGCTCCGCCGGCGCCTTCTCGCCCTCGAACTTCACGTAGATGCCGTCTTCCTTCGCTTCCGCGCCGACCGTCTTGGTCTTCAGCATCACGTTGCCGAAGCGCTTCGCGTTGTACTTTTCCCAGACCTTCACCAGATCTCGGTCCGCGCCCATCATCAGGCCGTCCATCATTTCGACGACGTCGATCTCGGCGCCGAGCGTCGAGTACACCGTGGCCATTTCGAGGCCGATGATGCCGCCGCCGATCACGAGCATGCGCTTGGGCAGCTGGCGCAGTTCGAGTGCGCCGGTCGAATCGACGACGCGCGGGTCTTCCGGCATGAACGGCAGCTTCACGGCCTGCGAGCCCGCGGCGATGATCGCCTGCTTGAACTTCACGACCTTCTTGCCGTTTTCGCCCTGCACTTCCATGTGGAACGGATCGACGAATGCGCCGACGCCCGTGACCACTTCGACCTTGCGTGCCTTGGCCATGCCGGCGAGGCCCGTCGTCAGCTTCTTGACGACGCCGCCCTTGAAGTCGCGCAGCTTGTCGAGATCGACTTCCGGCTTGCCGAACGTGATGCCGTGCGACGCGAGCGCCGCGGCTTCTTCGACGACGAGCGACGTATGCAGCAGTGCTTTCGACGGGATGCAGCCGACGTTCAGGCACACGCCGCCGAGTGTCGAATAGCGTTCGACGAGCACCGTCTTCATGCCGAGGTCGGCGGCGCGGAACGCGGCCGAGTAGCCGCCGGGGCCGGCGCCGAGCACGAGCATGTCGCACTCGATGTCGGCGGCACCTGCGTAGCTGCCGGCTTGCGGCGCGGGTGCCGGAGCGGCGGCGGCCGATGCCGGCGCAGCTGCTGCGGGCTTGGCCGCTTCGGGCGCTTTCGCGGGTGCAGCGGCGCCAGCCGATGCTTCGACGATGGCGATGACGGTGCCTTGCGAGACTTTCTCGCCGGCTTTGACCTTGATTTCCTTGACGGTGCCGGCGACGTCGCTGGGCACTTCCATGGAGGCTTTATCGGATTCGAGCGTGATGAGCGTTTGCTCTTTTTCGATCACGTCGCCGGGTTTGACGTTGACTTCGATGACATCGACGCCGCTGAAATCGCCGATATCCGGAACCTTGACTTCGATGAGACTCATTACTGTCCCCTTCTTGATTAGCTGCAGACAGAGGGGGAGAAACCCGCGCAAGAACCCAAGACTACGGCCTGACAAGAAAACGCGAACCTGGGCAGGACCACCTTTGCCGTCCGCCCAAGGACGCGCCTTTCTTTTGGTTACTTTTCTTTGGAAGACAAAGAAAAGTGACCGCCGCCCCGCGCAGGGGCGACGCTAATAGACCGTTAGCAAAACAGGTTCAACGACCGGGCGTGGATAACGAACAAAAACCCCACGCCCCCGCGAGCCCCCCCGCTCATCAAAGAATGATGCGACGGAAATCGGCGAGCAACGCACCGAGATACGCATTGAACCGCGCGGCTTCGGCGCCATCGATCACACGATGGTCATACGACAGCGACAGCGGCAGCGTGAGCCGCGGCACGAATTGCTTGCCGTCCCACACCGGCTTCATCTGCCCGCGCGACAACCCGAGGATCGCCACTTCCGGCGCGTTGATGATCGGCGTGAAGTTCGTGCCGCCGATCCCGCCGAGCGACGAGATCGAGAAGCAACCGCCCTGCATCTGGTCCGGCTTCAGCTTGCCGTCGCGTGCGGCCTTCGACAGCTCGGCCATTTCCTTCGCGATGTCGACGAGACCCTTCTTGTCCGCATCGCGGATCACCGGCACGACGAGACCGTTCGGCGTGTCCGCGGCAAAACCGATGTGGTAGTACTGCTTGAACACCAGGTTGTCGCCGTCGAGGCTCGCGTTGAACGTCGGGAATTTCTTCAGCGCAGCGACGACCGCCTTGATCACGAACGCGAGCATCGTGAACTTCACGCCTGCCTTCTCGTGTTCCTTGTTCAGTTGCACGCGCAGCGCTTCGAGCTCGGTGATGTCCGCTTCGTCGTTGTTCGTGACGTGCGGGATCATCACCCAGTTGCGATGCAGGTTCGCGCCCGAGATCTTCTTGATGCGCGACAGCGGCTTCGCTTCGAACGGGCCGAACTTCGAGAAGTCGACCTTCGGCCACGGCAGCAGGTTCAGCTCGCCGCCGCCTGCCGGCGCGGCTGCCGCGCTCGGTGCTGCGCGCTGGCCGGTCATCACGCCCTTCACGAAGCTCGTGACGTCTTCCTTCGTAATGCGGCCCTTCGGACCCGAACCCTGCACGCGTGCGACTTCGACGCCGAGCTCACGTGCGAACTTGCGCACCGACGGCGACGCGTGGCTCGCGCGGTATTCGCCCGACGGTGCAGCGGCCGGTGCCGGCGCTGCAGCAGCCGGTGCCGGGGCGGCCTTCGCGGGTGCGGCGGCAGGTGCCGGCGCCGGAGCGGCAGCGGCCGGCGCCGGTGCGCTCGCCTGCGGTGCGGCAGCAGCGGCGCCTGCGGCTTCGAGCAGCACAATCAGCGTGCCTTCCGACACCGAATCGCCCACCTTCACCTTGATTTCCTTCACGACGCCGGCGGCCGGGCTCGGCACGTCCATCGTCGCCTTGTCCGATTCGAGCGTGACGAGCGACTGCTCCTTCTCGACCGTGTCGCCGACCTTCACGCCGATCTCGATCACCGGCACATCCTTGTAGTCACCGATGTCGGGGACCTTCACTTCGAGCGTGCCGCCGGCAGCTGCCGGTGCGGCCGCCGGTGCTGCAGCAGCCGGCGCTGCCGCCGGAGCCGGAGCAGCCGCGGGCGCGGCCGCGCCGTTCGCCTGCGCCGCGGCGCCGCCTTCGAGCAGGATGATCAGCGAGCCTTCCGACACGGAATCGCCCACCTTGACCTTGATTTCCTTCACGACGCCGCCGACCGGGCTCGGCACGTCCATCGTCGCCTTGTCCGACTCGAGCGTGACGAGCGACTGCTCCGGTTCGACGGTATCGCCGACCTTCACGCCGATCTCGATCACCGGCACATCCTTGTAATCGCCGATATCCGGCACCTTCACTTCGATCGCTTGACTCATCTGTTTCTGTCTCCATGGCCGCGCGCGCCCCTCACGGAGGCGGCGCGCGGCATCACACGGCGTGTGTGTTAAACGGTCATCGGGTTGGGCTTCGACGGATCGAGGTTGTACTTGGCGATCGCATCGGCGACCACTTTGCGCTCGATCGTGCCCTCGTCGGCCAGCGCGTTGAGCGCGGCGACGGTGACCCAGTGACGGTCGACTTCGAAGAAGTGACGCAGCTTCTCGCGGGTATCCGAGCGGCCGAAGCCGTCCGTGCCCAGCACGACGAAGCGGCGATCGATCTGGCCGCGGATCTGGTCGACCAGCGCGCGGACGTAGTCGGTCGATGCGATGACCGGGCCCTGCGTGTCCTTCAGGCACTTCTGCACGTGCGACAGACGACGCTCTTCGGTCGGATGGAGCAGGTTCCAGCGTTCGACCTGGTGGCCTTCACGCGCCAGCTCCGTGAAGCTCGGCACGCTCCACAGGTCGGCGGCGACGCCCCAGTCGTTCTTCAGCAGGTCGGCGGCAGCGATCACTTCGTTGAAGATCGTGCCCGCGCCGAGCAGCTGGACGCGCGGCGCCTTCGCGTCGGCGTCGGCCTTCTTGAACGCGTACATGCCCTTGATGATGTCGGCCGCCACGTGCTCGCCCTGCGGAATCGCCGGGTGCTCGTAGTTCTCGTTCATCACCGTGATGTAGTAGTACACGTCTTCCTGGTCCGCCACCATGCGGCGCAGGCCGTCCTGGACGATCACGGCGAGCTCATAGCCGAAGGTCGGGTCGTAGCTCACGCAGTTCGGCACCGATGCCGCCCACAGGAGCGAGTGACCGTCTTCGTGCTGCAGGCCTTCGCCGTTCAGCGTCGTGCGGCCCGCGGTACCGCCGAGCAGGAAGCCGCGCGAACGCATGTCGCCCGCGGCCCATGCCAGGTCGCCGATCCGCTGGAAGCCGAACATCGAGTAGAAGATGTAGAACGGCACCATGATCTCGCCGTGCGTCGAGTACGACGTCGCCGCCGCGATCCAGTCGCACATGCCGCCCGCTTCGTTGATGCCTTCCTGCAGAATCTGGCCGGTTTCCGATTCCTTGTAGAACATCAGCTGGTCGGAATCTTCCGGCACGTACTTCTGGCCCTGCTGGTTCCAGATGCCGATCTGGCGGAACAGGCCTTCCATGCCGAACGTACGCGATTCGTCCGGGACGATCGGCACGACGCGCTTGCCGAGCGCCTTGTCCTTCAGCAGGATGTTCAGGATCCGCACGAACGCCATGGTCGTCGAGATCTCGCGGCCTTCGCCCGTGCCCTTCAGCAGCGGCTCGAACGCGTCGAGCGCCGGCACCGGCAGCGACGTCGCCTTCTCGCGGCGATGCGGCAGGTAGCCGCCGAGGTCCATGCGCTGCTTGCGCATGTATTCGAGTTCCTTCGAGCCTTCCTCGAACTTCAGGTACGGCACGTCGGCGATCTGCTCGTCGGTGATCGGCAGGCGGAACTGGTCACGGAACTTCTTCAGTTGCTCGACCGGCAGCTTCTTCTGCTGGTGCGTGATGTTCATTGCCTGGCCCGACTCGCCCATCCCGTAGCCCTTGATGGTCTTCGCGAGGATGACGGTCGGCGCGCCCTTCGTGTGCGTGGCTTCGTGGAAAGCCGCGTAGATCTTGTGCGGATCGTGGCCGCCGCGGTTCAGCGCCCAGATGTCGTCGTCCGACCAGTCGGCGACGAGCGCCTTCAGTTCAGGCGTGTTGAAGAAGTGCTCGCGGACGAACGCGCCGGATTCCGACTTGTACGTCTGGTACTCGCCGTCGACGACTTCCATCATGCGGCGCATCAGCGCGCCGGACTTGTCGCGTGCGAACAGCGCATCCCAGCGGCTGCCCCAGATGACCTTGATCACGTTCCAGCCGGCACCGCGGAATTCCGATTCGAGTTCCTGGATGATCTTGCCGTTGCCGCGCACCGGGCCGTCGAGACGCTGCAGGTTGCAGTTGATCACGAACACGAGGTTGTCGAGCTTCTCGCGGCTCGCCATCCCGATCGCGCCGAGCGATTCCGGTTCGTCCGTCTCGCCGTCGCCGAGGAATGCCCACACCTTGCGGCCTTCCGTCTTCGTGATGCCGCGCGCTTCCAGGTACTTCATGAAGCGGGCCTGGTAGATCGCCATGATCGGGCCGAGGCCCATCGACACGGTCGGGAACTGCCAGAAGTCCGGCATCAGCCACGGGTGCGGGTACGACGAAATGCCGTTGCCGTCGACTTCCTGGCGGAAGTTGTCGAGCTGCTCTTCCTTCAGGCGGCCGAGCAGGAACGCGCGTGAGTAGACGCCCGGCGACGAGTGGCCCTGCACGAACACGAGATCGCCGCCGTGCTGCTCGGACGCTGCGTGCCAGAAGTGGTTGTAGCCGACGTCATAGAGCGTCGCGGCCGATGCGAACGATGCGATGTGGCCGCCGACGTTCGTGTCCTTGCCTGCGCGCAGCACCATCGCCAGCGCGTTCCAGCGCGTGTACGAACGGATGCGGTGCTCGATGTCCTGGTCGCCCGGGATCTTCGCCTGCGCGGAGACCGGGATCGTGTTGATGTACGGGGTATTCGCGGAAAACGGCAGGTGTTCGCCGTGCATGCGGGCGAATTCGATCTGCTTTTCGATCAGGTAGTGCGCGCGGCCAGTGCCCACGGAGGAGATTACGCCGTCGAGCGACTCGAGCCATTCGACGGTTTCCTGCGGGTCGTCGTCATGTTCGGCGGCGACATATTTCATCACTTCGTTCGGTACAGCGGACATTCTCGTCTCCTGGGTCCTGGAATGTGAGGATCGCTCTCATGCAGACGACGCGACGCGACCGGCTGCGGGCAAGCTCCGACGGATTGTAATGAGCGTGCGCGGGCCTGCGCAACAAAATTTTCGAATTGTGAGATCTTTTCTCGCAATGCGAAATATTGCTGCGCTGCACCCATATTTCGGGGCTCTCGGGCGCGCCGCGGCTGAACAAATCCGTTTCCGTTCAACATATCCGGTATAGGTTTTCCATGTATTGCGCTGCGCTACAATCCTGCCATGTTGACCGATCGGCTTTTCGCACGCTCGGCGCGACCGTCGGGCCCGCCGGCGGAGTCGCAGCCGTCCCGTTGGCACCACGGACCGTGGTGGTCCAATTCCTATTTGCTGACGCCCCTGCTGTCGATCCTGGTGTTCCTGGTGGTGATGAGCCTCATCCTGTGGAGCCTCAACCGCCGCGAACAGCAGCAGCAGGAAGACACCCTCTTCCGTAACGTCGCGTGGGCGCAGCAGCAAATCCGCCTGTCGATGACGGGCGCGCAGGAACAGCTCCAGGCACTGTCGCGCGATCTCGCCTCCGGCCGCCTCGATCAGAACGCGTTCCAGATGGCGGTCGCGGACGTGATGCAAACGCATCCGGAAATCCTCTATCTGAACTGGTACACGTCGCCCGGCGTGCAGCGCTGGCCGACCGTGCATCCGCCGCTGCTCGGCCAGCGGCTCGCGAAGCCCGGCGACGCGCAGATGCAGGACGCCGTGCGCGGCGCGTACGACGAAGCGCGCAGCACGCGCCGCCAGGCCTATTCGCCGCTGATCTACGACGACTTCGGCAACGGCTTCATCACGCTGCAGACCCCCGTGATGCGCGGCGACCGCGAGTACCTCGGCTCGATCGCCGCGGTGTTCTCGGTCGAAGGCATCCTGAAGCACGACATCCCGCAGGAGTTGTCGTCGAAGTACAAGATCTCGATCACCGACGCGAACAACCGCGAGCTGTCGTCCACGTCGACGCGCCCACGCCTGCCGCGCGACTCGCACTACGACCTGCCGCTCGACCCGCCCGGCCAGGGGCTGACCGTGCGCGTGTACGCATTCCCGCAGCTCACGAACCTGACCAACAACACGCTCGTGTGGCTCGTCGCAGGCCTGTCGTGCTTCGTGCTGTGGAGCCTCTGGAGCCTGTGGAAGCACACGCGCCAGCGCTTCGAGGCGCAGCAGGCGCTGTACGCGGAAGCGTTCTTCCGCCGCGCGATGGAAAACTCGGTGCTGATCGGCATGCGCGTGCTCGACATGCACGGCCGCATCACGCACGTGAACCCCGCGTTCTGCCGGATGACGGGCTGGGACGAAACCGACCTCGTCGGCAAGGTCGCGCCGTTCCCGTACTGGCCGCGCGACGCGTACCCGGAAATGCAGCGCCAGCTCGACATGACGCTGCGCGGCAAGGCGCCGAGCTCGGGCTTCGAGCTGCGCGTGCGGCGCAAGAACGGCACGCTGTTCCATGCGCGCCTGTACGTGTCGCCGCTGATCGACAGCTCGGGCCGCCAGACCGGCTGGATGTCGTCGATGACCGACATCACCGAGCCGAAGCGCGCGCGCGAGGAACTCGCGGCCGCGCACGAGCGCTTCACGACGGTGCTCGAAAGCCTCGACGCCGCGGTGTCGGTGCTGGCCGCCGACGAAGCCGAGCTGCTGTTCGCGAACCGCTACTACCGCCACCTGTTCGGCATTCGCCCGGACGGCCATCTCGAGCTGTCGGGCGGCGGCTTCGACCGCGCGCAGGCCTCGTCCGACTCGATCGACATGGTCGACGCGTTCGCGGGCCTGCCGGCCGCCGCGCTGACGAGCAGCACGGCGGACGCGCAGGAGGTGTACGTCGAGAGCATCCAGAAGTGGTTCGAGGTGCGCCGCCAGTACATCCAGTGGGTGGACGGCCACCTCGCGCAGATGCAGATCGCGACCGACATCACGACCCGCAAGAAGGCGCAGGAACTCGCGCACCAGCAGGAAGAGAAGCTGCAGTTCACGAGCCGATTGATGACGATGGGTGAAATGGCGTCGTCGATTGCTCACGAATTGAACCAGCCGCTCGCCGCGATCAACAACTATTGCTCGGGCACGCTCGCGCTCGTGAAGAGCGGCCGCGGCACGCCGGAGACGCTGCAGCCCGCGCTGGAAAAGACCGCGCAGCAGGCGCTGCGCGCGGGGATGATCGTCAAGCGGATCCGCGAATTCGTGAAGCGCAGCGAGCCGAAGCGCCAGCCGGCTCGGGTCGCGGACATCGTCGCCGATGCGGTCGGGCTCGCCGAAATCGAGGCCAGGAAGCGCAGGATCCGGATCGTCACGGAAATCCTCGCAAGAATGCCTATTATTTATGTCGACCCCGTGCTGATCGAGCAGGTGCTCGTGAACCTGATGAAGAACGCGGCCGAGGCGATGGCCGACGTGAAGCCGGCGTCGGCGGACGGCGTGATCCGCGTCGTCGCCGACATCGAGGCGGGCTTCGTCGACATCCGCGTGATCGACCAGGGCCCGGGCGTCGACGAAGCGACCGCCGAGCGCCTGTTTGAACCGTTTTACAGCACCAAGTCCGATGGCATGGGCATGGGGCTGAATATCTGCCGTTCGATCATCGAATCGCATCGGGGGCGTCTGTGGGTGGTCAACAACGTCGAGCCGGATGGCCGCATTTCCGGCGCGACGTTCCACTGCAGCCTGCCCATTGGGGAACCCGCTGATCTCGGCCAAGGGGGGCGCGAGGCATCGGCATCACATACCGTTACGGGAGAACTATGAATAGCCCTGTCACCACCACTCAGGAAACCGTCTTTGTCGTCGACGACGACGAGGCCGTACGGGACTCGCTGCGCTGGCTGCTGGAGGCGAACGGCTATCGCGTGCAATGCTTCTCGAGCGCCGAGCAGTTCCTCGATGCCTACCAGCCTGCGCAGCAGGCCGGCCAGATCGCGTGCCTGATCCTCGACGTCCGGATGTCGGGCATGAGCGGCCTCGAACTGCAGGAGCGCCTGATTGCCGACAATGCCGCGCTGCCGATCATCTTCGTCACGGGTCACGGCGACGTGCCGATGGCCGTCTCGACGATGAAAAAGGGTGCGATGGACTTTATCGAGAAACCGTTCGACGAAGCCGAGCTGCG
This sequence comes from Burkholderia sp. AU33803, assembly GCF_002223095.1. NCBI lineage: Bacteria > Pseudomonadati > Pseudomonadota > Betaproteobacteria > Burkholderiales > Burkholderiaceae > Burkholderia > Burkholderia sp. AU33803. The sequence continues at coordinate 1,892,051 of NZ_NKFJ01000004.1, forward strand.
CAAGCTCGTCGAGCGGATGCTCGACAAGGCCCGAAGCGAAAGCAAGAGCGTCCAGGAACAGCGCGCCGCGAGCGAACGCCTGTCGAAGCTGACCGCGCGCGAGCAGCAGGTGCTCGAACGGATCATCGCGGGCCGCCTGAACAAGCAGATCGCCGACGATCTCGGCATCAGCATCAAGACGGTCGAAGCGCACCGCGCGAACATCATGGAAAAGCTCAACGTCAACACGGTGGCCGACCTGCTGCGCCTCGCGCTGTCGAAGAAGCAGGCCTGAACGGGGTTGCCGCGCGGCCCGGGCAGCCCTGCCCGGCGGGCCGCGCCACCGCCGTCGCGCGATGCGGCCTACTCGCGCGGCGGCGTTCTTCCCGGCGCGCAAGCGCCGCAGCCATGACGCTTCCCGTGCATTCGATGTCGGACGGCGGCAGGCGGACGGTATAATTCCGTGCTTTGCTGCGGTGCCCCTCGGGCGCCGCACGCCCGCATTCCAACTTCCCGGCAGGACCACCACCATGACAGCCCTCCTCATCGACGGCAACGCCCTTTCGAAGACCCTGCGCGCACAGGCCGCCGAACGCGCCGCCGCCCTGACCGCACGCGGCCACCAGCCCGGTCTCGCGGTGATCCTCGTCGGCACCAACCCGGCCAGCGAAGTCTACGTGCGCAACAAGATCAAGGCGTGCGAGGACAACGGTTTCTTCTCGCTGAAGGACGCGTACCCGGACACGCTGTCGGAAGCCGACCTGCTCGCGCACATCGACGCGCTGAACCGCGATCCGAAGATCCACGGCATCCTCGTCCAGCTGCCGCTGCCCAAGCACATCGACAGCCACAAGGTGATCGAGGCGATCGCACCGGAAAAGGACGTCGACGGCTTCCACGTCGCGAACGCCGGCGCGCTGATGACCGGCAAGCCGCTGTTCCGCCCGTGCACGCCGTACGGCGTGATGAAGATGTTCGAAGCGCACGACATCCCGCTGCAGGGCGCGAACGCGGTCGTGATCGGCCGCTCGAACATCGTCGGCAAGCCGATGGCGATGATGCTGCTCGACGCCGGCGCGACCGTGACGATCTGCCACAGCAAGACGCGCGACCTCGCCGCGCACACGCGGCAGGCCGACATCGTGGTCGCCGCGGTCGGCAAGCGCAACATCCTGACCGCCGACATGGTGAAGCCCGGCGCGACGGTGATCGACGTCGGCATGAACCGCGACGACGCGGGCAAGCTGTGCGGCGACGTCGACTTCGCGGGCGTGAAGGAAGTGGCCGGCCACATCACGCCGGTGCCGGGCGGCGTCGGCCCGATGACCATCACGATGCTGCTGATCAACACGATCGAAGCCGCCGAGCGCGCCGCCGACGCGGCCGCCTGAGCCCCTGCCCCGTTCAGCCGGCGTGCGGTTCCGCGCGCCGGCGCCTCGCCGGCCGCACCGCGTCCGCCGCGCCGTCAAACGCCTCCACCCTGCATTCGACCCCGCGTCAATCGCATCGTTAGAAACTAACGATTGGAAAGCGCACGATGCGCCCCAATAATGTCGATATCGGGTGCCGCATTGCCTTGCGCGCCCTACCCTTTTTCACTCCGGTTCATCCGGCAACAGACAGGGAGTCTTATGTCCGCCAGCGCCAACACCAACCCGCTGCTCGATTTCTCGGGCCTGCCCCGCTTCGGCGAGATCCGCCCGGAACACGTGACGCCCGCGCTCGACACGCTGCTCGATGACGCCAATCGCGCGGTCGAGACGGCCAGCGCGGCCGCGACGCCGGCAACCTGGGCAGCCGTCGTCGAGACGGTCGAGCACGCGACGGAGCCGCTCGGTCGCGCGTGGGGCATCGTCGGCCACCTGAACGCGGTGGCCGATACGCCCGAACTGCGGGCCGCCTATGGCGAGAACCTGCCGCGCGTGACCGAATTCTGGTCGAGCGTCGGCCAGAACCTCGCGCTGTACGAGAAGTACAAGGCGATCGCCGCAAGCGCCGAATACGCGACGCTGTCCACCGAACGCAAGAAGATCCTCGACAACGCGCTGCGCGATTTCCGCCTGTCGGGCGCCGAGCTGCCCGAGGACCAGAAGCCGCGCTTCGCCGAACTGCAGGAGCAGCAGGCCGCGCTGTCGAAGGCCTTCTCCGATCACGTGCTCGACGCGACCAACGCGTACGCGTATTTCGTGCAGGAGGAGGCCGACCTCGCCGGCCTGCCCGGCGACGCGATCGAGGCCGCCCGCGAAGCCGCGCAAAAGGATGCCAAGGAAGGCTGGAAATTCACGCTGCACTTCCCGTCGTACTTCCCGGTGCTGCAATACGCGGACAACCGCGCACTGCGCGAGACGCTCTACCGCGCCTATGCAACGCGCGCGTCGGAACTCGGGCCGCAGTACGGTGACGGCAAGGCCGAATGGGACAACACGGCGATCGTCGCCGATGCGCTGAAGCTGCGCCGCGAAGAGGCGCTGATGCTCGGCTTCCGCAACTTCGCCGAAGTGTCGCTCGCTCCGAAGATGGCCGAATCGCCGCAGCAGGTGATCGCGTTCCTCGAGGATCTCGCCACGCGCGCGCGCCCGCACGCGGAGAAGGACTGGGACGAACTGCGCACGTTCGCCGCGAAGGAACTCGGCCTCGCCGAACTCGCGCCGTGGGACGTCGCGTTCGCGGCCGAAAAACTGCGCCAGCAACGCTACGCGTTCTCGGAAAACGAGGTCAAGCAGTACTTCCCGGAACCGGCCGCGCTGAAGGGCCTGTTCACCGTCACCGAGACGCTGTTCGGCGTGCAGATCAAGCCGGACGACGCGCCGGTGTGGCACAAGGACGTGCGTTTCTTCCGCGTCGAGAACCGCGACGGCTCGCTCGTCGCACAGTTCTATCTCGACCTGTACGCGCGCGAAGGCAAGCGCGGCGGCGCATGGATGGACGACGCGCGTTCGCGTGCGAAGCGCGGCAGCAGCGTGCAGACGCCGGTCGCCTATCTCACCTGCAACTTCTCGGCGCCGGTCGGCGGCAAGCCCGCGTGCTTCACGCACGACGAAGTCATCACGCTGTTCCATGAATTCGGCCACGGGCTGCACCACATGCTCACGCGCGTCGACGAACTCGGCGTGTCGGGCATCAACGGTGTCGAATGGGATGCCGTCGAGCTGCCGTCGCAGTTCATGGAAAACTTCTGCTGGGAATGGGACGTGCTGTCGTCGATGTCGTCGCACGTCGACACGGGCGCCACGCTGCCGCGCGAGCTGTTCGACAAGATGATCGCGGCGAAGAACTTCCAGAGCGGGCTCGGCACGCTGCGCCAGATCGTGTTCTCGATGTTCGACATGCTGCTGCACGTCGACTTCGACCCGGCGGGCGCCACCGGCGTGACCGCATTCGCGCGCGAGATCAACGAGCGCTATCACGTGATCCCGCAAGCCGCGTTCTCGCGCTGGCCGAACACGTTCAGCCATATCTTCGCGGGCGGCTACGCGGCCGGCTACTACAGCTACAAGTGGGCCGAGGTGCTGTCGGCCGATGCGTACGCGGCGTTCGAGGAAGCGGCCGCCGCAAGCGGCAGCGTGCTCGATGCGGCGACCGGCACGCGCTATCGCCGCGAAATCCTCGAGGTCGGCGGCAGTCGCCCGGCGATGGATTCGTTCAAGGCGTTCCGCGGCCGCGAGCCGCAGATCGATGCGCTGCTGCGCCACAACGGGATGGCGGCACCCGCGCACTGAGCGGCCCGCCAGCGCGTTCTGCTGCATGTGGGCAAAGGCACCGCTTCGGCGGTGCCTTTTTTCATGGCGCGGGCGACTCGTCGTCGAACAGCGAGAACTGTCCGTGGCGCTCGGCGGTATCTTCGTCGATGCGCACGCCGACGCCGAGCAGCCGCACCGCCTGCGCCCGCCGTTGCAGCCCCTTCGCGAGCAGCGTGACGGCCGTGTCCGCATTCGTCGCATCGGCCACGCACTCGACCGTCGTGCGCTGGAAATCAGCGAAGCGGATCTTCACGTACAGCTTGCGGATCGAGCGCGCGGCGCCCGCCCGTTCGATCCGCGCGTCGAGTTGCACGACGAGGCGGCGGATTTCCTCCGCGCACTGCTCGAGCGTCGTCAGGTCGGTCACGTAGGTCGTCTCGACGCTGACCGACTTGCGCTCCTGGTCGGCCTGCACGCGCCGCTCGTCGATCCCGCGCGACAGTTCGTACAAGCGCCGCCCGAACGCGCCGAATTCGCGGTGCAGGTCGATCAGCGGCCAGTCGCGCAACTGCGCGCAGGTCTGGATGCCGAGCCGGTCGAGCCGCGTGGCCGTCACCTTGCCGACGCCGTGCAGCTTGCGCACCGGCAGCGCCGCGACGAACGCGTCGATCTCGTGCGGCCGCACGACGAACAGCCCGTCGGGCTTGTTCCAGTCGGACGCGATCTTCGCGATGAACTTGTTCGGCGCGACGCCGGCCGACACGGTCACGCCGACCGTGTCGAACACGCGCTGGCGGATCTCCCGCGCAATCAGCGTGGCACTCCCCTGGCAGCGCTCCGACCCGCTGACGTCGAGGTACGCCTCGTCGAGCGACAGCGGCTCGACGTCGGGCGTGTAGTCGCGATAGATCGCCATGATCTGCCGCGATGCCGCGCGGTACTTGTCCATTGCAGTGGGCAGGATCAGCAGGTCCGGGCACTTGCGCATCGCCAGCGCCGACGACATCGCCGAATGCACGCCATAGCGCCGCGCCTCGTAGTTGCAGGTCGCGATCACGCCACGCTGGTCGGGCCGGCCGCCGACCGCGAGCGGCCGGTTGCGCAGCGACGGGTCGTCGCGCATCTCGACCGACGCGTAGAAGCAGTCGCAGTCGCAGTGAATGATCTTGCGCATGCGCGGCTGCGCATCGCCCGGCGGCGGCGCGGGCGGATCGGCAGGCGGAATGATGGTCGGGTTCACGGTGCCGATACTGTACAAAAACACAGTGCCGGTTTCAACTGTCGCGTGCGGCCGCGCCCGGCGGCGCCGTACCGGCCCGCTTTGCGCGGATCGTACCGGCCGGGCACGGACAGCCGCGCCTATACTCGTCTGCCACAAGACACGAAACGCCAAGGTGACGGATGAAGACGATCGGACTGATCGGCGGGATGAGCTGGGAATCGTCGGCCGAGTACTACCGGATGATCAATCGCCATTCGAAGGCGCTGCACGGCGGCCATCACAACGCGAAGAGCGTGCTGGTCACGGTCGATTTCGCGGAGATCGAAGCGCTGCAGCGCACGCACGACTGGGCCGCGCTCGGCGAACGGATGGCCGACGCCGCACGACGGCTCGAGGCGGCCGGCGCCGATCTGGTCGTGCTGACCACCAATACGATGCATCGCGTCTGCGATGCGATCGAAGCCGCGGTGAAGTTGCCGTTCCTGCATATCGCCGATCCGACCGGCACTGCACTGCGCGATGCCGGCGTCGAGCGCGTCGCGCTGCTCGGCACGCGCTACACGATGGAGCTGCCGTTCTACGCGGAGCGGCTGCGCGGGAAGTTCGGGATGGAGGTGCTCGTGCCGGACGAACGCGGGCGCGGCGACGTGCACCGGATCATCTACGACGAGCTGTGCCACGGCATCGTCTCGCCGGAATCGCGTGCGACGTACGTGGCGATCATCGAGGAACTGGCCCGGCGCGGTGCGCAGGCCGTGATCCTCGGCTGCACGGAAATCACGCTGCTGATCGGCGCGAACGATTCGCCGCTGCCGGTGTTCGATACGACCGCGCTCCATGCGAAGGCGGCGGTCGAGTGGGCGGCGCGCTGATCGCTGCCGCGCGGAAAACAAAAAACCCGGCACGGGGGCCGGGTTCCTGTCGACGAAGCGCGCATCGGTCACTTGCGCTGCACATCGTCTGGTGTGCTTGGTTGCGGGGGTAGGATTTGAACCTACGACCTTCGGGTTATGAGCCCGACGAGCTGCCAGACTGCTCCACCCCGCGTCAGAGAAATAAATTATAGGGTGAGGAAGTACTCACGTCAATACTTTTGTCACAATTTCTTCCCGGTTCATCGAAACGGCCGCGCGCGGCGCCTTCCCCGCCCCGCACGAAGCGCGCGTTCGCGCCGCGTGCTCGCGGTAAGATGGCGGCCTTCGAATTCACCCCGCACGCACACTCCCGTTCATGAAAATCGCCACCTGGAACGTCAACTCGCTCAACGTCCGCAAGCAGCACGTGCTCGACTGGCTCGCGCAAAGCGGAACCGACGTGCTGTGCCTGCAGGAACTGAAGCTGCCGGACGAGAAATTCCCGCGCGCCGATCTCGAGGCGGTCGGCTACCGCAGCTGGTTCACCGGCCAGAAGACCTACAACGGCGTCGCGATCCTCGTGCGCGACACGCTCGTCGTCGACGAATCGGACATCGTGCGCAACATCCCGGGCTTTGACGATCCGCAGCAGCGCGTGGTCGCCGCGACGGTCGACGGCATCCGCATCGTGTCCGCGTATTTCCCGAACGGCCAGGCGCCCGACTCCGACAAGTTCGTCTACAAGATGCAATGGCTCGACGCGCTGCAGGCATGGCTGCGCACCGAACTGCAGCGCTACCCGAAGCTCGCGCTGCTCGGCGACTACAACATTGCGCCGGAAGACCGCGACGTGCACGACCCGGCGAAATGGGAAGGCCAGAACCTCGTGTCGCCGCAGGAGCGCGCCCACTTCGCGCAACTGATCGAGCTCGGCTTCGTCGATGCGTTCCGCCGCTTCGAACAGCCGGAGAAAACCTTCACGTGGTGGGACTACCGGATGATGGCGTTCCGCCGCAACGCGGGGCTGCGCATCGACCACGTGCTGCTGTCGCCGGCGCTGGCCGAAACCTGCACGTCGTGCGAAGTCGATCGCACGCCGCGCACGTGGGAGCAGCCGTCCGACCACACGCCCGTCGTCGCGGTCGTCGGCTGATCTCCCGCGCAGCCCGCGCGCGTTCAGCGCCGCGCGGGCGCCGGCCCGAGATGGGCCCACAGGAACCCGAATTCGGCCGCATCGGCCTCCGCGCGTTCCAGATCGTCGGCGCTGCCGTGGCCGCCGTCGGTGTTCTCCCAGTACCACACCCGTTCATGACCGAGCGCGTGCATGCGCGCAGCCATCTTGCGCGCATGCGCGGGATGCACGCGGTCGTCGCGCGTCGACGTCGTCAGCAGCAGCGGCGGATACGCGACGCTTTCGCGCACGCGGTGATACGGCGAGTACGCGGCCAGCGCCGCACCTTCGTGCGGATCGTCCGGGTCGCCGTATTCGTCGAGCCATGCGGCACCTGCGTGCAGCTTCGGATAGCGCCGCATGTCGAGCAGCGGCACACGGCAGAGCACCGCGCCGAACAACTCCGGCCGCTGCACCATGCACGCGGCGACCAGCAACCCGCCGTTGCTGCCGCCTTCGATGCCGAGCTGCGCGGCGGTCGTCACGCCGGTCGCGGCCAGATCCTCGGCCACCGCGATGAAATCGTCGAACGAACGCTGGCGGTGTTCGCGCTGCGCATCGACGTGCCAGCGAGGCCCGAACTCGCCGCCGCCGCGGATGTGCGCGAACGCCATCACGCCGCCGCGCTCGAGCCACCCGATACCGAACGCATCGCTGTAGCCCGGCAGGTTCGGAATCGCGAAGCCGCCATAGCCCGACAGCAGGCACGGCCGCGCGACACGCGTGGCGCCGTCGGCCACGTCGAGTGCATCGCGCGGCCCGATCAGCGTGTACGGCACGATCGTGCCGTCTTGCGAGCGTGCGCTCGCGCGGCGCACGACAAGCCCGGCCGCATCGAACTGCACCGGCGGCCGGTCGAGCAGCACGCGGCGCGACGGCGCATCGTCCGCGCGATCCGCAAGATCGGCCAGCCAGCATTCGGGCGGATCGAGACAGGTGTCGACATCCACGTAAATCTCGTCGTTCAGCGTCGACTCGACGGGCTCGACGTCGATCTGCGCATCGCCCGGCCCCGGCCACTCGAACGGCCGCGCATCCCACGTCCACGTACCGTCGTCGGCCTGGCTCGGCTGCCACAGCATCGTGCGGTTGTGCACGTCGTCGAGCCAGCAGGCGATCAGCGTCGTGCGCGTGTGCGTCCACGTGCACGCGGACGTCGACGGTTGCGGCGCGAACAGCGTCGTGAATTCGCGCGACCCGGCGAGGAACGCCTGCTCGCGGATCGCGAGCAGCGAACCGCCCGCATGGCGTACGCCGTCACACTCCCAGTCGAGGCGCGGCTCCAGCATGAGCCAGCCTTCCCAGAACCCGACCTCGACATGGGTCGGCACGTCGTAGCGCACCCACTCGCCCGCCTCCGTCAAGCGGTACGCATGTGCGTCGAAGAAATCGACGCTGCGCCACGCGACGTGACGGTTGTCGATCGGATCGAATCCCGCCCCCACGCTGATGTCGTCGGGTTCGCCGCGGAAGACGACGGGCGCATCGGCCAGCGCCGTGCCACGCACCCAGCGCCGCGCTTCATACGGATAGCCGGCCGCGGTCGCATGCGCTTCGCCGCGATCCCAGCTCACGTAGACGGTATCGCGATCGATCCAGCCGACCGTGTGATGCCCCGGCTCGTCGATCGTGAAACCGCCGTCGACGAAACGGCGTTCGACGAGATCGAATTCGCGCACGACGACCGCGTCGGCACCGCCCGGCGATAGCGACAGCAGCGCACGATCGCCGTCCGGGTACAGGATCGCGTCCTGCTCGAACACCCACGACTCGCCCTCCTCCACACCGAGCGCGTCGACGTCGAGCAGCGTTTCCCACACCGGTTTTCCCGCGCGCCAGTCGTCCCAGCGCGTGCGGCGCCACAGCCCCTTCGGATGAAGGTCGTCCTGCCACAGGTCGTAGGCCCAGTCGCGCCAGCGGGTCGGAATCACCGGGCGCTCGCGCGGCAGGTACGCTTTGGCGAGGCGCGCGGTCAGCGCGCGATACGCGTCGTCGTCACGCAGCGCGGCGCGCGTGCGCGCATTCTGCTCGTCGACCCACGTGCGGGCGCGCTTGCTGTCGAGCGCTTCGAGGAAACGGAACGGGTCGGCCCCGGCGGGCCAGCGGAAGGAATCGGACATTGAGAATGGGCGGAATGGCAAACGGCATGCAAACCGCGATTATGTCCGATCGCGGCATGCGCGATGCCCGCGCATGCCGCGAATCGTGCTCAGGGCTCCAGATGGAGTTCCTGGATCTTGCGCGTGATCGTGTTGCGGCCGATGCCGAGCCGCTCTGCGGCCTCGACCTTGCGGCCGCGCGTGAAGTCGAGCGCCTCGCGGATCACGGCCGCCTCGAAGCGGCGTGCGAGTTCGTCCATCACGTCGGCCGAGTTCTCGCGCAACAGCCGTGCGACTTCGGTACGCAAGCCATGCTCCCAGACCGGATAGCCAGCCGGCGCGCCCCCGTTCGGCGCGGCCGCGACGGGCGCGGACACCGCCGGCAGCGCACCGATCGCCGGTTGCGCGAGCGCAGCCTCGCCACCGTTGCCGTGCGCATCCGCACCGTCGCCCGCCGCAGCGACCGGCGCACCGGCCGGCACGAGGTCGGGCGGCAGGTCCTTGATCTCGACCGTCTGCGCGGGCGCCATCACGGTCAGCCAGTTCGCGAGGTTCTCGAGCTGGCGCACGTTGCCGGGAAACGCCAGCGACGTCAGGTAAGCCAGCGCTTCGTCGGACACGCGCTTCGGCTCGACGCCGAGATCGCGCGCACTCTTCTGCAGGAAGTGGCGCGTGAGCAGCGCGATATCCTCGCTGCGCTCGCGCAGCGGCGGCAGGCGCAGCCGGATCACGTTGAGCCGGTGGTAAAGGTCCTCGCGGAACAGCCCCTGCCGCACGCGCGATTCGAGATTCTGGTGCGTGGCGGCGATCACGCGCACGTTCGCGCGCAGCGGGTTGTGGCCGCCGACCCGATAGAACTGCCCGTCCGACAGCACGCGCAACAGGCGCGTCTGCAGGTCGAACGGCATATCGCCGATTTCGTCGAGGAACAGCGTGCCGTTCTCGGCCTGCTCGAAGCGGCCCTGCCGCGTCGTCTGCGCGCCGGTGAACGCGCCGCGCTCGTGGCCGAACAGCTCGGATTCGAGCAGGTCTTTCGGAATCGCCGCGGTGTTCAGCGCGATGAACGGCCCGTTCGCACGCGGGCTGTGGCGGTGCAGCGCACGCGCGACGAGCTCCTTGCCGGTGCCCGATTCGCCGGTGATCAGCACGGTCGCGGCCGAGTGCGACAGGCGGCCGATCGCGCGGAACATGTCCTGCATCGCGGGCGCCTGGCCGAGCATCTCGGGCGCCTCGGCCACGCGCTCGTCCTGCGGCGCGCCGCCGCGCAGGCTTTCCTCCACCGCGCGACGGATCAGCTCGACCGCCTTGTCGACGTCGAACGGCTTCGCGAGATATTCGAACGCGCCGCCCTGGAACGCCGCGACGGCGCTGTCGAGATCGGAGAACGCCGTCATGATGATGACGGGCAGGCCCGGCAGGCGCTCGTGCATCGCCTGCAGCAACTCGAGGCCCGAGCCGCCCGGCATCCGGATGTCGGATACGAGCACCTGCGGGGTCTCGTGGTCGAGCGCGGCCAGCGCGTCTCGCACGTTCGCGAAGCTCTTCGTCGCGAAGCTGTCCCGGGCGAGCGCCTTTTCGAGCACCCAGCGGATCGATTGGTCGTCGTCTACTATCCAGATCGGCTTCATAGGTCGGTCAGATATGGGTAAATCCGGTGAATCGCCATGCCGCCGCTCAATGGTCGAGCGGCAGCAGGATCTGAAATTCGGTACGTCCGGGCCGGCTTTCGACCTCGATCATCCCGTCATGCTGCTGCACGAACGTCTGCGCGAGCGTGAGGCCGAGGCCGCTGCCGTCGTCGCGCCCGGACACGAGCGGGTAGAAGATCCGGTCGCGGATTTCCTCCGGAATGCCGGGCCCGTTGTCGATCACGTGCAAGTCCAGTGCCAGCCGGTACAGGCGCTTCGCGATCGTCACCTTGCGCGCGATGCGCGTGCGCAGCTCGATCTTCGCGTCGCCCTGCGCGATGCGTTCGCGCAGCGCCTGCGCGGCGTTGCGCACGATGTTGAGCAGCGCCTGGATCAGTTGCTCCTTGTCGCCGCGCAGGTCCGGCACGCTCACGTCGTAGTCGCGCTCGATCGTGAGCCCGCGCGGGAATTCCGCGAGCATCACCGCGCGCACGCGTTCGCATACTTCATGAATGTTCACGTCGCCGACGATGTGCGGGTGCCGATGCGGCTCCAGCAACCGGTCGACGAGCGTCTGCAGGCGGTCGGACTCCTTGATGATCACCTGCGTGTATTCGCGCAACTCGCCGCGCTCGCGCTCGCCGAGCTCGAATTCGAGCAGCTGGGCTGCGCCGCGAATGCCGCCGAGCGGGTTCTTGATCTCGTGCGCGAGGTTGCGGATCAGTTGCTTGTTGACCGCGGTCAGGTCGTGGATGCGTTCCTCGCGATCGGTGCGCGACTGCCGCTCGTTCTCGAACAGCTCGACGAGCACGAAATCGGGCGCGGTCTCGAGAAAGCCGACGATCGCATGCACATGCAGCGGTTCGCGGCCGGGCCGGTCGAGCACGGTATCGAGGTGCGTCGCGTGAAAGCGTTCCTCGCCGATCGCGGTGATCGTCGATGCAAGCTCGTTCGCATTCGGAAAAATCTCGCCCCACGGCCGCTGCGCGAGCTGCCGGCGCGAGATGTCGAGCATCGCCTCCGCAGACGGATTCGCGAACGTGATCCGCAGCGTCTTGCGGTCGAGCACGATCACGACCGTCGGCAGCGCTTCCAGCCCCGCCAGCAGGCCCGAGCGTGCGAGCCGCTCGTCGTCCGTCAGTCGCTCGGGCTGCCCCGTTTTCGCCTTGATCAGATTCTTCAGAACCATCTGCGTGCTTGTCGCGCCTCAACGGGCCAGAAAAGGAAAAATCACCGGAACAAAAAAGGGACGGCTCGACGCCGCCCCTTTCAGACTCCGCCGTTCCCGCCGCAGGCCGCGCGACGGGAACGAACCGGCATGACGGCGCTGAATCGAAGCGCCATCGCCGATTAGAGCGAGTAGTACATCTCGAACTCGATCGGGTGCGTCGTCATGCGGAACTTCGCCAGCTCCTGCTCCTTCAGCGCGAGGTACGCGTCGAGCATGCCGTCCGTGAACACGCCGCCACGGGTCAGGAACTCGCGATCCTTGTCGAGCGCTTCGATTGCCTGGTCGAGGCCCGCGCAGACGGTCGGGATCTTTGCATCCTCTTCTGGCGGCAGGTCGTACAGGTTCTTGTCCGCGGCTTCGCCCGGATGGATCTTGTTCTGGATCCCGTCGAGGCCGGCCATCATCAGTGCCGAGAACAGCAGGTACGGGTTCGCCATCGGATCCGGGAAGCGCGTTTCGATACGGCGGCCCTTCGGGTTCGACACGTGCGGAATGCGGATCGATGCCGAACGGTTGCGTGCCGAGTAGGCGAGCTTGACCGGTGCTTCGAAGTGCGGGACCAGACGCTTGTACGAGTTCGTCGTCGGGTTCGTGATCGCGTTCAGTGCACGGGCGTGCTTGATGATGCCGCCGATGTAGAACAGCGCCAGTTCCGACAGGCCGGCGTAGCCGTTGCCCGCGAACAGGTTCTGGCCGTCCTTCCAGATCGACTGGTGAACGTGCATGCCCGAACCGTTGTCGCCGACGACCGGCTTCGGCATGAAGGTTGCCGTCTTGCCGTACGAGTGCGCGACGTTATGGATGATGTACTTCGACCATTGCGTCCAGTCGGCGCGCTGAACCAGCGTCGAGAACTTCGTGCCGATTTCGTTCTGGCCCTGGCCCGCCACTTCGTGGTGATGCACTTCGACCGGGATGCCGAGCTGTTCGAGCAGCAGGCACATTTCCGAACGCATGTCCTGGAACGTGTCGACCGGCGCGACCGGGAAGTAGCCGCCCTTCGTGCCCGGACGGTGGCCCGTGTTGCCGCCTTCGAACTCCTTGCCGGCCGACCACGGTGCTTCTTCCGAGTTGATCTTCACGAAGCAGCCCGACATGTCCGTGTTCCACTGGACCGAGTCGAAAATGAAGAATTCCGGTTCCGGACCGAAGTAGGCCGTGTCGCCGATGCCCGTGCTCTTCAGGTACGCTTCCGCGCGCTTCGCGAGCGAACGCGGATCGCGCTCGTAGCCCTTGCCGTCGGCCGGCTCGACCACGTCGCAGGTCAGCACCAGGGTCGACTCTTCATAGAACGGGTCGATGAAGGCAGCGGTCGGGTCCGGCATGAGCAGCATGTCCGACGCCTCGATGCCCTTCCAGCCCGCGATCGACGAGCCGTCGAATGCATGGCCGCTTTCGAACTTGTCTTCGTCAAACGCCGAAACCGGCACCGACACGTGCTGTTCCTTGCCGCGCGTATCCGTGAAGCGGAAATCGACAAACTTGACGTCCTCGTCCTTCACGAGCTGCATGACGTCGGCGACGGTTTTACTCATAACCTCTTCTCCTGATTGAACAATTCCGGCGGACTGGGAACCGCCTCGTTTATCGAGCTGACCGGGGTCTTGCTTTGGCGCAGCGCGCCCCGATTCGACCGAATTCTATAAAGCAGCTTCCGTGCCACCTATGCGCGAGAGGGGCGCGAATCGCGCCGGCGCTCGTCGCGACGGGGCTGTGCTGCGCAATTCCGGGGCTCCGCCGCGCACCGCCCCCAAACCGGAAGCACCGACATGGTGCAATCATCGCAGTGCGCCCTACTCGCCAAATCATCTTGGTGCATGCGCGTCATTTTGCACTCTTTTGGTGAGCGCGTGTGGGGGTGCGCACTGTCCCCTACGCGGACATCCGTGCCGCGACGCCGCGCTAGAATGTTCGTTTGACCGATAGGAGACTCCCTGCCATGAGTACGCTCGACCAGCTTTACGCGAAGGCCGACGAACGCCGCGCACAAGCCGCGCTCAACTACGCCGGGGCGCTGCTGCCGGCCGAGGCCTTCGAACTGCTGCAGCTCGATCCGTCGGCGCGCCTCGTCGACGTGCGCACCCGCGCCGAACTCGACTGGATCGGCCGCCCGCTCGTCGGCGACGGCCAGTACCTGCACCTCGAATGGACGCGCTACCCGGGCGGCGTGCCGAACGCCGAATTCATCAACGAGCTGAAGGCGGCCCTCCCGGCCGATACGCCCATCCTGTTCCTGTGCCGCAGCGCCGCGCGCTCGAAGCTCGCCGCGATCGCCTCCACGCAGGCCGGCTTCACGAAGGCCTTCGACCTGCTCGAAGGCTTCGAGGGCGCGAAGGACGCCGAGGGCCACCGCAAGACGGTCGAAGGCTGGTGCTTCCGCAAACTGCCGTGGATCGGCGCCTGACGGCACGCCGCTCCCGCCGGTTGCGACGACCCCATCGTCGAGCCGGGCGATGACATGCCGATGACGGGCCGCGTTGCGCGGCCCGTGGTTTTTATGTGCCGGGTCGAGAGGCCGCTCAGGCGCGCGGCGTGTCGGGTTCGACGACGTCGCCGCCGAGCAGGTGCACGCCCTCACGCAGCTTCACGTACGCAGCCGCGACCGCTTCCGGCTCGCCCTTCACGCCGAGGTCGATGTGACGGCGCGCGTAGATCCCGCCACGCTCCGCATCGCCGACGCTCGGCAGGCTGAACACGCGCACGCCCTGGAAATCGCGCTCGATGCGCTCCATCAGCGGCGTGAGTGTCGATTCCGGCAGTTCGAACACGTACAGCGAGCGCTCCGCGTGCGGCGTCGCGTGATGCAGGTGCGCGTACTTCGTGTCGAGCACCCATTCGATCATCGGCCACGCCATCACCGGGAAGCCCGGCACGAAGTGCAGGTCGCCGACCGAGAAGCCGGGAATCCGGTTGTAGCCGTTCGGGATGATCGTCGCGCCCACCGGGAACACGCCCATGTTGAAGCGGTGCTGGTTCTCCGGCGACTCGAAATCGACCGGCGTGGCCGGATCGGTATGCGTTTCGCGGATCCGCTCGGAAATCAGCACCTTCGCTTCCGGATGCAACTCGAGCGGCACGCCGAGCGCGGCGGCCGCGCACTGGCGCGTGTGGTCGTCCGGCGTCGCGCCGATGCCGCCCGTCGAGAACACGATGTCGCCCGATGCGATCGCGCGGGCGAGGGTCGCCGTGATGCGCGCCGGATCGTCGCCGACGTATTCGGCCCAGTCGAGCGTGAGGCCGCGCGCGCCGAGCAGCTCGATGACCTTCGCCAGATGCTTGTCCTGCCGGCGGCCCGAAAGGATTTCGTCGCCGATGATGATGATGCCGATGCTCATGCCTGCCCCATGTCGATTGCGGTGGCGCGCGAACTCGCACGCAAGTCCTCCAGCGCGCGCAGGCAATAGTGCCCGAACCACAGCGCCGAGAAGACGAGGATGAAAGCGTAAACCCAGATCATGGCCGCCGCGACGAACGGGAACAGCACCATCATCCAGACCGACGATACCCACACGAAGGTCGGCACGGTGCCGAGCAGCCCGGTCGCGACGCCGATGCCGATCAGCGGCCAGCGGTGCCGCCGCACGAGCGCCCGGCGCTCGTCGCGGCTCGCGTGCAGCGCGAGCGCGTCGTAGGTCATCACGCGGTAGGTGAGCCAGCCCCAGATCACCGGCGGCAGCAGCGCGAAGAACGGCGGAATCAGCCACAGCGGGATCGTGACGACCAGCACGACGACGCCGGCCAGTGCCGCCCCCAGCGAATTGAACACGCTGCCGAAGAAGGTGCCGCCCCGCTTCGCCTCGAGCGCCGCGAACTGCCGGTTCGCGAGGTGCTTGATCACGACCGGCATCGAAATCGTCGCGATCAGCAGCAGCACGGTCAGCACGATCAGCGGAATCGCGAGCGACACGACCACGAACGGCGCGACGACCGCATGCAGCTGCGACATGCCGATCGCGTCGAACGCACGGTACAGCATGGCCGTCAGCACGAAGCCGTCGAGCGCGCCGCGTGCGAGGTCCAGCAGCGACTGCCACGAGAACCACAGCGCGACGCCCCACAGGACGGCCGAGACGAGAAACGGCATCAGGGTGAGCCACAGCATGCGCGGATGCAGTGCGCTCGCCAATGCGCGGACGAAGGAACGCAGCAAGTCGTTCATGCGAGCCTGTATCGACGGAGAAAAACGGGGAAAGGATAAACCACGCGGCCCGCATGCGCCAAAGCACATGCGGGCCGCGTGGGAGAGCTGCTCAACGTGGGAATGGCCGGGTCAGGCCGATGCCGCGCCGCGCTTGGCGGGGAACAGGCGCCGGAAGATCCGCACGAACGCGAGGCCGTGCTGCGCCCAGAAGCCTTCGCCGTAGGACACGCCCTCGACCTGGTCGCGGATGCCGGTCGGCTCGACCGTGCGGTTCCACGACGCGGTGCCGAACATCATGTCCCACCACGGGAACAGCACGCCGAAGTTGCAGCCGTACTTCGTGCCTTCGTGGCCGTAGCCGACCGCGTGGTGGCGGCGATGGAAGATCGGGCTCACGAACAGGCGCTCGCCGAGCCAGCCGAACGACAGCCGCGCATTCGTGTGCTGAATGCTCTGCATGAAGTTCGTGAACGCGGTCAGCACGACGAACTGCGACGGCGTCACGCCGATCACGAGCGCGATCGCCGCGAAGAAGCACGACTGGATCACGTCGTCGAGCACGTGGTTGCGGTCGTCGCACCACAGCGACATCTGGCGCTGGCTGTGATGCACGGCGTGCAGCTCCCACCAGATGCCGAACTTGTGCTGCCAGCGGTGATACCAGTAGCCGGCGAAATCGAGCACGACGAGATAGATCGCGAACGTGACGATCGGCTTCGAGGTCACGCCCGGCCACAGGTAGTCGAGGTTCAGGTTCGCCACGCCGTGCAGGCGCAGCCACGCCTGGAAGTTGTCGAACAGCGGCTGCAGCGCGAAGAAGAAGAACAGCGAGTAGATGCCGAGCTTCGCGATCGCCGTGTAGATCACGTCGACCCGCACGGCCCGGCGGTTCGTCCAGCGCTCGACGGGCAGCAGCGCCTCGAGCGGGCGCAGCAGCACGAACATCAGCACCATCTGCAGCGCCCCGACGATCACCCAGTACAGCGCGTCGTAGGTGTCCTCGTCATAGTCCATCAGGTTGAACTTGAAGAGGAGCGGCTGCACGACGTCGACGTACAGCCAGGTCTGGATGTCCGAGACGAATGCATCGATCAGGTGCAGCATCGTTCTCCCCTGCCCGTCACGCGCCGTTCGCGGCGCGCCACGGCGCGCGATCGTAGAAATAGATGCCGTGCGGCGAGCGGCCGACGGCGATCGTCTGCACCAGCTTGCGCGACGCCAGGTCGATGATCCCGACCTTCTTCGCGAAGCGGAACGTCACCCACAGCGTCTTCTTGTCGGCGGACAGCTCCATGTCGTCCGGGCCCGGCAGCAGGCCGGTGATGTCGCCGACGTTGGTGAGCGTGTTCTCGTCGATGATGCTGATCGTGTTCGCGACCCGGTTCGTGACCGCGACGTGCGTGCCGTCGGCGAGCGAGCGGAAGTTGTGTGCGCCCTTGCCGGTGTAGATCTGCTTGACGACCTTCTGGATGCGCCAGTCGACCACCGCGACGTAATCCGCGCCGGTCATCCCGACGAGCAGGTACTTGTCGTCCGGCGTGAGCCACAGGCCGGCCGGCACCTTGCCGACCTTCATCTTCCACTTGACCGTCTGCGTCGGCAGGTCGATCGCCGCGATCTCGCCGGAAACCTGCAGCGACACGAGCAGCGTCTTGCTGTCCTTCGTGAACGCGAGGTGGCTCGGCATCACCTCGAGCGGCACGCGCTTCACGAGCTTCAGGTCGCGACCGTCGTAGCCGTAGATGTCGACGCGGTCGAGGCGCAGGCCGGCGGCCGCGAACCACTTGCGGTCGGGCGAGAAGCCGAGCTGGTAAGGATCGTCGATCCCTTCGACGGTGCGCTGCAGCTTGCCCGTCTTCGGATCGAGAAACATCAGGCTGTTCGAGACCGAATTTGCAACGATCAGCGACGAATTGTCGGGCGTCGCCATCAGGTGGTGCGGTTCCTTGCCGGTCGGCATCGTGGCGACGACCTGGCGGGTCTGCTGGTCAATCAGGGACAGCGTCGCTTCGGCCGAATTGAGGATGATCACGTTATTCGCGTGGGCGGCGGGCGCCAGCACGGCGGCGGCCAGCGCGAGCGTGCGGCCGAGGGAAAGGAAAGTGCGCATGAAGACTCACGTCGTGGAACAACCGTCATTGTAAAACGTTCAACCGGGCCGGCCGGTTGACCGAAGCCGGCATTGCGCCACTTCGACGCACGCGGCGGCGGCCCGGTCGGCCCGGTCGGCCCGCGCGGCAGGCGCCGCGCGGCCGGCCGGGGCCGGCCGCCGGTGCAGGCCCGGGAAACCGATGTTGCGCTAGCGCTGCATCGACTCCCAGACCTTGTGCAGACGCTTGACAGAGACAGGCATCGGCGTGCGCAGTTCCTGCGCGAACAGCGAAATCCGCAGTTCCTCGAGCAGCC
This sequence comes from Burkholderia sp. AU33803, assembly GCF_002223095.1. Taxonomy (NCBI): domain Bacteria; kingdom Pseudomonadati; phylum Pseudomonadota; class Betaproteobacteria; order Burkholderiales; family Burkholderiaceae; genus Burkholderia; species Burkholderia sp. AU33803. The sequence goes on from NZ_NKFJ01000004.1 coordinate 1,910,462, forward strand.
AGCGGAATTCCGCGAGCCGCGCATCGGCGACGCCGCCGCGCTGCGACACCGCGCGCTGGTACTGCTGGGCGAGCGGCAGCAGGTCGGCCGACTGCTTCGCGTCGCGCGCCGGATCGGCTTTCAGCTTGTCGATCCGCAGCGCGATGCCCTTCAGGTAGCGCGGGAAGTGCGCCAGTTGCGCGTACGGCGTATCGATCACGAAACGCTTGCCGACCAGCGCGCCGAGCTGCTGCTGCAGGTCCGCATGCGCCTGCGCGAACGGCTTCGCCTGGGCGAGCTTCTTCACGAGCCCCGCGTATTCGGCCAGGATCTGCCCGACCAGCCGCGCGATTTCCTGCGCGAGCAGGTTCAGGCGGCTCCGCCCCTCGTCGCGGCGTGCGTGGAAGCTCGCGTCGTCGTCGGGCAGCGGATCCTGCAGGCACGCGCGGTCGAGCGCCGTGTCGATCAACTGGTCGCGCAGCTCGTCCTGCGTGCCGAGCGACATGTACTGCATCGCCATCTCGCGCAGGCCCGGCAGGTTCTTCTCGAGGAACTTGATCGGCTCCTTCAGTTGCAGCGCGAACAGCCGCCGCAGGCCGGCCCGGTGGATGCGCGCGGCCTCCTCCGGCGAATCGAACACCTCGACGTCGCAATGCGTGCCGCGATCGACGAGTGCCGGGTAGCCGTACAGCGTCTGGCCTCGCCGGCGAATCTCCAGCAGCTCGGGCAGCTTGCCGAAATTCCACGTCGTCAGGTTCTCGTACAGCGCGGTCGCACCGGCTTCCGCCGGGGCGGCCGTCTGCGGCGCCGCGCCCTTGCCGGCCTTCGCGTGGCGGCCGGCGGCACCCGTCGTCGCTGCCGTGGCCGGCGCCTGGCCGATCGGCTCGCCGCCGTCGGCATCGCCGCCCGCGGCGATCGTCGACGCCGCCGCGATCTTCTGGAACTGCTGCTGCGCCTGCGCGCCCAGCTCCTGGCGAAGCTGCGCGAGATTGCGCCCCATCGCGAGCTGGCGGCCGTGCTCGTCGATCACCTTGAAGTTCATGAACAGGTGCGCGGGCAGCGTTTCCAGCTTGAAGTCGGCCGTCTTCATCGCGATTTGAGTTTCACCCCGCACGTCGGCGATCAGCGCCTCGACGAGCCCACCCGCGCCGAAGCGCTCGCGGCCCATCCGTTCGACGAAACCGGCCGCGTACTCGGGCAGCGGCACGCAATGCCGGCGCAGCTTCTGCGGCAGCGACTTCAGCAGCAACTGCACCTTTTCCTTCAGCATCCCGGGCACGAGCCACTCGCAGCGGCGCGCGTCGACCTGGTTCAGCGCATACAGCGGCACCGCGAGCGTCACGCCGTCGCGCGGCGTGCCGGGCTCGAAGTGATACGTGAGGGCCATCTCGACGCCGGCCATCGTCGCGCGCTTCGGGAACAGCTCGGTCGTCACGCCGGCCGCCTCGTGGCGCATCAGGTCGTCGCGCGACAGGTACAGCAGCCGCAGCTTGTCCTCGGGCTGGCCGCTCTTCTTCACCTCGTCGCGATACCAGCGCTCGAATGCGGCGCCCGTGTGAATCCCTTCCGGAATCGCCTGGTCGTAGTACGCGTAGATCAGCTCGTCGTCGACCAGCACGTCCTGCCGTCGCGACTTGTGCTCGAGCTGCTCGATGTCGGCGAGCAGCTTGCGGTTGTGCGCGAAGAACGCGAGCTTCGTGTCGAATTCGCCCTCGACCAGCGCGCCGCGGATGAACAACTCGCGTGCGCGTGCCGGATCCTGCTTGCCGAACGCGACGCGCCGGCGGTGGTAGATCGGCAGCCCGTACAGCGTCGCGCGCTCGTACGCACTGACCTGCGCCGGACGCTTTTCCCAGTGCGGCTCCGACAGCGATTTCTTCAGCAGGTGCGCGCCGATCTTCTCGACCCATTCGGGCTCGATCTTCGCGAGGCAGCGCGCGTACAGCCGGCTCGTCTCGACGAGCTCGGCCGCCATCACCCAGCGGCCGGCCTTCTTCGCGAGCGCGGAGCCCGGCCACAGGTAGAACTTGATCCCGCGCGCGCCGAGATAGTGCGGATCGTCGTCGGCCTTCAGGCCGAGGTTGCCGAGCAGGCCCGTCAACAGGGCCAGATGGACCTGTTCATACGTGGCCTCGACTTCGTTCAGCCGCCAGCCGTGCTCGCGCACGACGGTCAGCAGCTGCGAATGGACGTCGCGCCACTCGCGCAGCCGCAGGTGCGACAGGAAATTCTGCCGGCACGCGTCGATCAGTTGGCGGTTCGACTTCTTGTGCGCGACGGCCTCTTCGAACCACGCCCAGATCTTCAGCCACTGCAGGAACTCGGAACGCTCGTCGGCGAACCGGCGGTGCGCCTGGTCGGCCTGCTCCTGCGCCTCGATCGGGCGGTCGCGCGGGTCCTGCACGGACAGCGCGCTCGCGATGATCAGCACTTCACGCAGCGACTGCTGGTCGCGCGCGGCAAGAATCATCCGGCCGACGCGCGGGTCGAGCGGCAGCCGCGCGAGTTCGCGGCCGAGCGGCGTCAGCGCGTTGTCGTCGTCGACCGCGCCGAGTTCGTTGAGCAACTGGTAACCGTCCGCGATCGCGCGGCCGGGCGGCGGCTCGAGGAACGGGAACGATTCGATCGCGGTGAGATGCAGCGACTTCATCCGCAGGATCACCGACGCGAGCGACGAGCGCAGGATTTCCGGGTCGGTGAAGCGCGCGCGCGCCTGGTAATCGCTTTCCTCGTACAAGCGGATGCAGACACCGTCGGCCACGCGGCCGCAACGGCCCGCGCGCTGGTTCGCGGCCGCTTGCGAGATCGACTCGACCTGCAACTGCTCGACCTTGTTCCGGTACGAATAGCGCTTCACGCGCGCAAGGCCGGTGTCGACGACGTAGCGGATGCCCGGCACCGTCAGCGAGGTTTCGGCCACGTTGGTCGCGAGCACGATCCGGCGCGCGTTCGACGCCTTGAACACCTTGTCCTGGTCGGCCGCCGAGAGCCGCGCGAACAGCGGCAGGATCTCGGTGTGCGGCGGATGGTGCTTGCGCAGCGCCTCGGCCGCTTCGCGGATCTCGCGCTCGCCGGGCAGGAACACCAGCACGTCGCCGGGGCCTTCGCGGCACAGCTCGTCGACCGCGTCGACGATCGCGTCCATCAGGTCGCGCTCGGCTTCGCGCGCGGTCTTCACGCGATCGCGGCCGCCCGTGCCTTCGGCGTGCTTCACGGCCGGGCGATCCTCGGCCACCGGCCGGTAGCGCATCTCGACCGGATACAGCCGCCCGCTCACCTCGATCACGGGCGCGGGATGCGCGTCGGTGCCGAAATGGCGCGCGAAGCGATCGGCATCGATCGTCGCGGACGTGACGATCAGCTTCAGGTCCGGCCGCCTCGGCAGCATTTCCTTCAGGTAGCCGAGCAGGAAGTCGATGTTCAGGCTGCGCTCGTGCGCCTCGTCGATGATCAGCGTGTCGTACGCCTTCAGCAACGGATCGGTCTGCGTCTCGGCGAGCAGGATCCCGTCCGTCATCAGCTTCACGGACGCGCCCGGCGCGAGATTGTCGGTAAAGCGCACCTTGTAGCCGACCACTTCGCCGAACGGCGTGCCGAGTTCCTCGGCGATCCGGCGGCCGGTGGACGACGCGGCGAGGCGGCGCGGCTGCGTATGGCCGATCAGGCCCGTGCCGCCGGCGCCGAGGCCGCGGCCGAGATCGAGACAGATCTTCGGCAGCTGCGTGGTCTTGCCCGAGCCGGTTTCGCCGCAGACGATGACAACCTGATGACCGGCGATCGCGCGCGCGATTTCGTCGCGCTTGCCCGACACGGGCAGGCTTTCGGGGTAGGTGATCGGCGGAACGGGATTCGGCGCGACGACCGCGCGCGGCGGACGCTCGCGGCGCGGCGTGCGCTCGCCCGTCACAGCGGACGCATCCTTCGCGGCCGGCTGGCGCGCGTCGCGCGATGCGTCGCCACGCGGCCCGCGCGGCGCGTGTGCCGGTTTGCCCGCCTGCTGTTCCTGCGGCCGGCGCGGCGGCTGGCCCTGCTGCTGGCGTGCATCGGCCGCACCATCCGGGTGCCGGGCCGACGGCGCTTTGGCCCGCGTCGGCGCGGGACTTTTAGGTACATTCGACATGGGGGCGCATTATAATCCCGCCCATGAATTCCCAAACCGACCTCCCTCCCGCCCAGACCGGCGCCATGACGCCGCCGGTTGCCGACGACTCGGCCGCCAGTCACGCGCAGTTCGTCGACTGGATGCGCTCCGTCGCGCCCTATATCCACAAGTTCCGCAACAGCACGTTCGTCGTGGGGTTCGGCGGCGAGGTGGTGCAGCAGGGGCTGCTGAACGCGCTCGTGTCCGACATCGCGCTGCTGCAGGCGATGGGTATCCAGATCGTGCTGGTGCACGGCTCGCGCCCGCAGGTCGAGGAGCAGCTGAGCCTGCACGGTGTCGAATCCGAGTTTTCGCACGGGCTGCGCATCACCGATGCGCGCGCGCTCGAATCCGCGAAGGAAGCGGCCGGGGAAGTGCGTCTCGACATCGAGGCCGCGATCAGCCAGGGGCTGCCGAACTCGCCGATGGCGCACGCGCACATCAGCGTCGTGTCGGGCAACTTCGTGACCGCGCGGCCGGTGGGGATTCTCGACGGGGTCGATTTCGCGCACACGGGCATCGTGCGCAAGATCGACGCCGAATCGATCCGTCATTCGCTCGCGAGCCGCAAGCTCGTGCTGCTGTCGCCGCTCGGCTTCTCGCCGACCGGCGAAGCGTTCAACCTGTCGATGGAAGATGTCGCGTCGGCCGCCGCGATCGCGCTGCGCGCCGACAAGATCATCTTCCTGACCGAAGCGCCCGGCATCGTCGACGACGAAGGCGAGCTGGTGCGTGAAATGTCGCTCGACGCGGCGGCCGAGCTGCTCGATTCCGGCAACGTCCAGGGCGACGACGCATTCTTCCTGAAGCATTCGATCCGCGCGTGCCGCGGCGGTGTGACCCGGGCGCACCTGATCCCGCAATCGCTCGACGGCAGCATGCTGCTCGAACTGTTCCTGCACGACGGCGTCGGCACGATGATCTCGTACGAGAACCTCGAGAGCCTGCGCGAAGCGACGCCGGACGACGTCGGCGGCATCCTGTCGCTGATCGAGCCGCTCGAGTCGGACGGCACGCTGGTGCGGCGCGGCCGCCACCAGATCGAACGCGATATCGACCACTTCTCGGTGATCGAGCACGATGGCGTGCTGTTCGGCTGCGCGGCGCTGTATCCGTACCAGCAGGAGAAGATCGGCGAGATGGCGTGCCTGACGGTCGCGCCGGAAGCGCAGGGCTCGGGCGACGGCGAACGCCTGCTCAAGCGCATCGAGCAGCGCGCCCGCGCGCGCGGCCTCACGCATATCTTCGTGCTCACGACGCGCACCGAGCACTGGTTCCTCAAGCGCGGCTTCGTCAAGGTCAGCGTCGACGACCTGCCGGAAGACCGCCGCAAACTCTATAACTGGCAGCGCAAGTCGCTCGTGCTGATGAAACAGCTCTGAGCGCAGGCACGACTGCCCTCCCCCAGTCCGATTACAGGAGAAGTACACGATGGCTCGAATGATCCAATGCGCGAAGCTCGGCAAGGAAGCCGAAGGCCTCGATTTCCCGCCGCTGCCGGGCGAACTCGGCAAGCGCATTTACGAGAGCGTCTCAAAGGAAGCGTGGCAAGGCTGGCTGAAGCAGCAGACGATGCTGATCAACGAAAACCGCCTGAACATGGCCGACCCGCGTGCGCGCCAGTACCTGATGAAGCAGACCGAGAAGTACTTCTTCGGCGACGGCGCGGACCAGGCGTCCGGCTACGTGCCGCCGACCGAAGGCTGACCGCCATCATTCGCGACGGCCGGCCGCGCTGGTCGCCTCGCCGGGAACGACAAACGGCACCGTGTCATCGCACGGTGCCGTTTGCTTTTGGCGCATCCGAACCGATGCGATGCGACACGGCCGGTGCATTCGAAACCGCCGGGCCGCCCGATCGCACCGCCCGATTCAACCCACCGGCTTCAGCGTGCCGCGATCGTCCGGCGGCGGAACCGCACCGGCCGGGGTGTCGGCGGCGGCACCTTCCGTGCCCCATTCGGCCGCGTCGCTGCGTTCGGCCGTCGACAGTTCGTCCGCGCGATACCCGGTGCGATTCAGCAACGCCAGCATGCACACGAGCGACACGAGCGCGTAAAGCCCCGATGCCACCGCGACGCCGACGATGCTGCCGGTCGCATTGAGGATCGCCTGCGCGAGCACCGGCGTGCCGCCGCCGACGACGAGCGCGCTCAACTGGTACGCGAGCGACAGGCCCGTATAGCGGATGTTCGCCGGAAACACGCGCGCGAGCACGCCGCCGACCGCGCCATAAAACATCGCCGACGGAATCGTCGAGATGCACATGCCCGCGACGGCCACCCAGTACGAGCGCGTTGCGAGCGCATGGAACATCACGGGCATCAGCACGATTTCCGGAATCAGGATCCAGCACATCGCGCGGCGCATGTCGACCTTCGACACGAACCACGCGCCGACCGGCTGCATCAGGAACTGCACGACGAGCGAGATCGACAGGATGCCGAGGAACGTGCCCTGCGCGTAACCGAGTTCCTTGGTCGCCCACGACAGCGCGAACGTGCTGCGGAAGTACGTGACGTTGATCACCGGCAGCGTGCCGGCCGCGAGCAGCACGACGACCCAGTGATCGCGCACGACGTCGCGCAGCGGCAGCTTCACGGTGCGCTTGCGCGCGAGCACGCGCTGCATGTCGGCCGACTCCTCGAGCTTCAGCCGGATCACCATGCCGATGATCACGAGCACGGCCGACAGCAGGAACGGAATGCGCCAGCCCCACATCAGGAACGACGGGGTGGGCAGCGCGCTCAGCGTGAAGAACGCGGCCGTGGCCAGCAGGTTGCCGGTGGGCGAGCCCTGCTGCGCGAACGCCGCATACAGGATGCTGCGATGCTTCGGCGCGTTCTCGCTCGCGATCAGCACCGCGCCGCCCCACTCGCCGCCGACCGCGATGCCCTGCAGCACGCGCAGCACGACGAGGCCGGCCGGCGCCCAGACGCCGATCTGCGCATAGCCGGGCAACAGGCCGATGCCGGTCGTCGCCAGCCCCATCATCACCAGCGTGATCACGAGCGCGGTCTTGCGGCCGACGCGGTCGCCGAGATGCCCGAACACGATGCCGCCGAGCGGCCGCGCGGCGAAACCGGCCCAGAACGTGACGAACGCCAGCAGCGTCGCGACGCCGGGATCCATCGTGCTCGCAAAGAACACCTTGCCGAACACGAGCGCAGCGGCCGTGCCGTAGATGTAGAAGTCGTACCACTCGATCGTGGTGCCGACGAATGCCGCGAAGGCGGCGCGGCCGGGCCGCAGTTGCGGCGCGGCGGTCGGGGATGGCTGACGGCTCATCGATGTCTCCATGTTGGTGTGTCGGGGGCGCGACTGTCGCGCGCCTTTCCCGGGTGGCCGGCATTGCGCCGCCGGCCGGCGGCGTTGCTTGACGTTGCGTTGCTTGACGTTCCGTTTCGTCGGCCGGCCATGCTCACCGGCGCGCGCATCGGTCGGTCACGTCCGGTCGGGTGCGATCTTCAGCACGCCGGCGTCGAGCAGTTGCTGCTGGAGCGCGGGATCGACGCCAAGGCGCTCGAGCACCGCGCGCGTATCGCCGCCGAGTGCGGGCGGCGGCGAACGATAGGTGGCCGGCGTGCGCGACAGCTTCACCGGCGACGCCGTGCCGCGATACGCGCCGATCTCGACGAACAGGTTCCGGTGCAGCGCATGCGGATCGTGCGCGACGTCGGCCACCGTGCGCACCGGCCCGCACGGCACGCCGGCCGCCATCAGGTCGCGCACGAGCGGCTCGCAGGCATGCGCGGCAAGCCGTGCTTCCAGTTCGGCCTTCAGCTCGGGCCGGTGCGCGCAGCGGCTGCGGTTGTCGACGAAACGCGGATCGCCCGCGAGCGCCGGCACGCCGAGATGCGCGACGAGCCGCGCGAATTGCCGATCGTTGCCGATCGCGAGGAAGATCGGCACGGTCGCGGTGCGATAGCTGTCGTACGGCGCGATGTTCGGATGCGCGTTGCCGCTGCGCGCCGGCACGCGCCCGGAACCGAAGAAGTTCGGCAGGTGCGGATGCAGCAGCGACACGCCGCAGTCGTACAGCGCGATGTCGATCGACTGCCCTTGCCCGCTCTTCTCGCGCTCGGCGAGCGCCAGCAGGATGCCGGCCAGTGCGTTGAGGCCCGTGACCATGTCGACGATCGGCAGACCGATGCGCGTGGCGTCGCCGTCGCGCTCGCCGTTGACGCTCATCAGCCCCGCCATCGCCTGGATCACCGCGTCGTAGCCGGGCAGCCCGCCGAGCGGGCCGCCTTCGCCGAAGCCCGTCACCGCGCAGTGGATCAGGCGCGGGAAGCGCGGCTGCAGGTCGCGCGCGTAGTCCATCCCCCAGCGCGCGAGCGTGCCGGGCTTGAAGTTCTCGACAAGCACGTCGGCCTCTTCAAGCAGCCGCCACAGGATCGCGCGCCCCTCGTCGCGCGACAGATCGAGCGCGAGCCCTTCCTTGTTGCGGTTCACGCCCATGAAATACCACGCGGTATCGCCGAGGAACGGCGGCCCCCAGCCGCGCGTCTCGTCGCCGTCCGGCGGCTCGATCTTGACCACCGTCGCGCCGTGGTCGGCAAGCGCCTGCGTGCAGTACGGGCCGCCGAGCACGCGGCTCAGGTCGACGACCTTCAGGCCGTCCAGTGCACCACGCGTCGTGCTCATCTTTCGACCTCCGGCAGCAGGTCGAGCGCGGTATCGAGCGCGATCGGCGTGCCGCGCAGCAGTGCGTCGTACGCGGGCGATTCGTCGTCGCGTGACGCCGGCGCGAGCGGATCGACCGGCAGCAGCTTGTGGCGCACGACCAGATGCGCGAGCGCGAGCCGCCGGAAATCCGGCGCGAGCCGCACGCCCTCGCACGCCATCAGCACGGCCGCGCTCGCGTAGTACAGCGCGGACGCGGCCTGCCGCACGCGCGCGTCGTCACCTTCGTCAGCGACCCGCGCGAGCGCGTCGCAGGCACGCGCGAGAACGCGCCGCAGCGCCGCGCGGCTCGCATCGGGCAGCGGCGTCGCGCCGAGGCGGTCGCCGAGGAACGCGCGCAGCGCATCGAGCGCGTGCTCGCGCTGCGCGGCCCGCGCGACGTCGAGCGCGACGATGTTGCTCGTGCCCTCCCAGATCGAGCCGAGATGCGCATCGCGCACGATGCGCGCGTCGCTCCACTCCTCGATGTAGCCGGTGCCGCCGCGCACTTCCATCGCATCGCCCGTCACGCGCCGCGCATCGCGGCACGCGCGGAACTTGATCAGCGGCGTCAGGATCCGCACGCAGCGCGCGGCCTGCTCGTCGCCCGCATCGGCCTGCGGCAGCAGCAGCGCGATCTGCATGAACATCGCGCGCGCGGCCTCGGCCGGCAGCAGCATCTTCAGCAACTGGCGCTGCATCAGCGGCATCTCGATCAGCTTGCGGCCGAAGGCCTCGCGGTGCGCGGCAACGTGCAGCGCCTCGTTCAGCGCGCGCCGCATCAGCCCCGCCGCGCGCACGCCGTTCGACAGCCGCGACATGTTGATCATGTCGGCCATCTGGTGAAAGCCGCGGCCGATCTCGCCGATCAGGTACGCCTGCGCGCCTTCGAGCGCGATCTCGCCGCTCGCCATCGAACGGCTGCCGAGCTTGTCCTTCAGGCGCACGATCCGGTAGCGGTTGCGCGTGCCGTCCGGCAGCGTCTTCGGCAGCAGGAACAGCGCAAGGCCCTTGATGCCGTCCGGCGCGCCGTCGGGCCGCGCAAGCACCATCGCGAGCTCGGCATCCGCGTTCGAGCAGAACCACTTGTCGCCGGTCAGGCGCCAGAGGGTCTCGCCGTGCGCGCCGGTCTCGCGCGTCGCCCGCGTCGCGATCCGGCCGACGTCGGAACCCGCCGCCTGTTCGGTCATGAACATCGCGCCCTGGTACAGCGTGTCGAAATCGCGTGACGCAAGCATCGGCAGGTAACGCGCGATGAGCGCCGGATCGCCGAAACGGCGCAGCGTGCGCGTCAGCGAATCGGTCATGCTGACCGGGCAGCACAGCCCGAATTCCGCCTGCACGAACAGGAACGTCAGCGCGTACTTGACGAGCGGCGGCACCGATTCGGCCCCGTGGCTCAGCGACGCGAGCCCGAGCTCGGCATATGCGACGCGTTCGAGCGCGACATACGCGGGATCCTTGTCGATCCGCTGCACGGCCTCGCCGCGCCGGTTGCGATGCTCGAGCACGGGCGGGTGCTTGTCTGCACGCGACGCCCATTCGTCGAGTTCGCCCGACACGCGTGCGCCGAGCGCGCGCAGTTGCGGCTCGAGCTCGGCATAGCGGGCATCGCCGAGATGCAGCTTCAGCAACGCGCCGAGATCGGGATCGACGGTGAAGAAATTGATGCCCCGGCTGTCGGGGATATTGGCTGCGCCGGTGTCCGGCGTGCGAGCTGTGTCGTTCATGCGTGCGTCTCCTGGATTGCCTGCACGTCGGCTGGACGGGGCGCCGCGGCGCCCGGCCAGTCCCGTGCAAAGCCTTCCGCAGAGCGTAGGCGTGCGATCGATAAGCGTCCAATACAGGATTTATCCGGTACGATAGATATCGCTTATCGATGCCGACGCCGCGAGGAGACACGATGGAACTGAGGCAGTTGCGCTACTTCGTGGCGGTCGCCGAGGAGCTGCATTTCGGGCGCGCGGCGAAACGCCTGTTCATCTCGCAGCCGGCGCTGAGCTTCGACATCCGCAAGTTCGAGGACGCGCTCGGCGTGCAGTTGTTCTCGCGCACCAACAAGACCGTCGCGCTGACCAACGCGGGCGAGGTGCTGCTCGGCGAAGCACGCCGGCTGCTGCTGCAGGCGGCCGAGGCCGAACGCCTGACGGTGCGCTCCGCGTCGGGGCTCGCGGGCCGGCTGCGGATCGGCTTCGTCCATTCGATGCTGTATCGCGGGCTGCCCGATGCGGTGCGGCGCTTCGAAGCCGACTATCCGGGCGTCGAAGTCGTGCTGAGCGAAATGAACACGCAGGCGCAGGTGCAGGCGATCCAGCGCGGCCAGATCGATCTCGGCTACGCGCACTGGGGCCACTTCCCGCCCGAGGTCGAATCGACGCCCGTCTATGCGGAACCGTTCGTGTGCTGCCTGCCGGCCGCGCATCCGCTCGCGCAGCGCAGGCAGGTCGCGCTCGCCGCGCTGGCCGCGGAACCGTTCATCCTGTTCCCGCGCGAAGCGGCGCCGCACTATCACGACCTGATCATCGCGCAGTGCGTGAATGCCGGCTTCAGCCCGCTGATCCGCCATGAGGCACGGCTGTGGCAGACGATCCTGTCGATGATCGAGTTCGGGATGGGTATCGCGCTCGTGCCGCGCGTGCTGCAGCAGGTGAAGAGCGAGCGGCTCGCGTTCCGGCCGCTGAAGGATGCGTCGCTCGAATCGCGCACGCTCGCGCTGAAGCGCAGCGGCACCGCTGAACCGGTTGCGCTGCGCTTCGCGGGTTACGTGCGCGAATCGATCGACGCACTGCCCGCGCTCGCGGGTTGAGTGAACGGCCGGCTGGCAGGTATGCGCGGGTATCTGAAAGATATTTGCAGAAAGTACTTTACAGACCCTCAAAGCCCTGACATAATTTCAGCTTCTTTGGGCGGTTAGCTCAGCGGTAGAGCACTGCCTTCACACGGCAGGGGTCACTGGTTCGATCCCAGTACCGCCCACCAAAGAATTCAAGGCCCTGCGTCTCACGACGCAGGGCCTTTTCGTTTTGGCCGCGAGTTTGTTGCGCGGCGCGCGCCGCGCAACACCGGCTTACTCCGCGCGCCCCACCCGCTCCGCCGTCGCATCGAACGCGCGCTTCGCCTTGTCGACGATCTCGTCGACCTCCGCCTCGCGAATCACGAGCGGCGGCGACAGCAGCATGCGGTCGCCGGTCGCGCGCATGATCAGGTTGCCGTTGAAGCAGAAGTCGCGGCAGATCGTGCCGATATCGACGTTCGCACCGAACCGCTCGCGCCGCTCCCGGTCGCGCGCCAGCTGAACGCCCGCGACCAGCCCCGCTCCCGCAATCTCCCCGACGATCGGATGGTCGCCCAGCGCATCGCGCAGCCGGCGCTGGAAATACGGCCCGATATCGTTCTTCACGCGCTCGACGATCCCTTCGTCGCGCAGCAGCTTCAGGTTCGCGACCGCGACGGCCGCCGCGACCGGGTGGCCCGAGTACGTGAGGCCGTGGTTGAATTCGCCGTTGTCGATGATCGGCCGCGCCACGCGCTCGTGAATGCCGACCGCCCCCATCGGCACATAGCCCGACGTGAGGCCCTTGGCCATCGTGATGAGATCGGGTTCGAAACCGAAGTGCTGGTGGGCGAACCATTCGCCGGTGCGGCCGAAGCCGCCGATCACTTCGTCGGCTACCCGCAGGATGTCGTACTTGCGGCAGATCCGCTGGATTTCCGGCCAGTACGTCGACGGCGGGAAGATCACGCCGCCCGCGCCCTGGAATGGCTCGCCGATGAACGCGGCAACGTTCTCCGCGCCGAGTTCGAGGATCTTCGCTTCGAGCTGCCGTGCGCGCGCCAGGCCGAACGCTTCCGGCGTTTCGCCGGCCGCCGCTTCGACGAAGAAATACGGCTGGTCGATGTGCACGATGTGCTCGACCTTCGACGGCATCTGCTCGTGCATGTAGCCCATCCCGCCGAGCGTGCCGCCCGCGATCGTCGAGCCGTGATAGCCGTTCTTGCGCGAGATCACGTACTTCTTCTGCGGCTGGCCCTGCACGCGCCAGTACTGGTGCACGAGGCGCAGCACGGTGTCGTTGCCTTCCGAGCCGCTGTTGCAATAGAAGAAGTGATTGAAGCCCTTCGGCGTGACTTCCGCGAGCATCGCAGAGAGTTCGATCACCGGCGGGTGCGTGGTCTTGAAGAACGTGTTGTAGAACGGCAGTTCCTGGATCTGGCGATACGCGGCGTCGGCGAGTTCCTTGCGGCCGTAGCCGACGTTTACGCACCAGAGGCCGGCCATCCCGTCGATCACCTTGTTGCCGTCCGAATCCCACAGGTAGACGCCGTCGGCCTTCACGATCACGCGGCTGCCCGCACGGTTCAGCGCGCCCATGTCCGAGAACGGGTGGATGTGGTGCGCGGCGTCGAGCGCGCGATAATCCGCGGTCGATTGCGGCGATACAGCGTCATTTCTATCGGTCATGTTTCCTCCGGATAACCGTGCCGCACGCTCAGACGTGCAGCAGCAAATGCCTGCGCTCCCACGAGCTGATCACGCGGAAGAACGCTTCGTATTCGGTGTCCTTCAGCGCCAGATAGGCCTTCACGAACTTGTCGCCGAGAATGCCGGCCAGCGGCGTGCAGGCCGCCATCAGCGAGATGCCCTCCTCGAGATTGCGCGGCAGCTGGTATGGCAGGTTGTAGCCGTCCGACGCGATCGGCTCGGTCGGTGCGAGCTGCTGGATCAAGCCGAGATAGCCGGCCGCGAGCGTCGCGGCGAACGCGAGGTACGGATTGCAGTCGACGCCCGGGATCCGGTTCTCGATACGGCGCGCCGACGCGCCTGACTGCGGAATGCGGAAACCGACCGTGCGGTTGTCGTAGCCCCACTGCACGTTGATCGGCGCGGCCATGAAGCGCGACAGGCGGCGATACGAGTTGATGTACGGCGCGAAGATCGGCATCAGCGCCGGCGTGTACTTCTGCAGCCCCGCGAGATAGCTGTGGAACATCGGCGACACCGTACCGTCCTCGTTGGAGAACAGGTTGCGCCCCGTGCGCGCGTCGGCCAGGCTCTGGTGGATGTGCATCGCCGAGCCCGGCTCGTCCTGCATCGGCTTCGCCATGAAGGTCGCGTACATGTTGTGGCGCAGCGCCGCCTCGCGCACGGTGCGCTTGAACAGGAACACCTGGTCGGCCAGCGACAGCGCATCGCCATGCACGAAGTTGATCTCCATCTGCGCGGCGCCGACCTCGTGGATCAGCGTCTCGATATCGAGCCCCTGCATCTCGCAGTATTCGTAGATATCCTCGAACAGCGAATCGAACTCGTTCACGGCTTCGATCGAATACGACTGCCGGCCGGTCTCCGCGCGCCCGGTGCGGCCGACGGGCGGACGCAGCGGCAAGTCGGGATCGGCGTTCATGTCGACGAGATAGAACTCGAGCTCGGGTGCCACGACCGGCTGCCAGCCCTTCGCCTTGTACAGGTCGAGCACGCGTCGCAACACGTAGCGCGGCGAGATCTCGACCGGCGAGCCGTCGAAATGCACGCAGTCGTGGATCACCTGCGCGGTCGGGTCGACGGCCCACGGAATCAGGCAGATCGTCGACGGATCGGGCACGCACACCATGTCGGGGTCGGTCACGCCGGTCAGCGTGCCGTCCTCCGGATAGTCGCCGGTGACGGTCTGCACCATCACGGCCTGCGGGAGGCGCATCGATTCGCCGGATTCGAACTTGTTGCGCGGAATGATCTTGCCGCGCGCGATGCCGGCCATGTCGGGAATGATCGCCTCGACCTCGGTGATGCGGTGCTGTCGCAGGAATTCGCTCAGTTCGGGTTGCATGATCGGCCTCTATCAGTCGACGTCGGATGCGGCTGGCGACGGCATCGCGCCGCCGGCCGCCTGAATGCGATGCGTCATGCGCGCGCGGCACGCCGCGCCGAACGCCGCGAAGATATCGCGCGACAGCGGCTGTTCCGCGTAGCGCCATTCGGGATGCCACTGCACGCCGAGCGCGAACGCGCGCGCGTCGCGCACGCTGACGGCCTCGACCAGGCCGTCGGGCGCACTGGCTTCGACGACGAGCCCGGCGCCGAGCTGCGCGATGCCCTGGTCGTGCAGCGAATTGACCGTCGCTTCCTGCGCGCCACGCGTGACCCGCTGCAGCAAGCCGCCCGGCGCGAACTGCACGACGTGCGCGGGACCGTACTGCCGTTCGAGCGGATCGGCGGGCCGCTCTCGGTGATCGTCGAAGCCGGTCGTCGCGTGCAGCCGCTGATGCAGCGTGCCGCCGTAAGCGACGTTCAGCTCCTGCATGCCGCGACAGATCGCCAGCACGGGCACGCCCGCGTCGATCGCCGCGCGGATCAGCGGCAGCGCGGTCGCATCGCGCGCGGGGTCATGCAGCGTGTCGGGCGCGCTCGCGGCGCCGCCGTAATGATGCGGCTCGACGTTCGAATAGCTGCCGGTGAACAGCAACCCGTCGACTGCCGCGACGGTCGCATCGGCCGGCTGGCGCGCGCCGAGCGCGGGCAGCACGAACGCAAGCGCACCGGCGCCGTCGACGAGCGCGGCCAGGTACTTCTCCCCCGCCGTATGGTTCGGATGCGCACCGCGCAGGATGCGGTCGGCGGTGACGGCTACGATCGGGCGCGCACGCATGGGCGGCTCTCCGGTAATCGCGCGCGATGCGTCTGCACGCGGGATGTTGAAGGTTCACGCCGGCGCCGCACGTGCGCACCAGGACGCGGCGCATGCCCATGCGCGCTCCTGCCGCGCGGACGATGCGGCAACAGGCGGGGCGACCCGGAACGGAAGCGGAAAACGACGCTAGGGCAACAACGACGCGCTGCCGTCGCACTGCACCGCGCTGAACACGTGCGCGGACACGAGATTGAAGCGGCGCAGGCCGCGATGGGAAACGGCGAAGAAACGAGGCTCGCGTAAAAAGGCGGCACGCGTGCCGCGATCAGCATGCCGGGACGGCCCGGCCTGAGGCGGCGCGCCCGCCGACGGACTTCGCGTCCGGCGTATCGAAGGGCTGGCGGCTTTCACGATCGTACTCGACTGACTGATGAAGGCAGGACACGTGTCGCGATCAAGCGCATGCGGCAATGCCGCGCGGCGACACGTCGGCAAGGTGTCTCGCCGCGCATGCCGGCGCGGTGCGGCCACGATCGATGGCCGCGCCGCCGGTGCGCGCGTGACGACTTCCTGACATTCAGCTTATATCACCTAAAAATTGCGTCAAATTTTCAGGTGCCGATGACGACATCGAACAGACGAAAGCCCTACGAAAAAAAACGGCATCGATCCCGTGGATCGATGCCGTGTTGTGCACTGCATCGGTGCGGCCTGCTGCGTGCCGGCGGGCCGTGACGTGCCTGCTCCGCCGCGCTGCCGCATCGGTGCGGCCCGCGTTCAACGATGCGCGAGCGCGGTTTCGACGAGCGTCTGCAATAGCGGCACGATCCGCGCCGCACGCGCCTCGTCATACGCGTAAGGACGCGTCTCTTCCATGTAGGTGATCTGCGAGAGCTCGAGCTGCACGGCCTCGACGCCGGTAGCGGGCACGCCGTAGTGACGCGTGATGTAGCCGCCCTTGAAGCGCCCGTTCGCGACGGCCGTATAGCCGCCATGTTCGAGCACGCGCGCGGCCAGCGCCTCGGCCAGGCCCGGCGCGGCACTCGCGCCGCTCGACGTGCCGAAATTGAAGTCCGGCAGGCGGCCGTCGAAGAAACGCGGCACGTGCGAGCGGATCGAATGCGCTTCCCACACGAGCACGCGGCCGTGCTCGCGCTTCAGGCGCGCGACCTCGCCTTGCAGCGCCTCGTGATACGGCAGCCAGTAGCGGTCGCGGCGACGCATGATCTCGTCGTTGCCCGGCAGCGCGTTCGCCGGATACAGCGGCGCCTTGTCGAACGTATCGACCGGCACGAGCCCCGTCGTGTCCTGCCCCGGGTACAGGTTCTCGTTGTCGGGCGGCCGGTTCAGGTCGACGACGTAACGCGCATGCGACGGTACGAGGATCGATGCGCCGAGGTCGGCCGCGAATCCATACAGCCGTTCGAGATGCCAGTCGCAATCGTCGACGAAGCGCGCGTCGGCCGTCATCGTCGCGGCGATGTCGTCGGGAATGTGCGTGCCTGCGTGCGGAATCGAGATCAGCAGCGGCAGCGTGCCCTGCTTCAGCGTGAATACAGCCGGTTGTTCAGTCATGTCGCATCACCGTTGGAGGTCTGCCAGCGCACGCTTGCGGCGTGCGCCGGTTGCGCGCATCAGCGCAGCAGTTGCGCCAGCGCGGCGCGGTAGTCGGCATACGCGACGGCTTCGTCGCGATGACGGCGGCCGCTCACGACGCGCTCGCCGCCCGTGTAGACGTCGAGCACCGGCGTGTCGCCGTGCTCCGCGAACACGATACCCGACAACCACGATGTGCTGTCGTGTTCGGCGATTGCCGGATGATCGGGATCGAGCACAAGCCAGTCGGCGCGGCACCCTTCGCGCAGCGCACCGACGCGCCGCCCGCTGGCCTGCGCGCCCCCCGCGAGCGACGCGTCGAACAGGCGATCGGCGACATGCGCCTGCGTGTCGCTCGCCAGCACGTTGCGTGCACGGTGCACGAGCCGTTGGCCGTATTCGAGCAGGCGCAGCTCGGAGCGCCAGTCGACCGACGCGTGGCTGTCCGAGCCGACGCCGATCACGCCGCCCTGCGCGAGATAGTCGACGGCCGGGAACACGCCGTCGCCGAGGTTCGCTTCGGTCGTCAGGCACAGGCCGGCAACCGCGCGACGCTTTGCGAGCGCCGCCGTTTCGGCCGCGTCGACGTGCGTCGCGTGCACGAGACACCAGCGTGCATCGACGTCGAAGCGATCGAGCAGCCATTGCACGGGGCGCGCGCCGTACGCACGCACGCAGTCGTCGACTTCGGCCGTCTGCTCGGCGATGTGGATATGCACGGGCGCATCGCCGGGCAGCCCTGCGAGCAGCACGCGCAAACCGTTTTCGGATACCGCCCGCAGCGAGTGCGGTGCAACGCCGTAGCGCAGCCCGCCGTGCTCAGGCGCGACGCGGCGCATCGCGTCGAGCAGCTCGAGCAGGCCGTCGGGCGTGTTGATGAAGCGGCGCTGGTCGTCACGCGGCGGCTTGTCGCCGAAACCCGCGAACTGGTACGACACCGGCAGCATCGTGATGCCGATGCCGGCGGCACGCGCGGCGTCGATCACGCGCGTGCCGAGCTCGGCGATCTGCGGATAGCGTGAGCCGTCCTGCGTGTGATGCACGTAGTGGAATTCGCACACCGACGTGTAGCCGCACTTGAGCATCTCGACATACAGCCAGCGCGCGATCGCGGCGAGCGCGTCGGGCGTGATCTTCAGCGCGAAGCGGTACATCAGGTCGCGCCAGCTCCAGAAGCTGTCGGACGGATTCGCGCGATATTCGGTGAGCCCCGCCATCGCGCGCTGGAACGCGTGCGAGTGCAGGTTCGGCATGCCGGGCAGCACCGGCCCGGCCGCGCGTGCGACGCCCGCGGGTGCGTCGGTGTCGGGCGTCACGCCGGTCAGCGTGCCGGCCGCGTCCCAGCGCAGCAGGACGTTACGGCGCCAGCCATCGGGCAGGTACGCATGGTCTGCGAACAACGTGGTGTCGGTCATGAGGCTATCCATTCATCCGGCGAAACACGGTCGTGCCGCCGCGTACGACCTGCTCGCACAGCGGCCGGCCGATCCAGTAGGCGAGTTCCGCCAGCGAGCCGACCGACCACGCGGCGAAGTCGGCCTGGCGACCAACCTCGAGCGCGCCGTGGCGATCCGCGCGGCCGAGCGCCGCCGCCGCATGGCGCGTGACGCCCTGCAGCACTTCGGGCACCGTCATGCGGAACAGCGTGCAGCCCAGGTTCAACGTCAGCAGCAGCGATTCGAGCGGCGACGTGCCGGGGTTGTGATCGGTCGCGAGCGCGATCGGCACGCCGTGCTTGCGCAGCAGCTCGATCGGCGGCAGTTGCGTCTCGCGGATGAAGTAGTACGCACCGGGTAGCAGCACGGCAACCGTGCCGGCTGCCTTCATCGCCTCGATGCCGGCTTCGTCGAGAAATTCGAGGTGATCGGCGGACAGCGCGCGATAACGCGCGGCAAGCGCCGTGCCGCCGGCATTCGACAGTTGCTCCGCATGCAGCTTCACGGGCAGCCCGCGCCGCGTCGCGGCCTCGAACACGCGCTCGGTCTGCGCGAGCGAAAAGCCGATGCGTTCGCAGAACACGTCGACCGCGTCGACGAGCCCTTCGTCGGCCAGCGCCGGCAGCATCCGGTCGCACACTTCGTCGATGTACGCATCCGCACGGCCCGCATATTCGGGCGGCAGCGCGTGCGCGCCGAGGAAGGTCGTGTAGACGGTGACCGGAAAGCGTTCGCCGAGCTGGCGTGCAACGCGCAGCATCTTGCGTTCGCTCGCGAGGTCGAGCCCGTAGCCCGACTTGATCTCGATCGCGGTCACGCCTTCGGCGAGCAGCGGCTGCAGGCGGGCCGCGGCCTGCACGAACAGCGTCGTCTCGTCGGCCGCGCGCGTCGCGCGCACCGTCGACACGATCCCGCCGCCCTGCCGCGCGATTTCCTCGTAGCTCACGCCCGCGAGGCGCTGCGCGAATTCGTCGGCACGCGTGCCGCCGTACACGAGGTGCGTATGGCAGTCGACGAGGCCCGGCGTCACCCACGCGCCGTGCAGATCCTCGCGCCGCCAGTGGGCGTAACCGTGCGGCAGCGCGGACATCGCGCCGAGCCAGACGATCGTGCCGGTTTCGTCGACGGCGATCGCCGCGTCGTCGATCGTCTCGTCAGGATGGCCGTGCGGACACAGCCTCAGGTGATGCCAGACAGTCGGTTTCATGCGTTCAGTCTCGTTCGCCGATGGCGAGCGACACGGCGAGCAACGCGCCGCTACCGCTCACGACGACGTCAAACGCACGCCGCGGCCCGTCGAGCCGCAGCGTGTCCATTTCTTCCAGGGTGTAGCGTGTGCCGTCGATTTCGACCGCGGCGTCGCCGGCCGCGCAATACAGCAGCACGGTATCGGCATGCTCGATGCGGTGCGCGCCTGCGCGCCATACGTCGAGCACGCCGCGCGCGGCCGAACGGCGCGTCATCAGGTTGAAGTCGCGCGTCGCGCCGTCGTGCAGCGTCGCGTCGATCGCCGCTTCCCCCGCGAAATCCGCGCGGGCCAGCGGTGCGTCGAGCACGTGGCGGGCGCCGCCTGCCTCGGCGAGCGTCATGCCCGCGCCGGACAGCAGCACCAGCGTGCGGTCGATCCCGTCGAAACGCGAGAACGGCCCGGCCGTGCCGACGTCGGCGACGCTCACGCGCCACGCGAACGCGTCGAGCGCGGCGCCCGGCGGAAACGCGCCGATCTCGCGCGTCACGCCACCGCCGTTCTTCCAGGGCGACGCGACGAGATCCGCGGCGCGGATCATCGTCGCGTTCACCGGCGCCGGGTGGAGCGCCGTCATGCTCAGCGGCCGAGCATCGGCAGCTTCAGGCCGGCTTCGCGGGCCGTCTGCTGCGCGAGTTCGTAGCCGGCATCCGCATGGCGCATCACGCCCGTCGCCGGGTCGTTCAGCAGCACGCGGCCGAGACGCTCGTGCGCTTCGGCGGTACCGTCGGCGACGATCACGACGCCCGAGTGCTGCGAGAAGCCCATGCCCACGCCGCCGCCATGGTGCAGCGACACCCACGATGCGCCGCCTGCGGTGTTCAGCAGGGCGTTCAGCAGCGGCCAGTCGCTCACGGCGTCCGAACCGTCCTTCATCGATTCCGTCTCGCGGTTCGGGCTGGCGACCGAACCCGTATCGAGGTGGTCGCGGCCGATCACGATCGGCGCCTTCAGCTCGCCGTTCTTGACCATCTCGTTGAACGCCTGGCCGAGGCGATAGCGGTCCTTCACGCCGACCCAGCAGATCCGTGCCGGCAGGCCCTGGAACGCAATGCGCTCACGCGCCATGTCGAGCCAGTTGTGCAGGTGCGGATCGTCGGGGATCAGCTCCTTCACCTTCTGGTCGGTCTTGTAGATGTCTTCCGGATCGCCGGACAGCGCGACCCAGCGGAACGGGCCCTTGCCTTCGCAGAACAGCGGGCGGATGTAGGCCGGCACGAAGCCCGGGAAGTCGAACGCGTTCTCGACGCCCATTTCCAGCGCCATCTGGCGGATGTTGTTGCCGTAGTCCAGCGTCGCCGCGCCGCGTTCCTGCAGCGCGAGCATCGCGCGCACCTGGACGGCCATCGACTGCTTCGCGACCTTCACGATGCTCTGCGGATCGACCTTCTGCGCCTCGCGCCATTGCGCGACGGTCCAGCCTTGCGGCAGGTAGCCGTTGATCGGGTCGTGCGCGCTCGTCTGGTCGGTCACGCAATCCGGCGTGATGCCGCGCGTGACGAGTTCGGCGAACACGTCGGCCGCGTTGCCGAGCAGGCCGATCGACACCGGCTTGCCGGTGCGCTTCGCTTCCTCGATCATGCCGAGCGCCTCGTCGAGCGTCGTCGCCTTCTTGTCGACGTAGCGCGTCTTCAGGCGGAAGTCGATGCGGGTCTCGTCGCATTCGACCGCGATCATCGAGAAGCCGGCCATCGTCGCGGCCAGCGGCTGCGCGCCGCCCATGCCGCCCAGGCCGCCCGTCAGGATCCAGCGGCCCGACGGATCTCCGTTGAAGTGCTGGTTCGCGACCGAGAAGAACGTTTCATAGGTGCCCTGAACGATGCCCTGGCTGCCGATGTAGATCCAGCTGCCGGCCGTCATCTGGCCGTACATCATCAGGCCCTTGCGGTCGAGCTCGTGGAAGTGATCCCAGTTCGCCCAGTGCGGCACGAGGTTCGAGTTCGCGAGCAGCACGCGCGGCGCATCCTTGTGCGTGCGGAACACACCGACCGGCTTGCCCGACTGGATCAGCAGCGTCTCGTTCTCTTCGAGATCCTTCAGCGATGCGAGGATCTGGTCGTAGCATTCCCAGTTGCGTGCCGCACGGCCGATGCCGCCGTACACGACGAGCGCGTGCGGGTGCTCGGCGACTTCCGGGTCGAGGTTGTTCTGGATCATCCGGTAGGCCGCTTCGGCCAGCCAGGTCTTGCAGACTTTCTCGCTGCCGCGCGGCGCGCGGATCGTGCGCGTCGGATCGAGACGGGGATCGATGTGTTTCGGATGGTTCATGACGACTGCTCCCGAAGGAAAATGACTATCAAATAGGAATCAGAAATGCCCGGTGAAGCGATAACGGCTGCCGGGATGCCACAGATTCGCCACCGAGGCGACGACGCCCTGCGACCAGGTGCGTCGATGTAAAACCAGACACGGCTCGACGTCGTCCATCCGCAGCTGCTCGCGCCGCTCCGGCGCCGGGGCCGCCGCTTCGATCCGGTACTCGACGCGCTGCAGCGGAGCCGCGCGCATCAGGTACAGGTTCGGCGTCGTGTTCGTGAAATCCTGCTCGGCGTAATCCGGCGCGACCGCCGGATTCACCCATCGTTCTTCGAGCTGCACGGGCTCGTCATTCTCGAAGTGCAGCACCTGCGAATGAAACAGCTTCGTGCGCACGGCGACCTGCATCTCGTCGGCGAGCGCGTCGTCGGCGCGGATCGTGTCGAGGCCGAGCACGCTCGCGTGATACGCGTGCCCGCGCGCACCGACTTCCTCCGAGATGCTGCGGATCGCCACCAGCGTCGACTCGTACTTCGGCCGCGCGACGTAGGTGCCCGCCCCCTTCATGCGCGTGAGCACCTGCTCGGCCGTCAACTCGCGCAGCGCGCGGTTGACGGTCATGCGCGCCACCTTGAATTCGCGCGCCAGCTCGTTCTCGGACGGCACCTGATCGCCCTCCTCCCACTCGCCTGCGTGGATGCGGGCCAGGATGAAATCCTTGATCTCCTGGTAGACCGGCGCGCTCATCGGCTTACTGTTCCGACGCGAACGAGAACGGCGCGACCTTCGCGAACGCGCGCTCGCCGACCAGCTTGGCGATCACGGCGATGTCCGGTGCGAAGTAGTGGTCGAGCTCGTAGTGCGCGACCTTGCTGCGGATCGTTTCCATCACCGGCGCCAGCTTCGGGCTCGTGTGGTACGGCGCGCGAAGGTCGACGCCTTGCGCGGCGGCCAGCAGTTCGATTGCGAGGATGTGCTTCGTGTTGTCCGCGATGTCGGCGAGCTTGCGCGCGGCGAACGTCGCCATCGACACGTGGTCTTCCTGGTTCGCCGAGGTCGGCAGCGAGTCGACCGACGCCGGGTGCGCAAGCGTCTTGTTTTCCGACGCGAGGGCGGCCGCCGTCACGTGCGCGATCATGAAGCCCGAGTTCACGCCGCCGTCCCGCACGAGGAACGGGGGCAGGCCCGACAGCGTCGCGTCGATCAGCAGCGCGATGCGGCGTTCGGCCAGCGCGCCGATTTCCGCTGCGGCGAGCGCGAGGTTGTCGGCCGCGAATGCGACGGGTTCCGCGTGGAAGTTGCCGCCCGACAGCACTTCGCCGGTATCCGGGAAGATCAGCGGGTTGTCCGACACGGCGTTCGCTTCGACCAGCAGCACGTCGGCCGCATGGCGCATCTGGTCCAGGCACGCGCCCATCACCTGCGGCTGGCAGCGCAGGCTGTACGGGTCCTGCACCTTGTCGCAGTCGCGGTGCGACTGGTTGATCGGCGAGCCTTCGAGCAGGTCGCGATACGATGCGGCCGCATCGATCTGGCCTTGGTGGCCGCGCAGCTCATGAATGCGTGCGTCGAACGGCTTCACCGAGCCGGCAGCCGCGTCGACCGATAGCGCACCCGCGACGAGCGCGGTGCGGTACAGGTCTTCGATCGCGAACATGTTGTCGAGCGCCAGCGCGGTCGATGCCTGCGTGCCGTTCAGCAGCGCCAGGCCTTCCTTCGCCTGCAGCGTCAGCGGTGCGAGGCCCGCGACGCGCAGACCGTCGAGCGCGCTTGCACGCTCGCCGCGGATGAACACTTCGCCGACGCCCAGCAGCACGGCCGACATGTGCGCGAGCGGCGCGAGGTCGCCCGATGCGCCGACCGAGCCCTTCACCGGGATCAGCGGCAGCACGTCCGCGTTGAACAGCTTGATCAGCGCGTCCATCACTTCGCGACGGATGCCCGAGTGGCCGCGGCCGAGGCTCGACAGCTTCAGCGCCATCAGCAGGCGCACCGACGAGCGTGCCATCGGCTCGCCCACGCCGACCGCGTGCGACAGCACGAGGTTCTTCTGCAGCAGTTCGAGCTGGTCGTGCGGGATGTGCGTGCTGGCCAGGCGGCCGAAGCCCGTGTTGATGCCGTAGGCCGGCTCGCCCTTCGCGGCGATGTCGGCGACGGCCTTCGCGCCGGCGTCGATCTTCGCGAAGCTGGCCGGGTCGAGCGTCAGCTGGACGGATTCGCGTGCGATCTGGCGCAGTTGCGGGAGGGTCAGATGGCCGGGGGTCAACGTAATCATGTGAGCAATCCTGTCTAGACAAGTTCGGAATGGATTGAAGTGTAGCCACGCCAACTTGTCTAGACAACCCGTTTTTCACCGATTTCGACTCGGGAGTTTCCCTGATGCCCGGCGCGGCCCGCCGCACCGGCCCGTGGGATCCGACGCTTAACAATTGTTGCAATTATTTTTTATTTAGCAACATACGGATCACCATTCGCCACGGAGACCGCCATGCCCTTCCCGTCACGACTCGCCGCCCGGATCGGCCGCCCCCTGCTGTTCGCCGCGTGCGCACTGGCGTGCGGCGCGTCGCTCGCCGCGCAGCCGCTGTCGGGCACGCTCGAGAAGATCCGGCAGAGCAACCTGATCTCGATCGGCCACCGCGAAACGTCGGTGCCGTTTTCCTACGTCGACGCGAACGGCAAGGTCATCGGCTTCTCGCAGGACCTGTGCGACCGCGTGATCGCCGCGGTGAAGGCGCGCACCGGCAAGCCCGACCTGCAGGTGCGCTTCATCCCCGTCACGTCGCAGAACCGCATTCCGCTCGTGCAGAACGGCACCGTCGATCTCGAATGCGGCGTGACGACGAACCTCGCCGCGCGTCACGCGCAGGTCGCGTTCTCGACCACCTTCTTCGTCGCGACGACGCGCCTGCTCACGCGCACGAGTTCGGGCATCCGCGACTTCCCCGACCTCGCCGGCAAGACGGTCGTGACGAACCAGGGCACGACGTCCGAGCGCCTGCTGCGCAAGATGAACGAGGACAGGAAGATGAACATGCGGATCATCAGCGCGAAGGATTACGGCGAAGGGCGCCTCACGCTCGAATCGGGCCGCGCGGCCGCGTACATGATGGACGACGTGCTGCTCGCGGGCGTGCGCCAGCTCGCCGCGAAGCCGGCCGACTGGCAGATCGTCGGCACGCCGCAATCGTCGGAAGCCTACGGGTTCATGCTGCGCAAGGACGATCCGCAGTTCAAGGCGCTCGTCGACGGCGTGCTCGTGCAATTGATGAAGCGCGGCGAGATCGACGCGCTTTACGACAAGTGGTTCATGAAGCCGGTGCCGCCGAAGGGGCTGTCGTTCGACTTCGCGATGAGCGACGTGATCAAGGCGCGCTATGCGGCGCCGAACGACGCGCCGCTCGAATGAGCGCCGCGCGCTGAGCGCGGCTCACGCACGCGTCCACGCGACGCATGCCGCATAGCCGGGCGCCGCGTCGAGCCACGCCGCATCGAACGCCGCGACGCCGGCGGCGGGCGCGGCCGGCTCGACGATCGTCGTCGCGGGGGTCGCGACATCGCGCGGCGGCATGACCGCGAACGCGCCCAGCCCGCCGACGATGCCCGTGCCGAGCGCCTTGAGCAGCGCCTCCTTCGCACTCCAGACGCGCATGAATGCGCCGGCCCGTTCGGCCGGCGGCAGGCTGTCGAGATAGGCGGCTTCGGCGGGCGCGCACACCTCGCGCGTCAGCGCCCGCCAGTCGGCCGTGCGATTGCAGGACTCGATATCGACGCCGACGCGCCCCGCAGGAGCCCACGCAATCAACGCATGGTCGCCCGCATGCGACACGTTGAAGTCGAGCGATGCGCGATGCGCGCCGTCCAGCGACGGCCGCCCCGATGCGTCGACGACGATGGCCACCGCGTGCGGCGCGATGCCGAGGGCCGTGCCCAGCACGTCGCGCAGCGCGGCGCGCGTCGCGGCGCTGCGCACCGCATCCTCATGCCGCATGAAGCGGGCGGCTCGCGCGCGCTCGCCGTCGCTCAGTGCCGCATACGCGGGCGACACAAGCGGCACGCGCCAGTCGAAATCGACGCGCGCGATCTGCACGCCGGCGCGGGTCGCGGCGGGCGGCGCGTCGAGCCGCTGCATGCGCCAGGCGCGGGGGCATTCTGACGGAGAAACGGAATCGGGCGGGACGAGCATCGACGTGCGGCGGCCTGTGGAAGGAAACGTCCGATGTTAATCGATCAAGCGGTAT
This sequence comes from Burkholderia sp. AU33803, assembly GCF_002223095.1. Taxonomy (NCBI): domain Bacteria; kingdom Pseudomonadati; phylum Pseudomonadota; class Betaproteobacteria; order Burkholderiales; family Burkholderiaceae; genus Burkholderia; species Burkholderia sp. AU33803. The sequence goes on from NZ_NKFJ01000004.1 coordinate 1,936,651, forward strand.
GGCAAACCGTTGCGGCCCGTCGGCGTCGATGCCGAGCGCCGGCGCTCGTCCTCTCTCGGCATGCGCGATGCATGACGAGGCCGCCCAATCACCCGTTCGCGGCCACGCCCGGCACGCCGCTGCCGGGCCCACGCCCGCGCGATGCCGGGTGAATCGCATGCACGTTGCCCGGCGCATCGGCCGGCAGCGCGCCGTGCTGCAGCCAGTAGAGCGCGAGCGGCCACAGCGTTTCGGTGAAGCGGCTGTGGAAAAACGCGAAATGGCCGATCGCGTCGACACCGATGTCGGCCGGCGCGATCCGCAGATGCGTGACGTCGCTGCCCGTGTAGTAGCCGACCAGCCGCTCGATCGCCGCGACCGTGCCGAACCCGTCGTCGTCGAGGCCAATCGCGAGCATCGGCGCCGACAGCCCCGCGAAGCGGGCGGGCAACGCGGCGCGGCTCGCGGCGGGTTCGGCGAGCGGGCCGCTCGTATAGCCGTCCTCGAAGCGTGCCTGCGAACGCACCCACGACAACGCGACGCCGCGCGGCGTGTCCTCCATCCAGCCGAGCCGCTTCGCGGGCACGTAGCCGAACACGGCCGCGAGCACCGGCATCGCGACGTGCCACTTCCACCACATGCGCCGCCGTTCGGCCGGCCGGTAATCGCGCCAGTACGCATACTGCGCGCCGACCGTCACCGCATGCCGCACATGAACGTTCGATGCGGCGAGCCCAAGCGCGAACCCGCCGATGCTGTGCGCGACGACGTCGATCGGCTGGCCCGGAAACGCGTCGCGTGCGTAGTGCAGCGCGCCTTCGCAATCGAGCCGCCCCCAGTCGAGCCAGTTCGCGCGCAGCTTCGCGAGCTGCGCCGGGCGCGACCCGCCGATGCCGCGATAGTCGTAGACGAGCACGTCGCGCCCCTGGGCGAACAGCCAGGCCGCGAAACGGAAGTAGTAGTCGCAACGCACCGACGTCGCGCAATTGATGACCGTCACCGGCCGCACGACACTGCCGCCGCGATGGCGCCATACATGGCCGCGCAATGCATAACCGTCGGCCGCGCGCAGCGTCACCGGCTCGGGCGGCAATGCGTCCGCCGCGCGGGTGCCCTGCGTCATTTCGCTGCCTTCGTTCGAAATCGTCATCGTGTCTCCGGTCCCATGCTTCGCGGTCCGTCCGGGTGAGCGCGTCAGTGCCTGCCCACGCCCATGCTTCGCAGCCGGCCGGGGCGTCGCCCGCCCCCTCCTTCACCGCCCGCACCAGCCTCCATTGAACTTGACGCGCCCCGCGTTCTCAACCAATCTTGCTGCTCCGTTCGCATGAGTCACGCGCATGTCAACGCCGCTCGTCCGCCTCCCGTCGCTCGACCTCGTCCGCGGTTTCGTCGCCGTCGGCCGCCGCATGAGCATCACGCTCGCCGCGCAGGACCTGTGCGTCACGCAATCGGCGGTCAGCCGCCAGGTACACGCACTCGAAGCGCACCTCGGCGTCGCATTGCTGCAGCGCGGCTACCGGAAGATCGCGTTCACGCCGGAAGGCGAGCGGCTGTTTCGCGTCGCGGATGCGGCGCTGCACGGGCTGCAGGACACCGTCGCGTCGCTCGCGGCCACGCGCGAGCGCCAGCCCGTCACGATCACCGCCAGCATCGGCGTCACCGCGCTGTGGCTGCTGCCGCGGCTCGGGCGGCTGCAGGCGCGCCTGCCGGAGATCGACCTGCGCGTGGCCGCGAACGACAAGGTACTCGATTTGCGCGCCGAAGGCATCGACCTCGGCATCCGCTATTGTCCGCGCGACCGCGCGCCGGCCGGCGCGCTGCGCCTGTTCGACGAGATCGTCGTGCCGGTCGCCCATCCGGCGCTCGCCGCGCGGCCGGTCACGAACGCGGCGGCGATCGCCGACCACGTGCTGCTCGAATTCGACGGGCCGCCGCAGCCGCAATTGCAGTGGCGCACGCACCTGCACGCGGCCGGGCTCGGCGACGCGCGCCCGAAAGGCGTGCTGCGCTTCAACCAGTACGACCAGGTGATCCAGGCGGCGATCGCGGGCCAGGGCGTCGCGCTCGGCCGGCTCGCGCTCGTCGCGCCGATGCTCGCGGACGGGCGGCTCGCGGTGCTCGGGCCGCACACGCAGGCGCTGTCGGATGCTTACGGCTACTGGCTGTTCCAGCACGATCCGGCCCCGCGCCGCGAAGTCGCCGACGTGCGCGACTGGATGCTCGCCGAAGCGGCCGAATGCGATACCGCGATGCGTGCGCACGGCACGGCGTCGGTGTGAGCTGACCCGGCCTCTGCGAACAAACCCGACCGCTCCCGAGCGCCTGCGCCCCGCTCCACTCCGCGCGCCCCTCATCGCATTCCTGCCAAGCATGCCAACCTGACCGAATGATCGCTTGAGCGACGACGGGCCCGATCGTCTAATCGGATCGAGCGCGGCCGTCTTGCCGCGCGCCTTCATCCGGAGACACGCATGACCCCGATCGAGCAGGAAGTCCGCCGCCGCTGGCTGCCCGTCCTGGCCGGCGGCCTGATCATGGGCGCCGCGCTCGGCATCCGCCACGTGCAGGGCCTGTTCCTCGCGCCGGTGTCGCTCGACCACGGCTGGTCGCGCGAAGCGTTCGGGCTCGCCCTCGCGCTGCAGAACCTGATCTGGGGCGTCGCGCAGCCGTTCACGGGGATGGTCGCCGATCGCTTCGGGTCGCTGCGCGTGATCATCGCCGGGATGCTGCTGTATGCGGCCGGGCTCGTCACGATGGCGCATGCGGCGTCAACCGGCATGTTCACGGTCGGCGCCGGGCTCGTGATCGGCATCGCGCTGTCGGGCTCGGCGTTCGCGTCGATCTATGGCGCGCTGAGCCGCCTGTTTCCGCCGGACCGGCGCGGCTGGGCGCTCGGCGTTGCGGGCGCGATCGGCGGGCTCGGCCAGTTCTGCATGGTGCCCGTCGCGCAGACGCTGATCGGCGGCATCGGCTGGCGGCACGCGTTCATCGCACTGGCGCTCGTCGCGGCGCTGCTTGCACCGCTCGCGCTGCTGCTACGCGACCGCCCCGCGCAGGCTGCCGCCGCCGGCCCCGACCAGTCGATCGGCGAAGCCGTGCGCGAGGCGTTCGCGCATCGCGGCTTCTGGCTGCTGAACGCGGGTTTCTTCGCATGCGGCTTCCAGCTCGCGTTCGTCGCGACGCATCTTCCCGCGTACCTGCTCGACCACGGGCTGCCGGCACGCCACGCGAGCGTCGCGCTTGCGCTGATCGCGCTGACCAACGTGGCCGGCACCTATGCGTGCGGCCATCTCGGCGGGCTGCTGCGGCGCAAGTACGTGCTGTCGGTGCTGTACCTCGTGCGTGCCCTCACGATGGCCGTGTTCGTCGCGGCGCCGCTGTCGCCCGCGAGCGTCTACGTGTTCGCGGCCGTAATGGGATTCACGTGGCTCGGCACCGTGCCGCTGACGAACGGTGTGATCTCGCAGATGTTCGGCGTGCGCTACATCGCGACGCTGTTCGGCTTCGTGTTCTTCGGACACCAGCTCGGCAGCTTCTTCGGCGTCTGGCTCGGCGCGGTGGTGTACGACGCGACGCATTCGTACCTGCCGCTGTGGGTGGGCTCGATCGCGCTCGGCGTACTCGCGGCGTTGCTGCACCTGCCGATCAACGACGCGCGCGTCGCACGCCCGGCATCGGGCAACGCGGCATGGGCATGATCCGCGCGGCGCTGGCCGCCGGCACGCTCGCGTTCGTCGCGTGGTGCGGCGCGGCCTATTTCAGTTCGGGCGTCGCGTATGCGCTGCTCGAACACGTCGCGTTCTGCAATTGAGGCGGCCATCCGGAGCGTGCGGTCAGCGGCGCTTCGGCAATGCCGCCAGCGCATCGAGCGCGCGGGCACGCGCGGCCGCATGCTCGACGAGCGGCGCCGGATAGTCGACACCGAGCCGCACACCGGCCGCGTCGAGCTCCAGCGGCGACGCTTCCCACGGCGCGTGGATCGAGGCGTTGTCGAGACCGGCAAGCTCAGGCACCCAGCGCCGCACGTACGCGCCGTCCGGATCGAACTTCTGCCCCTGCGCGACCGGATTGAAGATGCGGAAATACGGCGCGGCGTCGGCACCGCACCCGGCCACCCACTGCCAGCTCGCCGCGTTGTTCGCGGGATCGGCGTCGACCAGCGTGTCCCAGAACCACGCTTCGCCCGCACGCCAGTCGATCAGCAGATGCTTGATCAGGAACGACGCGACGACCATCCGCACGCGGTTGTGCATCCAGCCGGTCGTCCACAGTTCGCGCAGGCCCGCATCGACGAGCGGATAGCCCGTCAGCCCGCGCTGCCATGCGCGCAGCGCGGCGGGATCGTCACGCCACGGCATCGCGTCGAACTGCGCGCGGAAGTTGTCGGTCGCGAGCGCCGGGAAGTGGTACAGCAGCGTGTAGCTGAATTCGCGCCAGCCGAGTTCGCTCAGGAATTTGTCGGCGTCCGCGGCAAGCGCCGCGCCGCCTGCGCTCGCGGCCCCCTGCACCGCGTGCCACACCTGTCGCGGCGACACGTTGCCAAAGCGCAGGAACGGCGAAAGGCGGCTCGTCGCGGGCCGGTCGGGCAGATCGCGCGCGTCCGCATAGCCGGCGAGCGAAGTCGTCAGGAACGCGTCGAGCTGCGCGTGCGCGCCGGCTTCGTCGGGCATGGGCCACGCATCGCGCAGGCCGCCGGCCCAATCCGGCGAATGCGGCCGCAACGCAAGCGCGTCGAGCGCCAGCGCGCGGTCGCGCACGGCTGTCGACCACGGATGAAACGCGATCCGCTCGGGTTCCGGCAGCGGCGCGGCGACCGTGCGATCCCGTCGCGCCGCACGCCAGTACGCAGTGAACACCTGATACGGGGTGCCGCCGCCCGTGAGTACCTCCCACGGCTCGTTCAGCAGGCTGCCGTTGCTGCTCTCGACCGTGACACCGCGCGCCTTGAGCGACGCCTTCAGCGCCGCGTCGGCGTCGCGCTGCGGTTGCGCGTAGCGGCGGTTCCAGTACACGGCTTGCGCGCCCGTGTCGTGCACGATGCGGTCGATCTCGCGCGGCGCGTCGCCGCGCAACAGCAGCAGGCGCCCGCCATGACGCGCGAGCGCCGCGTCGAGCCCGGCCAGCGACCCGTGCAGCCACCAGCGCGCCGCGCCGCCGAGCGCCCGCCCGGCGCCGTCGCCCGTGTCGTCGACGAATACGCAGATGAGCGGCCGGCCCGATTCCGCCGCGCGTGTGAGCGCGGGCTGGTCGGTCACGCGGAGATCGTCGCGGAACCAGACGATCGCGGGAGCAACGGACGGCTTGGCGGACACAGGCACCTCGATGACGAAAGCGGAAAGAGACGCGTATTGTCGCGGCTGCGCTGCGTGGTGTCGACGGTCTGCGCGCATGATGCGCCGGCGCGCCCCTGCCGCCGACCGTCGCGACAATCGCACCACCCCGCCGCCCCGGTGAAACGCCTTAGTCCATTCCGACGATTCTTCGCCGCGTGCGCCGGCCTACGCTCGATGTCGGGTGCGCTGCGCGGCACGTGCCGGCGAAAACGCCCAGCACGTCCCGAGCCCCACCCGTCACGCGCGCCGACCGATACCGGCGCGGCTCCTTCCGACCGCCGCGAAGCGTCCTGCCACCCGGGGTAGGCGCGGTTTCATCCGATCCGATACATCGCCATGACCAAACCCTCGAATCTCGTCACCTCGATCACCGTCGACATCGACGCACCGGCCTCCGTCGTCTGGGAAGTGCTGACCGACTTCCCGCGCTACGGCGAATGGAACACGTTCTGCGTCGGCTTCGAAACGACCGGCAGGATCGGCGATTTCGTGCACATGCAGGTGCGCATCCCGGGCACGCAGACCGTGATTCCCGTCAACGAGATCCTCGTCGCGTACGAACCCGAACGCCTGCTGTCGTGGGAGCAGCGCCCGACCGACGAAAACAAGGACGCCGCGCGCCGCGACCAGTACATCGACGCGATCGGCACGGAGCGCTGCCGCTATTTCACGACCGACCAGTTCCTCGGCGTCAACGCGGACACGATCATGCAGCACCACGGCGCTTGGGTGAAACAGGGTTTCGACCAGTGCGCGCGCGACGTGAAGCAGCGCGCCGAGACGCTCCACGCGGCTCGCCGGCGCCACGGCGCGTGACCGGGAACCGCCGATGCCCGACCTGCAAACGCTGTCCGACCATCACGACATCCGCGAGTTGATCGTCGCGTATTCGACTGCGATCGACACGCGCGACTTCGACGCGCTCGACGCGGTGTTCACACCCGATGCCGCGATCGACTATCGCGCGATGGGCGGCATCGCCGGCCGCTATCCGGAGGTGAAGGCGTGGCTGCGCACCGTGCTGCCGCAGTTTCCGCAGTACCAGCACATGGTCGGCAACCTGTCGATCCGGCTCGACGGTGACGCCGCGCGCAGCCGCACGATCTGCTTCAATCCGATGGAAGTCGCGCTGCCTAACGGCGGCACGCAGGTGATGTTTCTCGGGCTGTGGTACGTCGACCGGTTCGTGCGCACCGCGCAGGGTTGGCGCATCGCCGAGCGCGTGGAGGAGCGCTGCTACGGTCACAACGTGCCGGCCGTGCTGGCGGGCGCGACCGGTTGATCCATCGCGATGCGCGCGCCGTGCGAGGGTTGCACGGCGCACGCAGTTCGGATCGCCGTTTGAATCAATCGAGCCGGAACGCGGCCTCGAATCGCTCGGCGAATGCGTCGAATTCCGTTTCCGGCAGATGGTTGATGCCGCCCGCGCGCTTGCGCCCGCCGCCGGTCGGAAAGCCGCGACAGAACTCGTCGGCGCCGAGCGGTCGGCCATCGGGCACGCGCACGCTGACGACGAGCCCGCCGTCCGCACGTGGCGACAGCACCGCGAGCGCCGCATGCGGCGCGTTGCGCATCCGTTCGTTCGCGAGCATGCCGGTCGCGCGCCGCGCCCACGGATGATCAGGCATCCGGACCAGCGTCGCACCGGGCACCTCGCGCAGCGGCGCGAGTGCGCATGCGCGCGCCATGTCGTCGCGGTAGCCGTCGCGCAGCGCGGCGAATACGGCCGTCTCGCGCACGAAATCGAGCGGGTCGACGCACGGCAGCATCGCATCGGCGAGCGCGGCCGGGTCGAAATGCAGATCGCCGACACACTCGCCGTATGCGTTGTAGTTCAGGTAGAGCCCGAGTTCGGCGAGCGTCTCGCGCTCGGCGTCGCCAATCCCGTGCTCACTCGCCAGCGCGTTCCCGAGCGCCGGCAATTCGTCGCCGAACGCCGCGACGATCGCCCAGCGCACGTGCCGGCCGTCGAGATAGCGGTTCACGATCGCGCTCGTGCAGACGTCGGCCGCCGTGTCGATATGCGCGTCGAAGCCCGGATCGTCGGGCAATTCGCCCGCGAAGTGATGATCGAAATAGCGGACCGTCGCGCCGTCGCGCAGCAGCCGCGCACACGCGTCGCGATTCTGGTCGTGCGACACGTCGAGCACGGTGACGATGTCGCCCGCCCGCGCGTCGATCCGCTCGAGCAGCTTGATGTCGCGTTTCACGCCGGTCACGAGCGTGCCGTGCACGCCCTCCGCGAGCCGCAGTTGCTGAAGCGCGCACAGCCCGTCCGCGTCGCCGTTGAATGCAAAGAAGTGTCGTGTGTCGTGGTTGTCCTGCATGATCCTTTGCTCCATCGTCAGGGCATGAAATCGCCGCCATTCGCGTCGAGCGTCGCGCCCGTCACCGCATTCGCATAGTCCGACGCGAGGAACAGCGCCGCGCGCGCACAGTCGTCGTCGGTCGGCAGCTTCGCGAGCGCGATGCTCGACGCGATCGGCGCGATGACCTGCTCTTCCGTCATCCCGTACTCGGCAGCCGCCTGCCGGAAATACGTCTGGGTCGGCACGCCCCACATCCACCCCATGTGGATGCTGTTCGCGCGAATGCCGTGCACGCCGAGTTCGCGCGCCAGGTATTTTGCCGCAACCGCGAGCGCCCCCTTCGATACAGCGTAGCCGCCTTCCCCTGCAAACGGCTTGCGGGTCGCCTGCGTGTTGATCATCACGATCGCGCCGCGCTGCCGCCGCTTCATGTGCGGCACGACTTCCTGCGTGAGCGCCATCGTGCCGAACACGTTGGTGTCGAACACCGCACGCCAGCCGTCGAGGTCGGCTGCCTCCACCGGTTCCGGAAACGTGCCGTGCACGAATGCGCTGTTCACGAGCGCGTCGATCCGGCCGAAGCGCTCGACGGCCTGCGTCGCGAGCTGCCGGCATTGTGCACGGTCGGTGATGTCGGTCTGCACCTTCAGTACGTCGCAATCGACGCCGAGTGCGTGGATTCGCGCTTCGGCAGCGTCGAGCTTTTCGATCGTGCGCGCGGCGACGACCACGCCGCGCGCGCCCTCGCGTGCGGCCTCGACGGCGAGCTTCACACCGAGCCCCGGCCCGATTCCGGAAATCACGACGATCTTGTCCTTCAGCAACATGGTTGTCTCCTGGTTGTCGTGGATCTCTCGAGCAACGGGCGTCAGCCGGCCGCCCGCAGGTGCCGCGCGCGATACGCGGCGAAGTCGCGCGCGAGCTGCGCATCGGTAAAGCCGAAGCGCGCGATCGAATAGTCGTGCGGGGCACGCTTGTCGCGGCCGTTGCGCGCCAGCCAGTCCGTCATCGCCGCACGCTGCCGCGCATCGAGCGGCATCCCGGCGAACGCGTACACGGCTTCGGCCACACCGAGCGGATTCGACACGGTGTCCTCGAAGCGCACGTCGAGGAAGCGGTCGGCCGGCAGCGCATCGCGCGCGGCCATCGCCGCGCCGATCGCGCGCGCCATCCCCGCGTTCCACTGCGCGCCGACGGCGAGCGGATCGGGATCGTCCGCATACATCTGCCACAACGTGTGCGCCATGCTCGCCATCGATGGAATCGTCTGCGCCGGATCGCGGTGCGTGAGCACGACCTGCGCGCGCGGAAACACGTGGCACAGCACGTCGAGCGCATGCAGGTGCTGCGGCGTCTTCAGCAGCCAGCGCGCGGCCGGCGCGACGCCGCGCTGCGACTTCTGCCATTGCAGGAACTGCAGCATCCGCTTCAGGTACGTATAGACCGGCGTGAGATCCTGCCGCGCGAGCCACGCGGTGTAGCGCGGCACGTTCGCATACGAATCCATCGCGCACACGAACGCATGCTCCATCAGCATGAACTCCTCGTCGGCGAGCATCGCATCGAGCGGGTGGATCGTCAGGATCTGCGGAATGCAATCGATCATCGTCGCGACCTCGGCCTGCGCATGCGCAATGCGCACCGTCGGCTCGGCGAGCGTCTCGCCTGCGAGCGGCGCCGGGTAGCGGGTTTCCCACCACGCTGCCGCATGGAAGCGCGGGTCGACGGCCAGCAGGCGCTGCAACAGCGTCGTTCCGGTGCGCGGCAGGCCGACGATCACGAGCGGATCGTCGATCGCGATCTCCGCGATTTCCGGATGACGCCGGAAGTAGTCCTCGATGACGAGCCGGTTCGCGAGCTGGCCGACGAGCTTCTCGCGCATCATCGCCGCGCCGCGTGCGGACAGCTCCGCTTCGTCGATCAGCGACGCGCACATCACGTCGAGGGCTTCGCGATACGGCCCGTCACCGAACGCGGTGAGCCCCCCCGTGCGCGACACGGCTTCGGCGATCAATCCGTCGGGCGCAAGCAGCGTGCGGGTTCGATCCAGCGGCGCGTTCATGCGGCCTCCTTCAGCGTCGCGAGCTTCACCACCCGCGTGCGCGGATGCACCGGCTGCGCGGCGCCGACCCAGCGCCAGCAGATCGTGCCGGTGCGATGCCCGGCCGTATCGAGCCAGTTCGCATCGCCCGGCCGCGCGGCCGCGACGACCACCGTCACGCCGCCGGCCGCATTCAGCCGCGCACTGTGCTTGTTCACGCAGATATCGAAGTGCCGGTAATCGAGCGATTCCATCCAGTAGTTGTTGAGCTGCACGTTCCAGAAATCGCAGTCGGGCACCGTATCAACGTCGATCACGAGTGCTTCATCATCAGCCAGCGACCAGCACGAGTGGTAGTAGTAGATGTTCGGATCGCCGCCGACCGACTGGCACAGCGCCTGGTCGGCAGGCGGCAGCGCATTCACGTGCGGCCGGTAGCTCGCGGCCCAGTCCGCGAACAGCTTCGACGTCTGCTCGACGAACTGCGCGGCGCGCGTGAGGCCGCCCTGCAGCACGAGCGGGTCGAGCGGCGCCGGGCGATCGTCGGCGCCGATGCGCTCGATCCTCAGTTGTGCCGGCGTTTCCGCGCGCCGGTCGAGGAAGGTCTGGCGCACCAGCAACGCGTTGGTGCCCGGCTCCATGCGTACCCAGTTACCCGCGCGCGGCGTTTCGCTCAGCACGATCTCGAAGCTGCCGTCCGGCGCGATCTCGAGCTGTTTCGCGTCGAGAAAGCCCGTCTGCAGCATCTTGCCGTCGGTCTCGTAGCCGCCCTTCTGCGTGCCGAAGCTCAGGTAGGCCACCGTGCCGCGCCGCCCCGTCACGCGGTATGCGCAGCGGCCGTCGAGCCGTGCGTACTGGTACAGGTTGTCGGGATTGTCGGCGCCGATCTTCGCGGTCTCGTGCGACGGCGAGAAGAAGCCGGGCCATGCACCGTCCGCGAACTCGACGTGCATCTCGAGCGCGATGCGCATCAGCCGGCTCAGGTAGCGGAATCCCTCCGCGCGCGTCAGCGGATCGTCCGGCGCCTCGGCGCGCAGGATCTGTTCTCCGCTGCGTTTCAGGGTGTCGCAGAAATCGGCCCAGGTCTGGCCCGAAAGCAATTGCGTGGCACGTGTGTCGTCCGTCATGTGTCGTCTCCGCCGATGGTCGAGCGCTCACCTTAAGCGTCGCCGTCGCGCGCCACTTCGTCCGGGTGGACTAAGGAAAGATCCGCGCCACCGCCGTGCCGCGATTTAGTCCACCCGGACGAAGAGCGGCATGCCGCTCGCTCGATACCGTCGGTGTCATGCACGAAACGCCGCACATGTCGCGCGGCGCCGGCATGAAACAAGGAGACGAACGATGTTGACCCACTTGGAGCGGCTGGAGGCCGAAAGCATCCACATCATGCGCGAGGTGGTCGCCGAGAGCGAGAACCCGGTGATGCTGTATTCGATCGGCAAGGACAGCTCGGTCATGCTGCATCTCGCGATGAAGGCGTTCTACCCGGCGAAGCCGCCCTTTCCGCTGCTGCACGTCGATACGACCTGGAAATTCCGCGAGATGATCGCGTTTCGCGACGAGACGGCCGCGCGCCTCGGCCTCGACCTGCGCGTGCACATCAACCCAGACGGCGTCGCGAACGGCATCGATCCGTTCACGCACGGCTCGGCCGTGCACACCGACGTGTGGAAGACGCAGGGGCTCAAGCAGGCGCTCGATCACTACGGCTTCGACGCCGCGTTCGGTGGCGCCCGCCGCGACGAGGAGAAATCGCGCGCGAAGGAGCGCATCGTGTCGCTGCGCTCGGAACAGCACCGCTGGGACCCGAAACGCCAGCGCCCCGAGCTCTGGTCGCTGTACAACGCGCGCAAGCGCAAGGGCGAAAGCCTGCGCGTGTTCCCGATCTCGAACTGGACCGAGCTCGACATCTGGCAGTACATCCAGCTTCACGACATCCCGATCGTGCCGCTCTACTTCGCGAAGGAGCGGCCCGTGGTCGAACGCGACGGCGCGCTGATCATGGTCGACGACGAACGCCTGCCGCTGCGCGAAGGCGAAGTGCCGCAGATGCGCAAGGTGCGCTTTCGCACGCTCGGCTGCTATCCGCTGACGGGCGCGATCGACAGCGATGCGACGTCGCTCGACGACATCCTGCGGGAGATGCGCGAGACGCGCACGTCCGAACGGCAAGGACGACTGATCGACAGCGATTCGGCCGGTTCGATGGAAAAGAAGAAACAGGAGGGCTATTTCTGATGGCACACGTTCTCACCGCGCCCGACACGCTCGCGCGCCACGCACCCGATGCACGCGCTTCCGGCGAAGCGCATACGCAAACCCAGGACCTGCTGCGCTTCATCACGTGCGGCAGCGTCGACGACGGCAAGAGCACGCTGATCGGCCGCCTGCTCTACGAATCGAACCTGCTGTTCGACGACCAGCTCACGCAGCTCGAGGCCGATTCGAAAAAGGTCGGCACGCAAGGCGGCGAACTCGATTTCGCGCTGCTCGTCGACGGCCTGTCGGCCGAGCGCGAGCAAGGGATCACGATCGACGTCGCGTACCGCTTCTTCGCGACCGCGCGACGCAAGTTCATCGTCGCCGACACGCCCGGCCACGAGCAGTACACGCGCAACATGATCACCGGCGCGTCGACCGCCGATCTCGCCGTGATCCTGATCGATGCGCGCAAGGGCGTGCTCACGCAGACGCGCCGCCATAGCCACCTCGTCGCGCTGATCGGCATCAAGCGCGTGGTGCTCGCGATCAACAAGATGGATCTCGTCGACTACGACCGCGCCGTGTTCGAGCGCATCGACGCCGACTATCGCGCGTTCGCCGCCGAGCTCGGGCTGGCGGAGATCGTCAGCATCCCGATGTCGGCGCTGCGCGGCGACAACGTGATCGCGCCGAGCGCACGGATGCCGTGGTACGCGGGCCCGACGCTGATGCGGCATCTCGACACGCTGCCGCTCGCCGTGCGCATGACGCGCGACGAGCCGTTCCGCCTGCCGGTGCAGTGGGTCAACCGCCCGCACCTGAACTTCCGCGGTTACGCGGGCAGCATCGCATCGGGCGAGATCCGCATCGGCGAGCGCGTGCGCGTGCTGCCGTCCGGCAAGGAAAGCCGCGTCGCGTCGGTGATCACGCAACGCGGCGAAAGCGACATCGCGCGCGCTGGCGACGCGGTGACGCTCACGCTCGCCGACGAGATCGACATCAGCCGCGGCGACATGATCGCGCGCGCCGATGCGCCGCCCGAGGTGGCCGACCAGTTCGAGGCGACGCTCGTGTGGATGCACGACGCGCCGCTTCTGCCCGGCCGCCCGTATCTCGTGAAGCTCGGCACGCAGACAGTCGGCGCGACCTGCGCGACGCCGAAGTACAAGATCGACGTGAACACGCGCGAGCATCTCGCGGCGCGCACGCTTGCGCTCAACGAGATCGGCGTGTGCAACCTGAGCTTCGACCGGCCGGTCGCGTTCGACCCATACGACCGCAACCGCCACACGGGCGGCTTCATCGTGATCGACCGCGTCACCCACGACACGGTCGGCGCCGGGATGCTGCACTTCGCGTTGCGCCGCGCGCACAACGTGCACTGGCAGGCCGTCGACGTCGACCGCGCCGCGCGTGCCGCGCAGAAAGCGCAGACGCCGCGCATCGTGTGGCTGACGGGCCTGTCGGGCGCCGGCAAGTCGACGATCGCGAATCTCGTCGAGAAGCGGCTGCATGCACTCGGCAAGCACACGTACCTGCTCGACGGCGACAACGTGCGGCACGGGCTCAATCGCGATCTCGGCTTCACCGAGGCCGATCGCGTGGAGAACATCCGGCGCGTCGCCGAAGTCGCGCGGCTGATGCTCGACGCGGGGCTCATCACGCTCGTGTCGTTCATCTCGCCGTTCCGCGCGGAGCGCGACATGGCGCGCGCGATGGCCGGCCCCGACGAGTTCGTCGAGGTATTCGTCGACACGCCGCTCGCGGTGGCCGAGGAGCGCGATCCGAAGGGGCTGTACAAGAAGGCGCGGCGCGGCGAGCTGAAGCACTTCACGGGCATCGATTCGCCATACGAACCGCCCGCCCAGCCCGAACTGCGCGTCGACACGGTCGCCGAGTCGCCGGAAGAAGCGGCCGATCGCATCGTCGCGTACCTGCTGCGCGAGCGCGCGGCATAAGCGCCGCAAGCGGGCAGCCCGGCTGACCCACTGCCCGCGTCACCTACTCCGTTCGGATGACGCGGGCCGCCGGGCGGCCGGTATGCTGGTCCGGGAATCCTTCATCCCGACCAGGAGAACACGAGCATGCCCATCGCGCTGGCGCCCGGCGACCCGGCCGCGCAAGACGGTTTCGACGACGCGGCGTGGACGGCGCGCGAACTCAGCGCGTGGCTCGGGCTCGTGTATCAGGGCCCGTCTGAACCCACCCCGTGGGCCGGCTTCCTCGAAGCGGCTCGCGCGCGGCTCGACGCGCGCTTCACGACGCTGGTGCTGCGCAACCCGGGCGGCGCACGGCACGGGCTCATCATCAACGCGTCGGCACACGGCCCGCTGCTGCCCGGCGAACCGTCGTACAGCGAGCAGTTCTACGCGCTGTGCCCGTTTCTCGACCAGCCGCCCGGCCAGGTCTTCACGGCCGACCGGCTGTTCGGCGAAAACGCGTGGCGCGCGCACGATTTCTACCGGCAGTACCTGCAGCCGCTCGACCTGCGCTACATCCTCGGCGCGAACCTGCGCGGCGAACGTGGCGTCGAATGCGCGTTCTTCGTGAGCCGCGCGCATGGCGGCCACGATTTCGACGCGGCCGAGCGCGCGCAGGTCGCGACGCTGCTGCCGCACCTGCAGCGAGCGGTCGAGCTGCACGCGGCGTTCGACGTGCTCGATGCCGAGCGCGCGCTGTATGCGGGCACCGTCGACCGGCTCGACGTCGGCACCGCGATCGTCGACGAGGACGGCCGCGTGATCAAGCGCAACCGCATCGCCGAGCGGCTGATCGAACAGCAGGACGGGCTGTGCGTGCGCCAGGAGCGGCTCCACGCATCGTGCCCGCTCGACGAGCGCCGGCTGCAGAAAGCGCTGCAGGCCGCGCTCGAGCATTTTCGCGCGGGCGCGCTCGCGCGCATCGAAGCCACCACGCTGTCGCGCCCCGGCGGCGCGATGCCGCTGAGCGTGCTGCTGCGCCCGCTCGCGCCCTACCGCGGCGCCGAGGACCGCCGGCACCGGCCGGCCGTCGCCGTGTTCGTCCGCGATCCGGCGTCGTCGCCGCAGACGTCGCGCGACATGCTGCACCGGTTGTTCCGGCTCACGCCGATGGAAACCGAAATCGCACTGCTGCTCGTCGACGGGCTGACGCTCGACGAAGCAGCCGCCGCGACCGGCATCACGAAGAACACCGCGCGTGCGCACCTGCGCGGCATCTTCGCGAAGACGGGTGCGACGCGGCAGGCCGTGCTCGTGAAGACGCTGCTCAACAGCGTCGTGTCGATGGCGTAGTCGCGGCGCCGGCAGCTCCCGGACGGGCTGCCCGACCGATGCCCCCGCGCGCGCAGTGCGGGCCGCGACGGAAGACGCAGCAATCGGCACCTGTTCGCTTCATGTCATACGTCATCAGACATGAGTAGATAGCCAACACGCGTCATGAAATTCCCCGATATCTGAGTAATTTTCGGGTAAACCCGCGACGTCTTCATCGGCGCACAGGCGTACCATGTCATACGACGACATACTACACAAACCGCCACCCGGATGCCGACGCGGGCCACCGCCCCGTCCGCCGCCGCCCGACCGGAGACACGCTTGAACCCGCCCTCGCCCGCCCTGCCCGGACGCGACCCGCTCGCGTCCGCCGTCTCGAAAGTGAAGTGGCACGTGCTGCCGCTCGTGCTGATCATGTTCATCGCGAACTACATCGACCGCGTGAACGTCGGCTTCGTCGATCGCCACCTCGAGGCGTCGATCGGCATCGGCGCGGCCGCGTACGGCCTCGGCGCCGGGTTGTTCTTCGTCGGCTACGCGCTGTTCGAGGTGCCGTCGAACCTGCTGATGCAGCGCTACGGCGCACGCATCTGGCTGGCCCGGATCATGGCGACGTGGGGCATCGTCGCGGCCGCGATGGCGTTCGTGTGGAACGACACGTCGTTCTACGCGCTGCGCTTCCTGCTCGGCGCGGCCGAGGCCGGCTTCTTCCCCGGCGTCGTGCTGTACCTGTCGCAATGGCTGCCGCCGCAGGAGCGCGGCAAGGCGATGGCGATCTTCCTCGGCGGTTCCGCGTTCGCGTCCGTGCTGTCCGGGCCCGTCACCGGCGCGCTGCTGTCGATCCGCGGCTTCGGCCTCGAAGGCTGGCAATGGATGTTCCTGATCGAAGGGCTGTTCTCGGTCGCGCTGTGCGGCGCGAGCTGGCTGCTGCTGAAATCGCACATCCGCGACGCGACGTGGCTCACGGCCGAAGAACGCACGGCGCTGCAGAACGCGCTCGATGAAGAGCGCGCGACGCGCGACGTCCGCTCGAACGTGCCGGTGCGCGCCACCGCGCTGCTGCGCGACCCGCAGATCATGCTGTTCTGCTTCCTGTATTTCTCGATCCAGCTGACGATCTACGCGGCCACGTTCTGGCTGCCGACGATCATCCGCAAGATGGGCGGACTCAGCGATTTCCAGGTCGGCCTGTACAACACGATTCCGTGGATGATCGCGATCGGCGCGATGTACGGCTTCGCGGTGCTGTCGTCGAAATGGAAGCATCCGCAGCGCTGGCTCGCGGTCGCGCTGGTGCTCGCCGCATGCGGGCTGTTCGCGTCGACGTCGCACGATCCGGTATGGTCGTTCGCGTCGATCTGCTTCGCCGCGCTCGGCTTCAAGGCCGCGTCGTCGCTGTTCTGGCCGATCCCGCAGGGCTATCTCGACACGCGGGTGGCCGCGGCCGTGATCGCGCTGATCAACTCGGTCGGCAACCTCGGTGGCTTCGTCGCACCGACGGCCTTCGGCTATCTGAAGCAACATACGGGTTCGATCACGGGCGGGCTGTATGCGCTCGCGATCGCTTCGCTCGTCGCCGCGGTCGCCGCGCTGTTCGCGCGCACCCACCGGCGCAGCGATCCGCCGCGCGGCCTGCCGGCCGACGCGTCCTTCACGAACGCCTCGATGCTCCGCCATGCCGAACACTGACCGCCTGACCGTCGTCGTCTCGAATGCCGTCGACGGCGACCTCGCCACCTTCTCGCTCGCGGCCGACGGCACGCTTGCGCCGCTCACCCGTTATCCCGCGGCCGACGTCGCGATGCCGATCGCCGTGCCGGCCGACCGCGCGCGGCTCTACGTCGCGACGCGCGGCGAACAACCGACGATCGTCGCGTTCCGCGTCGTGCCGGCCACCGGCGCGCTCGTGCGCATCGGCACCACTGCGATCGATGCCAGCCAAGCGTACCTGTCGCTCGACCGCAGCGGCCGCTGGCTGCTCGGCGCGTCGTACGGCGGGAATTCGCTGAGCCTCTACGACGCCGCGCGCGTGCGCGACGGCGACGGCACGCCGCTACAGGTCACGGGTGGGATCGCGAACGCGCACGCGGTGATCGTGTCGCCGGACAACCGTTTCGCGTACGTCAGCTCGCTCGGCTCGGATCGCGTGTTCAGCTTCGCGCTCGTCGAGGACGCGGCCGGCCTGCGTGCACGCGAACACGGCGAAACGCGCGTGCCGGCCGGGTTCGGCCCGCGTCACCTGCAATTCGCGGATGACGGCCGCACGCTCGTCGTCGTCAGCGAATTCCAGGCCACGCTCGCGACGTTCGCGCGCGACCCTGAAACCGGCCGGCTCGGCGATGCGCATGTGAGTGCGCGCCATCCGGCCATCGCCGATCTCGCGCAAGGCCATGCGCGGCCGCCCGCCCCCACCGAACCGTCCGTCTGGGCCGCCGACCTGCACCTGACGCCCGACGAGCGTTTCGCCTATGTGAGCGAACGCACGTCGAGCCGCCTGCTCTGCTATCGCCGCAGCGAAGACGGCACGTTCGAACCCGCGCACGCGACCGCCACCGAAACGCAGCCGCGCGGGTTCGCAATCGACCCGTCGGGACGCTGGCTCATCGCCTGCGGCGAACAGTCGGAATATGTATCGGTGTATGCGATCGCGCCGGACGACGGCGCACTGTCGCCGCACACGCGCGTGCCGGGCGGACGCGGCGCGAACTGGGTCGAGATCGTCTGAAACAGGGACACGCGGCGCATGACGCGGCAGGCCCGCCACGCAGGCCGGCGCGTAACCGCGTTCAGCGCCGCTCGCTCGGTGCGACGCCCGTCCAGCGCTTGAACGCCCGCGTGAAATTGGCGCGATCCGTGTAGCCGACGCGCGCGGCGATCTCGTCGACCGGCAGCCGCGTGCCTTCGAGCAACCGCAGCGCGTCGCGCAACCGGATCTCGTCGAGCAGCGTCGAATAGGTCGCGCCATACTCGGCGAGCTTGCGCTTGAGCGTGCGCGCCGATACATGCAGCTCGCGCGCGACATCATCGACCGACGGATAGCCGCCCTCGCCGCAAATCAACAGGTTGCGCACGCGCTCGACGATGCTTTCCGCATAGCCAAGCCGCGCGAGCTCGGCCTCGCACTGCTGCACGATCATCTGCGCGGTGTGCGCGTTCGCAGTGCCGATCGGCTCGTCGAGCAACGCGGCGTCGCAGCGGATGCGGTTCGCGCTCGCGTCGAAATGACAGCGCGGCAGCCGCGCGCGATAACGCTCGAACCACGGCGGCTCCGGCCATTCGAAATGGAGTTCGGCACGCGACTGCAGCGTGCGCCCCGGCACCGGATGCAGCAGCGAGTTGAACAGGATCGCCGTCTCGACCAGGAAGTTCTCGACCGCGAACTGGCGCAGCCGGCCAAGCGGAAACGCCTCGAGCACGTCGATGTCGACGATTCCGTCGAGTTGCGCGAGCCGCACCGAGAAGAACGGCACGCGCGTCGGCAGGTAGCGGATGCCGAGCGAGATCGCCTCGCCGAGCGTCGCGCAGCTCATCAGTCCGAAGCCGATCAGCCCCGCTTTCGTCAGGCTGCTGCGCAGGCCGATCTCGATCGCGATCGACGGGTCGTCCGTCGCGTCGAGCAGGTTGAACACGATCGCCGCCTGCTGCAGCGGCGTGATGCGCGCATCGGGCTGCGCGAGCCGGTCGCGCTCGACGCCCGAGCCGGCCAGCACGCGAGCGCCGTCGATGCCGCGCTCCTCGGCCAGCATCAGCATGAACAGCGCATACGCGGACGACACCGTCGCCTTGTTCAGCTGGCGCGCGGCATCCGGGACGGACAGGACCATGCGGCGGACTCCGGAGCGGTTTCGGCGGATTGTAGCGTCGCTGGCCCGCAATGACACCGGGGCGTGACTCTAGCCGCGCCGGCCGGCCATCGTGGCCCGAAATGACACCACCATTGGCACCCGCGGCCCTCGCGCGCGGTCCGGTGCGCGCCTATGCTTGTCACATCGGCATTGCGCCCCACTCTTTCCGCAGGAATCCCGGTCGATGAGCCAACCCGCACGAACCGCCTTTCGCCACGACGCGGACAAGGTCGCGTACGTCCGCCGCGAGGTCAACGCCGCGAGCGACGCGATCCGCGCGCGCTTTCCCCTGCTCGACAACCAGAACCTCGTCGGCGCGACCGTGATGGCCGTCTCGGTGAGCGCGATGCTCGCGATCGCGTGGCTGTATGCGCGCGGATCGATCGCGTGGTACGTCGCGCTGCCGCTCGCCGCGTTCGTCACGTCGCTGATCCACGAGCTCGAGCACGACCTGATCCACCTGATGTACTTCAAGAAGACGCCGTGGGCCTATCACCTGATGATGGCGCTGTGCTGGCTCACGCGGCCCGGCACGATCAACCCGTGGACGCGGCGGCGCATGCACCTGCATCACCACAAGGTGTCGGGCGGCGAATCGGATCTCGAGGAATTCGGCATCACCAATGGCGAACGCTGGGGAGTGAAGCGGCTGCTGATGATCGCGGACGGCATGCTCGCCGTCGTGCTGCGGCCCACCGCGATGCGCCGCAAGGTGAAGCAGTATGTGGCCGCGCAGCCGGTGCAGGATCCGTCCGAGCGCCTGCAGTTGCGCGTCGAGCAGGTGTCGTCCTACATGCCGGTCGGTCACGTGTATTACGTGCTGTGGCACGCGTTCATCGTCTATCACGTCGGCCTGTTCGCGCTGCATGCGTTCGGCTACGCGGTGGCGGTGCCGGCTGTCGTCGAGCGCACGATGAGCGTCGTCGATTTCCTGGCCGTGGTGTGGCTCGGCCCGAACTTCGTGCGCAGCTTCTGCATCAACTTCGTCAGCTCGAACATGCATTACTTCGGCGACATCGACTCGCGCAACGTGATCCAGCAGACGCAGGTGCTCAACCCGTGGTGGATGCTGCCGTTCCAGCTGTTCTGCTTCAACTTCGGCAGCACGCACGCGATCCATCACTTCGTGGTGCGCGACCCGTTCTACATCCGCCAGCTGACCGCACGCACCGCGCATGCGGCGCTGCGTGAAGTCGGCGTGCGCTTCAACGACGTCGGCACGTTCGCGCGGGCGAATCGCTGGGGCGGTTATCGTCCGGCGCGCGCGACGCGCCACGCTCAGGCCGACGCGTAACGCACCGCCTCAACCGCCGATCGGCGGCATCGGCCCTTGCCCGCGGATCCACGACCAGTTCGCGAGTTCGGCCATTTCCTTGTCGCCACGGCTGTCGCCGTACGCGAACAACTGTTTCGGCGGCCGGTCGCCCCACCACCCGCGCAGCCGCACGACCTTCTGCGGCCCCCAACAGTTTTCGCCGTCGAGCCGACCGGCGAAGGCGCCACGCTCGAACGCCAGCCGCGTCGCGAGCACCGCATCGAAGCCGGCCGTCTTCGCCCACTTCTCCAGATACAGCGACGGCGACGCGCTCACCAGCACGACTTCGTGCCCGCGTGCCCGATGCTCGCGGATGCGTTCGAGCATTTCCGGGCGCACGAGGCTCGGCAAATAGGTATCGACGAACGTGCGCGCCTGCGCATCGAGCGCCTCCTCGCGCACCGGCCCGAACGCGAACGACGCGAATTTCGCTTTCGCATCGCCACGCGACAACAGCCCGGCCTTCATCGCAATGATCCACGGCAACGCACGCAATCCGGCCCAGGCGAAGCGCGGCGTGCCGACCGCATAGCGGACGAAATGGCGAAAGCTGTCGGTCGTCGTGATGGTGCCGTCGAAATCGAATGCGGCAACGATGCGGTCAGTCATGGAGAATCGGCGGGAAAGCGATGAGATGCCCGGGAAGATAGCAGACTCGCGCCGGTGCACGTGAAATGGCGTGATGCGGCACTGCCAGCGCGCGGGTTCATGCGCTTCGTTCCCTTCGTGCCGCGCCCTTAGCGCTGCGGCCGCGCCGCCAGCGCCGCCGGCAGCACGACGTTCATCAGATGATCGGCGCGCGACAGCAGATCGGTCACGCGCTCGTCGAGCCCGCGCAATTGCGCAGGTTGCATGCGGATCTGCTGCACCGCCTGCCCGACGATGTTGCGGCGGTCGAACAGCGTGCGCTCGACACCGGCATCGTCCGGCGCGCGCACGACGTCCGACACCGCGCTCAGCGCCGCGAGCACGACCACGAGGTCTTCTTCCGCATGGCGGACCTTCGCGGCGAGTGCTTCGGTGCGGCGCGGGAAGAAGCCGAGCGACTGCTTGAGCGCCCCGATCGCCGCGCGGTAATCGACATGCCCCGTCGCCGAGCCGAACCAGCGTTCGAACATGCCGGCCTTGCGCGTCGCCTGCGCGAGCATGCCGGCCATCATGTCGGCCGCGCCGAGTTCGTTGAATTCGCGCGTCGTGGCCGCCACGGCTTCGACGAGGTTGCCCGCCGTCTCCAGCGCGCCGTCACCGATCGTCGCGATCGTCGCGAGCTTGAGCGGCACCAGTTGCCGGATGTGCCGCTCGATGCGCGGCGCGTAGTCGGGATAGAGATTCGGGAAGCTGGCCTGCGCGGCGCGGAAGCACGCTTCGAGTTGCGGATGGTTCGATTCGCCGAACACCGCGCGGCCGACCGCCCCGGCCGGCGCCGTGCGCATGGCCTCGCCGGACGCGGGCGCGGGTGCCGGGCCGAAGTCGAGCGCCTGCGGCGCCGGCCGCTCGGGCCCGCGCGCAACCGGCGCCGCGGCCGCGGGCGGCGCGTCGAACGCAAGACGCCCGGGCGTGCGCTCGGGCGTCGTATCGAACTCGAGCCGCTTCGGCTCGTCGGACGGATTCGTCATCGCTGCTTCCTGCCCGGCTCGGCGGTATCCCGCCGGCCGGGCTGCCGCCAGTCAGACCGCGCCGCCGTACGCGCGCACGAAGTCGCCCAGGCCGCGGTTGTAGCCGGCGCCGACCGCCTTGAACATGAAGTGGCCGTCACGGCGATAGAAGCTGCCGACCTGCACCGACGTCTCCATCGAGAAGTCTTCCTCGAGCGCGTACTTCGCGATCACCGCGCCCGACACTTCGTCGGCGATCTGGATGTAGCTGTTGCGCACCTGGCCGAAATTCTGGCGACGCGCTTCGGCCTGGTCGATCGTCACGACCACCGAGATTTCCTCGACGTCGGCCGCGAGCTTCGTCATGTCGATGAAGATCACCTCGTCGTCGCCGTCGCCGCTGCCCGTGCGGTTGTCGCCGCTATGCACGACGCCCAGGCACTTCGACGCGGGCATCCCGCGCTTCGGGAAATCGTCGCCCGGCTGGATGAAGGTGTCCTTGCGCTCCATCGTGCGCACTTCGCTGTTGTAGAACACGAAGTGCTGATCCGAAATCAGCTTCGGATTGCTCTGCGCGTCGTACTTGCACAGGAACACCGACACGTCGAGATCGAAATCCGTACCCGTGTCCGTCGCGTTCGCGTCCCAACCGAGACCGATGCGGAACTTCTGCGTGCCGGGCGCTTCCTTCGACAGGTTGACGCGACCGCCTTTCGACAAATTGATCATCTGAACCTCTTCTACTGGAACCGCCGTTGTGCCGGCGGCAATGCCGGGCCGCCCTGCGCGGCCCCTCGTTGATGGTGTTAGACCCGCACGTGACGCGGCGTCACTCGCCCGCCACGGCAGTCCGGTCTTCCTTGCGTTGCACGACGATCGACGACCACACGGCCGCGGCGATCATTGCCGCGCCGACCAGGCCGGTGATGACCTCGGGCACCTCGAACTTCACGCCGAGGAACATGATCGTTGCGAGCGCACCAATTGCCCAGAAGGCGCCGTGTTCGAGGTAACGGTATTGCGCGAGCGTGCCCTTCTTCAGCAGCACGAGCGTCATTTCCCGGATATAGGCCGCACCGACGCCAAGGCCGAGCGCGATCAGGAAGATGTTGTTCGACAGCGCGAATGCGCCGATCACGCCGTCGAAGCTGAACGACGAATCGAGCACTTCGAGATACATGAAACCCGCGACGCCTTCGCGCACCACGCGCGTGCCCGTCTCCTCGCCGCCGATCAGGTCGCCAATGCCGTGCGCGATCACGAAGCTGATCACGCCGAACGCCCCCGCGAGCAGGAAGGCCACCTGCTCGGCTGCCGGCACGTAGAGCGACGCGACGATGATGATGGCGAGCGTCAGCGCCACTTCCAGCGCCGTGATGCGGCCGAGGTGACTCATCGGGCCTTCCAGGAAGCCGATCCAGTGTTCGTCCTTCTCGGTGTCGAGCATGAACTTGAAGAACACCATCAGCAGGAACGCGCCGCCGAATGCGGAGACCTGGTGATGCGCGGACGTGAGGATCGATGCGTACTGCTCCGGCGACTCGATCGCGAGCTTCAGCGCGTCCCACATGCCGATGTGGCCGATCACCGCGACGATCAGCAGCGGGAATACGAGCCGCATGCCGAACACCGCGACCGGCAGGCCGAACACCATGAAGCGGTTGCGCCACTTCTCCGACCAGTTCTTGAGCACCGAGGCGTTGACGACCGCGTTGTCGAGCGACAACGAGATTTCGAGCACCGACAGGACCGCGACGATCAGCATGTCCTTCACGCCGCCGAGGAGATAGGCCGCGATCAGCGCGAGCACCGTGAGCGACAACGGGATCTTGAAGTCTTTCAACATGATGGGGTAATCGAGTTCGGGATAAAAGGCGGGCGGGCTGCGCTTACTTCGCGCGCACCCAGTCGCAGAATTCCTGCGTGATCAGCTGGTCGTAGATCTGTTCGTCGCTGACGTCGAGCGATTCGAGATGCAGGAAGCCGACGTTCGGCATCTCGTCCGCGACTTCCGCGAGGAAGCCGAATTCGCTCGGATCGCCGACGCCGACGAGCGACCAGTACAGCGGGTAGTGCTGCGACTCGGCGAGCAGCTGGCGCACGCGCTTGCGGTCGTTCTTCGGGTTCTGGCCGTCGGTGACGAACAGCACCCATGCGGGCAGGTGGCCGTTCACCGGCGCGGTGGCGGCCGGCGCGGGCGTCTCGTCCGCTGCGCCGAACAGCCGGCTCAGGAAGCCGCGCTTCTCTTCGCGCTTCGGCGACGGCTCCGGCGCACGGAAGAAGAAGTCGACGATGTCGTTCATCACCGGCGCGTACTGCGTGCCGCCCCACTTGTCGATCCGCGCGTTGAGCACGTGGTCGGAGATATACGAGCCGTAGTTGTCCGGCGTCGCGGTCGGCAGGCGGTCGTAGCCTTCGGTGAAGGTCCACGTATCGACTTCGCCGTTGTCGTCGAACTTCAATGCGATGCCGAGGATCCGGTCGTGCGTGTCCTGGATCACGCCCGACTGGTACAGCGGCTTCGCGGAGCCGGAGATGTCGAGCGCCGCCCCGACGCGCACGACGGGCGGCTTCAGGATCTGGCGTTTTTCGAGGACGATCGCGACCTTCGCCGCGCGTTTCTCAAGCGTAATCATGCGGTGTTCTCTCGGTTCTATCAGTTGTGCTTCGGAGCGAATCGGGTGATCAGGTCCTGTTCGAGCTGGCGCAGGCGCGGTGCGTCCTGCTCACGCTGGCGACGGCCGTCGGCGATGATCTGCGTGATGTCGTCGAACGCGCCGAACAACTGCTGCTGCGCGTATTCGAACGTGTCGGTCGAGATCACGGGGCGCTGGCTCAGCTTCGCGACTTCCTGCGCGTTCTGGCGGTTCAGGTCGGCCTGCGCGCGGATCGCCTCGTCGGCCGCGTCGTACGTCGCATTGGCGAGCGCCGCCGCGCGCTTCGTGCTGAGCTGCTCGAGGTAAAGCGCGAACGCGTTGGTCCACGCGGGGATCAGCACGGTCTTGATCGTCATGAACTTCGACGTCAGCGTGCGTTTCTGGTCCTGCTCCATCCGGATCTGCGGTGCGAGCTGCTTCGACATCAGCATCGCGCGGTCGAGGTCGTCGAGCTTGCTTTCGAGCGCGTCGACCTTGCGCTTCACGTCGAGCAGGCGCTGTGCGGCGAACGCGTCGTCCACCGGCTGCTGGCCGGCCGCGAGATGCGCACGCAACGCCGCGAGCGCCGTTTCGCCGTGCGCCTTCGACTGCGCGAGCTCCTGGTGCAGCGCGTAGTTGTCGTTGTACATCCGCTCGAGCTCGTCGATGCCGGCCTTCTGGCGCTGCGCATGGTTCTCGAGCTCGACGACGAGCGTGTCCATCCGCTTGCTCACCGACTCGTATTGCGACAGCAGCTTCTCCTTGGTCGAGCGGAACAGCCGCGTGACCTGCGTGAGCAGCCCGCCCTTGTCGGCGCCGCGCGGGTCGAGCCCCTTCGCGGTCGCGATCAGTTCGTTGAGCTTGTCGCCGAACTGGTCGGCATCCGACGCGCGGACGCTGGCGAGAATCTGCTGGGAGAAGGCCGCGATCCGCGTGCCCTGCGTCGCGCCGAGCTGGTCGATCTCGTCGACGGTGATCAGGCGGACGTTCTCCGCCGGGCGTGCAGCCGGCACGGCAACGGCGGCGGCAGGCACGGCGACGGGCGCTGCGACGGGTGACGAAGACGGGGTGGAAGGACGATCGCTGACCGCATCGGAGTTCTTGTCGTCGAAGAGCGGCTTCATGTGGCTACCACGTTTCCTTTTCTGCTTTCTGCTGCGTGTTGTCATGCGCGCAAGGCGCGCATCCGCGATTGCCGCCGTGCTCTCTCACGTGCGGCAGACGGACAATAAATGGCTCGAGCGCCTTGCGTCAAGGGAAGGAATTCTTTCAATTTCCATTCATTTTGTAATGTGACGGGTAGACGCGAAGCCCGATCGTCGCTGCTTCTGCCGTCATGCATGCCGGCCACGCAAGATTCGAGCGCGTCGAAACTTACACGTCAGATCAATGTGAAAGAGAAATGAAACCGCCTGTTCCGGCAGGTTTCAGACGACGCGCCTACGTGGACGAGACGCGCGCGAGCGCCGATCGCGCGCTACCGATCCTGCACGCGATTCATCCCGAGCCGGGGCAGGAAGAACGGCACCGATCGGTCACGAATCGTGAAATCCCACCGCCCTTCGATGTCCGCGAACGTCGCGCTGAAATGCCGGTCGTCGGCCCACGTCATGCCGTCCAGATGGCACGACGCGTACATTGCGCCGACCGTGCGCCGCGCGAGTTCCTTCAACGGATCCTTCGACACGAGCGTGAACGTGACGGCCTCCTCGAACAGGCAGTCGTAGTCGGTGACGAGCAGATAGGCGTCCGGCGTCTCGAACTGGCGAAGCAGCACATAGCCGGAAACGGTGAGGCCGCAACGTTCGCCGTTCACGAGCACATGCGTGCGCGACGGCCACGTTTCATACAAGCCGTCGTGCGTTTCGAGCGTGAAGCGCTCGATCGGCTTCATCGCCGGGCCAGTTGGCGAGAGATATGTTCCCGAAGCATCGCCGCGTCAGTTCGCGGCCTTGCGATACAGCGCGACGTAGCCCGCGAGCATCAGCAGCAGCGACCCGCTGACGCGGTTCAGCCACTTCGCCCCCGCGGCCTTCCACACGCGCACCGAATGCGCGCCGAGCAGTGCGTAGCCGGTCATCCCGATAACGTCGATCGCGACGATCGTCGCCGCGAGGATCGCGTACTGCGGCGCGATCGCGTGCGACCGGTCGACGAACTGCGGCAGCAGCGCGGACATGAACAGGTAGTATTTTGGGTTGCTCATCGCGACGAAAAAGCTCTTCAGGAACGCGGTCCGGCGATCGGGCGTCGCGCGATCGAGCGCCTGTACAGCGGCGGAACCGCCGGATGACAGCAGCATCCGCACGCCGACATAGGCGAGCCACGCCGCACCGGCCAGCTTCAGCGTGACGAAGGCCGTTTCCGACGCGTCGAGCAGCATCCCGAGACCGCACCCGACCAGCGCAACGAGCACGACATCGGCCGTGACAGCGCCCAGCATGCCGACCATCGCGTGACGCAACCCGTACCGCGAACCGTTGCTCATCGCGAGCAACACCGTCGGTCCGGGCGTCGCGACGCCAACGGACAGGATCAGGGCAAAAGCGAGCAAGGCGGACAGCGACATGGCGGAGCGCTCCTGTTGAACGAAGGGCTGGAAAATGCAGGCGGACGGAGCATGATCGCATGATGGCGCGACCGCCCGCTCGACCGTTGTCTGGCGGGCCGCCGACCTCGCGCCCCGTCCGATTTGCATGGATCGTCGGACGGAGTGGCGGACTGCCCCCAGAGTTTGCTATACTCTCGGTCTTCCGGAGAGATGGATGAGTGGTTTAAGTCGCACGCCTGGAAAGCGTGTATAGGTTAATCGCCTATCGGGGGTTCGAATCCCCCTCTCTCCGCCAGAATTCAAAAATGCCCGCGCCAGCGGGCATTTTCGTTTCCGGAGAGAAGCCAGCCGACAGGTCGGCTGGCACGGGGGATTCGAAGGGATTCGCCTGCAAGCGAATCCGCGGCCCGCGCTCGTGTGGGCGCATCCCCCCGGACATCCGCAAAAACGGGCCGCTCGGCCCGTTTTCCATTTCTGCACGCTGAAGCGCCCGCCGATCGTCAGTGCGGCGACCATTGGCCGCGCCCCCGATGCGCGCTACGCAGACACGCTCGCCATCAGGCGCTTCACCTCGATTTCGTCATCAGGCATCAAGCGCGGGCGACGGCCAGGCAATTCAACGCGCTTCTCGTCGCCGCATTGCCTTTTTTCGACCAGACGACGCCCATTCAGTCCGCCATTCGAAATTGAATAACGATCGTAAATTCGCATCGCGGATTGTCGGCCACTCAAGTTCCTGGTATGTGACCGTTAAAATAACGTCCCGATAAACAATATGAACGCGTGTAGAGACCATGAAAAATAAGAAACTGCTGGTAATCGCCGGAATCGCAATAGCCGCGGGCGTGGCGTCCAGTTACGCGAGCCCGTATATCACCCTGTATCAGATGCGATCGGCCCTGGCCGACAACGATGCCGACTCGTTTTCTTCCTATGTCGATTTTCCATCGATGCGAGAAAGCCTGCGTGCGCAACTCATAACCATGATGCAGGCGAAAATGGCGAATTCCCCCGAGATGAACGGCAATCCATTCGCCGATCTGGGAATGGTGATGGCGATGGGTTTCGTGAATCAGGCCATCGACACGATGGTTACGCCGGCGGGCGTCATGACCATGATGGCCCAGGGCGCAGCCAAGCCTGCACGCTCCAGCGTGCAGGCCTCCTCTCCCGAACCATCGGAAACGGCCCAACCGAGGTCCGACGGCGGCACCGCGCCGCAAACAACGAGCAGCAAGCCGAAAGCCGACTATTCGGCCGGCTACAAGAACTGGTCGACCGTCACCGCAACTGCGCGAAAAGGAACGGACGACGAGGTGACATTCATCCTCAAGCGTGACGGCCTCTGGTCCTGGAAGCTGAGCGCAGTTAATCTGCCGATCGACAAATTCGGTTCAAACTGATCACCAGGAAGCGGCTCGGGCCGTGCGCAGCCGGCCCGCTTCCCTGCTTGATCTGAGCGTGCGGCGCACCGCAACTCCCGAACACCCCACGCTAAAGATGTGTATTCTCCTGACGATATCCAGGGTTTCATCACCGCGAGTCAGCTCCATGCGATTGAGTCCACGGTTCGCCACGATGGCTATTGCTGCGACGATGCTGTCAGCTTGCGCGACGGCATTTTCGCCCGCGTCGATCAGCACCACCATCGCGGTGACCGCTCCCCCGCCGCTCGAGAAATCCCTGCGAGACGGCGGCTCGTCGACCGACCTGTCGGTCATCGGTCAGCCCGCCTCCCCATTTCGCACGCTTCTTTCCGTTCGCGAATGCGCCGCCGGCAAATGCGCGGCGGGGATTGCCAAGCCGACGCTCGCCGTCACGGTCCAGCGCGTGTCGGAAGGACAGGCAGCGATACGCTTCTCGGTCAACGGAGAAATCGGCAGCAGCCAGACGCTGACATCGCAAACCGGGAACGCCACGTCGGAAGTGACCATGTCGATCCCGTCCGGCGCGACACCGATCAACGATCGATTTGCCGTCGATCGGGTCGCGACGATCAAGGTTGGCGAGTTCCGCCATGTGGCCTTGCCGCATGGCATCCGTGCCTATATCTGCGTCGCCATCCCGAACGCGAAAGGCGTGACGGATGGAAGCTGTGATTTCAGCCGGGTGCAGACGACCAAGGGAGCCGAGCTCGGCATTTCAGCGCTCTGATCCGCGAGTCACGGCGCCAATACGGACGCGGCCCGGCATTTGAGCAATGCCGAACGACACTTGCGTCACGGATGCCGGATGTAATCCACCAGCGCCCGCGTATATTCATCCGGCTTTCGATCGCACAAACTCACCACGATCGCCACGGCAAAACCCGCCGGCACCCCGAACACCCCCGAGCTGATCGGCTCGATCCCGAACCACGTGCTCCCCGCGAACCCCGTCAGTTGCGTGAAGTACGGATAGGTCGACACGATGTAATACACGCACACGGCGAGCCCGGTCACCATCCCGGCGATCGCGCCACGCGTCGTCGTGCGCTTCCAGAACACGCCGAGCACGAGCACCGGAAAAAAGCTCGAGGCCGCCAGCGAAAACGCGGCACCGACGAGAAACAGGATCTTCCCGGTATTGAGCGACGCGACATACGACGCGAACAGCGCGACGCCGAGCAGCAGCACCTTCGAGATCGTCACGCGCCGCTGGCTCGACGCGTCGGGCGCGACCATGCAGTAATAGACGTCGTGCGACAGCGCGTTCGCGATCGTCAGCAGCAGCCCGTCCGCGGTCGACAACGCCGCGGCCAGCGCACCGGCCGCGATCAGCCCCGACACGACATACGGCAGCCCGGCGATCTCCGGCGCGGCCAGCACGACCATGTCCGGCTGCATCTGGATTTCCGACCAGTGCACGATGCCGTCGCGAATCACTTCGACGACACTGATCAGGTCGGGCTCGAAGTGATGCCATTGCGTGACCCACGCCGGCAATTCGGCGAACGGCCGCCCGACGAGGTTCGCAAGGATCTCGTACTTGATCAGGACCGCGAGCACCGGCACGCTCAGGTAGAACAGCGCGATGAAGAACAACGTCCACCCGACCGAGCGCCGTGCGGACGCGACCGACGTGGTCGTGTTGTAGCGCGTCAGGATATGCGGCAGGCTCGCGGTGCCGAGCGACAGGCACAGCAGCAGTGCAAGGAAATTCCGCTCGCGCGGCTTGCGTTCGTCTTCGCTCGCGGCGGGAAACGGCTCGTGCATCGGCACGGGCGGCTCGGCACGGGCCAGCAGGTCGTCGCGCGCCTGCGTCCACGCGACGCGCGCCGCCGCCGGATCGCGCGGGAAGTCGGCCAGTTCCCGCTCGCGCAGGCTGATCTCGCGCAGCGGCCCGTTGTGACGCCGAAGGTCGGCCAGTTGGTCGGCGAGATGCCGCCGCGCGTCCGCATAGGATGCCGGCAGCCGGTCGAGGCGCGTCTGGATATCCGCGGCTTGCCGGCGGTACGCGTCGCGCACCCGCTGCTCGTCGAACGCATCGCGCACCTGCGCCTCGCGCGCCGCGACGCGCTCCATCAGTTTGCCGTAATTGAACTGCGGCACGGGGCCGAGCCCGTTCTTCATCGCGATCAGCGACACCGGAATCAGGATCGCGCTGATCAGGATGATGTACTGCGCGACCTGCGTCCACGTGACCGCGCGCATCCCGCCGAGAAACGAGCACACGAGGATGCCCGCGAGCCCGCAAAAAATCCCGATCGCGAAATCGACGCCGATGAAGCGCGTCGCGATCAGGCCGATCCCCTGGATCTGCGCGACCAGATACACGAACGAACACAGGATCGCCGCACCGGCCGCCAGCGCGCGCACGGCCGTGCTCGAAAAGCGCGTACCGAGGAAATCGGGAATCGTGTAGCGCGCGAGCTTGCGCACATACGGCGCGAGCAGGAACGCGACGAGGCAGAACCCGCCCGTCCAGCCCATCACGTAGGCGAGCGCATCGTAGCCGGTCGCGTAGAGCGATCCGGCCAGGCCGATGAACGATGCGGCCGACAGCCAGTCGGCCGCGGTCGCCATCCCGTTGAAGGCAGACGGCACGCGCCGCCCGGCCACGTAGTATTCGACGAGATCGGACGTGCGCGACAGCAGCCCGATCACCGCATATACGGCAATCGGCACGAACAGGAACACGTAGCCGATCCAGACGCCGGAGCCGGTGGCCCGCTCGATCCGCCACATCAGCAGCACGAACCCGAGAAACCCCAGCGTGTAGAGCGCGTAGGCGCGGATCAGTCGATGCGTCAGCATGGATCAGCGTCCACCGTTCGCGTGGCCGGCGTGTGCCGCATGATCGTCGTACGCACGGCGCAGCGTGCGGTCCGCGCGTTGCATCAGCCCGATGTAGACGACGATCAGCACGAGGTACACGAGAATCGCGCCCTGCGCGCCGACGTAGAACGGCAGGCTGAACCCGGCGAAACGGATCCCGGCGAGCGCGGGCCCGAAGAACGGCACGATGAACGATACGGCAAAGCCGATCACCATCAGCACCGCGATCAGCGCGACGTTGAAGCGCCAGTAGCGTGCGTGGGCGCGCGCGAGCGGCTCGGGAACGGGGGGCGGCGCGGCAGGCGCGGGACGGGTTGGAACGGTCATGCCGTTATGTAACAAAAAGCCCATGCGCGGGCAATCGGGATTGCCGCGCAGGGGCTCGTGCGCGCGATGCGCAACCGGTACCGATCAGCGCACTTCGGCGAGCTGCTCGAGGATGGCCGGATTCTCGAGCGTGGACGTGTCCTGCGTGATCGCCTCGCCCTTCGCGAGCGAACGCAGCAGGCGCCGCATGATCTTGCCCGAGCGCGTCTTCGGCAGGTTGTCGCCGAAGCGGATGTCCTTCGGCTTCGCGATCGGCCCGATCTGCTTGCCGACCCAGTCACGCAGCGTCTTCGCCAGCGCTGCCGCTTCCTCGCCTTCCGGACGCGAACGCTTCAGCACCACGAACGCGACCACCGCCTCGCCCGTCGTATCGTCCGGACGGCCGACCACGGCTGCCTCGGCCACGAGTTCGTGCGAGACCAGCGCCGATTCGATTTCCATCGTGCCGAGGCGGTGGCCCGACACGTTCAGCACGTCGTCGATCCGGCCCATGATCGTGAAGTAGCCGGTGTCCTTGTCGCGCACGGTGCCGTCGCCGGCCAGATACAGGCGCCCGCCGAGTTCCTCGGGGTAGTAGCTCTTCTTGAAACGCTCCGGGTCGCCCCAGATCGTGCGGATCATCGCGGGCCACGGGCGCTTGACGACGAGGATGCCGCCCTGCCCGTTCGGCACGTCCTGGCCGGTTTCGTCGACCACCGCGGCCATGATGCCCGGCAGCGGCAGCGTGCACGAACCGGGCACGGTCGGCGTCGCGCCCGGCAGCGGCGTGATCATGTGGCCGCCCGTCTCGGTCTGCCACCACGTGTCGACGATCGGGCAACGCTCCTGGCCGACGTGCTTGTGATACCACATCCATGCTTCCGGATTGATCGGCTCGCCGACGGTGCCGATGATGCGCAGGCTCGACAGGTCGTAGCTCTTCGGATGCACCTTGTCGTCGGCCTCGGCCGCCTTGATCAGCGAGCGGATCGCGGTCGGCGCGGTGTAGAACACGGTGACCTTGTGGTCGCCGATCATCTTCCAGAAACGCCCGGCGTCCGGATAGGTCGGCACGCCTTCGAACACGACCTGCGTGCCGCCGCAGGCGAGCGGGCCGTACGTGATGTACGTGTGGCCGGTGACCCAGCCGATGTCGGCCGTGCACCAGAACACGTCGGTGGGCTTCCAGTCGAAGGTCCACTTCATCGTCTGCGCGGCCCACAGCAGGTAGCCGCCCGTGCTGTGCTGCACACCCTTCGGCTTGCCGGTCGAACCCGACGTATACAGGATGAACAGCGGGTGCTCGGCGCCGACCCATTCCGGCTCGCACTGGTCGGATTCGCCGGCCGTCAGTTCGTGCATCCACAGGTCGCGCCCGGCGTGCCAGTCGATCTTGCCGCCGGTGCGGCGATAGACGATCACGCTCTTCACGGCCTCGCAGCCGCCCAGCGCGATCGCTTCGTCCGCGATGCTCTTCAGCGGCAGCGTCTTGCCGCCGCGCGCCTGCTCGTCGGCCGTGACGAGCGCCGTCGCGCCGACGTCGACGAGCCGCTCGTTCAGCGACTTCGCGGAGAAGCCGCCGAACACGACCGAGTGCGTCGCGCCGATGCGCGCGCACGCCTGCATCGCGACGATGCCTTCGATCGACATCGGGATATAGATGACGACGCGGTCGCCCTTGCCGATCCCGCGCTTCTTCAGCGCATTCGCGAACCGCGATACGCGCGCGAGGAGATCCGCATAGGTGACGCGCGTGACGGTGCCGTCGTCGGCTTCGAAGATCACCGCGACGCGCTCGCCGTTACCGGCTTCGACGTGGCGGTCGAGGCAGTTGTACGACGCGTTCAGCTCGCCGTCGTCGAACCACTTGTAGAACGGCGCGTTGGACTCGTCGAGCACTTTCGTGAACGGCTTGTGCCACGCCAGACCCTCGCGCGCGAGCCGCGCCCAGAATCCTTCGTAATCGTTTTCGGCTTCGGCGGCGAGCGCACGATAGGCCGGCATGCCGGAAATGGTCGCCGCCTGTTCGAGCGCCGCGGGCGGCGCAAACTGACGGGTTTCGTGAAGAACCGATTCAATCGCAGACATCGACTACCCCTTGGTGAACATGAATCCTCTGCATGGCGGCGCGA
This sequence comes from Burkholderia sp. AU33803, assembly GCF_002223095.1. Lineage (NCBI taxonomy): Bacteria > Pseudomonadati > Pseudomonadota > Betaproteobacteria > Burkholderiales > Burkholderiaceae > Burkholderia > Burkholderia sp. AU33803. Next base: position 1,970,405 of record NZ_NKFJ01000004.1, read on the forward strand.
TCGTGCGCGCCGCGCGTCTTGGCCGGCGCAAACGCGCCACTGTCTCCTACCCACCACCCGCGCACGGCCCGAAGGCCGCCGCGCGATGCTGCGCCGCACCACGTCGCACGATGGCGACCGGGCGACCCGACAGTTTCCACGATAAGCGCTCGAACTTACCCGTCACTTACGCGGCACGGCCGTTTCGCCCTTCGGGCGGCGCCCGCGTGCAGCTTTACGCTGTAACGAGCGCGACCCTACAATCCTAACTGAACTCGCCTTCCGGATTCCAGCTTGAATCGCTACGCTTTCTTTCTCGTGCTGTCGATGCTGTTCGTCGGCAGCAATGTCGGTATCGGTAAATCGATCGTCGTCTTCGTTCCCGTCGCCATCCTCGCCACGCTGCGCTTCGTGATCGCGATCGCCGTGCTGTGGCCGCTGTTCAGTCCGGTGAAAATGCGCACGGTCAAGCGCGGCGAATGGCTGAACCTGTTCCTGCAGGCGTTCTTCGGCACCTTCATGTTCACGCTGCTGATGCTGAACGGCGTGCAGCGCACGAGCGCGGTCGCGGCCGGCGTGATCACCAGCACGATCCCGGCGATCGTCGCGTTGTTCGCGTGGCTGATCCTGCGTGAAAAACCGAACGGTCGGGCGCTGGTATCGATCGCACTCGCGATCGCCGGCGTCGTGACGATCAACCTCGCGAACGGCAGCGCGGCCGGGCACGGCACGTCGTCGCTGACCGGCAACCTGCTGATCCTCGGCGCGGTGTGCTGCGAATCGATCTACGTGATCCTGTCGCGCCGCCTCACGCAGACGCTCGCGCCGATCGACATCTGCGCGTATACGCACCTGTTCGGCCTGTGCCTGATGTTGCCGCTGGGTGCGACGGCGATGTGGCATTTCGATTACGCGAGCGTGCCGGCCGGCACCTGGGCGCTCGTCGTCTGGTATGGCCTGTCGGCCAGCATCTTCTCGTTCTGGCTGTGGATGAAAGGCATCCGGCACGTGCCGGGCAGCCTCGCCGGCGTGTTCAGCGCGGTGCTGCCGGTCGCGGCCGCCGCGTATGGCATCGCGTTCCTCGGCGAGCGCCCGACGCTCGCCCACGGCATCGCGCTCGCGTGCGTCGTCACCGGCATCGTGCTCGCCAGCCTGCGCGTGAAACGCGTGCCGGCCGCCGCCTCCTGATCCGTCCCCGGCAGCGCCGGCGCGTCACTGCAGTCGCGCCGGCCGACGCGTTACAATAGCGCGCCTTTTCAAGATTACCCCCGATACCTGCGCACCGCGCCCGACTGTCCACCATGTCCGCCCCGCATTCGCCCGGCCGCCCCGCGCGTCGCCCGCTTCGCCCGCTTCCCGCGCTGATTTTCATGAGCCGCTGGCTCCAGGTTCCGCTCTACCTCGGCCTGATCGTTGCGCAAGCCGTCTACGTGTTCCTGTTCCTGAAGGAAGTCTGGCACCTGCTATCGCATGCGACGAGCCTCGACGAAATCAGCGTGATGCTCGCGGTGCTCGGCCTGATCGACGTGGTGATGATCTCGAACCTGCTGATCATGGTGATCGTCGGCGGTTACGAGACGTTCGTGTCGCGCCTCGGTATCGAGGGGCACCCCGACGAGCCCGAGTGGCTCGACCACGTGAACGCGGGCGTGCTGAAGGTCAAGCTGTCGATGGCGCTGATCAGCATTTCGTCGATCCACCTGCTGAAGACGTTCATCAACCCCGACCAGCACACGATGCACGCGATCATGTGGCAGGTGATCATCCACGTGTCGTTCCTGGTGTCGGCGCTCGTGATGGCGTGGGTCGACCGCCTGACGACGCACACGCACCCGGCCCATTTCCACGAGCCGCACGCCCACGGCGCGCACGCGCCCGCGGCGAACGAGCCCCGCAAGCCGGCCGACGCAGCCGTCAACGCATAAACGCATTCCCCACTGTCCCCACAGAGTCTCAGCCATGACCGTCATCAAACAGGAAGACCTGATCCAGAGCATCGCGGATTCGCTGCAGTACATCAGCTACTACCATCCGCTCGACTACATCCAGGCCCTCGGCCGCGCGTACGAGCTGGAAGAAAGCCCGGCCGCGAAGGATGCGATCGCGCAGATCCTCACGAACAGCCGCATGTGCGCGGAAGGCCGCCGCCCGATCTGCCAGGACACCGGCATCGTCACGATCTTCGTGAAGGTCGGCATGGACGTGCGCTGGGACGGCGCGACGATGGGCCTCACCGACATGATCAACGAAGGCGTGCGTCGCGGTTACACGCATCCGGACAACGTGCTGCGCGCGTCGATCGTCAATCCGCCGGAAGGCGCCCGCAAGAACACGAAGGACAACACGCCGGCCGTGATCCACTACGAGATCGTGCCGGGCGACAAGGTCGACGTGCAGGTCGCGGCGAAGGGCGGCGGCTCGGAGAACAAGTCGAAGTTCGTGATGCTTAACCCGTCCGACTCGATCGTCGACTGGGTGCTGAAGACGGTCCCGACGATGGGCGCGGGCTGGTGCCCGCCCGGCATGCTGGGGATCGGCATCGGCGGCACCGCCGAAAAGGCGATGCTGATGGCGAAGGAATCGCTGATGGAGCCGATCGACATCCAGGAAATCATCGCGCGCGGCCCGAAGGACTGGGTCGAGGAACTGCGCGTCGAGCTGCACGAGAAGGTCAACGCGCTCGGCATCGGCGCCCAGGGCCTCGGCGGCCTGGCAACGGTGCTCGACGTGAAGATCATGGCCGCACCGACGCACGCGGCATCGAAGCCGGTCGCGCTGATCCCGAACTGCGCGGCGACGCGCCACGCGCACTTCGTGCTCGACGGCTCGGGCCCGGCCAAGCTTGAAGCACCGTCGCTCGACGCGTGGCCGAAGGTCAACTGGGAACCGAACACGGAAACCAGCAAGCGCGTCGACCTGAACACGCTGACGCCGGAAGAAGTCGCGAGCTGGACGCCGGGCCAGACGCTGCTGCTGTCGGGCAAGATGCTCACCGGCCGCGACGCGGCGCACAAGCGCATCGCCGACATGCTCGCGAAGGGCGAGAAGCTGCCGGTCGACTTCACGAACCGCGTGATCTACTACGTCGGCCCGGTCGATCCGGTCCGCGACGAAGTGGTCGGCCCGGCAGGCCCGACGACGGCCACGCGCATGGACAAGTTCACCGAGACGATGCTCGCGCAAACCGGCCTGATCTCGATGGTCGGCAAGGCCGAGCGCGGCCCGGTCGCGATCGACGCGATCAAGAAGCACAAGGCGGCCTACCTGATGGCCGTCGGCGGCGCGGCTTACCTCGTGTCGAAGGCGATCCGCGGTGCGAAGGTGCTCGCGTTCGAAGACCTCGGCATGGAAGCGATCTACGAGTTCGACGTACAGGACATGCCGGTGACGGTTGCCGTCGATTCGTCGGGCACGTCGGTGCACCAGACCGGTCCGAAGGAGTGGCAAGCGAAGATCGGCAAGATCCCGGTCGCAACCGCTTAAGCGCGATCGAACGAAAGGCCGGACGCGAGTCCGGCCTTTTTACTTCTCATTCTCATTATTGTGCGTGGCCGGATATTCGAGGCTGATTCTCATTACACGCAAAAGGCAGGCCCGGCAAGGCTTCGAGGCTTGGCTTTTCTCGTTCGAGCGATTATCGTTCGGTTTCTGAAGCCCCACTGAACAAGGAACAAGCCATGCAAGGCGACAAGAAAGTCATCGAATATCTGAACGCCCAGTTGAAGAATGAACTCACGGCGATCAACCAGTACTTCCTGCATGCGCGCATGTACAAGCACTGGGGCCTCGAGAAGCTCGGCAAGCACGAGTACGACGAGTCGATCGGCGAAATGAAGCACGCCGACTGGCTGATCGAGCGCGTCTTCATGCTCGACGGCCTGCCGAACCTGCAGGATCTGCACAAGCTGCTCGTCGGCGAGGAAACCGAAGAGATCCTGAAGTGCGACCTGAAGCTCGAACAGATCTCGCAGTCCACCTGCAAGGAAGCGATCGCCTACTGCGAATCGGTGCGTGACTACGTGTCGCGCGAGATCTTCGAAAAGATCCTCGACGACACCGAAGAGCACATCGACTGGCTGGAAACGCAGATCGACCTGATCGGCAAGGTCGGCCTGCAGAACTACCAGCAAACGATGATGGGGTCGCCGGAGTAAACTCGCTCCACGCTTCCCGTTACCGCCCCCAGCCCGTTCATGTCGACACCTTCCGTTATTCCTGCGACGGCCACGACCGTCGCCCCCATCGGCATCTTCGATTCAGGGCTGGGCGGCCTGTCGGTGCTGCGCGCCGTGCGCGCGCAGCTGCCCGACGAATCGTTCATCTACGTCGCCGATTCGCACCATGCGCCGTATGGTCCGCGCGACGAGGCGTTCATTACGGAACGCACGCTGGCAATCGGCGAGTGGCTGGCACGCGAAGGGGCGAAAGCGCTCGTCATTGCGTGCAACACGGCGACCGCACGTGCGATCGCCACGGTCCGCGAACATCTGTCGATGCCGCTCGTCGGCGTCGAGCCGGGCATCAAGCCGGCCGCCGCCGTGTCCGCGAGCGGCGTCGCGGGTGTCCTCGCCACGCAGTCGACGCTGAACAGCCCGCGCTTCCAGGCGCTGCTCGACCGCTACGGCGCCGGCCGTCGCTTCATCTGCCAGCCCGGCCACGGGCTCGTCGAAGCCATCGAGCGCGGCGATACGAATTCGCCCGCGTTGCGCGCATTACTCGACAGCTACCTGCAACCGATGCTCGACGACGGCGCCGATACGCTGGTACTCGGCTGCACGCATTACCCGTTCTTCACCGAAACGATTCGTGACCTTGTGGGCGACCGCCTGACGCTCGTCGACACCAGCGACGCGATCGCGCGCCAGCTCGTGCGGGTGCTCGACGAACGCAACCTGCGCGCACCGGCCGGCACGCGCGCGGCAGCGCCCCGCTTCTGCTCGACCAGCGACGGCCGCCAGTTGCAGGTGCTGGCCTCGACGCTGCTCGGCCTCGCCGCACCGGTCGAATCCGTCACCATTTCCTCGCCGAACGCGCGCGCCTGCGCGACCGCCTGATACCGGCCGGCACGCCCTCTTCCGCGTGCCGCTCCCCCCTTCCGACGTTTCAAGGGTCCGATGCCCTTAAAAAAAGCCTGCCCCAGGCTTGTCAACGTCCACAAATTTAATGATAATAATTCGCATTACCGTTAGCTATCGCAACTCATCATGATCGTCTGCGTGTGCAAGTCCGTTTCCGATCGCAAGATTCGCGCGTCCCTCGCAGAGGGCGTGAACTCTTTCGATGAACTCCAGTTCGAGCTTGGCGTGGCCACGTGCTGCGGCAAGTGCGAGGAGTCCGTACGCGACCTCATGGCCGAACAAGGCGTCTGCGCGAGCCGGTGCGGTGTCGAGCATCATGCTCACCCGATCCCGGTCACGTTCTACGAACGCAAGGCCGCCTGACCGGCGCCGAGTGTGCGCATGCGGCCCAGGCCGCATTTTTTGTTTTGACCGTCAGCAAGCCACCGTCTGCGCGAGCCAGCGGCTTACCTGCCAAGGAGCCTGTCATGGAATTGCTGATCGGATTTGTGACCACCGTTTGCATCTCGCTGCTGATCTTCCGCAAGTGATGCCGATTCACCCGCCGCGCCCCGGGTGCGACATCGTTCTTTCAAGCTAACATGCAGGCTTCGCATCTCGCTCCTGCCGGCGCCGTGCCGGCTGCACCACGTATGAATCCCCGAGTGATCGTCGTCGCGGTCGGTGTGCTTGCCGCACATGCGATCATGCTGACGGCCGCCTGGCTCCATCGCAACGCGCCGCCGCCGCCGAAGGAGATCGAGGTTCAGTCGATCACCGCGCAGCTCATTCCGCCTGCCCCTCCTGCCCAGCCGGTCGCGGTCCAGTCGGCCGCGCAGCAGCCTACGCCGCCCAAGCCCACGCCGCGCGTGAAGCCGAAGGTCGAGCCGAAGCCGGTGCAGAAGGCGGTCCCGACGCCTCAGCCCGTCTCGCAGGCACCGTCGCCCACGCCCGCGCCGGCAGTGGCCGATCCGACACCGGCTCCCGCCGCGCCGGCGCCTGCTGCCCCGGCTGCAGCACCCGGCCCCGCGCGCGAGACGATGCAGGTCAGCGCACCGAAGAACGTGTCGGCACTCACCTGCAATTTCGTCAAGCCGACCTATCCGTCGATGTCGCGCCGTCGCGGCGAAACGGGCACGGCCTATGTTCACTTCATCATCGGCGTGACGGGCAAGATCGAAAGCGTCCAGCTGCAGAAGAGCAGCGGCTACCCGCGCCTCGACGAAGCCGCGCTCGAGGCGACGCGCGCCAGCACGTGCCCGCCGTATATCGAGAACGGCCAGGCGATCCGCGCCGCCCATACGCTGCCCTTCAACTTCACGCTTGACGATTAACCCGTCATATTCGGTAGATTCAAAGGAAACAAGAAAATGCAAAGCTACGGTATCGCGCACGTCTGGGCGCAAGGTGATTTCGTCACGCGCGCCATCGCGATCACGCTGCTCGTGATGTCGATCCTGTCGTGGATCGTGATCGTCATCAAGGGCTGGAACGTGATCCGCCTGAACCGCCTGACGAAGAACGCCGAACAGGCATTCTGGCATTCGGACAACTTCGACGACGGCATCAAGAAGCTCGGCCTCGCCGCATCGACGCCGAACGACAACCCGTTCCTCGCGCTCGCACTGTCGGGCAAGGAAGCCGCCGATCACCACCACCAGACGCAACCGCACCTGCACGACCGCATGGACGTGTCGGACTGGGTCACGCGCTGCCTGAAGGACACGATGGACGAAGGCATCTCGCGCATGCAGAGCGGTCTCGCGATCCTCGCGTCGATCGGCAGCACGGCGCCGTTCGTCGGCCTGTTCGGTACGGTCTGGGGGATCTACCACGCACTGCTCGCGATCGGCGCATCCGGCCAGACGTCGATCGACCAGGTCGCGGGCCCGGTCGGCGAATCGCTGATCATGACGGCCTTCGGCCTGTTCGTCGCGATTCCGGCGGTGCTCGGCTACAACGCGCTGACCCGCGCGAACAAGGGTGTCGTCAGCAAGCTGCGCCGCTTCGCGCACGGTCTGCATGCGTACTTCGTGACGGGCGCGAGCCTCGCCTCGTCGTCGACGCGCGACGGCCTGCGTCTCGCGACGCGCGCCAGCTGAGGCGGGGTGAACCATGGCAATGAACACCGGTTTCAGCGACGATGACGACGATGCAGTGATGAGCGAGATCAACATGACGCCGCTCGTCGACGTCATGCTCGTACTCCTGATCATTTTCCTCGTGACGATCCCGGCGATGCAGCATGCGGTGAAGATCGACCTGCCGCACGCCAGCAGCCAGCCCGTCGACGAAAAGCCGCAGACGGTCGACGTCGCGATCCAGGGTGACGGCACGATCCTGTGGGACGACCACACGGTCACGCGCGCACAATTGCAGGAACGCATCGCGGAAGCGGCAAAACGCACGCCGCAACCGGAGTTGCACCTTCGTGCGGATCGCAAGGTCGCGTACGAACACGTCGCGGAAGTGATGTCGGATGCGCAGGCAGGCGGCTTGACGAAGCTCGGCTTCGTGACGGAGCCGGGCGCGAAAGCGAAGTAACGCACGCACGTCTTGCGGTAACGCATCGCCGGCCACGCCTCGCCGGCCGCGCACAAAGTAAAAGGCCTTCATCGCCAGATGAAGGCCTTTTTTCATGCGCACGCGGGCGCCTTCGGGCGGCGGGCTCTTTGGCGGTATCGGTTGCGCCTCGAGCAACGCAAATGCGACTCTGCCGTGGTCTGCACGGACTGCGCGTTCTGCCCTATCTGGCTCACAATATATGCGGCCACCTGATTTCGCTCAGAACTTCCTTCACGAAATGGGATTTCAATATAGGCCCGCGCGCACGCGCATTCAAGGTTCCCGCGATTGAAACTTGCGATTGCAGGCGACGCTTCAATGACAAAACAAATTTGCGTCGCCGTGCGCGTCGTGTTCAGGTCGCCGAAACATCGGCCGCCGCTTCCTTCTTCGCGCGTTCCGGGCACCCCGGATCCTGGTAGGCGCCGTGATCGAGCTTCTCGACCAGATAGTCGACGAACGCACGCACCGCGGGCGGCATCCCCTGCCGCGACACGAACACCGCGTACAGTTGCGGCACCGGCAGCGTCCAGCCCGGCATCACCGGCGACAATTGCCCCGCGCGCAGCGCGTTGCCGTACATCATCTCCGGCAATGCCGCGATGCCGAGGCCATCGAGCACGGCTTCACGGATCGTCATCAGGTCGGCCGTCACGAGCCGCGGGTCGTGCTCGTGCACGTGACGCGTTCCGTCCGGCGCGATCAGGTTGAACACGTGCCGCCCGTCGACGCTCGGCGTATCGAGTGTCTCGAAGCCGCTCAGGTCGTCCGGTACCAGCGGCGGCGCATTCTGGCTCAGCAGGCTCGGCGCGCCGACCAGCATCTGCTCGGTGCGCCACAATGGCCGCACGACGATGTTCGCGTTCTGCGGCGGCTCCGAGCGCACGCGCAGCGCGACGTCGATCGAATCCTCGAACAGGTCGATCACGCGATTCGTCACGCGGACGTGCACCTTCACCTCGGGATACCGACGCAGGAATTCGGGCAGGATGCGCGACAGCATCGTCTGCGACAGCGTCACGGGCACGCTGACGCGCACCGATCCGCGCGGCGATGAGCGCAACTGCTGCACCGCGTTCATCGCCGCCTGCGCTTCGGCCAGCATCGCCTGGCAATGCTGGTAGAACAGCTCCCCCGCCTCGGTCAGCGCGAGCTTGCGGGTGGAGCGCTGCAGCAGGCGCACGCCGAGCGCCGCCTCGAGTTCGGTCAGGCGCCGCGACAGGCGCGATTTCGAGATGCCCAGCACGCGCTCCGCGGCCGAGAAACCGCCATGTTCGACGACCTGCGAAAAGTACATGAGGTCGTTCAGGTTATGTGCATCGATATTCATCTCATCGTTCCATTTTCAGAACAATCCATTGCGAACCGTCGCGAATCGAACGGTAAAACGCCCAATATAATAGCGCTATGTTTCAAAAATAACGCTATTCCGATCATTTCGAGGGTATCCGCATGACGACCGCTCGCTCGCTTGACCGCACCTACCCCGCACTTCGCACGACCGAAGGCGGCGGCTTCGTGGTTCACCGCCCGTTCCCGACCCGGCTGCTGATGGATTTCGATCCGTTCCTGCTGCTCGACGAAATGGGCCCCGTCGACTACGCGCCCGGCGAAGCCAAGGGCGCCCCCGACCATCCGCATCGCGGCTTCGAGACCGTGACCTATGCACTCGACGGGCGCTTCCGCCATCGCGACTCGTCCGGCCATGCCGGCACGCTCGGCCCGGGCGACGTGCAATGGATGACGGCGGGCGCCGGCGTCGTGCACAGCGAAATGCCGGATCCGGAATTCGCGCAAGCGGGCGGTCGCTCCCACGGTTTCCAGCTGTGGGTCAACCTGCCGCGTCGCGACAAGCTGATCGCGCCGCGCTACCAGGAGATCCCCGCCGACCGCATCCCGACCGCCACCTCACCTGACGGCCGCGCACGGGTGCGCGTGATCGCCGGCGAAGCGTTTGGCGTCCGCGCCGCGATCGAGACACGCACACCGATCCTCTACCAGCATTTCACGCTGCAACCGGGCGCAACGGTCACGCAGACCGTCCCGGCAGGCTATCGTGTGTTCGCCTATCCGATCGACGGAACGGGCCGCTACGGGCCCGCCAGGCAGGCGGTCGACGCACGACACATGGTCGTGTACTGCGATGACGGCGACACCGTCACGTTCGCCGCCGGCGACACGCCGCTCGACCTGCTGCTGATCGGCGGCGTGCCGCTCAACGAGCCGATCGTCCGCTACGGCCCGTTCGTGATGAACACCGAGGAAGAGATCCGGCAGGCGGTCGTCGACTACCAGACCGGTCGCATGGGGCGCATCGAAGCATGACGCACCGACGGGCGCCCAGGTGCCGCGAAACCGCGCGTTTTGCGTCACAATGACTTCTTGAACCACGTGGCCGCCCGCCACCAGAAGGAACCCGTCCCCTTGAACTTCGAACATCTGATCCAGATCAATTCCGACGATCCGGCCGTGCCGACCCTCACCCGCGACCAGCTCTGGGAAGGTCTCGTGTTGCGCGCCGAACAGCCGCAACTGTTCGTGCTCGGTCTCGACAGCTGTGTCGTCCACGAACGGACGGACACGACGCTCGAACGCGAACTGCACTACGGTCATGCGACCGTGCGCGACCACGTCACGTTCACGCCGAACCAGCAGGTTCGCTACGACATCCTCGCCGCCGACGGCGAGATCGGCGGCTCGCTGACGATGACGATCGAGGAACGCGACGACCACGAGCTGTTCCTGCGTTTCGAATACCGCACGACACTGGTCGTCACGGACGACAGCGAAGACGCGCGTCAAACGCACGGGATCGTCAAGGAAGCGTACCGCACGTCGGATATCGACACGGTCCGCCTGATCCGCGAGTACGCGCAGGGCCGCAAGGACCCCGATCCACTGCACTGAACGCGGTGGCGGCCTGCAGGCCGCCCCTTTGACTCAAGCTATCGGGCTCGCCGTTTCGATCGATAAAGAGTTTTTGTAAATGGGAATAGTTATCATTTAGAATTCATTCCATCGTATCGACAGTCACCGATCAAGCGAATGACCGACACCCTGCGCCAGACCCCGACCACGCTGACCTTGCGCCGCACGACCGGCACCGCAGGCAGCAGCCGTCAGAAGACGGCAGCGGTCACCACGCCGGCGAAACCCGCCGGCAACCGCGAAGCAGGCACGCGGGTCGTCAGCAGCGATGCGCTGCTGCAAGGCCAAAGCCACGTCAGCATCGCGCATAACGGAGAGACCTATCAGTTGCGCGCCACACGGCTCGGCAAACTGATCCTGACGAAGTAAGACAGCGTATTGTGGGGACCACCTCCCTGAGAGGTGTTGGGCAGTAGCCAGCGTAACGGCTTGCACGCGAGATCTAGACCCCTTCGTGCAAACACACTCAAGCAGCCGTTGCAGCAAGCCAAGCCACTTTTTTTGGTTCTCGCACAAGGAAGAAAAAAAAGCGACACGTCCTTCGACGTGTCGCTTTTTTGTTTGGGCGCCCAACGCGTGAAGCGTGCCGCCCAGGTTCGTTACCGCGTCGCTGCGCGATCGCCGAAGCGGCGCGCGATCCGCTTCAGAAACCCCAGAACATCAACCACCATGCACTGTCGATGACGGCAAGCGCGACGGCGAACCACACGAATGCCGCAAGCCGGCGCGGCCAGCCCGCATAGCGGCCCGTCACTTTCCACGCGAGCCACGCACTCCATGCGTTGGCGCCGACCAGGATCGCGATGCGCACATCGGCCGCCCAGCCGAGCGGTACATGCTCGGCACGCAGCAACGACAGGGTCGTGGCCGACAGGCCAAGGAACACACCCGCGCCTGCAATCGGAATCAACGCCTGCGCAAGATGATGCAGCCGCACGCGATCGAAGCGGCCGAGCATCAGCGTCGCGCCGGCCAGCAACACCAGCAGCGCAGTACCGTACACGAGCCCCGTGCCGACGATATAGCTGATGACCAGCCCGCCGTCGAGCCACGAGAACACGTCGTTGCGATCCGGATAGTGCGTGAGCAGGAACCACGGCGCATTGGTCTCGAGCGGCCACGTGATGTCATGGTCGATCAGCCAGCCGGCGAGCCATTGCTTGATCTGCACGAACCACGGGCTGACGGTCCAGTGGAACGCACCGATCGCGACGCCGAGCAGGCCGTACAGGATCAGCGCGGTGTCCCACGGGTTCGCCTGCTGCGCGCCGAGGTTCACGACCTCGTCGGACGGCGAGCGCAACGACAGCGAGATCGCATCCCGGTGCCCGCTGCAGCGGCCGCACATGTGGCAGTCCGCCGCGCCCTTCATGTTGCGCAACGGCACGAGCGGCGCGCAGTTGATCGGGATCACGCGATGCCCATGCTCGCCGTTCTTGTACGACCGGCGCCATGCATCCTCGTCGACCTTGTAGCGCATCGGCGCGAGCCGCGCGAGCAGCCCGAACACGCCGTTGACCGGGCACAGGTACTTGCACCACACGCGCTTTTCGCGGCCGTACAGCACGCCGATCACGATCGCACCGACGGTCGAGCCGCCGAGCACGAACAGCACCGCGAGCGGGTACTGGTACACGCTCACCATCTGCCCGTAGATCGTCGTGAGTCCGAACGCGACGAACGGCCAGCCGCCCCACCGCATCCAGCGCGGAATCGGGCCGCCACGGCCGAACTTGCTCGCGAATTCGGTGAGCGCACCTTCGGGACACAGCACGCCGCACCAGACACGGCCGAGCATCACCATCGACAGCAGCACGAACGGCCACCAGATGCCCCAGAACGTGAATTGCGCGATCAGCGTGAGGTTGTTCCACAGGTGTGCGGTGTCGTCCGGCAGCGGCAACACCGCCGGCACGATGATCAGGAACGCATAGACGGCGACGACGGCCCACTGGATGCCGCGGATCAGCGCACCGTGGCGCTGCATCCATTGGCCGGCCTGCGCGAGCCAGCCCTGCTTGGCTGCGGCGACCACGCTCATGCCGCGCGACCTGCCGCGACCGCCGGACGACGGCTTGCGCGCTTCATCAGCAGCCAGACCACCGCCCAGTACACCGCATACGCGACCAGGTTGGTCAGCGCCGGGTGGGCACGATAGCCGGTCAGCGTGGCGACGAGCGAGCCGAACGTGCCCGAATCATCGAGGATCGCGGACGTGTCCCACACCTGCGAAATGCCGAGCGGCAGGATTTCCTTGTCGATCAGCTTGTCGACGCCCGTCTGGAACAAACCTGCGCCGAGGAACAGCAGCATCACTTCCGTGACGCGGAAGAAATGCCGCCACGAGAAGTACTTGCCGCCGAGTTGCAGCAGATAGAACGTGAGGAACGCGAGGCCGAGGCCGATCACGACCGCGAGCATCTGGCTGCCGTCGACGTGCCCCGACTGGCCGAAACCGAGACCGTACAGGAAGATCACCGTCTCGCTGCCTTCGCGCGCGATCGCGAGCGCGACCAGCACCGCGACACCCCACCAGTTCGAATCGCGCGTGCTCTGCTGCAGCGATTGCTCCATGTCGCGCTTCAGCGTGCGGCCGTGCCGGCGCATCCACAGCACCATCTGCACGATCAGCACGCATGCGATCAGCACCATGGCGGTCTGGAAATAGTCCTGCGCGTCGCCCGACAGCACTTCGGTGAAACCGACCAGTGCGGCACCCAGGCCGACGGCCATCAGCAAGCCGACACCGACGCCGGTCCAGAGAAAAGGCAGGCCGCGGCGCGCGTCGTCGTCGCCGTTTTTCAGCCATGCATAGAGAATGCCGACGACGAGCAGCGCTTCGACGCTCTCCCGCCAGACGATGAACAAGATCTGACCCATCGATACCTCCTGACGCGCGGTACACCGGGCAGGCGCGCCCGCGCGCAGATAAAACGCATTACTTCGCGACGATCACGCCCTGCGCCTGCTGGTGGAAATCGTCGAAAAACTTGTATTCACCCGGTGACAACGGTGCGACGACCACGAACGAATCGGCGCCCGGCGCAAGTACCTTCTCCTTGCGCAGTTGCACGCTCTCGAATTCGGCGGCGCCCTTGCCGGTGTTCTTGATCTCGATCTTGAAACGCTGGCCGGCCGGCACTTCGATGCGGGCGGGATTCAGCTTGCCGTCCGCCATCTCGAGCTTGAACGTCGGCAGATCGGCAGCATACGCTGCGCCGGCAAGCCACAGCGCAGCGGCTGCGGCAACGATTTTCTGGGGAATTTTCATTCTGGGTTCTCTACGCCGACGGCGCGCCGAAGCGCGCCGTTCGTGATGCCACCGATCAGTAACCGCCCTTCTTGCCGATACCGGCGAACGGGAAGTCGTACTCGAGGGTAATAGGCTTGAACCATGCGCCCACGCCCGTTTCCTTGTCGATGTGACGGCCGAACGCCATGTGGCCCGTCTGCATCGGCGGCTTGACGACCATCGTCAGGTGGTACTTGCCCGGGCCGTTCAGCTTCACGTTGTCGCCGTAGTGCGGGCCGTCGCTCGCGACCATGCCCATCAGGTCGCCTTCAGCCTTCCACTTCGTGTCGCCCTGCTTCGTCAGCTTGTACGTGACCTGCAGGTACGGCATCCAGTCGCCTTCCGCGAAACCCGTCGGGTTGTTCTTGACCGCATGGATGTCGGCCTCGAGGTGGATGTCGGAATCCGACGCCTTGCGCATCATCCCTTCCGGGTCCATCGTGATCGGCTGCAGGTACACCGCGCCGATTTCCATGCCGCCCTGGATCTGCTGCTTGCCGATCGGATATTCGGCAGCCGAAGCCGACATCGCGGCAAGCGCCGCCGCTACCGCCACCGTCGTGCGGATGAATGAAGAACCCAACATGGACACTCCTTGTTATTTGATCTGGAACCATGCGGACCGACCACCGGCCGGCCCACTGAAAACACTAACGCGACGAAGAACGTTAATGCGAACAATTCTCAATAATCACGAAGTTTAGCACCGAACCTGTTTCGGAACAAACGAAGAGCCGTGTAAACCCCTGATCCGACAAGGCTTACAGGTTCGTTACCGCAGGGTTTCGGTGACGCTTGGAAAGATTTACCGGCCGCCGTTGACGTGATCGCCGACGTTCGCGCCGAACACGCGCTCACGCAGCAGCGCAAGCTGGTCGCGGGTCGCGGCGGCCTTCTCGAACTCGAGATTCTTCGCGTAGTCGGCCATCTGCTTTTCGAGGCGCTTGATTTCCTTGGCAAGCTGCTTTTCCGACATGTCCTCGAATTTCGCGCGCTGCTGCGCTTCCTTCAGCTCGGCGCGTGCCTCGTCCGCGTTGTAGACGCCGTCGATGATGTCCTTGATGCGCTTCACGACACCGCGCGGCGTGATGCCCATCTTTTCGTTGTGGGCGATCTGCTTCGCCCGGCGCCGCTCGGTCTCGCCGATCGCGCGCTTCATCGACTCGGTCATGTTGTCCGCGTAGAGGATCGCCTTGCCGTTCACGTTCCGCGCCGCGCGGCCGATCGTCTGGATCAGCGAGCGCTCCGCGCGCAGGAAGCCTTCCTTGTCCGCGTCGAGGATCGCGACGAGCGACACCTCGGGAATGTCGAGCCCTTCCCGCAGCAGGTTGATCCCGACCAGCACGTCGAACGTGCCGAGCCGCAGGTCGCGGATGATCTCGACGCGCTCGACCGTGTCGATGTCGCTGTGCAGGTAACGCACCTTGACCCCGTGATCGGCGAGAAACTCGGTGAGCTGCTCGGCCATGCGCTTGGTCAGCACGGTGATCAGCACGCGCTCCTCGGCCTTCACCCGCGCGTTGATCTCGGCCAGCACGTCGTCGACCTGCGAGCTCGCCGGCCGCACTTCGATTTCCGGATCGACGAGGCCCGTCGGCCGCACGACCTGTTCGGCGATCTGCCCGGTCACGCGCTTCTCGTAGTCGGCCGGCGTGGCCGACACGAACACGACCTGGCGCATCTTGCGTTCGAACTCGGGGAACTTCAGCGGCCGGTTGTCCAGCGCCGACGGCAGCCGGAACCCGTAGTTGACGAGGTTTTCCTTGCGTGCGCGGTCGCCGTTGTACATGCCGTTCAGCTGGCCGATCAGCACGTGCGACTCGTCGAGCAGCATCAGTGCATCGGGCGGCAGGTAGTCGACGAGGGTCGGCGGGGGATCGCCGGGCGCCGCGCCCGAGAAATGTCGCGAGTAGTTCTCGATGCCCTTGCAGAAGCCGAGCTCCTGCAGCATCTCGAGATCGAAGCGCGTGCGCTGCTCGAGGCGCTGCGCCTCGACGAGCTTGCCGTCTCGGTGAAAGAACTCGAGCCGCTCGCGCAGTTCGTCCTTGATCGTCTCGACCGCGCGCATCACGGTGTCGCGCGGCGTCACGTAGTGCGACGACGGATACACGGTGAAGCGCGGGATCTTCTGCCGCACGCGCCCCGTCAGCGGGTCGAACAGTTGCAGCGTCTCCACCTCGTCGTCGAACAGTTCGACGCGCACGGCCAGTTCCGCGTGTTCGGCCGGGAAGATGTCGATCGTGTCGCCGCGCACGCGGAACGTGCCGCGCTGGAAATCCTGCTCGTTGCGTGTGTATTGCATCGCGATCAGCCGCGCGATCACGTCGCGCTGGCCGAGCTTGTCGCCGGCGCGCAGCGTCAGGATCATCTGGTGGTATTCGGACGGGTTGCCGATACCGTAGATCGCCGACACCGTCGCGACGATCACCACGTCGCGGCGCTCCATCAGGCTCTTCGTCGCCGACAGCCGCATCTGCTCGATGTGCTCGTTGATCGACGAGTCCTTCTCGATGAACAGGTCGCGCTGCGGCACGTACGCTTCAGGCTGGTAATAGTCGTAGTACGAGACGAAGTACTCGACCGCGTTCCGCGGGAAAAACTCGCGAAATTCCGAGTAGAGCTGCGCGGCGAGCGTCTTGTTCGGCGCGAACACGATCGCCGGGCGACCGAGCCGCGCGATCGTGTTCGCCATCGTGAAGGTCTTGCCCGAGCCTGTCACGCCGAGCAGCGTCTGGAACGAGAGACCGTCCTCGACCCCTTCGACGAGCGTCTGGATCGCAGTCGGCTGGTCGCCTGCGGGCGGATACGGCTGATACAGCTGGAACGGCGACCCTTCGAAGGTCACGAATTTCGATTCGTCGAGCGCGTCGCCGGTTTCGGCTTTATGTTCGGACATGGAATGCGGCCGGAGCGAGGGCAAAGAAAGCATTCTAGCGCTTCGCGGCCTCGCGAACTGCTGTCGACTCCTGACGCGCGACGGCCGTCCGAAATCGCGATCTCCGGCCGAATTTCGCCGCCGAAACGCCGCCTCCGCCTGCGTGAATTCGCTACAATGTCAGGCTGCTGCGCTTTCCGGCGTCGTGCCTGCCTGCGCGCGGTCCATCCACCGCGCCCGCCCCGCCCGTTGAAAGCCTGACCCTCTTTTCACTACTGCCGAATCATCATGTCGCTCTTCTCTGCTGTCCAGCTTGCTCCCCGCGACCCGATCCTGGGCCTGAACGAAGCCTTCAACGCCGATGCGCGTCCGACCAAGGTCAACCTCGGCGTCGGTGTGTATACGAACGAAGAAGGCAAGATTCCGCTGCTGCGCGCGGTTCGTGAAGCAGAGAAGGTGCGTGTCGAGGCCGGCCTGCCGCGCGGCTACCTGCCGATCGACGGCATCGCCGCCTACGATGCGGCCGTGCAGAAGCTGTTGCTCGGCAACGACTCGCCGCTGATCGCGGCCGGTCGCGTGGTCACGGCCCAGGCACTGGGCGGCACCGGCGCACTGAAGATCGGCGCCGATTTCCTGCGCACCGTGAACCCGAACGCGAAGGTCGCGATCAGCGATCCGAGCTGGGAAAACCACCGCGCGCTGTTCGAAGCAGCCGGCTTCGAAGTCGTTGCGTACCCGTATTACGACGCTGCCACCAACGGTGTGAACTTCGAAGGCATGCTGTCGGCACTGAACGGCTACGCAGCAGGTACGGTCGTCGTGCTGCACGCGTGCTGCCATAACCCGACCGGCGTGGACCTGACCGAAGCGCAATGGCAACAGGTCGTCGACGTCGTGAAGGCACGCAACCTCGTGCCGTTCCTCGACATGGCCTACCAGGGTTTCGGCGAAAGCATCGAGGCCGATGCCGCTGCCGTGCGCCTGTTTGCCGCGGCTGACCTGAACGCATTCGTGTCGTCGTCGTTCTCGAAGTCGTTCTCGCTGTACGGCGAGCGCGTCGGCGCACTGTCGATCATCACGTCGAGCAAGGAAGAAGCGACGCGCGTGCTGTCGCAACTGAAGCGCGTGATCCGCACGAACTACTCGAACCCGCCGACCCATGGCGGCGCCGTGGTCGCAGCGGTGCTCGCATCGCCGGAACTGCACGCTTCGTGGGTACAGGAACTCGGTGAAATGCGCGATCGCATCCGCGCAATGCGCAATGGTCTCGTCGAGCGCCTGAAGGCAAGCGGCGTCGATCGCGATTTCAGCTTCATCAACGAGCAGCGCGGGATGTTCTCGTATTCGGGCCTGACCTCGGCGCAAGTCGATCGCCTGCGCGACGAGTTCGGCATCTACGCAGTCGGCACGGGCCGGATCTGCGTCGCCGCACTGAATACGCGCAACCTCGACGCGGTCGCCAATGCGGTCGCAGCGGTCCTGAAGTAACACGGCTTGAGCAGGCGGCAGCCGTCATCGGCCCCGCCCTGCCAAAATGAAAAACGCGCTCCGTGGAGCGCGTTTTTTTATGCCTTTGACCGGCGGGCAGCGACCCTGCCCGCCCCCGCATCACTGCATGAACCAGCCGTGGCTGACGACGATCGACTGGCCCGTGAGCGCGGCGCTCGGGAAGGCCGACAGGAACAGCACCGTCTGCGCGACGTCCTGAACGGTCGTGAACACGCCGTCGACCGTATTGCCGAGCATCACCTTCTTCACCACTTCCTCTTCGCTGATCCCGAGCTCCTTCGCCTGCTCCGGAATCTGCTTGTCGACCAGCGGCGTGCGCACGAAGCCCGGACACACGACGTGCGAACGCACGTTGTGCTTCGCGCCTTCCTTCGCCAGCACGCGGGCCAGGCCGAGCAGGCCGTGCTTGGCCGTCACGTACGCCGACTTCAGCGGCGACGCTTCGTGCGAGTGCACCGAACCCATGTAGATCACGACACCGCCGCGATCGTCCTTGTACATGTGCTTCAGCGCGGCTTTGGTCGTCAGGAACGCGCCGTCGACGTGGATCGCCTGCATCTTCTTCCAGTCGGCGAACGAATAGTTCTCGATCGGGTTGACGATCTGGATGCCCGCGTTCGACACGAGGATGTCGACCGAGCCGAACGTTTCGGCCACCTTGTCGATCCCGCTGTTCACGGCTTCCTCGTTCGTCACGTCCATCGCGACGCCGATTGCCTTGCCGCCCGCCTTGACGATCTCGTCGGCGACCGCGTTCGCGCCGTCCTGGTTCAGGTCGGCGATCGCGACGGCCGCCCCCGCCTTCGCGAGCTCGAGTGCGATTTCCTTGCCGATGCCGCTCGCGGCGCCCGTGACGACTGCGGTCTTGCCGCTCAGATCTGCTGCCATGTCCGTCTCCTCCCGTTGTCGGATCGATAAAACACGCGCCCGCCGCATCCGCTACCGTCGCGCGATCGTGCTGGCGGGCCAGCCGTCATTGTGCACGATCGGCCCCGCCGTTCGCGCGCAGAACGTCTAAGCTTAAGGTCGGTTCCATCACGCAGGAGGTTCCGCATGCACTATCGACGGCTAGGCCGCTCCGGCCTGCAGATCAGCGAGCTTTCGCTCGGTTCGTGGGTGACGTACGGCAACCAGGTCGACCAGCGGGTCGCGCGTGAATGCCTGGCTGCGGCGCGCGACGCTGGCGTCAATTTCTTCGACAACGCCGAGGTCTACGCCGGCGGCAAGTCCGAGGAAATCATGGGCCACGCGCTCAAGACGCTCGACTGGCCGCGCATCAGCTACATCGTGTCCACGAAATTCTTCTGGGGGCTCGCCGAAGCGCCGAACCAGTATCACACGCTGAACCGGAAATACCTGCTGAACGCCATCGACGGCTCGCTGCGCCGGCTGCAACTCGACTATGTCGACCTCGTCTATTGCCATCGCCCCGACCCGAACACGCCGATCGAGGAAACCGTCTGGGCGATGAGCGACATGATCGTGCGCGGCAAGGCGCTGTACTGGGGCACGTCGGAATGGAGTGCCGACGAGATCCGTGCTGCATGCGAGATCGCCGAGCGGCATCACCTGCACAAGCCGGTCGTCGAGCAGCCGCAGTACAACCTGTTCCACCGCACGCGGGTCGAACAGGAATATGCGCGGCTCTACGAAGACTACGGTCTCGGCCTCACGACCTGGAGCCCGCTGGCATCGGGCCTGCTCACCGGCAAGTACCGTAACGGCGTGCCGCCCGGCAG
The DNA here is from genome assembly GCF_002223095.1 of Burkholderia sp. AU33803. Taxonomy (NCBI): domain Bacteria; kingdom Pseudomonadati; phylum Pseudomonadota; class Betaproteobacteria; order Burkholderiales; family Burkholderiaceae; genus Burkholderia; species Burkholderia sp. AU33803. Next base: position 1,990,349 of record NZ_NKFJ01000004.1, read on the forward strand.
CCGCGCACAGTTACAGGGTTACGACTGGATGCGCGACCGCCTGACCAATCCGGCCGCCAACGACATCGTCGAACGGCTCGGCACAATTGCAGCCGAGCTCGGCTGCAGCACTGCCCAACTCGCGATCGCGTGGGTACTCGCCAATCCGCGCGTGAGTTCGGTCATCACAGGCGCGTCGCGGGTCGAGCAGATCAGTGACAACATGCGCGCGCTCGACGTTGCCGCGAAGCTGACGCCGGATGTGAAACAACGCATCGAGGAGGTGGTCGGCGATGCGTACGAGTAAGGCGATGCGCGGCCACTCGCGTACAATAGCGGCCCGCATCGGCGCCCGGCCTGACGGCCGCGCACGATCGATCGCTTTCACCGATTCACCTTTCGTTTCAGGCAGCCCGCCATGCTCAGTTATCGTCACGGTTTTCACGCAGGCAACCACGCGGACGTGCTCAAGCACGCCGTCGTCGTCCAGCTGCTGCGCTACCTGAACAAGAAGGACAAGTCTTACTGGTACATCGACACGCATGCAGGCGCCGGGGTGTACTCGCTGCGCGACGGCTACGCGGCGAAGACGTCGGAATTCGACACCGGCATCGGCCGGCTGTGGAACGAAAAGAACCTGCCGGAGGTGCTGGGCGACTATGTGGATGAAGTACGCGCGCTGAACGACGACGGCGAACTGCGCTTCTACCCGGGTTCCCCGTACATCGCATGGCGATCGATGCGCGAGCAGGACCGCATGCGCCTGTTCGAAATGCACACGACAGAAATCGACGTGCTGCGCCACAATTTCCGCGATGCGGGCCGACGCGCGATGATTTTCGCCGGCGACGGCTTCGAAGGCATCAAGGCGTTGCTGCCGCCGCCGCCGCGACGCGCACTCGTGCTGATCGACCCGTCCTACGAGGACAAGAAGGATTACGCGCGCACGGTGGCATGCGTGACGGAGTGTCTGAAGCGTTTCGCGACGGGCTGCTATGCAGTCTGGTACCCGCAGGTGACCCGGACGGAATCGCAGCGTTTCCCCGAGCAGCTGAAGCGCCTGCAACCGAACAACTGGCTGCACCTGACACTGACGGTATCGAATCCGCCGACTGACGGGCTGGGTCTCTACGGCAGCGGGATGTTCATTCTGAATCCGCCGTATACGCTCGCCCAGAGCATGAACGAGGCACTGCCCTACCTGGTCGAGATGCTCGGACAGGATAGCGGCGCCCGCTGCCAGATCGAGCACCGCGGAAACTGATCGGGCAACCGGCCGTTACGGCTGAGGTCTCGGCGCGAGCCTCGGCTGGTTGGCCGGCTGCCCACCCCACGCGGGGACATTGATATACGGCGCGACGAACAGCGGAACCGACGTGTTCGGCGCCTGCCCGGCCGGAGCCCGCATCCCTGCCGGCTCGACGATCGGCTCGGAAGACAACGGTGCCGTTTGCAGCACCAACCCGCCCTTGCCGTCCTGGATACCGCGTTGCGTATCGAGAATCAGCGGCTTGGACGACGTCGCGGCAACAGCCGCGAGCCCGTGGACCAGCACCGCCGCGCCCAGAACGAGACGCGCGCGGGCACTTCGACGCACATCGAGACGCAAACGCATGATCGTGTCCTTCAGGATGAAAAGCAGGTGCATACCATAGCGCTGCACTGACGATTGCGCCAGATCCGGCGCACAAAAAAACAAAGCCCCGTCAAATACGGGGCTTGCTTATCGCTTGGTGCCACATGGCACCTGACGGTGACTCCGATTACAGCGAGTAGCCGTTGGTTTCGAGCGAGCGGATGCGGCTCTCGAGCTGGACGATGTCCGACGACGTGGCAAGGTAGGCCTCACGGCGTTCACGTTCTGCGGATTCGAACCAGTTGCTCAGCTTTTCGACGATGTAGGCGATCATGACATTCTCCAAGGAAGGGGGACCCCTAGTGAATCGGTGTTCAGGGATTTCCCGTATAGGGTTATCCCGAATTATAGCGATGCCGCACCAAGATGCTAGTGAAATACTTGCATGGAAACCATTCCCAATCGGAATGGCTGGCTACCGACATCACATAACCCGTTGATTTTTATGAAAATCGAGTCAAGGCGTGATTTGGACGTCGAGCGATTGCACTAATTTGGTTCACCGACGGGGTCGGACAAACGCGCCAAAATCGGGCATTCGGGCCGCCCGTCACCGTGACAGTGCGCGGCAAGATCGGCCAGTGTATCGCGCATGTCGCTCAGCTCGGCGATGCGCTTGTCGAGTTCGGCCACATGCTCGAGGGCAATCGACTTTACTTCGGCGCTCGCGCGGGAACGGTCTTGCCAGAGCATCAGCAGCTTGCGGATGTCCTCGACGAGAAAGCCAAGGCGTCGCGCCTGACGGATGAAGCGCAGGATATGGATCTCGTCTGCGCCGTAGATCCGGTAGCCGGCATCAGTTCGCTTGCTTGGCGCAAGCAGGCCGACCTGTTCGTAGTACCGGATCATCTTTGCGCTGACTCCGGATTCGCGCGACGCGTCGCCGATATTCATTCCGCCCTCTCCATCAAGCCCTTATTTCGAACATGAACGTCAACGTGTGCGATCTCCGACGACACGTCGATCGTATCAAATCGCGTAGTTTCGTTCCGGGGTAAGGATTGACGGCAGGATGGCGGCTGATTGATCTGGCGTGCGTGCCGTTGGTATGTGGAGGATGGTGTGCCCTTCTGTCATCCAGGAGGTGTGCTCGATACCAGGTGCGTCGCGCATTTCTGCCGCGCCAATGCAAAAACCCCCGCCTTTCGGGCGGGGGTTCTTGGCTTAGGGAGCCTGACGATTACCTACTTTCACACGGGAATCCGCACTATCATCGGCGTAGAGTCGTTTCACGGTCCTGTTCGGGATGGGA